>NZ_JALJWP010000001.1:0-1425000 GCF_024169245.1 Pseudomonas koreensis
AAACATTCTTATTCCGATTAATTTTCATTTATTATTCAACAACTTAGGTTTGACACTTATAAATACCAAGCTCAAACTCCGCCTTATATACGGTTAATACAGGGCAGGACTCCGATCATGAAAGGCGACATTACAGTCATCCAGCATCTCAACAAGATCCTTGCCAATGAGCTGGTCGCGATCAATCAGTACTTCCTGCATGCGCGCATGTACGAAGATTGGGGTCTGAACAAGCTCGGCAAGCACGAATACAAAGAATCCATTGACGAGATGAAGCACGCGGACAAGCTGATCAAGCGCATCCTGTTTCTCGAAGGCCTGCCGAACGTGCAGGACCTGGGCAAACTGCACATCGGCGAACACACCCGCGAAATGCTTGAGTGCGACCTGCGCATCGAAAAGACCGGCCACGCCGATCTGAAAGCCGCCATTGCTCATTGCGAAACCGTTGGCGACTTTGGCAGCCGTGAACTGCTCGAAGACATCCTCGAGTCGGAAGAAGAACACATCGACTGGCTGGAAACCCAGCTCGGCCTGATCGACAAGATCGGTCTGGAAAACTATCTGCAGTCGCAGATGGGCGAAGAATGATCTGACATTCGCCGGATCCGAGACACTAAAAAGCCCCGCCCTCTTTGGAGGTGCGGGGCTTTTTATTGGCCGAAGATCAAAAGATCGCAGCCTCGTTTCACTCGACAGCTCCTACAGGAGACGCGAGTCAGGCTTCGGACTTGTTCGCCGCAGCCGCTTCAACTGCCGCCTTGATGGTGCTTTGCAGCGAACCGTCTGCAGCCATCTCGGTCATGATGTCGCTGCCGCCGACCAGCTCACCGCCGACCCACAGTTGCGGGAAAGTCGGCCAGTTGGCGTACTTTGGCAGGTTGGCGCGGATTTCCGGGTTCTGCAGGATGTCCACGTACGCGAACTTTTCACCACAGGCCATCACAGCCTGCGCAGCCTTTGCGGAGAAGCCGCACTGCGGGGCATTCGGCGAGCCTTTCATGTAAAGCAGAATGGTGTTGTTGGCAATCTGCTCTTTAATCGTTTCGATGATATCCATGGAGCACCTCGGCTGAACTTTCCGACTCAGAGGTCGGCACGGTGGCGCATTGTAGCGGAATCCCGAGCGCCATGCTCGGTCTCCCCGACAGACCTGCTCAAGCCGCCGCAACCGTCACCGGTACGCCGTTCAGCGCCGCATTGCCCGACAATTCGTCGAGCTGACATTCGTCGGTCAGGTCATTGGCGCTCGATCCCGGCTGGCCACTGGCGATCGCCATTTGCACGCCCGGGCGCGCATGGCCCCAACCGTGCGGCAGGCTGACCACACCTTTCATCATGTCGAGACTGGCGAGCACCTCCACTTCGATCTGCCCGACCCGCGAGCTCACCCGGACCCGTTGCCCGTCGGCCAGACCACGGCTGGCCAGATCATCCGGGTGCATCAGCAATTGATGCCGTGGCTTGCCCTTCACCAATCGATGAAAGTTGTGCATCCACGAGTTGTTACTGCGCACATGTCGACGGCCGATCATCAGCAATTCATCGGCAGCCGGCGCCTGCAACGCGGAAAAGCGTGCGAGGTCGGCGAGGATTTCTGGCGGTGCGGCCTGAATATGCTGATTCGGCGTTTTCAGGCGTGGCGCCAGATTCGGCTTGAGTGCGCCCAGATCAACGCCGTGCGGATGATCGAACAGCGTCGCCAGCGAAAGCTTGTGCCCGGACGCGTCACCGTAGCGGCCCATGCGCAGGCCCATGTCGATCATCTTCGCCGGCGGCATGGTCGGTTTCAGCTCTTTGCCGGTTTTCTCGGCGAACGCCTTTGCCAGCCCGACGAAGATCTCCCAGTCATGCAGCGCGCCCTCAGGCTTGGCGAGAATCGCGCGATTGAAGCGAGTGACGTTGCGCACCGCGAACAGATTGAAGGTGGTGTCGTAGTGATCGTTCTCCAGCGCCGAAGTCGACGGCAGGATCAGATCGGCGTAGCGCGTAGTTTCGTTGATGTACAGGTCGATGCTGAGCATGAAGTCGAGGCCGTCCAGCGCCTGCTCCAATTGCCGGCCGTTGGGCGTCGACAACACCGGGTTGCCGGCCACGGTGATCAACGCGCGGATCTGCCCTTCGCCTGCGGTGAGCATTTCTTCGGCCAGCGCCGACACCGGCAACTCGCCGCCGTATTCCGGCCGTCCGGAAACCCGGCTCTGCCACTTGTTGAAATGCCCGCCCGAGGTTGACGCCACCAGATCCACCGCGGGCTCGGTGCACAAGGCACCGCCAACGCGGTCGAGGTTGCCGGTGACCAGGTTGATCAGTTGCACCAGCCAATGACACAAGGTGCCGAAGGCCTGGGTCGAAACGCCCATGCGTCCATAGCAGACCGCACTCGGCGCGGCAGCGAAGTGGCGCGCCAGTTGACGGATCTGCTCGGCAGGCACCGCGCAGAGCGGGCTCATGGCCTCGGCGCTGAACGCCGCCACCGCGCTGCGAACCTCGTCCAGGCCATCGACCGGCAAATGGCTGTCGCGGGTCAGACCTTCGCTGAACAGCGTATTGAGCATGCCGAACAGCAACGCCGCATCGCCGCCCGGGCGGACGAATACATGCTGATCAGCTATCGCTGCGGTTTCGCTGCGCCGCGGATCGACCACCACCACTTTGCCACCGCGTGCCTGAATAGCCTTCAGGCGTTTCTCGACATCCGGCACGGTCATGATGCTGCCGTTGGAGGCCAGCGGGTTGCCGCCGAGGATCAACATGAAATCGGTGTGATCGATGTCCGGAATCGGCAACAGCAAACCGTGGCCGTACATCAGGTAGCTGCTGAGGTGATGTGGCAATTGATCGACCGAGGTTGCCGAATAGCGATTGCGTGTTTTCAGCAAACCGAGGAAGTAGTTGCTGTGGGTCATCAGGCCGTAGTTGTGCACGCTCGGATTGCCCTGATAGACCGCAACGGCGTTCTGGCCATGACGTTCCTGAATCGCCGCCAGTTTCTCGGCCACCAGAGCGAACGCCTCGTCCCATTCGATCGGCAGCCATTCGCTGCCGACCCGACGCATCGGCTGGCGGAGGCGATCCGGATCATTCTGGATATCTTGCAGGGCCACGGCTTTCGGGCAGATATGGCCACGACTGAAGGTATCGAGGGCATCGCCCTTGATCGAGGTGATTGCGACCTGACCATCGGTTTCTGTGGTTTCGATGGTCAGCCCGCAAATGGCTTCGCACAGGTGGCACGCACGGTGATGAAGAGTCTTGGTCATGGCCAGTCTCTGTCTTGTTCGGGAGCAGGCAATCACGCCCGCGGGAACAAAACTATGGCCCGTGCGCAGAGGCGGCGCCAGCGACGTTCGTCTTGTGAATCGACGGTTATCAGGACAGCCGATAAATCGCCGCGATCAGTTCGGCGGCAACTGCGGCGGTGCTGCCAGCTGGATTTCCTGGATGGTTTCAATCTGCTCGTGAGCGACGTGCACGCCGGTGAGTTCGCCGATCAAGCGCCAATGCTCATCGAGCCCGGCGCTGATGGTGGCCATGCGATCGATCATGTGCCGACCGGCGGATTTCACCACTTCGTCTTCACTGCGCAGCAACTCGAAAGACATCGAGGTGACCGAGGCGGTGAGATGGGTCAGAGAGCGAGCCGTGTGGCCCAGCAGTTCCATTAACAGTTTTTCTTTCGATTCCATGCGGAGGCTTCCTGCGTCGCTCGAAACTTATTTATAACCCAGCACTTTGCTTTAGCAAATGTTTCAGTCTGAACATCCGACCAAGCGAATCCATGGCGCAGCGTTCACAAACCGACCAGGACCGCTGCGTTGCCGTCGCGGCGCATTGCCAAGCGCGGCGGGGCCAGTGTACAAAGAGGCTCACCGCTGTACTGAATCCGGCGTCAAATTGCGTGATCGAAATGCTCGGTTCGCGCTCCGAATCCCGCTGAAAAAGTACCCTATTGGCATAACGCGACATTTAGTGTCAATATCGCGCCTTCCCCCCATTTTCGTCGCCCCGTGCGGCTTACGCCGCAGGTCTCGCCCGTTGTTCCGTTAAACAAGGCTTTGAGCATCTGCGGTCTGTAGCAAAAAGGTAGTCAATGATGAGCGCAAGGCACTTTCTCTCCCTGATGGATTGCACGCCCGAAGAGCTGGTCAGCGTGATCCGTCGAGGCGTTGAGCTCAAGGACCTGCGTAACCGCGGCGTACTGTTCGAGCCTCTGAAAAACCGCGTGCTGGGGATGATCTTCGAGAAATCCTCGACACGTACAAGGATCTCCTTCGAGGCCGGGATGATCCAGCTCGGCGGCCAGGCGATCTTCCTGTCCCCGCGCGACACCCAACTGGGCCGTGGCGAGCCGATCAGCGACTGCGCCATCGTCATGTCGAGCATGCTCGATGCGGTGATGATCCGCACCTTCGCCCACAGCACCCTGACCGAATTCGCCGCTAACTCGCGCGTGCCGGTGATCAACGGCCTGTCCGATGATCTGCACCCGTGCCAGTTGCTCGCTGACATGCAGACCTTTCTTGAGCACCGTGGCTCGATCCAGGGCAAGACCGTGGCCTGGATCGGTGACGGCAACAATATGTGCAACAGCTATATAGAAGCGGCGATCCAGTTCGACTTCCAGCTGCGCGTCGCCTGCCCGGAAGGTTACGAGCCGAACCCTGAGTTTGTCGCCAGGGCTAGTGATCGCGTAACCATCGTGCGTGATCCACAAGACGCCGTACGCGGCGCGCATCTGGTCAGCACCGACGTCTGGACTTCGATGGGTCAGGAAGAGGAAACTGCCAAGCGCCTCAAGCTGTTCGCGCCGTTCCAGGTCAACCGTGCCCTGCTCGACCTCGCTGCCGAGGACGTGCTGTTCATGCACTGCCTGCCGGCGCACCGTGGCGAAGAAATCAGTCTCGACCTGCTCGATGACCCGCGCTCCGTCGCCTGGGATCAGGCAGAAAACCGTCTCCACGCACAGAAGGCCCTGCTCGAGTTCCTCGTCGAACCGGCATATCACCACGCATGAGCCATGAATTACTGCTGAACCTGCGCAACCTCGCTTGCGGCTATCAAGATCAACGCGTGGTGCAGAACCTCAATCTGCACCTCAACGCCGGTGACATAGGGTGCCTGCTCGGCTCGTCCGGCTGCGGCAAGACCACCACCCTGCGCGCCATCGCCGGTTTCGAACCGGTGCATGAAGGCGAAATCACCCTCGGTGGCGAAACCCTCTCCAGCGCCGGTTTCACCCTGGCGCCGGAGAAACGTCGGATCGGCATGGTGTTTCAGGACTACGCGCTGTTCCCGCACCTGAGCGTGGCCGACAACATCGCCTTCGGCATTCGCAAGCACCCACACAAGACGCGCGTGGTCGAGGAACTGCTGGAACTGGTCAATCTGAAGAACCTCGGCAAGCGCTTCCCCCACGAGTTGTCCGGCGGCCAGCAACAGCGGGTCGCCCTCGCCCGCGCCCTGGCGCCGGAGCCGCAACTGCTGCTGCTCGACGAGCCGTTCTCCAACCTCGATGGCGAGTTGCGCCGCAAGCTCAGCCATGAGGTGAGGGACATTCTCAAGGCCCGTGGCACCAGCGCGATTCTGGTCACCCACGATCAGGAAGAGGCCTTCGCCGTCAGCGATCACGTTGGTGTATTCAAGGAAGGTCGGCTGGAACAGTGGGACACGCCCTACAACCTCTATCACGAACCGGCGACGCCATATGTCGCCAGTTTCATCGGTCAGGGTTACTTCATTCGCGGCCAGCTTATCAGCCCGGAATCGGTGCAGACCGAGCTGGGTGAACTGCGCGGCAATCGCGCTTACACCTGGCCGATCGGCGGTGCGGTGGATGTGCTGTTGCGTCCGGATGACATTGTCTATGCGCCGGACAGCGCATTGCAGGCGCAGATTGTCGGCAAGACGTTTTTGGGCGCGGCCACCCTGTACCGCCTGCAATTGCCGACCGGGGCGCAGCTGGAATCGATCTTCCCCAGCCATGCCGATCATCTGGTCGGCGCGCAGGTCGGGATTCGCGTAGCGGCGGATCACCTGGTGCTGTTCCAGGCGTCCGGCAGCACGGCGGCGCAGATTCCGGCGGTGGAAAACGGCGTCCGCCGATTCAGCACCAGCCTCTGATCGAACACCCTTCCCGTGTAGGAGCTGCCGAAGGCTGCGATCTTTTGATCTTGATCTTGAAAGTCAAAAGATCGCAGCCTTCGGCAGCTCCTACAGGAGGGATTGCGGTCAGCTCAGATGCAGGGTGCCGCTGGCCACCAGCGTCGCATTGCCGCCAATCTTCACCCGCTCACCCTCCAATCGACAGAACAACTCCCCGCCCCGCGCCGAGCGCTGGCACGCGGTCAGGTTCGACTTGCCCAAGCGCTTGGCCCAATACGGAATCAGGCTGCAATGCGTCGAACCGGTCACCGGGTCTTCATTGATGCCGATCGCCGGGGCGAAATAGCGCGAGACGAAGTCATGCTGATTGCCACGCGCAGTAACGATCGCGCCCAGCCACGGCAGTTTCGCCAGCGCGGCCATGTCCGGCTTGCAGTCGAGCACGGCTTGTTCCGACTCCAGCACCACGAACAATTCGTTGGAGCCGAGCACATCAACCGCCTCAACGCCGAGCGCCCGCTCGACATCCAGCGTCACGCCGATTTCCGAGGGGATGATCGTCGGGAAATCCAGCCACAAGCGGTCGCCCTCGCGGCTGACACTCAGCGCGCCAGACTTGCAGGTGAAGTCGATGCGCTCGGCACTTTCCTTATGGATTTCGAACAGCACAAACGCGCTGGCCAGGGTCGCGTGTCCGCACAACGGCACTTCAGTGGTCGGGGTAAACCAGCGGATATGCCAGGCCTGGCCTTCGCGAACGAGAAATGCGGTTTCCGCCAGGTTGTGTTCGGCGGCAATTTTCTGCATCAAGTCATCGGCCAGCCAGCTGTCGAGCCGATAGACCATCGCCGGGTTGCCACTGAACGGCCGATCGCTGAAAGCGTCGACCTGATGAAACGCAAGCTGCATGATTTTCTCCCTGAATTGGTCGATCGAGCATGCAACGGCGGCCCGGATCAGTGCCAGTGACAGAAGCGCAATTTTTTCTTCATACAGCTGGCGCGCATTTTAAGCCCGGCCGATATCGGCGAACTGCGCCTGGGTGTGCTCGGCCAGCACCGCCGGTGCCAATTCCACTTCCAGTCCTCGCCGCCCGGCACTCACATAAATAGTCGCGAACCCCTGAGCGGAATTATCGATGAAGGTACGCAGGCGTTTCTTCTGCCCGAGCGGGCTGATGCCGCCCAACAGGTAGCCAGTGGAACGTTGCGCAGCAGCCGGATCGGCCATTTCGGCTTTTTTCACTCCGGCGGCGTGCGCCAGCCCTTTGAGGTCGAGCGTTCCGACGACCGGCACCACAGCCACCAGCAATTCACCTTTTTCACTGGCGGCCAGCAGGGTTTTGAACACCTGCGCCGGTTCGAGTCCGAGCTTCTCCGCTGCCTCCAGCCCGTAGGACGCGGCCTTCGGATCATGTTCGAAACTGTGCACGCGATGTTCGGCACGAACTTTTTTCAACAAGTCCAACGCTGGGGTCATGGCAGCTCCGGGTTCGGCAATCTCAGAAAAAACCTGCGGCCGATTCTAGGTCATCAATCGGCAAAAGGCTCTAGCGCCGCCCGCGATTCCCGCGGCTCGGCGGCATATTCAGTCAACCACCTGCGCTGATCATTCACACAGCGAATAGTTTTATTGTGACCGGCGGTTCACTTTCGACCTTTGACAGGTTTGTTTCTTGTCTATATTTTTTCGAATCTGAATAATGTAAGAATTATGGTCAACGCAGTACCCAGCAGTAACCCGGGAACCGAATGGGGATTCCAACCCGGTGAAGATCGCGCCCTGCTCCGTTGGCAAGGCGCCACACAAGAAAAAGAACCGAGGTTTTCAATGACAGCTGCTTTACCGCAACCTTCGCTTTCCGGCCAATGCATGGCCGAGTTTCTCGGCACGGCCCTTTTGATCTTCTTCGGCACCGGATGTGTCGCCGCGCTCAAAGTCGCGGGCGCCAGCTTCGGCCTGTGGGAGATCAGCATCATCTGGGGCGTCGGCGTGAGCATGGCGATCTACCTCACCGCCGGGGTATCCGGCGCGCACCTGAACCCGGCCGTGAGCATTGCTCTGGCGATCTTCGCCGACTTCGAAAAGCGCAAACTGCCGTTCTACATCCTCGCGCAAATTGCCGGCGCCTTCTGCGGCGCGCTGCTGGTCTACACGCTCTACAGCAACCTGTTCTTCGATTACGAACAAACCCACCAGATGGTGCGTGGTTCGGCCGCCAGCCTGGAACTGGCGTCGGTGTTCTCGACTTACCCGAACCCGGTGCTGTCGACGGCTCAGGCATTTCTGGTCGAGATGATCATCACCGCGATCCTGATGGGCGTGATCATGGCCCTGACCGATGACAACAACGGTCTGCCAAGAGGCCCGATGGCACCGCTGCTGATCGGTTTGCTGATTGCCGTGATCGGCAGTGCGATGGGCCCGCTGACCGGTTTCGCGATGAACCCGGCGCGTGACTTCGGTCCGAAACTGATGACTTTCTTTACCGGTTGGGGTGAAATTTCCTTCACCGGTGGACGTGACATTCCGTATTTCCTGATTCCGATTTTTGCACCGATTGTCGGTGCCTGCCTCGGCGCTGCCGGGTATCGCGGGCTCATCGCCCGTCACCTGACCGGCGTCACACCTGCTACAAAGGATGCAGAACCGGCCATTGACGGCAAACCAAGAACTTCTTGAAACAGTCGGCGCCGGCTCCTGCCCATCCGAGCCTGCGCCATGGCCCACTCTCGTTTTTTTCGTCCAAGGCAATCGACATGACCGACATTCAGAACAAGAACTACATCATTGCCCTTGATCAGGGTACGACCAGCTCCCGCGCGATCATTTTCGACCGCGACGCGAACGTGGTCTGCACCGCGCAGCGCGAATTCGTTCAGCACTATCCGCAGGCCGGTTGGG
Source organism: Pseudomonas koreensis (assembly GCF_024169245.1). Taxonomy (NCBI): domain Bacteria; kingdom Pseudomonadati; phylum Pseudomonadota; class Gammaproteobacteria; order Pseudomonadales; family Pseudomonadaceae; genus Pseudomonas; species Pseudomonas koreensis. Next base: position 9,010 of record NZ_JALJWP010000001.1, read on the forward strand.
TCGAGCACGACCCGATGGAAATCTTCGCCACCCAGAGCGCAGTGATGGTTGAGGCACTGGCCCAGGCCGGCCTGCACCACGACCAGGTGGCCGCGATCGGTATCACCAACCAGCGTGAGACCACCGTAGTCTGGGACAAGACCACCGGCCGCCCGGTGTACAACGCGATCGTCTGGCAGTGCCGCCGCAGCACCGAGATCTGCCAGCAGCTCAAGCGCGACGGCCACGAAGACTACATCCGCGACACCACTGGCCTGGTCACCGACCCGTACTTCTCCGGCACCAAACTCAAGTGGATCCTCGACAACGTCGAAGGCAGCCGCGAGCGTGCACGCAACGGCGAACTGCTGTTCGGCACCGTCGATAGCTGGCTGATCTGGAAATTCACCGGCGGCAAGGTGCACGTCACCGACTACACCAACGCCTCGCGCACCATGCTTTTCAACATCCACTCGCTGGAGTGGGATTCGAAGATGCTGGAGATTCTCGACATCCCGCGCGAGATGCTCCCGGAAGTCAAAGCCTCTTCGGAAATCTACGGTCGCACCAAGAGCGGCATCGCCATCGGCGGTATTGCCGGCGACCAGCAAGCGGCGCTGTTCGGGCAGATGTGCGTCGAGCCGGGCCAGGCGAAAAACACCTACGGCACTGGCTGCTTCCTGCTGATGAACACCGGCGACAAAGCGGTGAAATCCCAGCACGGCATGCTCACCACTATCGCCTGCGGCCCGCGCGGCGAAGTCGCTTACGCTCTGGAAGGTGCGGTGTTCAACGGCGGCTCCACCGTGCAGTGGCTGCGCGACGAATTGAAAATCGTCAACGACGCCCACGACACAGAATACTTCGCCAACAAGGTCAAGGATAGCAACGGCGTCTATCTGGTGCCGGCGTTCACCGGTCTCGGCGCACCGTACTGGGACCCGTATGCCCGGGGCGCGTTGTTCGGCCTGACGCGCGGCGTGCGTGTCGATCACATCATCCGCGCCGCGCTGGAATCGATCGCCTACCAGACCCGCGATGTACTCGACGCCATGCAACAGGACTCCGGCGAACGCCTCAAGGCCCTGCGCGTGGACGGCGGCGCGGTGGCGAACAACTTCCTCATGCAGTTCCAGGCCGACATCCTCGGCACCCAGGTCGAACGCCCGCAAATGCGCGAAACCACTGCACTGGGCGCGGCGTATCTGGCCGGTCTGGCCTGCGGTTTCTGGGGCAGCCTGGAAGAACTGCGCGGCAAGGCAGTGATTGAGCGCGAGTTCGAACCGAGCCTCGACGAAGCCGCAAAAGAGAAACTGTACAAAGGCTGGAAAAAAGCCGTCAGCCGCACCCGTGACTGGGCGCGCGAGGACGCTGAATAAGCCAACGTGCAGTTCCAGAAGGGTATCAAACTGGTAGGGAGCAGATTCCTGCGGCATCATGGGCAAATTTTGCTTGGCAGCCCAAAGGAAGCCCCATGAATCTGCCTCCCCGTCAGCAGCAAATCCTCGAGCTGGTCCGCGAACGCGGCTATGTGAGCATCGAGGAAATGGCCACGCTGTTCGTTGTCACCCCGCAAACCATCCGCCGCGACATCAATCAGCTCGCGGAAGCCAATCTGCTGCGTCGCTACCACGGTGGCGCCGCTTACGATTCCAGTGTCGAAAACACCGCGTATGCGATGCGTGCCGATCAGATGCGCGATGAAAAGCAACGTATCGGTGAAGCCATTGCCGCGCAGATCCCCGATCACGCCTCGCTGTTCATCAATATCGGTACGACCACCGAATCGATCGCTCGCGCCCTGCTCAATCACAGTCACCTGAAGATCATCACCAACAACCTGCATGTCGCCTCGATGCTCAGCGCCAAGGATGATTTCGATGTGCTGCTGACCGGCGGTAACGTGCGGCGTGACGGCGGTGTGGTCGGTCAGGCGAGCGTGGACTTCATCAACCAATTTAAGGTCGATTTCGCCCTGGTCGGCATCAGCGGGATCGATGAGGACGGCAGCCTGCTCGACTTCGATTATCAGGAAGTGCGGGTGAGCCAGGCGATCATTGCCAACGCGCGGCAGGTGATCCTGGCGGCGGACTCGAGCAAGTTCGGGCGCAATGCAATGATTAGACTAGGGCCGATCAGCCTGATCGATTGCCTGGTCACCGATCAGCAACCGGTGCCGGCGCTGGCGCAGTTGCTGAGCCAGCACAAGATTCGCCTGGAAGTCGTCTAGTTGCTTGTTCCCACGCTCCGCGTGGGAATGCAGCCCGGGACGCTCTGCGTCCCACTCCAAAAGCCGACGCAGAGCGTCGATGGATGCATTCCCACGCGGAGCATGGGAACGATCGGTTACAGCCTCCGCGCTTTTGCGCGCATTTAATGTTCGAATATTTTCCTTTCTCTGCCCTTCGATGAGTTTTTTCAATCGAACGTGACTGGCTGTGCGCGTCTTTATGGGCTACCATTTTCGCAAATGAACATTAATGTTCGATTTCCAAGACATAAAACCAAAAGAACCGAGGCCAGCCGATGTCCACCTCTACCTTGCGTACGCCCCTTCTCTCCGAGATCTATGACGTTGCCGTGATCGGCGGCGGGATCAATGGCGTGGGGATCGCAGCGGATGCCGCCGGTCGCGGTCTTTCGGTGTTCCTTTGCGAAAAAGATGACCTGGCCAGCCACACCTCGTCGGCCAGCAGCAAGCTGATCCACGGGGGCTTGCGCTATCTCGAACATTACGAATTCCGTCTGGTGCGCGAAGCACTGGCCGAGCGCGAAGTGCTGCTGGCCAAGGCGCCGCACATCGTCAAACCGATGCGTTTCGTCCTGCCGCACCGTCCGCACCTGCGCCCGGCATGGATGATCCGTGCCGGCCTGTTCCTTTACGACAACCTCGGCAAGCGCGAAAAGTTGCCAGGTTCGAAAAGTCTGAAGTTTGGCGCCGACAGCGCGCTGAAAAGCGAAATCAGGAAAGGCTTCGAATACTCCGACTGCTGGGTTGATGACGCCCGCCTCGTCGTATTGAACGCCATGGCTGCGCGTGAGAAAGGCGCCCACGTACACACCCAGACCCGCTGTGTCAGTGCCCGACGCACCAAGGGCCTGTGGCATCTGCATCTGGAGCGCGCCGACGGCAGCCTGTTTTCGATCACCGCAAAAGCGCTGGTGAATGCCGCCGGCCCGTGGGTTGCCAAATTCATCCGCGACGACCTGAAGATGGAGTCGCCGTACGGCATCCGTTTGATTCAGGGCAGCCACGTCATCGTGCCGAAACTGTACGAAGGCGAGCACGCGCACATTCTGCAAAACGAAGATCAGCGTATCGTCTTCACCATTCCGTACCTGAACCACTTCACCCTGATCGGCACCACCGACCGCGAATACACCGGCGACCCGGCGAAAGTGGCGATCACCGAAAGCGAAACCGATTACCTGCTGAAAGTGGTCAACGCCCACTTCAAGAAGCAAGTCAGCCGCGAAGACATCCTGCACAGCTACTCGGGTGTACGTCCGCTGTGCAACGACGAATCCGACAACCCGTCCGCCGTCACCCGCGATTACACCCTGGCGCTGTCGGGCAACGCTGAAGAAGCGCCGCTGCTGTCGGTGTTCGGCGGCAAGCTGACTACGTATCGCAAACTCGCCGAGTCGGCGATGGCGCAGTTGATGCCGTTCTTCACCCAGATGCGCCCGAGCTGGACCGCCACCGCCACGCTACCCGGCGGCGAAGACATGACCACGCCAGAGGCCCTGAGCGCGCGGATTCGCGACAAGTTCGATTTCGTCCCGACGGAAATCGCCCGGCGCTGGGCCGTCACTTACGGCAGCCGCACCTGGCGCATGCTTGAAGGCGTGGAAACGCTGGCCGACATGGGTGAGCACATCGGCGGCGGTCTCTACACCCGTGAAGTCGATTACCTGTGCAGCGAAGAGTGGGCGACCACGGCGCATGACATTCTGTGGCGCCGTACCAAGCTTGGGTTGTTCACCACACCGGACGAGCAGCAGAAGCTGGCGACGTATCTGGGCAAGGTCGAGCAGAACCGGAAGATCGAGGCGGCTTGATCTTCGCCCCATCGCTTGAACGAAAGCCCCTGAATTGTGAGATTCAGGGGCTTTTTGTTGTGCCCGCAAGATCCACCCCCCCTCACCCCAGCCCTCTCCCCCCAAGGGGGCGAGGGGGAAAGGGAGCAGATTGGGGAAATTCTCAAGTCCGGCGCTCGCGGGAAGGAGCCATCCGGGTGGAATTCAAATCCTGGGGTGAGGGAGGAAGGAAGCGGTGTGAGTGCTTTTTCACGACTTGAGTTCGGCGCGGGATGTCAGGTCGGCGAAGCTCGCAGGAACAACTCGGTCAGTCCCCTCTCCCTCCGGGAGAGGGTTGGGGTGAGGGGCTTTTGATTTCAGCGCCCCAGATGCGCCAATAGAAAATCGATAAACACCCGCGATTTCTGCGGCAGATGCGGCGTATCAGGAAACACCAGGCTGATCGGCTGTGACGGCAGCGAGTATTCCGGCAACACGCGCACCAGATGCCCGCAGGCCAAATCGTCTTCAACCATCCACGCCGGCAACACCGACACCCCCAGCGACGACAAGGTCATCGAACGAATCGCCGTCGAGGAATTTGACTGGAATTGACTCGTGCCACTGACCTCGACCCCCTCCCCCACACCATCGCGTAAAACCCACTGCGTCGGCGCCAGCAAATTGCTGTTGGCAATCCACGGTACGGCATTGAGATCCTGCGGCGTTTTTACCGGATGGCGGGCCAGAAACCCTTCAGTCGCCACCAGCACAATGTCATAGTCCGCCAGTTTCCGGCTTTTGAACGCCGAGTCCGGCAGATTGCCCAGGCGAACCACCAGATCCAGCCGTTCGGCAAGCAGATCATTGAGCGAAGAGTTGAAGTCGTAGCACAGGCGGATGTGCGGATAGCGCTCGGCGAACAGCGGAATCAGCGGCAGGATGAATCGCTCGCCGTATTCACTGGTGGAACTGATCCGCAACGTTCCCGAAACGCGCTTTGTGCCGTGCATCACCCTGTCGAAGGCTGTGTCGATATCGGCAACGATGGTTTTGAATTCGTTGTAAAAGCTCTGCCCCGCCTCGGTCAGCGACACAGCACGACTGTTGCGCATCAGCAGAGTTGTAGACAACGCCGCTTCCAGCGTTTTGATGTGCAGGCTGACCATGGCCCGGCTGAGGGTCAGATGGCTCGCAGCCTTGGTGAACGAACCCAGTTCGACGATCGCCAGAAACGTCTGCACCCGATTCAAGTGCGTGTGCAGGGCGCCCTGCGTCACGGTTCAATCCCTTCAAACATTGTGTTCAGCCCCATTGCATCGACGGCCGGAGTCTATCGCCCCTATGCTCGACGACAAAGGGGAAAACAGCATGAGTTACCGCTATAAAGTCGCGTCGGTGTTCCTGCTCGGCTTCTTTATCGACTGCATCAACATCTTCATGTCGGCGGTGGCGCTGCCCAGTCTGTCGGCAACGTTGCACGTCAACAGCTCAGCGGTGGCGTGGGTTGGCAATGCTTACATTCTCGGCCTGACGCTGATCGTTCCGGTGAGCACCTGGCTGGCCGCACGCTTGGGCAGCCGCGAAATTCTGACGGCCTCGATGTTGCTGTTTGCAGCGGCGGTGTGGCTGTGCGGCCAGGCAGACAGCTTCGAGGAACTGGTGATCTGGCGCTTCGTCCAGGGCATCGGCGGCGGCCTGTTGATTCCGGTCGGGCACGCGCTGACGTTCAATCTGTTCCAAGGTGAGCAACGGGCGAAAATATCCACGCTGGTGATGGCCGTCGCACTGATCGCACCGGCGATTTCACCCACCGTGGGCGGCCTCATTGTCGACCTCAGCTCCTGGCGCTGGGTGTTTTACAGCAACATTCCGTTTTCGCTGCTTGCCGCCGCGCTGTCCTGGTTGTGGATCAGGGAAAGCCGACCCGCCGAACTTCAGCGTCCGGATATCCAGGGCCTGTTGCTGGTCAGCTCGGCGCTCGCCAGTCTACTGATGGGGATGTCGCTGTACGGCGGCGACTATCCGCCATGGCCAGCGCTGGGTTTTGTCATTGCGGGGCTGATATTCGTCGCGCTGTATCTGCTGCACTACCGCCGCTGCAACAACCCGATCATCGACTTGAGCCTGCTCAGAAGCAAAAAACTCAGCACGTCGATTTTCATCTATTACGCGATTCCGGGCGTGTTCACCGGGGTCAACCTGATGAGCATTTTCTACCTGCAGAGCACCCTGCACTTCAGCGCCCGGCTGACGGGAATGTTCATGCTCGTCTACGCCATCGGTGCGTTCATTGCGATGACCATTTGCGGACGGGTCTACAACCGGGTCGGCGCCAGGCGCCTGTTCACCCTCGGCATGCTGTTGCACAGCGCCGGCATTGCCACGTTGGTGCTGGTCAGTGCGCCAGGTGATCAGTGGATCATCGTGATCGCTTACAGCCTGATGGGCATCGGTGGCGGCATCGGTGCCAATACCGCGCAGACCACATCGATGATGGATTTCACCGACGGCGACATGCACAAGGCCAGTGTCATCTGGAACATCAATCGCCAGATGTCTTTCAGCCTCGGTGCCGCACTGTTTCTGATGATCTTCAATGTGCTGCTCCAGCAGCTCGACACTACGCAGGCCTATCACGCGACTTTCGCGATCGCAGCGCTGGTCGGTCTGTTACCGCTGTTGCAAATGAATCAACTGCCCCCTGCAAAGGAACGCCCATGACAAAGAATCTGATCGAACTGGCCGAACACAGTATTCACCACATCCACGAGCTGATCCTCCGGGTATTCACCGATGCCGACGGCAATGGCGCCGCGAGCATCGAGCCGTTGATGCAGGCATTTGCTGGAGATTTCAGCATGGTTGGCATCTCGGCGATCCCGTTGAACCGGCCCGAGGTCGAGCAGCTGTTCAGGAGTGCCGTGGGCGCCAAGAAGGGACTCGATATCGAGATCAGCGATGTGCACACGGTTTGGCAGCAGGACGGGACGCTGGCCGTGAGCTACGTAGAAACCCATCGTTTGAACGGCGCTGAACATTCGCGAGTGTCGGTGGCGATCCTGAGCGCGCAGCCAGCCGGGCTGAAGTGGCTGTATTTGCATGAAACGCCACTGAACCGGGAGTCTTGAACCTGTACGCTACGAGTCATTCGGTTTTCCGAACGCGACTCCACAGTCGATTCGGTTAACCGGATCAGATCCTCATAAAATCGCTGTCACAAATCTTTAATAACGTTACAAAACAATAACTTAATCTATGACGCCTGCTCTGGCACGAGTCATGCTCTACACTCTCTCGACGAATGCCTGCTGTGCCAACACTTCAGGAGCCGTCAGGCATTCGAAGCACAAAAAGGGCCGATAAACTGGCTCCATAAAAAAAACAATGTCGAGGAAAATTTGATGCGCATCGTTCCCCATATCCTGGGCGCAGCCATTGCTGCCGCTCTGATCAGCACGCCAGTTTTCGCCGCCGAGCTCACCGGCACCCTGAAGAAGATCAAAGAGTCCGGTGTCATCACCCTGGGCCACCGTGACGCCTCCATTCCGTTCTCCTACATCGCTGATGCTTCCGGCAAGCCGGTCGGCTACTCGCACGATATCCAGCTGGCCATCGTCGAAGCGATCAAGAAAGACCTCGACCTGCCGAACCTGCAAGTCAAATACAACCTCGTTACCTCGCAAACCCGTATCCCGCTGGTGCAGAACGGCACCGTGGACGTCGAGTGCGGTTCGACCACCAACAACGTCGAGCGTCAGCAGCAGGTCGACTTCTCCGTCGGCATCTTCGAAATCGGTACCCGTCTTCTGTCCAAGAAAGACTCCAAGTACAAGGATTTCGACGATCTGAAAGGCAAGAACGTCGTGACCACCGCCGGCACCACCTCCGAGCGCATCCTCAAGGCGATGAACGCTGACAAGCAGATGGGCATGAACGTCATCTCCGCCAAAGACCACGGCGAGTCGTTCCAGATGCTGGAATCGGGCCGTGCCGTTGCGTTCATGATGGACGACGCCCTGCTCGCCGGCGAAGCCGCCAAGGCCAAGAAAGCCGCCGATTGGGAAGTGACCGGCACGCCACAGTCGTACGAAATCTACGGCTGCATGATGCGCAAAGGCGATGCGCCGTTCAAAAAGGCTGTGGATGACGCCATCGTCGCCACCTACAAATCGGGCGAAATCAACAAGATCTACGAGAAGTGGTTCATGCAGCCGATTCCGCCAAAAGGCCTGAACCTGAACTTCCCGATGAGCGACGAGCTCAAGAACCTGATCGCCAATCCGACCGACAAAGCGGCTGACGACAAGAAGTCCTGATTTTCTGACTAACCTTATCCCCTGAGGAGGCGCCTGCCTTTTCAGGGGATGGTCACTCCCTGCTGGCATTTTTCTGGAAACACTCGAACCGGTGGCTGTCGAGCCGATCGCGTGTGCCCGGTCTTTGAAAAAAGACTGGGGAGGGAACGGAGTTCCCCAGGCGGGCACTTGTACATCGATCGAATCGAGGGGAGACCCTAATGAATTACAACTGGGACTGGGGCGTGTTCTTCAAGTCCACCGGCGTGGGCAGCGAGACATATCTCGACTGGTTCATCTCCGGTCTGGGCTGGACCATCGCCATCGCCGTCGTGGCGTGGATCATCGCCCTGCTGCTTGGCTCGCTGCTGGGCATCATGCGCACCGTACCGAACCGCATCGTATCGGGCATTGCGACCTGCTACGTCGAGCTGTTCCGTAACGTGCCGCTGCTGGTGCAGCTGTTCATCTGGTACTTCCTGGTGCCCGATCTGCTGCCGCCGGATCTGCAGGAGTGGTACAAGCAGGACCTCAACCCGACCACTTCGGCCTACCTGAGCGTTGTCGTTTGCCTCGGTCTGTTCACCGCCGCCCGTGTCTGCGAGCAAGTGCGCACCGGTATCCAGGCGCTGCCCCGTGGCCAGGAATCCGCCGCCCGCGCGATGGGTTTCAAACTGCCGCAAATCTACTGGAACGTGCTGCTGCCCCAGGCCTACCGGATCATCATTCCGCCGCTCACCTCGGAATTCCTCAACGTGTTCAAGAACTCCTCCGTGGCGTCCTTGATCGGTCTGATGGAATTGCTGGCGCAGACCAAACAGACCGCCGAGTTCTCGGCCAACCTGTTCGAAGCGTTCACCCTGGCGACGCTGATCTATTTCACCCTCAACATGAGCCTGATGCTGCTGATGCGCCTGGTCGAGAAGAAAGTCGCGGTGCCCGGCCTGATCTCCGTGGGGGGTAAATAATGGAATTCGATTTCAGTGGCATCGTCCCGGCCATTCCCGGCTTGTGGAACGGCATGGTGATGACCCTCAAGCTGATGGCCATGGGCGTGATCGGCGGGATGATTCTCGGCACGATCCTCGCGCTGTGCCGTCTGTCACACAACAAGTTGCTGTCGAGCGTTGCTGGCGCTTACGTCAACTATTTCCGCTCGATTCCGCTGCTGCTGGTGATCACCTGGTTCTACCTGGCGGTGCCGTTCGTGCTGCGCTGGATCACCGGCGAAGACACGCCGATCGGCGCGTTCACCTCCTGCGTCGTGGCGTTCATGATGTTCGAAGCGGCGTACTTCTGCGAGATCGTCCGTGCCGGTGTGCAGTCGATTTCCAAAGGCCAGATGGGTGCTGCGCAAGCACTGGGCATGAACTACGGGCAGATGATGCGCCTGATCATCCTGCCGCAGGCGTTCCGCAAGATGACCCCGCTGTTGCTGCAGCAGAGCATCATCCTGTTCCAGGACACCTCGCTGGTCTACACCGTAGGCCTGGTGGACTTCCTCAACGCCTCGCGCGCCAGCGGCGACATCATCGGCCGCTCCAATGAGTTCCTGATTTTCGCCGGTCTCGTGTACTTCATCATCAGCTTCGCCGCCTCGCGGCTGGTCAAGCGTCTGCAGAAAAGGTTCGCCGTATGATCTCTATCAAAAACATCAACAAGTGGTATGGGGACTTCCAGGTGCTGACTGATTGCAGCACCGAGGTCAAGAAAGGCGAAGTGATCGTGGTCTGCGGCCCGTCGGGTTCCGGCAAGTCGACGCTGATCAAGTGCGTCAACGCCCTGGAGCCGTTCCAGAAAGGCGACGTGGTGGTTGACGGCACATCGATCGCCGACCCGAAGACCAACCTGCCGAAACTGCGTTCGCGCGTGGGCATGGTGTTCCAGCATTTCGAGCTGTTCCCGCACCTGACCATCACCGAAAACCTGACCATCGCGCAGATCAAGGTGCTTGGCCGCAGCAAGGAAGAGGCGACCAAAAAGGGTCTGCAGCTGCTTGAGCGCGTCGGCCTGTCGGCGCACGCCCACAAGCATCCGGGGCAACTGTCCGGTGGTCAGCAACAGCGTGTGGCGATTGCCCGTGCGTTGGCGATGGACCCGATCGTCATGCTGTTCGACGAACCGACCTCGGCGCTCGACCCGGAAATGGTCAACGAAGTACTCGACGTGATGGTGCAACTGGCTCACGAAGGCATGACCATGATGTGCGTGACCCACGAAATGGGCTTCGCCCGTAAAGTGGCCGACCGGGTGATCTTCATGGACCAGGGCAAGATCATCGAAGACTGCCCGAAAGAGGAATTCTTCGGCGACATCAGCGCCCGCTCCGAACGCGCGCAGCACTTCCTCGAGAAAATCCTGCAGCACTAACAACCACCACAATACCTGTGGGAGTGAGCTTGCTCGCGAAGGCGTTTTCTCCATCAACAGTGATGTTGAATGTACCGGCCCCTTCGCGAGCAAGCTCGCTCCCACATGGAAAGTGGTGAGCCTGCAAGTGTTGTGGTTGACCCAAGGCATCTGTGATGAAATGCGACCCCACTCTTTATCGCGCTGCAAAGCCATCACTTGCCGTGAAGCCCCGTCTGATCCGCCATCTGTTCCTGCCGCCACTGATCATCGCCCTGATGGTCGGACTGGGTTTCATCGGCTTCTGGACCAGTGAACACTTCGGCATCCGCAGCCTCGGCGAGAACGGCCAGCGTCAGCTGGAACTGCACGCCCGCGCGGTCGAAAGCGAGATCAGCAAATACACCTACCTGCCCAGCCTGCTGGAACTCGAAACCAGTGTGCCGCAGTTGCTGGCCGACCCGACCCCGGAGCACCGGCAGACGGTCAACGATTACCTCGAGGGCCTGAACCGCCGCAGCCGCAGTCGGGCCATCTACGTGATGGACACCACCGGCCGGGTCATGGCCACCAGCAACTGGCGCGATGTCGACAGTTACCTGGGTGAAGACCTGTCCTTTCGCGCCTATTTCAAGGACGCCGTGCGCGGCCAGCCCGGGCGTTTCTACGGCATCGGCAGCACCAATGGCGAACCCGGTTACTACCTCGCCCATGGCCTCGAAGAGCACGGCAAGATCATCGGTGTCGCGGTGGTCAAAGTGCGTCTGGAAGCCATGGAAGAACGCTGGCAACGGGCGCGTCTGGAAGCGTTCGTCAGCGATGAGAACGGCATCATCATTCTTTCCAGCGACCCGGCCAGGCGGCTGAAATCGGTGATCCCGCTGAGCGACGAGATAAAGGAAAAACTCGCGCGCAGCCTGCAGTACTACTGGTTCCCGCTCAACGAACTGCAACCGCTGGCCCGCGAGACACTGGCCGAAGGTGTGGAAAAACTGACCTTCCCGGCCAACAGCGAATTGCAGCCCGACGAAGACGACATCAGTTACCTGGCGCAAACCCGGCTGCTGAGCGACACGCCGTGGAATTTCACCTTGCTCACGCCGTTGCAGGATCTGCGCCGCGAAGCGATCAACCAAGGCATTCTGGTGGCGGTGGCGTTTGCCCTGTTTGCCTTCCTGCTGATTGCCTGGAACGAGCGGCGCAAAGTCCTCGCCACCCGCCTCGCCGCGCGCGAAGCGTTGCAGGAAGCCAACAGCCAATTGGAGCGTCGGATTACCGAACGCACCGCCGACTTGCGCGCCAGCAACGAACGGCTGAAGAGTCAGATCCGCGAGCGTCGCCAGGCCGAAGAGACCTTGCGCCGCGCCCAGGATGAACTGGTGCAGGCCGGCAAACTCGCCGCCATCGGGCAGATGTCGACGAGCATCGCCCATGAATTGAACCAGCCGCTGGCCGCCATGCGCACGCTGTCGGGCAACACCGTGCGCTTTCTCGAGCGCGGCCAGCTCGACGTCGCCAGCACCAACCTCAAGACCATCAACGACCTGATCGACCGCATGGGCCGGATCACCGCCAGCCTGCGTTCGTTTGCCCGGCGCGGCGACAACAAGGGTCAGGCCAGTCTCGGCAAAGCCGTCGACGCCGCGTTGCAAGTGCTCGGCGCGCGCCTGGAACACACCGAGCTGCAGATTCATCGGCAGTTTGCCGACGTGCAGGTGCAGATCGATCAGACCCGCCTCGAACAGATCCTCGTCAACCTGATCGGCAACGCCCTCGACGCCATGCATGCGCAACCGCAGCCGCAACTGTGGCTGGAGGGTGAAGAGTTCAACGGCAAGTATCGCCTGCGGGTGCGCGACAACGGCCACGGCATCGACGCTGAAGCGCGCAAGCATCTGTTCGAACCGTTCTTCACCACCAAACCTGGCGAGCAAGGCCTGGGGCTGGGTCTGACCCTGTCCGCCAGCCTCGCCGCGGCCACTGGCGGGCACCTGGGTGTCGAACACCCGGCCGGCGGTGGCACCACTTTCGTCCTCAGTTTACCGTTGGTAAGCCCTCTTCCTGCCGAGCCAATATGAACCCCGAACTCAGTGTGCTGATTGTCGAAGACGATCCCCATGTACTGCTCGGCTGCCAACAGGCGCTGACCCTCGAAGACATTCCGTGCATCGGCGTCGGCAGTGCCGAAGAAGCGCTGGCGCAGGTCGGCGACAACTTCGCCGGCATCGTCATCAGCGACATCCGCCTGCCGGGCATCGATGGCCTGGAATTGCTCACCCGCCTCAAGCAACGCGATCGCAGCCTGCCGGTGGTGCTGATCACCGGCCACGGCGACATCTCCATGGCCGTCGGCGCCATGCAGAAAGGCGCCTATGACTTCATGGAGAAACCGTTCTCGCCGGAGCGTCTGGTCGATGTCGCGCGGCGTGCGCTGGAGCAACGCAGCCTCGCCCGTGAGGTGTCGTCATTGCGTCGGCAACTGGCTGAACGCGATTCGCTGGAAGGGCGGATCATCGGTCGCTCGCCGGCAATGCAGAACCTGCGCGAACTGATCGCCAACGTCGCCGACACCTCGGCCAACGTCTTGATCGAAGGCGAGACCGGCACCGGCAAGGAACTGGTCGCCCGCTGCCTGCACGATTTCAGTCGGCGCCACAGCAAACAGTTCGTCGCGCTGAACTGCGGCGGTCTGCCGGAAAACCTTTTTGAAAGCGAGATTTTCGGCCACGAAGCCAACGCCTTCACCGGCGCCGGCAAACGCCGCATCGGCAAGATCGAACACGCCGACGGCGGCACGCTGTTCCTCGACGAAGTGGAAAGCATGCCGCTGCCGTTGCAGATCAAACTGCTGCGCGTATTGCAGGAACGCACGCTCGAACGCCTCGGTTCGAACCAGAGCGTGGCGGTGGATTGCCGGGTGATCGCGGCAACCAAATCCGACCTCGACGAATCGAGCAAGGCCGGCGAGTTTCGCAGCGACTTGTACTACCGCCTCAACGTCGTGACCCTGGAATTGCCACCACTGCGCGAACGCCGCGAAGACATCCTGCAACTGTTCGAGCACTTCACCCAGCAATCGGCATTGCGCTTCGACCGCGCGCTGCCGGAGCTGGACAACCAGACCCTGTCGAACCTGATGAGCCACGACTGGCCGGGCAACGTGCGCGAACTGCGCAACGTCGCCGAACGCTTCGCCCTCGGCCTGCCGGCCTTCAAGAAATCCGGGGCCAGCGCCGGTCAGGGTCTGGCATTTGCCGAAGCGGTGGAAGCCTTCGAGCGCAACCTGCTGGTCGACGCCTTGCAACGCAGCGGCGGCAACCTGACCCAGGCCAGCCAGGAACTCGGCATGGCCAAGACCACGCTGTTCGACAAAGTCAAAAAGTACGGGCTGAGCCACTGATGGATCTGATTCTCAAAGCCGCTATCGGCGCCGCAGTGGTGCTGATCCTCGCTGCGCTGTCGAAGACCAGAAACTACTACATCGCCGGCCTGGTACCGCTGTTTCCGACCTTTGCCCTGATTGCGCATTACATCGTCGGCAAGGGCCGCTCGGTCGACGACCTGAAGACCACGATCGTGTTTGGCATGTGGTCGATCATTCCGTACTTCATCTATCTGGCGACGTTGTATGTGATGGTCGACCGCATGCGTCTGGAAGCATCGCTGGCCGTGGCGGCGGTGGCGTGGTTGATGGCGGCGACGGTGCTGGTCACGGTCTGGGTGCGGCTGCACAGTTAAGATCAGAGGCTACCCTCATCGGAACGACGCCCGCCCAGCCCTCTCCCGGAGGGAGAGGGGGCCGACCGCAGGGTGCTTCAAATTACATCGACCTGAGAAACCGAGTCGATTATGGATTCGATGAAAAAGCGAGTCGATTATGGATGCGTAACTTGAACGCATTCACCGAACTCATAATCGACCCGGTCATTCAGGTCGGCGGATAGCGCAAGACACCTCGGTAAGTCCCCTCTCCCTCCGGGAGAGGGTCAGGGTGAGGGGCTCTTGATCTTCAGCAGCTAAAGCAGATTCCCCTGCGCCACCGGTTCAACCTGCGCCCAATGCGAAGTGTCCTCGCGATGCGCCTGCAAATACGGCAGCACCGCCGCCAGCAACGGCTCCTTGAACGCCTCTTGAAAGCGATGCGCCAATCCCGGAATCAGTTTCAGCTGACTGCCCTGAATGTGCGCCGCCAGGTGCACACCGTGCATCACCGGCAGCAGCGGATCCGCTGTGCCATGCACCACCAGGGTCGGCACGCGCAACTGATTGAGCAAGGCGACACGGCTAGGCTCGGCAAGGATCGCCATGATCTGCCGCTTCACGCCTTCGGGGTTGAACGCACGGTCATAGGACGCCGCCGCCTGCTGCAACAGCGCCTGTCGGTCATCGCTGACTGCCGGACTGCCCAACGCGGCCAGCAAATCCGCCTGCTGTTCCAGCGCTACTTGACGATTGGGCGCACCACGCCGCGACAGCAACTGCACCAGCGCCGCACTCGGTGCCGGCAAGCCTTCGGCGCCCGAGGTGGTCATGATCAGCGTAAGGCTCTCGATCCGCTGCGGGGCCATTGCCGCCATGTGCTGAGCAATCATCCCGCCCATGCTCGCACCCAGCACATGGAATTGCTCGACGTGCAACGCGTCCATCAGACCCAGCGCGTCGTCAGCCATGTCGGTCAGGCTATACGGTGCAGAAACGGGCAGGCCGAGCTTGTAGCGCAGCACTTCGAACGTCAGGTTGGCCTCCACCGGTGTCTGCCGCCAGGTCGACAGACCGACGTCCCGATTGTCATAGCGAATCACCCGAAAGCCCTGCTGACACAGCGCAACCACCACTTCGTCGGGCCAGTGAATCAACTGCCCGCCCAGGCCCATCACCAGCAACAGGGCCGGATCCTGAGCGCGACCGATGCTTTGATAGGCAATGCTCACCTGTTGCAGATCGACCCGTTCGGTCGGCACATTGACGTCGCAACGCGCGGCTGCCGAAACCGCCGGGCCCAACAAAAGCGCGGCCAGCACGGCCGCGATTGATAAAAATTGCTTGAACATGAAAAACACCGAAACGCAGAACCCCAGTAGAGCGCGAGTCTGATGAAGTTTGTTCAATCGCGCTGCCACACTTGCGTGACAGTTTGATGAAGAGTGCCGAGCGGTCACCCTCAGGGAATTCACGCGGTGAGTCAGAGGATGTCGACAGCCCGGTCAACATGAGACAAACTCAACCACCCTGCGATTGTCACAAGTTTTCTTCATGGAGCCAGCCGGTGCTTGAAATCCGTCACCTGAAAACCCTGCATGCCCTGCGCGAAGCCGACAGTCTGGTCGATGCCGCTGACCGCCTGCATCTGACGCAGTCAGCCCTGTCGCATCAATTCAAAGAACTTGAAGAGCGCATGGGCATGCAACTGTTCGTGCGCAAGACCAAACCGGTGCGGTTCACCAGCGCCGGTTTGCGCCTGCTGCAACTGGCTGACGCCACCCTGCCCTTGCTGCGTGCCGCCGAGCGCGATATCAGTCGTCTGGCCGGTGGCACCGCCGGGCGTTTGCACATGGCCATCGAATGCCACAGTTGCTTCCAGTGGCTGATGCCGACCATCGACCAATTCCGCGATGCGTGGCCGGAGGTCGAGCTGGATCTCGCCTCGGGCTTTGCCTTCGCCCCGCTGCCAGCCCTGGCGCGTGGAGATCTGGATCTGGTGGTGACTTCCGACCCGCTGGAGATTGCCGGCATCACTTACGTGCCGCTGTTCACTTACGAAGCCATGCTCGCGGTCGCCAATCAGCATGCACTGGCGAGCAAGCCGTACATCGTCCCGGAAGACTTGTTGACCGAAACGCTGATCACCTACCCGGTGGAACGCGACCGCCTCGACATTTTCACGCGTTTTCTGGAACCGGCCGACATCGAGCCGGCGCAAGTGCGCACCTCGGAACTGACGGTGATGATGATGCAACTGGTCGCCAGCGGACGTGGCGTCTGCGGCATGCCGCACTGGGCGCTGCACGAATACAGTTCGCGCGGTTATGTGAAGGGTAAACGGCTTGGGGAAAAAGGCTTGTTCGCGACGCTGTATGCAGCGATTCGCACCGACATGCTCGATGCACCGTACATGCGTGATTTTCTGCTGACGGCCAAAGACACCTCGTTCTCGACCCTGGACGGTGTCAGCGCGGTTCGCTGAACGCCAAAATCAAAAGATCGCAGCCTTCGGCAGCTCCTACATCAACCGTGTAGGAGCTGCCGAAGGCTGCGATCTTTTGATCTTCATGCCGGATGGACTTCACGCCACATGTGGATCTTGTCGAAATAATCTTCGCCGACCCGCACCGCGAGTGGTTCAAGGCCGAACTGGACGAAGCCACAGCGCTGATAGAGGTTGAAAGCAGCGTCATTGCCGGCGGTAACAGTGAGCTGGATGACTTTCAGTTCGCGATGATTTTGCGTTTCGGCAATGGCTGCTTGCACCAGTTCATGACCCAAACCGTGCTGACGAAAATCGGCTGATACGTACATCCCGAACAGCGTTGCCTTGTGCCGGGCTTTCTCGCGCGGTTCGAAGGCCAGGCCAACAATGCCGGCGAGCGTGCTGCCGTCGAAGGCACCGAGCACCACATCGAGCTTGCTGGTCAGGCGGCCCTCCCACCAGCTCAAGGGCATTACCGCGCGTTCGCGCACGCTGGAGGTGAACGCCTGCGGATGCCGGTCGTAGGCTTCGAGCATCAGCTCGCGGTAAGCCAGGGCATGACTGGCATCCAGCCGTTCGATCCACACCTCAGGCGGTCCGCCGCTGTTCAAGCATCAACCGCACCGCGAGGCCGCCAAGGACCAGGCCCATGAAATAGCGCTGCAACGCCAGCCAGGTCGGGTTACGCACAAACCACGAAGCGATGGCCGCCGCGAACAGCGCGATCAGCAAATTGACGCAGAAACTGACGCTGATCTGGGTCAGGCCGAGCACGATGCTTTGGGTGAACACCGAGCCGTGTTCAGGGGTGATGAATTGCGGAAATACCGAGAGGTAGAACACGGCGATTTTCGGGTTCAGCGCGCTGGTGAGAAAGCCCATGGTGATCAGCTTGCGTGACGAGTCGGCCGGCAATTGCTGCGCTTCGAACGGCGAGCGCGCGCCGGGTTTCACCGCTTGCCAGGCCAGCCACAACAGGTACAGCGCACCGGCCCATTTCAGCACTTCATAAGCCATCGGCACGGCGAGGAACACTGCGGTCAAACCGGCCGCCGCCGCAAACAGATGCACAAAGAACCCCGCCACCACGCCGAGCAACGACGTGATCCCGGCCTTGCGTCCCTGACAGATCGAGCGCGAGATGAGATAGATCATGTTGGGCCCCGGTGTCAGCACCATCAGCAGTGCAGCGGCGGCAAACATCAGCAGGTCTGGCAGCGGGATCATGGCAAAGTCCTTTGCGAGGATGATCAGGCGAGTGCGGTCAGTGAACGGCGATAAAACGGCAGGATGTGCTCGCGTGTCAATGGTGCCAGTTCAAGCGCCGGATCAGTGGCCGGATCGACCCAGATGACCTCCTCGATTTCGGCTGCGGGCATAACGTCAGCGTCGATCATCAGTTGAAAAATGTCGGCATGCACGACGAACCCCGGCTCGTTGGCGGCAGGTGCCGAGAACTGGCCGAGAAAGGAGGCCTGCGCCGGATTGATCTGAAGCCCCAATTCCTCTTCCAGCTCTCGGGCAAGGGCGTGGATCGGCAGCTCATGGGCTTCGATCTTGCCGCCCGGTTGCATGAACGCCGTGGTGCCACGCTTGCGCACCAGCAAGGTCTGGCCTTGGGCGTTGAGCAGCAGCGCGGCGGCGATATGGATGAGGTGTGTCGGAGCAACAGATACGGAAGTCACGGAGCAGTCACCAGCCTGAAAAACCGCAAGGATCCCATGCCCGCGTCTATGCCGTCACCTCGCCGGTCATTCCTCCACAGCCTTGAGCTCGGCTTCAACCTCCTCCGGTACCTTGACGAAAATCTTGTACTTGCCGCCTTCCATCGCTTCGAACGCGATCAGTTTTTCCACCAGCAGCGCACTGAGAACCTTGCCGGCGTTAAGCAGCAGCATGCCGTTATCAGCATTGAGATTGCGCGCCAGAATCATTCCCGCCGCCAGGTCCCGGGTGGACAGCACCTTGACCGACGGGTCGGCCAGCGTGACGTCGCTGAGGAATGCCGCACAGACCTGAATGAAATCTTCGACCAGATCAGGATCGTACAAACGCCCGGCGTACTGGCGCAGGTAAAGCAATGCTTCGTCGCTGTTCATCTGTCGCTCGAGAATCAGACCGCGCTGCAACTCGACGAAATCCACTGCCAGTTTCAGCAGACGCGAACCGAATGGAATGCCCTCGCCCTTGAGCCGGTCGGGAAACCCGCTGCCGTCCCAGCGCTCCTGATGGTGCAGGATCAGACGCGCCGCGTCCTTCATCGGATCCAGCGTCATGAGCAACGATTCGCTCTGCTTCGGATAATCGCGATAACGCTCGCGCTCGGTATGGCGCAGCAGATCCGAAGGCGTGGTCATCATCGCGTCGGTCCAGCTCAGCTTGCCGATGTTGTACAACGCCGCAGCCATGGCCAGGTCGCGACTGCTGGCTTCGTCCAGGCCATGCTGTTTGCAGTAGCTGCGCACCAGTTCGATGATCTGCCGGTTGGTCTGTTTGGCAGGCGGCAAACGCAGATTGGCCAGCAGCGAAAACACTTCGGTGCCAGTGACATAGCTGTGCTTGAGCTCTTCGTACGCCAGATCGAGCATGTCGGCGGTCTGCTGCAGCTCGGCGGTGCGCGCCGCCACATGTTTTTCCAGGGTGATGTTGAGCTGCTTGAGCTGGTCGTTCTGCATCCGCGTCAAGTGCTCCAGCCGCTCGCGCTCCTGCTCGGAATGCTGGTGTTCGAGAGACTGACGCAGGATCAGCAGCAATTCCTCGTCATTCCACGGCTTGCTGATGTAACGGTGAATCTGCCCGTCGTTAATGGCTTTGATGATCGCCGACGGATCGGCATAGCCGGTAAGCATGATCCGCGCAGTCTGCGGATAGCGCTGACGAACATGGGCCAGTAACGAAGCGCCGTCCATGCCCGGCATGCGCGCATCGCTCATCACCAGATTCACCGGCTGCTGCGCAAGGATGTCCAGCGCCTGGGCGCCGCTGGTGGCCAGCAGAACGTCGTAGGGTTGGCCGCGCAACAGACGGCGCAGGCTGTTGAGGATCGATTCCTCGTCATCAACCAACAGCACCGTGGGTCGATGCCCCGGCATCGGGGCGGATTGCTCTTCCATGGCATGGCCTCAAAACGAAAACAGGGTTAACGGCACACCGAACAAACACCTCGCAAGTCCGTGCCTGTGTCCAAGGCTAGATGATTTCTGCCTGATTTCACGCAAATCTTCCTGCGGGCCTGAAAGCGTAGTACCGAGTAGACGACTATGCTCAGTACAGCGCAGGACACCGTGGCTCTGGAACTGGCAATTGGCGAAGGAAAAGGATGCCCAGGATGACAACAGCATGCCAGCCTCTGGCAGGCACGACATGAACCGGCCAACCGCGCACATCAATCGTCGTGTGCTGATCGTCGACGACAGTCCGGCGATCCATGGCGATTTCGCCAAGATTCTCAGTCCGGTCATCCTGGACGACGAGGGTCTGGGCGAAACCGAGAATTTGTTGTTCGGCACTCCGTCCGCCAGACAATCCCAGCAGTTCGAACTCGATTCGGCCTTCCAGGGCCGCGAAGCCCTCGACAGAGTCGAAGCCGCGCTGGCAGAAAACCGCCCCTATGCGATGGCGTTCATCGACATGCGCATGCCACCGGGCTGGGATGGCCTGGAAACCATCGAACGGCTGTGGCAAGTCGATCCCCGATTGCAAGTTGCGCTGTGCACGGCCTATTCCGATTATTCCTGGGAAGAAATCGACCGGCGTCTGGAGCTGAATGACCGGTTGCTGATTCTGAAAAAACCCTTCGACGCGATCGAGATCCGGCAGATGGCCAGCGCCCTCACGGTCAAATGGCAAATGACCGAAGACGCCGAACTGAAGATGAACCTGCTGGAAAATGCAGTCCAGGAGCGCACCCGCGAGCTGTCCGACGCCAACATCATTGTGCAGAACAGCCCGACCATCCTGTACCGCTTGCGCGGTGATCCCTCGTTCGCGTTGATGTATATCTCCCACAACATTACCCGCTACGGCCATGTCGCCGCCGATCTGGTGGGCTCGCCAGACTGGGCGCAGGTGCTGATTCACCCGGACGATCACGCCAGCGTCGACGCAGCCATGGCCCGGGTTATGGATCGGCATGCATCGGGCGCTTCCATAGAATTTCGCATGCGCACCGGCCAGGGCACCTGGCGCTGGGTGGAAAACCGCTACATCCCGGTGCGCGATCATGACGGCCGACTATTGGAGGTCGAAGGCATCATCCTCGACATCACCGAACGTCGTCTGGCCGAGGACAAACTGGCCTTGCTGGCCCGCTCCGATGGCCTGACGGGCCTGGCCAACCGCGCCACCCTGATCGAACGCCTGCATCAGGCATTCGCTGCCGCGCGCCGGGGCGCCATGCCGTTTGCGGTGTTTTATCTGGATCTGGACCACTTCAAGCGGATCAATGACACCCTGGGTCACCCGGTGGGCGATCTGCTGCTGCAGGAAGTCGCCCGGCGCATCAAATCCGGCGTGCGGGAAAACGACGTGGTGGCGCGCCTGGGCGGTGACGAATTCGCGATCCTGCAACTGGACGTCAGTGACCCGACCCAATCGGCCGCGATGGCCGCCAATATCCGCGACACGTTGCTCGCGCCCTACAACCTGGCCGGCAATGCGCTGCACATTTCGGTGAGCATCGGTATCAGCAGTTACAACGATCTGAGCCTCGATGCCGACAGCCTGCTCGGGCAGGCCGATATGGCGCTGTATCGGGCCAAGGAAATGGGCCGCAACCAGTATCACTTCCATTCCGAGGCAATCTCCCGGGAAATGGCGGATCGCATGACCCTGATCAGCGAATTGATGACAGCCCTCGAGAACCATGAACTGATGTTGCGTTATGCACCGGAAGTTGATCAGCACAGCGGCCGGATTCTGGGCATGGAGGCGCAGATCCTCTGGCAGCATCCGCGCCTCGGCCTGTTGCCGGCCTGCGATTTCGTGCCGATCGCGGAGAAAACCGGCGCGATCATTCCGCTCGGACGCTGGGTGCTGAATCACGCCTGCCAGCAGATGCATCTGTGGCGTAACGAAGGGGTCGCACCGCCGGTGATGGCGATTAAACTTTCGCTGGCGCAACTCAAGAGCGGTCCGGAACTCATCTACGACGTGCTGCGCACCACCGCCCGCTGGGAACTCGCCCCCTGGGACCTGCGCTTCGATGTTACCGAGGCCACGCTGGCCCAGACCAAATGGACGCACAACGATGCGTTGCCGCGCCTGCGTGAACTGGGTGTGACCATCGCCATCGATGATTTCGGCACCGAATACTCCTCGTTCGACTACCTGAAAACCTACCGGGTCAATCACCTCAAACTGGCCCAGAGCTTCGTCGACAGTGCCGCCCACGATGTCGCCGGCGCCAACGCCCTGCGTGCCATCGTCAACTTCGCCCGGGACCTGGACATCGGCATCATCGCTGATGGCCAACCGTCGCCGGACCTGCCTTGCGCGACCGTCGCCGCGCCCCCGCTGCCCAGCGCCCGCGGGCGGTATTTCAGCGCGGCGGTCAGCGCCGAGCAGGCCGGGCGTTTGCTCAAGGAAAGTTGCCGTCGGGCGCCGAAGGAGGACGAGGCATGAAAACGCCTTTTCCGCAGACCAACCGGCGCATTCTGGTCATCGACGACACGCCGGCGATCCATGAGGACTTTCGCAAGATCCTCGCGCCGCAGGTTGCGGACACCGGCGATCTGCAGCAACTGGAACAGACCTTGTTCGGCACCCATCAGGCGCCGCACCCGAGCTTCCAGATCGACTCCGCCTATCAGGGCCAGGAAGCGCTCGCACTGGTCAAACGAGCATTGGCCAACGGCACCCCCTATGCGCTTGCCTTCATCGACATGCGCATGCCGCCCGGCTGGGACGGCCTGGAAACCATCGAGCAACTGTGGCTGGTCGATCCGAACCTGCAAATCGCCTTGTGCACGGCGTACAGCGACTACAGCTGGGAGGCGATGGCCGAACGGCTGGAGTTCGGCGACCAGTTGCTGATCCTGAAAAAACCGTTCGACAGCCTGGAAATCCGCCAGATGGCCAACGCCCTGACCTGGAAGTGGCAGCTGGCGCAGGACGCAGCGCTGAAGATGCTCAGCCTTGAGCGGACCATCGAGGCGCGGGTTCACGAACTGCTCAAGGTTTCGCACCTGCTGCAATACGACAGCCTGACGGAACTGCCCAACAGCACCTTGCTGGGCGATCGCCTGAGCCAGGCCATGGCTGTCTGCCGGCGCCATGACAGGCAACTGGTGGTGATGTTCCTTGGTCTGGATCGTTTCAAGCGCATAAACAATGCGCTGGGCCATCCGGCGGGTGACGACATACTCAAACAGACCGCCCGGCAACTGTTGGCCTGCGTGCGTGATTCGGACTCGGTGTTTCGCTACGGCTCCGACGAGTTCGTCGTGATCCTCGGCGACATCAACCATCCCCTGCAAACCCGCGGCATCGCGGAGAAACTCCTCGCCGCCATTCGCCTGCCGCAGACGATTGCCGGCCATGATGTCAGCGTCACCGCCAGCCTGGGCATCAGCGTCTACCCTGATGACGGTCTCGAGGCCATCGAACTGATCAAGAAAGCCGAGACCGCGATGCGCAACGTCAAGGAACAGGGGCCCGACAACATCGGCTTCTTTATCGAGGCCATGAACCAGCACGCCCGCGAACAGCAGAGCATCGAGTCAGGGATTCGCCGCGCTCTGCAAAACCACGAACTGGTTCTGCACTATCAGCCCAAGATCGACCTGCGCAGTGCCAGAGTGGTGGGTGCCGAAGCCCTGGTGCGCTGGCAGAAACCGGGGCATGGCTGGGTCTACCCGGCGGACTTCATCCCGGTGGCCGAGGACAGCGGCCTGATCGTACCGCTGAGCAAATGGGTACTGGCCGAAGCCTGTCGTCAGACCCGCGCCTGGCAAGTGGCCGGGCTGCCACCGATCCGCATGTCGGTGAACACCTCGCCCATCGATTTTCGCCAGCGTGACTTCGTCGCAGGCATCGAGCACGTACTCGAGCAGACAGGACTGGCGCCCGAGTGGCTGGAGCTGGAAATCACCGAAGGCGTACTGATGCAAAACGTCGAGGCGACGATGACGGCGCTCAATCGCCTGAAAGTGCTGGGCACGCGCCTGGCGATCGATGACTTCGGCACCGGCTATTCCAGCCTGAGCTACCTGAGGCGGTTTCCCATCGACGTGCTGAAGATCGACCAATCTTTCATTCGCAACCTGTGCAACGACCGCAACGATGCCGCGCTGGTGAGCGCGATCATCAACCTGGGCAAGAGTCTTGGGCTGAACGTTATCGCCGAGGGCATCGAAACCGCCGAACAACTGGCCTTTCTCAAGGCCCATCACTGCGAAGAAGGCCAAGGGCACTTTTTCAGCAAAGCCCTGCCAGCCGACGCGTTCGCACGCTTGCTGGCCGGCACGCAACCCGCGCCGTGGGCGATCTGATGAACACTTTGAAACCGGCCTTGAGTCAGGGAGACGATTGCCAATGAGCCTTTACCACCACGCCATGACGTTGCTGCTGTGCGGATTGTGTGCCGGGGCCGCTGCCGAGCCGCTGGACGAGCCGCTCAAACCGTTGCCCGCGGCTGCGCAGCAGGACGCCCGGCACGTGGAACTCGGTCGGCGGTTATTCCACGAGCCACGGTTATCGATCAACAACACGCTGTCCTGCGCCAGCTGTCACCAACTGGACAAGAACGGTGCCGACAGCCGCGCCTTGTCTCTGGGCTTCGACGGCAGACCGGTAGCGTTCAACACGCCGACGGTGTTCAACGCTGTCCTCAACTTTCGCCAGTTCTGGGATGGCCGCGTCGAAACCCTGGAAGAACAAAGCAACGTCGTCATCACCAGCCCCCATGAAATGGGCAGCAACTGGAACACGGTCATCGAGCGGCTCGGCCAAAACCCCGACTATCGCCGCGACTTCGCCGCCCTCTTCCCGGACGGTGTGACCAGAGCCAATGTCCAGCAGGCGCTGGCCAGCTTCGAACGCACCCTGCTGACGCCCGACTCACGTTTCGATCAATACCTGCTGGGCAACACCGACATCCTCACCCTGGAGGAAAAGTACGGTTATCAGCGCTTCAAGGAGTACGGCTGCATTGCCTGCCATCAAGGGGTGAACATCGGCGGCAACATGTTCCAGAAATTCGGCGTGTTCGGCGATTACCTCGCCGATCGCGGCAACCCCACCGTGGCCGATCAGGGCCGCTTCAATGTCACCGGCGATGAAGCGGATCGGGCCGTATTCAGGGTGCCGAGCCTGCGCAATGTCGCGATCACCGCACCGTATTTTCACGATGGCTCGGCGCCCACCCTCGAGCGGGCGGTGGATGTGATGTTCCAGTACCAGTTGGGGCGCATGCCAAGCGAAGAGGACAAACGACTGATCATTCTGTTTCTCAAGACCCTCACCGGCCAATGGGCGGGCTCACTATGATCAACATCTCCCGTCGGCGCAGTCTGCTGTTGCTCACGCTGGTCGCCATGGCCCTGGCCTCGATCCTGCTGTTTCTCTACTTCAAGTCCAGCTCCGACCAGAACATGACGTACACCGAGTCGCGGGATCTGATCCGGCAGATCAAGCAGCAGAACTCGCTGTGGGAAAACGAGGTCCTCAAGGCCAGGGTCGCGCTCACCCACAACTACGATCCGCTGGTGTCGCCGATGAACGAGATGAACCGGCTGTGGGAGCGCTTCGACGCGATAGAGTCCGGGCATGGACGCAAAGACTCGGCGCAATGGAACGACGCCCACGAGAACTTCCGCCAAGCGATGCAGGAAAAGACCCGTCTGGTCGAACAGTTCAAATCGCAGAATGCGCTGTTGCGCAACTCCCTGGCCTTTCTGCCCACGGCTGAAGACGACATCCTGCAACAGCTGGCCAGCCTGTCGGACTTCGATAAATTGCAGCTGCAAAACATCATCACCGATACCTACGACTTGCTGCTCAGCGCCCTGGAATTCGCCCAGGTCACCTCCGACGACAGGGCCGCCGACATCGAGGTCGGCCTGAACAAACTGAAGGTGAACGCCGAACGCCTGCCACCGGCATTTGAAACGCCGATCAGGATCCTGAGCAACCACATCGCCCTGATTGCTCGCGAACAGCCACGGGTCAACCAGTTACTCGAGAGCATCGAAACCATTCCAGTGGCCGAACGCCTGGACGTCATCACCACCATGCTCGACCACGATCAGCAGCGCGCCGATCAGGTCGACCGGCAGTACCACGTCTACCTGTTATTGTTTTCGGTGCTGTTGGTGTTGTCGCTGGTGTGGCTGGCCATCCGCCTGATTGGCAGTTTCGCCGAGATCAACCGGGTAAACAGTGCCCTGCAAACGGCCAACGATGTACTGGAGCAACGGGTCGAGGAGCGCACCCGGGAACTCAGGGACGCGCAAAGCGAACTGCTCGGCGCGGCACGTCAGGCCGGCATGGCGGAAATCGCCACCAACGTGCTGCACAACGTCGGCAACGTACTCAACAGCGTGAACATCTCCAGCGACCTGATCACACGCAAGCTGCGCAGCAGCAAATCCCAGGGTCTGGGCAAGGCCATGCAAATGATCAACGAACACCCGCATGACCTCGGCGCCTTCCTCAGCGAAGACGCCAAAGGCAAATTGCTCCCCGGCTACCTCAACCAATTGGTGGTCGCCATTGCCCAGGAGCAGCAGGAAATGCTCGACGAACTGAACCAGATGAACAAGAGCGTCGATCACATCAAGGACATCGTCGCCACCCAGCAGTCCTACGCTGGCGCCAGCAGCATGACCGAGCCGCTGTTGATCAACGAGTTGCTCGAAGACGCGTTGCGCATGAACGCCGGTGCCCTGACCCGGCACCACGTCACGGTGGTCAGGGAATATGCGGATGTGCCGCAGGTGATGGGCGACAAACACCGCTTGCTGCTGATCCTGATCAACCTCATCAGCAACGCCAAATACGCCATGTCCGACCTCAGCAACCGCCCACGCACCATGACCCTGGCAGTAAAAATCGTCGATGACGGCTTCCTCGAAATCAGCGTCAAGGACGATGGCGAAGGCATCGCACCGGAGAACATGACACGGATCTTTGCTCACGGTTTTACCACCCGCAAGGAAGGCCACGGGTTCGGCCTGCACAGTTGTGCCCTGGCCGCGATCGAAATGAACGGGCGCCTCACCGCGCACAGTGACGGCCCGGGCAAAGGTGCGTTGTTCACCCTGCAGATACCGCTGATTACCGTAACGGAGCACGCATGAGCGAACTGTCGAACCGCCGCATTCTGCTGATCGACGACATGCCGTCGATTCACGAAGACTTCCGCAAGATTCTTGCGCCGCCAGCGGCGCAGTCAGTGGAACTGGACGAGATGGAGGCCGCCCTGTTCGGTGCCCAGACCCGCCCCCGGCGCCCGCTGTTCGAGCTCGATTCAGCCTATGGCGGCGAAGAAGGCCTGGGCAAACTGATGCAGGCGCTGAAAGAGCAACGCCCCTACGCGCTGGCCTTCGTCGACATGCGCATGCCCGATGGCTGGGACGGCGCGAAAACCATCGAACATCTCTGGCAGCACGATCCGCAGTTGCAGGTAGTGGTCTGTACCGCCTACTCGGATTATTCCTGGGATGAACTGCTGGAACGCCTGCAGGCGCATGACCGCTTGCTGATTCTGAAAAAACCGTTCGACAACATCGAAGTGCAGCAGATGGCCAACACCCTGCTGACCAAATGGCAGATGACCGAACGTGCATCATTGCAGATGCATCATCTGGAACACCTGGTCGATCAGCGCACCGCCCAGTTCAAGCAGGCCAGCGAAGAACTGCAACGGGAAATCGATGAGCGCAAGCAACTGGAAAGTCAGTTGGTGCAGTCGGAAAAACTCGCTTCACTGGGCCAACTGGCGGCCGGCGTGGCCCATGAAATCAATAATCCGATCGGCTTCATCTCCTCCAATCTCGGCACCCTCGACGGCTACTTCAAACAATTGCTGAGCGTACTCGATGCCTGGCAAACGCTCGGGCCCACGCCAGACAGCGAGTCCGTGGCGCGGCTTGAGCAGTTGCGCCAAGACGTCGATCTGGACTTTCTCCTCGAAGACATTCCGGTGCTGATCCGCGAGTCCAAGGAAGGCATCGGCCGGGTCGGGCAGATCGTCAAGGACCTGAAGGATTTCTCCCGGGTCGATACCAACCAGCAATGGCAGTGGGCCAATCTGCAACAAGGCATAGAGTCGACCCTGAACATTGTCGCCAGCGAGCTGAAGTACAAGGCCGACCTGATCAAGGAATATCAGCCCTTGCCGGATATCGAGTGTCTGCCGTCACAAATCAATCAGGTGATCATGAACCTGGTGGTCAATGCGGCTCAGGCCATGGGGCCCGAACGCGGCACCATCACCTTGCGCATCGGGCAACAACAGGAAACTGCCTGGGTGGAGGTTGCCGATACCGGCGCGGGGATTGCGCCGGATATCCTGCAGAAAATCTTCGATCCGTTTTTCACCACCAAACCGGTCGGCCAGGGCACCGGGCTTGGCCTGTCCCTGTCTTACGGCATCGTTAAAAAACACGGAGGAGAAATCTCGGTACGCAGCGAGCCGGGCGTGGGCACGACCTTTCGCGTCGAGTTGCCGATGCGTCAGAGTCGGCCCGCTGCGTGAAGCCGTCTCAGGCGGCTTCCTGAAAATCCATCTCCGGTGGCTGGCGACGGAAGCCGCCCGTCAGCACCGCCAGATACACCACGCCAATCGCCAGCCAGCTCAGGCCCAGATACACCGCCAGATGATCAAGGCTGACCATCAGCCACAAATCAGCCACCAGCCCGATGAAGGGGAAGATCAGAAACAGCAACAACTCGCGCAGGCCCTTTTTCTCGCCGCCGATCCAGTAATGGAAGATCACCGACAGATTCACCAGACTGAATGCCAGGAACGCGCCGAAGTTGATGAACGAGGTCGAGGTGGTGACGTCGAGTTTCAGCGCCAGCAAGGCCACCACGGCGCAGAGCAGGATGCTGTTGACCGGTGTGCCGAAGCGCGCGTGCAACGTGCCGAAGAAGGACTTGGGCAAGACGCCGTCGCGGCCCATGGCGAACAACAGTCGCGAACCGCTGGCCTGGGCCGACAGTCCCGAGGCGAACTGGCCGACGATCAGGCCGATCAGGAAGATCGAGACGAACAGATCACCACCGATGTTGCGCGCGATTTCATAAGCAGCCGAGTCGACGCTGTCGAAATGGAACGACGGATGAGCGATCTGCACGAAGTACGAGACGCCGACGAAGATCAGGCCGCCGATCAAGGTGATCAGCATGATCGCCCGGGGAATGGTGCGGCGTGGATCGCGGGTTTCTTCGGTCAGGGTGCTGACTGCGTCGAAGCCGAGGAACGAATAGCAAGCGATCGCCGCGCCGCTCATGATCAGCGGCAGCTGCATGTCGCCGTTGAAAAACGGCTTGATCGACCACAACGGCGTACCCGCATCGCCACCGATGTAGTGCACGCACAGCGCAACGAAGGCGATCAGCACGAGGAACTGCACCAGCATCAGCAAGGCGTTGATGCCGTTGGCCAGTTTCAGGCCGATGATGTTGATCGCACTGGTGATACCGATGAACGCGAGCACCCAGATCCATTGCGGGATCGATGGGAAGGCCGACGTCAGGTAAGCCGCGCCGATCAACCAGATGGCCATGGGCAGAAACAGATAATCGAGCAACACCGCCCAACCGGCGATAAAGCCGAGTTTGGGGCTGATCGCCTTGCGCACGTAGCTGTAAGCCGAGCCCGCGACAGGGAACGCGGCGGCCATGCGCCCGTAACTCATGGCGGTGAAGAACATCGCCACCAGCGCCGCCAGATAAGCCGCAGGCACCATCCCAGCGGTGGTTTGGGCGAGGATGCCGAAGGTGCCGAGGACAATGATCGGCGTCATGTAGGCGATGCCGAACAGCACCACCGACCCTAGCGAAAGGGTGCGTTGCAAACGAGCCATGGGCGACTTACTCCGAATGTTATTGGATTTATGGCAGAGCCGGATTCGGCGAAAATTTTTCGGGTCTGTTTTGTTGTTGTGTGTGGCTTGCATCGTGGTTCGGCTTGAGATCTTTCCCCCCTCACCCCAGCCCTCTCCCCCAAGGGGGCGAGGGGGAAAGGGAGCCGATCTGTGTGGATTTCGATACCTGAGTTCGACTCGGCATCTCAGGTCGATGTATCTCGAAAGTACACCTCGGTCAGTCCCCTCTCCCTCCGGGAGAGGGCTAGGGTGAGGGCAGTGGTTATCAGTGTGGAATCAACAACTCGCGAACACCGCAAGCCTGCTCCACCACCTCTCCCGGCAACTTCAGACGCTGATCATCCAGATAGCGGTAATCCTTGCGCGCGATCTCCAGTTGCGTGAAATCCAGCTCGACCCTGAACTGCCCTTCTTCGCGCCCAGCCTCGAACAGCAGCGCCCCCAGCGGATCGACCAGCGCACTGCCGCCGGCAAACACCAGGCCGTCATCCCCTGCATCAACGCGATTGACCATCAGCGCAAACGCTTGGTTTTCCTGGGCGCGGGCCATGATCGCGGTGCGGTGGGTCGGGCCGTACGGGTCCATGTTGCCGTTGGTGACGATGAGCAATTCCACGCCCAGTTGCGCCAGGGCGCGGGCAGTTTCCGGGAACTCGATGTCGTAGCAGATCAACAGCCCGACGCGCACGCCGTTCCACACACAAGTGGCATAGCGGTCGCCGGCCTCGAACACGCCGCGATCCGACGCCCACAGATGAGTCTTGCGGTATTTCAGGGCAATGCCTTCTGGGGTGATCAGCAGCGTGGTGTTGTAGAAGCGGCCGTTGTCGTTTTCGGCCATGCCGATGACCACTGCGATGTTGCGCTCACGCGCCGCCGCGCACACGGCGCTGACGGTCGGGCCGTCGAGCGGTTCGGCGATTCGCGCCACGGTTTCGGCATTGGGAAAGCCCATCAGGTGGGTTTCCGGGAACACGATCATTTGCGTGTCGGCCGCGCAGGCAGCAATCGCCGTCAGTGCGCGCTGGAGGTTGTAAGCCGTGTCATTGTCACGGCCCGCCAGTTGGGCGAGTTCGACTTTCATGAGAATTCCTTGTTGTGAGCGCCGAGCCTGGAAAGATTGCCCGGTGCCTGTCTGTGGGCCAGTATGCGCAGCAAGCAACCGGCCAGGGAATCACGCGGCCGGGGTAACCCGATAGGGGTAGATCGATGACACTTTCGTTGAATGACATCACTTGGCACCGCGCTGTCGGGCAACTGATCGACGCGCTGGACAAGCCGAATTTCTGGGCGCAACTGGTGCGTCTGCTCGAGCAGTACGTGACGTTCGATAGCTGGGTCGTGCTGCTGTTCAGCGCCGAACAGCATCCGCAAGTCTTCGCCGAATGCCCGGGTGAGGACGGTAGCCCGGACCCATTGTTCCAGGATTATCTGCGTGGTCTGTACTTGCTCGATCCGTTCTACATCGCCTGCCGCGAGCAGTCGCGAACCGGGCTCTATCGCCTCTCGGAAGTCGCGCCGGAGCATTTCGAGCTGACCGAGTATTACCAGCGATACTTTCGTCTGAATGTGGTGGCGGACGAAATCCAGTTCAATTGCCAGCTCGAAGGGGAGCGCACGCTGTGCCTGTCGCTGGGCAGTGAAAAACGTTTCACTGGTGAGCAGATTGCTTTGCTGTCATTGATTCAGCCGTGGGTACTGGGTCTGCTGCGCCAGCGCTTGCCGTACGAGATCAACGAAACCGTCGCCCTCGCCGCCGCACCGGCGCAGGCCGACTGGCGCGTGCAACTGGAAGCGTCGGTGCAACAGCTCAAGGGCGCCCAACTGACCGCGCGGGAACTGGATGTCGGGCGTTTGATGCTCAGCGGTTGCTCCAGCAAAGAAATCGCCCGTAAGCTGGAAATCTCCGTGGAAACCGTGAAAGTCCATAAGAAACACATGTACAGCAAGCTGGGGATCAAATCCCAGTCCGAGCTGTTTTCGATTTTTTTGCAGGCGCAGAACGCCTGAACGCTTGATGAAATTGCTTTATGTAGGAGTGAGCCTGCTCGCGATGGCGTCGGGTCAGTGAAATCGTTTGCAGCTGATATACCGCTATCGCGAGCAGGCTCACTCCTACAGGGGAATGGTGTTCATCCCTAAATCTTCGATGAATATTCCGAGTCCGAACCAGGGAAACCGTATGAGCCTGTCGCTGCTGAGCCGCTACGCCTTCTTTGCCGCCTGTGTGATTTTCACCCTCGCCAGCCTGCCTTTCCTCGAACATGACTGGCTGTGGCCGATCACCGCCGTCACTGGCGTGCTGAGCCTGCTCGGGATCTTCGACCTGTTGCAGACGCGCCACGCGGTGCGCCGCAATTACCCGATTCTGGGCAATATCCGTTATCTGGTCGAAGGCATCCGCCCGGAGATTCGCCAGTATCTGCTCGAGTCCGACAGCGACGCCCTGCCCTTCTCCCGCGCGCAGCGTTCGCTGGTGTACTCGCGAGCGAAAAACGAGACCGCCGACAAACCGTTCGGCACGTTGATCGACGTCTATCAGTCCGGCTTCGAATTCATCGGCCATTCGATGCGTCCGGCGCCGTTGAGCGATCCGAACGGTTTCCGCGTCACTGTCGGCGGCCCGCAGTGCACGCAGCCGTACTCGGCGTCGATCTTCAATATTTCGGCGATGAGCTTCGGCTCGCTCAGTGCCAACGCCATCCGCGCCTTGAACCAGGGCGCGAAACTCGGCAACTTCGCCCACGACACCGGTGAAGGCAGCATCAGCCCATATCACCGCGAGCACGGCGGCGACCTGACGTGGGAATTGGGCAGCGGCTACTTCGGCTGCCGCACCAGCGATGGCCGTTTCGACCCGGAGCGTTTCGCCGCGCAGGCACAGAACCCGCAGGTGCGCATGATCGAAATCAAGATGAGCCAAGGCGCCAAACCCGGCCACGGCGGCATCCTGCCCAAGCACAAGGTCACCCGGGAAATCGCCGAAACCCGTGGCATCCTGATGGGCGAGGACTGCGTCTCGCCATCGCGCCACAGTGCGTTTTCCACACCGATTGAAATGATGCAGTTCATCCAGCAACTGCGTGAACTGTCCGGCGGCAAACCGGTGGGTTTCAAGTTCTGTCTCGGACATCCATGGGAATTCATGGGCATTGCCAAGGCCATGCTGGAAACCGGCATCCTTCCCGATTTCATCGTCGTCGATGGCAAGGAAGGCGGCACTGGCGCAGCCCCTGTCGAGTTCACCGACCACATCGGCGTGCCGATGCGCGAAGGTCTGCTGTTTGTGCACAACACGCTGGTCGGCCTCAACCTGCGCGACAAGATCAAACTCGGCGCCAGCGGCAAGATCGTCAGCGCCTTCGACATCGCCAGCGTGCTGGCCATCGGCGCCGACTGGGCCAACTCCGCGCGCGGCTTCATGTTCGCCATCGGCTGCATCCAGTCGCAAAGTTGCCACACCAACAAATGCCCGACCGGCGTCGCCACCCAGGACGCCCTGCGCCAACGCGCTCTGGTGGTGCCGGACAAGGCCCAGCGCGTCTACAACTTCCATCGCAGCACGCTCAAAGCGCTGGCGGAAATGCTCGCGGCAGCCGGGCTCGAGCATCCGTCGCAACTGTCGGCCAAGCACTTGGTGCGGCGCATGTCGGCGACCGAGATCAAGTTGTTTTCGCAGCTGCATGTGTTTCTGAAACCGGGGGAATTGCTCACCGGCGAAGTGAATGGCGAGTTCTATTCGCGGATGTGGCAGATGGCGCGGGCGGACAGTTTTGAGCCGCTGGAAGTAGCGGCCGCGTAGCACTGACAATCACTGTTGACCACTGACAACAAAGCCCCGATCTCGCGACCGGGGCTTTGTTGTTTTCAGGCGTCAGAATTCAGGAAACCGAACGCACCGGGTCTTGCGACACCTGGGTCGGCTGCAACTTGAACACGTAGAACAACACCGTCAGCAACAGCAGAAACGCCGGGCCTACATACAACGCCACGCGGGTATCCGGGAAGTACGCCATCAGGCCGACCACCAGCACCAGAAACGCCAGTGCGAAGTACGAGCTGACCGGGTACAGCCACATCTTGTACTTGAGGCCGGCACGTTCGCTGGCGCTCAGGCCTTTGCGGAATTTCAGTTGCGCCAGCAGGATCATCACCCAGGTCCAGATCGCACCGAAGGTGGCGATCGAGGTAACCCAGACGAAGACTTTTTCCGGCACCAGATAATTGAGCATTACGCCCAGCAGCAATACCGCAATCGACAGCAGCAGCGCACGACGCGGCACACCGTTGTTCGAAGTCTTGGCGAAACCGGTCGGGGCCTGGCCGTTCTGCGCCAGGCTGTAGAGCATGCGCCCGGTGCTGAAGATGCCGCCGTTGCACGACGACAGCGCCGCAGTGATCACCACGAAGTTGATGATGCCGGCGGCGGTCTTGATGCCCAGACGCTCGAAGGTCATCACGAACGGGCTGCCCTGGGTGCCGATTTCATTCCACGGATAGATCGACAGAATCACGAACAGTGCGCCGACGTAGAACAGCAGAATTCGCCAGAACACCGAGCCGATCGCGTCCGGAATGGTCTTTTGCGGGTTCTTCGCTTCACCGGCGGTCAGGCCGATCATCTCGACGCCGAGGTAGGCGAACATGACCATTTGCAGCGACATCAGCACACCGGTCACGCCGTTGGGCATGAAACCGCCGTGCGCCCACAGATTGGAAATGCCCAGCGCCAGGCCGTCATTGCCGAAACCGAAGGCAATGATGCCGACGCCGCCGATCACCATGGCGATGATGGTGACGATCTTGATCAGGGCGAACCAGAATTCGAATTCGCCGAAGGCTTTGACCGCGATCAGGTTGATCGAGCCCATGCTGATCAGCGCCGCGAGGGCCCAGATCCAGCGCGGCACATCGGGGAACCAGATACCCATGTACACCGCCACGGCGGTGATTTCCGCAACACAGGTCACCAGCCACAGAAACCAGTAGTTCCAGCCCGTGAGGAAACCGGCCAACGGCCCGAGATAATCTTGCGCGTAGCGGCTGAACGAACCGGCCACCGGGTTGTGCACGGCCATTTCGCCGAGGGCGCGCATGATCACCAGGATCGCCAGACCGCCAAGAATGTAGGAAAGCATGATCGCCGGGCCGGCCATTTCAATGGCCTTGGCCGAGCCTAAAAACAGACCGACGCCGATACAGGCACCGAGCGCCATCAGGCGGATATGCCGTTCGCCGAGTTCGCGTTTGAGCGGACCGCCCGAAGCGGTATCGCCGTGAGGCAGAGAATTGCCGACTGGCATAGGGGTACAACCTCGTCTTGTTATTGGATATGACCACCGGGTTTCGAAGCGTCGGCCGATAGGCCTTGGCTGGGCAGGAAACCGCGTCGGCTTCGTGGGCGGACGCGTCTTGCAGGACGGGCCTGAAAGATCAGCGGGGCGTGCAGTATAAAAACCTTGTCGCAGGTCTTTTCACTCTATAAATCACAAGATTCAGCGGGAGTTGTCGGGGATATGCCAGTTGACCGAGGCGATCAACTGGCAACTGTAGGAAAACTCGCTGCCAAAAAATCGCGGCGAGTATTGCACAAGGAGGGTGCAGCGTCTTTGCTTCGTGCGGTTTCAACTGAGCAGTCGGGCGCTACGCCGCGTTGCTTTGCAGCGCTTGGGACGCAACTGTTGTCACCCGCTTGGTTCCCGTTCTGATGACTTTCTCACCGGAATATACCTTGACCAGCCGGGGCGAGCTTTCGAACCAGCCCGGTTCCGTTCGGGAATAGGCGGCGATCTCCGGTGCGCCGCGCTGAGACTGATAATGCAGTACCCACTCCTGCGCAACCCGGTCGTATTTCATGTAGGCAAATGACGTCAGGATCATGTAGGCATTGCCCTGCTCATCGTTAAGCAAGCCGTACTCCGGAAACTCCATAGCCGTGCTCAGGCCCCATCCATGCTCATGGGCAGGGAGATCATTGTATTGAGCCGCTTCCCTGCCGGCCTCGACATGGCGCACGCGTAGAACATTCTCGCTCATTTGATCCACAACCCACGAACACCCACCGAAGGCAGGTGTGAAAACATGGTCAGGCTCTCCCCATCCCGGATGCACTGGAATATCCACATAGCCACCTTGAGGCGCCCAGTATCCGTGCACGGTATCGTTCTGGCCGGGTAGCTCGCCTGCCGCGAGATCGACGAACTTGATCGCGTTGAACTCACTCTGCAACGTTGAGGTGTGTGTCAGCCGCTCCATGGAAAACATCATTTGCCCGCCGCCAAGCTTGTAATTGGCTTGCGTAGCAATGTCGAACGGATGCGTACCAACGGAATACTGCGCCGTCTGCGGATTGAACAGCCCGGCACTGATCGATACATTGCCAAACTCCGGCGCCGACAGCGCTGCATGGATATTGGTCGACCTGACGGAATAGGGTACGAACTTGAACTCACCCCAATCGTAGGACAAATGCCGCACGTCCCGGAGCGCCACGACCTCGATCCGCGGTTCCCACAGGCCATTGGGCAATTGCTCTCGGTGGAAGGGTGGACGCACCCAGACCGGCCTGCCAGAGACACCCGGCTGCGGTCCGCTGACGACGTCCGTCTCATGAAAATCATCGGTGATATCGCCGCCGAACAGCGACTGCGGTTGCCATTGATCCGGCGCCACTTGCCGGTATCTGCGAGGCGTCAGTTCATCGAAATTCGAATCGACGAGGAGAACGTCGACCGCTTCCGCATTCAGGGTGAAATCATTCTTGACGCGGTACACCGCGACCTTGCCCCGCTCATCTATATTGCGAATATAACGACGCTGTCCGTCAGCACTTTGCAAAATCCCTTTGCCTGCCGGGCTGAGGCGAGCGACTTCGGATGGTCTGACGGCATCGCGACGAAACTGCCTGTTACTGAACCCGGCCGGTGTCGGTTCGACGGATGTCGAAGGAGGGGGTAACGCATGTTGCCATTCGCCAGCTCCGTCTTGTTCAACAATCGGCTGGTAAGCCTGCGGTTTGTTCGGGTGAAGAATTCTCGCTTGCCCGGTGGCCGGTTCGATGACTTTCTCGAAGACGCCGTCCTCGACCTTCACATAGTGTCTGGCGCCGACCGCAAACTGATTCTGGGGATCAGGCTTCACGTCTGCCAACGATACATCGCTTCGGTAAGGCGCAAGGTCAGGCTTCCACAATCGCTTCTGTCCACTGGGCATTTCAATCGGCGTGAATTCCGAATGAACGCCGGCCAGCAACGGCAGCGTCGCCACACCAATGCCGATGTTTTCCAGCACGTCGGTGATGTGTTCCCAACCGGCTTCCCTGTCGCCCTTACTGAGATCTTCAAGCCCCTCCAGCGCCTCGTCCATCAACTGCACGGCCGACACCCCGAGCATGACCAATCCCAATGGAGGTACCGCAAAGGACAGCACATTCAGTGCGGCCAGGCCGACTTCAAGGAATATCGCGAGCAAGGATTGCTCATCCCGCACATCGGCATCGGCATTGGACACAGCAGCCTCGCGGGCATCGCTGAAAATCCGCTGGTTGAACTCCCGCTGCAATGTCGTCCAGACGTCATAGTGCCGGGCCCAGGGATCACCTGATGGATCCAGCACTCTGAGCTGCAGAAGAAAGTCGGGATCGTGCTTTTGCCGACGGGTTTCATGGTCCCATAGCCGTGGTTTGCCTGACGCTGTCGGAACCTCTTCGGTAAAGCTGTAATAGAACGTCGACCGATCCTTGTAACGCATGAAACGGCTGAAGAATCGTTGATAAGCCGTTGGCGCCTTGGGCGAGTCACTTTCAGCGCGACGCACGAACTGTTCGATCAACCGGGCCTTGAGCTCCGTCATGGATGTGTAGTGCTTAACGGGATGATCGGGGTCATCGGGAATGTAGGCAATGAAATCGTTATTGGCAAAACCGTCAACGGTTGGCAGCAGATTGTCCAGAATGCTTTCATCGCCCGGCTCGGCGATCTCGAAAATGATGCAGCTGTGCACGGGCAACTCATTAAAGCTCAAACTGCGATACCACAATGTCTTGCCGTCGACATGAACATGTTCCTTCCCTTCAATACTCGATATCAGTGCTTCAAAATGCTCGCGGCGAATATCACCTTTACACAGTGCAATATAACTCGCAGCCCTCAGCGCCGTTTTCTGGTAGTTAACGAAGCGTTTGTTCAACTCGTCCCGAGCACTGCCGTCAGCCCAATGAAGTTCAGTATGCATATGGGCCTGATACTGTTTCCCGAGATCGAGCAACCTGCACAGATCGATAAACTCATGAACACCAAGCCCGACTTCGACTACCTCCCCTCCCGATGCTGCCGTATAGCAATTCGCCTTGAAAAAGAACATCGGCTTTTTTTCAGCCGGATGGTTTTGCAGGGCGGAGTCAAGCAGCGAAGCGGGTGGAATTTGCGAGGTGTGGAAATCGCGTTTACCGGATAAATCCACAAGCACCCGATTGACGTCCAGATCGAGGCCAAACCTTTCTTTGATGGCCATTGCCAGCAACGGCGCGGCGAATTCATGAGGTGTTTTCACCGATGCCATGGCGTTATTGAGCAACGTGTGCGCGGTCAAACTTTGTTCTATCAGCCATTGAGCTTCTTCGCGTTGTTTCGGCGACGCACTCTTTAGCCACAGTGGTGCATTGGCATCAAACGTCTTTAACATCTCAAGGTTTTCTTTTGACATATTCAACAATGGCGACGGCGTTGCGGCCTTAACAATACCGACATGTTCGGCAATGCTGAAAACCTGACCACGAGATTCAAACATGACTTCATTCCAGACAAATAAAATTAAAGCCTGAGTTAACATCAAAACATTCAACAGGCGAAGCCGATGAGTACTACCGAACTTTAGCAACTTATATTCATACAAATAACCGTTACGAAATCGTTACACCCGTGTGCTTTTGATTCGCAGTCTTTCAACACGCCACATCGCATCGCATTCTCCGTGCCGTACCTCCAGGCCTGCCCCTGGCCGCACATTTTTTTCACCGACCCCAACCACCGTCTAAGCTTCAGACAAGTCCGATCAATCTGCGTGAATGGATCAGTCGACTATGGGCGCTTTGTGGCAAACCGATTCGAGTAAAACCGTGGTTCAGACTGAACGTGTGAATGAAGCGCCTGGCCCTGAAAAAACCCGCCGCAACCGGCATGGGTGGAAGGCTTTCTGGCTGTTGTTTTTGATCATCGCGGTGGTGGTGGGACTCGCTGCGTCAAAGGAAATGCGCACCTCGCGCTTCCAGGCGCGGGAGCTGAGCCAGTACGCCGCGTCGCTGACCTACAAACTTGAACCCGGCCCCAGCGAAGCGATTCGCTATCCGGGCAACGGGCCGTTCGATCTGCGCCTGGGTTACAGCTCGCTCGACGAATTCCTGCCGCGCCTGCTCAAGCGCAACTACGTGATCACTGAGCAGACGCGCTTCTCCCCTGCCCTGCTCGGTTACACCGACAAAGGCCTGTTCGTGCCGTATTCGGAAAAGATTCAGGCCGGGCTGTCGATCACCGATTGCCGGGGCGCGCCGCTGTATCGATACAACTATCCGCAGCAACTGTATGCCGACTTCGCGGCGATTCCACCGGTGGTGGTCAGCAGCCTGCTGTTCATCGAAAACCGCTTTCTCCTCGACCCGAAACAACCGTTGGCCAACCCGGCGGTAGACTGGCCGCGCTTCGGCATGGCGGCGTGGTCGCAAGTGGCGAAGTTGCTACACCTGCCCGGCCAGTCGGCGGGCGGCAGTACGCTGGCCACGCAACTGGAGAAGTATCGACATTCGCCGGACGGCCTGACCGCGTCGGGCGCCGAGAAACTGCGCCAGATGTTTTCGGCCAGCGTGCGGGCTTATCAGGATGGCCCGCAAACCCTTGGTGCGCGACAGAACATCGTGCGTGACTACCTCAACAGCGTGCCACTGTCGGCAGTGCCGGGGCATGGCGAAGTCCACGGTATGGCCGAAGGCTTGCGGGTCTGGTACGGCAGTGATTTCAGCAAAGCCAATGAGCAACTGAACAGCCCGGCGACGGACCCACAGACCATGGCCGCCAAAGGTCTGGCCCTGCGCGAAATGCTTTCGCTGATGATCGCCCAGCGCCGTCCATCGTTTTACCTGACCAGAGGCCGCGAGGATCTTGCCAGTCTGACCGACAGCCACCTGCGCCTGCTCAAACAGAACGGCGTGATCGACAGCGCCCTCGCCGACGCCGCGCTGGCCAGCACGGTGTCGTACCGCGACTGGCAGACCCAGCCAACGATGCAACCGATCGAAACCAACAAAGGCATCAGCGTTGCCCGCAGCCGCCTGGCGAGCATGCTCAACCGGCCGCTGTACGACCTCGATCGCCTCGACCTGTCGGCCACCAGCACCCTGCAGGGCGATCTGCAAACCCAGGCCACCGCCTACCTGAAAAAACTCGCCGACCCGGCTTACGCTGCGGAAATCGGCCTGCTCGGCGAACGCTTGCTGACGCCGACCAGCACCACGCAAGTACGCTACAGCTTCACCCTGTTCGAACTGACCCCGGACGGCTCGCGCGTACGGGTGCAGACCGACAGCACCGACCAACCGTTCGACATCAACGAAGGCAGCAAACTCGAACTTGGCTCGACAGCGAAAATGCGCGTGCTGACCACCTACCTGCAAATCGTCGCCGAGCTGCACGACAAGTACGGCGCCATGGGCGTGGCGGAACTGAAAAAGGTCGAAGTGCCGGATCAGGATCGCCTCAGTCGCTGGGTCATCGACTACCTGATCCAGAACAAGGATCACGACCTGTCGAAGCTGCTCGGCGCCGCGCTTGATCGCAAATATTCGGCGAGCCCCGGCGAGGCGTTTTTTACCGGCGGCGGTTTGCACACCTTTCACAACTTTCGCAAAGAGGACAACGGTCGCCTGCCCACTTTGCGCGATTCATTGCGCGAGTCGATCAACCTGCCGTTCATTCGTCTGATGCGCGACATCGTCCGTTACACCACCTACTCAGGGCCGAACGCCGAATTGCTCAAGGATGATCGCGACCCGCGCCGTCAGGAATACCTGGCCAGTTTTGCCGACCGCGAAGGCACCTCGTTCCTGCTCAAGTTCTGGAAGAAGTACAGGAACAAGGACACCCAGGCGCGTCTCGATACCTTCCTCGACAGCATGCGCCCGACGCCGATCCGCATGGCGGCCGTGCATCGTTATCTGCTGCCGGAGGCCAGCCAGGAAGATTTCAACCGGTTCGTGCGCTCGCACCTCAAGGGCACCAGGCTCAACGAAAAACTCACTGACGAGCGTCTGATCCGCCTCTACGATTCTTATGGCCCCGGCAGTTACGATTTGCCTGATCAGGGCTTCATCGCCAAGGTCCATCCACTCGATTTGTGGATGATGGGTTACCTGCTGCATCACCCGGAGGCAACCTTCAGCGAGATCGTCAAGGCCAGCCATTTCGAACGCCAGGAAGTCTACAGCTGGCTGTTCAAGAGTCGGCACAAGGGCGCCCGCGACAGTCGCATTCGCACCATGCTCGAGATCGAAGCGTTTCTCGATATTCATCAGCGCTGGCAGAAAGTCGGCTACCCGTTCGATCACCTGGTGCCGTCGCTGGCCACTGCCATTGGCAGTTCCGGCGACCGCCCCGCCGCGCTGGCCGAGCTGATCGGCACCATCCTCAACGACGGCGTGCGCATGCCGACGCTGCGCATCGACAGCCTGCATTTCGCTGCCGGCACACCTTACGAAACCAAAGTGGTCAACGATCCGCATGTGGGTAAACGGGTAATGCCGGTGGAAGTCGCGCGAGCCATGCGCGAAGCGCTGTCGCAAGTGGTCGATGCCGGTACGGCCAAACGGGTGTCCGGCAGTTTCAAATTGCCTGACGGCACGCCGCTGGCCATGGGCGGTAAAACCGGCACCGGCGACAACCGCATCGCGGCGATCGGTTCCGGCGGGCGAATCATCAGTTCAAAGTCGATCAACCGCACGGCGACCTTCGTGTTCTACATCGGCGACCACCACTTCGGCACCCTCACCGCGTTCGTGCCCGGGCGCTCGGCGGAGAACTTCAAGTTCACCTCGGCCCTGCCCACACAGGTGCTCAAGGGCATGGCGCCGATTCTCACGCCGTATCTGCAACCGGGCAGTGACTCGCAATGTCGTCCGGCGGAAAACCCACCCGTGGTCACCACCGGCCCTGCGCAGCCGGCAATTCTTTCCGGATGAAACATCGCGTCACCGCTCTTGCTCCTGTCCCGCCAGATTCGGCATGAGCCGCCTGAGCGGAATCGCGCTTAACCTACCTCCGAATCCCAGATCACCGTGACATTGCCCGAATAGCTGCGGGCATAGCCGTCCTTGAGCATTTCATCCACCGCATCGCGGGCCACTTCGAAGTGCAGCGTGCCGACCTTGCGGTCCAGATAGAAGCCCGGCTGAAACAGCTCGGTGCCCGTGCCATCGCGCAGCAAGCGCCGGCGATTGACCGCTTGCCCGGCGCCATCGGTCAGCCCGTTGGGCAGGCTGACGCTGACTTCCAGCGGTGCCACATGGCCGGCGGTCGACTCCCCCAGCGCGCAGCTGTTGTCGACGACGTACTGGCATTCGATGTTCATCTTGAAGCGGCTCGAGGCCGAGATATTGAACGTCTGGTCACGCACCAGCCGAGTCGGCTTGCGCCCCTCGTTCAGCCACGACTGCCAGCCGCCCACCGGCTCCAGTACCACGCGGTTGCCACCGGGAGGAATGTCGACCTTCATGGTGTGCGTGACCTTCAGATTGAAGTTGAGGGTCAGAATCGAATCGCTCGGGATCATCACATCGCCCATGTCGAAATCCATGTTCGGCCCGACGGTGTAGGTGATGGAACCGGTGTAGTCGCCTGACTCCATCTTCAGCGGATCCGGCGTGCGCAGTTCATAGGCATAAACGAAAAACAGATAGCGCATGGACGGCGGAATATCGAACTTCGCCTGCTTGCTACAGGCCCCCGCGCCCGTCGGCACTTTCCAGAAACTGTTGTAGCCCACTTCTCCGGCGGAAAAAGTACCGACGCCCTGGCACGGCGCCGGGGCGTGCATCCACGCGCCGCCCGCCCACAGATCGTCCCACCCGCCACCTCCGGTCAACTTGACCACCGTGTCTGGCAGCTGCGTTTCATGACCGATACCGGCAATTCTCAACTGCACGATCTGCGTATCACCGGAAGAGTGAGTGACAGTAATGTTCTGCCAATGTGAGGGCACTCTGGCCATCCCGCCCTGACGAGGATCAGTGTGGTTGGCCTGAATCGCCGCGTTGGCCGTGAACGGTATCTGGGCGATCAGACTGAACAGCCCCACAGGCTCACAAGCCCAGGGCGCTTGCCGACAAAAACCCTCGGATGGCGTCTGGTTCTTGAACTGGTTTTTTTGCGGATTGGCAAAATCCGGCTCGAAGGTCGCTTCAATGTTATGGACTTCAGCCGCCGCTGCCCCGGCCATCAGCGACAGCGCCAAAGCGCTCCACACGCTGCTCTTCGGCAAGCGCAGAGACCGTATGCAATAGCTACCCATGATCTGTTTTCCTCAAAATGGCGTCGGAACATCCGAAGTTTCCCTGGTGACACAGCGCAATCGACAATTCGCCTAACCCACTTCCGAATCCCAGATCACCGTGACATTGCCCGAATAGCTGCGGGCATAGCCGTCCTTGAGCATTTCATCCACCGCATCGCGGGCCACTTCGAAATGCAGCGTGCCGACCTTGCGATCCAGATAGAAGCCCGGCTGAAACAGCTCGGTGCCCGTGCCATCGCGCAGCAAGCGCCGGCGATTGACCGCTTGCCCGGCGCCATTGGTCAGCCCGTTGGGCAGGCTGACGCTGACTTCCAGCGGCGCTACATGGCCGGCGGTCGACTCCCATAACGCGCAGCTGTTGTCGACGACGTACTGGCACTCGATGTTCATCTTGAAGCGGCTCGAGGCCGAGATATTGAACGTCTGGTCGCGCACCAGCCGGGTCGGCTTGCGCCCCTGGTTCAGCCACGACTGCCAACCGCCCACCGGCTCCAGCACCACGCGGTTGCCGCCGGGAGGAATATCGACCTTCATGGTGTGCGTGACCTTCAGATTGAAATTGAGGGTCAGAATCGAATCGCTCGGGATCATCACATCGCCCATGTCGAAATCCATGTTCGGACCGACGGTGTAGGTGATGG
Organism: Pseudomonas koreensis; assembly: GCF_024169245.1. Classification (NCBI taxonomy): domain Bacteria; kingdom Pseudomonadati; phylum Pseudomonadota; class Gammaproteobacteria; order Pseudomonadales; family Pseudomonadaceae; genus Pseudomonas; species Pseudomonas koreensis. The sequence continues at coordinate 53,090 of NZ_JALJWP010000001.1, forward strand.
AGCCGGTGTAGTCGCCCGCATCCATCTTCAGCGGATCCGGGGTGCGCAGTTCATAGGCGTAGACGAAAAACTGATAGCGCATGGACATCGGAATATCGAACAGGGCCTTTTTTGCACAGGTTCCCACGCCCTCGGGCACCCTCCAGAAACTGTTATAGCCATAATCGCCTGCCGTATAGTTACCGACCCCCACGCAGGGTGCCGGTGCCCAGGCCCAGCCTCCTCCTTCCCATAAATCGTCCCACCAGCCCTTGTCCGTCACGTCGTAGATCGGCAATGGCAGTGCTGTTTCGTGACCGATACCGGCGATCCTCAACTGGACGATGTGTGAATCACCCGAGGCGTGCGTAACCTGCACATCCCGCCAGCTGGAAGGCACCCTGGCCATACCGCCCTGACGCGGATCGGTGTGGTTGGCCATTATCGGCGCGTTGGCCGTGAACGGTATCCGGGCGATCAGACTGAACAGTCCCAGAGCCTCACAGTTCGCGGGCATCTGCCGACAGAACCCCTCCGACGGGGTCTGGTTCTTGAACTGGTTTTTTTGCGGGTTGGCAAAGTCCGGTTCGAAGGTCGCTTCGATGTTGTGCACTTCGGCCAATGCCGCAGCGCTGAACAACGTCAGCAGCAAACCGATCCATGGGCGGATGCCGGGGGGGCTGGAAAAACTCAAGGGTGTTCTCCTGAAAATATTTCGATAGCAGGGCTGTACGCGCCGACTCACTCGCCAGGCGCTCGAGCACTGAACAGCAACAGCACGTTGCCGGCGTAATCCCCGGGGCGGTAGCCTGCCTCCGGTTTGATGGGGTCGATCTGCAACAACACCCGTGCGCCCGCAGCGGCTTCGGCCTGCGACACCACCTCGCGCGGCGCCATCTCGGCGCTCAACTCCACCTTGTTGAACGTCACGCGCAGCCTGATATCGTCCGCCGGCCGACCGTTGGAAAGGTAAGGCTCGGACTCCAGCCGCGCCTCAATCGCACTGGTGTCGTGGCGCACATCAAAGTATTTGCGCACACTGCTCAGGCTTGAGGTCGAGTGATTCCAGTCGAGCCGCTGCGGCCGGTGAATCCAGTCCGGCTCCGCGGGAATGATGTAGAACGGTCGGCTTGGCACGTTCAGTGTCACTTCGAAAATGTGTTCTTCCCGAGCCGCCCAGGCCGCATCGCTGGTCAGGGCCGCCGCGGCTATCAGCGCGGCGACGGTGCATTGCTTGATCATGTTGGTTACCTGTTGCGTCAATGAAAAGCAGACCTAGCGGCTGCTGACCGTCAGGTTCTTCTTCTCGCTGCCCTCGATCAGGAAGAAGCGGTACGCACGACCCTTCTCCTTGTCGAAGGCGAATGTCTTGCCCGCCAGCACATGGTGTTTGGTAGTCGCACTGCAGTCGGTTTCGTTGCTCAGCGAGCAGCTTTTGAACTCGTCGACGATCACCACGGTGTTGCCGTCATTGCGCAGTTCGTAGCGGCTGGCGGTTTCATTGATCGTCGTGGCAAAGCGTGCGTCCCTGGGCCGTACAAAGAACACCGTGCCGAAACCGGTCATCACGTTGACCCCGGCCGTCAGTGCCTTTTTGTAGTCTTCGCGTTCTTCCTGGCTGACAGCGAACTCGTCTTCCTTTTCCGGCACCACCGGCACGAACCGCACGCGGAAATAACGCTCGCGATCGCGTTCGCCCATGTACAGCAAACGGGTGCCCTGCATGCCCTGAGCCGGGACGATCAGCCGCGCCGGGCTGGCCATCAGGCCATTGCGCGAAGCGCCGTCGGCTGCGTTCTCAACCGGGATTTCCTTCGGCGTGCCGTCGGCACCGTAGACAATCTCCAGAACGTTGACCTTGACGAACGCGGTGGCATCCCCGCTGTTGAACACCCGCTTCAGATAGGTACTTTTATCGGCATCGAGATAGTCGTACACCGTACCGACATTGATCTGCGGCCCGGCCTGCGCCGTCAGGCAAAACACGCTGAGCACGCCCAGCAAAAAACCACGGTTCATCGCTTCAACTCCATGAAAAAAGCAAAAGGTTCCGGTCCGTACGTTCATACGTCCGAGTCCCAGATAACGGCGATATTGCCGCTGAGCGTGTCGGTGAAACCCGGCCGCAACAGAAAGTCGATGGCATCCCTGGGCATTTCGAAACGCAATGAGCCGGCCTTGCGATCCACATAAAAGCCCGGTTGAAAAGGACCGACCCAGGTGTTGTAAAGCAGCTTGAGCTGGCTCGCCGTGCCCCCCAAAGGCCCGTCGATGCCGTTGGGCAGGGTGAGGTAGGTTTCCACCTCGGTGACATTGCCTCTGGGGCTGCGCAACTTGCAGCGCGACCCGCCCGTGGAGTCGCACAGGATCATGACCTTGAAGCGCGACGAGGCTGATATGTAGAACAGTTGATCACGGAAGATGCGTGTCGGCGGGCGGCCACTGTCGACCCAGCGCATCCAGCCTCCCTCGGGTTCGAGCAGCACTTTGTTGCCGCCCGGTGGCAGATCGACCTTGAGGGTGTGCTGCACGTCGAGGACGAAGTCCAGATTCAGGCTGCCATCGTCCGGCGCCATCAACGGTCCCAGATCGAAATCGCCGCCGTTGCCGATGGAGTACGCCAGCGAACCGGTGTAGAGGCCGGATGACATGCCTAACGGATTGGGCGTGCGCAACTCGTAGGCGAAATCCAGATTGTTGAAATACATCGATGGAATGCTGAACGCGGCAACCTTGGTGCAAGCCGTCTCCACCGGTGCCTTCCAGAAAAACCGGTAGTAATCGGGCGAAAAGTAACCGACACCACTGTAGAGACAGGGGGCAGGAGCATAAACCCAACTGCTGCCGGTCCAGAGTTTCTGATGGCCTTCAAGCGGGTCGCTGACGCCTACCAGATTGGCTGCGGTGTCGCTCAACACGAAGGTGGAACCAATGCCGATGATGCGGATTTCGACGGTCTCGGTTTCCTGCGTCTCGGCATTGGTCACCGTCAGCTGCCGCCAATTGGCCGGGGCCTTGACCGCCACCGCGTCACCTGGCTGGAGACTGCGGGTAGATGCAAAACGAATCGGAAACTGAATGCTGAACATGCCGTTATCGGCACATTCGCTGGGGGCAGCCGCGCAATAACCGGTGTTCGGCGTCTGGTTGATAAACACGTTTTTGCTCGGCTGCGACGAATCCGGCTGAAACAACGCCCGGATCTCCTGACTCGCCGCCTGGGCGGCCGGCGTCGCCAATGCCAGCCACAGGCCCAGGCCATATGTCGACTTGGTCATCGGTTCAGCCCGCCTTCTGTGCGGTGACACTGACGTCGGCCACGGTGTCTGGCGTACAGCGCAGATCGCCGATCATCAATACGTTGTTTTCACTGCGGTACTGGTTGGCATCGAGGCGGAACTGACACAGCAAGCGGTTATCGCGACGGATTTCGAGAGTCGGCGAACCGGCGTTCATTTCCATTGAAAAGAACCCGTCGACCTCGGTGACGCCACGGCTGGCGTGGTTGATCACATGATGGCCCTTGAGCGGCTGCCCTGCCTCATCGATCAGTCGACCGAGCACTGTCAGGGTTTTCATCACCCGGATCTTGCGGTACTCCACCCCGCCCTTGTTCAAGTGATAGCGAGTGCGCGCCGGCTCGATCGTGGCAGCCGGTACGTGATTGCCCTGGAAGTCGAAGCTCACCGAGCTGTTCTGGTACGCGGTGATCGGGATGAAATTGCGCCCCGGTTTCAAGGCCGCGCTGCCACCGCTGTAATCGTCGGCACGCAGGGCGATATCGTCGATGTCCGACTCCACATCGACAATCATTCCGGCGCCGCGCATTTCGTACTGACTGGTCAGCAACATCTGCTGGCCGCCGACCACCAGCGTGCTGTCGAGGTTCAGGCCGCCGGTGAAATTGCCGTTGTACGACGAGCGCTGGATAAAGCCATCGCCGTTGACCGAGTCAGTGCGGAAATTCGCCAGACTGGACATGCCAACACCGTAGGTATCGGTCAGCGCCGTGACCGAAACGTTTTGCAGCACATGATCCTTGAAGTCCTTGCGCCAGCCGAGCGACGCATTGTTGTCGCGCTGGCCGTCGCGGGCGGTACGCGAGCCGATGCTGCCGGTGAGCTGCTGACCGGGTGTGCCCAACGCCAGATTGACGCTCAAATCGACGCCGCGGTTGCGCGCGTCACCGCTGCTGTAACTGCCCGGTCGGTCGAACACCGACAAGCGCCAACTGGCATCGCTGCCAAACAGCGTGGTGCGTTGTGTCCAGCCGAGGTCCACGCCCAGACCTTCGACATTGCCCTCACTGTGGGCCACCCGGGCATTGATCGTGCTTTTGCTGCTGACCCGATGGTTGAGCGCCAGCGAGGAATTGCTGGTCTGGCCGATGAACACGTTGCGCGGGCGAACACGCGTGCCGTCCGGCAAGGTGTCGTAGGTGTTGGTGGTGTCGAGCCAGCTGCGATTGTGGCTGACAACGATGCTGCCGGAACCGTAGTTGTAGAGGCTCTGCAGGTCCAGACCGGTGCCGTAGTCCTCGGTCTTGTAGACGTTGGCAAAAAGGCTGATGTGATTGGCCAGCGTCCAGTCGATGGACGTGCCGTATTGCAGTTTTTCGCGGATCTGGCGCGCCGACAGCCCGAGAATCACCCGCGGATGCAACAGGTAATTGACCGCCGCGCCGGCGGTGGGGCTGCCACTGGCCTGGGTGTCCCAGTTGCTCAGCAACTTCGTTTCCTCGCCGGCAAAAACGTTGTAGCGCCAGCGGTCGTCGAGGTTGCGCCAGTTGCTGGGCTTGTACACCAGCTCCTGGGTGGTGGAGGTGATCTGGCCATCTTCGATCAGGCGCACTTCCACCTCGTAAATACCGCCGGGCAGCGGCCGGGTGTCGAGGGTCTGCAACCCGGCGGGCACCGATTGGGTATTGATCAACAGACCGTCGCGCCAGATCTCCACCGAACCCTGGCGGTTGGCCGTGACATAGATCGGGTAAACACTGGGCATCGGGCTGTTGATGGCCAGGCTGTCGGAGCTGCCATACATGACGCCGACGGCGGTATCGGGGCTGGTGCCAAACGTGCGCGGTTGGCGGGTCAGTCCTTCGGAATTGGGGGTGAAATAGCCCAGGCGGAAAAAACTGCCTTGCAGTTCGCGCTGGGTGTGCAACTCGTGAACAGCGTGATAAAGCTTGTCATCCGGCCCGCCAAGGCGCGCCAGTTGCAGGTTCAGTGTCTGGCTCCAGTTGCCCAGGCTGCCGCTGGCCTCAAGGCCGAAGCGCCCGCCCAGATCCTGATCCTGGCCGCCGTTGAGGTTCAATTGATTGCGCACCATCAAGCCATGGCTGCCGCCTTCAGGCTGGTCGTAATAGCGCTTGGTTTCAAGGTCGCGCTCAGCGTTTGCGGTAAGAATGGAAACCAGAGAACTTTCCAGGTTGTAGTGCACAGCCAGCACCTGATCCGGACAGGAACCGCTGCAGTTGCCCAGTGGCACGCCGGGCTTGAGATGAGCCGCCCATTTCTCGCGCTCGGCGGGGCTATAGCGGTTCTCGCTGGTGTCGGTGAATTCGAGCAGGGTGATGCGATCATCGCGGGACAACACCACCATGGCCTCGCCCAGGGGCTGATGATCGAGTTCGACCCGAACCGCCAGCGGCACATCAAAGAAATGCTCCTCGAAATCCGCCGGCAGGCCTTTGGCCTGGGCCAACAGACTTCGCGGCGTGGTGCCGGCGGAGTTGGAAGCCACGGCTGCGCTGGCACAAAACAGCAGCGCAAGCGCAGCCGCGATGGGGGTCATCGGGAACATGAACTTTTACTCTGATTACGAACGGTGGAAGTCCACCGAAGCAGACAGCGCTGCCCCGGTGGTTAACACTGGCGAAACGTCAGCGTCAGATACCGGATCACTCAATCAAGGAGTGACAACCGGAGGAACGGCGTCGAAGGTCAGTGCGACAACACCGGTGTAATCACCCGGCTGGAAGTTAGTGCCTACGGCACTGATCTTGAGCGGTGCACGGAAGTTGACGTCGGATTCCGCTTCGCCCACAACTTCCTGTGGCGTGGTGGTGAGGGTTTTGTTGTTGATCGCCACTTGCAGGTCGATGCTGCTCGAGCCGGAAATCAGTTTCGGCGCGGTATCAACACTGGCGTGTACCGAACCGTTGTTGTTGCGCACATCGAAGAAACCATTGACTTCACCCATCTTGCCGGTGGCCGGCTGATAGCTCATGTCCTGGTCTTTATTGACCAGATCCGGATCGGTCGGTACCACGTAGAAGCCGTTGGTCGGCACGTGAGCGACGATGTTGATCGAGTGGGCGGCTTCACCAGCGGCGAACGCTCCCGAAGAACCCAGTGCCAGAAGAGCCAATGGAGCAGCGAATGCAATTTTCTTGAACATCGTTCAGTACCTTGTTTTCTTGATGAGAAGGAATGATTGAGAGTTCAAGTGAAACGCCAGGGGAGTTGAGCCAGATCAACTTGAACTTTCAATGCCGGGACATCATCGACTCTTGGCTCCGGGAAGTAAGCAAGTAACTTCCGATAACCTCGTAGTTCAACAACCTCATGACTCGAAAGAAAAAAGAACAAAATAACGATATTCGAAACAACGCCTGTAAGTGACGCCCTACATACAGATAAAGTTAAAAATCCATACAGCCCTCTGACCCAGACACAACGGGAGTTAGTTGGAACTTTAGAATACTTGCTCAAATAAAATAGAGCTTTGACTTTAACCCTGAAGTTACCCTGCCCGAACATTTTCCAAAAAATGATTTGTTGCATTCCGACAGAACAGCACCGCTCGTCTGGCCACAGATGCGCAGGCAGAAAACGTCTTGCACTGACCTTAAGATATATCTTAAGTTGTATCTAAACACGACGAGAGAAGACGAAAAATGAGAGACCATCATTCCCACCATCGCGAACACGGCGACGGCCGCGACGGCTTCGAAAAACGTCCGGGGCGTGAACGCGGCGGGCGCGGCCCGCGAGTGTTCGCCCCGGGTGATCTGAAATTGCTGCTGCTGGCGCTGGTGGCCGAACAGCCTTGCCATGGCTACGACCTGATCCGCCAGATCGAGAGCATGTTCGACGGCGCCTACAGCCCGAGCCCGGGCGTGATCTACCCGACCCTGACATTTCTTGAAGAGAGCGAACTGATCACTGGCGACGCGCAGGCCGGAAAAAAACGCTACAGCGTCACCGAGGCCGGACGTTTGACACTGGATGAGCAAGCGGTGGCACTGGACGGCGTGCGGATGCGCATCGACGTCAGCAAACGCTCGCTGCGCGGCCATGATCGACCACCGGAAATCCACGAGGCGGTACACAACCTGCGCCATGCCCTGCAACTGCACCACGGTCGCTGGAGCCCGGAAGAAATCCTGCGCGTGCGTGACCTGCTCAACGACACCGCCAAAGCCATCGTCGACGGCCCTGCCGTTCAACCTGTCCAGGAGAAAGCCGAATGACCGAAGTCGATACCCAAACCATTCACCGCGTAATGCACGAAATCAAACGCCGCAAGCTTGAGGTTTTACACGTTACCGACCTGACCCCGCGCATGCGCCGCATCACCCTCGGCGGGCCGGAGCTGGCCGGATTCATCAGCCTGGGCACGGACGATCACGTCAAATTGCTGTTCCCGCAGACCGCCGAACAGGCCGCCGCGCTGGAAACCTTGCAGCTCGGTGCCGGCAAGGACAACGGGCCAATGCCCGAGATGCGCGACTACACGCCGCGTCGTTATGACCTGGAAAAAATGGAGCTGGACATCGATTTCGTCCTGCACGGCGATGGCCCTGCCTCGACCTGGGCCGAGCAGGCGCAACCCGGGCAATTCCTGCACATTGGCGGGCCGCGCGGCTCGATGATCGTGCCGGACATCTTCGACAGCTACCTGCTGATCGGCGACGAAACCGCCCTCCCCGCCATCGCGCGGCGTCTCGAAGGCCTGGCGGCCAATCGCAAGGCGCTGGTGGTCATCGAAGTGGAAAACGGCGCCGAGCAGCAAGTGCTGGAAAGTGCGGCAGAGGTGCATGTGATCTGGGTGTTGCGCGAGGGCGGCAAGGACAACCTGCTGACCACAGTCAAGCAACTGCAGGTACCCAAGGGCAATCTGTATGCGTGGGTGGCAACCGAAACGAAAGTGTCGCGGCAGATTCGCCGGATGCTGATTGATGATCATGGGCTGGATGAGCAGCTGATCAAGGCTGTCGGCTACTGGCGCGCTGAAGGCTCTGAAGAGGAGTAATGCTCCCCTGTAGGAGTGAGCCTGCTCGCGATCGCGGTCTGACAGTCAATATCTCAGGTGACTGACACACCGCGATCGCGAGCAGGCTCACTCCTACATTGAACGGCGGCGATCCAGACCAATCACCAACAACCCCACCAGCACAAACCCCACCAATATCCCCCCGGCATTCGCCAGCACCTGTGGATAACCCAGCACCGCCACATCAATGAACGGGTACGCATATGCACCGAGCAGATGCCCGCGCAGCAAGGCGTAGATGAAATACACCAGCGGATAGATCAGCCACAGCGGCAGGTGCCACAGGCGCAACGTGCCTTTGGGTACGCAGCACCACCAATAGCCAAGAAACAGCAACGGCATGACGTCGTGAAGCAATTCATCGGCGACAAACTGCCAGCCTTCCGGATGCCATAAGTGCCGCAGCAAAATGCTGTAGGCGAGAGCGACAACAGCAATGCTCACGGCAATCCCACTGCTGACCCACGGTTGCAGAAACCAGCGGCGCGCGGCCGATTCGCGCTCGGCCACCGCGCAGGTCAACACGGTCGCCACCAGCGTATTGGTCAGAATCGTGAAGTAGCTGAAAAAGCTCACCAGCCCGCCCAGCAGGCTGGCGCCGACGCTCAATCGTGCGAAGAAAATCAGGTACAACTGAATCGTCAATCCGGCCCAGCCCAGTGCGGCCAGGCAGGTGATCAGGCGTCGCCGCCTCACGCTGTCCATCTCAGAGCGGTCGCTTGGTGCGCATCAGCTTCACGTACAGGCGCTCGACCTTCTCCCGCGCCCACGGGGTTTTGCGCAGAAACGTCAGGCTCGACTTGATGCTCGGATCGCTTTTAAAGCAGCGGATATCGATGCGCTCAGCCAGCCCCGACCATTCGTAGTGAGCGACCAGTGCGTTGAGGATCTGTTCGAGGGTCACGCCGTGCAGCGGATCGGGGGTCTGTTCGTTCATGCCGGGCCTTTGAGCGAAGTGGAAATGCGTAAAGCCGCGCACCTTAGCCGAGGGGGTGATCGGGTGGAAGGCCTTCCTGCAAATGTAGGCCAACCCCGAAAGATCGCAGGCCGTGACCCGACTCACAATGCGCCCGTTTGCCGCACTGTTACCGAATCCGAAACGCTGCATGTCTGCAAAAGCCCTTTCTCAATTTGTTACAGATCATTATCCTGCCGCCCTTCCGCTGAAACGCTTCACTGCCTGCGACAAACTGAAGCGCTCGGCCTGCCCCCGAAAAACATCAAAAAAAGACTTATTCATGGCTGATTTTTCCTTCTCCCGAGATAGCGCTATCTCCATTCTGCGCACCCTTGGCGGCTGCACCGCGCTCGGTCTTGCCTCTTGCGCCCAGGCGGCTCCGGCCTTCGACAGTGAGTCACCGTACATGCTCGGTGACTGGAACGGCACGCGCACAGAACTTTCGGAAAAAGGCTACGACTTCAAACTCGACTACACCGGCGAAATGGGCAGCAACCTGCACGGTGGCTACGACCACGACCGCACCGCGCGTTACAGCGACCAGTTCGGCCTCGGCACCCATCTGGATCTGCAGAAGATCCTCGGCTGGGACGACGCCGAGTTTCAACTGACCATCACCAAACGCAGCGGCAACAACATCAGCAACGATCGCATCAACGATCCGCGCGTTGGCGGCTTCACTTCGGCGCAGGAAGTCTGGGGCCGAGGCCAGACCACGCGCCTGACGCAGATGTGGTACCAGCAGAAATTCTTCGACCAGAAACTCGACATCAAGGTCGGTCGTTTCGGCGAAGGCGAAGACTTCAACAGCTTCCCCTGCGATTTCCAGAATCTGGCGTTCTGCGGCTCGCAGGTCGGCAACTGGGTCGGCGGCATCTGGTACAACTGGCCGGTCAGCCAATGGGCACTGCGGGTCAAATATCACCTGACGCCGGAGCTGTACGCACAGGTCGGTGCCTATGAGCAGAACCCGTCGAACCTCGATCGTGGCAACGGCTTCAAACTCAGCGGCAGCGGCACCCAAGGTGCGATCCTGCCAGTCGAACTGGTGTGGACGCCGAAGCTCAACGGCCTGCCGGGCGAATACCGCGCCGGTTATTACTACAGCAATGCCAAGGCCTCGGATGTCTACAAAGATCGCAATGACCAGCCGGCAGCGCTGAGCGGTGAAGCCTACCGCAGCGCGTCGAGCAAGCACGGCGTGTGGCTGGGCCTGCAGCAGCAGGTCACCAGCGTCGCCAGCGATAACAGCCGTGGCTTGAGCCTGTTCGCCAACGCGACGATGCATGACAAGAAAACCAACGCCATCGACAACTACGTGCAGGCCGGCCTGACCTACAAAGGCCCGTTCGACGCCCGCGCCAAAGACGACATCGGTTTCGCCCTGGCACGTGTGCACGTCAACCCGGCCTATCGCAAGAACGCCGAAGCGAGCAACCGCGCCAACGCCGTCTACGACTACGACAATCCGGGGTTTCTGCCGCCGCAGGACACCGAGTACAGCGCCGAGTTGTATTACGGCGTGCACGTGACCAACTGGCTGACCGTGCGCCCGAACCTGCAATACATCCGCCACCCCGGTGGCGTGAACGACGTCGACGATGCCCTGATCGGCGGGATCAAGATCCAGTCGTCGTTCTAAAGATCTACACAAATCCAATGTAGGAGTGAGCCTGCCCGCGATAGCGTTGTTACAGGCGACATCTCCAGTGACTGAAACAGCGCTATCGCGAGCAGGCTCACTCCTACAGAAGCAATTGGTTAGCCGAACAAGTTTTTATCTGAACCATGCCTGCGCCAAATCGTCATCTAAAGTGACTACAGCGCGGGACTACATAAACGTCACGGAGATTCACACTATGAGCACCGAAAGTGCTTCGAGTCGGGGCCGTCTGCTACCGGGCCTGCTCGGCATCCTGCTTCTACTGATGGGCCTGGCCATGCTGGCCGGGGGAGTCAAGCTGAGCATGCTCGGCGGCTCGCTTTACTATCTGCTGGCCGGTATCGGCATCGCATTGACCGGCGTTCTGCTGCTGATGCGCCGTCGTGCAGCACTGGGCCTGTACGCCATCGTGCTGTTTGCCAGCACCGTCTGGGCGCTGTGGGAAGTTGGCCTGGACTGGTGGCAACTGGTGCCGCGTCTGGCAATGCTGTTCGCGCTGGGCCTGGTGATGTTGCTGCCATGGTTCCGCCGCCCGCTGCTGCTCAACGGCCCTGCCCCGATGGGCACCGGCGCGCTGACCGTGGCCGTGGTGCTGGCCGGCCTGACCGCTGTCGCCAGCCAGTTCACCAACCCTGGGGAAATCAAAGGCCAGCTGGATCGCGACAGCGTCGACGGCATGACCAACACCGCCCCGGCCATGCCCGACGGTGACTGGAACTCCTACGGCCGCAGTGCCCACGGTGATCGTTACTCGCCACTGGCGCAGATCACCCCGGCCAACGTGAGCAAACTCGTACCGGCGTGGACCTACCGCACCGGCGACATCCCGGGGCCGAACGATCCGGGCGAAACCACCGCTGAAAATACCCCGCTGAAAGTCAACGGCATGCTCTACGTGTGCACGCCGCACAGCCAGGTGATTGCACTGGATCCGGACACCGGCAAGGAAATCTGGCGTTTCGATCCGAAGCTGAGCACGCAGAACGCGGCCAACTTCAAAGGCTGGGCGCACATGACCTGCCGTGGCGTGAGCTATCACGACGATGCGGTCTATGCCTCCGAGCAGAGCCCGACCGGTTCGGCCAGCCCGGCCCCGGCCAGTGCCTGCCCGCGCCGCATCTTTCTGCCGACCGCTGACACCCGTCTGATCGCCCTTAATGCCGACACCGGCAAAATGTGCGAAGACTTTGGCGACAAAGGCCAGATCGACCTGTCTGCCAACATCGGCGGCTTCAACGCTGGCGGCTACTACTCCACTTCGCCACCTGCGGTCACCAAGGACCTGGTGGTGATCGGCGGTCACGTCACCGACAACGTTTCCACCGACGAGCCTAGCGGCGTAATCCGTGCGTTCGACGTGCACACCGGCAAACTGGTGTGGAACTGGGACAGCGGCAACCCGGACGAAACCGCGCCGATTGCCGAAGGCAAAACCTACACGCGCAACTCGCCGAACATGTGGTCGATGTTTGCCGTCGATGAAAAACTCGGCATGCTCTACCTGCCAATGGGCAACCAGACCCCGGACCAGTTCGGTGGCATGCGTACGCCTGAATCGGAACTGCACGCCGCTGGCCTGACTGCGCTGGACATCGCCACCGGCAAGGTGCGCTGGAACTTCCAGTTCACCCACCATGACCTGTGGGACATGGACGTCGGCGGGCAGCCGACGGTGATGGACATCAAAACCGCTGACGGCGTCAAGCCGGCGGTATTGGCGTCGACCAAGCAGGGCAGCATCTACGTGCTGGATCGCAGCACCGGCAAGGCCATCGTGCCGATCAACGAAATCCCGGTGCCGCAAGGCGCGGTGGAAGGCGACCACACCTCGCCGACCCAACCGAAATCCGACCTCAACTTCATGCCGCCGCCACTCAAAGAGCGCGACATGTGGGGCGTGACGCCATTCGACCAGATGCTCTGCCGGATCGACTTCAAATCCCTGCGTTATGACGGCCCGTTCACCCCGCCGTCGCTGCAAGGTTCGATCGTCTACCCAGGCAACTTCGGCGTGTTCGACTGGGGCGGCATCTCGGTCGATCCGGTGCGCCAGATCGCCTTCGTCAACCCGAGCTACATGGCGTTCCGTTCGAAACTGGTACCGGCTGCAGAAGTGGCCGGCGGCCCGGGTCGCAAGAGCGAAACCGAAGGCGTGCAGCCTAACAAGGGCGCGCCATACGGCGTGATCCTCGAAGCCCTGCTGTCGCCAATGGGCCTGCCATGCCAGGCGCCAGCGTGGGGTTATGTCGCAGCGGTCGACCTGACCACCAGCAAAACCATCTGGATGCACAAAAACGGCACCGTGCGCGACAGCTCGCCGGTTCCGGTCCCGCTGAGCATGGGCGTACCGAGCCTGGGCGGCACCTTCACCACCGCCGGTGGCGTTGCCTTCCTGAGCGGCACCCTCGACCAGTACCTGCGCGCCTACGATGTGAAAAACGGCAAGCAACTGTGGGAAGGCCGCCTGCCAGCCGGCGCGCAAACCACACCGATGACCTACACCGGCAAGGACGGCAAGCAATACGTGCTCGTCGTCGCCGGCGGTCACGGCTCCCTGGGCACCAAGCAGGGCGACTATGTGATTGCGTACAAACTGTCTGAATAAGCGTTAGCGACAGGTAAGGAAAAGGCGATGTCCCGTGAGGGACATCGCCTTTTTTGTGCGTCAAATCTTTCAGCCATTCACAAAACCTGCAGGAGTGAGCCTGCTCGCGATAGCGGTGTGTCAGACAGCAAGTTTGGGCCTGACACACCGCTATCGCGAGCAGGCTCACTCCCACAATGGACGGTGTTCGTCCTACATAGCCGCGTGATGCGGGGGAGTTTTCCGACAGCTCGCGTCGGTTGTGCTTCGCAAATGCGCTGGATAGGCTCGCAAGGTCGCTGACAATGGACAGTCCGCAGCGAGATACCATCCTGGCAATCCAGCAAGTGATCATGCTCGCCGAACTGGCCGTGAACCGCGCACTGGATAACCCCGAAATCCCCGCAAATAACTGCCAACCCACCTTGTGTAGGAGCAGCGTGCGACAGCTCCTACACAGGTCGAGCGTTAACTCGGTTGACTCAAAAAGCTTTCCCACCACTTTTCATCCGATCCAATCGCTCATTGATCAATTGCTCGGCCTGTTTGCGGGTCTCAAGCAAAAAACTCTCATCTGTCGCGTCATAGATCACCCGAAAATGCAGTCCCGGAGTGTCAGAAGAATATTCGCGAATGGTGTAATCCTTGTATTTCGAATCTGTATAACTCACGGTTTGATTCCTTGAAGTCGGAGATTGGCATGCAGCATCCTGACGCCTAAGGGCGCCTGATTAATCTCGGGGCAACCGACAAATATGTCCACTGTCAGAAATTACAGGAGCTCAAGACCAGTTCGAAATAAACCGCAAACAATTTTGATCTATGAATTAACCGTTGAATTGAAGATGACTCTCGAGAGGCATCGTCTTTTTGTGCACGCTGTTTTCAGAGTCACCAAAGATACCCTGTGGGAGTGAGCTTTCTCACGAAGGCGTCAGCACATTCAACATCTACGGTGCCTGACACGTCGCTTTCGCGAGCAGGCTCACTCCCACATGGATTGCGTACCACCTGAAGAACAGGTCGGCTGTCAGGCCGCCTTCGCGAGCAAGCTCGCTCCCATACAAAACAAAAAACAAAATCAAAAGATCATCCGATCGCGCCCCGAGCCTTCGGCCGCGCCTACCCACGATGAGCGCAAGCTCGAGTTCCGCTTTTGATCCTGGAGCCCGTCGGCAGGCTGAGCGGAGGGATGGATCCGGGCGTGGGAGCGCAGCGACCGTACGACGCAGTCGGACACAGCGAGTGTAGGTGCAGCGAAGCAAACCGGAGCCGCTGCGCCAGGATCGATCCCGTAGCGAAGGAACCCCGAGCCCCAGCGAGCGGGCCGAACGTCAGGGCGAAGACCTTTTGGTTCTTTTTGGGGCGTTTGCCAAAAGGGACTCGCCGTAAGGGCGAAACCGCCAGCCGCAACACCCAAAAAACGGATATTCACACAATCCCCCAGAGCATGGCCGGCCCAAAGGCCGCCAAGGCCCCCTGAACACAAGCAGAAACACACCCGCCCCATTGAAACCACCCCACCCCTGCCCCATCTAACACCCCATACCCCATTGCGCAGGTGCCCCATGACCGACCAGCAAGATCGCCCGGACAACCACGACGACTACGAAACCGACCATATCGAACACACCTCCTCCGGCACCGGCCTGGCGCTGCCCGGGCAAAACCTGCCGGACAAGGTCTACATCATCCCGATCCACAATCGTCCGTTCTTCCCGGCCCAGGTCCTGCCGGTCATCGTCAACGAAGAACCGTGGGCCGAAACCCTTGAGCTGGTCAGCAAATCCGAACACCACTCCCTGGCCCTGTTCTTCATGGACACGCCCCAGGAAGACCCGCGCCACTTCGACACCGGCGCCCTCCCCGAATACGGCACGCTGGTCAAGGTCCACCATGCCAGCCGCGAGAACGGCAAACTGCAGTTTGTGGCCCAGGGCCTGAGCCGCGTGCGCATCAAGACCTGGCTCAAGCACCACCGCCCGCCGTATCTGGTCGAAGTCGAGTACCCGCACCAGCCCACCGAGCCGACCGACGAGGTCAAGGCTTACGGCATGGCGCTGATCAATGCGATCAAGGAATTGCTGCCGCTCAACCCGCTATACAGCGAAGAGCTGAAGAACTACCTCAACCGCTTCAGCCCCAACGACCCGTCGCCGCTGACCGACTTTGCCGCCGCCCTGACGTCCGCCACCGGCCCCGAGCTGCAGGAAGTGCTCGATTGCGTGCCGATGCTCAAGCGCATGGAAAAAGTCCTGCCGATGCTGCGCAAGGAAGTCGAAGTCGCGCGCCTGCAAAAAGAGATCTCCGCCGAAGTCAACCGCAAGATCGGCGAGCATCAGCGCGAGTTCTTCCTCAAGGAACAACTCAAGGTCATCCAGCAGGAACTCGGCCTGACCAAGGACGACCGCAGCGCCGACCTCGAACAGTTCCAGCAGCGCCTCGAAGGCAAAACCCTGCCGGCGCAGGTGCAGAAGCGCCTCGAAGAAGAAACCCACAAACTGTCGATCCTCGAAACCGGCTCGCCGGAATACGCGGTCACGCGCAATTATCTGGACTGGGCCACGTCGGTGCCGTGGGGCGTGTATGGCGAGGACAAACTCGACCTCAAGCACGCACGCAAAATCCTCGACAAGCACCACGCGGGTCTGGACGACATCAAGGATCGCATCCTCGAATTCCTCGCAGTGGGTGCCTACAAAGGCGAAATCAGCGGCTCGATCGTGCTGCTGGTCGGCCCGCCGGGCGTGGGTAAAACCAGTGTCGGCAAATCCATCGCCGAATCCCTCGGCCGGCCGTTCTACCGTTTCAGCGTCGGCGGCATGCGCGATGAGGCCGAGATCAAGGGGCATCGCCGCACCTACATCGGCGCGCAGCCGGGCAAACTGGTGCAGGCGTTGAAAGACGTTGAAGTGATGAACCCGGTGATCATGCTCGACGAGATCGACAAGATGGGCCAGAGCTATCAGGGCGACCCGGCCTCGGCGCTGCTGGAAACCCTCGATCCCGAGCAGAACGTCGAATTCCTCGACCACTACCTCGACCTGCGAATGGATCTGTCGAAGGTCCTCTTCGTGTGCACCGCCAACACCCTCGACTCGATCCCCGGCCCGCTGCTAGACCGCATGGAAGTGATTCGTCTGTCGGGCTACATCACCGAAGAGAAAGTCGCCATCGCCAAGCGTCACCTGTGGCCGAAGCTGTTGGAAAAGGCCGGCGTGTCGAAAGGCAGCCTGAGCATCAGCGACACCGCGCTCAAAGCCTTGATCGACGGTTACGCCCGAGAAGCCGGCGTGCGCCAGCTGGAAAAACAGATGGGCAAACTGGTACGCAAAGCGGTGATGAAGCTGATCGACGATCCGAAAGCGGTGATCAAACTCGGCCCGAAGGACCTCGAAGCGTCACTGGGGCATCCGGTGTTCCGCAACGAACAAGTGCTGTCCGGGACCGGTGTCATCACCGGGCTGGCATAGACCAGCATGGGCGGTGCGACCTTGCCGATCGAAGCGACGCGGATTCACACGCTTAACCGGGGCTTCAAACTCACCGGGCAACTCGGCGATGTGATGAAGGAATCGGCAGAGATCGCCTACAGCTACGTCAGCTCGCACCTCAAGCAGTTTGGCGGTGATGCGAAGTTCTTCGACGAAGCGTTCGTCCACTTGCACGTGCCGGAAGGCGCGACGCCGAAGGACGGCCCGAGCGCCGGCGTAACCATGGCCAGCGCCCTGCTCTCGCTCGCGCGTAATCAACCACCGAAAAAAGGCGTGGCGATGACTGGTGAATTGACCCTGACCGGGCATGTGCTGCCGATTGGCGGTGTGCGCGAGAAGGTGATTGCGGCGCGGCGACAGAAGATTTTCGAGTTGATTCTGCCCGAGCCGAATCGGGGTAATTTTGAAGAACTGCCGGATTATCTGAAGGACGGGATTACTGTGCACTTTGCCAAGCGGTTTGCGGATGTGGCGAAGGTGTTGTTTTAACGGGAGTTTGCGCCATGCGGGCTTCTCGCGGTGATTTATGAGTTTTTGTTGTTAAAACTGGATCAAACCGAGCTTAGAAATCTAAAGTACTGTCAACTCTGACAGTACTTTTTTTTTGCGTACCACTCAGACTGATTGCTCTATTGGCCTTACCCAGTGAGTGACTGATGAGCAAGCAAAATGCACTTCATATCGGCTTCATGCACAATCTTTGCGGGAAATTCGAAGCTTCATTCACCAGCCCCGGCGCTCCCGGCGAAGCACGCTATCCATATCACTCCCAGACATTGCATAACCGGCTGGCCCGGACTCCTGAGTATCTGAACTTTGATAGCACCTCAGGCACATCCCCATTAGCAACGGCAACCAGCGACCGTCGAAGCATAGGCATTACGCTTAGATCAGAGATTGTATCTGGCACCTACGTATTTCCGCGGGATGCTTCTGTGGTGCAGGTAACCTACGGCGAATTTCAAAACTCCGACACCAATTTCAATTTTATGACTCACCCTGCAACCCACGCAGAACTTGAGCTGAACATTACCGAAGAGGGACGGCGTTACTCGGGTGAACTCCGATTCGAAGTGCTGATCAACGGAGAAGTCCTGGAAATCGCGTCGCGCTTTGATGTTGTAATAACTTTCAACGGCGGTCCGGCAGTCTCAAGCAGCATCCAATCGAAACAAAGTCCAGCAAGCGCAAGGCTGCAAAACCTGAGTGGAGAATTCAACGCCAGGTTTCCTGTTTCTGCGGAACCAGGCGAAACGTCATTTGCACGAGCTCCATATCACTCTTCGGGCCTGAACTACATTGATGCATTCTTTCAGGAAGACATTAACTTCAATACCCAAAGCGGAAGGGTTTACTTAGACTCTTATATAACCAGCGATGCGCGGTCGTTTTCAGTTCACTTGAAGAAAGGAATTACTTCTGGCACCTATAGCTATCCAAGCGTGGGCAGTCCATTTACGCTGGTGAAATATAACGAAATGCGCTACATGGGCGATGGATATCTGGATTGGAGCCTGGATATTCTTGAAGCAACACTTGAACTTGAAGTTACGGATGAACGTCGCTACGTCGCGAAGGCCTTGTCGATAAAAGCCAAAACACCCACCGGCTCGGTCTTGAACATCAATGCCGATTTCGACATTTATCTGGCGATGGATTGACTGATTCGACCCGATTGTCTGGATAACCGGGCAGGCAATACTGTGCACTTTGTCATGCGGTTTGGAGCTGTGGCGAAGGTGCTCTTTTAACCGATAGCCCCTCACCCCAGCCCTCTCCCCGAGGAGAGGGAGCCGACCGAGGCGTCCGGAGTCATCCATCGACCTGAAAAACCGGGTCGACTATGGATTCGGTGAGGCGCGTTCATGTCGGCGGATTTCGCCAATCGCACCCGGTCGGTCCCCTCTCCCTCTGGGAGAGGGCTAGGGTGAGGGCTTGGCGTCAGTGGGTCAACGCGGCACCCGCCTGTCACACTTTGTCTCATCTTCAGTTATGCTCGCCGTTCGTCGTAAACGCCGGAGCTGCTGATCCCATGTCCACCACTCGCCTGTTTCTCCCCCTCGCCCTTTCGTTGCTGGCCGCCTGCGCCACGCAGCCAAAACACAACGTGACCGTGGAAAAACAAAGCGAATGCCCGGTGAAACTCACCAATGGGCAGAACCTGATCGTGATGCTGCCAAGCAACCCGACCACGGGTTATCGCTGGGCCATTCAGGATTCCGCTGGCGGCGTGCTGCGCGCGCTCAGCCCAGAGGTCTACAGCAATCCGGAAGATGCAGGTGTCGTCGGTGCGGCGGGCATTTCGACCTGGCGCTTCCAGGCCTTCGCGGCCGGCACCGGGCGTTTGCGCCTGACCTCGCAACAACCTTGGGCACCAGAAGTGCTGCCCGTGGAAACCTTTGACTGCGCCATTTCCGTGAACTGACGGCGGGATACCGCGCTGGCTTCTTCGCGAGGAGGCTCGCTCCTTCAATTCATCGATCCCACGCGCAGCAAAGGAATGCCGCCGCGGAGGCTCCACGTTCCGCCGCTGTTGTGACGCAGAGCGTCACGGGATGCATGCCCACGCAGAGCGTGGGAACGATCATCAAAACCGGCTTATCAGCAACCCGAGCATCCCGACGCCCTTTTGGCTAAAATGCCGGCCTTTTCCACCGACACCGCCGGAAACCGCCGTGAGCAAAGAACCCGATCGCCTATTCGCCCAGCCGTTGGCCCAGGTGCCTGACTTCGCCTTCAACGAAGACGTCGTGCGGGTGTTCCCGGACATGATCAAGCGCTCGGTGCCGGGTTACCCGACCATCGTTGAAAACCTCGGCGTGCTCGCGGCGCAATTCGCCCAGCCGAACAGCGTGCTCTACGATCTCGGCGCATCGCTCGGCGCAGTGACTCAAGCCCTGCGCCGTCATGTGCGCACCGATGGTTGCCGAGTGATTGCGGTGGATAACTCGGCGGCGATGGTCGAGCGTTGCCGGGAATACCTCAACGGTCAGGATTCGATGTTTCAGGAATTGCTGCCGGTCGAAGTGATCGAGGGCGATATCCTCGCGCTGGAGTTTCAGCCCGCCTGCGTAGTCGCGCTGAACTTCACCCTGCAATTCATCGCCCCGGCTCAGCGCACCGCGTTGCTGTCGCGCATCCGCCAATCATTGCTGCCCGGCGGCGCACTGATTCTGTCGGAAAAACTGCGCTTCAACGATATTGAAGAACATACATTGCTCACCGATCTGCACGTGGCGTTCAAACGCGCCAACGGCTACAGCGAACTGGAAATCGCCCAGAAGCGCAGCGCCATCGAAAATGTCATGAAGCCCGACAGCCTCGAAGAACACCGCGAACGCCTGCTGGCCGCCGGTTTTTCGAAAGTCGTGCCGTGGTTCCAGTGTCTTAACTTTGCCTCGTTGATTGCCTTGCCATGATTGATCTGTCCCCCCTCGCCCGCCGTCTGGCCGGCACACCGCTGGCCGAATGGGCCAACACCCTGCAGCTTCAACTCGACAAGAAAATGGAAAAAGGCCACGGCGACCTGGAGCGCTGGCAAAGTGCGCTGGATGCCTTGCCGAAGATTCAGCCGAGCGAAGTCGACTTGCTCAACGGCCTGACACTCGACACCGATTGCGACGATGACACTCGCGCGCAGATGCGTATCGCGCTGATGGGCCTGTCGCCCTGGCGCAAAGGGCCGTTCGATCTGTTTGGCGTGCACGTCGACACTGAATGGCGCTCGGACTGGAAGTGGTCGCGCGTGGCGCCGCACCTGGATCTGAAAGGCAAACGCATCCTTGATGTCGGCTGCGGCAACGGCTACTACATGTGGCGCATGCTCGGCGCCGGAGCGGACAGTGTCATTGGCGTTGATCCGAACTGGCTGTTCTTCTGCCAGTTCCAGGCCGTGCAGCGTTACCTGTCCGAGCCGAATGCCTGGCACCTGCCGTTCCCGTTCGAAGACTTGCCTGCGAATCTGGAAGGTTTCGACACTGTGGTTTCCATGGGCGTGTTCTACCACCGCCGCTCGCCGATCGAGCATTTGCTGGCATTGAAGGATTGCCTGGTCAAGGGCGGCGAACTGGTGCTGGAGACGCTGGTGGTCGAAGGCGACAAGCATCAGGTGCTGGTGCCGGAAGATCGCTACGCGCAGATGCGCAACGTGTGGTTTTTGCCGTCGGTGCCGGCGCTGGAATTGTGGCTGCGGCGGGCCGGGTTCAGCGATATTCGCTGCGTGGATGTCAGCACGACCACGGTTGAGGAACAGCGCGGCACAGAGTGGATGAAGTATCAGTCGCTGAGCGATTTTCTTGATCCCGAGGATCACAGCAAAACGATTGAAGGGCTGCCGGCGCCGATGCGGGCGGTTATCGTTGCCAGGAAGTAATCCTCACAAACGCCGCATTCCCCTGTAGGAGTGAGCCTGCTCGCGATAGCGGTGTGTCAGTCACCATGATTTTGAATGTGCTGACGCTATCGCGAGCAGGCTCACTCCTACAGGGGGGCGGTGTTCATTCCGGGGATTTCGCGCGGCGAGCGCGGAAGAATTCGGTCAACACTGCGCCACATTCTTCAGCCAACACCCCACCCTCATACAACACCCGGTGATTCAAAAAAACCTGGGTAAAAAACTGCCCCTGACTCTGCACAATCCCGGCTTTCGGTTCCAGCGCGCCATACACCACCCGCGCCACCCGCGAATGCACAATCAGCCCGGCGCACATGCTGCACGGTTCGAGCGTTACGTACAGCGTGCTGCCCGGCAGACGATAGTTATCCACTGCCTGCGCCGCCGCGCGGATCGCGACCATTTCCGCATGGGCACTCGGGTCGCTGGTGCTGATCGGGCAGTTGAAGCCGCTTCCGATGATCTCGCCGTCCTGTACCAGCACTGCGCCCACCGGCACTTCGCCGAGCGCCGCACCTTGTGCGGCGAGGGTCAGGGCTTCGCGCATGAAGTCGCGGTCGCGGCTGCGGTCGATGATCGCCGCCGGGCGGATCTGGCGCATCACTTCACCTCGATGGCGGCCATCAGGCCGGTTTCCATGTGGTCGATGACATGGCAGTGGAACATCCACACCCCCGGGTTATCCGCCACCAGCGCCACTTGCGCGCGCTCATTCTTGCCCAGCAGATAGGTGTCGGTGAAGTACGGAACGACCTTGTGCCGGTTCGACGCGATCACCTTGAAGCTCATGCCGTGCAGGTGGATCGGGTGCTGGTACTGGGTCATGTTCTTCAGTTCGAAAATATAGCTCTGGCCCAGCTTCAGGCTGGCGATCGGTCGATCGGCGCAGGTCTTGTCGGTGATGTCCCAGGCCTTGCCGTTGATCTGCCACAGGCTCGGCGGTTTGCCGTTGTCGACGTTGACCGACACCGAGCCGACCCATTCGAAATTGAAGTTGAGTTTCTCGGCATTGGCCAGGTCCGGCTCGGCCACCGGGTTGGCCGGCAGGGCTTTCGGCCAGTCCGTCGGCGCATCGGTGTTGGCGACCGAACGCAGCGTGCCCAGGCGCACCGGGCCGTTGCGCAGCGACAGCTCTTCACCCGCCGCCGGCGCCTTGATCGCCAGGCAAATGCGCATGCCGGGGCCGAGCCAGTATTCCTTGCCCAATGGCCGGGGTTCGACCGGATTACCATCGAGCGCGTAGATCTTCGCTTCAACGCCCGGAATGTTGATGCGATAGGTCAGGGTGTTGTCGAGGTTGAGCAAACGCACCCGAGTGATCTGCCCGGCCGGCAAATCAATCACCGGCAACGGCACACCATTGATCGTCGACAGGCGCCCGGCGGTGCCGCCACGGGCTGCTTCGCGCGGGATGCTGAATTCGACGAACTGGCCTTGCTCGTCGACATGCCAGTTCTTCAGGCTGAGGGTTTTCTCGTACTTGAAACCGGTGGGCTCGCGCTCTTCGATGATCAGCGGCCCGACCAGCCCGCGTCCGAGTTCTTCGCTGCTGCTGACATGCGGGTGATACCAGTAGCTGCCGGCGTCCGGCACGCGGAATTTGTAGTCGAAATACTCGCCCGGCAGCACCGGCAGTTGCGACACATAAGGCACGCCATCCATTTCCAGCGGCAGGCGGATGCCATGCCAATGAATGGTGGTCGCCATCGGCAAGTGATTGATGAAACGCACCCGCAGCCATTCGCCCTGACGCACGCGCAACTCGGTGCCCGGCGCCGACGGGCCGAATGCCCAGGCCTCGGTCTTGTGTCCCGGCACCAGCTCGACGTCGAGCGGCGCGGCGATCAGTTCATAGTCGTGGCCGGCCTCGGCGTCGGCCATCTTGCCCAGCCAGTAACGCGAAGCGCCTCCCGCGCCCACGCCAACGACAACAAGACCGGCCAGGCCACCGAGAATTTGGCGACGGGTAAAGGACATGAACTCAACTACCTCACGTATCAGCGACAGACCCCGAGGGATCCGCAAAAAGGCGAATACGATACACCCGCAGTTGAGAAACAGTAAGGGCGACCTGCGGCCGCACGTCTTGTCAGCCTTGCGCGCGCAGCCCGGTAATCAGGTGCAACACGCCGTCACCAAGCGGCATGACGCCCGCCACACCGGCCACATTCAGCGCCTGACGGTCAACTCGCGCCTCGTCATGCAGCGCCACCCGCACCCGGGTCAATGCCACAGGCTGCTGCGACTTGAGGTTATCCACACCGCCCAACGCCGCAATGATCTCTGC
Organism: Pseudomonas koreensis; assembly: GCF_024169245.1. NCBI lineage: Bacteria > Pseudomonadati > Pseudomonadota > Gammaproteobacteria > Pseudomonadales > Pseudomonadaceae > Pseudomonas > Pseudomonas koreensis. Next base: position 76,728 of record NZ_JALJWP010000001.1, read on the forward strand.
GCTCAAGCCCGCAACCGGATCGACGGCGACTTTCACCTCATCCGCAACCAGATCCGGCGTCAATGCTTTCCAGAATGCCTGCTGCAATTTGTCGAACATGTTCAATCCTCCATTACCGGCAAGCCATCGACTTTCACCTCATGAAATCGCCGCAAGGCTTCGCGCACATCGCCAGCGCTTTCCAGGTTCGAAACCTGCTCGGCGATGATTCGACAGTCGGCCAGATTCAATTCGCGCACGGCCGACTTGATCGCCGGAACCAACGGCACGCTGACCGACAGTTCATCCACACCCAGCCCCAACAGCAACGGCACGGCCAGGCGTTCAGACGCCATCGCGCCACAAACGCCAACCCATTTGCCGTGCGCATGCGCTGCCTTCACCGTCATGGCGATCAGGCGCAGCACCGAAGGATGGAAACTGTCTGCATGGCTGGCCAGGCGCGGATGATCGCGGTCCATGGCGAGAGTGTATTGGGTGAGGTCGTTGGTGCCGATGGAGAAAAAATCCACGTGTGGCGCCAGCACATCGGCCATCAACGCGGCGGCCGGAACCTCGATCATGATCCCGAGTTTCGGCATATGCACCAGATCAAGCACTCGCGCCTCCTGCTCGAGGATCTGCCGGGCCAGACGCAGCTCGGCAAGATTGCTGACCATCGGCAACATGATGTGCAGACGCGTCAGCTCAGTGCAGGCCAGGATCGCCCGAAACTGTTCGCGCAACAGTTGCGGTCGCTCAAGGCACAGACGAATGCCGCGCAAACCGAGGAAGGGATTGCTTTCACTGTCCATCGGCACATAGGCCAGCGGCTTGTCACCGCCGACATCGAGGGTGCGCACCACCAGATTGTGCGCTGGCCCGATAGTGCGGGCGATGGCGCTGTAGGTGGCCACTTGTTCGTCGTGGCTGGGCGCCTGCTGGCGGCCCAGGTAGAGAAACTCCGAACGCAGCAGCCCGACGCCGTTCGCGCCCAGTTCCATCGCCTGCGCGGTTTCGCTCAGCGACGCCACGTTGGCCGTGACCTCGATATGCTGACCGTCACGGGTACACGCTGCCTGATTGGCCTGCGCCAGTTCCTGCTGATGGCGCTGGCGCTGGCGCTCATGCCGCGTGCGCAATTGATCGATGGACTCGGCGTCCGGATGCAACTGCAATTCGCCCTTGTCGGCATCGAGCAGCACCCGCGTGCCGTTGTCGAGCGCGAGCATTTGCAGGGGCATGCCGCAGATCGCCGGTAAACCGCAGGCCCGTGCCAGAATGGCCACGTGACTGGTAGCACCGCCACCAACCGTGGCGAAACCCAGTACTTTGCGCGTATCAAGCCCGGCGGTCTGTGAAGGGGTTAACTGATCGGCAATGAGGATGGTGTCGTCCGGTAGCTCCAGCGCCTGCTCGTGAACACCGAGGATCAGCTTCAGCACGCGCTGGCCGACATCGTCCAGATCTGCCGCACGCTCGGCCAGCAACGCATTACCCAGCGAGCGAAACATCGCCCCGGTCGCTTCGGTCGTGGTCTTCCAGGCGAACGCCGCGCTTTTGCCCTCCTCGATCAAGGCCTGCGCCTGATCCAGCAGGCTCGGGTCGGCCAGCAGTTCCTGATGCGCCTTGAAGATCTCCGCCTGCGCCTGGCCGTTGGCGGTATCGCGCAAATGTTGCAGGGCCATGTCAGCTTCGATCAGTGCCTGGCTCAACGCATCCAGTTCGATTGGCGGCTCGGCGCCGAACTCGGTGACCATGAGCGATGCTTCGACGATCTGCATGACTTGCCCCAATGCCGAACCGGGCGAGGCACAGACACCGCGCAGGATGTTCGGCATTTCTGCGGCGACGGCTTCGACTGGCGCGGGCGCTGTGACAGCTTCGCCGCAGCCTTCGGTCAGCAAGCGGGTCAGCGCTTCGACGGCGGCCTCGGCATCGTCACCTTCGGCGCTGACCTGCACGCTGTCGCCATGGGCCGTTTGCAACGCCATGACTGCCACCAATGATTTGGCATTGGCTTGCGCTTGCAGCTTGTGCAGATGGATCGTCGCTGAAAACGCCTTCGCCGCTTGGGCAAATACGGCTGCCGGACGCGCGTGCAGACCATTGGGGTTGGGCAGGTTGATCGGTTGGGAGAAGACCGCATCACCTTGCACCGTCGCTGGATGTGCGTCGCGGGCTGCGCCGCCCCCGACATCCAGTACGGGCTGGCCAGCCTCCACCAATCCCGTCGAGCCGACGAGCGAATTGAACGGCTCGCCGCTGACCACCAGCATCAAGGTCAACAAACTGCGCGCATGCAGGGCAATGTAATCGGCATCGAAATCAATCAGCGTCTGTCCCGCTTCGACACGCTGCCCCGCCTCGACACGGCAGATGAATCCCTTACCCGCGAGATTCACCGTGTCCAGACCGATATGCATCAGCACCTGGACACCTTCATCGCTGGTAACGGTGACCGCGTGCCCGCTGGCCTGCATGTCGCTGACCACGCCGGCCAGCGGTGCGCAGAGCGTCGACGAAGTCGGGTCGATGCACAGGCCGTCGCCGATGATCCGTCCGGCAAACACCGGGTCGGGCACTTGGTCCAGCGCCATCAGGACGCCGGACAAGGGTGCCAGCAACTGCAATTGTTGGGGTATGACCATGACATCACCTGCGCTTGTATTTTCTGAGTGGGCGGTAGCGTCCGCCTTGCTTATTTCCACCAGTATTCAACCTGCAGGCCGACATTGGCGCCGTGCCGTGCGCGGCCGAAGGCGCCCGTATCGGAGAGTGCCGAGCCTTTGGCCAACAGGTTGGCGGCACGCTTGGCCGCCTGGTTCCAGCTGGCATAGGTGTAATACAAACGCACCTCAGGCCGCGCCCAGAATTCCGGACCTTTGGGGGACCAGGTCGGCGCAAACGTGAACTTGCTGAGTTTGCGCGTACCGTCCGCCGCATCGACCTGATCGTGACCCAGTTCGGTCACCAGTTTGAACTGCTCGCTCAATGCGTAAGCCGGGCGCACACCCAGCGACAGCCAGTTCTGGTCGGCGCCGCCCTGACGAATGTCCTTCTGATACACCGCCTGCACTTGCCCGCCGAAACGCGGCGTCACTTGCCAATCGAAGAACTCGACGATCCGATAGCTCTTGTTGCGGTCATCGAGCCTGACGTTACCGGTATAGCCCAAACCGGTGCCCGGCCCTTCGCCGTATTGCAGCGCCAGTTTGTTCTTGCCGCCGAAAAAGTCCTGCTGCACGTGCTGAGTGGTGATCGCCCAGCCACGGTGGGCATCGCGACTGTCGGGCTTGTCGATGTAGCTCAGACCGAATTCCAGTTCACCGCCCGGGTTGCTGTTGAAACCGCCGACGTTGAAGTCGTGCCGGTTGATGTAATCCTTCTGATAGAGGTTGTCCTTGCGCGAGAACGCGTAGCTGTATTTCAAACCGCCGAGCAACACGTCTTCGATACCGCCGCCGGTGGCGCTCTGGTTCCAGTAATAGAAATCGGAAATGTGGATGTCGTTACGTTTGTAGTAACGCCGCCCCGCCCACAGCGAGCCACCATTGAGGGCGGGCATCGCCGACCATTGGGCATAGGCCTGCGGCAAGCGAATCGAGCCATTGTCCTCCCTGAACGTCAGGCTGCGATCGTAGCGGTTGTACAGCGATGCCATGCCGTCGACGCTCAGCACCGAGCCATCGTCGAGGGTGTACAGGTCCTGACGCAATTCGAGTTCGCCGTACTGCTCGCACTCGTTGCCGAGGCGGTATTTGGTCTGCGCGCCGGGCAGCTGAAAGCACGACTGACCGCTGCTGTTGAGCGAAGTACCGACACCGCTGCGCAGGTAACCGCCAAACTCAAGCGCCCGGGAAGACGTGGGCATTGCCAGACAAAAAGTTGCGACTGCCAGGCTGAGACTTATTGTTGTTTTCATATGCCACCATTATTTTTATTGTGTGGTCGCAAGAATTCAGCGCGCACAAATCCCCCGCGCAGCGTTCTGCGTGTTTTTTTAAAACGTGTTTTTCAGTGAGTGATCAGGGATCGGTCAGGTGCAGCACGAAAGATTCGTAAGGTCGCAAGTGCAGCCACCGCGTGCGTTTCGGACAGTCCGGGTAATTGCTGATCAGCAGGCGCTGCTCCTGAGATTCGTCAATCAGCGCAGTTAGCTCGACTTCACACGCGGTGCCGTAAAAATTGTTTACCACCAGCAGGCGTTCACCTGCCCCTTCGCGCAGGTAAGCCCAGACTTGTGGATGCTCCGGCAGCAACTGGCAATAGATGCCGTCCGAGATCAGCGCTTCAGTCCGGCGCAGGTTGATCAGGCGCCGATAGTGATGCAGCACCGATTCCGGGTCATGCAACTGATGCGCAACATTGATCTGTGCAGCATTGGCCGGCACACCGATCCACGGTTCGCCGCGGGTGAAACCGGCATTGTGCCCGGCGTGCCAGTGCATCGGGGTGCGCCCGTTGTCGCGGGACTTCTGCATGATCGCCGCCATGTTGTCGAGCTCGCTGGCCCCGGCCTCGCGCTTGAGGCGGAAGATATTCAGGGTCTCGACATCGCGGTACTGCTCGATGCTTTCGAAGCCAGGATTGGTCATACCCAGTTCTTCGCCCTGATAGATGAACGGCGTACCCTGCAGAAAGTGCAGCGCCGTACCGAGCATCTTCGCCGACAGCTCGCGATACTCGCCGTCGTTGCCGAACCGCGAGACCACGCGCGGCTGATCGTGGTTACACCAGAACAGCGCATTCCAGCCGCCTCCCGCCTGCATGCCGGTCTGCCAATCGGACAGAATCTGCTTGAGCTGGAGGAAATCGAAATCGGCGCGCACCCATTTCTGCAGGTTCGGATAATCGACCTTCAGGTGATGAAAATTGAAGGTCATCGACAGCTCTTTCGACTGCGGATTGGAGTAACGGATGCAGTGTTCGAGACGGGTCGAGGACATCTCGCCGACGTTGATCAGCTCATGCCCCTCGAAGACTTCGCGGTGCATTTGCTGCAAGTACTCATGCACGTTCGGCCCGTCGGTGTAGAAGCGCCGACCGTCGCTGTCATCTTCGGCGAAATCCGCCGGTTTGGAGATCAGGTTGATCACGTCGAGGCGAAAGCCACCGACGCCCTTGTCGCGCCAGAAGCGCATCATCTTGAACACTTCGTCCCGGACTTTGGGGTTGTCCCAATTGAGGTCGGCCTGGGTGTGGTCGAACAGGTGCAGATAGTACTGACCGGTCTGTGCTTCGTACTCCCAGGCCGAACCGCCGAACTTGGATTCCCAGTTGTTCGGCTGGTCGCGCCAGATATAGAAGTCGCGATAAGGATTGTCGAGGCTGCTGCGCGCTTGCTGGAACCAGACGTGCTCGATCGAGGTATGGTTGACCACGATGTCGAGCATCAGCTTGATCCCGCGCTTGCCCGCTTCGGCAATCAGCAGTTCACAGTCGGCCATGCTGCCGTAACTCGGATCGACCGCGTAATAGTCACTGATGTCGTAGCCGTTATCGCGCTGTGGTGAGCGTAAAAAAGGCGTGACCCATAGATAATCGACCCCCAGCCATTGCAGGTAATCAAGCTTGGCGACGATACCGAGCAGATCGCCGGTCGGGTTGCCGGCATGGCTGTAAAAGCTCTTCGGGTAGATCTGGTAGATCACCGAACGTTGCCAGTCTTGCATGGCGTATTTCCCTCTTGAATTCTACGAGCCCCGCAGGAGCTGCCGCAGGTTGCGATCAATGAATTTTGAAAGGCAAGATCAAAAGATCGTCCGATCGCGGCCCGAGCCTTCGGCAGCTCCTACGATTCGATTTCAGGCGACCCGGTAACCCGGCCGGACAATCTTCATGCTCAGCACACAGGTCAGGGCGAACGGAACGAGCATGGCGATCAGCATCCCGACCACGAACATCGGGATGAACTCTGGAATGATCGAAATGAATCCGGGCAGGCCGCCGACGCCGATCGCCGAGGCCTGGATCTTGTTCAACGACAGGAACATGCAGCCCAGCGCCGAGCCGGTCAACGCGGCATAAAACGGAAACTTGTAGCGCAGATTGACGCCGAACATCGCCGGCTCGGTGATGGCGAAATACGCGGAAATCGCCGAGGTCGAGGCCATGCTCCTGTCCCGCGCATTGCGCGTCATCCTGAACACCGCCAACGCCGCACTGCCCTGCGCCAGATTGGACATGACGATCATTGGCCAGATGAAAGTGCCGCCCTGGCTGGAGATCAATTGCAGATCGACCGCGAGAAACATGTGATGCATGCCTGTGATCACCAGAGGTGCATAGAGCAGACCGAAAATTGCGCCACCCACCAGCGGTGCCAGATCGAACAGCATTACCAGGCCTTCGGTAATGAAGATGCCGATATGCCGGGTCACCGGACCGATGATCGCCAGTGCCAGCACGCCAGTTACGACGATGGTGGTAATTGGCACCACCAGCAATTGCACGGCATTGGGCACTCGCGCCCGCAACCATTTTTCAATCACGCTCATCACATAGGCCGCCAGCAGTATCGGCAGAATCTGCCCCTGGTAACCGACCTTTTCCACCTGGAACAGGCCGAGAATGTCGAAGTAGGGCAGCTGCTGCCCCTCCACCCCGGCGACGGCCTTGCCGTAATTCCAGGCATTGAGCAGATCCGGGTGCACGAGCATCAGGCCGAGGACGATGCCGAGGATCTCACTGCCACCGAAACGCTTGGCCGCAGACCAGCCCACCAGCGCCGGCAGAAACACGAATGAGGTGTTGGCCATCAGGTTGATCAGGCTCCACAGCCCGTCGAGATTCGGATAGGCATCGAGCAGGCTCTGGTCTTCGATGAACATGCCCTTGGCGCCGAGCAGGTTGTTGATGCCCATCAACAGGCCGGCAATGATCAGCGCCGGCAGGATCGGCATGAACACATCGGAAAATACCCGCACCAGCCGCTGCATGGCGTTTATCTTCTCGGCGCTTTTCTGTTTAACGTCGGCGATGGTCGATGCCGCAAGGCCGGTCTGCTGGCGCAATTGGGCGTAGACCTTTTCAACATCTCCCGGACCGATGACCACTTGATACAACCCGCCGGTGAAGAACGAACCCTTGACCAGATCGATCCCGTTGAGCGCAGCAGTGTTGACCAGCGCAGGGTTCTTCAACGCCAGGCGCAAGCGCGTCACGCAATGCGCCGCCTGCTCGATGTTGTCGCTGCCACCGAGGCTTTCCAGCAGCTCCCGGGCAATGTTCGGATAGTCATGGCTCATGCTTGTTCTTCCGTCGTGGATTGTTGTTATTGGCAGCACGCCGAACAGAAAAATACTCGTCTGTACGAGTTAATGCAATAACTCGTCTGTACGAGTTTGTATGAAGAGATGAATGTCAGATGGGCGCGGATTTTTCCTACTCTGACCTATGATGTTTTCCCTCCCGCACGTGGACAAATCAGTACCCTGCCCTTAAGGTTCGGGGTTTTGAGTAGCGTCGGCACAGAGTCCAGCCATGAGCAAATACAATCAGATCTACAGCGATTTGCTTGCCAGCATCACTGCTGAACGCCTGGAGCGCGGTGCCCGGCTGCCGTCGGAAACCGAACTCATGCAGCGCTATCAGGCCAGTCGGGGCACGGTGCGCAAGGCCATCGACCTGCTGCAGGAACGCGGTTTCGCGCAGAAGATTCACGGCAAAGGCGCGTTCGTGCTGTCGACCAACCCGATCGAATTCCAGCTCGGCGGCATCGTCAGCTTCCAGGAAGCGCACCCGCGTCTGGGCAACGACGTCAGCACCGAAGTGATCGAAATGTGTGAGGTGCCGCTGGAAGGTGCACTGCTCGAACACATCAACGCCGAGCCCGGCAGCCCGATCACCCGGATCAAGCGCGTGCGGCGCATCGATGGCAAGCGTGTCATCCTCGACATCAACCACTTCGTCAGCGCGGTGATTCCAGGCCTGTCTGCAGACATCGCCGAACACTCGATCTACGCTCACATCGAGCAAACCCTGCAACTGCAGATCGCCTATGCCCAGCGCACCATCGAAGCCGTGCCATGCAGCAAGGACGACCAACAACACCTGGACCTCGACGGCCAGAGCCATGTCATTGTGGTCAGTAATCAAACGTTTCTGCAGGACGGCCGTCAGTTCGAATACACCGAATCGCGGCATACGCTGGACAAGTTTTATTTCTCGGATGTGGCGCGGCGCTGAACTGAACATTTTTCCAGACGCAACGGGCGGTAGCTGGGTAGCGCACTTACTTTGAGCGCAGAGATCATCCTCGGTCTTTGTTTTTCAAGGATGAACACCCATGACCGCTCCCGAACGCCGTCTGCTGCCAAACGCAGCGGACAAAAACGCCCTTAAAGCCATCGCCACAACGATCGTGCAGACCTGCCCGAGTCTGCTCGATGCGGCCCGCCAAGTCGCCAGCGAGCTGCTGGCGGACAAAGGACTGTCCGGCCTCGATCCTGACCTGGTTTATTTTCACCGCTTCAAAACGGCTCAGAGCAGCGCACTGACCTTCACCGGTTGGGAACACTTGCTGGAAAAGCCTTACGAAACGCTCACCCTCACGCAACTGGTCATCCATCGTTTTCGCGCGACCGATCAAGACAACGCAGATCTGCTCGGCCTTTACTGCGGCTTCTATTCGGATGGCCCGGAAACGGAAAATTTCAATCAGAGCAATGAAGTGCGGTTGCTTGGCAGCGATGTGCTGAAGACATTCTGGGAAGTCGACTTCAGCGCGCGCTACACCGGTCAACTGGCGACGTTCTGGCACACCTCGTCGGATAACTTTCGCGCCCTGGCAAAGTGCAACTTTCTCAGTCAGGCGGTGCAGGCGCTGCAACACGGCGACCTGGATGGCACTGATTTCCAGCGCATCGTCGATTCGGTAATCGGCCCCGTTGCCTGGCCCGTCACCTTGCAAATGCTGCGAGCGACATACCCGGTCGGCGCTGAGGTACGGACACTGGATCTCGATGGTCACGTCGCCAGCAAAGCGCTGCGTCTGGTGCAGGATAACGGCCGCCAGACCTTGTGCCTGCCGGGCGAAACCCAGGCATTCGTGTTCATGGACAACGAAGCGGATCTGCACTGGTGGGTGCTTGAGCAGATGAATTCCGAGGACAAGCGCAGCGCATTTCTCAAGCTTTTCCCGCTGGCTGACAGCAATCACATGAGCGAAAACCTCACCGATCTGATGAATCGTCTGGTGAGCACTTGGGGCCACAGTGATCACCGGATGATCAACCGCAGCAATGGCGCAATCACGGGCGACGCGTTCACTTGGCTAAGCGAGTCGACACGCACTGCCATGATCGCCGAGGCGCAGCTGGTGCTCACGTCCAACAGTGACCTGCGCAAGAAACTCTGGATAGGCTATCTGAGTGCCGGTCTGAAAGTATTCGGCCCGATGGCAGCGGTAGGCTGGCCAGTGGCGTTGCCATTGATTGGCGCCAGCGTCGCGAACATGGGATTGAACATCGATCAGGCCATCAACGCTTCCACAGCGTCCGAACGTAAAGCCGGCGTAACCGGCGCAGTGCTCAATGCGATCGACATCGTATTCACTATTCCGTTTCTGATCGGCACTGGCGCACAACTGGAGGTGGGCCCACAGGTTGATTTTGCCGAAGCGGAAGAAATGCTCGGGTTGATCGAGTTAACTTCGCCTGATGCACCATTTTTTCCGCCTCTGGATCCCCCCTCGGTCACATCGGTTGGTCCAGAGACGACCGTTGAGCTGGAAAACGGAATACGCTTCGACTCTCCCATCGCATCCACCCAGCAGATGGCTGGTGCGCGCCAAGGTTCGTCTGTTCCAAGGATTCCTGCCCGGTATCGATGCAACGAGCTGCTTGCAGACCGTGCTGTAGAGGCGGCGCCGGGAAAATATGAGGGCATCTACCGCCTGGACAGGGAACCCGGCCATGCGATCGAGATGGATGGCGACACGTACTACGTGCGGTACTTTGCCGACTCCGAAGACGCGGGTAACTGGGCCATCGTCAATCCTGAACGTCCCAATCAGTTCGCTTACTCGCTGCCAGTACGCTTCGCCAGCGGCAAGTGGGAACGCATACCCGCCCTGCGTCTCAGGGGAGGCGGTCAATGCGTAGGCAAGGCATGTTTACCGGACCCTGAAGTGACCTCCGTTCCGCTTTCAACAACGCCGTCAGCGGAACTTCCCCTCGTCCTCCCGGTTTCGCCGGTTGCGCGACCGCTGCGTCTGGTGACTCCCCTGGACGACATTCCAGGGATGGACATGGCGAAAATGAGACGATGGGCAATGAACTTGCCCGAGACGTTCGTCGAATACTCCAATGCGCGTCTCGGTAAGCCATCAACGGCCGATACATATGCGAACTATTTCCGCGACAGACGCATGTCCTTGGTCAACGAGGCCAAAGAATATTACTCAGAGCTGGACTGGACCAACCTCCCCGCACGGCCGGTCATCCCGCCAATCGAGCCCGAGATGCAGACTGCCGAGTTGATCGATCGCATCTTTGCCAATACCGATGGACTGGTCGTCGGTGAAACCCTTGATCGCATTGCCAGCATGCGTTTCATGATCGAAAACATGCCAGCGCTCGCTCGGCATATCAAAACCCTGTACGTACGGGGCTTGCTGAGCGATTTCGCCCAACCGGATTTCAACGACTTTTTTCTGTCGGGAGAGATGTCCGAGGATCTTCGAGTGTACCTGTCCAGCCTGGGTACCGACCCTGAGGAAAGGTTCAACGTCCTGGAACTGGTCAAGGCCGCCCAGGCCAATGGCATTCGGATCCAGGGGCTTGACGTCGCCCACACATACAAACTGAAGATACCGCTTACGTCGATCGAAGAGCAGATGATCCACGCCCGGCTCGCCTCTCGAATCATCTGGGGAGATCAGATCCTCAACGGTCCGGGCAAATGGGCGGCCCTGATCGAGGCTACGAACACCAATACTTTCAGGAACCTGCCGGGAATCAGCGAAACCAGGGGCGGCATCGGTTTGCGGATTGAAGAAGCAGAGTCCGCCGAAGTGGCCGGCGTGCGCATCGACCCAGGGCTGGAAATCACCCGCGGCCCGTTTGATAACGGGGCATCGACGCGCAACTCTTCCGACTTCCTGTTCGCGGACCTGCAATTGCAGATAGAGACACCTGCGCCGCAATGGACTGAGGCAACGCTGGAAAATCTACTGCATCGCAACGGCATGTTCCTGATCGAGAAGACACAAAACAACGCATACATGCTGGTGCGTCGCGACAGCGCCAGCCATATTGTCCGCACAACGGTGAATCTAAGAAGGGACGGCCAGGTTTATATCTGGGCCCAGACGTTGCCCAGGATCAGCGGCATCATGTTCCGTGACATCGCAGCGTTAGCCGAGCGCCTGATAGAGATCGGCCTGACCCTGCAAAGTCGCTTGCCTGCCTGATCTGTTTTCACGGTCATGAAACGAAAAAACCCTTGGATTCGGGCCAAGGGTTTTTCGTTAATCGAACCGCAGCGGGATCACTCCCACTCAATCGTCGCCGGAGGCTTGCTCGACACGTCGTAAGTAACGCGCGAGATGCCTTCGATTTCGTTGATGATGCGGCCGGAGACGGTTTCCAGCAGTTCGTAAGGCAGGTGTGCCCAACGTGCGGTCATGAAGTCGATGGTTTCCACGGCACGCAGGGCCACGACCCAAGCGTAACGGCGACCGTCGCCGACCACGCCGACCGATTTGACCGGCTGGAACACCACGAACGCCTGGCTGACCTTGTGGTACCAGTCGGCCTTGCGCAGTTCTTCGATGAAGATATGGTCGGCGCGACGCAGCAGGTCGGCGTATTCCTTTTTCACTTCACCGAGGATGCGCACGCCCAGGCCCGGGCCCGGGAACGGGTGACGGTAGACCATGTCGTACGGCAGGCCCAGTTCCAGACCCAGACGACGGACTTCGTCCTTGAACAGTTCGCGCAGGGGCTCGACCAGTTTCAGGTTCATCTCTTCCGGCAGGCCGCCCACGTTGTGGTGCGACTTGATCACGTGAGCCTTGCCGCTTTTCGCGCCAGCCGACTCGATCACGTCCGGGTAGATGGTGCCCTGAGCGAGGTATTTGATGTTTTCCAGTTTGTTCGACTGGGCATCGAAGACGTCGATGAAGGTGCGGCCGATGATCTTGCGCTTCTTCTCCGGGTCGGCTTCGCCGGCCAGGTTGTTGAGGAACTGCTCTTCAGCGTTGGCGCGGATCACCTTGACGCCCATGTTCTCGGCAAACATGGCCATAACCTGCTCGCCTTCGTGCAGACGCAGCAGACCATTGTCGACGAAAACGCAGGTCAGCTGGTCGCCGATGGCCTTGTGCAGCAGCGCGGCAACCACCGAGGAATCGACACCGCCGGACAGGCCCAGCAGGACATTGTCGGTGCCGACCTGGGCGCGAATGTTGGCGATGGCGTCTTCAGCGATCTTCGACGGCGTCCACAGGGCTTCACAGCCGCAGATGTCGAGCACGAAGCGCGACAGGATGCGACCGCCCTGCTTGGTGTGGGTCACTTCCGGGTGGAACTGCACGCCGTAGTAAGCGCGGTCGTCGTTGAACATACCGGCGATCGGGCAGCTCGGGGTGCTGGCGAGGATGTGGAAGTCTTCCGGCATCTTCGTGACTTTGTCACCGTGGCTCATCCACACGTCGAGGCCGAACAGGCCGTCGGCGTCGATGTGGTCTTCGATGCCGTCGAGCAGGCGGCTCTTGCCAACTACATCAACGCGGGCGTAACCGAACTCACGCAGTTCGGAACCTTCAACCTTGCCGCCCAGTTGCTCGGCCATGGTCTGCATGCCGTAGCAGATGCCGAACACCGGAACGCCCAGATCGAACACCGCCTGCGGGCAGCGCGGGCTGTTGGCTTCGTGCACGGACTCGGGGCCGCCGGCGAGGATGACGCCTTTAGGGGCGAATTCGCGGATCGCATCTTCGTCCATGTCGAACGGGTGCAGTTCGCAGTACACGCCGATCTCGCGCACGCGGCGGGCAATCAGCTGGGTGTATTGCGAACCGAAGTCGAGGATCAGGATGCGGTGAGCGTGAATGTCGAGGGCCATGACTCATTCTCATGTAGTGAATCAGAAACAACTCGGGGCTGAATGAACAGCCCCGGTGATTTAACGTTTTGCTGGAAGCCTCAACCTACGCGGTAGTTTGGCGCTTCCTTGGTGATCTGCACGTCGTGAACGTGGGATTCGGCCATGCCGGCACCGGTGATCCGCACGAACTCGGGCTTGGTGCGCATTTCTTCGATATTGGCGCTGCCGGTGTAGCCCATCGAGGAACGCAGGCCGCCCATCAACTGGTGAATGATCGCGCTCAGGGTGCCTTTGTACGGCACACGGCCCTCGATGCCTTCCGGAACCAGTTTCTCGGCGCCTGCCGAGGAGTCCTGGAAGTAACGGTCGGACGAGCCTTGAGCCTGGGACATGGCGCCCAGCGAACCCATGCCGCGATAAGCCTTGTACGAACGGCCCTGAAACAGCTCGATCTCGCCCGGCGCTTCTTCGGTACCGGCAAACATCGAGCCCATCATCACGCAGGACGCACCGGCGACGATGGCCTTGGACAGGTCACCGGAGAAGCGGATACCGCCGTCGGCGATCAACGGCACGCCAGTGCCTTCAAGGGCGGCGGCGACGTTGGCGATGGCACTGATTTGCGGCACGCCGACACCGGCGACGATACGGGTGGTGCAGATCGAACCAGGGCCGATACCGACCTTGACGGCGTCGGCGCCCGCTTCGGCCAGAGCCTTGGCAGCGGCGCCGGTGGCGATGTTGCCGCCGATCACCTGCACTTCAGGGAAGTTCTCTTTGACCCAGCGTACGCGGTCGATAACGCCTTTGGAGTGACCGTGTGCGGTGTCGACCACCACCACGTCCACGCCGGCGTTGACCAGTGCGGTCACGCGATCACCGGTGTCTTTACCGGTGCCGACCGCAGCGCCAACGCGCAGACGACCTTGGTCATCCTTGCTGGCCAGCGGGTAGGCTTTGGCTTTTTCGATATCGTTGACGGTCATCATGCCTTTGAGGGCGAATTTGTCGTCGACGATCAGCACGCGCTCGATGCGGTGCTTGTGCAGAAGTTCGCGTACGTCGTTCTTGTCGGCGCCTTCCTTGACCGTGACCAGACGCTCTTTAGGCGTCATCACTTCGCGGACAGTGGCTTCCAGACGGTTCTCGAAACGTACGTCGCGGGAAGTGACGATGCCGACCAGGTCGCCATCGTGCAGTACCGGAACGCCGGAAATATTGTGCAGACGGGTCAGTTCGAACAGATCACGCACCGTGGCATCGGCCTCGATGGTGATGGGATCCTTGACCACACCGGCTTCGAACTTCTTGACCTTGCGCACTTCGGCAGCTTGCTGCTCGATGGTCATGTTCTTGTGGATGATGCCGATGCCACCTTCCTGAGCCATGGCGATTGCCAGACGGGCTTCAGTAACGGTGTCCATGGCGGCAGAAACCAGAGGAATATTCAGTTCGATGCCACGGGTAAGACGGGTCTTGAGACTGACTTCGTTGGGAAGCACCTCGGAATAACCGGGCACTAGGAGAATGTCGTCGAATGTCAGAGCTTCTTGGCTGATACGCAGCATCGCGGGGGCTCCCGAGCGGGAAAATGGAAGCGCGCCATTATAGTCAGACACCCCCTGCTGTTCAATGTAAAACTCAGCCTAATTGATAGATGGGAAACCCCGCTTTCTGTAGGAGCTGCCGAAGGCTGCGATCTTTTGACTTTGCTTTTCAAAGGCAAGATCAAAAGATCGCAGCCTTCGGCAGCTCCTACAGGGATCAGAGCTCGACCTTTACCCAACCCACGGGTTGATCGAGCCAGTCGGCGAACTCGTCGATAAAGCTCTGTTTGAACCCCGCCTCCAGCCAATTGTTGAAAATGAAGCCGAGATTGGAAAACGCGCATTCCTGCAAAAACAGAAAGCCGTTGATGTCGTCTTCATGCCCGCATTCCGGGCAGGTGAAATTGTCGGTGCGGCCTGGAAACCATTCTTCGAGACTTTCGAACAGCGCCTCACCCACTTCACGTCGGCACTCGGCGCAACCGGCCTCTTCAAGAAAGCCCTTGGCCGGCGTGTAGATGCAGCGTTTGGTGATGATTTCCAGGCCATTGACCGGCTCGCCGAATGGCAGCGCTTCGGGATGCAGAACGACAGCGCGTGCGCCCTCGGCGATCGCGTGAGCCATGCGATTGCCGGTGCGGCCGCAGGTGGTCAGCTGTTCTTCGACGATGTTCTTGCGCACCAGCCAGCGCACGATCGCCCGTGCCCGGGGCTCGTGCACCGGCAAGGTGGAGATTTTCGGGACGATGATGCTTTGCGTGTTCATGGTGGAGCCTGCTGAAAATATCGGGATACCCCTGTAGGAGTGAGCCTGCTCGCGATAGCGGTGGATCAGCCAACATCGCTGTGCCTGACCCACAGCTATCGCGAGCAGGCTCACTCCTACAGGAACTGCGGCCGGCAGCTTAATCCCTGAAGAAATCCGGTCAAGTGCTGAAATAGCGCACGATCAACGCAACCCCGCTGGCCAGCACCAGCCATGTCACCAGCCGCACAAATGCCTCGCGTGACAACTTCATCGTCAAGCGCCGGCCGATCCACAAGCCCAGCGCCATGGCTGGCAACAGACACAGCGCCAGCATCAACAAGGGTAGCTCGGCATACACACCGGCGAAGGCGAACAGGCTCAAGCGCACCACGGTGCTGCAACTGATCAACGCACTTTGCGTGGCCCGTGCTGCCTCCTTGGGCAGTCGGCTGTTCAGATAGATCGCATAAAGAAAGCCGCCACTGCCAAACAACGCGCCGAACAACCCGCCCACCGTGCCCATCGGCACCGCCCACGCCGCCGACAACTGCGCCGGCCGTGCTTTGACCCACAGGCTGTACACCGCGTAGGCGCTGATAAACAGCCCCATCAACAGCAGCAACAGATCGGATTTCAGGTTCAGCAGGAAGATCACTCCCAGCGTGCAGCCGATCGCCATGCACGGCAGCAGCCTGAGCAATTCCGGCCTGGCGACGTCCCGCCGCGAGGGCAGCAGATTGCCGAACGCCGCGACGAAATCCAGCAGCACCAGCAACGGCACGATTTTCGACAGCGGCATGAACAGAATCAGAATCGGTCCCGCCACCAGCGCCGTGCCGAAGCCGGCGATGCCGAACACGATATAGGCCAGGGCAATGCCCAGCCCGATCACCGCCCAACCGCCAGCGCTCCACGACCATGTGCCCAACAGCTCCATCACGCTCATCAACGCGTTTCCTTTATAAGACCGCCGACGGTTACGACTGACACTCGCCCTGTAGGAGCTGCCGAAGGCTGCGATCTTTTGATCTTGATGTTGAAAAAGCAAGATCAAAAGATCGCAGCCTCGTTGCACTCGACAGCTCCTACAGGGTTCGTGCAATGAGCAGAAGAATGCCTTTAAACTGCGCCCCATGATTAAAGATCCCTTTGCAAGACTTGGCCTGGACCGTGAAGTCCTGACCGTCAGCCAGCTCAACGGCCGCGCGCGGGTGTTGCTCGAAGACGTGTTCAGCAACATCTGGGTCGAAGGCGAAATCTCCAACCTCGCGCGCCCGGCGTCCGGCCACGTCTACTTCACGCTCAAGGACAGCGGCGCGCAGGTGCGTTGCGCGTTGTTCCGACAGAACGCCGCGCGCGTGCGCCAGGCGCTGAAGGATGGCCTGGCGGTCAAGGTGCGCGGCAAGGTTTCGCTGTTCGAAGGTCGCGGCGACTATCAACTGATCCTCGACACCGTCGAGCCTGCCGGTGACGGCGCGCTGCGTCTGGCCTTCGATGCGCTGAAGGAAAAGCTCAGCGCGGAAGGCCTGTTCAGTGCCGAACGCAAGGTGCCGCTGCCCGCGCATCCGCAACGCATCGGCATCATCAGTTCGCCGACCGGCGCGGTAATTCGCGACATCATCAGCGTATTCCGCCGCCGTGCGCCGCAAGTGCAACTGACCCTGATTCCCACCGCTGTGCAGGGCCGCGAGGCCACCGCGCAGATTGTCCGCGCGCTGAAAATGGCCGACGCCCGCGGCTTCGATGCGCTGATTCTCGCCCGTGGCGGCGGCTCGCTGGAGGACCTCTGGTGCTTCAACGAAGAAGCTGTGGCCCGCGCGGTCGATGCCTGCGTCACCCCGATCGTCAGCGCCGTCGGCCATGAAACCGATGTGTCGATCAGCGACTTTGTCGCCGACGTCCGCGCACCGACGCCCTCGGCCGCTGCCGAACTGCTCGCTCCGGATTCCAGCCATCTGATTCGCCAAGTCGAAAGCCTGCATCGCCGCCTGGTAATGCGCATGCGTGATCGCTTGATGCGTGATCGCCTGCGTCTGGAAGGCATGGCGCGACGGTTGCGCCATCCCGGCGAACGTCTGCGCCAGCAGGCGCAACGTCTGGATGATCTGGACATGCGCATGCGTCGGGCTTTCGAGCGCAGTCTCAATACCCGTCGCGAACGCCTGATTCGTCTGGAAACCCGCCTCGCCGGGCAACATCCGGGGCGCCAACTGGCGATGCTCCGCCAGCGTCTCGACAGCCTCGCCGAACGCCTGCCGCGGGCCATGCGCGATGCTCTGAAACAGCGTCGTCAGCAATTGCACAGTCAGATGCAGACCCTGCACGTGGTCAGCCCGTTGGCGACTCTCGGTCGCGGTTACAGCATCCTGCTTGACGAGCGCGGCCACGCGATCCGCAACGCCGCGCAGACCCACACCGGCCAGCGCCTGAAAGCCAAGCTGGGCGAAGGCGAACTGCAAGTGCGCGTCGAGGACAATCACCTGACGCCCGTCACCCTCTCTTTACTGGACTGATCCATGCCGCGTTTTCTTGCTCCGCTGCTGTTGCTCTGCCTGACCTTCAACGCCCAAGCCGACAGTTACATCACCCGGCTGCTGAACAAACCGGTGCCGGGCGGCGTCGCCGTGGTGGATCTCGGCACTGCCGCGCAAGCACCGAAAGCCACCTATCAGGGCAAACCGGTGCTGGTGGTCAAAGAGCAGAACAACTGGCTGGCGATTGTTGGCGTACCGCTGACGGTCAAACCCGGCGCGCAGCAGATCAGCAGTGGCGGGCGCAATCTGCCCTTCACCGTCGGCAGCAAGAAATACCCGGAACAGCACATCACCCTGAAGAACAAACAGCAGGTCAACCCGAACGCCGACAATCTCAAGCGCATTGAAGGCGAACTGGCGGAACAGATTGCGGCTTACCGCAGTTTCAGCCCGAACACGCCGAGCAATCTGCTGCTGGACAAGCCGGTCAACGGGCCGCTGTCGAGCAAGTTCGGTGTGCGTCGTTTCTTCAACGGCGAAGAGCGCAATCCTCACGCCGGACTCGATTTCGCAGTGCCAGCGGGCACGCCGATCAAGACCCCGGCAGCGGGCAAGGTGATTCTGATCGGCAATTACTTCTTCAACGGCAACACGGTCTTTGTTGACCACGGCCAGGGCTTTATCAGCATGTTTTGCCATATGTCGAAGATCGACGTGAAGAACGGCCAGCAACTTGCCCGCGGCGCGGTGGTGGGCAAGGTCGGTGCGACTGGCCGGGCGACCGGCCCGCACATGCACTGGAATGTCAGCCTGAATGATGCGCGGGTGGATCCGGCGATTTTCATTGGGGCATTTCAACCTTGAATATGCGTTGAGGCGACCGGCCTCTTCGCGAGCAGGCTCGCTCCCACACTGGATCTTATTCACAACAAAGATTCCCTGTGGGAGCGAGCCTGCTCGCGAAGGCGGCCTATAACACACCGCCATACTCAATGAATCTCAAAAAACTCAATTGCGCACCAATCTAGCCTTACGCAAACATCAACAACTTCCACCGCCTTAAGCGCAATAAATTCCTGCAAAATCCCGCTTTCCGGGTATTCCTCTCAATTTTTTCCGACTGCTTGCCATCCTTTCCCCTCGCGGTTAGGGTTGAAGCCATGAAAACCTCTCACACCCTCATTCAGCTTCGCCAGCACCGCAGCCTGTGCCTCGTCAGCGCACGACTGCCAGGCTGAATCGCTGCGCCTCGTCCCACGCTTTTCCAAGAACATTCGTTCAACCGGCAGGCCGCCTCTTTTCGGCCCAGACAACAAGGAATTTCCCGATGAGCATGCTCAAAGACCCGTCTTCGAAATACCGCGCATTTCCCGTCATCAACCTGCCGGATCGCACCTGGCCGTCGAAAACCATCGACGCCGCGCCGATCTGGTGCAGCTCCGACCTGCGTGACGGCAACCAGTCGCTGATCGAGCCAATGGACGCGGCAAAGAAGCTGCGCTTCTGGAAAACCCTCGTACAGGTAGGTGTGAAGGAAATCGAGGCGTCGTTCCCGGCCGCTTCGCAAACCGACTTCGATTTCGTGCGTACGCTGATCGAAGAAGGCCACATCCCGGACGACACCACCATTCAGGTGCTGACCCAGGGCCGTGAAGACCTGATCGAGCGCACCTTCGAATCCCTTCGCGGGGCGAAGAAAGCCATCGTCCACTTGTACAACGCCACCTCGCCTTCTTTCCGGCGCATCGTCTTCAACCAGGACAAGGACGGCATCAAGGCCATCGCGGTCAACGCGGCCAAGCTGTTCGTCAAATACGCCGCCCTGCAGCCGGAAACCGAGTGGACCTTTGAATACTCGCCGGAAACCTTCAGCGCCACCGAGCTGGAATTCGCCAAGGAAGTCTGTGACGCCGTGATCGAGGTGTGGAACCCGACGCCTGAGCACAAAATGATCCTCAACCTGCCGGCCACCGTTGAATGCGCGACGCCGAACGTTTACGCCGACCAGATCGAGTGGTTCGGCCGCAACATCAACCGTCGTGACAGCGTGATCATCAGCCTGCACACCCACAACGACCGTGGCACTGGTGTGGCCGCCACCGAGCTGGGCCTGATGGCCGGCGCCGATCGCGTCGAAGGCTGCCTGTTCGGCAACGGCGAGCGCACCGGTAACGTCGACCTCGTCACCGTCGCGTTGAACATGTACACCCAGGGCGTGGATCCTGAGCTGGACTTCTCCGACATTGACGGCGTGCGCAAGGTCGTCGAAGAGTGCAACCAGATCCAGGTGCACCCGCGTCATCCGTACGTTGGCGACCTGGTACACACCGCGTTCTCCGGCTCGCACCAGGACGCGATCCGCAAGGGCTTCGCCCAGCAGAAACCCGACACCCTGTGGGAAGTGCCATACCTGCCGATCGACCCGGCCGACATCGGCCGCAGCTACGAGGCGGTGATCCGCGTCAACAGCCAGTCGGGCAAGGGCGGTATCGCTTACCTGCTGGAACAGGAATACGGCATCAGCCTGCCACGGCGCATGCAGATCGAGTTCAGCCAGGTCGTGCAGCGTGAAACCGATCGCCTGGGCCTGGAGATGACCGCCAAGCAGATTCACTCGCTGCTGATCAGCGAATACCTGCAAGCCAACACCCCGTACGCGCTGGTCAGCCATCGCCTGCAGGAAGAAAACGGCAACAGCGCCGTCGAAGTCGAAGTGGCGAGCAAAGGTCAGGGCGAAACCAACCTGCACTGGCGCGGCAAGGGCAACGGCGCACTGGAAGCCCTGGTCGCCGGCCTTCCGATTCCGGTGGAAATCATGGACTACAACGAACACGCGATTGGTGCGGGCACCAATGCCAAAGCGGCGGCCTATATCGAATTGCGGGTGAACGGTGAACGTGCAGTGCACGGCGTGGGTATCGATGAAAACATCACCACGGCGAGTTTCAAGGCATTGTTCAGCGCGCTGAACCGCTCGCTGAGCCAGCCAGAGGCGAAAGCGGCGTAATCCGACCACTGAAATGCGAAAGGCCCCGGAGTGTGAGCTCCGGGGCCTTTTTTTGCCTGCAGGTATTTGGCTGACTTTTATGGCCCCTTCGCGAGCAGGCTCGCTCCCACATTTGGAATGCATTTCCCTGTGGGAGCGAGCCTGCTCGCGAAGGCGTCCAGACAGGTGCTGCGAGTATCAGGTGAACTCGAAAGTGTCGGCATCCAGATTTGCCGGGAAGCGTTCGCGATAAGCAGCCAGCGGCGCAGCTTCCAGCACCACCTTGAACACGCCATCCGCCTCCCCCGCCGCCAGCAAGGTTTCGCCCTGGAAATCCAGCACCTGACTGTCGCCGGTATACGCGAAGCCCTTGCCATCGCTGCCAATCCGATTCACCGCCGCCACATAACAGAGGTTTTCAATCGCACGCGCCGGCAACAGCCGATTCCAGTGCAGACGCCGTGC
This sequence comes from Pseudomonas koreensis, assembly GCF_024169245.1. Taxonomy (NCBI): domain Bacteria; kingdom Pseudomonadati; phylum Pseudomonadota; class Gammaproteobacteria; order Pseudomonadales; family Pseudomonadaceae; genus Pseudomonas; species Pseudomonas koreensis. The sequence goes on from NZ_JALJWP010000001.1 coordinate 97,980, forward strand.
GCCCGGCCAGTTCGCGGTGTACAGCAGCAGATCGGTGTCCTGCGCGTCGCGGCTCCACACCGGGAACCGCAGGTCGTAGCAGATCAGCGGCCGAATCCGCCAGCCCTTGAGCTCGAACTGCACCTGACGCTCGCCCGGGGTGTAATGGTTGTGTTCGCCGGCCATCCGGAATAGGTGGCGCTTGTCGTAATGCAGCACTTCGCCGTCCGGCCGCGCCCACAGCAGGCGGTTACGATGGCTGCCGTCAGCCGCCTGAATGATCACGCTGCCAGTGATGACCGCATCGAACTTGGCCGCCTGCGCCCGCAGCCATTTGCTGGTCGGGCCGTTTTCGGCTTCGGCGAGGGTTTCCGATTCCATGGAAAAACCGGTGGTGAACATCTCCGGCAGGATAATCAGATCGGCGCCACGGGCCTGTTCCAGCAACAGCTCGAAATGCTCAAGGTTGGCCTGGCGGTCGTGCCAGGCCAGGCTGGTCTGGATCAGCGCCAGAGTCAGGTCGGGCAATGTACTCAGATCACGCATAGTTTCGCCGCTGCTTCACGCAGCGTCTCCTCGCGCTTGGCAAAGCACAGACGTATCAGGCGCTGGCCTTGCGGTGGATTCTGGTAGAACACCGACACCGGAATGCTCGCGACACCGTGTTCGCGGGTCATCCACATGGCCATGTCGACATCATTCAGATCAGGGCGGATCTGCGAATAATCGACCAGCTGGAAATAGGTACCGGTGACCCGGGTAAAACTGAAGCGCGAAGGCGCGAGCAGATCGCAGAACAGATCGCGCTTGGCCTGATAGAAACCCGGCAGCTCTTCAACGTGCTCCGGGTGCTCGGCCATGTAATCGGCCAGCGCGTATTGCAGCGGCGTGACGCCACAGAAACTGACGTACTGATGCACCTTGCGCAATTCGGCCGTCAGCGCCGGCGGGGCCACGACATAGCCGGTTTTCCAGCCGGTGACGTGATAAGTCTTGCCGAACGAGCTGACCACGAACGCGCGCTGATACAGCTCTTCATGGGCGAGCACGCTGACATGCGGTACGCCGTCGAACACCAGGTGTTCGTAGACTTCGTCGCTGATCAGATAGATGTCACGATCACGGATCAACGCCGCCAGTTGATCGAGCTCGTCGCGGCTGATCAAGGCACCGCTGGGGTTGTGCGGGGTGTTGATGACGATCATTTTCGTCCGCGGACTGAGGGCCGCTGCGAGCTGGTCGAAATCGATGGAGAAATCGTCCGGTTTCAGCTGCACATGCACGCAACGACCGCCCGCCAGCTCCGTGGCCGGTGCATAGCTGTCGTAGCACGGATCGAACACGATGACTTCGTCGCCGCTGTGGATAACGGCCTGAATCGCGCAGAAGATTGCCTGAGTTGCGCCGGGCGTTACCGTCACCTCGTGATCAGCATCGACATTCACGCCATAACTGCGCGCGATCTTGGCCGCGATCTGCTCACGCAACGCCGGCAATCCGGTCATCGGCGAATACTGGTTATGGCCGCTGGCGATATGCCGCCCGACTGCATCACGCAGCGACTGCGGCCCGTCGAAATCCGGGAAACCCTGAGACAGGTTGATCGCGCCGGTCTGCGCCGCGAGCTGAGACATCTGCGTGAAAATAGTGATGCCGACATTCGGCAGCTTGCTGGTGATCATCGGGAGTTCTCTGCTCAACACCCGGCTCTGACGACGGCGCGGGAGAGCCCGAGGATAGCCCATCCGGCGCCCATAAAAAAAGGGCGCCAAACGGCGCCCTTCTTTCACCGATCGTTCCCATGCTCTGCGTGGGAATGCCGCCACGGACGCTCTGCGTCCCTCGCTTTGTGACGCGGAGCGTCACGGGATGCATTCCCACGCGGAGCGTGGGAACGATCAAACCTTCGCGCACAAAAAAGGGCTCCTACAGAGCCCTTTTTGCGTTACCGCTTTTACTTGAAGCTTGCAGCTCGAAACTTGAGGCTGCTGTTTTATTTCTTGTCGCGGCGCTTCTTGCTGGCTTTCTTGTTGTGCGACATCAAGCGACGCTTCTTGTTGACCTGGCGGTCGGTCAGCGTGTTCTTGTTGCCTTCGTACGGGTTCTCGCCGCCCTTGAACTCGATGCGGATCGGCGTACCGACCAGCTTCAGTACACGGCGGTAAGTGTTTTCCAGATAGCGCACGTACGACTTCGGCACTTTCTCGATCTGGTTACCGTGGATCACGATGATCGGCGGGTTCGCGCCACCCAGGTGCGCGTAACGCAGCTTGATCCGGCGGTTGTTGACCATCGGTGGCGCGTGCTCACCCACCGCATCTTCCAGAATCTGGGTGAGGCGGTTGGTCGGCCAGCGGGTAACAGCGGACTTGAACGAGTTCTGCACCGAAGCGTAGAGGTTGCCCACGCCAGTACCGTGCAGCGCCGAGATGAAGTGGATGTCGGCGTAGTCGACGAAGAACAGCCGGCGTTGCAGCTCGACCTTGACGAAGTCGCGCTCGCTCGGCGTCATGCCGTCCCACTTGTTGATCGCGATGACCAGCGCACGACCGGATTCGATCGCGAAGCCCAGCAGGTTCAGGTCGTGATCGACCACACCCTCGCGGGCGTCCATGACGAAGATCACCACGTTGGCGTCTTTGATCGCCTGCAGGGTTTTGACCACGGAGAACTTTTCGACTTCTTCGTGGATCTTGCCGCGCTTGCGCACACCGGCGGTGTCGATCAGCGTGTACTTCTCTTCATTGCGCTCGAACGGAATGTAGATGCTGTCGCGGGTGGTGCCCGGCTGGTCATACACGATGACGCGGTCTTCACCGAGCATGCGGTTGACCAGAGTCGACTTGCCGACGTTAGGACGGCCGATGATGGCGATCTTGATCCCGTCTTTCTCGCTCGGGCCAGGAATGCGCTTGGCTTCCTCGCCTTCGGCGACGACTTCTTCCTCTTCACCTTCAGCCGGCTCGTCGTCATCGCGCGGGAATTCGCTCAGAGCGGCTTCCAGCAGTTGCGTGATGCCGCGGCCGTGGGCACCGGCGATCGGGATCGCGTGGCCCATGCCCAGCGGGGCGAATTCGGCGCGGGCCATTTCCGGGTCGATGTTGTCGACCTTGTTGGCCACCACGTGGGAACGCTTGTTACGTTTGCGCAAATGCTCGGCGATCATCTGGTCGGCAGCGGTAAAACCGGCCTTGGCATCTACCAGAAACAGCACCACATCGGCTTCTTCGATGGCCAGCAGCGACTGCTCGGCCATTTTTTCGTCCATACCATGTTCGTCACCGGAGATACCGCCGGTGTCGATCAGAATGTAGGAACGCCCTTGCCACTTGGCCTCACCGTACTGGCGATCACGGGTCAGACCGGACAGGTCGCCGACGATGGCGTCACGAGTCCTGGTCAGGCGGTTGAACAAGGTGGACTTGCCGACGTTCGGTCGGCCCACCAGGGCGATTACGGGAACCATGCGGCTCTCCACTGCGTTATTTCAGAAAATACAAAAGCCGCTGCGAGGCAGCGGCTGGTGCTCGGGGCAACACCCGTAGGCGCTGCAAACCCTGCAGATGCAGGGCCGCTTGGGGATAACCCCAAGCATAGTTGTTACTTGATGGTCAGGGCTTCCAGTTTGCCGCTGTTGCCATACACATAAATCGTGTCGCCCACCACCAGCGGACGGGCACGCAGGCCGTCGCTGTCGATGCGCTCACGGCCGACGAAACGACCGTCGACCTGACTCAGCAGATGCAGATAACCTTCCAGGTCACCCACAGCTACGTAGCTGGAGAACACTTCCGGTGCCGACAGTTGACGGCGAGCCAGCGAGTCGTTGCTCCACAGTGCAGTGGTCGAACGCTCGTCGACGCCTTCAACGGTGCCCGAGGACAGGCTCACGTAGACGCTGCCGAAACCTTGAGCGATACCGGCGTAGCTCGACGCATCGCGCTGCCACAGTTGACGACCGCTTTCCAGGTCCAGTGCCGCAACGCGACCCTGATAGCTGGCCACGTACAGCGTGCCGCCGGACAGCAGCAGACCGCCGTCGATGTCGACCACGCGCTCCAGTTCCGAACGACCTTGTGGAATGGCGATGCGTTGTTCCCACACCGGCACGCCGTTGGAGATGTCCAGCGCGACCACTTTACCGGTCGACAGGCCAGCTACCGCCAGACGGTTGGTCACCAGCGGAGCACTGGTGCCACGCAGGGTCAGGACCGCCGGGGTGCTGTCATACACCCAGCGCTGGTTGCCGGTGGCAGCATCCAGACCGATCAGACGATCATCCTGGGTCTGCACCACCACCACGTCGCCGTTGTTGGCCGGCGGCGCGAGGACTTCACTGTTGACGCGGGCACGCCACTTCTCTTCACCATTGCTGGTGTCCAGGGCGACGACTTCGCCACGCAGCGTACCGATCAATACCAGACCGTAACCCACGCCAACGGCGCCGGAGACAGGCAGTTCCAGATCCTGGTCCCACTTCACGTCGCCGTTGCTGCGGTCCAGCGCCATTACTACACCGGTGACATCAGCGGCGTAGATGGTGTCGCCGTCGATCGCCGGCACCAGCATGTTGTAGGTTTCGCCCTGACCGTCACCGATCGAGCGGCTCCACTGCTTGTGCAGAACCACTTCTTCTTTGAAGTCGGTCAGTTCGGCCGGTGGCAATTCTTTCTTGCTGTTGCTGCTGCAACCCGCGGCCAGAAGGGCCAGAGCCAGCAATGCTGCATGCTTCCAACGGATCACGTCACGCATCCCCTTTGGCCAGGTCGTCGAGCTTGATTTGAAGGCCACCGACCGCCGCTTCATCCGACAGTGCCGCCTTGGCTTTTTGATACGCCTTGTTCGCGTCATCGGTACGGCCCAAGCGCACCAGCAGGTCGCCCTTGAGTTCTTCGCGAGTGGCCAGGAACGCTTTGTCGGCATCGCCGTCGAGCAGTTTCAGGGCATCTTCAGCCTTGTCCTGCGCGCCGAGCACCTGCGCCAGACGCTGACGGGCGATTTCGCCCAGCGCCGGGTTGGCCGGTTTGTCGACGATGGCTTTGAGTTCGGTTGCCGCGTCGTCCAGCTTGCCGCTGTCGACCGCTACTTTGGCAACGAACAGGCTGCCGTACTGCGCGTAGGCCGAACCGCCGTATTCGCTGTTGAGCTTGCCGGCCAGATCGGCAACGCGCGCGGCATCAGGCTTGCCGTCAGGCGTCAGCGTGGTTTCCAGCAATTGCTGATAGAGCACCGAGGCGCCTTGCGACTGGTTGCTCTGGTACTTGTGATAGGCCTGCCAGCCGAACACGATGACCAGCGCCAACAGGCCGCCGGTGACCAGAGGTTTGCCGTTGCGTGTCCACCAGTCCTTCAAATCCGCCAACTGTTCGTCTTCGGTACTCGACACCCCAATACTCCTTAATCGCTAAATCGGCTGTTAAGACAGCTTCAACCCTGCACGACGCAGGTGGCCAGGTGAGCGGCGAGCGCATCCCAGGCAATGCTTTGTTGTTCGCCCTGGCCACGCAGGGGTTTGAAACCTACCACTTGCTGGGCCATTTCGTCGTCACCGAGGATCAATGCGTACAGCGCACCGCTCTTGTCGGCCTTCTTGAACTGGCTTTTGAAACTGCCAGCGCCGGCATTGACTTGCAGGCGCAGGTTTGGAAGTTGATCGCGAACCCGTTCGGCCAGGGCCAGCCCGGCCAGCTCGGCCTCTTCACCGAAGGCGCAGAGGTAGACGTCGACCTGACGGGCAATTTCTTGCGGGATCTGCTCGAGGGTTTCGAGCATCAGGACCAGACGTTCGATGCCCATGGCGAAACCCACGCCCGGGGTTGGCTTGCCGCCCATCTGCTCGACCAGACCGTCGTAACGGCCGCCAGCGCACACGGTGCCCTGGGCGCCGAGCTTGTCGGTGACCCATTCGAAAACGGTTTTGCTGTAGTAATCGAGGCCGCGCACCAGTTTCGGGTTGAGCACGTAGGGAATGCCAACGGCATCCAGACGCGCCTTCAGGCCTTCGAAGTGAGCGCGGGACTCGTCGTCGAGGTAATCGGCCATTTTCGGCGCATCGACCAGCACGGCCTGGGTGTCGGCATTTTTCGTGTCGAGCACGCGCAGCGGGTTGGTCTTGAGGCGACGCTGGCTGTCTTCGTCGAGCTTGTCGTGGTGCGCCGAGAGGTACTCGACCAGCGCTTCACGATAGTGGCCACGGGATTCGCTGGTGCCGAGGCTGTTGAGTTCGAGCTTGACCGCATCACGGATGCCCAGCTCGCCCCACAGGCGCCAGGTCATGATGATCAGCTCGGCGTCGATGTCCGGACCGTCGAGGTTGAACACCTCCAGACCGATCTGGTGGAACTGGCGATAGCGGCCTTTCTGCGGACGCTCGTGGCGGAACATCGGGCCGATGTACCAGAGTTTCTGCACCTGACCGCCGCCGGTGATGCCGTGTTCGAGCACTGCGCGCACGCAGGCCGCGGTGCCTTCCGGACGCAGGGTCAGGGAGTCGCCATTGCGGTCTTCGAAGGTGTACATCTCTTTTTCGACGATATCGGTGACTTCGCCGATCGAGCGTTTGAACAGCTCGGTGAACTCGACGATCGGCATGCGGATCTGCTTGTAACCGTAGTTATCCAGCAGACGCGCCACAGTGCCTTCGAAATAACGCCACAGCGGGGTCTGTTCGGGCAGGATGTCGTTCATGCCACGAATGGCTTGCAGAGACTTGCTCACAAAATTTCCTTAATTCGTTCGATCAGCCGCGCGCGATAACGGCAGCGTCAGCTTCGACCTTTTCGGCCGCTTTCTGGCGGATCAGCTTTTCCAGCTCGTCCACCAGATTGTCATTCGTCAGCTTCTGCGACGGCTTGCCGTCGATGTAAATCAGGTTTGGCGTGCCGCCGGTCAAGCCGATATGGGCTTCCTTGGCTTCGCCGGGGCCGTTGACCACGCAACCGATGACCGCGACATCCAGCGGCACCAGCAGGTCTTCAAGGCGCCCTTCCAGCTCGTTCATGGTCTTGACCACATCGAAGTTCTGCCGCGAGCAGCTCGGGCAGGCGATGAAGTTGATGCCACGGGAACGCAGATGCAAAGACTTGAGAATGTCGTAACCGACCTTCACTTCCTCGACCGGATCGGCCGCCAGCGAGATGCGGATAGTATCGCCAATCCCTTCGGCGAGCAGCATACCTAGGCCCACGGCGGATTTCACCGTGCCCGAACGCAAACCGCCAGCTTCGGTGATACCCAGGTGCAGCGGCTGGACGATTTCCTTGGCCAGCAAGCGGTAGGCTTCGACGGCCATGAACACGTCGGAGGCCTTCACGCTGACCTTGAAGTCCTGGAAATTCAGGCGTTCGAGGTGCTCGACGTGACGCAGCGCGGATTCGACCAGCGCCGCCGGGGTCGGCTCGCCGTATTTCTTCTGCAGGTCTTTTTCCAGGGAGCCGGCGTTGACGCCGATGCGGATCGGAATGCCGCGATCACGCGCCGCATCGACCACCGCACGCACGCGGTCTTCGCGACCGATGTTGCCCGGGTTGATACGCAGGCAGTCGACGCCCAGCTCAGCCACGCGCAAGGCGATCTTGTAGTCGAAGTGAATGTCGGCCACCAACGGCACTTTGACCAGCTGCTTGATCCTGCCGAACGCCTCGGCGGCGTCCATGTCCGGTACCGAGACGCGAACGATGTCGACGCCGGCAGCTTCCAGACGGTTGATCTGCGCCACGGTCGCGGCCACGTCATTGGTGTCGCTGTTGGTCATGCTCTGCACAGCGATCGGCGCGTCGCCGCCCACCGGTACGTTGCCGACCCAGATCTTGCGCGATTCGCGACGTTTGATTGGAGATTCGCCGTGCATGACTTATTGACCCAACTTCAGGCGAGCAGTCTCGCCACTGGTGAACGGAGCGATATCGACCGGTTGGCCGTTGTAGCTGACCTGTGCCGCGCGGGCAACGCCCAGACGTACGGCGAGCGGCGGCTTGCCGGAAACACTCACGCTGTCGCCTTTATGCTTCAGACCACTGAAAATCACTTTGCCACGGCCATCGGTCACCTGTGCCCAGCAATCGCCAGTGAACTGCAGCTGCACCTGGCCTTCACCGGCAACCGGAGCAGCTGTTTCAGCGCTTGGCGCTTGAGCAACCGGCGCGGTCGGTGCAGGTGTCGCTGGGACATTCGGTGCTGGAGTGGCCGGAGCCGCCACCACTGGCGCGGGCGTCTGTGCCGGTGCGCTTGGCGCAACTGCCGGGGCAGCTGGCTCGGTCGCTGGCGCAGCAGATTCGGCGCCGGTCGATTCAGCACTGGTTTCCGACTGCGGCAAGGCCAGCGAAGTCGAATTGTCGGCCTGATTTTCAGCGACAGCCTGATCTTCCGGCTCGTCGATCGGGTGGATCTGCGTGGTGCCGTCGGCGCCTTCGACTTCGACGTGCTCCGGCGCGAGGCTGGTCAGATCGCGGGTGCGTTGCGAAGTCTGATCCTGCCACCAGATGAAACCGCCGCCGATGACTGCGATCAGCAGCAACAGGCTGACGATACGCAAAATGGTGTGGGAGACCCGCACCGGCTCCTCGATACGACCGAGGGCGTGAACGTTGCTGCCCTGGGAGTCGGTGCCGGTGGACTGGTCGAACTGCTGAACCAGAACGGTCTGGTCCATGCCGAGCAATTTGGCATAGGCGCGAATGTAACCTCGAGCGAAGGTATGCCCCGGCAGCTTGTCGAAAGCGCCGGCTTCAAGATTGCTCAGGGACGTCACGGTGAGGTTGAGCTTGAGGGCCACTTCGGCCAGCGACCAGCCATTGCTTTCGCGGGCCTGGCGCAGGGTCTCACCGGGATTAACGCGATTCGCTGCTACAACTTCGGGATGCGCCGCTTTCATCATTGCTCCGACAGGTATTGCTGATATTCCGGCGTACCGGGATAGAGTCGTTTTAATTGCAGACCGTAACTGGCTGCCTTGTCGCGATCTTCAAACACTTTTGCCAGCCGAACGCCGAGCAATAGACTACGTGCATTTTGTTCGGTCAGCTGGCTGAAACGGTCGTAATAGTCACGCGCGGGCACATAATGCCTGTCTTCGAAGGACAACTCAGCCATTTCCAGCAATGCGCGCGGTTGTTGGCGGTTCAGGCGCAGGGCTTTTTCCAGCTGTTGCTGCGCCAGATCACGCTGGCCCAACTTGGCGGCCGTCATGCCGAGGTTTTCGAAGACCCGCGAACGCTCAGGATACAGGGTATCAGCGGCCGCTTGTTCAAAACGCTCGTAGGCTTCCTTGTAGCGCTGTTCTTCGTAGAGAAAACTGCCGTAGTTGTTGAGAATGCGCGCATCGGCGGGACGGGAAGACAGGGCCTTGCGAAAGTGCTCGTCGGCCAGTGCAGGCTCCATCTCGGCCTGAAACACCAGACCGAGGGCCGCATTGGCGTCGGGATCCGAACTGTCCAGATCCAGCGCCTTTTTCAGCGGCACCTTGGCGCGTTCGGTCATGCCTTGCTGCAGGTAGCCCAGCCCCAACTGCACGTAGGCAGCCCGCGCTTCATCGCGGCCCTTGCTGGTCTTCATCGGGTTGTAGTCACCCGACAGGACACAACCAGCGCACAGGCTGGCCAACAGCAATAGCAGCGCAAAGCGCAGGGACATAGAGATCCTCTCTTAATTTGTGTTCGCGGCGTTCTGTGCCAGATCGCTGTCGGCGCTCAACTCACGCACGGCGATGTAACGTTCGCTGCGACGGGTGCGATCCAGCACCTGCCCTACCAATTGACCACATGCAGCGTCAATGTCTTCACCACGGGTGGTGCGGACAGTGACGTTGAAACCGGCCTGATGCAACTGATCCTGGAAGCGGCGGATGGCATTGTTGCTCGGCCGCTCGTACCCGGAGTGCGGGAACGGGTTGAATGGAATCAGGTTGATCTTGCACGGGATGTCTTTGAGCAGCTCGATCATTTCCACGGCGTGCTCAAGCTTGTCATTGACGTCCTTGAGCAAGGTGTACTCGATGGTCAGCACACGTTTCTCGCCAAGGGCAGACATGTAGCGCTGGCACGACTCGAGCAGCATCTTAAGCGGATATTTCTTGTTGATCGGCACCAATTGGTTACGCAATGCGTCATTCGGTGCGTGCAGCGACAACGCCAGGGATACGTCGATGTGCTTGGCCAGCTCATCGATCATGGGCACCACACCCGAGGTGGACAGGGTCACGCGGCGCTTGGAGATCCCGTAGCCGAGGTCATCCATCATCAGATGCATGGCGGCGACGACGTTGTCGAAGTTCAGCAACGGCTCGCCCATGCCCATCATCACCACGTTGGTGATGGCGCGGTCGACGGTGGCCGGGACGCTGCCGAAAGATTTGTTGGCAATCCACACCTGACCGATAACTTCGGCGGCGGTGAGGTTGCTGTTGAAGCCTTGCTTGCCGGTGGAGCAGAAACTGCAGTCCAGGGCACAGCCTGCCTGGGACGAAACGCACAAGGTGCCGCGTTTGCCCTGGGGAATGTACACGGTCTCGACGCAGCTGCCGGACGCCACGCGCACCACCCATTTACGGGTGCCGTCGCTGGAGATGTCCTCGCTGACCACTTCCGGACCACGTACTTCAGCAATGGCCTTGAGCTTGTCGCGCAAGGCTTTGCTGACGTTCGTCATGGCGTCGAAATCATCGACGCCAAAGTGGTGAATCCATTTCATTACCTGACCGGCACGGAAACGCTTCTCCCCGATTGAGTCGAAGAATTTTTCCATTTCCGGCTGGGTCAGACCCAGCAGGTTTGTTTTAACAGTCGATGTAGTCATGGATTCACCTTCACTCTGCAAGCAATGCTTAGCGAGTGGTTACTTCAGTAGCTGCGAAGAAGTAAGCGATTTCGCGAGCGGCAGCAGCTTCGGAGTCCGAACCGTGAACGGCGTTGGCGTCGATCGATTCAGCGAAGTCAGCACGGATGGTGCCGGCAGCAGCTTCTTTAGGGTTGGTAGCGCCCATCAGCTCACGGTTGCGAGCGATAGCGTTTTCGCCTTCCAGAACCTGAACGACAACCGGGCCGGAAGTCATGAAAGCAACCAGGTCACCGAAGAAACCGCGCTCGCTGTGCTCAGCGTAGAAGCCTTCGGCTTCGGCTTTGGACAGTTGCTTCAGTTTCGAAGCTACAACGCGCAGGCCAGCGTCTTCGAAGCGAGTGGTGATCTTGCCGATCACGTTTTTAGCAACGGCGTCAGGCTTGATGATGGAGAAAGTACGTTGAACAGCCATGGTGTAACTCCAGAAACGGTAATTTGCGAAAAATTAAACCCGCGAATTATACGCGGGTTCTTGGGTATTGCCTAACCTGCGAGGACGATCAGTCCAATTCTTCAGCCCAGAGTGTCTGAACCGCTTCCAACACCTTCTCGCCAACGCGACCAGAGGTGTCGTCGAAATCGGGAAGTGACTTGATCATCTGCTGCAGTTTGACGAAACCAACAGAATACGGATCGATACCCGGGTGGACCTCGGCCAGCTCTTCTGCAATACGTTGAACATCATTCCAACCGTAGCTCATGACAGTCTTACCAGTCAGTGCGGCGCTTCGGCCGCATGGTTAAGCGAATATTTCGGAATCTCGACGGTGAGGTCTTCTTCACCGACGATGGCCTGGCAGGCCAGACGCGATTGCGCTTCCAGGCCCCAGGCACGATCAAGGAAATCTTCTTCCAGCTCGTCAGCCTCTTCCAGCGAGTCGAAACCCTCGCGGATGATGCAGTGGCACGTGGTGCAGGCGCAGACGCCCCCGCACGCGCTTTCCATCTCGATGTGGTGTTCATGGGCCAGCTCGAGAATCGATGTGCCGGGCGCAGCCTCGACGACCATGCCTTCAGGGCAGAACTTCTCGTGGGGCAGAAAAATGACCTGCGGCATCAGATATCCTCGATTTCATTCAGGTTGCGCCCCGACAGAGCGGCTTTCACCGTCAGATCCATGCGGCGGGCAGCAAAAGCATCGGTCACTTGCGACAGACGCTTGGTCTGCTGCTCGATGGCGTAACCATCGGTACCTTTCATCAGTTCGGCCAGTTCCTGCATTTGCAGTTCGATGACCATGCGCTCTTCGGCGTCGAGCAAGCGCTCGCCATCGGCCTCCAGCGCACCCTGCACCGCTTCAAGCAGGCGCTGGGCATCGACCTGCTGCTCGCGCAGGACGCGGGCAACCTTGTCGTCATTGGCATGCTGGAACGAATCTTTGAGCATCTTGGCGATTTCGCCGTCGGTCAGGCCGTAGGACGGCTTGACCTGAATGCTCGCTTCAACGCCCGAGCCCAGTTCACGGGCGGACACGCTAAGCAAACCGTCGGCGTCGACCTGGAAGGTCACGCGAATTTTCGCCGCACCGGCCACCATCGCCGGAATGCCGCGCAATTCGAAACGTGCCAGCGAGCGGCAGTCGCTGATCAGCTCGCGCTCGCCCTGCAAGACGTGGATCGCCATGGCCGACTGGCCGTCTTTGTAAGTGGTGAAATCCTGGGCGCGGGCGACGGGGATGGTGGTGTTGCGCGGAATCACCTTCTCCATCAGACCGCCCATGGTTTCCAGCCCCAGGGACAGCGGAATCACATCGAGCAGCAGCAGTTCGCCGCCATCGCGTTTGTTGCCAGCCAGGGTATCGGCCTGGATCGCGGCCCCGATGGCCACCACTTGATCCGGGTCGATTTCCGTCAATGGCTGACGACCAAAGGCTTCGGCAACAGCTTCACGAACACGCGGAACGCGGGTCGAACCGCCGACCATGACCACGGCGTGGACGTCTTCCAGCTCAATGCCGGAGTCGCGAACCGCGCGGCGGCAGGCTTTCAGACTGCGCGCAACCATTGGCTCGATCAGCGCATCGAAGGCTTCACGGGTCAGTTGTGCTTTCCAGTCGCCGTAAGCCACTTCCACACTGGCCGCGTCGGTCAGGGCTTCTTTGGCCGCGCAGGCGGTCTGCAGCAGATTGCGTTGTGCGCCCGGATCGAGATCAGCGGACAGCCCAGCGCTTTCAATGATCCAGCCGGCAATCGCGTGGTCGAAGTCATCGCCGCCCAGCGCGCTGTCGCCGCCGGTGGCCAGCACTTCAAAGACGCCGCCGGTCAGACGCAGAACCGAAATATCGAACGTACCGCCACCCAGGTCATAAATCGCCACCAGACCTTCGGCGTGCTGATCCAGACCATACGCAACGGCAGCGGCGGTCGGCTCGTTGAGCAGACGCAACACGTTCAGACCGGCGAGCCTGGCCGCATCTTTGGTGGCCTGACGCTGAGCATCGTCGAAGTAGGCAGGGACGGTGATCACCGCGCCAACCAGTTCACCGCCCAAGGTCGCTTCAGCACGCAGACGCAAGACCTTGAGAATATCGGCGGAGACTTCAACGGGGCTTTTCGGGCCTTGTACGGTGTCGATGAACGGCATGTGCGATTCGCCGCCGACAAAGCGGTACGGCAGTTGCTCGCCCAATTGCTTGACGTCGGACAGCCCACGACCCATCAAGCGCTTGACCGACAGCACGGTATTCAGAGGATCGGAGGATGCGGCGAGCTTGGCCGACTCGCCGACTTCGACGCGGTCGGCGTGATAACGCACGGCGGACGGCAGGATGACCTGCCCGTTGGCGTCGGCCAGCGGCTCGGAAAGACCACTGCGCAGCGCAGCGACCAGCGAATTGGTAGTACCCAAGTCGATGCCCACAGCCAGACGACGCTGGTGCGGTTGAGGACTTTGGCCGGGTTCGGCGATCTGCAGTAGAGCCATGGTGATCAGGTCTTGTCTGTCTGTCAGCGTGCAATCAGGGCAGCACTGGGTTAATCGTCGAGGCGCTCTTCCAGCTGGCGCACTTCGTAGGTGAGCTTGTCGAGGAACTGCATGCGCCGCATCAGGCGTTCGGCCTGCTCGCGTTGCGCTGCATCATCCCAACAGGCTGCGAAGCTTTCGTTGAGCTGCTCCTGAGCTGCCTTCAAGCGACGCTTGAATACCGCGACACCGTCGAGGTCGGCACTGTCCTGCAGATCTTCAAGCTCTTCGCGCCATTGCATCTGCTGCAGAAGAAACTCGGGGTCGTGGACGGTGACTTCCATCGGCACTTCATGCCCGCTGATTTTCAACAGGTAGCGTGCGCGCTGGGCCGGGCTCTTGAGCGTCTGGTAGGCGTCGTTGAGCCGCGCCGATTGCTCGAGCGCCGAGCGCTGCTCGCGCTCCGAAGCGTCGGCAAAACGGTCGGGATGGACGCCGCGCGCCAACTCACGGTAGCGCGTGGCCAACTGCTCGAGATCCAGGCGGAAGCTCGGCTGCAGCTCGAATAAAGCGAAATGACAAGGAATACCCACGACCAGCCTCAGATGTTGAAGCTTTCGCCGCAGCCACACTCACCGCGCACGTTGGGGTTGTTGAACTTGAAGCCTTCGTTCAACCCTTCCTTGACGAAATCGAGCTCGGTGCCGTCCAGGTAGGCCAGGCTTTTAGGGTCGATGATCACTTTTTCGCCGTGACTCTCGAACACCTGATCTTCCGCCACTACCTCGTCGACAAACTCCAGCACGTAGGCAAGGCCGGAACAGCCTGTGGTGCGAACACCCAGACGAATCCCTTCACCTTTGCCGCGCCCGTCGAGGGAGCGCCGCACGTGTCGAGCAGCCGCTTCTGTCATGCTGATAGCCATCGGTGACTCCTTACTCGTCGCCAAATCTTGAAAGTCAGATCAAGCCTTTCTTCTGCTTGTAATCGCGAACTGCCGCTTTGATAGCGTCTTCTGCGAGCACGGAGCAGTGGATTTTCACTGGCGGCAGGGCCAGTTCTTCGGCCAGCTGAGTGTTCTTGATGGTTTCGGCTTCGTCCAGGGTCTTGCCTTTCATCCACTCGGTGGCGAGGGAGCTGGAGGCAATTGCCGAACCGCAACCGTAGGTCTTGAACTTGGCGTCTTCGATAACGCCCTGATCGTTGACCTTGATCTGCAAACGCATCACGTCGCCGCACGCCGGAGCGCCGACCATGCCGGTGCCGACATCAGGATCTTCCGCGTTCATCTTGCCGACGTTGCGCGGGTTTTCGTAGTGGTCGATGACCTTTTCGCTGTAAGCCATGATTCTAATCCTCACTCATCAGGGCCGCTCTTGAGACCCTGCAACTGCGCTGCGTAAACCGCCGCGTCGCTACAGGATCTGTATCTGGCGGCTTCTATATTTAGTGTGCCGCCCACTCGATTTTCGAGATATCGACGCCGTCTTTGTACATGTCCCACAGCGGCGACAGAGCGCGCAGCTTGGTAACGGCCTCGCAGACTTTCTGCGCGGCGTAGTCGATTTCTTCTTCGGTGGTGAAACGGCCGAAGGTAAAGCGGATCGAGCTGTGTGCCAGTTCGTCGTTGCGGCCCAGGGCGCGCAGTACATACGACGGCTCCAGCGACGCCGAGGTGCAGGCCGAACCGGACGATACCGCCAGATCCTTGAGCGCCATGATCAGCGACTCGCCTTCAACGTAGTTGAAGCTCAGGTTCAGGTTGTGCGGAACGCGGGCAGTCAGGCTGCCGTTGACGTACAGCTCTTCCAGATGCTCGACCTGCTGGTAGAAGCGATCGCTCAAGGCTTTGATGCGCACGTTTTCAGCGGCCATGTCTTCCTTGGCTACGCGGAACGCTTCACCCATGCCGACGATCTGGTGGGTCGCCAGGGTGCCGGAACGCATGCCACGCTCGTGACCGCCGCCGTGCATGGTCGCTTCGATGCGCACACGCGGCTTGCGGCTGACATAAAGCGCGCCGATGCCTTTAGGGCCATAAGTCTTGTGGGCGGAGAACGACATCATGTCGACTTTCAGCTTCTGCAGATCGATTTCGACCTTGCCAGTAGACTGAGCGGCGTCGACGTGGAACAGCACGCCCTTGGCGCGCAGCATCTCGCCAATGGCGGCGATGTCGTTGATGGTGCCGATTTCGTTGTTGACGTGCATTACCGACACCAGAATGGTGTCTTCGCGCAGGGCCGCATCGATCATTGCCGGAGTGATCAGACCGTCTTCGGTCGGCTCGAGGTAGGTCACTTCGAAACCTTCACGCTCCAGTTGGCGCATGGTGTCGAGGACAGCCTTGTGCTCGATCTTGCTGGTGATCAGGTGCTTGCCCTTGGAGGCGTAGAAATGTGCCGCGCCCTTGATCGCCAGGTTGTCGGACTCGGTGGCACCGGAGGTCCAGACGATTTCACGCGGGTCGGCGTTGACCAGATCGGCCACCTGACGACGAGCGTTTTCGACGGACTCTTCAGCTTTCCAGCCGAACACGTGGGAGCGGGACGCCGGGTTACCGAAGTTTCCGTCGACCAGCAGGCATTCACTCATTTTCTGCGCAACGCGCGGATCAACCGGGGTGGTTGCAGAGTAATCAAGGTAAATCGGCAATTTCATGGACTATCTCCTAAATCAGGGCTGGCGTGCCGCGGGTAGCTCTTCGGCTGTCATTCGACGGCGGACGCTTCAATCTTGTCCAGGCGTGGCGCCTTGCTGCTGCAACGGCGCTGGTCCTGACGCTGGGCCACTTCTTGTACCTCACGGCGAGTCACAAGGTCGGCCAAGCTGATACCGCTCAGAAATTCGTGAATCTGCAGGCTCAAGTCGCACCACAGATGATGGGTCAGGCAGGTATCACCGGAATGGCAATCGCCCTGGCCCTGGCACTTGGTGGCATCGACCGATTCGTTCACCGCATCGATCACCTGGGCGACCTGGATGCCCTGCATATCGCGGGACAACTGGTAGCCACCACCCGGACCGCGAACACTGGAAACCAGGTTGCTGCGGCGCAGCTTGGCGAACAGCTGTTCGAGGTAGGACAGGGAGATGCCTTGGCGCTCGGAGATATCGGCCAGAGACACCGGCCCGTGCTGCGCGTGCAACGCCAGGTCAAGCATGGCGGTCACGGCGTATCGGCCTTTTGTAGTCAGTCGCATGGACAGTTACCACGGAGTTCGGAATGGGCGGGAGTATGCAATTCCCGAGCATTTAAGTCAACTATAAGACCTAGTGCTTTAGTCGGGTTTACCCGCAAAAGAGCGCGCGAATGATAGCAAAGGCCTGCGGCGTACAGCCAGTGATACCGAGCCATCGTTCATCGCGAGCAGGCTCACTCCTACATTTGGAATGCGCTCTCCTGTAGGAGTGAGCCTGCTCGCGATAGCAGCGCCTCGGTTTAACTGGCCTGGCTCTGATCCTTGCCTTTGACGCAGGCGAAGTCTTCTTCGCGCAGCTCAGGCAGATCTTTCGCACAGTAATTGCTGCCCAGGTCCTTCAGCGCGCCGCACATGCCTTCCAGACGTCCGTCCACCGCTTGCAGATGATCGAGCAACTGGCCGATGGCGCGGGCCACCGGGTCGGGCATGTCTTCGCTGACACCGTAGGCGTCGAAACCGATCTTCTCGGCCATGGCTTTGCGCTTGGCGTCCTGCTCTTCATCAGTCTTGATGATGATCCGCCCTGGAATTCCCACCACGGTGGCGCCCGGTGGCACTTCCTTGGTTACCACAGCGTTGGAACCGACTTTGGCGCCTGCACCGACCGTGAACGGGCCAAGGACCTTGGCGCCGGCTCCAACCACCACGCCATCACCCAGCGTCGGGTGGCGCTTGCCTTTGTTCCAACTGGTGCCGCCGAGGGTCACACCTTGATAGATGGTCACGTCGTCGCCGATCTCGGCGGTTTCACCAATGACGATGCCCATGCCGTGGTCGATGAAGAAACGCCGACCAACTTTGGCGCCCGGATGAATTTCGATTCCGGTCAGCCAGCGACCGAAGTTCGACACCAGTCGCGCCAACCATTTCAGCTCGTTGCGCCAGAGCATGCCGGCCAGTCGATGAATCCAGATCGCATGCATGCCGGGGTAGCAGGTCAGGACTTCAAAAGCGTTACGCGCCGCCGGGTCTCGATGGAATACGCTCTGGATATCTTCACGCAAACGCTCAAACATCATTCAATCCTTCCGCTTTAGAAGCTCGCCACGGGCCGCTTTCTGGGTCTCCGTGAGGATGCCACGCAAAATATTCATTTCCGCCCGGCTGACCGAGCTGCGTCCATACAACCGACGCAGGCGCGCCATCAAGTGCCGAGGTTTTTCCGGGTCGAGGAACTCGATGGCAACCAGCGTCTGCTCAAGATGCTCATAGAATCGCTCCAGCTCATCCATGGTCGCCAGCTCGGCGCTTTTCACCGAGGCCACTTCTTCTTTCTCGACCTTGCTCGGCTGACCCTGCGCAGCCAGCCAGGCCATGCGCACTTCATAACTCAACACCTGCACCGCCGCCCCGAGGTTCAGCGAACTGAAGGTCGGGTCGGAAGGGATGTGCACGTGGAAGTGACATCGCTGCAGCTCTTCGTTGGTCAGGCCGGAGTCTTCACGGCCGAACACCAGAGCGATCTCGGCGCCCTGCCCGGCTTCCTCGACCACTTTGTTGCCGCATTCGCGCGGATCCAGCAGCGGCCAGGGAATACGGCGATCGCGGGCGCTGGTACCGAGCACCAGATTGCAACCGACCAAAGCGTCTTCCAGAGTGGCGACGACTTGCGCGTTTTCAAGGATGTCACCGGCACCGGAGGCGCGGGCGTCGGCCTCGTGGTGCGGGAAGACCCGCGGTTCGACCAGCACCAGTCGCGACAGACCCATGTTTTTCATGGCGCGCGCGGCCCCGCCGATGTTGCCGGGGTGGCTGGTGTTGACCAGGACGACACGAATGTTCTGCAGCAAGGGAGGCGCTCTCGGACACAGGAAAGGGGGGCAAATCTTACAGAACAGCCTACCGTTAAGCTATGAAAGCGAACAGCGTCCTTCACCTGAAGAAAAGTTCTGATAGAATGCGCGGCTTTCTTTAACAACCTTAGGTGACACATCCATGCAGCCCATGCTGAATATCGCGCTGCGCGCCGCCCGCAGCGCCAGTGAACTGATCTTCCGCTCCATCGAGCGCCTGGATACCATCAAGGTCGACGAAAAAGACGCCAAGGATTACGTATCCGAGGTCGATCGCGCCGCTGAACAGAAAATCATCGATGCCCTGCGCAAGGCTTACCCGAATCACTCGATCCAGGGTGAAGAAACCGGCCTGCACGCCGGCACCGGCATCGAAGGCGAAGAGTACCTGTGGATCATCGATCCGCTGGACGGCACCACCAACTTCCTCCGTGGCATTCCGCATTTTGCAGTGAGCATCGCCTGCAAATATCGTGGCCGCCTGGAACACGCAGTGGTGCTGGACCCGGTTCGCCAGGAAGAATTCACCGCCAGCCGTGGTCGCGGCGCTCAACTGAACGGTCGCCGTCTGCGCGTCAGCGGTCGCACCAGCCTCGACGGCGCCCTGCTCGGCACTGGCTTCCCGTTCCGTGACGATCAGATGGACAACCTCGACAACTACCTGGGCATGTTCCGCGCCCTGGTTGGCCAGACTGCTGGCATCCGCCGCGCCGGCTCGGCGAGCCTGGACCTGGCCTACGTGGCTGCCGGTCGTTTCGACGCGTTCTGGGAGTCGGGCCTGTCCGAGTGGGACATGGCTGCAGGCGCCCTGCTGATCCAGGAAGCTGGCGGTCTGGTGAGCGATTTCACCGGCGGTCACGACTTCCTCGAGAAAGGCCACATCGTTGCCGGCAACACCAAATGCTTCAAGGCAGTGCTGACAGCGATCCAGCCGCACCTGCCGGCTTCGTTGAAGCGTTAAGCTTTCCGCGAAACGAAAAAAACACCCTTCGGGGTGTTTTTTTATGCCTGGAATTTCCCCCCTCCAGACACACCACGAACCCAATGTAGGAGTGAGCCTGCTCGCGATAGCGTCGTATCAATCACCACCCGCTTTGAATGATGAATCGCTATCGCGAGCAGGCTCACTCCTACAAGGGAATGCGGTGCAGCCAAAAAACGCGGGCACAAAAAAAGCACCCCGCAGGGTGCTTCTTTCATAACAGTGGAATCTTACTGAGCTGGCTCATTCTGCGACAGGATCAGCTTGCCTTCCTTGTCGACCGGAATCTGGTTGCCCGGATCGCGATCCATCCGCACTTTGCCTTCCTTGCCATCGAGCGAGTAACGCACATCGTAACCAACGACCTTGTCGCTGATGTCATTGACCGTGTTGCAACGGGTTTGGGTGGTGGTGTAGGTATCGCGGTTCTGCATACCTTCCTGCACCTTGTTACCGGCATAACCGCCGCCGACTGCACCGGCTACCGTGGCAATCTTCTTGCCGGTACCGCCGCCCACCTGATTACCCAACAAACCACCGGCTACGGCGCCAATTGCCGTGCCGAGAATCTGGTGTTGATCCTTGACCGGCGCCTGCCGGGTCACGGTTACATCCTTGCATACTTCACGTGGAGTCTTGATCTGTGTCTTGACCGGCTCAACGGCTAATACTTGCGCATACTCAGGGCCGCTTTTAACCAGGCTGTAGGTGGCAACAGCACCCCCGGCTGTGACACCGACAGCACCCAATACCGCACCAACCAGCATCGACTTGTTCACATGAACCTCCTGACCATCACATGCGGGACGCGCCCGCGCTTCTCCCAGCCTTGGAGCACAAAAAAAGGCGGGAGTTCAACTCGCGCCTTTTGCTGGCTGACAGCCGGGAAATCGCTGGCCGTTATGGACGGTCGTCGACTTCCTTCTCGGTGTTGGCAGGAGGAATCAGATCCTCTGTGGTCAGGTTCAGCCAGATCAGCACCACGTTGGCGATGTAGATCGACGAGTAGGTACCCGCCAACACACCGATGAACAGCGCGATGGAAAAGCCGAACAGGTTGTCGCCGCCGAAGAACAGCAGCGCCGCGATCGCCAGCAGCGTGGAGATCGACGTCGCCATGGTGCGCAGCAGGGTCTGGGTGGTCGAGATGTTGATGTTCTCGATCAGCGTCGCCTTGCGCAGCACGCGGAAGTTCTCACGTACCCGGTCGAAAACGACGATGGTGTCGTTCAGCGAGTAACCGATGATCGCCAGCACCGCCGCCAGTACCGTCAGATCGAAGGTGATCTGGAAGTACGAGAGGATACCCACGGTCACGATCACGTCGTGGATCAGCGAGACAATCGCGCCGACCGCGAACTTCCACTGAAAGCGGAACGCCAGGTAGATCAGGATGCCGCCGAGCGCCAGCAGCATGCCGAGGCCGCCCTGGTCGCGCAGCTCTTCACCGACCTGCGGGCCGACGAACTCGACACGCTTGACCGTCGCCGGGTTGTCGCCGCCGATCTTCTGCAGCGCTTCGGCAACCTGATGGCCCAGTTGCGGGTCTTCACCCGGCATGCGCACCAGCAGGTCAGTCGTGGCGCCGAAATTCTGCACCACGGCTTCGTGATAACCGGAGGTCGCCAGCTGCTCGCGCACCTTGGTGACGTCGGCCGGACGCTCGTAGGTCAGCTCGATGAGCGTACCGCCGGTGAAGTCCAGACCCCAGTTCATGCCCTTGGTGGCGACACTGAACAAGGCAATGACGGTAAGCAACACGGTGACGCCGAACGCGAAGTTGCGAACGCCCATGAAGTTGATTGTACGTAACATGGCAGCCCCTTAAATCCACAGCTTCTTGAAGTCACGTCCGCCAAAGATCAGGTTGACCATTGCGCGGGTCACCATGATGGCCGTGAACATCGAGGTAAAGATCCCGAGGGACATGGTCACTGCGAAACCCTTCACCGGGCCGGTGCCCATGGCGAACAGAATGCCGCCGACCAGCAAGGTGGTCAGGTTGGCGTCGAGAATCGCGGTGAATGCCCGGCCGAAGCCTTCGTTGATTGCCCGCTGCACCGTCATGCCAGCGGCGATCTCTTCACGAATCCGCGAGAAGATCAGTACGTTGGCGTCGACCGCCATACCCATGGTCAGGACGATACCGGCGATACCCGGCAGGGTCAGCGTGGCGCCCAACAGCGACATCAATGCCAGCAGGAGCACCATGTTCACCGCCAGCGCGACGGTGGCGATGACGCCGAAGAAGCGGTAGATGGCGATGATGAACAGCGACACGAACAGCATGCCCCACAGCGACGCATCGATACCTTTGGTGATGTTGTCAGCACCCAGACTCGGACCGATTGTGCGCTCTTCAGCGAAGTACATCGGTGCAGCCAGACCACCGGCACGCAGCAGCAGCGCCAGCTCGGACGACTCGCCCTGACCGTTCAGGCCAGTGATGCGGAATTGCGCACCCAGCGGCGACTGGATGGTCGCCAGGCTGATGATCTTCTTCTCTTCCTTGAACGTCTGCACCGCGACGTCTTTCTCGACGCCATCAACCACTTGCTTGGTGTATGTGGTGACCGGACGCTGTTCGATGAAGATCACCGCCATGCTGCGACCGACGTTGGAACGGGTCGCGCGGCTCATCAGCTCGCCACCGTGGCCATCCAGACGGATGTTCACTTCAGGCGTGCCGTGTTCGCCGAAACCGGCCTTGGCGTCGGTAACCTGGTCACCGGTGATGATCAGACCACGTTCGATCTGCGCTGGCGGACGGTTGCCTTCACGGAATTCAAACGACTCGGAAGTGGCTTTCGACGCACCCGGCTCAGCGGCCAGACGGAACTCAAGGTTGGCCGTCTTGCCGAGAATACGCTTGGCTTCGGCAGTGTCCTGCACGCCCGGCAGCTCAACCACGATGCGGTTGGCGCCCTGACGCTGGACGATCGGTTCGGCAACACCCAGCTCGTTGACGCGGTTACGGACCGTGGTCAGGTTCTGCTTGATGGAGTATTCACGGATTTCCGCCAGCTTGGCCGGGGTCATCGCCAGACGCAGCACCGGTTGACCGTTGAGGTCGGCCGGAACAATGTCGAAATCGTTGAAGTTCTTGCGGATCAGCGCACGGGCCTGTTCGCGGGAGTCTTCATCGCTGAAGCCCAACTGAATGGCACCGCCCAGTTGCGGCAGGCTGCGATAGCGCAGCTTCTCTTTGCGCAGCAGGCTCTTGACGTCGCCTTCGTAGACTTTCAGGCGTGCATCGAGGGCTTTGTCCATGTCCACTTCGAGCAGGAAGTGCACACCACCGGACAAGTCCAGACCCAGCTTCATAGGGTGCGCACCGAGGTTGCGCAGCCATTGCGGAGTGGTCTGTGCCAGGTTCAGCGCGACAACATAGTCGTCACCCAATGCCTTGCGCACAACATCCTTGGCCGGCAGCTGATCTTCAGCCTTGCTCAGACGAATCAGACCGCCCTTGCCGCCCGCGGTCAGAGTGGCCGCCTTGACGTTGATGCCGGACTCTTTCAGCGCTGTGCTGACGCGAGCCAGATCGGCGTCATTGACCTGCAGAGCCGTGCTGGCGCCGCTGATCTGAATGGCCGGGTCATCGGGGTAAAGATTGGGAGCGGAATAAATCAGACCGATCGCCAGCACCGCCAGGATCAGAATGTATTTCCACAGAGGGTATTTGTTCAGCATCACGCCGCCCGTTATGAACGCGGGGCGCCTTGCGCGCCCCGTCGATTGAGTAGAAGTTGTTGCTCTTAGATCGCTTTCAGCGTGCCTTTTGGCAGCGTGGCGGCGATAGCGCCTTTCTGGAACTTCATTTCCACGGTGTCGGACACTTCCAGGACCACGAAGTCATCGGCAACCTTGGTGATCTTGCCGGCGATGCCGCCAGTGGTCACGACTTCGTCGCCCTTCTGCAGGCTGCTCAGCAGGTTCTTCTGCTCTTTGGCGCGCTTGGCCTGTGGACGCCAGATCATCAGGTAGAAGATGATCAGGAAGCCGACCAGGAAAATCCACTCGAAGCCGCCGCCCATTGGGCTTGCAGCAGCCGGTGCAGCTGCGTCAGCCATGGCGTTAGAGATAAAAAAGCTCATTTAGCACTCCAGTTGCAAATGTTGAATCTTGGGGTCAGAAAACTCAGTCCAAAGGCGGGACGGGAAGTCCGCGTTTGGCGTAGAAGGCATCGACAAAGGCGGCCAATGTACCCTGTTGAATAGCCTCGCGCAAACCAGCCATCAGCACCTGATAATGGCGCAAGTTATGGATGGTATTGAGCATGCTGCCGAGCATTTCGCCGCACTTGTCCAGGTGATGCAGATAAGCGCGCGAGAAGTTCTGGCAGGTGTAGCAATCGCAGGTCGGATCCAGCGGCGATTCATCATGGCGATGGAACGCGTTACGGATCTTCAGCACACCGGTATCGATGAACAGATGCCCATTGCGGGCATTACGGGTTGGCATCACGCAATCGAACATGTCCACACCGCGGCGCACACCCTCAACCAGATCTTCCGGTTTGCCAACGCCCATAAGGTAACGAGGTTTGTCAGCGGGCATCTGACCCGGCAGATAATCCAGCACCTTGATCATTTCGTGCTTCGGCTCGCCCACCGACAGACCGCCGATGGCGAGGCCGTCGAAGCCGATCTTGTCGAGGCCTTCGAGCGAGCGCATGCGCAGGTTTTCATGCATGCCGCCCTGGACGATGCCGAACAGCGCTGCAGTGTTGTCACCGTGAGCATTCTTCGAACGCTGCGCCCAACGCAACGACAATTCCATCGATACGCGCGCGACGTCTTCGTCAGCCGGGTACGGCGTGCATTCGTCGAAGATCATCACGATGTCGGAACCGAGATCGCGCTGCACCTGCATCGACTCTTCCGGGCCCATGAACACCTTGGCGCCGTCGACCGGAGAAGCGAAGGTCACGCCCTCCTCCTTGATCTTGCGCATCGCGCCAAGGCTGAACACCTGGAAGCCACCGGAGTCGGTAAGAATCGGACCTTTCCACTGCATGAAATCGTGCAGGTCGCCGTGTTCCTTGATCACTTGAGTGCCGGGACGCAACCACAGGTGAAAGGTGTTGCCCAGAATGATTTCCGCGCCAGTGGCGACGATGTCGCGCGGCAGCATGCCCTTGACCGTGCCGTAGGTGCCGACCGGCATGAATGCCGGGGTCTCGACGGTGCCACGGGGAAAGGTCAGGCGACCACGACGAGCCTTGCCATCGGTGGCCAGCAGCTCAAAGGACATTCGACATTCGCGACTCATTCTGTTTCCTCTGGGCCCGACTGTTCAGGGGCAGTTGGAGCGGGATTGCGGGTGATGAACATCGCATCCCCGTAGCTGAAAAAGCGGTAACCGTTTTCCACGGCGGCCTTGTAGGCGGCCATGGTTTCGGGATAACCGGCAAACGCGGAAACCAGCATCAACAGCGTGGATTCCGGCAAATGGAAATTGGTCACCAGCGCATCGACCACATGAAACGGCCGGCCCGGGTAGATAAAGATGTCGGTGTCGCCACTGAACGGCTTGAGCACACCATCGCGCGCCGCACTTTCCAGCGAACGCACACTGGTCGTGCCGACCGCAATCACCCGACCGCCACGCGCACGGCACGCAGCGACCGCATCGACCACGTCCTGGCCGACTTCCAGCCACTCGCTGTGCATGTGGTGATCTTCGATCTTTTCGACCCGCACCGGCTGAAACGTCCCCGCGCCGACGTGCAACGTGACGAACGCCGTCTCGACGCCCTTGGCGGCAATCGCCTGCATCAACGGCTCATCGAAATGCAGCCCCGCCGTCGGCGCCGCCACCGCGCCCAGTCGCTGCGCGTACACGGTCTGATAGCGCTCGCGATCCGAGCCTTCATCCGGGCGGTCTATATAAGGAGGCAACGGCATGTGCCCGACGCGATCGAGCAGCGGCAAGACTTCCTCGGCAAAACCCAGCTCGAACAGCGCATCATGACGCGCGAGCATCTCGGCTTCGCCACCGCCGTCGATAAGGATCTTCGAACCCGGTTTCGGCGACTTGCTGGAGCGCACATGGGCCAGCACGCGGTGCGCATCGAGCACGCGCTCGATGAGAATTTCCAGCTTGCCGCCGGACGCTTTCTGCCCGAACAGCCGCGCCGGAATCACCCGGGTATTGTTGAACACCATCAAATCGCCCGGGCGCAAATGCTCAAGCAAATCAGTGAATTGACGGTGTGCCAGGGCGCCGCTCGGCCCATCAAGGGTCAGCAGGCGACTACCGCGACGCTCGGCCAACGGATGGCGGGCGATCAGCGAATCAGGAAGCTCGAAAGTAAAGTCAGCAACGCGCATGATGGGGTTCGTCTAGCAGGGCCGGAAAGTCTAGCGGAAATATCAAAAATTGACCATGAAACGTGATTGACCAACGGTAATCACCTCTCTATACTTCGCCGCCATTGAGCCCTGATGGCGGAATTGGTAGACGCGGCGGATTCAAAATCCGTTTTCGAAAGGAGTGGGAGTTCGAGTCTCCCTCGGGGCACCAACACAGAGAAAAAGGTCTTGCGAAAGCAAGGCCTTTTTTTTCGTCGTGAGAAAAGTGGTTGGTGCCTATCTGGCTTTCCTACCCAAGATCAAATCAGTTTTCGGAATCGGATGGGTGCCCACCCGACTCCTTCACTCCAAACATCCGCCCAGCAATCTCCCGCCCCCATTCCAACCCTTCCTTCGTCAACCATATCGACTTGTTCCTGTTCACCGGATTACTGATCAAACCCTGTTCGTGCAAGCGGTTCATGATCTCGAAGTCATACCCCTTCCACGCATTGCCGTCGTCGGAGCTATAGGCTGCCAGGAGAGCGAGGACGGCGTCGTCGATCAGTTTCATGTCGTATTCCATGATGGTCACTCCGCTGATGTTCAGTCTTTGTAATCAAAGCGTCGTATCAAAGTGGATGTCAATGCTGCGCGAGCTTGTGGGTTTAGATGCCCGATTGCTGGTTGCCTCGAATGCGATGACCGCCCGTATAATCGCGCCCGCAAAATAGACTTCCGCTGGTACTTCGCGCATTGGGCTCAAGCCCTTCACTTCATTGACAGACATCCCCATGGAAACCTCACTGGAAACCGTCGCCCTTTTCTCCCTCAAACTCGCCTACGAAGAAGAGGGCCTGAGCCCGATCCTGCGCGATGACATGGTCATGGGCGATTATCAGAAAGATGTTTTCGAGCTACTGGTGAAACGCGGCGATGTCGAGGCCATTCAGTTCAAGATGAACGAATGCCTGAACGTGGCGCTGGATGCCTTGGGTGGGGTCGAGAAGCCGTTGGGGCGGGAGTTGCGCAAGTTGTCGGCGGAGTTGGCTCAGGCGCGGTCGGTGGAGCAGCTGGGTCAGCCGCTGCTCGCGCTGAAGGGGTATCTGCGCGACATTCTTTGAGTGCCGCGCAATCGATGCTTACAGCAGATAGCTCGAGATGTACTTGGAAATTTCCACCATCGAGGTCTTGCCGGTGAATTCGAATTTCACTTTGCCCAGCGACGAAAAGTAGATTTCCAGCTCGGAATCCAAGTCGAACGTGCCCGAGGTTTCCACGGAGTAGGCGACGATGTTTTTGTATGGCAGGGAGGTGAAGTCCTTTTTGCTGCCGGTGATACCTTGGACGTTGACGGCAATGATGCGTTTGTTGGTGAAGACCACCCCGTCGCGCATGGCTTTGTAGGAATCGATGACTTGTTCACCTTCCAGTAGCAGCGCAGTGACGCGCTCGGCGTATTCGTCGTTCTGCTTGAGTTTGAAGAAGCCTTTGTTATTGAAGTCGATCATGTGTCCATCCTCTTGCTTGAGAAAACATCCTGGTATTTCTTCAAATCAGCGACGCGCCTTCAGCACCCGAATATCCGTTGGGAAGCCGTCAGCGCCCACCAGCTTTTTCCAGCCCATGTACTGAAATTCACCGTTGGGATTAATGTAGTCGCCCTTCTCTGGTTGCCCTCCGCCAACTATCGCAACACGCTTCACTTCGCCACAGCCGCCATCCGATGGTCGCACCGTGTAGATCACATAGGGCTTCACGTATTGCGTCGCGCGGAAGTATTGGCCGCAGATTTCGTCGACGGTGATCAGCATGGTTTTCAGGCGGGCTTCGCCGTCGGTGTCTTCGTGCAGTTTCAGGAAGGAGATGTCGCCGACGTCGCTGTAGCCGAGGGAACGGGCGCGTTGGTAGGCGGGGGAGTTCTGGTGCGCAATACGGCCCTCCTCCACACCCCGTTGCGTTTGCGCGGCGAACTCGGCTTTGCCTTGGGCCAGGGTTGCCTCGGCGTGGGCGGCGACGTTTTCGCAGTGAGCGTACTCGCTGGAGTCGAGGTGTTGCGGTAGCAGGTTAAGGCGGCGCTCGTTCATGGAGGCGAGGCTGTCTTGCATGCCGGACGTTAGTGCATACGCAGCGGGGACGCGACCGCTCTGGACGTCGGCGATTTTCTCCTGCATCCGCTGGCAATTGGCGAGGTAGTAATTCCAGCTGGCTTGCGGGTGTTCTTGCGCGAAGCTGAAGGTCGGGGTGATGACGGCGACAAGGGTGAGGACGCCGAGCAGTTGCGGCAAACGGGTTGTGAAAAACATGGGTAGTCCATTACAGAGAAGGCATGGCGCGACGCTACTATTTTGCTATCTTGCCGTCCACTCTCCGGCGGCGTTCATGCGCCGTTTCAGTTTTGTCGCAAGGAAAGAAATCCGATGGATGCTGTGTTGTGTTTAGTGGTCATGGCGGCAATGTGGTTCTGGGTGGTGCGCCAGCGCGGGCAATGGAATCTGTTGTTGGCGAACCTTGCTGGCGCAGGCAGCGCGGTGGTGGCGGGCATCGTCTTCACACTGATTTATGACGGGCTGTTCGGCACGACTATGGCAACGCCCGGACTGCATAACAGCCTGGTGGTATTCATGACCAGCGCGGGCGTTCTGGCGGGCGTGTGGTTGTGGATCGCCAAGCGTCGTCAGCCGGAGCATCCGGTTGCCCGTCAACTGCTCGCGGGGGTCTGTGGCTTTGCCGCCGGCATGGTCACGTTGATGTTTCTGGCGGTGAATTATTTTCCGCAACCGTAACCGGACGGCGCGTCTATTTTGCTATCTTGCCGCGCATCATCGGCGCTCGCTGATCGTCTCGCACCGCGCTTGGATTGTTGAAAGTTAAGGAAAGGATCAAATGGAGTTTCTGCGTTTTCTGGCGTTCGTTGCTGCCTGGGGCTTTATGTGGCGCTGGGTGGTGAAGAACCGTGGCAGCTGGAATATTTTCTACGGCAATATCGTCGGCGCGGCGGGCGGTTTCATTGTGGGTCTGGTGGTGTTGTCGATCACGTTTTCGCTGTTTCCCTCCGCGTATAAAAACGAGCAGCCCGAAGGTGTCATGGCGCAGAACGTCGATTCGACTTCTCTGCTGCCTGAAAGCGAATCGACGGCCGCCGCTCAACTTGCCGCCGCTCCGACCTTCGCAACTATCGAGCCAGACAATCAGCCATCGCCACCCGACTCCGCACTATTGCCGAACTACGCCGGCCGTGCGCCGAAGTCGATTTCGGAGCAAACGGTGCTGGCGCAAAGTGATGCCGAGGGTCGCAAGGCGCTTACCGCGCTGAGCAAAAAACTTGGCCACGACGCGGACAGCGACAAGTCGATGCTCGCTTATGTCATGTGCAGCCCGTTGGTCACCAGCACCTTGCGCTTCCCGGCATCGGCGCGTTTCGCTGACAGCCAGTTGCTGACTACCAAGCGCTTCAAGGATCAGGTCTACAGCTTCAGCAACAGCCTGACTGCGCGCAACATGAACGGCGACGATGTCACTTACCGTTTCGACTGCTCGGTGCAGGAGCAGGCGTCGTCGGGCGAGTGGCGTTTGTTGGCGTTGAAGCTGCAGAAAACCTCGGCTTAAGCCTCGCTTAAGCGTTCACGGCGCCGGCTGCGTTATCATCGCCGGCTGTGCGCCCTGAGCTTTGAAGCGGATGTCCCGAACACTGGATGACTTG
Organism: Pseudomonas koreensis; assembly: GCF_024169245.1. Lineage (NCBI taxonomy): Bacteria > Pseudomonadati > Pseudomonadota > Gammaproteobacteria > Pseudomonadales > Pseudomonadaceae > Pseudomonas > Pseudomonas koreensis. Next base: position 127,670 of record NZ_JALJWP010000001.1, read on the forward strand.
AACCCTTTGCCCGCCATCGTCGCCGGCCCGCTGTTGCGGCGGCTGGAGCCGACGCGCGTGGTGCTGTGGCTGGTGGGCTCGCGTGAACTGACGCTGACCTTGCGCCTGCAGGGTGTAGGAGACATTCCGCTCGATTCGGAGAAATGCACGGTCATTGCCGTAGGCCGTCATGCCTCCGTGCATCTGATCGACGTTCAACTTGAAAGCGCCCTGCCCTGCGACACCCGCATCGACTACGACCTGCTGATCGACGGCAGCCTCGGTATGGCTGAGTGGGCACCGCACCTGCTTTATCCCGGTGCCACCTGCGCGAACCTCGTGGTGCGTTCGCGGATCGACCAATTGCTCCACGGTTCCTGCCGCAAGCCGCATCATCCGGCAACCGACGGTTTGCTCTGCGTCGATCAACTGCTGGCCGACGAAACCGATGCGCAGCAACGTCCGGCGTTGCTGATGATGAGTGGTGATCAGGTCTATGCCGATGACGTCGCCGGGCCGATGCTGCGGGCGATTCATGCCTTGATCGAGCGTCTGGGTCTGTTCGATGAGCACCTTGACGGTGCCGTGGTCAGCGACAGCGCCAAGCTCTACCAACACCCGGCCAGCTACTACCATCGTGCGGATTTGTTACCGGCGCTGGAGAGCAACGAGACCTTGCGCGAGCGATTTTTCGGTGGCGCGCGTAAGCCGATTTTCACCAGCAGCAGTGCCGACAATCACCTGGTGACGTTCGCCGAAGTCATGGCGATGTACATGCTGGTGTGGTCGCCGACGTCGTGGTCGCTGATCAATCCGAGCGCGCCGACGCTGACGCCCGAACGCCGCAAACGCTACAACCTTGAGCAGACGCGCATCGATGCCTTCAAGGCGGGCCTGGGCAAAGTCGCACGGGCGCTGGCGCATCTGCCGAGCCTGATGATTTTCGATGATCACGACATTACCGATGACTGGAATCTTTCCGCACAGTGGGAAGAAACTGCCTACGGCCATCCGTTCTCCAAGCGCATCATCGGCAACGCGCTGATTGCTTATCTGTTGTGCCAGGGCTGGGGCAACAATCCCGATGCCTTCAAGGGCGTGCTGGAGCAGACAGCACAACTGAGCGCCAGTGGCGATGACGGCTATCTGGACATGCCGGTGCAGGACGATCTGATTGATCAGTTATTGCGTTTTCAGCAGTGGCATTTCGTCCTGCCGAGCAGTCCTGCCCTGGTGGTGATCGACACGCGCACGCGGCGCTGGCGCAGCGAGATGGCCCTCAAGCAACCGTCGGGCCTGCTCGACTGGGAGGCCTTGAGCGAACTGCAACAGGAACTGCTTGATCACCCGTCGGCAATCATCGTCTCGCCGGCGCCGATCTTCGGCGTGAAGCTGATTGAAACCGTGCAGAAAATCTTCAGCTGGTGCGGTTATCCACTGCTGGTCGACGCGGAAAACTGGATGGCCCATCGCGGTGCTGCGCAGGTGATCCTGAACATTTTCCGACACTCGCGCACACCCGGGAACTACGTGGTGCTGTCCGGCGATGTGCATTATTCCTTCGTCTACGAAGTCCTGATCCGCCACCGCAAGGCCGGCCCACGGATCTGGCAGATCACCAGCAGCGGCATCAAGAACGAATTCCCGCCAACGCTGCTGGAATGGTTCGACCGCCTCAACCGCTGGCTCTACTCACCACGCTCGCCGTTGAACTGGTTCACCAAGCGCCGATTGATGCGCATCGTTCCGTATACCCCGGAACATGCCGAAGCCGGGGAACGGTTGTGGAATTCGGCGGGAATTGGACAGGTGTTTTTCAATGAGCAGGGGCAGCCGAGCGAGATTGTTCAGCACAACTCGAATGGGGCGGAGAAGACGAGGATGCTGGCGCCGGAGTTTAGAGATGTGCCGGACTAAAGCCATGCGCTGACCTGTGGGAGCGAGCTTGCTCGCGAAGGCGCAATTGCAGTCGACATCTGCTGTGAATAATCGACCGCTCTCGCGAGCAAGCTCGCTCCCACAGAGTTTTGCGCAGACCAATCAATGTGCGGCCAGAGCGCGCCCAACCCCTCTGACAATCATCCCCACCTCGCGCTCATCAATCGTCAGCGGCGGCAGCAAGCGGATGGTCTTGCCACGAGTCACGTTAATCAGCAAGCCATGATCCCGCGCGGCGATCAGCGTCAAGTCGCGCACCGGTTGTTTCAGCTCGATACCGATCATCAGGCCCTGCCCACGGATTGCGAGCACATTCGGGTTGTCTGCCAGTTCGGCGCGCAGGCGTTCCAGTAACCGTGCGCCCTGCACCCGCGCATTCTCCAGCAGGCCTTGCTCTTCGATGATGTCGAGCACCGTGCAGCCAACCCGGCAGGCCAGTGGATTGCCGCCGAAGGTGCTGCCGTGGCTGCCCGGGGTGAACAGGTCCGCCGCGCGGCCGCGTGCCAGGCAGGCGCCGATCGGCACGCCATTGCCGAGGCCTTTGGCCAGAGTCATGACGTCGGGCACGATGCCTTCGTGCTGGAAAGCGAACCACTGCCCGGTGCGGCCGATGCCGGTCTGGATTTCGTCGAGCATCAGCAGCCAGGCGTGGCGATTGCACAGGTCGCGCAGGGCCTTGAGATAACCCGCCGGCGCGATTTGTACGCCACTTTCGCCCTGGATCGGTTCGACCAGAATCGCGACGATGCGCGCGCCGTGTTTGCGTTGTATCTGCTCCAGCGCCGCGAGATCGCCGAACGGCACTTTGACGAAATCCCCAGGCAACTCGTTGAAGCCCAGGCGTACTGCCGGGCCATCGCTGGCGGACAAGGTGCCGAGAGTGCGGCCATGAAAAGCGTTGGCCATGACCACCACCAGCGGCTGCTCGATGCCTTTGCGCCAGCCGTACAGACGCGCCAGTTTCAGTGCCGTTTCGTTCGCTTCGGCGCCGGAGTTGTTGAAGAACGCGCGCTCCATCCCCGACAGCGCCGTCAACCGCTTGGCCAGTTGTTGCTGCCAATCGATGCTGTACAGGTTGGAGGTGTGCAGCAGCAATCCCGCCTGCTCGCTGATCGCCGAGACAATGCGCGGATGCGAGTGGCCGACGTTGGTCACCGCCACACCGGCAACGGCATCCAGGTATTCGCGCCCCGACTGATCCCACAGGCGTGTGCCCAGGCCTTTGGTGAAACTCAGGGCCAGTGGTTGGTAGGTGTTCATCAGGGCGGCGGTCATGACGTGAAACTCCATTGCAGGTCGGTGTTTTTGCAGTATGGTTAGCCACCTGAGCTGGATAAACCCGGAAAAACTTCAATCATTTAAAAGCCGAGCTTGATAATGGATCTGTTCCAGTCAATGGGCGTTTACGTCAAAGTGGTCGAGACCGGAAGCATGACGGCAGCCGCCGCGAAGTGCGAAATGTCGACGACGATGGTGGGCAATCACCTGCGCGCACTGGAGCAACGACTCGGTGTGCAACTGCTGCAACGCACCACGCGGCGCCAGCGCCTGACTGAATTCGGTAGCGTTTATTATCAACGCTGCCTGGAAGTGCTTGGCCTAGTGGCCGACTCGGAACGCCTTGCCGAACAAGCGTCGGATGAGCCGCGCGGCTTGCTGCGCATCACCGCACCGCTGACTTTCGGCGTCGAACGACTGACCCCGGCCCTCAGCGAATATTCGTTGCTGTATCCGCAGGTGAAACTCGACGTGGTGCTGACCAACAGCCGTCCGGATCTACTGGAGAACGGCCTCGATCTAGCGTTCCGGCTGGGCAATTTCGACCAGTCCAACCTGATCGCCCGCCCCCTGATCGACTACACCCTGACCGTCTGCGCCTCTCCGGAATACATCGCGCGACGCGGCATGCCGCACACGCCACAGGATTTGCAGCAGCACGATTGTCTGTCCTTCGCCTACCCGGCCGGCGATGATTGGCAATCAGTGGAAAAACGCTGGCGTCTCAGCGGGCCGGAAGGCGAAGTCCTCGTCGACGTCAGCGGGCCGATGCTGATCAACAGCTCCGCCGGACTGCATCAGGCGGCGCGCAACGGCATGGGCATCATGATGCTGCCCGATGCGCTGGTGGAACAGGACTTGCGCGACGGCAAACTGGTCAAGGTGATGGCCGACTACCAACCACCGAGCCGACCGATGCACCTGCTGTACGCGCAGGATCGCTATCGATTGCCGAAGCTGAGACGGTTTGTCGAGTTTGCGATGCGCACGTGGGGCAAGCCTGACGTAGGCCGGCCCTAATCATTCGCGATGGAAAATTGCAAAGGACTTATAGCCCCATGAAAGACACCCTGACCGTGCGCGACTTGCATCCCAGCGAAACAGAGTCGGCGAGGCTGTTTCTCGGCCAGAATGGTTGGGGCCATCGCACTGGTGAAGCCGACTCTTTTGCTCGTTTGATTCACAATTCGCAGCGCACGGCTGTCGCGCTCGTAGGCGAGCAGATTGTCGGTTTCGCTCGAGCGATTACCGACGGATTGTCTAACGGTTACCTGTCGATGGTGGTGGTCAATGACCAGCATCGGCGCAAGGGAATCGGCCGGGCACTGGTGGAGCACGTCATGGGCGACAACCCGGACATCACCTGGGTTCTACGCGCTGGACGCGAGGGAGCTCAAGCTTTCTTTGCCAGCCTGGGCTTTGAGACCTCCGTGATTGCCATGGAACGTCCGCGCCGCAAATAGCGCGCAGTGGAAAAATCCCGACCACCAGCCCGTTGCTCCGTGACAACGCCGCCCCGCTCCCCTAAATTAGGCGGCCTGAAAAAGACCTCGTGCTTTCTCGCCTCAACTCAAGTTAAAAAGTAGTGAAATTTCAATGTCCGATTTCAACACCGCTGAATCCGTAGTCACCCAGTCGTCCAAAGCGGAATACGAAAACTCCATCAATCTTTCACAACACCTGCCACAAGCCAAAATCATCAGCGAGATGGTCCTGGACGCGTTCCAGTCGACCCGCGAAAGCGACCAGATCCGCGAGTTGCGTGCGGCGATCCGTCAGGCGCATGACAGCTTTGATGACGACAAGGCGTACGAGCTGATGGGCGAACTCAAGCGCCTGAAAGACGCCGAGGCAGCCGATATTGCCGCGTTGGAAGACCTGAGCAGCAAGTTCTCGATCGGACGCATTCTGTCCAGCTTCAAGGACGATCCGGCATTTCAGGAAATCGTCTATGGCCTTGCGCTGAAGGTGTTGAATCAGACCCATCAGGCGATCAGCAATCCGAGCGGCGGCAAGAGCAAAGCTGCGAAGAAGAAAGAAGTGGAAATCTTCACCATCAGCAAGGACGGCGCCAGCGTGACCCTGCCAATGCGCACCCCGCGTTCGCGACTGAGCATTGATCGCGAGGCGCTGGAGTTTCTCGGTTTTACTTTCGTGGGTGAAGGCGATGAAGCCGAGCTCGACGGCGAAACCTTCGTCGACAATGCCGGCACCGAACACGCGGTCAACCGCAAGAACATTATCACCGCTCTGCAAACGCAGACGGCGTTCGATGGCTACAGCATCGCCGCGCAGTAAACCGGCACGCCAGACGAAAAAAAGCCCCATGCTGTCATGCAACGTGGGGCTTTTTGCCGACAGCGGGAATCACAGCTGTGGATAAATCCGCTGGTACAACTGCACATCGGACGGGCAATCGATTTCGCCCCACGGCGCCAGTGTCGGTGTCCCGGCAACGCGCACGCCTGCTTCGATCGCCCGCGAAAACAGTGAGGTCATATCGACCTGATCACGCTGTTCGGCAGTCAATCCGGACAGTTGCGCACTCAGCGCCTGCCAGCCGGCGGGGGTGAGTTTGAACAAGCCCATGTATTGCCCCTGGATCTGCTCCAGCGACTCGGCACGATGACCGATCTGGCAAATCCGTCCGTTATCGATGACGAAGCGTTCCATATCATCCAGCGGATTGTCGAACCGCTGCTGCCATAATTTGACGGCCTGCGGGTCATATCCGAGGTCGATATCCTCGTCCTTGTGCATCAGGTCGCGCACCAGCGACGGTGAATAAAAGATATCGCCGTAGCTGACCACACACGGTTGCGACTCGAGCCATTCCTGCGCCGCGCTCAGCGATTGGCGAATACCCGTAGTGCTCCACAGTGGGTTGATGAACAGTCGATCGGCATACGGCGCAAGCATCTCGCTGCGATAACCGGCGACAATCCCGATTTCGCTGATGCCAGCAGCGCGTAAAGTGCGCACCGTGCGCTCGATCAACGGGGTCTGGTTGAACTCGACCAAAGCCTTGGGACGCTGATCGGTGAGCGATCCCAGGCGGCTGCCACGTCCCGCAGCGAGAATGATTGCCTTCATGGTGAAACTCCAAAAACCTGCCGCACCAGGGATATGTCGGCATCGTCAAAATGAGGGTTGCGTTCGGGGTGCCACATCACTGCGCTATGGCGCTTGCCCGGATGGCTGACCGCTTCGATCACTCCGTCCGCGCTCAGCGCCTCGATTTCGTAGCCCGCCGTTACGGAAAAGAAACCGTAATCGTGGAATGAATTGACCCGCCGATTCACACCGCGAAAGTTGATATCGTGGCTGCCGACATGGCCGGCGACCCGTTCCAGCATGCCCCCGGCAGCGGCCAGCATGACTTGCATGCCGCGGCACACACCGAGTACCGGCAACTGCTTGTGTTGCGCCCATGCAAGCAACATCGCTTCGGTTTGATCCCGGCAATCGGCGCTGCCCGACAGGGCCTGACAACTGCCGCCGCCGGTCAACAGCACACCTTCCGGTTGCAGGCGTTCCAGCAACTCACGACTGACCTGCGGATCGTTCGGCAGGTACAACGGCAGCAGTGCGCAATGCGCGAGAAACTGCGCCCAGCGTTGATCAATCGCATCGCGCCATTCATCACGCGAGGCGTCGAACAGGCGCAGCATGGTCACGGCAATCAACGTCACGACAGCACCTGGATGCGTCGCTCGGCACAGTCGAGAATCAGCCGGGAGCTCGACAGCAGACTGCGGAATTTGACGTCGCCGACGCCGATGGCGGCAGGAATGGCGAACTCCCGGGCGCGGATCGACATGTGCGAGTTTTCCCCGCCGTAGGCGGTGATGAATCCGGCAATCCGGTGGGTGAAAATCCAGTCGAAGCCGGGGTCGGCATTCTCGATCAGGACGATGCAGCCTTCGATATCGCGCTTGCTGGTTTCCTCTGCCCGCAGCACCGCGACTGGCGCTTCTGTGGCACTGCGGGTGATGAAGTTCGGATTACACGACTCGATTGCATGGGACAGCAAGTCCTGCGGCTTGCAGACGATCACCGGGGTACGAATACCCTGAGTCAATTGCCAGCGCGCGCGGTTGCTGGCGATCTTGTCGCGCACCGTTTCCAGGCGGATCTCTTCCGGGTTGCCGATGAAATCGCTCAGCTTGGCGAAACTCAGTTCATCAAGGCTCAGTTGGTGCTGTTGACCCCACCCGGCCAGCGCCTTGAGTGCCTGGGAGACGAATGCTCCGTAGAGGTATTTGACCTTCTCCCGGGCCGCGACAGCAGCGTCGAGAAACTTGAAGAACTGCTCCGCCGACACACGGAACTGGCACTCGTCGAACGCCTGTTGCACGGCTTGACGGATTTCCCGGCTGATCACCCTTGGCCCATCATCACGGTGAGCGCGTTGCAGCGGGGTGTTCCAGTCGAAGTAAGCGTCCGGGCTTTCGTCGTAGCGGGCCACGCGCACATCGTAGGTGCCTGGCCGCACATGGCCGTGCAGACGCAGGAACGCTTCTTTGTGAAGGATGCGGAAGTCATCCGCCATCTTGCGGCCGACGGTGTGTACGCCGCCGATCATCCAGTCGGTAAAGCCCGTCGGGATGCGCTGCTGGGTTTCCAGTGACTTGATCACTGCGGTGGCAACGAAGGCCGCCCGCGCGACGCCGGAAAACACTTCGCCGACGACCTTGGCATCCGCCAGTGCGTGGCGCAGGCGCTGGAGCGGATCGTCATTTTCATGGTAGCGATCGAGCCGTTCGGCTTTTTGCTCAATGCGCGGCAGTCGGGTCAGGTCCGAGAAAAACGGACCATCGGCGCTGATAATGTGCTCGGTGACGTTTCTCAACTCCCCTAGATAGAGCTTGCACTGCATGGCGTTCAGGCCCTTGAACGCTGGTATCGATTCGATCGGTGTCGCTGCCAGTTGTGGGGTGAAGCAAGTGGGGATGATGGAGAACTCGATCTTGTCGTGCAGCGACTGATGGGCTGCCAGGTGCTCACTGCACTGGCTGACCACCGAGTTGACGATCGACAGCGGCAACGTCGCCGGAATGAACGACTCGACGCTGTAGGGAATGCAAATGTACGGTGAGCCGCTGAACTGATACATCAGCGGTTTGTTGCGCATGTCACGGTAGCCATAACGGAACCGCGCCGAGGCCCAGTTCACATCGGTGATCAATTCCTTGTACAGCGAATAGGCCAGCGGCCGTGGTTTGACACCGATCATCTCGGCCGGATTCCAGTCCGGCATCAAGCCCAGAAAGGCATTCAAGCCAAGCTCGGGCTGACGAGTCTTGCGCGCCAGGCCTTCAAGCAAAACCACTTCGCTGTCGAGCACCGCACGCAAGGCTGAATCGGCTTGGGTGTCGATATTTTCAACACCCGAGCCGGTCATCGGGCGCACCTGGAACAGCAACGGTCCGTCGGCAGTGATGGCAAATTCGATGTCCAGCGCATCGCGCTCGGTCAGTTCCTCGACTTCGGCGAGCAATGCAAACAAACCTTTGAGCGCCGCAGGTTCTACGCCACATTGCGACTTGATGGCGACAAACGAATGCACCGTGCCGGTCCCGGCCGTGACGCCGTCCGTGCCCTCGCCGGGAACATAATCGACGACGTAATACGGCAGGCCGGTTTCCGGATCACGCGTCATCGCGACCCCGGAGGCCAGTACGCCGGTGGCCATGCTTTGAATCAGCACTTCGTCGAAGTCCCGGGCCTCGCCGTAGGACGCAATCACCTGTTCAATGGCCTGCTTGAGCGCCGCTACCCCACGCACGTTGCCAACCGAGTCATACATGCCGGCGCCAGACGTGCCGTCCTGGTCTTCGGTCAGACTGCTCGACCGCACGATCATCGGCTGATCGGCAAAGCGCCGAGCGCAATAATCCAGAATCGCCTGTGGCTTGTTGCGCCAATTGGCAACGGTGAACCGGTGCAATGGCAGCACCCGGCCGGTTTTCAGGAACGGGGCAAGGCTTTCCAGCGTTCCGGCCTTACCGGAAAACTCGAAGGGACTGGCTAAAGTCATCGACTGCATGTCGTCTTCCATTGATAGAGGTGATTACAATCCGTTGGGGACAGCGATGGCCACCGGGCGCCGGGTACGCGTGTGCTTCAGAGCAACTCGGGGCCGGTGTATTTCGCCAGCTCGTTGCCGTACAGCAGCGACAGCTCAGCGAGGAACTCATTGCCCTTTTTCGCTGCGGCGTACGGGCAGCTGTCGAGCACGATGACGTGGCCGATAGTGCCGATATTGCCGCTGTAAACACTCACTTCCTGACCCGGAGCGACATGCGCGGTGCAGAAGGTGATTTCGTATTTATCCAGCAACGGTTGCAACAGGCTCGGGTCGTAACTGGAGGATATCCGGCCGCCATGTCGCGAAGCGACGGTGACCACGGTGCCGGCCGTTTCGATCAGCGAGTCGTCAATCTTGATGGTCTCGCCCAAGTGCAGGCGGATGAGCATTTCGAACGGATCGATACCCGTCAGCATCCGGTACATCTGCGGCGCGACGCTGCCCATCATCCGCGCGTTGATTTCCACCAGGCACGGACCGTTTTCATCGCGCAGCAATTCGACGTGATACAGGCCGATGTCCAGTTTCAGAGCACTGAACACCTGCTGCACATACGCTTTGATTTCGTCACGCGCCGCGATGTCCAGGCCGGATGGCATGGTCGCGGTCATCTCGAGGATTTCGTTGTAGTCGGCGCGGAAACGAATGGTCGTCGCATAGCAGGAGACCACGCCGTTCTGCACGATCACTTCTGCCGAGTGCAGCGTGCCGTTGACGTATTGCTCGACCAGGTATTCACGGCTCACCAGCCCATCGATCATCGGATCGGAATCGGCGCGGGCCTGACGGATGTTTTCGACGAAAGCATCGAAGTCTTGCCTGGTGAAACAGATCGCCGAGAACTGCTTGGAGAAACCACGGGTCGGCTTCACTACGAACGGCAGTGCGAGGCGCGGAACAACCCCTTCGGCCAATTGGCTTTCGGTCAATACCTGGAAATCCGGGGAGCGCACATTGTTTGCCCGCAGGGTTTCACGCAGTCGGCTCTTGTAGACGGCGCCGCACAGATGTTCATGGCTCGGGTAACGCGTACCGAGCAGTTCAGCTTCGCGGGCCACGGCAACAATCGCCGCTTCGGACGTGGTGATCAGCGCATCGATCTTGCGGGTGTCGTTGAGCTTGACCAGCAGATCGTGAAACTCATCGCCATTGAGCGAATCGACACGGATGTATTCGTCGACGTGCTTGAGATAAGGCTCGATTTTCGACTGATCGCCCTTTACCGAAATGGTCAGGAATGACATATCGCGCTGGTGAATGAACGTCACGTAACAACCCAGACGCTTGGCAGCTTCGAAAGCCAGCAGGCCACTGACAGTACTGTCGACCAAAACGACGTGTTTCATAAAAGCGCTCCGTGTACTTATGCGTTGTGAAGGAGAAAAGTGCTCAGGGAAAAGACCACCGCAATGAACGTGACCGTGGGCATTGCCTTGAATTTCGGCAATTTCAGATTGGTCACTTGCAACACGGCAATCAGTAAAGTCAGCCACACCAGGGCATGGGCGGCGAGATGGCTGGCGGCCACTGCTTGAAAAGCCAGGGCAAACAGCAAACCGGAATAGGTTGTCGGCAACCCGCGATAGCCGACCGGCGCTTTCGGATCATTGATGGCAAACACCGCCAGGCGCAGCACGCCCGAGAGCACCAGGCCGGCGGCCACCGCGACACTCGCAAAAGAAGGGAACAGCAGAATCAGGATCAGCGCCGGCGCGACACTGAAATTCAGCAGATCGGCAAAACTGTCCAGGTGTTTGCCGAATGCCCGACGGGGAGTATCAGCGGACAACCAGGTCCGCGCGATGTGGCCGTCGAGGAAGTCGAGTATCGCGGCAAGGCAAATGATACTCGCGGCCCAGGACAATTGACCTTGATACGCCGTGACCACGGCAATAAAGGACAACAGTATGTTTAAGGTAGTCACCCAATTAGCCAGATCGAGAAAACGCACGAACGGAAACAGCGGCACTATATGACGCATGAGTCATGACTTCCTTGTCTGGAAAAGTTTAATTAAACAGTTTGCTCGACCGGCTTTAGACCTGACGATAATAACTTCATAACTATTAGATAGCTGCCGGCAAATACCATGCTGGTGGCAAACAAACCAATATGTTCAACCAGCAATGAGCCAAAGAATATTGTAAGGATCATCCCGGCGTAGACGCCCGCATATTGCACCGACGCCACCAAAGGCATGGCATTGGCCGGCGTCGCCAGCACCACATCCGATTGCAGTTTGAAAAACGCCAGTTCAAAGAAAAAGATGTAGAAGAAGTAAGCAATGTAGCTTGAGGCAAACCCGCCACCATAGGCCGCGGTCATCATGAACAGCGCACTGGCGCCGGCCATCGACAGCGGTGCCAGGCGATGGCCGCGCTTGTTGAGCTTGTAGTAGAGGATCGCCCCGGCCAACGCGGCCATGCTGTTCACGGCTTGCAACAGACCGACATAACCTTCCGACAAACCCAGCACATGGGCAGGCAGAATAATCCGCGAAACGTTGAAGAAACCCTGGTAGACGCTGACGAAGATGATGAAGCTGGTGAAGCTGCTGCGCAGTGAAGGCGTCGTTTTCATCAATTGGGAGAACGTCGCGATCAGTGCAGCAGATGGCGGCAACGCGCCGCTGGCCGGACGCTCGGCCCTGGGCAGCAGAAAGGCGGCACCGGCTGCGATCGCAAACAGCGTGGCGGTGATCAGCATAGCCTGCCAGGGCATCATCTCGCCTTTGACCAGGCCCATTGTTGCACCGGCGATACCGCCAGCAATGAACTGCGCAGTCAGCGTCAAAGGCACTGTCGACTCGACGTTCTGCGAGTTGAAATAGCATTTGATCGCGACGATGCGACCCACCCGTTGCAGCGCGTCCAGCGTACCGATCGCGACGCCACCGACAATGGCTATCAGGGCAACTGTCGGCAATATCGAATAGACCAGCACCGCCACCAGCAACGCTACGGCATTGGACAACAGGAGCAAGGTGCGCGGAGAGATCCGGTCAGAGAGCCGATATATCTGCCCGACAAATACTACGGGCAACACCATCGGTGAAAACAGCACGATCTGCGAATACAGCAGACTGCCGGTTTCCTTGTAAGTGTAATAAGACAGGTAGATATAACTGAGGGTAGAGGCGCAAATGGCACAGAGGTTTACGATCCATATCAGAATCGTCAGGTTCTTGGTTGAATAAGTGATATTCATGTGATCCTTCACTGTTAAAGCTTCCTGCTTACGGGTCACACGCTATAGTAAAAAAAATCTCTCGGCAATATTTTTTAACAGATCTGTCATAAACTTTTGCTAGGCGAAAAACACGCACTCTTTTAGTGCGACGCAGTTCTAAAGCCACGAACTTGTTACAACTGCCAGAGCGCATAAGCAGGACAAAAAACCAACTATCAATAGCGGCGCTCATCAATGACCCAGTAACTATGGGTGCTACCGGGTTGCACTAATCAAGTGCATTCATGACAACAAGTAACACCCTGTCCGCCATCATGGTTGCACCTGCATGGCTGATTTACATACGGCACGTTTTTGCCATGCAGGCTATTCAGCCTGGCCCATTGCAAAGTGCCAGCGTCTACGGCAATCAATGCCCGTCCCGCAACTATCGCAGGCCACCCAACACGGCGACCGTGCACGGTTCGGCTGTGCCAGAAAATCCTTTCCCTAACCCATGAGCACCACGGATCCGCCCGCAGAGAGCGTCAACTCACTTTCCAGCCCAAGACTTCAGTGGTGCGATTGCTGAGGTCACCATGAACACCACGCCCCTTTATCGTCAGCTCGCCAACCACTACCTCGACGCGATTCGCACCGGCACCCTCAAGGCCGGCGAACGTTTCCCTTCGATTCGATTGATGATGGAAAAACACGCGGTGAGTCTGTCCACCGCTGTACAGGTTTGTCGGGCGCTGGAGGACCAGGGCGTGCTGGAGGCCCGACCGCGCTCGGGCAACTTCATCCGCCAGCCCGACAAACCGAAACCACCCGCCCCTGCTGCACCGGTGGCGCTGGACAGCGCCGTGTACGTGGGGATTCACCAACAGGTGTCTTCGGTGCTCAAGGCCAGCCAACAGGCCGCAGTCAAAATCAATTTCGCCAGCGCCTACTGTGCACCGGAGTTGTATCCGCTAAAGACTTTGCAGACGCACATGGCCAAGACCCTGCGCCTGGATCGGCACTTGCTCGGCGCGCCAGGTTCGGCGTGCGGCAACCCGGTGTTGCGCCAGGTGCTCGCCAGACGCGCGCTGGCGAGCAAAGCCAATATGCCCGCCGAGCGCATTGTCATCACCAATGGCGCCACCGAGGCGATCAATCTGGCGTTGCGCGCGGTTACGCAGCCCGGCGACACCGTGGCGGTGGAGTCGCCGACCTTTTACGGCCTGCTGCAAATCCTCGAAAGTCTCAACTTGCGCGTGCTCGAAGTGCCGACCACCGCCCACAGCGGCCTGAATCTCTTTGCCCTCGAACAAATGCTCAAGGGACCGGAACCGGTCCGCGCCATGATCGTGATTCCCAATCTGCAAAACCCGCTCGGCAGCATCATGCCCGACACACACAAGGCGCGACTGGTCGAGCTGTGCGATGAGCATGGCACTGTGTTGATCGAGGATGACACTTACGGCGATCTGGTCGACACCGAACAACCGCTGTCCACTCTCAAGCACTGGGACCGCAACGACAATCTGATCTATTGCGCATCGCTGAACAAAACTCTGGCGCCGGGCATACGCCTCGGCTGGATCAGCGCCGGACGCTGGCACGAACGGGTCGAGATGCTCAAACACACCCAGACCCGAGGCTGTGAAGCACTGTCGCAGCTGGCCGTCAGCGCCTTCATGAAGAGTCCGTCATATGAACGCTATCTGCGTCGCTTGCGCAAAATCCTCACCGAACAACGTCAACAGACCAGCGCTGCGATCATCCGCTATTTCCCTGCCGGAACTCGCGCCACCGCGCCCCGCGGCGGGACGTTACTGTGGGTGGAGCTACCCCGGCAACTGTCGGCGATGACGCTGTTCCACGAGGCGCTGAAGGTCGGTATCCAGATCACCCCTGGCGACATTTTTTCCAACACTCAGCGCTTCGGCCATTGCCTGCGTATTGCCTGCGGGACGCCGTTTTCTTCGCGCATCGATGAGGCGCTGCAAACCCTCGGACGACTGCTCGACGAACAACGTTAGGCAATCGGTGGCTGGTGCAGGCTGATGATGTGCGGGTCTTCGTTCCAGTGGGCGAAGCGCTCGGCGATCAACGGATCATGTCCCGGAATGACATGATCCGCGCCGTCCGCCAGCGCATCGATCAGGTCGAAGGCTTCCAGGGTTTGCGCCAGATCGTCGAGGATCGGAAACGGACTGCGCTGGCGAATGTTCGCCCATAAATGCGCGGCATCCGAGGCCAGCACGATCCAGCCGCGCTCGGTGTGCACGCGCACCACTTGGCTACCCGGCGTGTGCCCCCCGACCGGATGCACTGTAAGCCCCGGCAGCACTTCGGCGCTGCCGGTGTGCAGACGCAAGCGTCCCTCGAACAGCGGCGGCAGCGCCGACATGACGTCCTCGACCTCGTAGGTTTTGTTGACCGTGCGATGGGCCATTTTCGGCCCGGTGCAGAAGCGCAGTTCGGCTTCCTGCAAATGCACCGTAGCATTTGGGAACAACCCCAGATTACCGGCGTGATCCCAATGCAAATGGGTCAGGATCACTTGCTTGACCTGGCTCGGATCAATGTCCAACTGGCGCAGGGAGTTTTCCGGGCGACGGTACATCTGCCGGTTGCGCCGATCCGCCGTGGCCGGCTGAAAGCAGGTGTCGACCACTACTACATGCTCTTCGTTACGGATGACCCAGAAGTAATAATCGAGCGGCATCGAAGCGTTCGGATCGCCACAGCAGGCATCGTAGAGAAAGTTTTCCCGGGCAGTGCGCTGCGCGTTGGCGCCAACACGGATGGCGAATACTTCATACACAGGAACGGTCATGTTCATCTCCCCGCTCAGGCGGCCGCCGTGGTGTTCAGAGTTGGACGGAAGTCGAAATCGAGCTGAGCGCTGATGCCCAGATCCTCAGCCAGACGGTGCAGACCGCTGTAATCACGCATGATGGTCGCGTTGCGATTGCTTTCGCGGGTTTGCTCGATGATCCGCGCCGCTTGCTGCACACCCAGCTGCGTCAGGATCGCTTCCCACATCGAGTAGTCCTGGGCAACAAACGCACTCAGGGCCTGCGACAAGGTGCGGGTGAAAAATTCGCGCTGGGCCACCTGCATGTTGGCGTACATGACCTTGGCCACTTCGGCGAGCACTTTGCTGTGGGCATATTCGTCGCGGTTGTGCAGTTCGGCGACGCGGCGATTTTGCGGCTGAATACTCTGATCGTCGGCCAACAGATCGAGGTAGGCATTGACGCTGATTTCCGCAACCACCGCGAACGTGATCGCTGCCAGATCACGCTGCCATTGCTCACTCAGGGTTTCCTGCAGGGCCAGCAGGCGCAGATAAGTCACCGACGGCGGCAGCTCGAGCATGACTGTCAGGTTGCGCTCGGCGCGGGTGCGCTCGATGGCGCGCAGGTGCATCAACGTGTGGTAATGCTCGTCGATCAGGGTTTGTTGCATGGCCTCGCGAAAGTGCCAGTCATCGGCCCCCAGATACTGGTTGGCGATCACGCTCAGCGCCGGGTTGACCACGTGTTCCTCGGCGGTGACGGTGCGCAGGTTGTAACCGATCCAGCCCCAGGTGAGCACCGCGCTTTTCAGCTCGGCACTGAGTGCCTGAAAGTCCGCATGATTGAAAAACGGTACCAGCCGCTCGGGGTAGTCGGCCCGCGCCGGGTCGAACGTCTCGACCGCGGCTGTTTTGTCCGGCGAACACACCGTCGCGCGCTTGCTCCAGGCCTGATTCAGCCGCACCACCAGTTGATGATCAACGGTGGCAATCTCGATTGCTGTTTGCATGACACGGTACCCGTAAGGTGCGTACCCGCCAGGGGTACGCCAATGGAAAGAAGGCAGTCGGAAAAATCAGCCCAGCCAGTAGCGCGTGAGGTGACGCGCCGGATCGCTGTAGCGGCTGCGGGCGTGGATCATTCGCCAGTTGTCCCAGATCAGCAGGCAACCGTCGGGGATCAGCACCGGGGTGTTGTGCTTGAGGAAATACGCCTCGCCCAACCGTGCGAATCGCGCCAGCGGTGTATCACTGCCGGCCACCTGCGATTGTTCCAGCGCTTGCTTTGACGGGTTCACATCGCCGTAGTGAAACTGGTTGTAGCTGAAGCGGAAAATATCCCCGGAGGCCGTCGGCGTGAGGATGTACTCGAGCACACGGCGCTGGTCCGGCTCGCCGGGTTTGGCGGTGGCGACGAACTCGACCGGATGGTCGTCGAGCCACTCGCGCAGCTCGGGTTCGCTGGACGTCAGCGAGCGCAGAAACTCAACGCCGTCAACCAGCCCGGTATGCCCGCCGCCACAGGTCGCCTGCCGCAGGCAATGCAAGGCGAGGTAGCGTGGCGGCGGCCCGTAGACCGGTGCCTCGGTGTGCGGGCCGATGCCGTTCATGCTCTGCGAATAAGGCAGGTCCTCGTAGCCCGGCTTACGCGTGATGGCGAACGCGGTTTGCCCGTTGAACTGCGGAATGATCGGGCCGAAGCCGTGTAAAACGCCCTCGACATCGTGGGCGAACTCTTCGGGCGTCAGCACCGTCCAGCCGCGCGTCGCCAGCTCGTCGTGACGATGGCTCAGCGCAGCATAAGGTGCGGACACGGCAAGTCCTTGATCTGACATGGTGGCGGTCCTTCTGTGGTTCAGGCGTTAACGGTTGAGGTGTAGGCGGCAATCAATTCGCGACAGGCAATACCCGGCTCGAAGCGCTGCTGGTCGATGCTTTGTACCGGGGTGATTTCGGCGGCGGTGCCGGTGAGAAAACACTCATCGAAGTCACCCAGGTCAGTGGGCAATATCGTCCGCTCGATAACCTGGTAATCCAGGGCACGCGCCAGCTCGATCACGGTCTGGCGCGTGATGCCATTGAGAAAACAGTCGGCCAGCGGTGTGTGCAGCGTCCGGCCCTTGGCGAAGAACACATTCGCGCTCGTGGCCTCGGCGACATGGCCGCGCCAGTCGAGCATCAAGGCATCGTGATAGCCGTTGTTTTCCGCGTCATGTTTGCTCAGCGTGGCGATCTGGTAATGCCCCGAGGCTTTGGCTTCGAACGGACTGCTCTGCGGCGGTGGTCGACGCCAATCCGCGGTTTTCAGACGAATGCCGGCCATCCGCGCCTCGGGGTCGAAGTAGCTCGGCCACTGCCAGCAGGCAATCGCCACATGCACCCGGTTGAAGCGCGCAGAGGTCGAAATCATCTCGCTGCCGCGCCACGCCACAGGGCGCAGATAACCGTCTACCACGGCGTTGCGCTGGAGCAATTGCTGACTGGCGGCTTGCAGTTCCTGCGGCGACCAGGGGATGGCGAAATCCATCAATTGCGCCGAGCGATACAAGCGCTGAGTGTGCTCATGCAACTTGAAGATTTTGCCGCCATACACACGCTCGCCCTCATACACGGTGCTGGCGTAATGCAGCCCATGACTGAGCACATGCAGCCGCGCCTGTGACCATTCGACAAACTCGCCGTCGAGCCAGATCACACCATCGCGTTGATCAAACGGAATTGCGCTCATGTCGTTTTCTCTCCTTTGAGGTATTCGTCCTACGCGCTCTGCAGCAGCACCGGTATCAATTCAGGCGTCGTCACCGCGTCGCTCTGAAAGAAAAATGCGCGTTCGCCAAACGCCGGGCGCAACTCATCGAACCACGTCGCTTGCGGGTCGAAACAGGCATAGAAGGTGCGCAGCACCCACTTCGGATTGCGCGCCTGCAGAAACTGCAGAACGAAGACTTTTTCCCCGGCAACGGTCTCGATACCGTTGATCAGGACCTTGCCGTAAAAAGTGCTCATGGATGGCCCGCGCACGGTCCGCGCCAGACCGGAAACGCTGCGGTAGGCGGCCTGGAAAATTTCAAAGGCCCGCGCCAGCGGCATCGCGAAATAGTGGCTGGGCCCGGTGTCACGCTCGACAAACATGTAGTAAGGCGTCGCGCCGAGGCGCACGCCTTCGGTCCACAACGCTGCCCAGTCGGCTGGGTTTTCGTTGATATGGCGAATCACCGGTGCTTGCATGCGCAGGGTCGCGCCACTCGCTCGAATATTCGCCACGGCTTGGCGGGCGATGTCCTGACGCAGTTCAACCGGGTGGTTGTAGTGGCCCATGATCGAAAGGTTTTTACCGGCCGCGACGATGCGTTCGAACAGCGCCAGCAACTCGGGTGTGTCCTTGTCACTGACAAAGCGCTGCGGCCAGTACGCCACGGACTTGGTGCCGATGCGGATGCTGTTCACGTGCGGCAACGTCAATAACGGCTGGATGTACCCTGCCAGCGAACGGGCGTTCATGATCATCGGATCGCCACCGGTGATCAGCACATCGGTCACTTCGGTGTGCTGCTGCAGATAACTCACCAGCTCTTGGGATTCACGGGCGTTGAACTTCAGCTCTTCCTCGCCGATGAACTGTGCCCAGCGGAAACAAAAGGTGCAGTAGGCGTGGCAGGTCTGCCCGGCACCGGGGAAAAACAGCACGGTCTCGCGATACTTGTGCTGAATCCCCGATAGGATTTTGCCGTCGAGGCTGACGCCGTTGTGCGTCAGTTGCCCGGCCGGGTGCGGATTCATCCGCAGCCAGATCGATTCGATGCGGCGTTTGATCGCCGACGGATCATCCGCCTCGATCAGGCGCTTGAGTGCGTCGTACTCGTCCGGCAACAGCATGTCGCGGTGGGGGAAAGTCATGCGGAAGATCGGATCGTCGGGAATGTTGTCCCAGTCGATCAGCGTGCCGAGCACATAGTCATTGGTTCGAAACGGCATCACCCGTGCCACCACGTCCATGGCTTCCTGCAACTGCGGGGTGAGTTTGTGCCAGTACTGCGTTTCGCGAATGCTGCGTGAGGTGTAGGGCTTGTAACGATCGTAAGGTGAAAGTCCTTGCATGGCAGCGCTCCTGGCTCGCGGGGGTTTAGGCTTGCAACGGCATCGCGCGGGGCTGATCGAGCCACGCTTGGACGCTGTCGCGCTGCCATTGGCGACGCACATAGTCGGCGAGCAGCGCCGGCATCGGATCGCCGTTGGCCAGCAGGCGGTTGAGCATGATTGCGAGGTCGGTGTCGGCAATACTCCACTCACCGAACAGGTGTTCGGCGCCGTCCTCCAACAGGTGCGCTGCAACAAAGTACAAACGCTGCACCGCGCTCTGTGCTTCTGCCGACAGCGGTGTATTGCGCGGCCCGAAGTAGATGAGATCGGCCGGACGTTCCTTGCGGATCACCAGCAGATCGCTGCGCAGCCAGGCTTGCAGTTGCCGGGCGCGAGCGCGCTGGCGGGTATCCTGCGGTAACAATCTCGGATGACCGGGGGCGATCTCGTCGAGGTACTCGGCAATGGCCGAAGACTCGGCAAGTGCGAAGCCTTGGTGAATCAGTGTGGGAACTTTGCAAGTCAGTGAAAGATCACGATAAGCCGGCAAATAATTCTCCCGCGCCTTTAAATCGAGGGTTACCAGATCGAATGAAAGTTGCTTTTCCTTGAGCCCGACAAATGCCGACATGGCGAAGGCACTGACAAAATCTGCGCCGACATACAACTTCAGCTTTACACCGTCCATAAAACACTCCTGTGTATTAAGCGCATTCAGGCGCACCCCTTATCAGCGGGGCACTTATGCTCTGTTGAATGCCTTGGAAGTGATCGTAGTTAGTTGCTTAAAAGCCGAATAGATACAGAATCTGCCCGTTTGCATGGATACAGAACAAAATTGCCATCGGGCAAAAACACAAAAAAAAAGGGAGCCTTTCGGCTCCCTTGCAAACAACACCCGACGTCAGGCCGGGGTGGTGATCAGCCCATGGCTGTCGGCAAAATTGGCCAGCAACGCCATCTGCGGCATGTTGCTCAGATTGAGCATCGCCAGCGTTGCATTGCCGTCGCGATTGCTGAAACCATGCGTTGTCCAGGCTGGCACCAACAGCACATCGCCGGGGCTGACCGCCACCGGGCTGGCTTCGCCGAGGGTCAGACTGCCGTGACCGGACTGGATGATGAACAGGTGCCACCAGGCGTGCGCGTGCCCCTTGAGTTCAGTGCCAGGGTTGAGCCACTGCATGGCCATGGCCACGCCGGGCGTGACTTCGCAGCCATCCAGAGTCGGCGCGGTTGCCAAGGCAACAATGTCGACGTCAGCGCTCTCCAGCGTCTGGCGCATATCCGTCAGTTGCGCATGGCTCCAGACTTTCGGACTGAGCGGGCGATGATGCAGGCTCTGTCGAAAGTCCTTGTAGGAAAAAAATTCACCGTGCAGTCCGCTCATGTAATCCCTCCTGTCATCCAGCCATTGAATTGGCCAACACTAGTTACGTAAGTTCACGATGTAAAGTTGCACGATTACAACTTACAGTGCTGAAGGACGTAAAGCCGCAATCATATCCACTTCGATCGCCGCGTTCTTCGGTAGTTGATAAACGCCGACCGTCGTGCGGGTATGTTTGCCCGCGTCGCCCAATACATGACTGAACACATCAGAGGCGCCGTTGGCCACTTCGCTGAGGTCGACAAAATCCGCAGTGGACTTGACGTAAACGGTTACCCGCATCAAAGACCTGAGTTTGTCCAGCGAGCCGATCGCATCCACGATCAGTGCCAGACCGCGCATCGCACTGATGCTCGCCGCCGCCTGCGCGTCAGCCAGGGTCAGCTCCAGACCGACGCGGCCGGGGTACTGGATCCTGCCATTCATGCGCGGCACCAGGCCGCTGACGTACAGCTCATCGTGATTGCGCACGAGGGGCGCGTAGTGGCCGCCGGCGGTGTTTTCGCCATAGATGTCATAGCCCAATTCCTTGGCCAGCGCGATGAAGCGTTCATCACATGTCAGTAGTTGCTCACTCATCTGTTTCACCCCTTGAACAAAAGCGTCTCATCAACCGGCCAGGGCTAGTACCGTGACTTCGATCCGCGCCTCGATCGCGTCGGCCAGTCGCAGCAAGTCATCGCTGAGCTGCGCGTAATCGTGGTTGAACAAAATGATGTGGCCGACAAACGCGGTGTTGTCCTGCACCAGGGCACTGACCGGATCACCAACCTTTTTTGCGTACAGCGCCTCGACCAGATCTATACCCAGGGTGTGCGCGAGAGCGGCAATGTCCGGCACTGAGCGCAGGCGGCCGTCGAGCGGTGCGCGCAGCAGGCGAATCCCGCAGTGACCGCGTGCCACCGGGACATGTCGGTCAATGTGGCCTGCTACGGCCCAGCGCACCCAGCGTTGCCATGGATCGAAATCCTGGAAGGCGTGCCGGGCGAGATCCCAGATGTGCATGCCGCCGGGGCGCATGTTGGTTTCCACCGCCGAACTCAAGCCGTCGTCACGCAGGAACACTTCGTTGTGCCACGCGCCGTTATCCGCCGACACCAGCGCCGCCATATGCTGCCCGGCAGCCATCAGTCGTGCCTGCACCTGGGCATTCAGCGGCGCCGGCACCACTTGCTGGATTTCTGCGCGATAAGCACCTTCGGTGGTGGTTTTTTCAGTGATCCAGGTGCTGCCGGCAACGTCGTCCCAGCTATATTCACGGGCGTTCTGCACCAGTTCTTCGAGAACGATGCCGCCCTCGCGATAGGGTTTGAGCGCCTGCCACGCTTCCTCGCACTCGCCCGGATGGTTGATCACCCTGCAGCCACGACTGGCGCCTTCACATGCCGGTTTGATGAACCCTTTACCGCCTAGCTCGACCACCCGCTGACGCAACTGCGCCAGGCTGTCGATGCGCATCGAGGCCAGTGGGCGATAATCCACCGGGGAGGATTCGGCACGCGCTTCGAGCTGACGGAAAATCTGCTTGTCCAGTCCCGCCCGAGCCTGTGCCGGGGTGATACCCGGCAGACCGAAATGCGTGGCCAGCGCCGCGCCAAGCAATACTCCACGATCGGAGAACGGCAGCACCCCGAGCAATTGCCAATGATCGGCGCTCAAACAACCGGCCACCTGCTCAACCGAGTCGAGCACATCCGCTTCGGCGAATGAAGTACTGCAGACGTGATCGGCCACCCGATGATCGTCCGCCTGCACCTGCTCGACCAGCAGTACCAGGCGCGCGTTGTAGAGGCGATGACAGCACTCGCGCAGCTTTTGAATATCGTTGACCCGGTTGCCGTTATACCCGACCACCACCATGCAAGACCTCGTACTCATAACGACCCCTGACTCCTTGAAGGGAACACTGCGAATCAATCGTGCAGCTCGGCGCTGGAGCGGCGCACCAGCCAGTACCAGAGCAGAATCCCGCCGGCACCGAGCAGCGCCAGCAACACGGCGTTGAACGGCGCCGGGACCACGCGCATGACCAGTACGGTCAACCCGGCACCGACGCCCAGCGAAACTTCTTTGACGAACATGTTGTTTTGCTTGACCGAGAAGTAGTCGAGGTAACTGAACGCGCACTCGGCGATCGACAGCAGCGCCACCCAGATCAACGCACCGAGCAAGGTTTCGACATGGAAGACGCCCGGTGCGGACAGCACGGCGAAACCTGCGGCAATGATCGCGATCACCACCAGTACCTTGAAGCGGCCGGTGCGTTCGATCAGGTTCATCACTGGCACCTGAGCAAACACCACCACTGCGCTGTTGAGGATCAGCATCAGCCCGTACCAGGCCGGGAGTTCGCCGGTCTTGAGCAGAATCGCTTGCGGCAGGATCGAGAACACGCCGAACAGCTTGATGCCCATGATGATCCCGGCGATCACCCACGGCAGCTTGTTGCGCCAGCCGCTGCCGTCCTGCGTCACCGGGCGGGCCACGCTCGGCTGGCTGCTGAACGTGGCGCCGAGGGCGATCGGCATACACAGCAGCACAAATGCTGCAGCGCCGAGAAAAAACATCGTCGGCGTGAGCATTGGCGACAACAGGATCAGCCCGGCAACCAGGCTGCCCATGTTCATTGCCACGCGGTTGTATGCCGCGCCTTCGCGGGTCTGCGCCGCCTCGCTCTTGATCAGGTAACCGGCAATCGCAATGCCGTAGGCGAACAGTCCCGCGGAAAACATCACCATCCCCTGCTGACTGGTCAGTGCCAGCAACACCAGGCCGAGGCTGGCACACAACAGCGTCACACTGAGCGAACGACGGCCGAGAATCAGCAACGTCAGTGGCAGCAGCAACAGCAGGGCGCGATAACCCAGTGCGAGAATGCTGTTGGTGGCGGTGTCGAGCCACACGTTGGCCTTGCCCAGCACCGCGAACAGCGACACGGCGGTGATCATGCGGATCACGAACAACCGCACATTGATGACCGGTTTCGCCACGGCGACCGTTGTTTCAATACTCATCCCAAAGCTCCTGACCGCCAACCAGCAAAATCTGTAAGGCGATGGTAGGGACACGCCCGTGTTCCAGTCAGAGCAAGTTCGTATAGAATCCAGCGAAGTTTACTGTCGGAGAGACCAGTAAAATGCAGGTTCAACGCGCCGTGATCGCCGCAGTCCAGTTCCAGCCCGGCGTGCCGCTGGTGCAGCAGATCGTCGATCAACTGTCCCAGGCCATCAGCACCGGAGGCCTGCCCCACGGCGCCAGGCTGCCACCGATCCGCGAATTGTCGGAGTTGATGAACGTCGGCAAATCGACCGTGGTCGATGCTCTCGACCGCTTGCGGGCCAAGGGCCAGGTCGTGTCACGTCAAGGCTCGGGGCATTACGTGCACCGCGCAGCCATCTCGCCCGCCCCCGGTCCGCGCCCCGATCTGCAACCCCAGGACACCCTCAGCGTGGTGCGGCGCGCATTGTTGCTGGACAACGGCGCACTGCGTCCCGGTTGCGGCTTTTTGCCCTCTTCATGGCTGCCCGCCGAAGAGTTGCTCAAAGCCGTGCGCGGTACATTGCGCGCGACCACTTTGCGCATGGGCGAGTACGGCGTCGCCGGGGGCTACCTGCCCTTGCGTCAGGCCTTGCAGGTGAAACTGGCGACATTCGGCATCGAAGCGCCGCTGGAACAGATCATCACCACCGCCAACACCATGCAGGCCATCGACCTGTTGATGCGACTGCTGATCAAACCCGGCGACACTGTGCTGCTCGATGATCCCTGCTATTTCAACCTGCATGCCAACCTCGCACTGCATGGCGCCAAGGTAATTACCATCGCGCGTGACAGCAGCGGCATGGACCTGCAAGCGCTGGAGCAACTGCTGATCGCCCATCGACCGGTGCTGTATATGACCAACAGCACCCTGCACAACCCGACCGGCCATTCCTTCTCACCGGCCCAGGTTTACCGCTTGCTGGAGTTGAGCCACCAATACGGCTTCCATATCGTCGAGGACGATCTGTATTGCGATATCCAGCAACGCCGTACTCCGCGTCTGGCAGCGAGCGGCCTGGACAACGTCAGTTACGTTTCGGGCTTCTCGAAAACCCTGACCGCCAACAGCCGGGTCAGCTATGCAGTGCTTTCGGCGCCCCTGGCAGCACGAATGATCGCGCTGAAAATGGCCTGCGGCGGCGTCACCTCGGAACTGGCCGAGCAAATCACCTGCACCCTGCTCAGTGATGGCAGCTACGCTAAACACGCGCGACGCACGGTCGACCGCTTGTACGAATCCAACAGCCGCGTCGCCGCCTGGCTGGTTGAAGCAGGCTGCTCGGTGTCGTCGCTACCCGGCGAAGGGCTGTTCATCTGGACGCGCCTGCCTGCGGGCAAGAACGCCGAAATCCTGGCCCGCCAAGGACTGGAAAACAATCTGGTGTTGGCCCCGGGCACATTGCTGAGCAAAGCTGCGGACGCCGGCAACTATCTGCGGTTCAACGTCGCGCACAGTGATCATGTGCATGTGCGGGAGCGATTTTTCCGTTTGCTGGATACGAAATGACCCTCGGTATGCAACTCACCACGTTGCCCGTCGAATATCAGCCAAAAAAAAACCCGCACATCTCGCGATGGCGGGTTTTTTCTGAAGCCAGCAAACTTACGGCGCGTACGTCAGCAGCAGCTCTGTCGGCACCTTGAAGTCCAGGGACATCATGACGCTCAACGCCGTGATGGTGAAGATCGAGAACACGAACAGCTTGCGTGCCCAGACGGTGTCATCGACTGCCTTGTAGCCGGTCCAGGCCATGTACAGCCAGTACATGCCCATGGCGGCGGCGACGGCGAGGTAGCTCATGCCGGCGTAGCCGCTGAAGGTCAGCATCAAGGTCGCCACGAGGAACGCCAGGATGTAGAGCAGGATGTGCTTCTTCGCCACTTGAATGCCGCGTTTCACTGGGAGCACCGGAATCGATGCGGCCAGGTAATCATTGAAACGGAAAATCGCGATGGCGTAGGAATGCGGCATCTGCCACAGGCTGAACATCACCAGCAAGGTCAGTGCGGCCATGTCGAAGCTGTTGGTCACGGCAACGTAACCGATCACTGGCGGCATGGCGCCCGACAGGCTGCCCACCAGCGTGCCGTGGACCGACTTGCGCTTGAGGTACAGGCTGTAGAAGCCGACGTAGATGATGAAGCCGATTACCGCGAACAGGGCCGCCAACGGGTTGGCCACCTTGTACAACAAGGCAACGCCGAGAACACCCAGAATGGTCGCGTAAACCAGGGCCAGTTTCAGGGAGATGAGGCCCTGGACCAGCACACGGTTCTTGGTGCGTTCCATCTTCAGGTCGATGTCGCGGTCGATGCAGTTGTTGAACACGCAACCGGAGGCCACGACCAGGGAAGTACCGATCATGGCGGCCAGAAACACCGCCAGATCGACATGCCCTTTCGAGGCCAGGAAGAACCCGCCTGCCACAGAAAGCACGTTACCGAAAATGATCCCCGGTTTGGTGATTTGGATAAAGTGCTTGAGCGACATCGGGTCTACCTCACTTCGCCATCATGTACGTGTGGATGCTGAACATGATCCACAGCGACAGGCCAACCAGCAGCACGATCACAATCGCCGTGAAGACGAACGCGATCACGTTGTTACGCTGTGCAATGGAACGGTCCAGGTGCAGGAAGTAATACAGGTGAACGATCACCTGGATCACTGCGAACAGCAGCACGATTGCCAGCGTCGTCGACTTCGGCAGGGTCGGGTACATCACCAGACCGAACGGAATGACGGTCAGGATTACCGACAGGATGAAGCCGATGGCGTACGACTTGACGCTGCCGTGGCCAGCATCGTGGCTGTCATGGGAGTGTGCATTAGCCATTACAGAGTCCCCATCAGGTAAACAACGGTGAAGACGCAGATCCAGACCACGTCCAGGAAGTGCCAGAACAGGCTCAGGCAGCTCAGACGGGTCTTGTTGGTCGACGTCAGGCCATGCTTGTTGACCTGATACATCATGATGCCCATCCAGATCAGACCGGCCGAAACGTGCAGACCGTGGGTACCGACCAGGGTGAAGAACGCCGACAGGAAGCCCGAACGGCTAGGACCGAAGCCCTCGGAGATCAGCAGGTGGAACTCGTTGATCTCCATGGCAATGAAGCCCGCGCCGAGCAGGAAGGTCATGAACAACCAGCCCAGGACCGCCTGCTTCTTGCCCTTGTACAACGCCAGCATGGCGAAGCCGTAGGTGATCGAACTGAACAACAGCAGAGCGGTTTCGCCCAGCACGTAAGGCAGTTCGAAGATGTCGTGGCCCGACGGGCCACCGGCAACGTTGTTTACCAGTACTGCGTACACCGCGAAGATCGACGCAAACAGAATGCAGTCGGTCATCAGGTAGAGCCAGAAACCGTATACGGTCATCTCGCCCGAGTCGTGGTGATGGTCATCGTGCCCATGGTCACCATGGGCGTGTCCAACATTGGTCACTAAGTTCGACATGGTTTAAGCCTGTTCCAACGAGGTTTCAACACGGGTGGCACCGGCCGGGATTTTCCCTGCCGCGACCAGACGCTTGTGCTGCTCGGCTTCGATACGCTCGATCGTTTCAACCGGAACCATATAGCCCTGGTCGTCACGTGCAGCGTGGATCACGAAGTAAACGACGGTGCCCACCAGGCTCGCGATCGCCAGCCACCAGATGTGCCAGATCATCGCGAAACCGAAGACGGTCAACAGCGCGCCCATCACCACGCCAGTGGCGGTGTTGTTCGGCATGTGGATCGGCTCGTACTTGGCCGGACGCTGGTACGCAGTACCGTTTTCCTTGGCTTCGGTGAACGGGTCGATGCAGTCAGCCTTTGGCAGCACAGCGAAGTTGTAGAACGGTGGTGGCGACGAGGTCGACCATTCCAGGGTGTGCGCATTCCACGGGTCACCGTGATCGCAAACGTTCTCTGGCTTGTTGCGGTCACGCACACTGACGTAAAGCTGGATCAGTTGGCAGGCGATACCGGCAGCAATCATCACCGCACCGAACATGGCAACGTACAGGTACGGTACCCACTCAGGGTTGGTGGTGGCGTTCAGACGACGGGTCATGCCCATGAAGCCCAGTGCATAGAGCGGCATGAACGCGACGAAGAAGCCCGAGATCCAGAACCAGAACGCTGCTTTACCCCAGCCTTCGTGCAGCTTGAAGCCGAACGCTTTCGGGAAGTAGAACGCGAAGCCAGCGATGTAACCGAATACCGCACCGCCGATGATCACGTTGTGGAAGTGCGCGATCACGAACAGGCTGTTGTGCAGCACGAAGTCAGCACCCGGAATGGCCAGCAGTACGCCGGTCATGCCGCCGATGGCGAAGGTCACCATGAAGCCCAGGGTCCACATTACCTGGCTGGTGAAGCGCAGACGGCCCTGGTAGATGGTGAACAGCCAGTTGAACAGCTTCACACCCGTCGGGATGGAAATCAGCATCGTCGCCAGACCGAAGAAGGCGTTGACGCTCGCACCCGAACCCATGGTGAAGAAGTGGTGCAGCCAGACCATGAAGCCCAGTACCGAGATCGCGCCCGAGGCGTAGATCATCGAGTGGTGGCCGAACAGTTTCTTGCCGGTGAACGCCGAGATCACTTCCGAGAAGATGCCGAAGGCCGGCAGGATCAGGATGTAAACCTCAGGGTGGCCCCACGCCCAGAACAGGTTGACGTACATCATCGGATTGCCACCAAGTTCATTGGTGAAAATGTGGAAATCCATGTAACGGTCAAGGGTCAGCAGTGCCAGGGTCGCGGTCAGGATCGGGAACGAAGCCACGATCAGAACGTTTGCCCAGGTGCAGGTCCAGGTGAAGATCGGCATGTCCATCAGTTTCATGCCAGGGGTACGCATTTTCAGTACGGTCGCGAGGAAGTTGACCCCGGTTAACGTCGTACCCAATCCGGATAGCTGTAGCGCCCAGATGTAGTAATCCATACCCACGCCAGGACTGTATTGCAGACCCGACAGCGGCGGATATGCAACCCAACCGGTCTTGGCGAATTCACCGATACCCAGCGACAGGTTGATCAGCACAACGCCGGACACCAGCAGCCAGAAGCTCAGGGAGTTCAGGAACGGGAACGCAACGTCACGCGCGCCGATCTGCAGCGGCACTGCAAGGTTCATCAGGCCGGTGAAGAATGGCATCGCCATGAAGATGATCATGATCACACCGTGAGCGGTGAAGATCTGGTCATAGTGTTCAGGTGGCAGGTAGCCAGGCGAACCCTCGGTGGCCATGGCCAGCTGGGTACGCATCATGATCGCGTCGGCAAAGCCGCGCAGCAGCATGACCATGGCGACGATGATGTACATCACGCCGATTTTCTTGTGGTCGACCGAAGTCAGCCACTCGGTCCACAGGTACGTCCACTTCTTGAAGTAAGTGATCGCAGCGAACAGTGCCAGACCACCGAGGGCGATCATGGCGATGGTCACCATCACGATCGGCTCGTGGAATGGGACTGCTTCCCAACTTAATTTACCAAACATCGTTTACTCCTCTGCCCCGGCAGCTGAATGCGAACCCGCGTCAATATCCGTGGCCGCCACTTCTTTCTCTTTCTTCTCGTGCTTCAGCGGCTTGCCCGGCTTCATACCTTCGTACTTGTCGACGATGATCTGGAACTGGTTCGGCGTGACCGACGAGTAGAGCTCGACTGGGTTGTTCTGGCTCGGTTTGGCCAGGGCTGCGTATTCAGCCTGATCAAGCTGTTTAGGCGACTTCTTGACTTCACTGACCCAGGCGTCGAAATCTTCCTGAGTGGTGGAGATAGCCTTGAATTTCATACCGGTGAAACCGGCGCCGCTGTAGTTGGCGGAGATACCGTCCATTTCAGCGTTGCGGTCGGCGATCAGGTGCAGCTTGGTCTGCATGCCCGCCATCGCGTAGATCTGGCCGCCCAGGCCCGGGATGAAGAACGAGTTCATCACGGCGTCGGAGGTGATCTTGAAGTTGATTGGCGTGTGCGCCGGGAACACGATCTTGTTGACCGTGGCAATGCCTTGTTCCGGGTAGATGAACAGCCACTTCCAGTCCAGCGCGACGACTTCGATGGTCACCGGCTTGACGTCAGACTCGATCGGACGATACGGGTCCAGCTCGTGAGTCGAGATGTAAGTGATGTAACCCAGGGCGATGATGATCAGCACCGGGATGGTCCATACGGCCACTTCGATCTTGGTCGAGTGCGACCACTTCGGCGTGTAGACGGCGTTCTTGTTCGAAGCGCGGTACTTCCAGGCAAACAGGAAGGTCATGACGATGACCGGCACGACGACCAACAGCATCAGCAGCGTGGCGGTGATGATCAGGTTGCGCTGTTCCAGGCCGACCTGGCCCGTTGGATTGAGCAAGGTCATGTTGCAGCCTCCCAGCAACAACGTGCCGAGCAGCGGCACTAGGCCTAGTAATCTGGGGTACCTGTTTTTACTCATCTCACGACCTCTAAAGCAGCTTGCGCAATGCAGTTGGGTTTTGATCGCCAACACTTCACCCTGCCAAGGGTTGGCATTTTCTTTGGATTGAATAAGGGCCGCCCGTCGCGCGTCTCACGCTCGACAAAACCTTGGGACAGCGTTCAGTTCTTATTCGAATTCGTGGTCAAAGGCCTTGTTACAGACCAATTCCATTTGGTGCGGAAAATTGGAAAGGCACCGACACCTGGGTGTCTTGAAAGCTTCGCGGCTCGCTCGACACCCGACCTCCTGATCAGTTCCTTGATAAAGGCTGAACAGCGCCGGGAATTCAGTGCGGGCGATTGTAGATAGGTAGCGCCCTATACACCATGTCTTATCCCGAAATAATTTTTATCACTCAGAGCAACAATCCATCGCCATTTTTGCAAAAGTTGCGGGTGTTGTTGAAATCACTTCTCAACAAACCCGGCGAAATGTGCAGATCAAACCGCCTCAAATCAGACAGCTCTGCGAGCCGCCTGCGAGCGCCGGACTGGCGCAAAGCCCGATATTCCAAGGCCTTCGCCCACATGCCGGCGCCTGTTAAAACTGCCTGATCCGGCACCTTCGGCCCGAAGCCCGAAAACGCCGAAACTGGCCAATGTTTTTATGTAACAGGCGGCCAATCCGCCGTATCCCGAGCCCCTGCGACAGCCCGTGTGTGACAACATGTCGCACACTTGCCGCATGCTTCATTGCCGTTCGTCACGGTGTTTTCACAAACGCTCTGAAATGCAAAACGCCTCGATTCTCAGCAGCGAAAATCGGGGCGTTTTGTTTATCGGCACTCGTGCGGAAAAGTTGACTCAGCGCAGCGCTTTTCGATTCCGCGAGGTCAGCAGCGGCACCAGAATCACCACCAGCACGAACGCCACCAGCGCCCATTGCGCCAGCGACAGACCGAGGATCGGCGGATACGGCGTCGAACAGAAACCGTCGACCTGGAAGCCCAGCGGGAAAATCTTCGCCAGCGGCAGGTCATCGACAATCGGTTGCAGCACATCGACGCCACAACTCACTGCCGGATAGAACTGCGTATAAACGTGATGCCCGGCCACTGCGGCCCCGGCAAGCGCACAGATCACCACCAGCGTTTCGAACACGGTGATGCTGCGACGGCTGCGCATGCCCGCGCCGATAAAGGCGAACAGCGCAATCAGCAGCAATGCATAACGCTGCAGAATGCACAGCGGGCACGGTGCCTCACCGAGCACGACCTGCATGTACAGCGCACCGCCGATCAACGCCAGGCAGATGATCCCCAGCAGCACCAGATAGCGCCGCTCACGTCCCAACCGCATCGTTTCCTCGCTCATTGCCTTTCCCTTGTAAGTCCATGGTCCAGCCGGCCGGCGGCTGAAAGTGTCGCAAGTCTACACCGGGGCAATAAACGATAGAGCGGTTAAGGAATGATTAACCAACATGGCTTTGCGGCGCGCAGAAGATTCGCGAGCAGGCTCGCTCCCACAATGGATCTGCGTCGGACACAAATCCTGTGGGAGCGAGCCTGCTCGCGAACGAGACAACTCGGTTTCAGATCACTCCAGAGCAGAAGCCGGCCCGAAGAACTCGTAGCGGCTCTGTTTCTCCGGCACGCCCAACGCTTTCAGGTGCCGCTTGATCGCGCCCATGAACCCTTTGGGCCCGAGGAAGTACGCATCGATATCACGTTGCGCTGGCAACCACTCGCCGAGCAGTTCTGCGCTGAGCATGCCGACCTTGTCCGCCGCCGGGCTCACGCCATCCTCTTCGGCGTAGCAATAGAAGCGCTTGAGCTGCGGATGACGCGCCGCCAACCCATCGACCCATTCACGGAACGCGTGGACGCTGCCGTTGCGCGCGCAGTGGATAAAGTGCACCGGCCGCTCGGTCTCCAACGCCGCTTCCAGCATCGCCAGCGTCGGGGTAATGCCGACACCGCCGCTGATCAGCACCAGCGGTTTATCGCTGGCCGCGAGGGTGAACTCACCTGATGGCGGGAACAGTTGAATGCTCGAGCCGACCTGCAATTGATCATGCAGATAATTCGACGCGCGGCCATTCGGTTCACGCTTGACGCTGATGCGGTACTGACCGTTATTCGCCAGTGCCGACAGCGAATAGTTGCGGCGGATTTCTTCGCCGTCGAGGATCAGTTTCATGCCGATGTACTGACCCGGTTCAGCCGCAAGAATCGGCGCTTTGTCTGCCGGTTCGAAGTAGAACGAGGTGATTTCCGCGCTCTCTTGTACTTTCGCCGCGACGATGAACTCCCGCGCACCGCGCCAGCCGCCGACCGCGTGTTCCTTCTGATCGTAGATCGCGGTTTCCGCACCGATCAGGATGTCGGCCAGTTGCCCGTACGCCGCCCCCCAGGCGCTCATCACTTCGGGCGTGGCGATCTCTTCACCGAGCACTTCGGAAATCGCGCGCAGCAGGCAGGTGCCGACGATCGGGTAGTGCTCGGGCAGAATCTGCAGGGCGACGTGCTTGTTGATGATCTTCGCTACCAGATCGCCCAACTGGTCGAGCTGATCGATGTGTCGGGCATACATCAGCACGCCGTTCGCCAAGGCACGCGGCTGATCGCCACTGGCCTGGTGCGCCTGGTTGAACAGAGGGCGTACTTGCGGGTATTCGGAAAGCATCATGCGGTAGAAATGCGTGATCAACGCCTCGCCGCCGCTTTCCAGCAGTGGCACGGTGGATTTGACGATGGCACGATCCTGGACGCTAAGCATAAGGTAACTCCTGCGCTTTCTTGAAAGATTGCCCTAGGGGTATCAGCTTTCGTGCCAACTAATTAATCGTTTTAATTCAACCACTTGAAATCCACTTAGTCATTTCGACACGAAAGCACGTATAGTCATCGCGACTACATCTTGTCTCTTTGACTACAACAACATGACCGCCAAATCCCTGCTTACCGCCTTGCTACCTCTAGTCGCTGACCTGTCCCGCGAATTGCCCGAAGGTGAGCGCTACCGGCGTTTGCTCGAAGCCATGCGCGCCTTGTTGCCCTGCGATGCCGCCGCGTTACTGCGTCTGGACGGTGAGTCCTTGGTGCCGCTGGCGGTGGACGGTTTGAGTACCGACACCCTCGGCCGCCGCTTCAAGGTCAGCGAGCATCCGCGTTTCGAAATCTTGCTGGCCGGTGCAGGACCGACGCGCTTCGCCGCCGACAGTGACCTTCCGGATCCCTATGACGGGCTGGTCGATGGCCTCGACGATCACCTCGAAGTTCACGACTGCCTCGGCTGTCCTTTATTTGTCGATGAGAAACTCTGGGGGCTGATCACCCTTGATGCGCTCGACCCCGAGCGTTTCGAGCCGATCGAACTCGATGCCCTGCAAGCTTTCGCCAGCCTCGCCTCGGCCACGGTCAACGCTGCCGAGCGCATCGAGCGCCTGGCCACCCGCGCCGAAGATGAACATCAGCGCGCCGAGGTCTACCGCCAGGCCAGCGGCCAGCAGCAACGCGAAATGATCGGCCAGAGCAAAGCGCACAAACGTCTGGTGGAAGAAATCAATCTGGTCGGCGGCAGCGACCTGACTGTTCTTGTCACCGGCGAAACCGGCGTCGGCAAAGAGCTGGTCGCCCAAGCCATCCACGCCGCTTCCGCCCGCGCCGACAAACCGATCATCAGCCTCAACTGCGCAGCCCTCCCCGACACACTGGTGGAAAGCGAACTGTTCGGACATGTGCGCGGCGCCTTCACCGGCGCCACCAGCGACCGCCGCGGCAAGTTCGAACTGGCCAATGGCGGCACGCTGTTTCTCGACGAAGTCGGCGAGTTGTCGCTGACGGTGCAGGCCAAATTGTTGCGCGTATTGCAGAGCGGTCAGTTGCAACGCCTGGGCTCGGACAAGGAGCATCAGGTTGATGTGCGCTTGATTGCCGCGACCAATCGCGATCTGGCCGAAGAAGTACGCAGCGGTCGCTATCGGGCCGACTTCTATCACCGTTTGAGTGTGTATCCGCTGCGGGTTCCGGCGCTGCGCGAGCGCGGGCGTGATGTGTTGTTGCTCAGCGGCTTCTTTCTGGAACAGAACCGCTCGCGCATGGGCCTTAACAGCCTGCGTTTGAACGGCGATGCGCAAGAGGCGCTGCTGGCGTACACCTGGCCGGGGAATGTGCGCGAGCTGGAGCATTTGATCGGGCGCAGTGCACTGAAGGCGCTGGGGAATTGCAAGGTGCGGCCGAAAATCCTGAGTCTGAGTGCGGCGGATCTGGATTTGCCCCGTGAGGTTGTGGATAACGTGGTTGCGCCTGTTAACGCAGGCTTGGCCAGTGAGATGCCAATGATCGGCGGGGATTTGCGCAGTGCCACTGATGAGTTTCAGCGGCGCCTGATCAGTGCAACGCTGGAGCGTCATCAGGATAACTGGGCGAGTGCGGCGCGGGAGTTGGGGGTGGATCGGGCGAATCTTGGGCGGATGGCCAAGCGCTTGGGCATGAAAGGTTGAACGATTATAGCCAGGAGCCGAATACCCTCACCCCAGCCCTCTCCCAGAGGGAGAGGGAGCCGATTCGGGAATATTGGAGAACTCCGTCGACCTGAACGTGATTTACCGAATCCGTAACCTGACCGGCTCCTGTGCGCTAGCAAATTCAAACTCTTCGAATCCATAATCGATTCGATTTTTCAGGTCGATGTATGACGCAGGACACCTCGGTCGGCCCCCTCTCCCTCTGGGAGAGGGCTGGGGTGAGGGGTTCTGGATCTGTGAGCCAAACCTAAAGCCCACTCCATTCAAGCCGATAACCCGGCATCAAAGGTTTCTGGCGATTTGTACTCTCGCCCATCCACAGAAGGTTCTTATGTCTTCCACCAAAGCCCGCGCAGATTCACTTTCGCTTCTGCTGTTTACCTTGCGCAGCGGCAAGCTGATGGCGATCAACCTGCTGAAAGTCAGTGAAATCATCCCCTGCCCGCCGCTGACCAAGCTGCCGGAGTCGCACCCGCACGTCAAAGGCATCGCCTCCCTGCGCGGTGCCTCGCTGTCGGTGATCGACCTCAGCCGCGCAATCGGCGAGCGGCCGCTGGAGGATCCCAACGGTGGCTGCCTGATCGTCACCGATGTCAGCCGTTCCAAGCAGGGTTTGCACGTGCAGGCAGTGAGCAAAATCGTCCATTGCCTGACTACCGATATCAAGCCACCCCCGTTCGGCTCTGGCGGCTCACGGGCCTACATCACCGGCGTGACCTCGGTGGACGGTACGCTGGTGCAGGTGCTGGACATCGAAAAAGTCATCCACAGCATCGCCCCGGCGCAGATCGAAATGGCGCCGACCGACCTGACCATGGAAGACGCCGAAGTGCTGGGCAACGCGCGCATCCTGGTGGTCGATGACAGCCAGGTGGCGTTGCAGCAGTCGGTGCACACCCTGCGCAACCTCGGCCTGCAATGCCACACCGCACGCAGCGCCAAGGAAGCCATCGACTGCCTGCTCGACCTGCAGGGCACCGCGCAGCAGATCAACCTGATCGTGTCCGACATCGAAATGTCCGAGATGGACGGCTACGCCTTCACCCGCACCCTGCGCGAGACTCCTGACTTCGCTCATTTGTACGTGCTGCTGCACACTTCGCTCGACAGCGCGATGAACAGCGAAAAGGCCCGCTTGGCCGGTGCCAACGCGGTGCTGACCAAGTTCTCCTCGCCGGAACTGACCCAACGCCTGATCGAAGCGGCCAAGCACGTCGCGGCCAACGGGCACTGAGTCTTGGCCGAGACGTTTTGCTTTCTGCTGCGCCGCGACTTGAGTGGGGTTCTGCCGGATGCTCAATGGCCGAACGGGATTGAGCTGTCCGTCTACCGCGAGGAGCTGGCGCCGGCGGTGCATCAGTTGATGCAGCTTGGACATCTGGCAGGTGGCGGTCGAGTGCCGTCGCTGGGCGACTGGCGGCAGCGCTTTGCCAGCGATCCTGAATACGATCGGGCGTTGTGTTTCGTGGCCTGCGATGCCGAGGGTGTGGTGGGCGTGGCGCAGTGCTGGACCAGTGCGTATATCAAGAATCTGGTGGTGCACCCGCGAATGCAGGGCCGGGGGCTTGGGCGGGCGTTGTTGCTGCATGCCTTCAGCGTCTTTCAACAGCGGCGCGAGGGGTTTGTCGATTTGAGGGTTCTGGAGGACAACCTGCGGGCGCGGCGGTTGTATCAGAGTGTCGGGATGGTTGAGGTTCGGCAAGAGGCAGTGCTCGACTGACGGACAGGGGGCTGGCTTCCTCAAAGCGCATACTCGATAGGTTACAAATTTTCAGAGCAAGAAAAATGTACGTAGTACATGCTTCTCAACCGGAAGGGACGAGGGAACAACGCACCGCACGTAAGGTCGTACTTGATAGTAGAACGCCATCAAGCTAGCATCCGCGTCCTTTTTATCAGACGCGACAGAGCTTGGCACGGATGCGACTATTAAAAAAATATGCGACGGTGAAGGGTGTAGTAACAGGCTTCATCGGTTATGCAGGCCTAATCTCCAGTCTAGGCTACATTATGGAGAAGCTGACTGGCTCAAGTGCATCTGTTGAGCCTTTCGTATGGGCTTGTACATTCGTGTTTTTCGTGTTTATTTTCACGTTGGGAGCAATGGCATGTAGCTACTCTCAATTGCTCCAACAGGATGAGATAGACAGGCTGTGTAAGGTAAAGGCTGATCTGGAAGGTCAGATTTTGAGACGTAGGATTTCGTCAACAGGGAGGAAACCATGACAGACATCTTCTTGGTGTTCATAGCTCTTGGTGTTGTGGCCGCTTTTAGTTTTGCCGTGGTTATGAACAGATTGCGGCGCACAAAAGCCACATACAATATGTATGCGGTGCGAGACGAGTTGATCCACTTAGTCTCATCCGGCGTGCTGAGTGAAGACTCTGCAGTTTTTAAGCATTATTACAAACGAACGAATATGCTTCTGCAGTTCGCTCCAAACATTGGCATTGACCAAGCGTACAAGGCATTTCTGTTCCTAAAAAACAATAGTAAAGTCAACCTCGATGAAGCCTTTGAAAAGGCCAAACAGGAAACAGATAACATTCTGAATTCAAAGGAATTAGAAATTCCTGAAGTCTCTAAAACGGTTGAGAGCTTCTATTCCTCGTACTCTGAAATGGTTTTGTCTCATAGCAGCGCAACTCGATTCATTTACTATGCAACTCGCCACAAAGTCTTGAACATCGACGCTGTCAAAAAAGCGCCGGTGAGGCTTCAAAAAGCGGTGGGAATGGTGAGTTTTTCTAATGAAGAAATTGACCAGATTTACGAAAAAAGAAATTTTTGCAGCTAAAACAAAACCCCGCGCCCGCGGGGTTTTGTCGCTTATATAGATTGAAACTTGTGCCGGGTGTGCAGGCACCGACGCCCTAACGCTCACATAATCGTCGCGAACTGTACCAAGCATGGCGCACTGCTGAATGTCGGCTTGATCGAAGATCAGCCCCTACAATCAATCGGTATTTTTGGGTCTAATCGCCCTCCCGATCAGGCACATCCGAGCCAAAACCTGCAATGGATTCTGCCCAATGAATAGCATCACCCTGAGCTTGCTCTGCCTTACAGCTCTCTCCGCCCTCGCCTCCCAGGCCCACGCCTCCAGCCCCGACGCCTGGGCCGCCTACGACAAGACCGTGCTCGCCAGCTGCACCAAGGCCAGTGGCCTGAAAAACGTCAAACCGGTCGGCACGCCCGCGCAATTCGATGACCGCGTCGGTTACACCGCCGTTCTGCTGCAAGGCCAATACCCGCAAAAACACATGAAAGGCCAGCAAGGCAGCGAGCTGTGCCTGTACAACAAACAGTCGAAAACCGCATTCGTCACCGAGTGGGATTCGATTCGCCCGAGCACAAAATCCCACTGAGTGGCGCAGTCCTTGCTTCGATCGGGTTCTGTGCGATGGTTTTCCGCCATCGTTTCACACCTTGATTGAAGACAGATCGCTCAATGAATACGACGTTTTCCTGCGTAGGTTGCGGCAAATGCTGCACCGACCACCATGTGCCGCTGACGCTGGCTGAAGCCCGTATGTGGGCGGCGGATGGCGGTCAGGTGATTGTGCTGGTCGAGGCTTTTCTCGGCAATGGTCTGGGCCTGCCAGCGCAGCAGCGCGAACATGCCGAGCGCCGTTCGGCCATGGTCCGAAGCGGCGCTACCGATGCTCATGTGGCGATCACTTTCGCCGCCTACAACGTCGGCCCCTGCCGGAATCTTGACGACGACAAACGCTGCCGGATTTATGACCGGCGTCCGCTGGTGTGCCGGATTTACCCGGCGGAAATCAATCCGCACATCCCGCTCAATCCCGCAGCCAAGGATTGCCCGCCGGAATCCTGGGAACAGGGGCCGGAGCTGATTGTGGGGGGCGAGTTGGTAGATCGGGAACTGGTTGAATTGATCCAGCGTTCGCGTCAGGCGGATCGGGATGACATCAGACTCAAGGATGCGATCTGCGCAACGTTGGGGATTCGCACCACTGCGCTCAAGGGCGACGGGTTCACCGCGTACTTGCCGAACATGGATGCGTTCGCAGCGGTGATCGACCAAGTGAGCGCGCAACCGCTGGCGGCGCAACCGAGTGAGTGGCTGTTTCATTTGTCAGGTGATGACGTGGCTGGGCAAGTGCTGGCTGCGGGTGGGCAGGTAGTGACCGAACCAGCGCAGACTTACGCGTTTATTTCATTGCGGGCGGCTTGATTTAGCATTGGCGGTGTAGCGGCTGGCCCCTTCGCGAGCAAGCTCGCTCCCACAGGTTTTGTGTTCGGCACAGATCAATGTGGGAGCGAGCCTGCTCGCGAAGAGGCCAGCACAAGCACCATCACTTTCCGATGTCAGCGCTTGCCCATCGACCTACGCGTGCCCGGCGGCGCCATGCCCGGGGTCTTGGTGTGGCCATTCTTCGCGCCATTCTTGTACCACGGCTGATTCGAGCCTTTCGCCGAGGCCAGCTCGCCCGGTTTGAACGGGAACTTGAACGCCGGGATCTCGGCCTTGGTTTCGCTGGTGTCAGCCACGTCAGCCGGGACGTCGCTCACAGCGTCATCAACCGGCGGTTGGGTCGGGGAAGTCATAAAAGCTCCGGGAACAGAAAGTCGGCCCGATCAGTGAGCCGCAAAGGCGCGCAGTATACCTGTGCGCTCTGGCTCGGCATCTGGAGATTTGCACGGTGCGCTGAACGGTTTTCCCCTCACCCTAACCCTCTCCCGAGGGAGAGGGGACTGACCGAGGTGTCTACTCGAGGTTCGCCGACATGGGATACCGAGTCGAACTCAGGTTTGAAAAGCCCACAAATCGGCTCCCTCTCCTTGGGGAGAGGGCTGGGCGGGCGGCGTTCCGATGAGGGGCGAATCCAACACAAGACCATTGCCGTACACCTGCTACTCCCCATCTATCCAAACGAAACTGACAATCCTGACAGCCAGCCGTCACCCTGCCGACCGCCTGACCGGTTTATAACTGGCCAATCTGCCCAAACTCCAGACTTCGGCGCCGCGCATGTCCATTCAGAAAAATAAAATCCTGCTCGCCACTCTCGTGATTCTGCTGGCCGCCGTCGGCCTGTGGTTTGCGCTCAGACCCGCCCCTGCAAAACTGGCCAGCCCGACCGCCATCCCGGTGCGGGTGGTGACGGTGAACGCCAAAGACGTCCCGCGCTACACCAGCGGGATCGGCTCGGTGCTTTCACTCCACAGTGTGGTGGTGCGTCCGCAGATCGATGGCATCCTGACGAAAATCCTCGTTAAGGAAGGCCAACTGGTCAAAGCAGGCGACCTGCTCGCTACCGTCGACGACCGCTCGATCCGCGCCAGCCTTGACCAGGCCCGGGCGCAGTTGGGCGAGAGCCAGGCGCAGCTGCAGGTCGCGCAGGTCAATCTCAAGCGTTACAAACTGCTCAGCGTCGACGACGGCGTGTCGAAGCAGACCTTCGACCAGCAGCAAGCGCTGGTCAACCAGCTCAAAGCCACGGCGCAAGGCAATCAGGCCTCGATCGATGCGGCGCAGGTGCAACTGTCCTACACGCAGATTCGCTCACCGGTCACCGGGCGGGTCGGTATTCGTACGGTCGATGAAGGCAACTTCCTGCGCATGACCGACACTCAAGGCCTGTTCACCGTTACCCAGATCGACCCGATCGCCGTCGAGTTCTCCCTGCCACAGCAGATGCTGCCGACCCTGCAGAGCCTGATCAGCGATCCGCAACGCGCCCCGGTCAAGGCTTACATCGGCGCCGATACCGATGGCGAAACCGGCAATCTGCTCGGCGAAGGTCATCTGACCCTGATCGACAACCAGATCAACGCCAACACCGGCACCATCCGCGCCAAGGCCGAGTTCGCCAATGCCAGCCAGAAGCTCTGGCCGGGTTTGCTGGTGACGGTAAAAATTCAGACGGCTGTGGATAAAGATGCGCTGGTCGTTCCGCCCACCGTCGTACAACGTGGCCTCGAACAACACTTCGTTTACCGCGTACAGAACGACAAGGTCGAGGCGGTGCCGGTGCAGATGGTTTATCAGGGCAGCGGCCAGGACATCATCAAAGGCGTCAACGCCGGTGACGTGCTGGTGACCGATGGCCAGTCGCGGCTCAAACCGGGATCGAGCGTGCAAGTCATGAGTGAGCCACCGCAAGTGGTGCAGGCGGAGCCTAAGCCATGAGCTCGCACAAGGGCATTTCGACCTGGTGCATCGACCACCCCGTGGCGACGATCCTGTTGACGATCGCGCTGGTGCTGGTCGGGGCGATTGCCTTCCCGCGCTTGCCAATCGCCCCACTGCCGGAAGCGGAATTTCCTACGATTCAAGTGTCGGCGCAGTTACCCGGCGCCAGCCCGGACACCATGGCGTCCTCGGTGGCGACGCCGCTGGAGGTGCAATTCAGTGCCATCCCCGGCATGACCCAGATGACCTCGAGCAGTGCGCTGGGCTCAACCCTGCTGACCCTGCAATTCACCCTCGACAAAAGCATCGACACCGCCGCGCAGGAAGTCCAGGCGGCGATCAACACCGCCGCCGGCAAGCTGCCCAAGGATATGCCGACGCTGCCGACGTGGAAGAAGGTCAACCCGGCCGACAGCCCGGTGCTGATCCTCAGTGTCAGCTCCACACAGATGCCCGGCACCGAACTCAGCGACCTGGTGGAAACCCTGCTCGCCCGGCAGATCAGTCAGATCGACGGCGTCGGCCAGATCAACATCACCGGTC
Organism: Pseudomonas koreensis; assembly: GCF_024169245.1. Lineage (NCBI taxonomy): Bacteria > Pseudomonadati > Pseudomonadota > Gammaproteobacteria > Pseudomonadales > Pseudomonadaceae > Pseudomonas > Pseudomonas koreensis. The sequence continues at coordinate 169,064 of NZ_JALJWP010000001.1, forward strand.
AGCAACGTCCGGCGATTCGCGTGCAGGCTTCGGCGGACAAACTCGCGGCCATTGGCCTGACCCTCGCCGACCTCCGACTGGCGATCCAGCAGACCAGCCTTAACCTGGCCAAAGGCGCGCTGTACGGCGAATCGAGTATCTCGACGCTGTCGACCAACGACCAGTTGTTCCACCCCGAGGACTACAGCCAGCTCATCGTTTCCTACAAGGATGGCGCCCCGGTTCACCTGCGCGATGTCGCCAAAGTCGTCAACGGTGCGGAAGATGCCTACGTGCAGGCCTGGGCGGGTGATCGTCCGGGGGTGAATCTGGTGATCTCGCGTCAGCCCGGCGCCAACATTGTCGAGACCGTTGACCGCATTCAAGCCGCCCTGCCCGGTCTCGAAGCCATGCTGCCGGCCTCGGTGCAGGTGAAAACCCTGATCGACCGCACCCAGACCATCCGCGCCTCGCTGCATGAAGTCGAGATCACCTTGCTGATCGCGATCCTGCTGGTGGTCGCAGTCATGGCGCTGTTCCTGCGGCAATTGTCGGCGACGCTGATTGTATCGGCGGTGCTCGGTGTCTCGCTGATCGCCAGTTTCGCCCTGATGTACGTGCTCGGCTTCAGTTTGAACAACCTGACGCTGGTGGCGATCGTCGTTGCGGTCGGCTTCGTGGTCGACGATGCGATTGTCGTGGTGGAGAACATTCACCGCCATCTCGAGGCCGGCGATGACATGCGCGAGGCGGCGATCAAGGGGGCCGGCGAGATTGGCTTCACCGTCGTTTCGATCAGTTTCTCGCTGGTGGCGGCATTTATTCCGCTGCTGTTCATGGGCGGTGTAGTCGGGCGACTGTTCAAGGAATTCGCCCTGACCGCGACCTCCACGATCATGATTTCCGTTGTGGTGTCGCTGACGCTGGCGCCAACCCTCGCTGCGCTGTTCATGCGCAAACCGGTGCATCACGCGAACGCCAAACCCGGCTTTAGTGAACGGCTGCTCGGCTGGTACGAAAAGGGCCTGCGCCGCGCCCTCGACCACCAAAAGCTGATGATTGGTGTGTTCGGTCTCTCGCTGGCATTGGCGGTTGCCGGCTACATTTTCATTCCCAAGGGCTTCTTCCCGGTGCAGGACACCGGTTTTGTCCTCGGCACCACAGAAGCCGCTGCGGACATTTCCTACGGCGACATGGTGAAAAAACACTTGGCGATGGCGGAAATCGTCGCGGCGGATCCGGCGGTGCAGGCGTTTTCCCATTCGGTGGGTGTTTCCGGCAGCAACCAGACCATCGCCAACGGGCGCTTCTGGATCGCCTTGAAAAAACGTGGCGATCGCGATGTCAGCGCCAGCCAGTTCATCGACCGCATCCGCCCGCAACTGATGAAAGTCCCCGGCATCGTCCTGTATTTGCGCGCAGGGCAGGACATCAACCTCAGCTCCGGCCCGAGCCGTGCGCAGTACCAGTACGTGCTCAAAAGCAATGACGGCGCGACCCTCGCCACCTGGACCCAGCGCCTGACTGAGAAACTGCGCAGCAACCCGGCGTTCCGCGACATTTCCAATGATCTGCAACTGGGCGGCAGCATCACTCACATCAGCATCGACCGCAGCGCAGCGGCGCGGTTTGGCCTGACTGCCAGCGATGTCGACGAGGCGCTGTACGATGCGTTCGGCCAACGGCAGATCAATGAATTCCAGACTCAGGTCAACCAGTACAACGTGATTCTGGAACTGGACACCCGGCAACGCGGCAAGGCCGAAAGCCTCAACTATTTCTACCTGCGCTCGCCGCTCAGTGGGGAAATGGTGCCGCTCTCGGCGCTGGCCCGGTTTGACGCGCCGACCATCGGCCCGCTGTCGATTGCCCACGACGGCATGTTCCCCGCCGCTAACCTGTCGTTCAACCTCGCCCCGGGCGTGGCGCTGGGCGATGCGGTGATTCTGCTCAATCAGGCCAAGGCCGAGATCGGCATGCCTACCGCGATGAGCGGCAATTTCCAGGGCGCGGCACAGGCGTTCCAGAGTTCGCTGGCCAGCCAGCCGTGGCTGATTCTGGCGGCGCTGGTGGCGGTGTACATCATTCTCGGCGTGCTTTATGAAAGCTTCGTCCATCCGCTGACGATCATCTCGACCTTGCCGGCGGCAGGCCTCGGCGCGGTGATCATGCTGTGGATCTGTGGTCAGGACTTTTCGATCATGGCGTTGATCGGGCTCGTGCTGCTGATCGGTATCGTCAAGAAGAACGGCATCCTGATGATCGACTTCGCCCTCGAGGCGCAGCGCCAGCGCGGTCTGGCACCGCAGGAAGCGATTTTCGAAGCGTGCATCACGCGGTTCCGGCCGATCATCATGACCACCCTCGCCGCCCTGCTCGGCGCATTGCCGCTGATGCTCGGCTACGGCACCGGCGCCGAACTGCGCCAGCCATTGGGCATTGCCGTGGTCGGCGGTTTGCTGGTCAGCCAGATGCTGACGCTGTTCACCACGCCGGTCATATACTTATGGCTCGAGCGGCTGTTTCACCGGCACTCACACCCACCAGCCCCAACGCCCGCAACGGCACTGGCGACCACAGACTGAGGCGGTCATGCGCGTTCTGATTATCGAAGACGAAGAAAAAACCGCGGACTATCTGCACCGTGGCCTGACCGAACAGGGCTACACCGTGGACCTTGCCCGCGATGGCGTTGAAGGTCTGCATCTGGCGCTGGAATGCGACTACGCAGTGATCGTCCTTGACGTCATGTTGCCGGGACTCGATGGCTTCGGCGTGCTGCGCGCGTTGCGTGCGCGCAAACAGACCCCGGTGATCATGCTCACCGCCCGCGAGCGCGTCGAAGACCGCATCAAGGGCCTGCGCGACGGTGCCGACGATTACCTCGGCAAGCCGTTTTCCTTCCTCGAACTGGTCGCCCGCCTGCAAGCGTTGACCCGGCGCAGCGGCGGCCATGAGCCGGTGCAAGTGACCATCGCCGACCTGTGGATCGATTTGATCAGCCGCAAGGCCACCCGCGCCGGCACGCGCCTGGATCTGACCGCGAAAGAGTTTTCCCTGCTCAGCGTGCTCGCCCGTCGCCAGGGCGAAATCCTCTCGAAAACCGCGATCGCCGAGATGGTCTGGGACATCAATTTCGACAGTGACGCCAACGTCGTCGAAGTCGCGATCAAACGCCTGCGCGCCAAGCTCGACGGGCCGTTCGACGAGAAACTGCTGCACACCATTCGCGGCATGGGTTATGTGCTGGAGAGCCGTGGTGTCCAGTAACTCGATTGCCTTGCGCTTGAGCGGCATGTTCACGCTCGTGGCGCTAGTGGTGTTTCTGTTGATCGGCGGTGCGCTGTATCAGCAGGTGGATAAAGGCCTCGGCTTGCTGCCGGAAGCTGAACTGGATGCGCGTTACAGCGTGCTCGAATCGGCGCTCAATCGCTTCGGCACACCCGAGCATTGGGTGAAGATCAACGCCAAGCTGAAGCTGCTCGGCGAAGAAGACAAGCGCATCCGGTTCTGGGTGGTCAGTGGTGAACCGGGTTACGAATATGGCCAACCGGATGCCGCGATTCGGGCCTTCGCTCAAGGTCCGTTGGGCATGCATGACCTGCATTTGGCCGACCATCGTTATCCGCTGAAGGTGCTGTTGACCGAGTTGCCGGCCAAGGACCAGCGCCCACCGCTGCGCTTCATGATCGGCATTGATACCGAGACCTTCCATGAGACGCAGCACAATCTGCTGATTGCGTTGATCGGTCTGGCGATTGCCGGTGTGCTGATGGCTTCGGCGCTGGGCTATTGGGTGGCGCGGATTGGTTTGAAGCCACTGATCAAACTGTCCCACGAAGCTCAACGACTGGCGCCACCGCTAAGAGCTGGACGCTTGCGCTTATCGCCGCTGCCGCCGGAGCTGGAACAGTTTGTCGACTCGTTCAACTCGACGCTGGAGCGGGTAGAACTGGCCTATTCGCGGCTGGAATCATTCAACGCCGACGTCGCCCATGAGTTGCGCTCGCCGCTGACCAACCTGATCGGCCAGACCCAGGTCGCACTGACCCGTGGCCGCTCGGCCGAACATTACTTCGAAGTGCTGCAATCCAATCTGGAAGAGCTGGAACGGCTGCGTTCGATCATCAACGACATGCTGTTTCTGGCCAGCGCCGATCAGGGCAACAAGGCGACCAAACTGACCTCGACCTCATTGGCCGATGAGGTGGCGACGACGCTGGACTATCTGGATTTCATTCTTGAAGACGCCCAGGTTGAAGTGCAGGTCAGCGGCGATGCGCAGGTACAGATCGAGGTCGCGCACCTGCGCCGGGCGCTGATCAACTTGTTGAGCAACGCGGTGCAGCACACCGAACCGGGACAGGTGATCGAAGTGCATATCGAGGTTCAAGAGCATCAGGTGAGCATTGGCGTGGCCAATCCCGGGACGCCGATCGCCAGTGAGCATCTCCCAAGGTTGTTCGAACGGTTTTATCGGGTCGATGCTTCGCGCAGCAACAGCGGCAATAACCACGGGTTGGGGCTGGCGATCGTCAAGGCGATCGCGCTGATGCATGGCGGGGATGTGTTTGTGCGCAGTGACCGGGGCATGAACACCTTCGGCATTCACCTTCCGGTCTGAAAAGATTAAAAGATCGCGGCCTTCGGCAGCTCCTACAGGTGTACGCCAAGCCCTTGTAGGAGCTGCCGAAGGCTGCGATCTTTGCTTCTGCTGTAACAGTCATTTATGAAAATCACGCTGTTTCCCATCCCTCGGTGACCTTATCTTTGCCCGCACCAAACAGCACTTGCCAAGCAAGAAGGTTTTCCAGATGTCCAACAGTATGGGTATTGCCAGCGCGTTCGTTTTGTCCTCATTGATCCTGTCGCCAATGGCGATGGCTGAAGAATCGCAAACGTTCGTGGCGCAAAAAGTCGCTCGCGCGCAGGCATTCGATCAGCATCAGGCCGAAGTGATGGCCAAGGCTCAAGACGCGACGCAATCCCCGCAGGCCGCCAATTCCCAGACTCAAGCGCTCGAGAAAGACAGCTGAGTCGCACCGCGAAAGGTTTCCCTCGACGCGGTTGTTTGGCTCTTCCCGTTCAACCGTCGTCACTCCAGGCCGCTGCCGTTCAGCGGCCTTTTTTCGTTGTGGTCTGAAAGCCGTCTGGTGCGTCTGTAACAACAAGAAACATCAAGCCGCTCAAGAAACAGAGTGGCCCGCTGACCCAAGGAGCTCCACCGCACGTGTTTTTCCCTGCCCGCCTTACCCCGCTGTTCATTGCAATGGCCACAACGATTGTTCCCACCGCCCACGCCGACGAGCCTGCTGAACAAGGCTTCGTCGAAGGTTCGAGCCTCAACCTGAACGCCCGCAACTACTACATGAATCGCAACCGCTTGCAGAAAGCGGACGACAACATCGAGTGGGGCCAGGGTTTTCTCGGGGTGTTCCAGTCCGGCTATACCGAGGGCACGGTTGGCTTCGGTTTCGATGCCCACGCCATGCTCGGCCTGAAACTCGACGGCGGTGGCGGTACCGACGGTTCGAGTATCCTGCCGATCAGCGATGGCAACGGCAAAGCGCCAGGGTCGTTCTCCACCGCGGGCGGAACGTTGAAGTTGCGTGCGTTCGATACCGAGTTGAAGGCTGGTGACCTGTTCCTCACCAACCCCGTGATTGCCGGTGGCGACACGCGCATGCTGCCGCAGACGTTTCGCGGCATCAGCCTCGCCAATCACAGTTTCGACGGCTGGCTGATCGAAGGTGGCCAGGCCAGTTTCACCAAGCCGTATAACCAGAGCGGGCACACGCGAATCGGGACGTCCTACGGCACCCTCGCCGATGGCGATGACAGCCAACACCTGAACTGGGCCGGTGTGGCCTGGAGCGGTGTCGAAGGTCTGACCAGTAGCTTTTATGCCTCTGAGCTGAAAGACATCTGGAACCAGTACTACTACGACCTCGACTACACCTGGCAACTGAATGACCTGCTCAGCCTCAACCCGGGCCTGCACTTCTATCACACGCAGGACACCGGCGATGCACTGCTCGGCGACATCGACAACAACACCTGGAGCGCGCATCTGACCGTCGGCATCGGCAGCCACAGCGTTACCGCCGCCTACCAGCGGGTCAACGGCAACACACCGTTCGACTACATCAGCCAGGGCGACAGCGTTTACCTGGACAACTCCCAGCAATACTCGGACTTCAACGGGCCGAACGAACGCTCGTGGAAGCTCAAGTACGCCTACGACTTCACGGGTGTCGGCCTGCCAGGGCTGACTTCGGCGCTGTCCTACTCACGCGGCACGGTCAACCTGAGCAAAGCTGATCCGCAAAGCGCAGGCTATTCCAGCTGGTACAGCGCCGATGGCCGCAACGCCAAACACTGGGAGCGCGATATCGATTTGCAGTACGTCGTTCAAAGCGGTCAGGCCAAGGACCTCGCGGTGCGCCTGCAATGGGCGACCAACCGAGGTGGCAATGGCTACGGCGCGATTGATTCGGATACAGATGAATACCGCGTGATCATCGACTACCCGATCAACGTCTTCTAAGATCGGCGCGGCGTTTTTCAGATCCTGTGATCTACCCTGTGGGAGCGAGCCTGCTCGCGAAAGCGGGGTGTCATTCAACGCAGATGTTGACTGACAATCAGCTTTCGCGAGCAAGCTCGCTCCCACAGGTCGTCCGGCGCCACGCCTACTACGCTTATGAAACCACTCCAACCGAACCCCCATCATGATCGCCAGCCGCACTCCTTCCATCACAGGCCAGACCGGTCGCCCCGAGCGCCTGTTGATCCTCGGCAGTCTGCTGACCGTGATTGCGATGGTGTGCATCGTCACCTTCCTGTTGATCCGCGAATACGCCAGTGCGCAGGACGCCGCCACCCGCCGCGCGACCACCATTGCGCAACTGATCGACGCCGACGTGCTGCGCACCGTCGAGCTTTACGACCTGACGCTGCAAGGGCTGATCGCCGCCGCCCAGCGTGACGACTTGCAGTACGTCTCGCCGCAGATCCGTCATCTGGCGCTGTTCGATCGCTCGACCACCGCGCGCTTCAAAGGCGACATCCTGCTGCTCGACAAGCATGGCGAAGTGATCGCCGACTCCTCGCGCATCGAACCGAAACCGGGCAATTTCGCCGACCGCGATTACTTCCTCGCCCATGCATTCAACCGCGACATCGGCATGTTCATCAGCCGTCCGTTCAAGACCCGTTGCGATTGCGAAGAGGCCGATCAGTGGCGGATCAGTTTCAGCCGACGCATTTCCTCGCAGACCGGTGAATTCTTCGGTGTGGCGGTGGCGTCGTTGAAACTCGACTACTTCGACGATCTGTTCAAAAGCCTCGACATCGGCACCGACAGCACGCTGAACATCATCAACAGCGACGGTGTGCTGCTCGCACAGAAGCCGTATCTGCAACGCGACTCGGTGGGCAAGAGTTTCGGTAATCGACCCAACGTCGTGCGGATTCTCAACGACCGCGATGGCAGCGGCAGTTTCACCAGTACCTCAAGCATGGATAAACAACGCCGGCTCTACACCTACTCGCGGGTGGGCAATCTGCCGTTGACCGTGATGGTCGCGCTGTCCAGTGATGAGGTGTTCGGCACCTGGCGGCGCACGGCGATCCTGATCAGCGGCGCCACTGGCGTGTTGTGCCTTGGCCTGTTGTGGCTGACCTGGCTGCTCGCCCGGGAACTGCGTTTGCGCCATCGCGCCGAACGCGAACTGGCGCAACTTGCCGCCACCGATGACCTGACCGGCGTGGCCAACCGACGCATGCTCGATCAGACCCTGCGCCACGAATGGTTCCGCGCCCAGCGCTCGGGCCAGCCACTGTCGGTGATGATGATCGATGCCGATCACTTCAAGGCGTTCAACGACCGGCATGGCCATCAGGCCGGCGATCAGGTGTTGCGCGAGCTGGCCAAGGTGATCACCGCGAACGTGCGGCGCCCGGCAGATCTGGTCGCGCGTTATGGCGGCGAAGAGTTTTCGGTAATTCTCGCCGAGACCGACAGCGCAGGTGCGCAGCAGATTGCTGAGCAGATCCGTAGCGCTGTGGAAAACCTGCCATGGGCCGAGGGCGCTGAGCGGGCGATGACAGTGAGTATCGGTATAGCGACGTGGACGACGGCGAGCGAGATGACCCTGGAGCAGTTGCTGTTTGCGGCGGACAAGGCGTTGTATCAGGCCAAGGAAGGCGGGCGTAATCGGGTCGTCGTGTCAGTTTAAAGCCAAAAGATCGCAGCCTTCGGCAGCTCCTACATTTGGAATGCGGTACTCCTGTAGGAGCTGCCGAAGGCTGCGATCTCTTGATCTTATAAAAGGCATAAAAAAAGGCCATCCGGAGATGGCCTTCAAAAAACTAGAGAGGTTTTTTACTTACACCGCCGCGACAGGGCGCATGTAAGAGATCGGTGCGGTGCTGGCGTCTTCGAACGTCACCACTTCCCAAGCGTCTGTCTGCTCAATCAATTTGCGCAGCAGCTGGTTGTTCAGTGCATGACCGGACTTGAAGCCTTTGAACTCACCAATCAGGCTGTTGCCCAGCAGGTACAGGTCGCCAATCGCATCGAGGATCTTGTGTTTGACGAATTCGTCTTCATAACGAAGACCGTCTTCGTTCAACACGCCATCAGCGTCGACCACGATCGCGTTTTCCACGCTGCCGCCCAGTGCGAGGTTGTGCTTGCGCAGGTACTCGATGTCACTCATGAAACCAAAGGTACGCGCGCGGCTGACTTCTTTTACGAACGAAGTGCTGGAAAAGTCCACGCTTGCACTCTGGGTGCGGTCCCGGAATACCGGGTGATCGAAATCGATCTCGAAGCTCACCTTGAAGCCTTCGAAAGGGACGAAAGTGGCGCGCTTGTCGCCGTCTTCCACTGTCACTTCACGCAGGATGCGGATGAATTTCTTGGCGGCGTCCTGTTCTTCCAGGCCTGCCGATTGAATCAGGAATACGAAGGGTCCAGCGCTGCCATCCATGATCGGGACTTCGGACGCGGAGAGCTCGACGTAGGCGTTATCGATGCCCAGGCCAGCCATGGCCGAGAGCAAGTGCTCTACCGTGTCCACTTTGACGTCGCCATTGATCAGCGTCGTCGACATAGTGGTTTCACCGACGTTTTCCGCGCGGGCAGGAATCTGCACCACAGGGTCGAGGTCAGCGCGACAAAACACAATGCCAGTGTCGACAGGCGCAGGCTTGAGGGTCAGATAGACCTTCTCACCGGAGTGCAGGCCTACACCTGTGGCACGGATAATATTTTTCAGTGTGCGTTGTTTAATCATGGCTTGGGCCGCTTCAGCGCAAATTGCGAACTGGTATCAACAAAGGCTGGCGATGATAGCAGACCATGCCTTTGCTGAACACCAATCACCTTCATAGCCCTGATACATTCCATCAATCGGCCTGACGACGCAGGAATGCCGGAATGTCCAGGTAGTCCAGGTCATCCTGCGGATTCATCTTCGCGGCAGCCGCAGCACCGGCCTGAGCCTGGTTGCGCATGACGGTCGGACGGTCCAGATCACGGTAGTTCACCGCTGGCTGCTCCTGACGGGCCGGAGCCGGTTGCTGCACCTGCGCCGAAGCCATGGAGGTGTGAACGGTATTGTCGATGACCTTCACAGGCTTCTCGATTTTCGCACCCAGACCGGTGGCAACCACAGTCACGTGCAGCTCGTCGCGCATGTCCGGATCGATAACGGTACCGACCTTGACCATCGCATGCTCGGAAGCGAAGGCTTCGATGATCGAACCAACGTCGGAGTACTCACCCAGGGACAGGTCAGGGCCGGCGGTGATGTTCACCAGGATGCCGCGCGCGCCTTGCAGGTTGACGTCTTCCAGCAGCGGGTTGCGGATCGCAGCTTCAGTGGCTTCACGTGCACGGTTCGGACCGCTGGCGCAGCCAGTGCCCATCATCGCCATGCCCATTTCGCTCATCACGGTGCGCACGTCGGCGAAGTCGACGTTGATCATGCCCGGACGCTTGATGATGTCGGAGATACCGCGAACGGCACCGGCCAGAACATCGTCAGCCTTGGCGAAAGCCGACAAGAGGCTGGCGTCTTTGCCGAGGATGGTCAGCAGTTTTTCGTTCGGGATGGTGATCAGCGAGTCGACGCTTTCCGACAGCATGCGGATGCCTTCGTCGGCGATCTGCATACGCTTGCGGCCTTCGAACGGGAACGGACGGGTCACGACCGCAACGGTCAGGATGCCCATTTCCTTGGCCACTTCAGCGATGATCGGCGCCGCACCGGTACCGGTACCGCCGCCCATGCCAGTGGTGATGAACACCATGTTGGTGCCGGCCAGCACTTCAGCGATGCGCTCGCGGTCTTCCAGAGCGGCTTGACGGCCGACTTCAGGATTGGCGCCGGCACCCAGGCCTTTGGTCACGCCAGTGCCCAGTTGCAGGATGGTCCGCGCGCCGATGTTTTTCAGCGCTTGAGCATCGGTGTTGGCGCAGATGAACTCAACGCCTTCGATGTTGCTCTTGACCATGTGATTGACAGCGTTGCCGCCGCCACCGCCGACACCGATAACTTTGATTACCGGGCTTGCGGGGATGTTGTCTACGAGTTCGAACATTTTCCCTCTCCTTACATTCTCTAGTTTTTTCGCCTACTGCTGTTTGTAGCGGTGTTGCGGTAAAGCTTTAAAAATTGCCCTGGACCCACTTTTTCAGTCGGTCCAGCAGCGGCGCCTGAGGCTCTTCGCTGCTGTAGCTGTCGCGGCTGCCGATGCCGGAGAACGAAACTCCGTCGGACTGCTTCTGCAGGCCGTACATCAACAAACCGACGCCAGTGGAATAAATCGGGTTGCGCACCACGTCATCCAGACCTTTCACGCCATGCGGCACACCGAGGCGCACCGGCATGTGGAAGATTTCTTCGGCCAGTTCGGTCGCGCCTTCCATCTTCGATGTACCGCCGGTGAGGACGATGCCCGCCGGGATCAGGTCTTCGTAGCCGCTGCGACGCAGCTCGGCCTGGATCAGGGTGAACAGTTCGTCGTAACGCGGCTCGACCACTTCAGCCAGGGCCTGACGTGAAAGCTCGCGCGGCGGACGGTCGCCGACGCTTGGCACCTTGATGGTTTCACCGGCACCGGCCAGTTTGGCCAGGGCGCAGGCGTAGCGGATCTTGATCTCTTCGGCGTACTGGGTCGGGGTGCGCAACGCCATGGCGATGTCGTTCGTCACCTGATCACCGGCAATCGGGATCACGGCGGTGTGACGGATCGCGCCTTCGGTAAAGATCGCGATGTCGGTAGTGCCGCCGCCGATGTCGACCAGGCACACGCCCAGTTCTTTCTCGTCGTCGGTCAGCACCGAGTAGGCCGAGGCCAGTTGCTCGAGGATGATGTCGTCGATTTCCAGACCGCAGCGACGCACGCATTTTTCAATGTTCTGTGCGGCGTTGACGGCGCAGGTGACCACGTGAACCTTGGCTTCCAGACGCACGCCGGACATGCCCAGTGGCTCGCGCACGCCTTCCTGGTTATCGATCACGTAATCCTGCGGCAGCGTGTGCAGCACGCGCTGGTCAGCCGGAATCGCCACGGCCTGGGCGGCGTCGAGCACACGCTCAAGGTCGGCCGAGCTGACTTCGCGATCACGGATCGCGACGATGCCGTGGGAGTTCAGGCTGCGGATGTGATTGCCCGCAACGCCGACGAACGCCGAGTGAATGCGGCAGCCGGCCATCAGCTGGGCTTCTTCGATCGCGCGCTGGATCGATTGCACGGTGGATTCGATGTTGACCACCACGCCCTTCTTCAGGCCGCGGGACGGATGCGTGCCGATCCCGACGATTTCCAGCTGGCCGTCGTCCGCGACCTCGCCTACCAGCGCCACCACTTTGGAGGTGCCGATATCCAGACCGACGATCATTTTGCCGCTTTGCACGTTTGCCATGGGTCCTGCCTCTTCTTAATTCTTTGCGACAGCGGGTTGGGCTGTCGTCGGCGCTACGGGTTCCCGCCAGCCAACAGCGAGGCCGTTGGCGTAGCGCAGATCGATGCGCGCAATGTTCGTAATCTGCTCTTTCAGCGTCTTGTCATAGATGGCGATGAAGCGGCGCATCTTTTCCACCAGGTTGCCGCGTCCCAGCAGCAACTCGATGCCGGGGCCGGAACTGCCGGCACCGGTGGTCAGGAACCAGCTGCCGCGTTCACGCAATTCCAGGCGTGCAATCGAAAAACCCAGCGGCCGCAACATCTGGCTCAGCACCTGATACTGCTGCATCACCTGCTGCTGAGCCCGTTGTGGGCCGAACAGCTGCGGCAGGTGCTCGTAGTTCGCCAGTTCCTTGGGCGTGAACGCCTGGCCCTGGTTGTTGAGCAGCGATTCGTCGCCCCAGCGCGCCACCGGCAATTGCTCTTCGAGGCGGATCACTACCTGATCCGGCCATACCCGCCGCACTTCGGCGTGGGCGATCCACGGCATCTGCTCAAGCTCGGTACGCATACCGGCGAGGTCGATGGTGAAGAAGCTCGACGCCACGAACGGTGCGATCCGCTGCTGCACTGCCTGCTGGCTGATGTAACTCAAGTCGCCCTGCACCGCGATCTTGCTGATCGGCCGGTCGGCATACGGCAGCAAACGCTGCGCACCTTCATAGGTTCCAAAGCCCAGTGCGACCAGCAGCACCGGCCAGAACAGGCTTTTCAGAAAGCTGAAATTGGCTTTCGGCAGGCGCGCGGACATCGGCTCTTTCGCCACCATTCGGCTGGCACCCCGCGGCACCGGCTTGCGGCCGGGTGCGGGTGGCTGATGTCTGAGATGAGCGCCTTGCATGGTCTTAACCTCGCGCCTCTGTTGCGCCTGCGTCTTCAACGCTGGCGGCCAGAATGGCCAGAACCAGTTGCTGGAAATCCAGACCGGCAGCCCGCGCCGCCATCGGCACCAGGCTGTGATCGGTCATGCCCGGTGCGGTATTGACTTCGAGGAACCAGAACTGCCCGTCGGCGTCCTGCATCACGTCCGCCCGGCCCCAACCGGCGATACCGAGCGCCTCACAGGCCTTGGCCGTGAGTTCCATGAGTTCCTGTTCCTTGGCCGCGTCCAGCCCGCACGGAATGCGGTACTGGGTATCGTTGGCGATGTACTTGGCGTCGTAGTCGTAGAACGTGTGCGGTGTACCCAGGGCGATAGGAGGCAACACCTGGTCACGCAGGGTGGCGATGGTGAACTCAGGACCTTGAATCCATTGCTCGACCAACACTTGCGAATCGTAGGTACTGGCCGCTTTCCATGCGTCGATCAACTCGGACGCAGAATTCACTTTGGCCATCCCGATACTTGAACCTTCATGCGCCGGTTTGACGATCAAAGGCAGGCCCAGTTCCGTCGCTGCCGAAATACAATCGGCTTCGCTGCACAGTACGGCGTGACGCGGCGTGGGAATCCCGAGGCTGTGCCAGACCTGCTTGGTGCGCAGCTTGTCCATCGCCAGAGCCGAAGCAAGAATGCCGCTGCCGGTGTACGGGATGCCCGCGCACTCGAGCAGGCCCTGCATGCTGCCGTCTTCGCCACCGCGACCGTGGAGAATGATGAACGCGCGGTCGATCTTTTCGCTGAGCAGGCGCTGCAGGAAATCTTCACCAACATCGATACCGAACGCGTCGACGCCAGCGCTTTGCAGCGCCTCGAGCACGGCGTTACCGGATTTCAGCGACACCTCACGCTCGGCGCTCAGGCCGCCGAAGAGCACGGCGACTCGGCCGAAGTCTTTCGGCGCGATGGTGGAGAACAGCTTGGCGTAGGCAGCAGTCATTTCAACTTCCCCTCGACCGACGCCGCCACGGCGCCGGCGAACAACTCACTTTTCAACAGTTTCGGCGCGAGACCGCCGATATCACCGGCGCCCTGGCACAACAGAATGTCGCCGGCACGCAGCAGCGGCTTGACCAACGGCGCCAGATCGACGCCCCGCTCGATGTAGATCGGGTCGAGCTGACCGCGCTGACGGATGCTGTTGCACAGCTTGCGGCTGTCGGCACCGGGGATCGGCTCTTCGCCGGCCGGATAGACTTCCATCAGCAGCAGCACGTTGGCATCGGCCAACACATTGACGAAATCGTCGTAGAGATCGCGGGTGCGGCTGTAACGGTGCGGCTGGTAAACCATCACCAGACGACGCTCAGGCCAGCCCCCGCGCACGGCTTTGATTACGGCAGCGACTTCGGTCGGGTGGTGACCGTAGTCGTCGACCAGCATCACGTTGCCGCCGTCCACCGGCAGTTCGCCGTAGACCTGGAAGCGCCGACCGACACCCTGGAAGCCTGACAGGCCCTGGACAATCGCTTCATCGCTGACGCCTTCGTCGGTGGCGATGCAGATGGTCGCCAGCGAGTTGAGCACGTTGTGGTTGCCGGGCATGTTCACCGACACGTCCAGCGGTTCGCGATCCGGGCGCAGCACGGTAAAGAAAGTCTGCATGCCCTGCTGCCGCACATTGATTGCGCGCACATCGGCGTCTTCGCTGAAGCCGTAAGTCACGGTCGGACGTTTCACCAGCGGCAGGATCTCCCGCACCACCGGATCGTCCAGGCACATCACCGCCAAACCGTAGAACGGCAGGGTGTGCAGGAATTCGACGAAGGTTTTCTTCAGTTTGTTGAAGTCACCGTCGTAGGTCGCCATGTGGTCGGCGTCGATATTGGTGACCACGGCCACCAGCGGCTGCAGATGCAGGAAGCTCGCATCGCTTTCGTCGGCTTCGGCGATCAGGTAACGGCTGGTGCCGAGCTGAGCGTTGGTGCCCGCTGCATTCAGACGACCACCGATCACGAACGTCGGGTCCAGACCGCCGGCCGCGAACACCGAAGCGATCAGGCTGGTGGTGGTGGTTTTGCCATGGGTACCGGCGACCGCGATGCCGTGGCGATAGCGCATCAGCTCGGCGAGCATTTCCGCGCGCGGCACTACCGGAATGCGGCGTTCAAGGGCAGTCGCCACTTCCGGGTTGGACGTGTTCACTGCGCTCGACACCACCAGCACGTCGGCGGTAGCGGAGTTCTCGGCACGGTGACCGATGAAGATCTGCGCGCCGAAGGTTTCCAGGCGCTCGGTGACCGGCGACGCTTTCAGGTCGGAACCGGAGACTTGATAGCCCAGGTTCAACAACACTTCTGCGATACCGCACATGCCCACGCCGCCGATGCCGACGAAGTGGATGCGCCGGATGCGGCGCATTTCCGGTTGTGGCATGGCTTTCTGATTCTCAACCATGGGCCACCTCCAGACAGGTATCGACCACGCTACGGGTGGCATCGGGTTTGGCCAGTCGGCGGGCCGCTTGGGCCATTGCTTCGAGTCGTTGCGGTTGCATCAAGACCTCTGTCAGGCGCGCGGCAAGATCCGCGGCACCAGTCGTTCTTTGCGGCATCAGGAAGGCAGCGCCTTCGCGGGCCAAATAATCGGCGTTGCGGGTCTGGTGATCGTCGATCGCGTGGGGCAAAGGCACCAGCATCGAGGGCAGACCGGCGGCCGCCAGCTCACTGATGGTCAGCGCGCCGGCGCGGCACACCACCAGGTCAGCCCAGCCATAGGCCTGGGCCATGTCTTTGATGAACGGCTGCACCTGCGCTTCCACACCCACGGCGCGGTAACGCTCGGCAGTCACTTCATCGTGACTTTTGCCGGCCTGATGAAACACTTCCGGGCGCAGGTCGGCAGCGACTTGGGCCAGGGCTTCAGGCAGCAATTTGTTCAACGGTTCTGCGCCCAGGCTGCCGCCAAGGATCAGCAAACGCGCTTTGCGCCCGGCCAGCGCCGGGCGCGATGTGTCGAGGAACAGCTCGCTGCGCACCGGATTACCGGTGGTACGGCGGCTGTCCGACAGAGTAAAGGTGTCGGGGAACGCTTCACACACTCGGGCGGCGAACGGCACCAGCAACCGATTGGCGGTGCCGGCGACAGCGTTCTGCTCGTGAACGATGACCGGCACGCCAGCCAGTTTCGCGGCAAGGCCACCAGGGCCGGTCACATATCCACCGAAGCCAACCACGCACACCGGCTTCAGGCGGCGCATGATCGCCCGCGCCTGCCAGACCGATTTGAGCAGCATCAACGGCGCCTTGAGCAGCGACAACTTGCCCTTGCCGCGCAAACCGCTGGCGTTGATCCGGTGCAGTTCAAGCCCTGCCGCCGGGACCAGTTCGTTTTCGATCCCGCGTGGCGTGCCGAGCCAGTGCACGGTGTAGCCGCGCGCCTGAAATTCGCGGGCACAGGCCAGCGCCGGGAACACGTGGCCGCCGGTACCCCCGGCCATGATCAATACGTTAGCGCCCATGA
Source organism: Pseudomonas koreensis (assembly GCF_024169245.1). NCBI lineage: Bacteria > Pseudomonadati > Pseudomonadota > Gammaproteobacteria > Pseudomonadales > Pseudomonadaceae > Pseudomonas > Pseudomonas koreensis. The sequence continues at coordinate 185,364 of NZ_JALJWP010000001.1, forward strand.
GTCGGCTCCTCGGCGAAGTCGCTCTCCTGGAATTCCATCTCTTCGCTGCCCAGGTGGGTCCGACTCTCCCACTCGATGCGCAGCAACAGGCCCAGACAGGCGCAGCAGATCACCAGCGAGCTGCCGCCGTAGCTGAGGAACGGCAAGGTCAGGCCTTTGGTCGGCAGCAGGCCGACGTTCACACCGATGTTGATCAGGAACTGACCGATCCACAGGAACGACAAGCCGTAAGCCACGTAAGCGGCGAAAAACTGCTTGGCCTTCTCCGCCCACAGGCCGATGTACATGCCGCGAATACACACGAACACGAACAGCGCGACGGTGCACAGCGAACCGACCGCGCCCAGTTCTTCGGCGAGGACCGAGAACACGAAGTCGGTGTGCGCTTCCGGCAGGTAGAACTGCTTCTGCACGCTGTTGCCCAGGCCGACACCCAGCCACTCGCCGCGACCGAACGCAATCAAGGCTTGCGACAATTGATAGCCGGCGCCGAACTGGTCGGCCCACGGGTCAGCGAAGTTGGTCAGACGCGCCATTCGATAGGGCTGCATCTGGATCAGCAAAACCACCGCGCCAACCGCCAGCACTACCATCAGCGAGAAGCGGAACAGTCCGACCCCGCCAAGAAACAGCATCGCCGCCGCCGCGCCCATCATTACCACCGTGGCGCCGAAGTCCGGCTCCATCAGCAACAGACCGGCCATCGGCAGCAGGACGATGAACGGTTTGAAGAAGCCCATCCAGCTCTCGCGCACTTCTTTCTGCCGGCGCACCAGATAACCGGCGAGGTAGATCACCACGAACACCTTGGCGATTTCCGACGGCTGCACGTTGAAGAAGCTGAAACCGATCCAGCGCATCGAACCGTTCACTTCACGGCCAATGCCGGGAATGATCACCATCACCAGCAGGCCGAACGCACCGATCAGCATCATCCAGCCGAGGCGCTGCCAGGTGGCGATCGGAATCATCATGGTAACGATGCACGCGCCCAGACCCAGCACCACATAGATAAGGTGGCGAATCATGTAATACAGCGGACTGCCCGACTGCGCCGCCGCCACTTCGGTGGACGCCGAAGCGATCATGATCAGGCCGAGACCAAGCAGCGCCAGGCAACCGGCGAGCATCGGGAAGTCGAGGTCGATGCCACGCCCGGTGATCAGCGGCGACGGGTACGGCTTGATGATGTTTCTCAGGTTCATGCCAGTTCCTCCACAGCGCGGACGAACTGGTGACCACGGTCTTCGTAATTCTTGAACATGTCGAAACTGGCGCAGGCCGGCGACAGCAGCACCACGTCACCCGGTTGGGCGGCGGCGCGGCATTGCGCAACGGCGTCGATCAACGAGGTCGCGCGAATCAGCGGCACTGCATCGCCAATGGCTGCGCCGATCTTGTCGGAGTCGCGGCCCATCAGGATCACGGCGCGGCAGTTGGCCGCCACCGGATCACGCAGATCGTTGAATTCGGCGCCCTTGCCATCACCGCCGGCGATCAGAATGACCTTGCCGTCGATGTCCGCACCGAGGCCTTCGATGGCGGCCAGAGCAGCGCCAACGTTGGTGGCTTTGGAATCGTTGTAATAGGCCACGCCGTCGAGATCGCGCACCCACTGGCAGCGATGCTCGAGCCCGGTAAACGTGCGCAGCGCCGCGAGCATGGCGTCGAACGGCAGACCCACAGCGTGGCCCAATGCCAAAGCTGCAAGAGCGTTGGACTGGTTGTGCGCGCCGCGAACTTTCAACTCACGCACCGGCAGCAGATTCTGGAATTCGAAGGCCAGATACTTCTCGCCATCGTCTTCGCGGATACCGAACGCTTTGAAATCCGGTTTGCTCAGGCCAAAGGTCCAGCATGGCTGGCCTTCGCCGATCAATGGCCGGCTCAGGGCATCCTGACGGTTGACCACAAACTGCTTCGCGCCACGGAAGATCCGGTGCTTGGCCAGGTGATACGCCGGCAGACCGCTATAGCGATCCATGTGGTCTTCGCTGATGTTCAGCACGGTGGCGACTTCGGCGTTGAGCTGGTCGGTGGTTTCCAGCTGGAAACTCGACAGCTCCATCACGTAAAGCTCAACGTCGTCGCTGAGCAGATCCAGCGCCGGGGTGCCGAGGTTGCCGCCAACAGCGACGCGCTTGCCGGCCACAGCCGCCATCTCGCCGACCAGCGTGGTGACGGTGCTTTTCGCGTTGGAACCGGTGATCGCCACGATCGGCGCCCGCGCGTTACGCGCGAACAGCTCGATGTCGCCGGACATTTTCACGCCACGGGCCGCGGCGGCTTGCAGGGCCGGGGTCGCTAGCGCCAGGCCGGGGCTCACGTAGAGCTCGTCGGCACGGCAGAGGAATTCGACGTCCAGCTCGCCACAACGCACTTCCACGTGCGGATAGTCACGCTTGAGCGTGGCCAGTTCCGGTGGATTTTCCCGCGTGTCGGCGACAGCAAACGACGTGCCCCGGTTCGCCAGGAAGCGAACCAGGGACATGCCGCTCTTGCCGAGGCCGACAACGATGCGGAAGTGGTCAGAAGCGATCAGAGACACTCGTTCTACCTCAGCTTCAGGGTGGCAAGGCCGACCAGGACAAGAATCACCGTGATGATCCAGAAACGGACGATCACGCGCGGCTCGGGCCAGCCCTTGAGTTCAAAGTGGTGGTGGATCGGCGCCATGCGGAACACGCGGCGACCGGTCAGCTTAAAGGAGGCAACCTGAATGACCACTGACAGGGTTTCCATCACGAACACGCCGCCCATGATGAACAGGACGATTTCCTGACGGACGATCACGGCGATGGTGCCCAGCGCCGCGCCGAGTGCCAGTGCACCGACGTCGCCCATGAACACTTGCGCCGGATAGGTGTTGAACCAGAGGAAACCGAGGCCGGCACCAATCAGCGCACCGCAGAACACGATCAGTTCGCCTGCGCCCGGCACATAAGGAATCAGCAGGTATTCAGCGAATTTCACGTTACCCGACAGGTAGCAGAAAATCCCCAGACCGCCGCCGACCATCACGGTTGGCATGATCGCCAAGCCGTCTAGGCCGTCAGTCAGGTTGACTGCGTTGCTCGAACCGACAATCACGAAGTAGGTCAGCACGATGAAGCCGGCGCCCAGCGGAATGCTGTAGTCCTTGAGCATCGGCAGGATCAGCGTGGTTTCCACCGGCGTCGCGGCAGTCATATAAAGGAAGATCGCTGCGCCGAGGCCGAACACCGACTGCCAGAAATACTTCCAGCGGCTCGGCAGGCCACGGGAGTTTTTCTCGATGACTTTGCGGTAGTCGTCGACCCAGCCGATGGCGCCGAACAGCAGGGTCACCAGCAGCACCACCCAGACGTAGCGGTTGCTCAGGTCAGCCCAAAGAAGAGTACTGACGCCAATCGACGACAGAATCAGCGCGCCACCCATGGTCGGCGTGCCGGATTTGGACAGGTGCGATTGCGGGCCGTCGTTACGCACCGATTGGCCGATCTGACGGTTCTGCAGAGTACGGATCATCCACGGGCCATAGCACAGCGACAAGACCAGCGCGGTCAGTACACCGAGAATCCCGCGCAGGGTCAGGTACTGAAAGACCGCGAAGCCTTTGTAGAACTGTTGCAGATACTCCGCTAGCAGCAGCAGCATTAATGTTTCTCCAGACTGGACCCGCACAGAGCCGCAACGATGTTTTCCATCGCTGCGCTGCGCGAACCCTTGATCAAAATGGTGGTGTTTGTGTCCTGCTCGGCGGCGAGGGCCTGGATCAACTCGGCCTGTGTGCCGAAGTGCTGTGCCTGCTCACCGAAAGCGTTTACGGCGTGGACCATGTTCGGCCCGACGGCGTAAAGCGCGGAAACCTTGCCTCGGGCGTACTCGCCCACGTCGCGGTGCCCCTGCTCCGCCCAGTCGCCCAACTCGCCGATATCCCCGAGCACCAGAACGGTGCGGCCGGAAAAGCCGGCGAGTATATCAACGGCCGCGCACATCGAGGTGGGGTTTGCGTTGTAGGTGTCATCGATCACGCGCATGCCGTTTTTCGCCAGTTGCGCGACGGTGCGTCCCTTGACCGGTTGCACCGCGCCGAGCCCGGTGGCAATGCCGAACAGCGACACGCCCAAGGCGTGAGCAGCAGCGGCGGCAGCCAAAGCATTGGCGACGTTGTGGGTACCGAGCAGGTTCAGTTGCACGCGCTCACTGCCTTCCGGCGTGTGCAGATTGAACGCCGGGCAGCCACGGGCATCAGTGGCCAGATCGCTGGCGTGGAAATTCGCCTCGCTGTTGCTCAGGGCGAAGGTCAACACCTGGCGACCGGCAGCGCGGGTCCTCCAGATACCGAAGGCCTTGTCATCGAGGTTGAGCACGGCGATGCCATCGGCGGCCAGACCCTCGATGATTTCGCCTTTGGCTTCGACGATTTTTTCCGGACCGCCGAACTCACCAACGTGAGCGGTGCCGGCATTGTTCAGGATCGCTACGTGCGGCTTGGTCAGCCCGACGGTGTAGGCGATTTCGCCCAGACGCGAGGCGCCCAGTTCGATCACGGCCGAGGTGTGTTCCGGCGCCAGTTCGATCAGGGTCAGCGGTACGCCGAGGTCGTTGTTTAGGTTGCCACGGGTGGCCAGCACCGGGCCGCGGGTGCGCAGGATGCTCGCGAGCATTTCCTTGACCGTGGTCTTGCCGCTGGAACCGGTCACCGCTGCCACTGGCTGGGTGAACGCAGCACGATTCAAGGCACCGAGTTGGCCCAAGGCCTGACGGGTGTCCTTGACCAGCAATTGCGGCAGCGCGCTGTCGGCGACTTCACGCTCGACCAGTGCCGCCACGGCGCCTTTGCCAGCGACATCATTCAGATAATCGTGGCCGTCGAAACGCGGCCCGGTCAGGGCAATGAACAGCTGGCCGGGCTGGATCGCGCGGCTGTCGATGCTCACGCCGTTGAAACTGGCGTCGCTGCCGATCAGACGGGCTTCGAGCGCGTTGGTCAGCTCGCTGAGTGTCAGGGCCTTAAGCATGGGCCACCTCCCACGCGGTCAGGGCATGATCAGCCTCGACCAGATCGGAAAACGCATGGCGCACGCCGTTGATTTCCTGATAGTCCTCATGACCTTTACCGGCCAGGACAATGACGTCGTCCGCGGTCGCGCCGGCAATCAATTGCGCAATGGCCTGACCGCGACCGGCGACGAAAGTGACTTTATCCACAGCGGTAAAACCGGCGCGGATGTCGTCGAAAATCACAGCAGGATCTTCGGTGCGCGGATTGTCATCGGTAACCAGCACCTGATCGGCCAGACGCTCGACCACTTCGGCCATCAACGGACGCTTGCCGCGATCGCGATCACCGCCGCAGCCGAACAGGCACAGCAGTTGGCCTTTGACGTGCGGGCGCAGTGCAGTGAGAACTTTTTCCAGTGCATCCGGGGTGTGGGCGTAATCGACCACCACCAGCGGTTGCGTGCCGCCACCCAGTCGCTGCATGCGACCGGCCGGGCCTTCGAGCTTCGGCAGCACTTTGAGAATTTCGTCGAGGGCGTAATCCAGACCGAGCAAGGCGCCGACTGCGGCCAGAACGTTGCTCAGGTTGAAACGGCCGAGCAGCGTGCTGCGCAGATGATGCTCGCCCTGCGGCGTGACCAGCGTGGCGCGCACGCCGTGGTCGTCGAACTGCGCTTCGCGGCAGAACAGGTACGCGCTGCTGTCGAGCAGGCTGTAGGTGATCAGGCGCGACTCGCGTTTTTCCGCCGCCAGTTGCCGGCCGAAATCGTCGTCGAGGTTGACCACCCGGCACTTGAGGTCATTCCAGGCGAACAGCTTGGCCTTGGCCTCGGCGTACGCTTGCATCGTGCCGTGATAATCCAGGTGATCGCGGGACAGGTTGGTCATCACCGCCACGTCGAACGCCAGCGCGGTGACCCGGCCCTGATCCAGACCGTGGGACGACACTTCCATGGCCACGGCTTTGGCGCCGGCCTTTTTCAGGTCGCCCAGCGTCGCTTGCACGGCAATCGGGTTCGGCGTGGTGTGCAGGCCGCTTTCCAGCGCGCCATAAAAACCGGAACCGAGGGTGCCGACGATGCCGCAATGCTGACCGAGCAGATCCAGCGCCTGCGCGACCAGTTGGGTCACGCTGGTCTTGCCATTGGTGCCGGTGACGCCGATCAGGTTCAGGTGATGACTCGGCTCACCGTAAAAACGCCCGGCGATGTCCGACAACTGCGCCGCCAGACCCTTGACCGGAATCAGCGGCACGTCGGTGATTGGCAGCACGGTAGCGCCTTCGACTTCATAAGCCACGGCAGCCGCGCCACGTTGCAAGGCATCGGCAATGTGCGCACGGCCATCGAAGCGTCCGCCGGGCACGGCGAGAAACAGGTCGCCGGCGCGCACGTTGCGGCTGTCCAGCGCCAGTTCACGGATCAACAGATCGTGGCCGGCTTGGGGGAATATCTTGTTCAGACTTAATGACATCAGCCGCGCCCTCCATTGGCTTTCAGCGGAACGACCGGGGTGGCGTTGGCCTGCTGCGTAGTCGGCAGGTTGTCCGGGGTCACGTTCATCAGGCGCAGGGTGCCGGACATCACACGGCTGAACACTGGCGCCGAGACCAGACCACCAAAGTAACCGGCCTTGGTCGGTTCATCGATCACCACAACGATGGCGTAACGCGGATCGCTCATCGGGCCGAAGCCGGCGAACAGCGAACGGTAGGAGTTTTCCGCGTAGCCCTTGGTACCGACCGAGGTCTTGCGCGCGGTACCCGACTTGCCGCCGACGTGATACGCCGGCACCTGCGCACGGAACACACCGCGCGGTGCTTCGATCACTTGCTGCAACATGCCCTGCATGGTTTTCGCCACGGCTTCGGGCAGCACTTGCGTGGTCTGCGGCATCTTGTCGGTTTTGATCAGGGTCAGCGGCGCGAGACGGCCGTTGTTGGCCAGCGCCGAGAACGCGTGCACCAGTTGGATCGCGGTCACGGAGATACCGTAGCCGTAAGACAAGGTTGCAGTTTCAGCCTTGCGCCATTCGCGATAGTTGGGCAGATTGCCGACGCGTTCGCCCGGGAAGCCCAGGCCGGTGTCCTGACCGAGACCGACTTTCTGCGCGAGACGGAAAATGGTTTCGCCGCCGATATCGAAGGCGACTTTACTCATGCCGACGTTACTGGAATTGATCAGGATGCCGGTCAGATCGAGCACCGGCCCTTCGGTCTTCGACACGTCTTTGATGGTGTATTTGCCGATCTGCAACGAGCCCGGGTACACCTCGACGGTGTCGCTCGGTTTCCAGCGGCCGGTTTCGATCGCCGCGCTCATGGAAATGGCTTTCATGGTCGAACCCGGTTCGAACACGTCGATCATCGCGCGGTTGCGCATCATCGCCGGTTGCAGGTTGCGACGGTTGTTCGGGTTGTAGGTCGGCTGGTTGACCATGGCCAGAATCTCGCCGGTCTTGACGTCCATGATCACCAGACTGCCGGCCTTGGCGCCGTTCTCGATGATCGCATTGCGCAGCTCACGGTTGGCCAGGTATTGCAGACGCAGGTCAATCGACAACGCCAAGGGCTTGCCGGCCTTGGCGTTTTTGGTGACCTGAACATCCTTGATCAGCCGGCCACGGCGATCCTTGATGACTTGTCGTTTGCCCGGCACCCCGGCCAGCCATTCGTCATAGGCCAGCTCGACGCCTTCACGACCGTGATCGTCGATGTCGGTAAAGCCGACCATGTGCGCGGTGACTTCACCGGCCGGGTAGAAGCGGCGGAATTCTTCGATGCCGTACACGCCCGGCACTTTCAGATCGAGCACAGCCTGGCCCTGCTCGGGAGTCAGCCCGCGCACCAGATAAATGAATTCCTTGCTGGCCTGGGCTTCGAGGCGTTCGCTTAGGGCTTTCGGGTCCTGCCCCAGCGCGGCAGCAAGAGCCGGCCACTTCTCTTTGGCAGTCTGCATTTCCTTGGCGTTGGCCCACAGCGTGGTCACCGGCGTACTAACGGCCAGAGGCTCGCCGTTACGGTCGGTGATCAGGCCACGGTGCGCCGGAATCGGTATGTGCCGCAGGCTGCGCGCATCGCCCTGACCTTTGAGGAAATCACGGTCGACCACTTGCAGGTCGATGATGCGCCAGCAGATCGCCGCGACCATCAGGCCGAGCAGCGCCACCATCAGGCGGAAGCGCCAAGGGAACAGTGCGCCTTCGAGTTTCATCATGGCGCCACCATCTTCACGTCAGCCGCGCCAGGAATGTGCATTTTCAGTTGTTCGGTGGCCAGCACTTCGATGCGGCTGTGCGCAGTCCAGGTGCTCTGCTCGAGAATCAGCCGGCCCCACTCGGCCTGCGCCTTGTCGCGCACGCTCAGTTCGTTGTAAAGGGTGTTGAGCAACTGCCGGTTCCAGTGCGCGCTGTAGGACACGGCGATAGCCGAAAACAGCACGCCGATAAACAGCAGCAGCATCAGAAAGCTGCCGCCGGGCAGTGGCTTGGCGAAAAGCTTGCTCACCGCAACTTCTCCGCGACACGCATGACAGCGCTACGGGAACGTGGGTTGGCTTTGAGTTCGGCGTCGGAGGCCGTCTGCGCTTTGCCGTGGATTTTGATTTTCGGTTCGAAGGCGACGTGGCGAACCGGCAGGTTGCGCGGCAGGTTATCGGCTTCGCCTTTCACCAGCTTGCGCATGAACAGTTTGACGATGCGGTCTTCCAGCGAGTGGAAGCTGATCACCACCAGACGGCCGCCGATTTCCAGCGCTTCCAGCGCGGCATCGAGCCCGGCCTCCAGATCGCCCAGCTCGTTATTGACGTGAATGCGCAAACCCTGGAACGCACGGGTGGCCGGGTTCTTGCCTTTTTCCCACGCCGGGTTGGCGACTTTCAGCACTTCGGCCAGATCGGCGGTGCGCTCGAACGGCTTGATGTCACGACGTTCGGCAACGGCACGGGCCATGCGCCCGGAAAAACGTTCTTCACCGTATTCCTTGAACACCCGGGCGATTTCTTCCACCGGCGCGGTGTTGACGAATTCGGCAGCGCTGATGCCACGGGACGGGTCCATGCGCATGTCCAGCGGCCCGTCATTGAGGAAGCTGAAGCCGCGTTCGGCGTCGTCGAGCTGCGGCGACGACACGCCGAGGTCGAGCAGAATGCCGCTGACCTTGCCGGTCAGGCCTTGCTCGGCAACCACCGAGCCGAGCTCGGCAAAGCTGCGCTGCACAACGACAAAGCGGCCGTCTTCGGCCGCTAGCGTTTGCCCGGTGGCAATCGCTTGTGGATCCTTGTCGAACCCGATGAGTCGACCGTCCGGCCCGAGCTGGCTGAGGATCAACCGGCTGTGCCCGCCGCGCCCGAACGTGCCGTCCAGATAGCAGCCATCAGGACGTACGGCGAGAGCCTCGACGGCTTCGTCAAGCAGTACGGTGATGTGGTTAAAGCCGCTATCAATAGTCACAGGATCAAATCACGCAGTTCATCAGGCATCGCGCCCGGTTGTTGAATAGCAGCAAGGTCAGCGGCAGACACCGCGTTCCATGCATCCTCGTCCCACAATTGGAACTTGTTCAGTTGGCCGACCAGCATCGCGCGCTTGTCGAGCTTGGCGTACTCGCGCAAACGCGGCGGAACCAGGAAACGCCCACTGCCATCGAGTTCGAGGTCGACGGCATTACCAATCAATAAACGTTGCAGGCGACGGTTCTCTTCGCGAAGCGAAGGGAGTGCGCGCAACTTGGTTTCAATAATTTCCCACTCATCGAGCGGGTAGACACACAGACATGGATCAACGGCATCGATGGTCACGATCAATTGGCCGGAACTGCGCGAATCGAGCTCGTCACGGTACCGGCTCGGCATGGCGAGACGGCCCTTTGCATCGAGACTGATAGCGTTAGCTCCGCGAAACACGTCAGCGTTTCTCCAATTTTTATCGTTTTGAGCTCAAAAAACCCACTTCATGCCACTTTCCGCCACTTGCGCACACTATAGGAATGCGCCCACCACACCGTCAAGGCGCGGATTAAAGGAAAAGCCTTACAGAACGGAGATTTAGCGACGTAAAAGGAGGCTTAACGAGAATCTGACGTGAAGTTTTGACCGATAACTTGATGCAGCACTGAAAGCTGCGCTCGAAAGTTAAAGTAGTTTGTTAAGAGTAAGATTTTTTCGGTATTACAAAGACGCTTCGGCTGTTGATTGAAGCAAGGTGGGAAAAGGCTATTACCGCGTTTGCCGCTGCCGGAATTTCAGACCTGGCCGGCTGATATTACACAGCCGCGTCTTCTTTGTTTCAAGCAGGGAAAGAAAAAGATGGAGAGTCGATCTGTAAGCCGGGTTCTGTCTTGAACAGTCATTCGTCTACGATGGCCATCACTGGACATCTTTAGCAACCTACCCGGTCCCAGCGCGGGCCACGCCTTGGGACCCTATTTGGTCTTGCTCCAAGTGGGGTTTACCTAGCCACGAACTGTTGCCAGACGTGCGGTGCGCTCTTACCGCACCTTTTCACCCTTACCGGCGCTTGCGCGCTTAGGCGGTTATTTTCTGTGGCACTTTCCGTAGGCTCACGCCTCCCAGGCATTACCTGGCACTTCGCCCTATGGAGCCCGGACTTTCCTCCCCCCCCTAATTTTCATAGAGGGCAGCGACTGTCCGATCGACTCTCCGCCGCGAAGGTTAACGGCAGAGCGCCGGAAGAACAAGCGCTAAAACCCTCCAGAGCGCCATGGGCGACGGCTTACACGCCTTTCTGCTTATCCAGCGCCACTTGATAAAGCACGTTTTTGCGCTCGCCGGTGATTTGCGCTGCCAGTGCGGCGGCGCGCTTGAGCGGCATTTCTTCCAGGAGCAGATCGAGGATGCGCATGGCTTCGCTGCTGACCGCGTCCTCCGACTCCGGCGCGGTCCACCCAGCCACCAGCACCACGCACTCGCCGCGCTGCTGATTGCTGTCGGACTCGACGAAAGCGCGCAGCTCGCTGAGCGGCAGGCCTTTGAGGGTTTCGAAGGTTTTGGTGATTTCCCGCGCCAGCAAAGCCTGACGCTCGCCGCCAAACACCGCTTCCATATCCTGCAAGCATTCGAGAATGCGATGCGGCGCCTCATAGAAGATCAACGTGCGCGGTTCTTCTTTGACCGCTTGCAGACGTGCCTTGCGCCCGACCGACTTTGCCGGCAGGAAACCTTCGAAGATAAAACGGTCGGACGGCAATCCCGCCGCCGACAGCGCCGCAATCAACGCGCAGGCACCCGGTACCGGAACCACACTAATGCCGGCCGCACGGGCCTGACGGACCAGGTGATAACCCGGATCGGAGATCAGCGGCGTGCCGGCATCGGAAATCAGCGCCACGTTGTCCCCCGCCAGCAGCCGGGTGATAAAGCGGCTACCCTCATCCCGTTCGTTGTGTTCGTGACACGCCGCCAGTGGCGTGCCGATGCCGAAGTGCTGCATCAGGCGCGCCGAGTGCCGTGTGTCTTCCGCCGCGATCAATGCCACTTCACGCAGGATCTTCAGGGCCCGGGCGCTGATGTCGTCCAGGTTGCCGATGGGCGTCGCCACCACATAAAGCGAGCCAGCAGCGGAATTCAAAGGACCTGGAGCAGTCAAAGCGCACACCTCGTGATCGGTAAAAGCTGCCATTGTAGCGCGTCACGAGGTTGGCGGTGCGCTCCAGCCGAACGCGGTTTTTCCCACGGTTGTACGCTTGCGCAACATTTACCCCAGCTAAATTGACCGATTCACGCCAGTAACATCGCGCCCCGGCCAGTGCTTGGGTACAATTCCACGCTAATTTGATCGAGTATCAGGAACACTTACATGATCGCTTGCCTGCGGCTGTTCACTGCCCTCTGCCTCGCTGCCTTATTGGCCGCTTGTGCCAGCTCCCCTTCCTCCAGCCTTGGCGAACTTCCACGGACTCCGGACGCCAGCATCGAGCAACTGCTCGAACAGGCCGCCCAGGCTAAAACCCCGGAACAAGCCGCCCTGCTACGCCTGAGCGCGGCAGACCAGGCTTATCGCCAGGGCAATGCCGGCCAGTCCGCGCAAATCCTGCAACAAGTGCCGGTGGAGCAACTCAAGCCGGGCCAGCAGATTTTCGCCAACACGCTGTCCGCCGAACTGGCCATGACGCGCAATCAGCCGAAAGCCGCGCTGACTGCCCTGAGCCATCCAAGCTTGCAGAAGCTCGGTGAGATGCCAGAAGAGCAGCAAGTACGCACCGGCACCGTTCACGCCCGCGCCCTTGAAGCCGATGGCCAGACACTGGCCGCCGCTCGCGAACGCGTGTTCATCGCACCGATGCTGGAAGGCGAAGCGGCGAGCAAGAACCACGAAGCGATCTGGACCCTGATCGCGTCGCTGCCAACCGATCAATTGCAACCGAACAACACCGACGATCTCGGCGGCTGGATGGCGCTGGCGCAAGCGGTGAAAACCGCAGGCACGCTGGAACAGCAACAAGCCGCAATCGACAACTGGCGCGCGCAGAATCCAAAGCACCCGGCCGCAATCAACCTGCCGCAGCCGCTGACCAAACTCAAGGAACTGGCCAGCCAGCCACTGAGCAAAATCGCCCTGCTGCTGCCACAGGACGGCCAACTGGCGTCGGTCGGCAAAGCGCTGCGTGAAGGCTTCATGGCCGCGCACTATCAGGCGCAACAGGCCGGGCAGAACCCACCTGCCATTGAGTTCTACGACAGCTCGAAGCTGACCTCGATGGACGAGTTCTATCGCAAGGCCCAGGCTGACGGCGTGCAACTGGTGGTCGGCCCGCTGGAAAAACCGCTGGTCAAGCAACTGAGCACCCGCCCGCAACTGCCGATCACCACCCTGGCGCTGAATTACAGCGAAGGCGAGCAAGGTCCGGCACAGTTGTTCCAGTTCGGTCTGGCGGCTGAAGACGAAGCTCGCGAAGTCTCCCGTCGCGCCCGCGCCGATGGCCTGCACCGCGCCGCGATCATGGTGCCGAAGGGCGAATGGGGCGACCGCGTCCTGCGCGCGTTCAGCCAGGACTGGCAAGCCAATGGCGGCAGCATCGTTGCCACTGAACGTGTCGATCAGCCGGTGCAACTGGCCCAGCAGATCGCCGACATGTTCCAGCTGCGTCAGAGCGAAGCCCGCGCCAAGAGCCTGCAGAATGTTGCTGGCACCAATGTCGCCGCGCAGCCGTCGCGTCGTCAGGACATCGAATTCATCTTCCTCGCCGCTACGCCGCAACAGGCCCAGCAGATCAAGCCGACCCTGAACTTCCAGTACGCTGGTGACGTTCCGGTTTACGCGACCTCTCATGTGTACAGCGCCAGCGGCGACGTCAACCAGTACAACGACATGAACGGCATTCGCTTCTGCGAAACCCCTTGGCTGCTGGAAACCAGCGATCCGCTGCGCCAGCAAGTCACCGCGCAATGGCCGCAAGCCAATGGCAGCCTCGGTCGCCTGTACGCCATGGGCGCTGACGCCTATCGTCTGGCACCGCGACTGGGCCAGCTCAAGGCGCTGCCGGACAGCCGCATCGAAGGTCAGTCGGGCAGCCTCGGCATGACCCAGACCCAGCGCGTTGTACGTCAGTTGCCCTGGGCGCAGTTCGTCAGCGGTCAGGTGCAGCGTCTGCCGGACACGCCGCGCTGATGCCCGACCGGTCACGCTCGCAAAGCGGCAAGGATGCCGAGCGCCAGGCGCTCGAACATCTGCAACAACAAGGGCTGCGCCTGTTGGCGCAGAACTGGTTATGCAAACGCGGCGAGCTTGATCTGGTCATGCTTGATGGCGATACAGTAGTATTCGTTGAAGTTCGCTACAGAAAAAACACTCAATGGGGTGGCGCGCTCGCCAGTATCGACGAGCGCAAGCAGCAGAAACTGATCTTTGCAGCACAGTATTTTCTTCAGCGCGAGTCGCGTTGGGCCAATTCCCCCTGCCGCTTCGATGTGGTGGCGATCGACAGCCACCCGAATCAGCTGAACTGGTTGCAGAATGCTTTCGACAGTTGATCGCCTGCAGCCTGCCCTGTTTTCGTCCGACACATTTTGCTCTTTGCTTTGCCGGCTGCACATTCACGTGCCGAACAGCCGCGCCACTTAAGGTCACACAGATGGACATGCAATCCCGAATTCGCCAGCTTTTCCAGGCCAGTATCGACACCAAGCAACAGGCGATGGACGTACTTGCACCGCACATCGAGCAAGCCAGCCAGATCATGGTCAACGCCCTGCTCAACGAAGGCAAAATGCTCTCGTGCGGCAACGGTGGCTCGGCCGGCGACGCCCAGCATTTTTCCTCGGAGCTGCTCAACCGCTTCGAGCGCGAACGTCCGAGCCTGCCGGCGATTGCGCTGACCACCGATACTTCGACGATCACTTCGATCGCCAACGACTACAGCTACAACGAAGTGTTCTCCAAACAGATCCGCGCCCTCGGTCAGACCGGCGATGTGTTGCTGGCGATTTCGACCAGCGGCAACTCGGCGAACATTATTCAAGCGATCCAGGCCGCACATGATCGCGAAATGATTGTCGTAGCTTTGACCGGACGCGATGGCGGCGGCATGGCGTCGCTGCTGTTGCCCGAGGACGTAGAGATTCGCGTACCGGCCAACGTCACTGCACGTATTCAGGAAGTCCACTTGCTGGCGATCCATTGCCTCTGCGATCTGATCGACAGCCAACTGTTCGGGAGTGAAGAATGACCCCTAATCGCCTTGGCCTTCTGGCCTTGACCCTGTGCCTCGGCATCAGCGGCTGCACCTCGGTGGTAAATGCCAGCCGTGAAGCGCCGATCGAAGACGACCGTGGCACGCGCACCTTCGGCAGCAAGATCGACGACTCGCTGATCGAAACCAAAGCGGGCGTGAACATCGCCAAGGCCGACCCGGCGCTGGACAACGATTCGCACATCGTCATCACCAGCTTCAACGGCGTCGTCCTGCTTGCCGGCCAGACACCACGCGAAGACCTCAAGGCCAAGGCTGAACAGGCTGCCGCCAATGTGCAGCGCGTGAAGAAAGTGCACAACGAGCTGCAAGTGCTGCAACCGTCCTCCCTGCTCGCTCGTCAGAACGACGCGTGGCTGACCACCAAGATCAAGACCCAGATGCTCACCGACGCCAGCATCCCCGGCTCGCGCATCAAGGTCGTGACCGAGAACGGCATCGTCTACCTGCTGGGCCTGCTGACCAAACAGGAAGCCACTCAGGCAACCAATCTGGTTCAGGGTGTGTCCGGCGTGCAGAAAATCGTGAAGCTGTTCGAATACATCGACTGACCTGCCTACGCAGGAGCGCGTAGGAGCTGACGAGTGCAACGAGGCTGCGATCTTTTGATCTTGCTTCTAAAGATCAAAAGATCAAAAGATCGCAGCCTCCGGCAGCTCCTACACCGCCAACGCAGGCATAAAAAAGGCGATCCATCCGGATCGCCTTTTTTTATTTCACAACCTTCAAACTCGGCCGGCCACTTGGGCGCGGTGGCTCGCTGCCCGGTGGCGGCGTGTCGTCATCCGGGTCGATGTCTTCCTCGTCATCCATCGGCAACTCGAGGTCAAACACCATGCCCTGGCCGTTCTCCCGGGCATAGATACCCAGA
This sequence comes from Pseudomonas koreensis, assembly GCF_024169245.1. Lineage (NCBI taxonomy): Bacteria > Pseudomonadati > Pseudomonadota > Gammaproteobacteria > Pseudomonadales > Pseudomonadaceae > Pseudomonas > Pseudomonas koreensis. The sequence goes on from NZ_JALJWP010000001.1 coordinate 200,927, forward strand.
ATCGCGCTGATCGGCACGTACAGACTGTGCGGAACACCGCCAAAGCGGCCTTCGAACGTCACCACGTCGTTGTCCATGTGCAGATGACGCACAGCACTCGGCGAGATGTTCAGGACGATCTGCCCGTCACTGGCAAAGCCTTGTGGCACCTGCACCGCCGGGTACTCGGAGTTGACCAGCATGTGCGGGGTGCAATCGTTATCCACAATCCACTCGTAGAGCGCGCGGACCAGATAAGGTCGACTGGAGTTCATAGCGGCTCCTTAAGCCTTAGCGCATATCGCGTTCGACACCAGACAGACTCGCCTGGAAAGCCTCACGCGCAAACTGACGCTCCATATAATCAAGCAGCGGCTTGGCCGGCCGCGGCAGTTCAATACCCAGAATCGGCAAACGCCAGAGTATGGGTAATAGGCAGCAATCCACCAGACTTTGTTCCTCACTGAGGAAGAACGGTTTGTCGGCGAACAACGGCGAAACGCCAGTCAGGCTTTCACGCAATTCCTTGCGCGCTACGACCCGTGCAGCCTCTTTGCTCTTGGGATCCAGAATCAGATCCACCAGCCCGCACCAGTCACGCTGAATCCTGTGAATCAGCAGACGGCTGTTGGCCCGCGCCACCGGATAAACCGGCATCAGCGGCGGGTGCGGGTAACGCTCATCCAGATACTCCATCACCACGGTCGACTCCCACAACGCCAGGTCACGATCGACCAGCGTCGGCAGACTGCCGTAAGGGTTCACCTCAATCAGTTTAGGCGGCTGGCGGCCGGCCTCCACGTAAATGATTTCGGCGCTGACACCCTTCTCTGCAAGCACGATGCGCACTCGGTGGGAATAGTGGTCGGCGGGGTCGGAGTAACAGGCCAACCGATTGGTCACGCCCATGGCGATCCTCCTCGCTTGTTGAATTTGTCGGAACCGGAAAAACGCGCGCGCCCAGAGGGCACCTCCCGCAGGGTCTGACTGAGCAGATCCTGCTTTAGCGGAGGCGCCCTTGGGCGCGCGCGATTAACAGCAATGCTTGAAGCGTATCAGTGCACGTCTTTCCAGTATTCACGCTTGAGCAGATAGGCGAACACAAAGAAGAACGCCAGGTACAGCAAGACATAAGTACCGATGCGCTGATGTTGCAGCTTAACCGGGTTAGCCGAGTAAGCCAGGAAGGTTACCAGATTCTTGACCTTCTCATCGAACTGCTCTTCGTTCAGAGCACCGGACTTCGGCACGATGGTCAACTGATCGCACGCTTCATGGGTCAGCGGCGTGCCGGTCAGCGGATCGTATTGTTTCTTGCCGTCCTCGACGATCTGCACCTGTTTGCAGCCGACCACCTGACGACCTTGCAGGCCGACCAGCACGTTAGGCATGCCGACGTTCGGGAAGACCTTGTTGTTCACGCCCCATGGACGCGCCGGATCTTCGTAGAACGACTTCAGGTAACCGTAGAGCCAATCGGTTCCGCGCACCCGCGCTACCAGTGTGAGATCGGGTGGCGCTGCACCGAACCAGGTCTTGGCGTCGGCCGGCTGCATGCCGATGTTCATATGGTCGCCGATCTTGGCGCCAGTGAACACCAGCTTCTCCAGCATCAATTCGTGCGGGATGCCGAGGTCATCGGCGACGCGCTCGTAACGCTGGAACTTGGCGCTGTGACAGCCCATGCAATAGTTGGCGAAAGTGCGCGCACCGTCCTGCAGGGCGGCTTTATCGGAGACATCGATATCGACACTTTCCAGTTCCGGACCATGGCCCTCGGCAGCAAAAACCAGGGAAGGCAGCGCAGCAAAAATCAGAGCAAGAAATAACTTTTTCATCAGCCAGTCACCCTTTCCGGTACCGGTTTGGTCTTCTCGAGCCGGGTGTAGAACGGCATCAGAATGAAGTAGGCGAAATACAGGAAGGTGCAAACCTGCGACAGCAACGTGCGGCCCGGCGTTGGCGCAAGAACGCCGAGAACGCCGAGAATCACGAAGGAAATGCAGAACACCACCAGCCAGATTTTGCTCAGCCAGCCTTTATAGCGCATCGATTTCACCGGACTGCGATCCAGCCAGGGCAGCACGAACAGCACCGCAATCGCCGCGCCCATGGCGACAACGCCCAAGAGCTTGTCCGGGATCGCCCGCAAGATCGCGTAGAACGGCGTGAAGTACCAGACCGGCGCAATGTGTTCAGGTGTCTTGAATGCATTCGCCTGCTCGAAGTTCGGTTTTTCGAGGAAGTAGCCGCCCATTTCCGGGAAGAAAAACACAATCGAGCAGAAGATGAACAGGAACACCACAACGCCGACAATGTCCTTCACCGTGTAGTACGGGTGGAACGCGATGCCGTCCAGCGGGATGCCGTTTTCGTCTTTGTACTTCTTGATGTCGACGCCGTCAGGGTTGTTCGAACCCACTTCGTGCAGCGCCAGAATGTGCAGCACCACCAGACCGAGAATCACGATCGGCAATGCGACAACGTGCAAGGCGAAGAAGCGGTTCAGGGTGATTCCGGAGATCAGGTAGTCACCACGAATCCACTGGGTCAGGTCATCGCCAATCAGCGGAATCGCACCGAACAGCGAGATGATCACCTGGGCGCCCCAGTACGACATCTGGCCCCACGGCAGCAGGTAACCCATGAACGCTTCGGCCATCAGCGCCAGGTAGATCAGCATGCCGAACACCCAGACCAGCTCGCGCGGTTTCTGGTACGAACCGTAGAGCAGGCCGCGGAACATGTGCAGATAAACCACGATGAAAAACGCCGAGGCGCCGGTCGAGTGCAGCAGACGCAGGATCGAACCGTACTCGACGTCGCGCATGATGTATTCGACGGAAGCGAAGGCTTCTTCTGCCGACGGCGTGTAACTCATCGTCAGCCAGACACCGGTAACGATCTGGTTGACCAGCACCAGCAGCGCCAGCGAGCCGAAGAAATAGAAGAAGTTGAAGTTTTTAGGTGCGTAATATTTGCTGAGATGGTCTTCCCACATCTTGGTTGCAGGAAAGCGCGCATCAACCCAATCCATGAACTTGCTCATCACGCTTTCTCCGTATCGACGCCAATGACAATCAGGTCATCGGTCTCATAGGAATGCGGGGGAACTGGCAGGTTCAAAGGCGCAGGTTGCGACTTGTAGACGCGGCCAGCCAGATCGTAGTGGGAACCGTGGCACGGGCAGAAATAGCCGCCGACCCAGTCTTTGCCCAGATCCGCAGGTGCCACTTCGGGACGGAAGGTCGGTGAGCAACCCAGGTGCGTACAGATCCCGATCAGCAGCAGAATTTCCGGCTTGATCGAGCGTACTTCCGGGTCGACATAGGTGGGTTGCGTGGAGTTTTTGGAGGTCGGATCGGAGAGCTGACCCTCGATCTTCTTGAGATTCCCCAGGATTTCCTCGGTACGGCGGACAATGAACACCGGCTGGCCGCGCCACTCAGCAATCATTTGCTGGCCTGGCTCGATTTTGCTGACATTCACTTTCACCGGTGCACCGGCAGCTTTCGCCTTGGCACTGGGAAACCATGACCCCACGAACGGGACCGCAGCCCCCACCGCTCCTGCAGCACCCACCACGGATGTGGCTGCCACCAAGAAGCGACGCCGGCCTGCATTCACGCCGTCATTGCTCATTCAGTCCTCTCCCATCAGCTTTTTTGGCCTGTTAAATCAGGCGTCTACTAAATAAATCAAATGTTACTTATAAAAATTTTGCCCGAATGGTAATGAAAACCCCCAATTCTGACAAGGTTAATTCCCCGGAGCTCAGCCCCTCAAGCCTTGGAGTATAGGGGGTCTACGGCTGTGGCAAGTTGTCACAACGCAATTCTTTGATAAATCGCAGGCATAAAAAAACGCCCGCTTCCGTGAGGAGGCGGGCGTTCTTTTTGAACGTGGAAGCGGAATTAACGCTTCGAGTACTGCGGACGCTTACGCGCTTTACGCAGACCAACTTTCTTACGTTCAACTTCACGGGCGTCGCGGGTAACGAAGCCAGCTTTGCGCAGAGCGCTACGCAGGGTTTCGTCGTAGTCCATCAGAGCGCGAGTGATGCCGTGGCGGATTGCGCCAGCCTGACCACTTACACCACCGCCGATCACGGTGACGTAGATGTCGAACTTCTCGACAGTCTCGGTCAGCTCCAGCGGCTGACGAACTACCATGCGGGCAGTTTCGCGGCCGAAGAAGTTATCCAGCGAACGGTTGTTGATGGAGATGTTACCAGTACCCGGACGCAGGAAAACGCGTGCGGTTGCGGTCTTGCGACGGCCAGTGCCGTAATTTTGAGTCGCCGACATAATGAACTATTCCGTTAAATCTTCAGTTCTTGGGGCTGCTGAGCAGTATGAGGGTGTGCAGCGCCCGCATAGACTTTCAGCTTACGGTACATGTCGCGACCCAGTGGGTTTTTAGGCAGCATGCCTTTAACCGCGGTCTCGATCACGCGCTCAGGGGCTTTGGCGATCAGCTTTTCAAAGTTGATCGACTTGATGCCGCCCGGGAAACCGGAGTGGGAGTAGTACATTTTGTCAGTGGTTTTAGCGCCGGTAACACGGATCTGCTCGGCGTTGATGACGACGATGTAGTCGCCGGTGTCAACGTGAGGAGTGTACTCAGGCTTGTGCTTGCCACGCAGACGGCTCGCGATTTCGGTGGCCAGACGACCCAGGGTCTGACCAGCAGCGTCGACGACAAACCAGTCGCGCTTTACTGTTTCCGGTTTAGCAGTAAAAGTTTTCATTCTTTATAGCCTCAGGGGCCGCCTGTAAATAAGACGGCGGATCTTACTGAATAGTGCGTACTTTGACAAGTCAAAGGCAGCCGGATACAGACGCTTTCGGGGGCTCGGGTCGGCGCGTCCGTTCAACGGCAAGATTCTTCGGCGGCGGCGCATCACTTCCACTGCAGAAAGAGGTCGGCAATTATGCAGATTGCGAAAAATTTTTCAACCTGCTTTTATGATTGTTTTGCCCAAGGAGCACCCGATGGACTATCGCCAGCTAGGCCGTACCGACCTGAACGTGAGTGCAATCTGCCTCGGCACCATGACCTGGGGCGAGCAAAACACTGAAGCTGAAGCCTTCGCCCAGATCGAACGGGCCAAGGAAGCCGGGATCAATTTCCTCGATACCGCTGAAATGTATCCGGTGCCGCCGAAAGCCGAAACCTACGCCACCACCGAGCGCTACATCGGCAATTACTTCAAGCGTCGCGGTGACCGTGCCGACTGGATCCTCGCCAGCAAGATCGCCGGCCCCGGCAACACCATCGACTACATCCGCGATAAAAACCTGCGCCACAACCGCCAGCACATCACCGAGGCACTGGACGGCAGTCTCAAGCGCCTGCAGACCGATTACATCGATCTGTATCAACTGCACTGGCCGGAACGCAGCACCAACTTTTTCGGACAGCTGGGCTACAAGCACAAGATCGAAGCGAATCTGACGCCACTGGAAGACACCCTCGAAGCGCTCGACGAGCAGGTGAAGGCCGGCAAGATTCGCCACATCGGTCTGTCCAACGAGACGCCGTGGGGCACCATGCGCTTTCTCGCTCTGGCCGAAGCCCGGGGCTGGCCGCGTGCGGTGTCGATCCAGAACCCGTACAACCTGCTCAACCGCAGCTTCGAAGTCGGTCTGGCGGAGATCGCCATTCGCGAACAGTGCGGCCTGCTCGCCTATTCACCGCTGGCGTTTGGCTTCCTCTCCGGCAAGTACGAGGGCGGCGCCCGTCCACCGAAAGGCCGCCTGAGCCTCTACAGCCGCTTCAGTCGCTATTTCAACCCGCAATCGGAAGCGGCGTGCAGCCGTTATGTGGCACTGGCCCGTGAGCACGGTCTGGATCCGGCGCAAATGGCCCTGGCCTTCGTGACGCAACAACCGTTCGTGACCAGCAACATCATCGGCGCGACCACGCTGGAACAGCTGGACAGCAACATTGCCAGTTTTGATCTGAAACTGTCGGATGAAGTGCTGGCCGGGATCGAGGCGATTCACAAGGATCATCCGAACCCTGCGCCTTGATTCATAGATCCAATCGCGAGCAGGCTCACTCCTACAAGGGAACGCATTCCAAAATGTAGGAGTGAGCCTGCTCGCGATAGCGGTCTGTTAGGCGCCTCGAACTCAAAGCGACCGCGCAATAATTTCCTTCATGATTTCATTGGTGCCGGCATAGATCCGCTGCACCCGCGCATCCGCCCACGCCCGGGCCACCGGGTATTCCCACATGAAGCCGTAGCCACCATGCAGTTGTACGCATTCGTCGAGCACCTTGCATTGCAGGTCGGTGCCCCAATACTTGGCCATTGCCGCAGTCGGCACATCGAGTTTGCCTTGCAGGTGCAGCTCCAGGCAGCGGTCGACGAAGACCCGGCCGATCTGAATCTCGGTAGCCATCTCGGCCAGTTTGAAGCGGGTGTTCTGGAAGTCGGCAATCGCCTTGCCGAACGCCTTGCGATCGCGGGTGTAATCCAGCGTCCATTGCAGCGCCGCTTCGGCTGAAGCCAGACCACCGATGGCCACGGTCAGACGCTCCTGCGGTAACTCCTGCATCAGATAGGCGAAGCCGGCCCCCGCCTGTCCGAGAAGGTTTTCCTTCGGCACGCGCACGTCCTGGAAGAACAATTCCGAAGTGTCCTGCGCTTTCATGCCGACCTTCTCCAGGCGCTTGCCCTTCTCGAAGCCCGGCGTATTCGCTTCCACCAGAAACAGACTGGTGCCCTTGGCCCCAGCCTTGGGATCTGTCTTGGCCACCACGATCACCAGGTCAGCCAGAAAGCCGTTGGTGATAAAGGTTTTCGAGCCGTTGATCACATATTCATCACCGTCCAGCACCGCCGTGGTTTTCACCCCTTGCAGGTCGGAGCCGGCGCCAGGCTCGGTCATGGCGATCGCCGTGACCATTTCGCCCGAGACCAGTTTCGGCAGGTATTTGTGCTTCAGCGCTTCGCTGCCGTAATGCAGGATGTACGGCGCGACGATATCCGAGTGCAGCGAAAACCCGATGCCGGTCAGGCCCAGGCGCCCGACTTCTTCAATCACTACGGCGCTGTACAAAAAATCCGCGCCCAGCCCGCCATACTCCTCCGGCAGATGCGAACAGAGCATCCCTGCCTCCCCGGCCTTGTTCCAGAGTGCGCGATCGATGTGCCCCTGCTTCTCCCATTGCGCGTGATACGGCACGGCCTCTTTTTCGAGGAAAGTTCGTACGCTGTCGCGGAACAATTCGTGCTCTGAGCTGAACAGGGTTCTGGGGATCATGCGGCACCTTTGTTTTTGTTGGAGGGATACGGCATTCAGAGACTAAGCCCGACTCCCGCTACGCGACACTGGACACATCCGACAAAAAATAAGACGATCCAGCCGTCTGGTGACCACTTTCCCTTATAAAAACAAAACAAAAGTTGAATTATGTCCAAGCACGTCTCCCCGCCCTTGCGGCGCGTCAGCATCCTGGCCATCGACCGGGTTTTCGCTTACACCCTCATGCAGGCCAAGGATTTTTTCCATGTGGCCAGCCTGCGTTATGGCAAACAACTGGGCCATGGCCTGACACCAGCGTTCGAAACGCGCCTGGTCAGCCCGGATGGCAAACCGGTAAAAAGCTTCAGCGATGTAGTCATGCCAGTCGACGGCGGCCTGGAAAACGCCGATGTGATCATCCTCCCGGCGTTCTGGGACGATTTCGACACGCTGTGCAGCCGTTATCCGCAGATCCTCCCGTGGCTGCGTGAACAGCATGCTCGCGGCGCGGTGTTATGCGGCGAAGCCACGGGAGTGTTCTGGCTCGCCGAGGCCGGCCTGCTCAATGGCAAGGAAGCGACCACCTACTGGCGATTCTTCAATGCCTTCGCCGAGCGCTTTCCCAAGGTCTATCTGAATCAGGACAAGCATCTGACCGATGCCGATAACCTCTATTGCGCCGGCGGCACCACCTCGGCCTGTGACCTCTACATCTATCTGATCGAACGCTTCTGCGGCTCGAACGTGGCGCAGGCCGTGGCCCGCGACATCCTTTACGAGGTGCAGCGCAGCTATTCGCCGGGGCGCATCGGTTTCGGCGGGCAGAAGCTGCACCAGGACGTGATCATTCTGCAGATCCAGCATTGGCTCGAAGAACATTTCGCCGACAAGTTCCGCTTCGAGGACGTCGCCCGTGAACACGGCATGAGCATCCGCAACTTCATGCGCCGCTTCCAGACCGCCACCGGCGACAAGCCGCTGCACTACTTGCAGCGCTTGCGCATCGAGACCGCCAAGGGTTTGCTTTCGGGCACACGCAAAAGCATCAAGACCATCAGTTATGAGGTCGGTTACGACGACGCAAGCTTCTTCGCGCGACTGTTCCGCCAGCACACCGAACTGTCGCCGAACCAGTATCGGCAGCAGTTTCAGCAGGCGGCATAATTTTCCTGCAACAGCGCAATTCCAATGTGGGAGCGAGCCTGCTCGCGAATTCGGTTTCACATTCAACAAAATTGTTGGCTGCCACACCGCCTTCGCGAGCAGGCTCGCTCCCACAGGGAAAAACCTCAGCGCACAAAAAAGGGCCTGCAATCGCAGGCCCTTTTTTTTACCGAAATTCCGCTTAAGGCTTGTGCGCCCGCGACAGAAACTCGTGGGATTGCATCTCCAGCAGGCGGCTCAGCGTGCGCTGGAACTCGAAGGTCAGGCGTCCGCCGGTGTACAGATCCTTCAGCTCGACTTCGGCAGAAATGATCAGTTTGACGTTGCGGTCGTAGAACTCGTCGACCATGTTGATGAAGCGCCGGGCGATGTCGTCGGTGGTCACGCTCATCTGCTCGACGCCGCTGAGCAGCACGGCGTGGAAGATCTTGCCCAGCTCGATGTAGTCGTTCTGGCTGCGCGGGCCGTCGCACAGTTCGCGGAAGTCGAACCAGGCCACGTCGTCACAGGTACGTAGCGCACGGATTTCGCGGTTCTCGATGATCAGTACGTCATTTTCGACCGCGGCGGTGCATTCCGGCGTCAGTGCCTTGAAGCTTTTGCGCAGGCTTTCGTGGGCGGCTTCGTCGAGCGGATAGTGGAACAGCTCGGCTTGCTCGAGGTGACGCAGACGATAATCGACGCCGCTGTCGACGTTGACGATCTCGGTGTTCTGCTTGATCAGCGCAATGGCCGGCAGGAAGCGCGCGCGCTGCAGGCCATCCTTGTACAGACCGTCCGGCACGATGTTCGAGGTCGCGACCAGGGTCACGCCGTTCTTGAACAGCTCTTCCATCAGCGTGCCGAGGATCATCGCGTCGGTGATGTCGGAGACGAAGAATTCATCGAAGCAGATAACTCGCGACTCGGCCGCGAAGCGCTTGGCGATGATGGTCAGCGGGTTTTTCTCGCCGCCCAGGGTCTTCATTTCTTCGTGTACACGCTTCATGAAGCGGTGGAAGTGCGTGCGGGTCTTTTCCTTGAAGGGCAGCGCTTCGAAGAAGGTGTCGACCAGGTAAGTCTTGCCGCGACCGACGCCACCCCAGAAATACAGGCCCTTCACGGGCGCCTGATCCTTTTTGCCAAACAGCTTGCCGAGCAGACCCGGCTTGTTCTGGTCGGCGGCGATCAAGTCGTCGTACAGACGCTGCAAGTGACGCACAGCAGTTTCCTGCGCGGCGTCATGGAAGAAGTCCGGGCGTTTCAGATCAGCTTGATATCGTTCTAGGGGCGTCATAATTCGTTAGCAAGGCAACAAAAACGGGCCGTCACTGTAGCGACGGCCCGTGGGAATGGCAATCGGCCCTTGGTCGGGTCGTGCCGCCGGTCAGTCTTGCGCTGGGGTCAGCGCTACGCGCAACGCCTCGATGGCGGCATCTCGCGCTGCAGCATCGGCGAAGGCCGGGCTGTCGCCCACGCACTCACCGGCCAGCCAGACGCTGAAGCTCAGGTCATCAGTGCGCACATCCAGCGACTCGCCGGACTGCAACTGTTTGGTCACCTGGCCGGCAGTTTTGCCGTCGGCGAAGTTGCGCGACAGCAGCAGTTGTTCGCCATCGGCCGCCAGCAGGCGGAAACGGAAGCTGCCGTCGTCTTCACGGAAGCTGACGAAACGTGCAGCCTTCGCGGCTTTCTTCTTGGTAGTCGCGGCGACCTGAACCTGCTTGACGAAAGAACGCAGGCCAACGGCTTCGCGCAACTCATTGAGGAACGGCGTGGCAACAGCGCGGGCCTTCTTCGCACCGATCTGCAGAATGTCTTCCAGGTCCGCCGGACGCTCGATCAACTGGTGATACTTCTCGCGCGCCTCGCCCAGCTCGTTGTCGAGCAACTGGAACAGACGATTCTTCGCCTCGCCCCAGCCCAGACCGCCGAGCAGTTCGCTGCGGAATTCGTCAGCCTGCGCCGGGGTAGCGAAGGCCTGGAACAGGGTGAACAGGTGCGAGTTGTCCGGATCTTTCGCTTCGCCCGGGGCCTTGGAGTCGGTGACGATCCGCGAGATCGCGTCCTTCATCTCTTTGGCGCTGGAGAACAACGGGATGGTGTTGTCGTAGCTCTTCGACATCTTGCGACCGTCGAGGCCCGGCAAGGTCGCCACGCTTTCCTCGATCAGCGCTTCGGGCATCGTGAAAAACTCTTTGCCCTGACCGAACAGATGGTTGAAGCGCTGGCCGATATCGCGGGCCATTTCTACGTGCTGAATCTGATCGCGACCAACCGGAACCTTGTGCGCGTTGAACATCAGAATGTCCGCCGCCATCAGTACCGGGTAGCTGTAAAGCCCCATGGTGATACCGGCGTCCGGGTCTTCACCGGTTTCGACGTTCTTGTCCACCGAGGCCTTGTAAGCGTGCGCGCGGTTGAGCAGGCCCTTGGCGGCGACGCAGGTCAGCAGCCAGGTCAGCTCAGGGATTTCCGGGATGTCGGACTGGCGGTAGAAGGTCACGCGATCGACGTCGAGGCCACCGGCCAGCCACGTCGCGGCGATTTCCAGACGCGAGCGCTGGATGCGCAGCGGGTCATCGCATTTGATCAGGGCATGGTAGTCGGCCAGGAAGTAGAACGAATCGGCCTGGCTGTCGCGGCTGGCGAGGATTGCCGGGCGAATCGCGCCAGCGTAGTTGCCCAGATGCGGCGTGCCGGTGGTGGTGATGCCGGTGAGAATGCGGGTACGGTTGGTCATGGGTAATCGCTTGTCAGACTGCAATCAATTCGAGAGACGCGGCAGCAACAGATCCTTGAGATCGGTCAGCTTGCCGTGAAAAAAGTGTCCGCATTCTGCCACTTTCAGCAGCTCATGGGGGCGCGGGAGTTTGTCGGACCAGTCGTAGACCAGTTGCGGATCGATGACTTCGTCGGTTTCCGGCTGGATCACGGTCAACGCGCCATGCTGCGGCAGTTGATCCTGCTCGCCCAGGCGCATCACCGCCGGGGCGACCATGAACAGGTGTGCAAGCTGCACGCCTTGGGCTTCGAGGCGGCCGCCGAGACTTGCTGCAACAAATCCGCCGAAGGAGAACCCGAACAGGGTCAGCGGCAGGTCCGGGTGTTTTTCGCGCAGCCATGCGGCGGCGGCCTCGGCGTCGTCGACTTCACCCGTGCCCATGTCGTGCGTGCCCTGGCTGGCGCCGACGCCGCGATAGTTGAAGCGCAAGGTGATCAGGCCTGCATCGCGCGCGGTGCGCTGCAGGGTCGAGACGACCTTGTTGAGCATGGTGCCGCCCTGCACCGGGTTCGGATGGCAGATCAGCGCAATGCCGCGCGGCTGCTCGTTATCCAGGTACAGGGATTCCAGTTGACCCACCGGGCCGTCAATCACTACAGGGGTTTCACGCATCAGCAAGGGAGGAACTCCGTGACCTCGAATCGGGTCGACTCGTCTAGCAAATTGTCTGTGCCAATCTATTGCGAGTGAATCGCGGTATACAGCGCAGGTTCGAGCCGTTAACGTAAAGCAAAGCCGTTTATAGAGGAAGGACTCGTGGAACACTCGCTCTTAGTTTGGTTGTTACCGACTCTTGCCCTGGTTGTGGGTGTCGCCATTGGATTCCTGATCGCGCGCGTTGCGCCGAACGCCGCACCGAGCCGCACGCAGCGTCAACTGGATGATATCCAGGAGCGTTTCGACAGTTACCAGAACGAAGTAGTCACGCACTTCAACAGCACCGCGATGCTGGTCAAAAAGCTGACCCAGAGCTATCAGGAAGTGCAGGATCATCTCGCCGAGGGCGCCAATCGTCTGGCCCTGGACGAGCAGACCCGCCAGCGCCTGATCGCCGCCCTGCACGCCGACGCGGCGCAGGCTCCACGCGAACGCCTGACGCCACCGCGCGATCAGGAACCCCCGCGTGACTACGCGCCGAAGAATCCCAACTCACCGGGCATGCTCGATGAGCATTACGGGTTGAAGAAGTAAGCAGTCTTCGCTGCAAACAAAAAGCCCCCGGACAGTGATGTGTCCGGGGGCTTTTTTGTATCTGCAATCTTTTCGCTTCCCTTGCCGACCTCTTCGCGAGCAGGCTCGCTCCCACAGGGGAATGCATTTCAATTGTGGGAGCGAGCCTGCTCGCGAAAGGGCCGCTACAGGCGACACAAAAAAAAGCCCGATCACAAGACCGGGCATTTTTCATCAGGGCAATCGCTTACGGATACTGCTGCACCGTACCCGGCTGTTGCTGTTGACCGCCATACTGCTGGCCCGGAATCGCCTTCAGGTTGACCTCGACCCGGCGGTTCTGCGCGCGGCCGTTGACGTCGCCGTTGCTGGCAATCGGGTTATCCGGGCCGGCGCCACGTGCCGACAGGTTGGCACCGCTGACGCCTTGCGAGGTCAGGTAGGTTGCCACGCTCTGCGCACGACGCTGGGACAGGTCCATGTTGTGCTGGCGGCTGCCGGTGCTGTCGGTGTAGCCGACGATTTCGATCTGGTTCTGGTTGAATTCTTTCAGCGAGCTGGCGAGGTTGTTCAGCGGTTGATAGAAGCTGGACGCGATGTTCGCCGAATCGGTGGCAAAAGTGATGTTGCCCGGCATGATCAGCTTGATCTGATCGCCCTGACGCTGCACTTCAACACCTGTGTTGGCCATGCTCGCGCGCAGTTTCTTTTCCTGCTGGTCGGCGTAGTACCCGTAGCCGGCAGCGGATGCACCGACGACAGCAGCGCCGATCAAGGCGCCCTTGCCACGGTTGTCGTGACCGATGGCGGCGCCGGCGAGTGCACCGGCCAGCGCACCGAGGCCACCGTATTTGGCGGTTTTGCTCATGCCTTGCGAGCCACCGTCGGCCTGACCCTGATTGTCATACGGGTTAGGTGAGGCGCAGCCGGACAGCACGGCCACGGCAGTAGCGACAATAATCAAACGACGCGTGGTGAACATGGAGAGCTCCTGATTTTTTGCATTCTGTGGTGCAGCGGCCATTGATCAACTAATGGACCTGCGCCGGCGTTGGATCATGACAATGCCTGAAAATTCCGCCCGCCGTTTGTGACAAAAAATTCAGGCACGCACAAACGGATTCTCGCGCATCTCATCACCCAGACGCGTGTCCGGGCCGTGCCCGGTGACAACCGTCGCGTCTTCGTCCAGCGTGTACAGCCGCTGCTTGATCGAACGCACGATGGTCGCCTGATCGCCGCCCCACAAATCCGTACGCCCTACCCCGCGACGAAACAACGTGTCGCCGGCTATCAACAGCTTAGCCTCGGAAAACCAAAAGCTCATGGAACCGGGTGTATGTCCGGGCGTATGCAATGCCACACCGCAGCCGCAAGCCAACTCTTCATCGTCGCTCAACCAGCGGTCCGGTGATGGCACGGGCGTGTAAGGCACGCCGAACATCTGGCATTGCATCTCCAGATTGTCCCAGAGGAACTGGTCTTCCTTGTGCAGATGCAAAGTGGCGCCGGTCTTCTCCTTCATTTGGCCGGAAGCCAGGAAGTGATCGAGATGGGCGTGGGTGTGGATGATGCTAACGACTTTCAGACCATGAGCGTCGAGGCGCGCCATGATCAGGTCAGGGTTGCCTCCGGGATCGACGACGATGGCTTTTTTTGTGAGTGCGTCGCCGATGATGGTGCAGTTGCACTGAAGCGGGCCGACCGGGAAGGTTTCACGGATCAGCGCTGGCGTGGCGGCGTGCATGGGAACTCCTGCAAGGTATTGGATTGTTCGCAGGATACGTTTGCCGACCTCAGGATTCCATGCCACCAGCCGATACATCGTTGCTGGGTGCCACGCGTCGGCCAGTCAAAAAAAATAGTGTCAATATGATGTCACGCGTAACGTTTTTGTTGCAAAATCGCCCTCTGTAGCGGCCACATCCAGGATAGGCCGCAGCCCTTCCAGGAAAATCCGCATGCCACGCCCGACTCAATCAACCGACAGTACTTCTTCATCGTTGACCGGCAATACCCTCGTCAACAGTCTGATTTCCGGTACTCAATGGGAAAGCACCAAGTGGTATGACAAGAGTGCCCCCACCGAGTTGACCTTCAGCTTCATCAACCCGGTTTCTTCGTATTTCGCGACCAATTACAGCGCGGATAACGAATACAACGCGGTTTTCGCTCTGACCGCTAACCAGCAGGTTGCCGTTATCAGTGCCCTGGCTGCGTGGAGCGCCGTGGCGAACATCAAGTTCAGCCAGACCACCGACACCATCACCAACGTCGGCGATCTGCGCTTCGGCGGATATTCTCTGATGGAGAGCGGGACCGTGGCCTGGGCCTATCTGCCCGGCATCACGCCCAAGTCCGGTGACGTCTGGATCGGCCCCGAGACCAACCAGGCCAATCCGGTTCAAGGCTCCTACGATTACCTGACCTTCGTTCACGAAACCGGTCATGCCGTCGGCCTCAAGCATCCGTTCGCCGCCAGCCCGACCAACAGCACCGTGCTGGACGCAACGCTGGACGACGTTCGCTACACGGTCATGAGTTACAACGACTCATACTCCTATCAGCCAACGACCCCAATGTTGCTGGATATCCTCGCCATCCAGAGTCTGTATGGCGCCAACACCTTATGGCAGGCCGGTAACACCACGTATTCCTGGGCGAGCAATCAATCGGTTTTTGAAACCATTTGGGACGCCGGCGGCGTTGACACTATCGACGCCACCAACCAGTTGAACGCCGTGCGTATCAACCTCAACGAGGGTGCCTTCAGTCAGATCGGCAAGGCCTTCCTCGATATCAAGACCATGACCGCCTTCAACGAAGGCCTAGCCATCGCCTACGGCGCGAAGATTGAAAATGCCGTCGGCAGTGACAACGATGACAGCCTGATCGGCAACGCCCTGGACAACATCCTCAACGGCAGGGGCGGCGCGGACACCATGATGGGCGGTACCGGTAACGACACCTATTTCGTCGACAACATCGGCGACACCGTCATTGAGACAAGCACCCTGCCGAGCGAAATCGACACGGTGCTCAGTTATATCGATTACACGCTGACCGCGAACGTCGAAAACCTCACGATGATGGGCACCGGCAACCTCACGGCTACCGGCAATGCCTTGAACAACGTCATCACCGGTAACTGGGGGCAGAACACCCTGGACGGTGGCGCCGGCGCCGACACCTTGATCGGTGGCGGTGGTAACGACACTTACATCGTTGACAATGCCGGCGACATCGTCGTTGAAAACAACGAAGTGGGTGGCGGGATCGACACCGTCAAATCGTCGGTCAACTACAGCCTGGGCGCGAACGTCGAGAACATTGAGTTGACCGGCACGGCCAGCCTGAATGCCAACGGTAACGCGCTGAACAACGTGATGACCGGCAACAGCGGCAACAATGTGCTCAACGGCGGCGCAGGTGTGGACACCATGATCGGCGGTGGTGGTGATGACACCTACTACCTCGATCAGGCCGCTGAACTGGGACTGATTCAGGAAAACGCCAGCGAGGGTAACGACACCCTGCGCGTCTACTACAACGCCACGGCTTCGAATTCCATTGTCGACCTCAACCAGAGCAACCTCACCAACGTTGAAAACGTCTGGCTGATGGGCACTGGCACCTACACCGTGCAAGGCAACGCTCAGGACAACTACCTGCTCGGCGGCGCTGGCAGCGACAACCTGAACGGCGGCGCCGGCAACGACCGTCTGGATGGCGCAGCCGGTGCAGATACGCTGGCCGGCGGCACCGGCGACGACACTTACGTGATCGACAACGCCGGTGACGTCATCATCGAAGGCGTCGGCGAAGGCCACGACCGCGTATTGAGCAACATCGGTTACACCATGTCAGCCAACATCGAAGATGGCCAGTTGCTGGGCACCAGCGACCTGTTCCTGGTCGGTAACGGCCTGGACAACGTGCTGACCGGTAACAGCGGCAACAACATCATTAACGGCCAGGAAGGCGCCGACATCATGGCCGGCGGTGCCGGCAACGACACCTACTTCGTCGACAACCTCGGTGATGTGATCATCGAAAACGGCACCTCGCTGACCGAGATCGACACGGTGCTGTCGTCACTCGCCAACTACACCTTGGGCGCAAACCTGGAAAACCTGACCCTGCGCTTCGCCGACAATATCAACGGCACCGGCAACGCGCTGAACAACGTCATCACGGGCAACGCTGGCAACAACATTCTGGATGGCGGCGCGGGTGCCGACCGGATGATCGGCGGCTTGGGCAACGACACCTACGTGGTCGATAACGTCGGCGATGTGGTGGTCGAGACCAGCACACTGGCCAACGAAATCGACACCGTTCGCTCCTCGATCAACTACAGCCTGGGCGCCAATCTGGAAAACATCGTGTTGACCGGTACGGCCAACCTCAATGCCAACGGCAACACTCTCAACAACGTGATGACCGGTAACAGCGGCAACAACGTGCTCAACGGTGGCGCCGGGTTGGACACCATGATCGGTGGCGACGGTGACGACACCTACTACCTCGACCAAAGCGGCGAGCTGGCACTGATCCAGGAAAATGCCAACGAAGGCAGCGACACCCTGCGCATCTACTACAACGCCACCCCGATGACCAACTTCGTCAACCTGAACCTGGGCAATCTGACCAACGTCGAGAACGTCTGGCTGATGGGAACCGGCGGCTATAACGTGCAAGGCAACAGTCTGAACAACTACCTGCTCGGCAGCGCCTCGGCGGACACGCTGCAGGGCGGTGCCGGCAACGACCGTCTGGATGGCGCGGCCGGTGCTGACACATTGATCGGCGGCAGCGGTGACGACACCTATGTCATCGACAATGCCGGCGACGTGGTCATCGAGCTGGGCGGCGAAGGCCGTGACCTTGTCCTGAGCAACGTCGGTTACACCCTGACAGCCAACATCGAAGATGGCCAATTGCTGGGCACCAGCGACCTGTTCCTGGTCGGTAACGGCCTGGACAACGTGCTGACCGGTAACAGCGGCAACAACATCATTAACGGCCAGGAAGGCGCCGACATCATGGCCGGCGGTGCCGGCAACGACACCTACTTCGTCGACAACCTCGGTGATGTGATCATCGAAAACGGCACCTCGCTGACCGAGATCGACACGGTGCTGTCGTCACTCGCCAACTACACCTTGGGCGCCAACCTGGAAAACCTGACCCTGCGCTTCGCCGACAATATCAACGGCACCGGCAACGCGCTGAACAACGTCATCACGGGCAACGCTGGCAACAACATTCTGGATGGCGGCGCGGGTGCCGACCGGATGATCGGCGGCCTGGGCAACGACACCTACGTGGTCGATAACGTCGGCGATGTGGTGGTCGAGACCAGCACACTGGCCAACGAAATCGACACCGTTCGCTCCTCGATCAACTACAGCCTGGGCGCCAATCTGGAAAACATCGTGTTGATCGGTACGGCCAACCTCAATGCCAACGGCAACACTCTCAACAACGTGATGACCGGTAACAGCGGCAACAACGTGCTCAACGGTGGCGCCGGGTTGGACACCATGATCGGTGGCGACGGTGACGACACCTACTACCTCGACCAAAGCGGCGAGCTGGCACTGATCCAGGAAAATGCCAACGAAGGCAGCGACACCCTGCGCATCTACTACAACGCCACGGCTTCGAACAACACCGTCAACCTCAATCTGGCCAACCTCGGCAACGTCGAAAACGTCTGGCTGATGGGCACCGGCAACTACACCGTGCAAGGCAACGCTCAGGACAACTACCTGCTCGGCGGCGCTGGCAATGACACGCTGAACGGCGGCGCCGGCAACGACCGTCTGGACGGCGCAGCCGGCGCAGACACGCTGGCCGGCGGCACTGGCGACGACACTTACGTGATCGACAACGCCGGCGACAAAGTGAACGAGGCCATCGGTGAAGGCCATGACCGAGTGCTGAGTAACATCAGTTACACTCTGACCGCCAACGTCGAGGACGGCCAGTTGCTGGGCAGCAGCGATCTGTATCTGGTCGGCAACGATCTGGACAACGTGCTGATCGGCAACAACGGCAGCAACATCCTCAACGGTCAGGAAGGTGCTGACACCATGGACGGCGGTGCCGGCAACGACACCTATTTCGTCGACAACGTCGGTGACGTGATCATCGAAAACGGCACCTCGCTGACCGAAATCGACACCGTGCTGTCGTCGCTGGCCAATTACACCCTGGGCGCGAACCTGGAAAACCTCACACTGCGTTTCGCCGACAACATCAACGGCACCGGCAACGCGCTGAGCAACGTGATCACCGGTAATGCCGGCAACAACATCCTCGACGGCGGTGCCGGTGCCGACACCCTGATCGGCGGTCTGGGCAATGACACTTATGTGGTCGATAACGCTGGAGACGTGGTGGTCGAGACCAGCACCCTGGTCAACGAAATCGACACCGTGCGTTCCTCGATCAACTACACTCTGGGCGTCAATGTCGAAAACCTGCAACTGACCGGCAGCGCTAACCTGCTGGGCTACGGCAACGCCCTGAACAACGTGCTCACCGGCAACGATGGCAACAACGTTCTCAATGGCGGCGCCGGCAACGACACCTTGATCGGTGGTCTGGGCACAGACATGCTCACTGGCGGTACCGGGGCCGACACGTTTGTCTTCAACGACATCAGCGAAGTCGGTACAGGCGCCCAACGTGATGTCATCTATGACTTCAGCAGCCTGCAGGGTGACAAGATCGATCTGTCGGCCTTTGACGCCAATCTCGGCACTGCCGGCCTTGATGCCTTCACCTTTATCGGTTCGGGCGACTTCACCGGTGCCGGTCAACTGCGCTTTGTCGATCAAGTGCTATCGGGCAACGTCTCCGGCAATGCCGGTGCGGATTTCGAGATTCATCTGATCGGCGTGAACACATTCGCCGCCCAGGATCTTGTGGCCTGAGTGCAGTGAACTGACCGTTCTGCGCAATGCAGAACGGCGCACGAAAAAACGCCCCGACCTGTCGGGGCGTTCTTTTTTATGGTTTGGCAGCAACCGTTATGCCAACACACCCAGTTCTTTGGCCCGCGCCACTGCTTGGGTACGTCGCTCCACGCCCAGCTTGCTGTTGATGTGGCTGGCATGGGTTTTCACTGTGTGCAGTGAAATGAACAACTGATCACTGATTTCCTGATTCGAACAGCCTTGGGCAATCAGTCGCAGAACTGCCAATTCCCGACTACTGAGCTGTTCCGTCGCTGAAATCTCAGCGATTACCCGGGCCGCTGGCTGCGGAAAATGCTCCAGCAATTGCTGGCATACAGGCGCCTGAGCGACCGCCATCAATTGCCCGCGCAACCAGTCTGGATGTGCCTTGACCAAGGCATCGAAAGGCTGCAAAACCCCTCCGCTAGCCGCCTCCAGCGCCAGCGCCAGCGTTTTGCGCGCCTCCGCTTCCCCTGCCGCCCCCAAGAGCAAGGCGACTTTCTGGGTCAGCGCCATCACGCTGAGCAACTGGCGACCGGTTTGCTGTCCGTTTTCATGCAGCACGTTCAGACGCCCTTCCGCGAGCATCGGCTGCCCCTGAATGACATCCAGTAGCGCCTGTTGCAGTTCGACGTGCAACGGCAGTTGCGGATGGAATTCCGGTGGTGCCGCAGCGCGTTCGCCGGTGTAGGTCTGGCCCAGTCGCGCCAGCCAGGCTTCGGCCAGATCGGTGCGGCCCTGGGCCAGCCACAGTTCGCATTTGACCAAGGTGATCATCGCCAGGTAGTAGATCGGCGGCACGTCCCAGATGTGCATCAGGCGTTCGGCTTCGGCGAGTTCAGCGAAGGCCTTGGCGAATTCGCCGTTGGCGCCGTCGAGGCGAGCGATCACGCAATGGCCGATCAGCACGCTGATGTCACGACAGGCACGGGCTTCACCGATCCCGGCCAACAACTGCACGCGCGCCGCTTGCGGCTGCAAACGCATCGCCAGCAGGAAACCTTGATAAAGCGTCAGCCGCGCGCGCACGGCGTACAGGCGTTGCGGCGACAAACCACGAAGGCGTTCCAGGCCCTGATGCACTTCATCCAGCGCGCGCAGAATCTCGCCACGCGATTGCAAAACCCGCGCCCTGTCGTAATGCGCCAACGCTTCGAATAATGGATTGCCGACCCGTTGCGCCAGCTCGAGGGATTCGCGGTTCAGGCCACGGGCGCGCCATAGATCACCGTCGGCGATCGCCAGATTGGACAAGGTCGACAGACACATCAGGCGCTGGCCGTAACGCTTGGCCGGCAGGCTCTCCAGCGCTTCGCTGCAATAACGCAGGGTCAGTTCGCGGTGGCCGCGCCCGCGAGCGATGATCCCGCTCAGCGCCAGCCATTGCGCCAGCATCGACTTTTGCGCCGTGGCCGAAGGCGCCGGCAGGAAGCGGCTCAAATGGCTGGCCAACTCTTCGGCGGCATCGAGCTGGCAGGCCAGCCCCAGTGCCCAGCTGTAGAGCACGATCAGCCGAGGCGTGCTGATCAGCAGGCTGTCGGGCAAGTCCATTTTCCAGCGCAGCAGCATGCCGACGTTCTGCTCGGCGAGCAGCTGTTCTTCGGACAGGTTCTGTACCAGGTTCGCCGCGACGTCGAGATGCCCGGCACGCAAGGCCTGCTCCACCGCTTCGTCGAGCAAACCCTGCGCATTGAACCAGCGACAGGCACGCAAATGCAGGGTGGCGGTGGGCACCATCGCCTGGGCGATCGGCCGGCTGCGCAGCAAGTCAGAGAACAAATGGTGATAGCGATACCAGTGACCGTGCTCGTCCAGCGGCACCAGAAACACTTGATGGGCGAGCAGAAAGCGCAGGATCTCGGCGCTGTCATGGGCTTCGCGGACGGCATCGCACAGCTCGCTGCAAAAGCGTTCCTGAGGGGCAGTTTCGTAGAGAAAGGATTGCACTTCGGCTGGCAGGCAATCGATGACTTCTTCGAGCAGATAGTCGCGAATCAGCCCTTCCCCGCCGTTCAATGCTTGCGGCAGCGCTGAATCGTTGCCCGCCTCGGCCACCGCCAGCAACCAGAAGCGCAGACCGGCGACCCAGCCTTCGCTGCGCTGGATCAGGCTTTCCAGTGCCTCGCCGCGCAGTGAGCTGCTGTGGCGATCGAGCAAAGTCAGGGCTTCGTCGTGGGTGAGGCGCAAGTCCTGTTCGTGCAGCTCGAGCAACTGACGGGACAGGCGCAAACGCGCCAGGTGCCAGTCCGGGCGCTGCCGACTGGTGACCATCACCAGCAAGCCTTCTGGCAGATGATTGAGGAAAAATTGCAAGCAACGATCCAGCACCGGCCCTTGGGCAAGGTGATAATCGTCGAGTACCAGCAGCAACGGTGCAGCAGGATCCAGGTGCAGCGCCAGTTCGTCGAGCAGACCGTCGAGCCACTCCTCAAATGCGAACGGCTGATGACGCTGACGCATTTTCAGCAGGCCAAGAGCACCGGCGCCCAAGGCCGGAAAATAATCCTGCAAACCTTCAAGCAAGCGCTCAAGAAAACGCCCCGGATCGCTGTCTCGCGGACTCAAGCCTAACCAAAGACTTTGCCAGTGCGCCGGCAGGCTCTGACAGAACTCCACCGCCAGCGAGCTCTTGCCGAACCCGGCGGGGGCGCTGACCAGCAGCAACCGACCACCGAGCCCGGCCTGCAGACGCTGGCAGAGGCGCGGTCGCAGGACATAGCCGTCAGGCAGCGGCGGGCGGAAAAAACGCCCGTCCAGTGCTGCGACGGTGATGCTTGCGGGACCCGGAAGTGGGGACAGATCAGTCATGGCCGGCTCTTGTTCGAATTGCTGTTGGCGGCGTTGCAGATGTCCGCAGCCTAGCCTTAATCGAACCGGTTATGAAGGTTGCTGCTACAAATGGCTACAAAAAGGCTACAGACACAAAAACGCCCCGAACCGGTCGGGGCGTTTTCACGAGGATGCGGCCTCGGTTTACGCAGGTTTAGCGAACACCGTCCTGACGCAGAGCGGCCGGGGTGAAGTCGCTGGTGGTGGCAGTGAAGCCGAAGTCATACGCCTGCTTCTCTTCGTTCTTCATGCCCAGTGCCAGATAACGGCCGGACTGCAGGTCGTAGAGCGTTTCGAGGGCGTACCACGGCACTTGCTTGTCGTAGTAGTTCTCGGCATGCGCCTCGGCTACGCGCCACAGCTGACCACGACCGTCGTAGTGGTCGATCACCGCGGCTTGCCAGGTGTCCTCGTCGATGTAGAAGTCACGCTTGGCGTAGATGTGGCGCTGACCTTCTTTCAGGGTCGCCACTACGTGCCAGACGCGGCGCAGCTCGTAACGTGCCAGGTCCTGGTTGATGTGGCCGGCCTTGATGATGTCCGAGTACTTGAGCTTCGGATCGTCGAGTTTGTAGCTGTCGGAGGCGATGTACATCTCTTTCTTGCCTTCGAGCTTCCAGTCGTAACGATCCGGCGCACCGTTGTACATGTCGAGGTTGTCCGAGGTACGCAGGCCGTCGGCCGCAGTACCCGGGCCGTCATACGACACTTGCGGTGCGCGACGCACGCGACGCTGACCGGCGTTGTAGACCCACGCCGAACGCGGCTCTTTGACCTGGTCCAGCGTTTCGTGCACCAGCAGTACGCCACCGGCCAGACGCGCCGGCGCGGTCACTTTCTGCTTGAAGTAGAACAGGATGTTGCCCGGGTTCGCCGGATCGTAGTCCTTCATCTTGTCGCGGAACACGAACTGATCCTGGAAGTACACCAGGCTGTACGAGCCGTTCGGTTGCGGCGTGGCCTGGGTCACCAGACGGGTCACGCTGCCACCGCGATAGCGGGTGATGTGGTTCCAGATCACTTCCACACCGGTTTTCGGGATCGGGAACGGCACGGCGGTATCGAAGTTTTCCAGACCATTGCCGCCGGACACCAGATTGGTGCTGGTGGCGTTCTTCTTGATGGCGGCGAACACGTCATCCGGCACGGTGGCGCCGCGATGGGACGGATAGACCGGCATCTTGAAGGTTTCCGGATAGCGCTTGAACATCGCGTACTGGCCCGGGGCAAGCTTGTCCTTGTACTTGTCGACATCCTTGGCAGTGATGGTGAACAGCGGCTGCTCACTGGCGTAAGGGTTGGACAGGAAGCCCTTGCTGTCGACGCTGCCGGCATTTTTCGGCAACGGTTTCCACGCAGGGATCGAACCGTCGGCATTACCGGCCATTTCCGCGCCCATCGGCGTCAGGCTCTTGCCCAGCTTATCCGCTTCGGCAGCAGGCACCGCCGCCATGACACTGCTCGCCAGCAGCGACAGGCCCAGAACACCGGCGTGGAACAGACTCTTTGTTATTTTCATAAATTCGTTCGTCCTGAAGTGCTTAGAAGTTCACGCCGAAGCTGAGCGCCACGAAGTCGCGGTCATCCACGGTGGTGTACTTGCCGTCGAAGAAATTGGTGTAGGCCAGGCTCGCGGTGTAGGTGTTCTGGTATTCGGCATCGACGCCCAGGCTGACCGCTTTGCGACCTTCCTCGAAGTTGCCGCCAGGGCCTGGCGAGTAACCGCTGACGTCGTGGGACCAGGCCACGTTCGGCTTGAGGTTCACGCCGGCAAACACGTCGTTGTATTCCCAGATGGCACGACCACGGTAGCCCCAGGACATCGAGGTGGTGAAACCGTCGTTGTCGCAATTGCGGCTGCGGTTGTTCTGTGGCGAGCCTGGCCCGGCGCCATTGATGGTGCCGTTGTTGAGAATGTTGACGCAGGTGTTGGTGGTGCCGGTGGCCGGCAATTCACCCGGACCATAGACCGGGTCACGGCCATACCGTTTTTCGGATCGGCTTTCCAGCCCGCCCACGTAAGTCATGCCGACCTCGCCGACCAGGGTCATACGGCTGGCGCCCATGACCTGATCGAAAAAGTGCGTGAACGTGGTCTGCAGCTGGGTGATTTCCTTACGCTCGTAACCGTGCAGATCCTGGCCGGGCACGCCGTTGAGCAGCGAGGCATTGGCATACGGACCGCCCAAAGGGCGAACGCCGGCAAACAGGATATCGGTCGAATTCAGTTGCACCGGAGCGTTCGGACGGTAGCTGATCTCACCGCTCCACGCCGTACCGGTAGGCAGGGTGGTGGAGAAGCTCAGGCCGTAGAGGCGGATATCTTCCGGATACTCGACGAAGTAATTGGAGTTGCCCGCAACCAGCAGCGGGCCCAGCGCCTGGAACGGTCCTGGCAGTGCAGCGACAGTGTTGTAGACCGACTGCGGCGCACCGGTGGCGCTGAAGATCGGCGCACGGCTGTGGTAATTCATGAAGTACGCACCGAACTCGGTGTCCAACGGTTCGTACATGTACTTGAAGGACACACCGTACTGGCCGCTGTCGCGAGCATCGCGGTCCGGACCACGGCGCACCAGCACACCCTCCTCGTTGACGTTCACGCCGTTGGCCCCCAAAGGCCCCAGGGCAATCGCCGGAATCTGCGAACGCTTGTTCAGCACGCGCAAGTTGTTGTCGCAACCGTCCGCAATGATGTCGGGCTGAGAGAAGAATGTGCCGCAGTTGTCGACGACAGTCTGGTCCCACTCCAGTTGGTAGAACGCTTCGGCCGAGAGGTTATCGGTGAGGCTCTGAGACACGTAGAACATGTTGACCGGAATCAGGCCTTCCTTGATTTCGGCACCCGGACGACGGAACGCGGACACGTCGATCGGGTTGATCGAGTTGATGCCGCCGCCGATGAAGGTACTTTC
Source organism: Pseudomonas koreensis (assembly GCF_024169245.1). NCBI lineage: Bacteria > Pseudomonadati > Pseudomonadota > Gammaproteobacteria > Pseudomonadales > Pseudomonadaceae > Pseudomonas > Pseudomonas koreensis. Next base: position 225,972 of record NZ_JALJWP010000001.1, read on the forward strand.
ACCCCAGCTCACCACCTGCTTGCCCAGACGCACGGAACCCGGCTGATCGGCAATCGCGTAGTTGTGGTAGACGAAGGCGTCGAGGATCTGCCCGCCGGAGGACTTGGCGCCCTCTTTGCGGTTGCTGTCGCTGATGTCTTTGAACTGGCGGCTCTCGTCCTTCAGTTCAAAGTCGTACCAGTATTTGCCCCGGACGAATACGCCGGTGTCGCCGTATTTCAGTTCAAGGTCATGGATACCCTTGAAGATCTTCGAAAAGGTTTCGCCGCTTTTGAAGTTGGCGTGACCGTCATCGGAGGTCTGTGACAGGCCATGGCCGCCATTGTTGACGCCGATGAGGTTCTTGTTCGGGCTCTGCGTGGACCAACTGGCACCAATCGACAGGGACGAGTCGAACTGGCCTTCGATTTCACCGACGTTGAAACTGACGCCGAATGCAGGCCCGGCGAGCGAGGAGGCAAGACTGACCGCCAGAGGCAGTTTCGCCCGGCGCCAGAACTGGTTTGCTGAGGTCATCGACGCTACTCCATGTGCATTATTGTTATGGCAGTGAGTACTTTCAAAAACGCTGTGGAGGACCGGGCGCCAGGGCTGCCCGAAATCGTTCCAGAGTTGCTCGCCCCGATCAGTGCGTGTGCTCCGTTTTCAAAAAGTCCTTGAGCGGACTATAGCCAGCGGGTGGTAGTGCTTGATCCCTCTAAAGTGTGATTTGCAGCCGCCAACCACTCTGGAACAGTCCTTTCGCCAGTCCGACACAAGTCGGCACGGCAAGGATGGCTGATTTTTTCGATTTCACAAGCCAAGCGCTTGCTTGGGGGGTCTGGCGCGCCGGTTTCGGCGCGCCAGCAGGCACTCAAAGTGTCGAAAGGAAGGTGCTGTTATTGGCCTGCCACTCGGTGATGTCGAGGCGGATGCGCTTCTTGTCGAGCTTGCCGACACTGGTCTTGGGAATTTCGGTAACAAGGGCAATCTGGCTGGGGATCGCCCACTTGCTCAGGTGCCCCAGCTCGACGAACGGCTTGAGGTGTTCCTTGAGCTCACGCGCGCCGATCACCTGCCCTTCGCGCACCACCAGCAAGGCAAACGGGCGCTCGCCCCACTGCGGATCGGCGATGCCCACCACTGCTACTTCGCGTACCGCCGCATGCCGGCTGATCAGGTCTTCGAGGTCGAGGGAGGAGATCCACTCGCCGCCGGTCTTGATCACGTCCTTGATGCGGTCGCGAATATCGATCACGCCCATGCTGTCGAGCGTGGCGACGTCGCCGGTGTGCAGCCAGCCGCCGGCCCAGAGTTCGGCGCCCTTCTGCGGTTCATTGAAGTAGCCTTCGGTCAGCCATGGCGCGCGCAGTACCAGTTCGCCCTGGGTTTCGCCGTCGGCCGGGAGGAAGTTGCCCTCGCCGTCGACAATCGCCGCTTCGACGAGAGGCCCTGGAACGCCGGCCTTGATCCGATACGTGGTGCGCTCGTCTTCAGTCCCGGCCATCAATTCATCGTTGAGGTGCGCGCAGGACACCAGCGGCCCGGTTTCCGACATGCCGTACGCGGCCGTCAGCTGAATGCCGCGCGCCTTGGCGTTTTCATACAGGCTGCGATTGAGCGCGCTGCCGCCGATGACAATCTTCCAGCCGCCGAAGTCGGCATCCTGCGCGGCTTTGGCGTTGAGCAGCATTTGCAGAATGGTCGGCACGCAGTGGGAAAAGGTGACCTTCTCCTTGCGCCACAACTCGACCAGATATTCCGGATCGTAGCGCCCCGGATAGACCTGCTTGAGCCCGAGCATGGTCGCCACGTACGGCAATCCCCAGGCGTGGACGTGGAACATCGGCGTGATCGGCATGTACACATCGTTGGTGCCGAGCAGGCGCACGCTGTCGATCGAACCCATGATCGTCGCCACACCGATGGTGTGCAGCACCAGTTGTCGATGGGTGAAGTACACCCCTTTCGGGTTGCCGGTGGTGCCCGTGGTGTAGAACGTAGTGGCAACCGAGTTTTCGTCGAAGTCCTGGAAATCGTATTGCGCACTCGCAGCGGCCAGCAGTTGCTCGTATTCGCCGACGAGGTTGGGCAGCTCCGCGGTTTTCTCTGGGAGATCGGTCAGCAGCAGGGTTTTCTCCACCGTGGTCAGCTGCGGCGCGATGGCCTGGTAGAGCCCGACGAATTCGCTGTTGACCAGCACGAAGCGGTCCTCGGCGTGATTCATGGTGTAGAGGATTTGCTCCGGTGACAGACGCACGTTGATGGTGTGGATCACCGCGCCGATCATCGGAATGGCGAACATGCATTCCAGGTAACGATGGCTGTCCCAATCCATCACCGCCACGGTGTCACCGGCCTTGACCCCGGCTGCCGTCAGCACGTTGGCCAGCCGCGCAACGCGCTCGATCAGGGTCGGATAGCTGTAGCGCAACTGGTCGCGGTAGATGATTTCGCGGGTTTTCTCGTAACGGGCGCCGGACATCAGCAGCCGTTTGATCAGCAATGGATACTGGTAGGCCCCATCGGCCGGCGGAATGACCCGAGTCTGCAACATAAGAATCCCTTTTCTGACTGCACGGTGTTGGCGGAGAGATTCGTACTCTAGTGCGCCTGCATGACAGTCAAATCAGCCAAAGGAATGATTTGCAGAGCCGTATAAGTGCTAGCTTTGCGCCAGCATTGCGGGCCGAATTTGAAGAAAACACGACCTGTGGGAGCGAGCTTGCTCGCGAAGGCGTCGGGTCAGTCGACATTTTCGTGACCGGACTAGCGCTTTCGCGAGCAGGCTCGCTCCCACAGAGATTGATGTGTTCCAGTTCTCAATGCATCTCGGTAAACGCGATTTTCACGCCGAGAGCAATCAGCACCGCGCCCATGGTGCGGTCGAACCAGTGGCCCATGCGGGCGAAGCCGGCGCGCACGCGCTGCTGGCTGAACAGCATCGCCACCAGGCAAAACCAGATCGCCGTCGCCACCGCCAGGTACACCCCGTAACCGGCCTGCACGGCCAGCGGCGTGTGCGGGTTGATCACCACGGTGAACAGCGAGAGGAAAAACAGCGTGGCTTTCGGGTTCAGGCCGTTGGTGACGAAGCCCGAGGTGAACGCACCCCTCGCGGTACGCACGCCAGCTTCCTTTTGCAGGTCATCAGTGACGGTTTTCGCCGGTTGCGCGCGCAAGGCCTTGAAGCCGATGTACAGCAAGTAAGCCGCTGCCGCCCACTTCAGCGCGTTGAACAGCACGATCGATTGCGACACGATCAGACCGATGCCGAGCAACGAATAGCCGACATGCAGGAATATCGCCGAGCCCACGCCCAGCGCGGTCCAGGTGCCGGCGCGGCGCCCGTGGGTCACGCTCTCGCGCACGACCACGGCAAAGTCCGGGCCGGGGCTGGCGACGGCGAGCAGATGGATCAGCGCAACGGTCAAGAACTCGGTCCAGTACATGGGGGCTCCTCAGAATTCGATTGTTCAAACTGGGCTCATTGCCGAATGCTTTCCCTGTGGGAGCGAGCTTGCTCGCGAATGCGGTGGGTCAGTCAACAAAGCTGTTGAATGTGACAAGGCTTTCGCGAGCAGGCTCGCTCCCACAAGTGTCCGAGGCATTGCGGTGTCGAGTAACCAATTGTTTCATCTGGTAGGCTCGGCAGAGTACGCCCTCCGCTCACAGCACAAAAGGTACAGTTGATGACGAACACGCACCGTGCGGTATTCCTTGATCACCCTTCGCTGGATCTTGGCGATCTGGACCTCGGTCCGTTGCGTGAATGCTTCAGTGATCTACAGCTGTTCGCCCAGACGTTGCCGGAGCAGGTCAGCGAACGCCTGCAACGCGCCGATGTGGCGATCACCAACAAAGTCGTGATCGATTCAGCCGCCATGGCCGCCAACCCGCAACTGAAACTGATCCTGATCAGCGCCACCGGCACCAACAACGTCGACCTCGCCGCCGCTCGCGCTCACGGCATCACCGTGTGCAATTGCCAGGCTTATGGCACGCCGTCGGTGGCGCAACACACGATCATGCTGTTGCTCAACCTCGCCACGCGCCTGGCCGACTATCAGAAAGCTGTGGGCGCAGGCCGCTGGCAACAGGCGAAACAGTTCTGCCTGCTCGACTACCTGATCGTCGAACTGCAAGGCAAAACCCTCGGCCTGCTCGGGCATGGCGAACTCGGTGGCGCCGTGGCGCGGTTGGCCGAAGCGTTCGGTATGCGCGTGTTGCTCGGGCAGATTCCCGGGCGCCCGGCGCGGCCGGATCGTTTGCCGCTGAATGAACTGCTACCGCAGATCGACGCCCTGACCCTGCACTGCCCGCTCAACGAGCACACCCGGCATTTCATCGGCGCCCGCGAACTGGCTTCGATGAAGCCCGGCGCATTTGTGGTCAATACCGCTCGTGGCGGCCTGATCGATGAGCAGGCGCTGGCCGACGCTTTGCGCAGCGGTCACCTCGGCGGCGCCGCCACCGATGTGTTGAGTGTCGAACCCCCGACCCAAGGCAATCCGCTGCTTGCCGGCGATATTCCGCGCCTGATCGTCACCCCGCACAACGCCTGGGGCAGTCGCGAGGCACGCCAGCGTATCGTCGGCCAGCTGAGCGAAAACGCCGAAGCGTTCTTCAGCGGTGAGGCGCTGCGGGTCGTCAGTTGATAAACTGCGGCACTTTTTTTCAAGGAGCAGTTATGGATCCGCGCAGTGAAGTACTGCTTCGTCAGGCCGAGTTATTCCAGGGTTCGCTGTTGTTGGCCGGCCTGCCCGCCGATGATTTGCTCGGACGCCTGCCCAACGCGTTCGGCTGGTGCTGGCACGCTGGCGATCAAGCCGCGCTGGATGCACGTTTCGAAGGCCGCAGCCATTTCGGCGTGAATGTCCCGGACCGCGAGTTCGACAGCGCTGTGGTGTTCCTGCCCAAATCCAAGGACCTGACCGATTACATCCTCAACGCCGTGGCATCGCGTCTGGCCGGGCGTGAAGTGTTTCTGGTCGGGGAAAAACGCAGCGGCATCGAAGGCGCGTCGAAACAGCTCAACCCGTTCGGCAAGCCGCGCAAACTCGATAGCGCCCGTCACTGCCAGCTCTGGCAAGTCACCGTGGCCAATGCGCCAGAGGCGAAAACGCTGGAAAGTCTCGCGCAGACGTACGAACTGCCTCTGACCGAGGGCCCGCTGAAAGTCATCAGCCTGCCGGGCGTGTTCAGCCACGGTCGGCTGGATCGCGGCAGCGCCCTGCTCCTGGAGCATCTGGACAAACTGCCGAGCGGCCATCTGCTCGACTTCGGTTGCGGCGCGGGTGTGCTGGGGGCTTCGGTTAAACGTCGCTATCCGCACAATCAGGTGACCTTGCTCGATGTCGACGCGTTCGCCGCCGCCAGCAGTCGTCTGACCCTGGCCGCCAACGGCCTGGAGGCGGACGTCCTGACCGGTGATGGCATCGACGCCGCACCGATGGGTTTGAGCGCGATTCTGAGCAATCCGCCATTCCATGTTGGCGTGCACACCGATTATTTCGCCACTGAGAATCTGCTGCGAAAAGCGGCCAAACATCTGAAAAACGGTGGCGAACTGCGCCTCGTGGCGAACAGCTTCCTCAAGTATCAACCGCTGATCGAGGAGCACTTGGGCATTTGCGCGATCAAGGCTGAAGGCAATGGTTTTCGGATTTACCGGGCCAAGCGCGGTTGAAAATTTGTTCTTGCCCAATCGGATTTGCCTAGGCAGAATCCGCTCCGTCCTAGGGGAGTAGTCTCCCACGAGCGCCAAGCTCGTCCGGCATACGTCAACATACTTGATCCTCAGATCATGGCGTATGCGACCCAAGCGTCCGCAGCAGACGGATCGCAGGGTTTGACAAGACCTATGACACGCACACCTTACCCGGGGCGGGAAGGCTGTACGTGTCATAGCCGTGTCGACCCGCCCCTTAGGAAATCCCTGATGCTGGACTCGTTACTCGTTCCCACCGCAATCGTTGCCTTGGCCGAAATCGGCGACAAGACGCAACTGCTCGCGCTGATTCTCGCCGCTCGCTTTCGCAAACCCTGGCCGATCATTGCCGGGATTGTCGCCGCGACGCTGGCCAACCACGCAGCAGCCGGTGCGGTAGGTGCCTGGTTCGGCAGTTTCTTCTCCGACGCCGTGCTGCACTGGATCCTCGCCGCCAGCTTCGCTGCCACGGCACTGTGGACCCTGGTCCCGGACAAAATGGATGATGACGAAGCCAGCACGGCGCGCAAGTTCGGGCCGTTCCTGACTACGCTGATCGCGTTCTTCCTCGCCGAAATCGGCGACAAGACCCAGATCGCTACGGTGATGCTCGCCGCGCAATATCCGGAACTGTGGCTGGTGATCATCGGCACCACCGTGGGCATGTTGATTGCCAACGTGCCGGTGGTACTGGCGGGTAATTTCGCCGCAGACAAACTGCCACTGACCCTGATTCGCCGCCTCGCGGCTTCGGCGTTCATGATTCTGGCGATTGTTGCGGTCTATAAAGCAATGCAAAGCAGCGGCTGGGTTTGAACCAGCTGCAAGCTTACGCCGATCGCGCCGATCGTTCCCACGCTCTGCGTGGGAATGCAGCCGGGGACGCTCCGCGTCCCATTGGAACGCGGAGCGTCCCTTGAGGCATTCCCACGCAGAGCGTGGGAACGATCATCGACTCAGGATTTCGGGGCTTTTTCGTAAAGTGGCATCACCTTCGGAATCGCTGCCTGCAACGCGGCAATCCGGCTGGTCGAGGCCGGGTGAGTGCTCATGAACTCTGGAGGCGAGCCTTCCGAAGCCTTGCTCATCTTGTCCCACAGGGTGATCGCCGCGTTCGGGTTGTAACCGGCGCGGGCGGCCAGTTCCAGGCCGATCAGGTCGGCTTCGTTTTCGTTGGCGCGGCTGTTGGGCAGGGTCATGCCGTAGTTGGCCACGGTGTCGGCCAGCGCCAGGCTGTCCTGACCCAGACCGAACAAAGCTCCGGCGCCCTGCTTGGCCATCTCCATACCATACGCCTTGGACATCGCCTCACGACCGTGCTCGCGCAGGGCGTGGGCGATTTCATGGCCCATGACCGCGGCAATTTCGTCGTCGGTGAGTTTCAGGCTGTCGATCAGCCCGGTGTAGAAAATGATCTTGCCGCCAGGACCGCAGTTGGCGTTGAGCTCATCGCTCTTGATCAGATTGACTTCCCATTGCCACTGCGCCGCGTCCGGGCGGAAGGTCGGCGCCTGGGCGATCAAGCGATTGGCGATGGTCTGCACGCGCTTGGCTTCCGGGCTGGTCTTGTCCAGCACACCTTTGCTCGACGCCTCGCCGACGGTTTTCTGATACGACTGCGCGTACATCTGGTCGACCTCTTGCGAGGACAGCATGCTGAACATGTACTGCTTGCGCTCCACGCCCACGGCACCGCCGCTGGTGGTGTTGACCGACTGACAACCGGCCAGCAACAGCGCTGCGCTCAGTGCACTTGTAACCAATGTCTTGTTCATTCAAAAGAGCTCCCTGAAAACCTGAGGCGTATCCTAGGCGGCTAATCGTATTGGCGCCAGATACAACGGACGCATTGCGCGGCCATTCACCTATGGCCGCAAGACTGGCTGGAAATTCCTCAACGCGCATTGAATCCGCCGCGCACCGATCCATCAGCGACATCGCGCGGCGATTCCGACCAACGTCTCTCATGGCCCCGCGCGTGCCGCCGATAAATCCCTCGCAGACAGTCCTCTTGCGTGCGGAGCTCCCATGAAGTTCAAGTCGATCCAGTTTTCCGTCGCCGCCCTGGCCGGCGCCATCGTTCTCAGCGTGGTCGCGGCGCTGGTGCTGTACGCGCTGTTCTCCGGCGCTCGCACTCAAGAAATGGTGCAACAGCGTACCCAGGCGCAGTTCGAGCAAGTGATCGAGCAGCGCCTGACCTCGCTGGCGCAGACGCAGGTCAGCCAGATCCAGCGCGAACTCGAAGCGCCGCTGCTGATCGCCGGCGGCCTGGTACGGGTCAATGCTCTGCTCGGCACGCCAGGCACCGATGGCCAGCCGCGGCTGAGCGTAAGCCGCGAACAGTTGATCAGCCTGATCAAGGAAAACGTCGAAAAGAATCCGAAAATTCTCGGCACCTACATCGGCTGGGAGAAAAACGCACTGGACCACAATGACGCGGCCTACGTCGGCAGCGCCGTGGTCGGCATCGATCCGGCCAACGGACGCTTCCTGCCGTGGTGGTTCCGCAATACCGACGGCAGCCTGGGCGTGGACAAACTGGCCGATGTCGACGATCAGAAAACCCTGTCCACCGGCGTGCGCGCCAGCGAGTACTACCTCTGCTCGAAAGAGACGAAGAAACCCTGCGTGATCGACCCGGCACCGTACAAGGTCGGCGACAAAATCGTCATGCTCGCCTCGTTTATCGAACCGATCATGGTCAACGGCGCGTTCCAGGGCATCGTCGGCGCCGACCTCTCGGTGAACTTCATTCAGGACATGCTCCTCGCCGCCAACCAGAAGCTTTACAGCGGTGCAGGGGAAATGGCGCTGGTCGGCGGCAACGGGCGGATCGTTGCCTACACCAAGGATTCGAGCAAATTCGGCGAAAAAGTCAGCGACATTCTCGATGCCGAACAAACCAGCAACCTGGCCAACCTCAAGCGCGACGAGGTGACTTACTCGGTCAATCAGGCCAAGGGCCGCATAGAGCTGTACCTGCCGTTCGGCATCGGTCAGACCGACGCACGCTGGACGTTGATGCTGCAATTGCCGCTCAACGCCGTGATGGCCGACCTGCGAACCCTGCAGGCCGACCTCGATGCCCGACGCAAATCCGACACCTTCGGCATGGCCATGGTCGGCCTGATCATCGCCGGCATCGGTCTGCTGGTGATCTGGCTGGTGGGCCACGGCATTGCCCGGCCACTCAAGCAAATGGTCGCCATGCTCGATGACATCGCCCAGGGCGAAGGTGATCTGACCCGGCGTTTGAGCAGTGATCGCAGCGACGAACTGGGCTCGATTGCCAAAGGCTTCAACACCTTCCTCGCCAAGTTGCAGGCGATGATTACGCAAGTAGTGAGCTCGGTGCAGAGCGTCAGCGATTCCTCGGAACACACCGCCGACATCGCCATCCGCACCAACATCGGCGTGCAGAAGCAAATGGCCGAAATCGATCAGGTGGCCACCGCCGTGCAGGAAATGACCGCCACCGCCCAGGACGTCGCACGCAACGCCACCCAGGCGGCACAAGCTGCAAGCCACGCCGATCAGGCCGCCAGCCAGGGCATGCAGATCGTCCGCGACACCTCGAATTCGATCGGCGTACTGGCGGTGGAAATCGGCAAGGCTGTCGACGTGGTGCAGACGCTGGCCAAGGACAGCGAAAACATCAACGCCATCCTCACCGCCATTCGCGGGATCGCCGAGCAGACCAATCTGCTGGCTTTGAACGCGGCGATCGAGGCCGCGCGGGCCGGCGAGCAGGGCCGCGGTTTTGCGGTGGTCGCCGACGAAGTGCGCAATCTGGCGCAGAAAACCCAGAAAGCCACTGAAGAAATTCAGACGATGATCCAGCAACTGCAACAAGGCACCCGCGATGTGGTGCGGGTTATGGAAGACAGTCAGAACCGCACCGACGAAAGCGTTCAGCACGCGGCAAAAGCGGCCGAGGCCTTGGAGACGATCACTCAGGCGGTGTCGGTGATCAACGATATGAATACGCAGATTGCCAGCGCCGCTGAGGAGCAGAGCGCAGTGGCCGATGACATCAATCGCAATGTGATCAATATCGGTCAGGTAGCGAATGAAGTGGCCGGCGGTGCGGATGAGTCGAGTTCGGCGAGCGCCGGGTTGACCAAACTGGCGGAACAGCAGCGGCGGTTGATCAATCAGTTCAAGGTCTGAAAAATCAAGAGCCCCTCACCCTAGCCCTCTCCCGGAGGGAGAGGGGACCGATTGGGGGATGCTTCAAAAGTCCGTCGACCCGCAGGTCCTCGCTGAATCCATAATCGACTGGTTCTTTCAGGTCGATGTCTGACGCGAGACACCTCGGTCGGCCCCCTCTCCCTCCGGGAGAGGGCTGGGGTGAGGGGCTTTTGATCTAAATGCCTTAAGCCGGGGTCAAACACTCCGGCCCATTGAGCTTCGGATCATTCACCAGATTCGCCAACACCCGCTCACGCAGCGCCGTCGGTTCACTGGCGAGCAACCCCTGCAACACATGCAGCGGCGTTTCAGGATCCAGCCAGGCAGCTTGCCCGGTTTCATCAAGAATCAACGGCCGCCGCTGACTCGCCGCCGACTGAGTGATCACCGCCGTGCTCAGCCAGACCTGCTCCTGCACCGGATACGCTTCCCAGATCGCGGCGAAAAACAACGACGAGCCCTCCCCCGGCGTCAGCCAATACGGGCGCTTGCGCTGGGTGCCGCGCCATTCGTAAAAACCGTTGGCGGGCAGCAGGCAGCGACGCAGACGCAGGGCCTCACGAAACATCGGCTGCTCGGCCACGGTTTCGGCGCGGGCATGGGCCGGGGTTTTCGACAGATCGGTCAGCCACGGCGGTGTCAGGCCCCAGCGCGCACGGGCCAACGTGCGCTGGCCGTCTTCGTCGGCACGCAGCATCAACACCGAATCATTGGGGGAAATGTTCCACTGCGCCTGCTGATCGGCGGGAAAACCTGGCAGGGCCGCGAAGTCGCGGTTCCAGCGAAACAGGGCATAACGTCCACACATGGGGCAACACGACTCTTGATCAAACGAACGTCAGCCTAACAGACCAGCGTCCCGGGGAAGCTCTCCGGTTCGTCGCCGGGCAGCGGCAGCGCGGCATTGTACGCATTGATCAGCTCGCGGGCGTATTCGGCCTGGTCGTTGTCCACCGACAACCCGAGCAGGCCGAAGATCGGCAGTTCCCCCGTACCGCCCACCAGATCACGGCCGATCAGGTGCGCCTCGATCCCTTCATTGGCGAGCATGCCCTTGAGCATCTCGCCTTCCATCAGGTTCGCCGGTTCGTAGATGCGCTGCATACGCGGCCCTCACTCGTTTTCGCTGAAGACTTCGAGAAACCAGTCCTCACCGTGCACCTGCAGAACAAAGGTGATCGGCCGGCAGCACACCTGACAGTCCTCAATATAAGTCTGATCGCCACCGGACAGGTCCACGGATGTTTCAACCACTTCCCCACAATACGGACATTGATACTCAGCGGCTTCCAGCATCGCGGTCTCCCAAGTGACTTGTGCGTATAATCGCCGGTCTATTTGCAGGGCAATTTTTGTCTGACTACTTTTCAGACCGTGCCCCGCGGGTTTTCGATCAAACCCTTTACTTACCCTAGCCGTTTCCAACAAGAGAGCATGATGGGCGAATTCGATGCCATCCGACCTTACGACGACAGCGAAGTACCTGCGGTACTGGCAAGGCTGCTCGGCGACAAGGCGTTTCTAGATATCCTCACCCACTTCCGCTTCCCGCGTTTTGCCGGTGCCTTCGGCTGGATGCTCAAACCTCTTATAGCCCATCGGCTGCGTCGTGAGTTTGCCGACGTGGATTCCGTGGCTACCTTACAGGACAAAGTCGAGTTCTACGTCGACCACACCATCGAGCGCGCCACCGATGGCGTGACGTATACCGGTGTCGAGCAGTTCAAGTCCGGCAGCGCCTACCTGTTCATCGCCAACCACCGCGACATCGTCATGGACCCGGCCTTCGTCAACTACGCGGTGTACCACGCCGGCCTGCCGACGCCGCGCATCGCGATTGGCGACAACCTGCTGCAGAAGCCGTTTGTCAGCGACCTGATGCGCTTGAACAAGAGCTTCATCGTCCACCGTTCGATCACCGGCCGTCGCGAGAAAATGGCTGCGTATCAATTGCTGTCGGCGTACATCAATCACTCGATCCGCAACGATTGCGCGTCGATCTGGATTGCTCAGGCTGAAGGTCGGGCGAAGGACGGCGACGACCGCACCGAGTCGGCGATCCTCAAGATGTTCCACATGAGCCGCAAGGACGAGCCGTTCGGCGAAGTGATCCGTTCGTTGAACGTGACGCCAGTGTCGATCAGCTATGAGTACGACCCGTGCGATCAGGCCAAGGCCCGCGAACTGTACATCCGCGCCACCACCGGCACCTACGCCAAGGCGCCGGGCGAGGATGACGTGAGCATTGCCAAAGGCATCACTGGCTACAAGGGCCGGGTGCACGTGAACTTTGCCGCGCCGATCACCGAGGTCTTCGAAGACACCAAGCAATTGGCGATCGAGATGGACAAGCAGATTCTCGGCGGTTACCGGTTGTTCCCGGTGCATTACCTGGCGTACGCGCAGTGGGCGGATGCCGATCCGCAACTGAACGTGCCGAAGGCGGCCGAGGTGTTCCCGGCTGACGAATTGGCCAAGGCGCAGGATGAGTGGCAGAGCCGACTGGACGCCTGTCCCGCTGAGCATCGCCCGTATCTGGTGCTGCAATACGCGACGCCGGTGCGCAATCAGTATCGGGTCAAGGCTGGGTTGCCGCTTTAATTATTTGCAGCAGGATCAAAAGATCGCAGCCTTCGGCAGCTCCTACATCGGATTCGTGTAGGAGCCGCCGAAGGCTGCGATCTTTTGCTTTCAGAAGCGCGTGCTGATCCAGGACACCAGCAACGCAAGCCCCAGGCAGGCAAAACCGAAACGATAGAAGAACCGGTTCATGCGCAACGTTGCCCAATCGAGCATCGGCTCGGCATTCGGCTGCGCCTGGCGCTGGGCGGCGAGACTGGCCTGGGCGCGTTGCTCACGGCGGCGGGTCGCGTGCAGCAGCCAACTGCCCGGAAAAGCCAGCAGCAAGGCCAGTAGATTGATCAACTTGGCGGGATGGGCGGTAAACAGCGTCATCAAGTGCAGCGACATCACAGACCTCTAACTTAACCGGTGTGGCAGACGCCAGACCGACGACCGCGGCGCGGATTCTACCCAAACCCCAAGGCTCTGCCCCAGCCTTTGCGACAAATAACCTGACAATCGACCGATGGCTGTCCTGTGTCATGGCATCGTCACGTGGATGCTTCACCCTGCGCGCCTCGAAACCCGAATGGAATGCGACATGCTGCACGCGGAAAACCAGGATCGCCTGTATCTCATCACCCCATACGACGACCAGCAAAGTCTGGTGGGCAGCCTTGCCTTCAATGTTCAGGACCGGCACTGGCTGGTGTATTGCGCGCTGGGCGGGCATCAGCATGCGGATTTGCCTGAGACTGACTTGCTGACGGGTGTCAGCGTTCTCGACTTTTATTCACAGGCTGCCTAAAAGCAAAAGCACCCTCACCCTAACCCTCTCCCGGAGGGAGAGGGGACTGACCGTGGTGTTTGGTCGAGGCTCATCGACCTGAAAGCCCGAGATGAATGTAGATCTCAAGAACAACGCAAATCGGCTCCCTTTCCCCCTCGCCCCCTTGGGGGAGAGGGCTGGGGTGAGGGGGTAAGATTTCAGATCCCACAAAAAAGCCCGGGCTCATCGCTGATCCCGGGCTTTTTCACATCCGCCGAAAATTACTCAGCGAGCACCTGACCCACCGTCGGATCCTTGAACAGACGGGTCAACGCATCGCTCAATACATCGCTGACCAGTTTGGTATTGGTTTCCTGATTCGGCGCCATGCCGAAGCGCTGGTCCAGCGACGCACCGTAGCGGCCGCTGTAGCGGCGGTTGGCGTTCTGCACGTCGGAGCGGAAGGTCGCGCCGATGGTGGCTTCGGTCACGTACATGCCTTCTTTCGGCGACTGGTATTTCAGCTCGGCCAGGGTCACGGTCAGCTGCGGCGCGTTAGGTGCGCTGGTGGTCGGGGTGAAGCCGAGCAGACGTACGGCAGCTTCGGCCTGGGCCTGCAGCTTCGGCAGGATCTGCTCGCGCTGCACGGTGATGGCGCTGGTTTCCGGATACAGACCGCCACGGGTACCGAGGGTCGGCGACGGACGACCGTCGACCACACGCACGATGACAGGCTGGCCGCGACCGACCGCTGGCAATTGCGTGGTCAGCTTTGGCTCCGGATTCAGTTGTTGCGGGCTGTGGGCGCAGCCGGCGAGGGTCAAACCGGCGACAGTGATCAAACCGAACAACAGGCGTTGCAACATGCTCTTCTCTCCAGAATCAGGCACAAACAGGCCGGCAGTATAGCGGTGGGCCACTGCGCGTAACCAGCGCCGCACAGTGAATACTGCAATGTCTGACCAACCCCGCCGAAAGCGGTTCCTGTCACACATTCTTCACCGTCCATACACCGCGACGTCACGGCCCACCGGCAAGCTTCACAGCAGTCCTCCTTCAAGGAACTCTGCCATGCGTTATCTGATCTCGCTGTTCGCCCCGCGCCCGCTGCATCGCAGCTTTGCCCTGCTCGACCGCAACGGCCACTGCCAGGCCTTCAAGCAGTGCAGCCTGCAACCGATGGGTGACGGTTGGGTGGAAATCGAAGAAATCCGCCTGACCTGGCTGCACCAGCCATTGCCCGCCAGCGCGCGGGTCGTACCGCGACAAATGCGCGCACGGGGTCAGGTGCAGTTGAGCATCTGACCGGATGCCTAATAAAAGTCATTAAACACGAGCAACTGCGCGCATTTCTTCGCTACAATCTCCCCCCGATTATAAGGACGTCTCCTGATCGGGCCCCGCAACAGCGTCAATGCGCATGCATCGACATCAAAATCGCCCACAGAGAGCCGCCCACACAGATCGAGTGAAGTTGGCGCGCTTGCCTGTTCTTCCGGCAAAACCCCGCTTTTCGCGAATCTGCAGAGCTGTCATTCGCTCGGCCACCGCGTTGTTTTGCCCTTGCGGGCAGGTGCCAGGCCAAGGCAGCCCTTTTTGAGGTTCACGTCTTCAAAAGAGCGTGAAAAAAACGGGTTTTCACAACTTCACAAGAGTGTGGCGAGCAAATGAATAGTTTTGCGTCTGAACATGCACCATTAGCGTCTGAAACAGCCCAACGACACAGGACCGGGTATACCTCGAATACCGGAGCCTGAAGCCTGTCCGCTACGGATTTGGTTGCACGAAAACGGATGTCTCGACCATAAGTCGAATTGCCAGCCCTGGGCGAAAATGCGTTCATGGAACGCTTGAAACCAGGCCGCACGCATCCGTCGAAGTTGCGAAAAATTGCGAAGATTCGGACATGGCCAACCTGACCATGGATAGCCCGGGCCCACTGACCTGCCCTGGAACGCCTGGCAGCCATGCCGACAATTTGGTGCTGCAGATTTGGGAGACGCGTTAAATGGCGCATAACGAAGCAGTCGACGTAGTTCTGGTAGGGGCGGGCATCATGAGTGCCACCCTGGCCGTACTGCTCAAAGAGCTCGACCCCGCGATCAAGCTGGAAGTCGTCGAGCTGATGGATTCCGGTGCTGCCGAGAGTTCCAATCCGTGGAACAACGCCGGTACCGGCCACGCCGGCCTGTGCGAGCTGAACTACACGCCGCAGGCCGCCGACGGCAGCGTCGACATCAAGAAAGCCGTGCACATCAACACCCAGTTCGAGGTGTCGAAGCAGTTCTGGTCGTACCTCACCAAAAAAGGCACGTTCGGCTCGTGCAAATCCTTCATCAGCCCGGTGCCGCACCTGAGTTTCGTTCAGGGCGAGAGCGGTGTGTCGTTCCTCAAGGAACGCTTCAATGTCCTGAGCAAGCACCACGCGTTTGCCGACATGGAGTACACCGAAGACAAAGGCAAAATGGCCGAGTGGATGCCGCTGATGATGCCGGGCCGCTCGCCAGACGAAGTCCTCGCCGCCACCCGCGTGATGAACGGCACTGACGTCAACTTCGGCGCCCTGACCAATCAGTTGCTCAAGCACCTGAGCAGCGCCCCGGATACCCAGGTCAAATACTGCAAGCGCGTGACTGGCCTCAAGCGTAACGGCGCCGGCTGGACCGTCAGCATCAAGGACGTCAACAACGGCAACACCCGCGAAGTCGATGCCAAATTTGTCTTCCTCGGTGCCGGTGGCGCAGCCCTGCCGTTGCTGCAGGCTTCGGGCATCGAAGAAAGCAAAGGCTTCGGCGGCTTTCCGATCAGCGGCCAGTGGCTGCGTTGCGATAATCCGGAAGTGGTCAAGCACCACCAGGCCAAGGTCTACAGCCAGGCGGCCGTGGGTTCGCCACCGATGTCGGTGCCGCACCTCGACACCCGCGTCGTCGACGGCAAGAAATCCCTGCTGTTCGGGCCATACGCCGGTTTCACCACCAAGTTCCTCAAGCACGGCTCCTTCATGGACCTGCCGATGTCGGTGCGCGCCGGCAACATCGGGCCGATGCTGGCGGTGGCAAAAAACAACATGGACCTGACCAAGTACCTGGTCAGCGAAGTGATGCAGTCGATGGAGCAGCGTCTGGAATCCCTGCGCCGCTTCTACCCGCAGGCGAAAGCCGAAGACTGGCGCCTGGAAGTGGCCGGCCAACGAGTGCAGATCATCAAGAAGGACCCGAAAAAGGGTGGCATCCTGCAGTTCGGTACCGAGTTGGTCGCGGCGAAAGACGGCTCCCTCGCCGCCCTGCTTGGCGCATCGCCGGGCGCGTCGGTGACCGTTTCGATCATGCTCGAGCTGATCGAGAAGTGCTTCCCGGGCAAGGCGTCCGGCGAGTGGGCCGCTAAACTGGCAGAAATCTTCCCGGCCCGTGAAAAGGTTCTGGAAACCGATGCTGCGCTGTATCGCAAGATCAACACGCAGAACAACATCGCCCTGGAACTGGTTGAGGAAAGCAGCGAGACGCCAAGTTTTGCTTGATCGCGCCGCATGAAAAAACGCCCCATTCGGGGCGTTTTTTTTATGTCTTTCAGAAGCAAAAGATCGCAGCCTTCGGCAGCTCCTACAGATTAAACGCAAACCCCGTGTAGGAGCTGCCGAAGGCTGCGATCTTTTGATCTTAACCGCGAACTTTATCGATCAGCTCGATGTAGTCCGGGGCGTTGCGCTGATCGGCGATCAGATCAACGAAGGTCTTGCCCTGCTCGTCCTTGCCATCAAGGTCATAACCGGCCGCAACGAAGAACCCCAGAAAACGCTCGAAATCATCGATGCGCAAACCGCGATAGGCCTTGATCAGTTTGTGCAGCGACGGCGAAGTGGCGTCGACCGGCTCAAAATCGAGGAACAGCTTGATCTGCTCATCGCCGATCTCGTCACCAATCACTTGTTTCTTATCTTTACGCATTGCCGACTCCAGCTCGCAGACATGACACGGGGCGGGCAGTTTACCCCTGCCCGACCGCCCGGCTCAACGCGGACGAATCGCCCCGGTGTGCAAATCCGCCCAGATGTGGCCGTTGGCGTAACTGAGGAACTGCACATATACCGTGTCATTGCGCAGCAGATCCATCACCACGCGGTATTGCGCCAATGGATAGAACAGCGTCAGGGTTTTGCTTTTTTCGTCGTAGACCGGTTTTTTCAGGCTTTTGCTTTCGCCGTCGAAACTCACCAGCACCTGAGAAATGCTCGCGCCTTTGTTCAGCGACTTGCCTTTGAGGCGGATCAACAAAGATGAAGTGACCGGAATCGGCTGCTGATTGGACTGACGCTGCGCACCGACCACCACCGAATACTCGCTGACCTGCATGAGTTGCTGCTGCTCGGGCTCGGCATCGCGCACGGTCAGATCGTCCGGCGGCAGGAACTGGCTGTGCATCGGCGCGGCGGACAGTGGCAAGCTGAGGGACAGCAACAAGGCGGCGAGGCTGCGGATCAAGAGGCGCATGACAGACTCCGGAGGGCGGGGCCGGGCACTCTAGCATGGGATTAAAAGCAAAAGATCGCAGCGTTCCGCAGCTCCTACAGGGTGTACATCAATCCCATGTAGGAGCTGCCGAAGGCTGCGATCTTTTGATCTTGCTTACATGCCTTTAACGGCGTAAATCCCGTTGGCATTGCGCCAGTAACCTTTGTAGTCCATGCCGTAACCGAAGATGTAACGGTCGATGCACGGCAGGCCGACGAAATCGGCTTTCAGGTCAGGGCGTGCCTTGCGGTCGTGATCCTTGTCGATCAGCACGGCGGTGTGCACTTTGCGTGCGCCGGCGTGTTTGCAGAAGTCGATGATCGCGCCCAGGGTGTGACCTTCGTCGAGGATGTCGTCGATGATCAGCACGTCACGGTCGATGAACGAGACTTCCGGCTTGGCTTTCCAGAACAGATCGCCGCCGCTGGTTTCGTTGCGATAACGGGTCGCGTGCAGGTAGGACGCTTCCAGCGGGAATTGCAGATGCGTCAGCAGTTTGCCGGAGAAGATCAGGCCGCCGTTCATCACGCAGAACACCACCGGATTGCTGTCAGCCAGTTGTTCGTTGATTTGTGCACCGACGCGGGCGATGGCCGCCTCGACTTCAGACTCGGTGTACAGGCAGTCAGCCTCTCGCATGATTTGACGGATATGCTCGAGATCAGCGGACATGGCGCTCTCCAGGGGGTTGGCGGAATTGGAAAAGCGGGCAAAGGTACGCATCCCGCGAGGTCGAATCAAGCTCTTATGGACTAACGTACAGAATGTCCTATAGGACATCACCCTCGGATAGATTAATCTAGGCCGGTTTTTTTGCCCGCCGCCGGAGCCTTTCCCATGCCCATCCTCGAGATCCGCCATCCGCTGATCCGTCATAAACTCGGCCTGATGCGCCGCGCTGACATCAGCACCAAGAATTTCCGCGAGCTCGCTCAGGAAGTCGGCGCCCTGTTGACCTATGAAGCTACAAAAGATCTGCCGCTCGAATCCTACGACATCGCTGGCTGGTGCGGCACCGTGTCGGTGGAGAAGATCGCCGGCAAGAAGATCACCGTCGTGCCGATCCTGCGTGCCGGTATCGGCATGCTCGAAGGCGTGCTCAGCCTGATCCCGGGTGCCAAGGTCTCTGCTGTGGGCGTGGCCCGCAACGAAGAAACCCTGCAAGCGCACACGTATCTGGAAAAACTGGTACCGGAAATCGACGAACGTCTGGCGATGATCATCGATCCGATGCTCGCCACCGGCAGCTCCATGGTTGCCACCATCGACCTGCTGAAGAAGGCCGGTTGCCGCGACATCCGCGCCATGGTGCTGGTCGCCGCGCCGGAAGGCATCGCCGCCGTAGAACAGGCGCACCCGGACGTGACCATCTACACCGCGTCCATCGATGAGCGCTTGAACGAGCACGGCTACATCATTCCTGGGCTTGGCGACGCCGGTGACAAGATCTTCGGCACCAAGCAGAAGGACGCGTAACCATGCAGCAAGAGTTCAACGATCCGCTCTGGCGCACGGTGCTGTCCGGCGCGCAGATGCTGTTCGTGGCTTTCGGCGCTCTGGTGCTGATGCCACTGATCACGGGCCTGGACCCGAACGTGGCACTGTTTACCGCAGGTCTTGGGACGATTTTGTTCCAGATCGTCACCGGGCGTCAGGTGCCGGTGTTCCTGGCGTCGAGCTTTGCTTTCATTACTCCGATCATTCTCGCCAAGGGCCAGTTCGGCCTCGCCGCGACCATGGGCGGGGTGATGGCGGCTGGTTTCGTCTACACCTTCCTCGGCCTGGCCGTGAAGATCAAAGGCACCGGCTTCATTGACCGTATGCTGCCACCGGTGGTGATCGGTCCGGTGATCATTTCCATTGGCCTGGCCATGGCGCCGATTGCCGCGAACATGGCGATGGGCAAGGCCGGCGACGGTACCGAGCTGATCCACTATCAGACGGCGATGATGATTTCCATGCCGGCGCTGCTGACCACCTTGATCGTGGCGGTGTTCGGCAAGGGCATCTTCCGACTGGTGCCGATCATTTCCGGGGTGCTGGTGGGATTTGCCATGTCGTTCTATTTCGGCGTGGTCGACACGGCGAAAATTGCTGCCGCGCCATGGTTCGCCCTGCCGCACTTCACCGCGCCGGAGTTCAACTGGCAGGCGATTCTGTTCATCGTTCCGGTGGCACTGGCGCCGGCGATCGAGCACATCGGCGGCGTGATTGCCGTGGGTAGCGTGACCGGTCGCGATTACCTGAAGAAGCCGGGCCTGCATCGCACTCTGCTCGGTGACGGCATCGCCACCACCGCCGCCGGCCTGTTCGGCGGCCCGCCCAACACCACTTACGCCGAAGTCACCGGCGCGGTGATGCTGACCAAGAACTACAACCCGAAGATCATGACCTGGGCGGCAATCTTCGCCATCACCCTGGCGTTCATCGGCAAGTTCGGCGCGCTGCTGCAAAGCATTCCGGTGCCAGTGATGGGCGGGATTCTGTGCCTGTTGTTCGGTTCGATCGCAGCAGTGGGCATGAACACCCTGATCCGCCACAAGATCGACCTTGGCGAAGCGCGCAATCTGGTGATCGTCTCGGTGACGCTGGTGTTCGGCATTGGCGGTGTGCTGGTCGGCACCGGTACCGGCCCGGACGACTTCGGCCTCAAAGGCATCGCACTGTGCGCGGTGGTGGCGATAGCGCTGAATCTGATCCTGCCGGGCAATGATGGCTGGAAGAACAAGAAGGCGGATGAGCCGCTGATTTAACGCCTGAAGATTGATCGTTCCCACGCTCTGCGTGGGAATGCAGCCCGTGACGCTCCGCGTCACTGGACGCAGAGCGTCCCTAGAGGCATTCCCACGCAGAGCGTTGGAACGATCATCACAACGCCAGCGGCGCTCTTTCGCAGAGGGTGGCCAAGGCCTTGGCCCATTGCGGGTCGTCGTTCAGGCACGGCACTAGCACCAACTCCTCGCCCCCCGCTTCGCGGAACTGTTCCTTGCCGCGATCGCCGATCTCTTCCAGTGTCTCGATGCAATCGGCGACGAACGCCGGGCACATCACCAGAATCTTTTTCACCCCGCTTTTGGCCAGTTCATCCAGCCGCGCTTCGGTGTACGGCTCGATCCATTTCGCCCGGCCCAGGCGCGACTGAAACGATACCGACCATTTGCCGTCCGCCAGGCCCATGCTTTTGGCGAAGGCGGCGGCGGTACGGAAACACTGCGCGCGATAACAGGTCGCCAATACCGCCGGCGAGGCGGTCTGGCAGCAATCGGCGCCCTTGAGGCAGTGCTTGCCCGTCGGATCGAGTTTGGTCAGATGCCGCTCCGGCAAGCCGTGAAAGCTCAGCAGCAGATGATCGTAGTCCTGCTGCAGATGCGGGCGCGCGCTGGCGGCCAGTGCCTCGATGTATTCCGGCTGATCGTAGAACGGTTGCAGGATTGACAACTGCACGTCGAGTTTCTTCTCGCGCAGCACGCGCCGGGCCTCTTCGATCACCGTGGTCGTGGTGCTGTCGGCGAACTGCGGGTACAGCGGCGCCAGCGTGATTTTCTTGTGCCCGGCCTTCACCAGACGCAGCAGACAGGTCTCGATCGACGGCTCGCCATAACGCATCGCCAGATCCACCGGGCCGTGTTTCCACGTTCGGGTCATCTGCTCCTGCAAGCGGCGGCTGAGCACCACCAGCGGCGAGCCCTCCTCCCACCAGATCGAAGCATACGCGTGCGCCGATTGCTCGGGACGCTTGATCAGGATCAGCGACACCAGCAGCCGCCGCAGCGGCCATGGCAGGTCGATCACGTAGGGGTCCATCAGAAATTGATTGAGGTAGCTGCGCACGTCGGCCACCGAGGTGGAGGCCGGAGAGCCCAGGTTGACCAGAAGCAAAGCGTGATCGGTCATGCAACGTCCTATTTCAGAGGCGGCTGGAGAGATCATCCAGGGCCGCGCGTAAATCCGTAAAGCGGAAGCTGAATCCGGCTTCCATCAAGCGTGCCGGCGTCGCGCGCTGGCCGCCGAGCAACAGCAGTGACAGCTCGCCGAGCATGACTTTCAGCGCCAGGGTCGGCATCGGCATGAACACCGGGCGGTGCAATACGCTGCCCAGGGTCTTGGCAAATTCGCGGTTGCGCACAGGTTTCGGCGCGCAGGCATTATAAGGACCGCTGGCCTGATTCCGGTGCAGAAGAAAATCAATCAGGGCGATTTGATCGTCGATGTGAATCCACGGCATCCACTGCCGACCATTGCCCAAAGGCCCGCCGAGCCCGAGCTTGAACGGCAGCAACAGCCGCGACAAAAAGCCGCCCTCGGCCGACAGCACCAGCCCGGTTCGCACCAGCACCACGCGGATGCCGAGATTCTCGGCGCGCAGCGCGGTTTCTTCCCAGGCGATGCACAATTGGCTGGCGAAATCGTCAATGCCGGGCGGCGAATCCTCCGTCAATTCGCGCTCGCCACCGTCGCCATACCAGCCGATCGCCGAGCCGGAAATCAGCAACGACGGTTTCTGCGCGCGAGTTTCCAGCCACGCCAGCAGCGTCTCCGTCAGCGTGATGCGACTGCTCCACAGCAACGCCTTGCGTCGATGGGTCCAGGGGCGATCGGCAATCGGTGCGCCGGCGAGATTGACGATCGCATCCAGCGGCTCTTCGCCGAGGTCCTCCAGATTCGCAATCCCGCGCACTTGCGGGCCGCAGATCTGCGCGACCTTTTCCGCGCGGCGACTCCACACCGTCAGGCGATGGCCCTGCTCCAGCCAGTGTCGACAGAGCTGACGTCCTATCAAACCAGTACCGCCGGTCAGCAATATGTGCATGACATCTTCCTCGCGTGGCGTTTAACCCGGATCACTAGTCTATTTTTATAGGCAGGGATCTTTTCTATCGGGCAGGCTCTATGGTTTAACAATAGGCCAAGCTGTCAGAACGAGAACGCTAGAAGTTATACCAAAAAACAGAATTGTACAGGTTTCATCGACGGCGTAGTCTGTACAGAAAGGTAAACGAGGCCCCTATGACTGTACCTATCGCAATCATCGGCACCGGCATTGCCGGGCTCTCCGCCGCCCAGGCTCTGACAGAGACCGGGCATACCGTTCAACTGTTCGATAAAAGCCGCGGCAGCGGCGGGCGCATGTCGAGCAAGCGCAGCGACGCTGGCTCGCTGGACATGGGCGCTCAATACTTCACCGCGCGCGATCGGCGCTTCGTCACCGAGGTGCAGCGCTGGCAGAGCCAGGGCTGGGCCGCCGAGTGGACGCCGCAGCTCTACACCTTCCAGGGCGGGCAACTGAACATGTCGCCGGACGAGCAGACCCGCTGGGTCGGCACGCCGCGCATGAGCGCCATCACCCGCGGCCTGCTCGATGGCCTGGATGTGCAGTTTGCCTGCCGCATCACCGAGGTCTATCGCGGCGAAGAGCACTGGCATCTGCAGGACGCCGACGGCTGCACCCACGGCCCCTTCAGCCACGTGGTGATCGCCACGCCGGCACCGCAAGCCACCGCGCTGCTGGCCGCCGCGCCGAAACTCGCCGGCGTTGCTGCCGGGGTAAAAATGGAGCCAACCTGGGCCGTCGCCCTCGCCTTCGAAACCCCACTCGATACGCCGATCGAAGGTTGCTTCGTGCAGGACAGCCCGCTCGACTGGTTGGCGCGCAACCGCAGCAAACCCGGGCGCGACAGCACCCTCGACACCTGGGTGCTGCATGCGACCAGCGCCTGGAGCCGACAGCACATCGACCTGTCCAAGGAAGCGGTGATCGAGCATCTGCACGGCGCTTTCGCCGAACTGCTGCACAGTGCCATGCCTGCGCCGACCTTCAGCCT
Source organism: Pseudomonas koreensis (assembly GCF_024169245.1). Lineage (NCBI taxonomy): Bacteria > Pseudomonadati > Pseudomonadota > Gammaproteobacteria > Pseudomonadales > Pseudomonadaceae > Pseudomonas > Pseudomonas koreensis. The sequence continues at coordinate 249,513 of NZ_JALJWP010000001.1, forward strand.
CGCCCACCGCTGGCTCTACGCGCGCCCCGCTACCGGCCACGAATGGACGACGCTGGCCGACGCCGATCTGGGCTTGTACGCCTGTGGCGACTGGTGTCTGTCGGGTCGCGTCGAAGGTGCCTGGCTCAGCGGTCAGGAGGCTGCACGTCGCTTGCACGAACACCTGCAATGAACCGCATCAATCCGCGCAAATTGCTGCTGTCGAAATGGACAGCAGCCCACCCGCAAAACCGCGAGAAACATTTTCTGGTCACCGAACTGATCCGCGACGAGGAAGGTACGGTGCTGGAGGTTGAATTGCAGGCGGTGCTGACCCAGCGCAGCGAGCGACTGGACTGGCAGGTGCTTAGAGACGCCGAGCACTGGATCCTCGGCTGGAAATGAGATTCCCCCTGTAGGAGTGAGCCTGCTCGCGATAGCGGTTGATCAGCCAAAATCATCTGCGCCTGACCCACCGCTATCGCGAGCAGGCTCACTCCTACAAAAAACTTATACAAATCATTTGACTTGTACATCCATCGTTCTATGCTGAGGAAAAGTTGTACAGAGATAACTCTCTGTACAGGTATAGATTCGAGGTGCTCATGTCTACAGCTTCCCTGTCCAAGCCGAAGATCGCCATCAGCGCCTGCCTGTTGGGCGAAGAGGTGCGCTACAACGGTGGGCACAAGGAATCACGGCTGTGCAGCCGTACCCTCGCCGAATATTTCGATTTCGTCCCGTTGTGCCCGGAGGTCGCCATCGGCATGGGCATTCCCCGCGAGCCGATTCGGCTGGTGGGCGACCCTGAGCAACCTGAGGCCGTCGGCACCGTCGACCGGGCCATCAATGTCACCAAACCACTGGCCGAGTACGGCGAGAAAATGGCCGGCGAGCTGCAGGACCTTTCCGGCTACATCTTCATGCAGCAGTCACCGTCCTGCGGCCTGGAGCGGGTCAAGGTCTATCACGCCAACGGCGCGCCAGTGAACGGTGGCGGACGCGGCATCTATGCGCAGGCTTTCTGTGCGCAACATCCTGACCTGCCAGTGGAAGAAGCCGGACGCCTGAACGATCCGGTGCTCCGGGAAAATTTCATCACCCGTGTATTGGCCTACAGCGCCTGGCAACAAGTGCTCGCCCAGGGCCTGACTCGCCGCGCCATTACGGAATTCCACTCTCGCTACAAATACCTGCTGATGGCGCACAACCCGCTGCAGTACAAAACCCTCGGCAAAATGCTCGGCAACATGGCCAATAGCGACCCCGCCGAACTCGGCCCGCGCTATTTCAGCGAACTGATGGCCGCACTGAAGAGGTGCGCTACACGTGGCACTCACTGCAACGTGCTGCTGCACCTCAGCGGATATTTGAAACAATCGCTGAGCGCCGAAGACAAACAGGAAATGCAGCATGTCATCAGGCAATACCGCCAGGGCATCGTGCCGCTCGTGGTGCCATTGACCCTGCTCAAGCACCACTTTCGCCTCCATCCGGATCCATACATTGCGCAGCAGGTTTATCTGCAACCGCACCCGGAAAACCTCAGTCTGCGAAATGCGATCTAATGAACGATAAAACCGACAGCAGCGCGCAGGAAGACCTCGGCGCTGACTTCAAGAAAGCCCTCGACGAGGGCTGGTTGCCGATTCGCGAAGTCGCCCGGCAGACCGGCGTCAACGCCATCACCCTACGGGCGTGGGAACGTCGCTACGGGCTGGTGGTGCCCCAGCGCACGCCCAAGGGCCATCGACTTTACAGCGCTGAACATGTGCAGCGGATCATGGCCATCCTCACCTGGCTCAATCGTGGCGTTGCGGTCAGCCAGGTCAAGCCGCTGCTCGACGCGCCGCAAGCCTTCACTGAAACCGTGGAGAACGATTGGCAGCGTCTGCGCCAGACATTGCTCTCGGCAGTCACCGCGCTCAATGAGCGCACGCTGGATGACAGCGTCAACCAGGCCATCGCGCTCTACCCACCGCGCACCCTGTGCGAGCAGTTGCTGATGCCGCTGCTGGCCGAACTCGAACAGCGCTGGCAAGGCCAGTTCGGCGCACAAATGGAGCGGACGTTTTTCTTCTCCTGGCTGCGCAGCAAGTTCGGCGCGCGCATCTATCACAACAACCGTCAGCTGCATTCGGCGCCGCTGCTGCTGATCAATCATTCCGACCTGCCGCTGGAGCCGCATCTGTGGCTGTGCGCGTGGCTGATCAGCAGTGCCGATTGCCCGGTGCAGGTGTTCGACTGGCCGCTGCCGGCCGGTGAACTGGCGTTGACCGTCGAGCAACTGCAAGCCCGTGGCGTGCTGTTGTATTCGAGCAAAGCCATGCAACTGGCGCAGTTGCCAAAACTGTTGGCGAACGTCAATTGCCCGACCTTGATCGCCGGACCTGCGGTGCACATCCACCACACCGAATTGTCCGCACGCACCGCCCAGGCTGCCAATCTGTTCCTGGCTGAAGATCCGCTTGCAGCCCATCAGGCGCTGCTCGAGCGTGGATTGATTTGATGATGGGTGTAATCACATGCAACTGATCTGGCTGCGCAGCGACTTGCGCCAACATGACAACACAGCCCTCGCGGCCGCCGCAGCGCGCGGCCCGACCGTGGCGGTGTACCTGTTGAGCCCGCAGCAGTGGCTGGAACACGACGATGCGCCGTGCAAGGTGGATTTCTGGCTGCGCAACCTGCGCGAACTGAGCCAGAGCCTCGGCGCACTGAATATCCCGTTGTTGATTCGCAGCGCGCCGCGCTGGGATCAGGCGCCAGCAGAACTGCTCAAGCTCTGCCGGCAATTGAAGATCGAAGCAGTGCACATCAACGAGGAATACGGCGTCCACGAAAGCCGCCGCGATGAGGCCGTCGCCGAAACGTTGCAGGCCGAGGGCATCGAATTTTACAGCTATCTGGATCAGTTGCTGTTCAAACCCGGCACGGTGCTGACCAAGACCGGCACTTATTTCCAGGTGTTCAGTCAGTTCCGCAAGGTCTGTTACGAACGCCTGCACCGCTCGATGCCGGCGCTGGTCAAGACACCGGGCAAACAGGCCGCGCTGGATATCGCCAGCGATGCCATTCCCGAGGCAGTCAAAGGCTTCGCCACGCCGAGCGAATCCCTGCGCACGTTATGGCCGGCCGGTGAGCAAGAGGCGCGGCGCCGACTCGACACCTTCACCGATGCGCAGATCGATTATTACCGCAGCGAACGCGACTTTCCGGCCAAACCCGGTACCAGCCAATTGTCGGCGTACCTCGCCGCCGGGGTCATCTCTCCACGCCAGTGCCTGCACGCTGCGCTGCAAAGCAATCAGGGCGAGTTCGAAAGCGGCAAGGTCGGCGCCGTGACCTGGATCAACGAGCTGCTCTGGCGCGAATTCTACAAACACATTCTGGTCGGCTATCCACGCGTCTCGCGGCATCGTGCCTTCCGCCCGGAAACCGAGGCGCTGGCCTGGCGCGATGCGCCGGAGGAGCTCAAGGCCTGGCAAGAGGCACGTACCGGCCTGCCAATCATTGACGCGGCGATGCGCCAATTGCTTGAAACCGGCTGGATGCACAATCGCCTGCGCATGGTCGTGGCGATGTTCCTGACCAAAAACCTTCTGATCGACTGGCGCGAGGGCGAACGCTTTTTCATGCGCCATCTGATCGACGGTGACCTGGCGGCGAACAACGGCGGCTGGCAGTGGAGTTCATCGACCGGCACCGACTCGGCGCCGTACTTCCGTATTTTCAACCCGTTGAGCCAGTCGGAAAAATTCGACGCCGAAGGCGTGTTCATCAAGCACTGGTTGCCGCAACTGGCCGGGCTCAACAAAAAAGAAGTGCACAACCCTGCCAGCGGCGGGCTGTTCGGCGTGGCGGACTATCCGGCGCCGATCGTCAACCTCAGCGCCTCACGCGAGCGTGCGCTGACGGCGTTCAAGAACCTGCCGTCGCGTCAGCCTGTCGGTGGCAGCGATGAGTGAATTCCTGCGCAGCTTTGCCCGGCAGTTTTCCGGGTTGAACAAGGACAATCTGCATCGCTTGGGCGAGCTGTACAGTCACGACATTCATTTCACCGATCCCCTGCACGAAGTTCAGGGCCTGGCGCAACTGCAGGATTACTTCAGCGAGCTGTACGCCAACGTCAGCGATCTGCGTTTCGATTTCCACGGTTTCGACCAGATCAGCGAAGGCGAAGGTTATCTGCGCTGGGTGATGAGTTATCGCCACCCGCGCCTGGCCAAAGGCCGGGAAATCAGGGTCGGCGGCTGTTCGCACCTGCTCTGGCGGGACAAGGTTTATCGCCATCGGGATTATTTCGATGCCGGGGCGCTGCTGTATGAACACTTGCCAATATTGGGCCGGGTGATTGCCTGGCTGAAAAGGAGAATGGGATGAGTCGTACACCTCCACGGCGGTATTGGTTGACCGGCGCCAGCAGTGGCATCGGTGCAGCATTGTGCGAGGACATTCTGAAAAGCGGCGCGCATCTGGCGGTCAGCTCGCGCTCGACTGCGCCGTTGAAAGTCTTGTCCCAGCGTTATCCGGGGCAAGTGTTGGTGGTGCCCGGCGATCTGACCAACAGTCAGACCGTGCGTGAAATCGGTGAGCAGATCAGCGCGGCCTGGGGCTCGCTGGACAGCGTGATTCTCAATGCCGGCACCTGTGAATATGTCGATGCGCGCCAGTTCGATTCGTCGATCATCGAGCACGTGGTGCGTACCAACCTGCTCGCCAGTAGCTACTGCATCGAAGCCGCCCTGCCGTTGCTGCGCAAAGGCACCGCGCCGCACCTGGTTGGCATGGCCAGCTCGGTGACTTACCTGCCCTTGCCACGGGCCGAAGCCTACGGTGCATCGAAGGCCGGGCTGCGTTACCTGTTCGAATCGCTGCGCATCGATCTGGCGGATGAAGGCATTGACGTCACGATCATCAGTCCGGGTTTCGTCGAAACGCCGCTGACCGAGAGGAACGATTTCCCGATGCCGCTTAGCTGGCCTGCGGATAAAGCGGCGCGGCACATCTTCGCCAAACTCAAGGACCGTCCGCTGGAAATTGCCTTCCCGGGGCTGTTCATGGCCGCGCTGTGGCCGCTGTCGAAACTGCCGGCCCGCGCGCAACTGGCGATCGGCAAACGCATGGTGCGCAAGAACCCACCGCAGCGGGATCCGCTATGAAAATCGCCGTGATTGGCAGCGGCATCGCCGGGCTGACCTGCGCCTATCTGCTGAACCGCCGCCACAACATTACCGTCTTCGAAGCGAGTGACTGGGTCGGCGGCCATACCCACACCGTGCCGGTCAGCGTGGCCGGGCAGTCGTTTGCGATCGACACCGGTTTCATCGTGTTCAACGACTGGACCTACCCGAACTTCATTCGTCTGCTCAATCAGCTCGGCGTGGCCTTCAAGCCGACCGAAATGAGCTTTTCGGTGACCGATCCGGACACTGGCGTGGAGTACAACGGCAACAACCTCAACAGCCTGTTTGCCCAGCGCAGCAATCTGCTGTCGCCAGGATTCTGGGGCATGCTGCGCGACATTCTGCGCTTCAACAAACAAGCCCAGCGCGACCTGATGGAACTGCGCATCGCCGCCGACACCACCCTCGACGATTACCTCAAGGCTGGCGGCTACGGCGAGCGTTTCATCCTGCATTACATCGTGCCGATGGGCGCGGCGATCTGGTCGATGCCAATGGCGGAAATGCTCAATTTCCCGCTGCAGTTTTTCCTGCGTTTTTTCAAGAACCATGGTCTGTTGTCGGTCAGTGATCGGCCGCAATGGCAGGTCATTGAGGGCGGCTCCAGTGCCTACATTGCGCCACTGACCGCTTCCTTCAGCGACAGGATTCGCCTCAATTGCGCGGTAAAGCGCGTCGAGCGCAACCAGCACGGCGTGGTTATCCACAGCCCGGCCGGGCTGGAGCATTTCGACAAGGTGGTGTTTGCCTGCCACAGCGATGAGGCCCTGAAGTTGCTGGCCAATCCGAGCGAGGCCGAGCGCTCGGTTCTTGGCGCCCTGCTCTACGCCGACAACGATGTCGTGCTGCACACCGACACGGGCCTGCTGCCGACGCGAAAACTGGCCTGGGCCAGCTGGAACTATCGCCTCGGCGGCGCCGGTCATACCCGCGCGGCGGTCACCTACAACATGAACATCCTGCAGGGCATCGAGAGCGACACCACGTTCTGCGTCAGCCTAAACCAGACCGCCGGAATCACGCCGGACAAAGTGCTGGCTCGCTACACCTACGCCCATCCGCAATACACTTTGGCTGCCGCAGCGGCGCAAAACCGCTGGGGCGAACTCGATGGCGAGCAGCACACCCATTATTGCGGCGCCTACTGGGCCAACGGTTTCCATGAAGATGGCGTGGTCAGCGGTTTGCGCGTGGCCGCCGCGTTCGGTGAAACCCTGTGAACAGCGCTCTGTACAGCGGCGTCATCGGCCACCGACGTTTTGCGCCGCGCCGCCATGAGTTCCGCTATCGCATCGGTTTGCTCTATCTCGACCTGAGCGAACAGGACGACGTGCTGGCCCTGTCGCCACTGGCGGGGCGCAGCCGTTTTGCGCCGTTCTCGTTTCGCGAAACTGACTACCTGAAAGCCTTCACCGGCAAGGGCATGCGCCTGATCGATGCGGTGCGTCAGCAGGTCGGCGTGGCCATCGGTCATGAGCCACAGGGCACGGTATGCCTTTTGACCCAGCCGCGCAGTTGGGGGCTGTCGTTCAATCCGGTGAGCTTCTTCTATTGCCACGAAGCCGACGGGCAACTCGCAGCGATCGTCTGTGAAGTGACCAACACGCCGTGGCGCGAGCGTTATCACTACGTGCTGCCGGCGCAGACACCGACCAGTCTGGTGGACTTTCATCAACATTTCGCCGTGGCCAAGGCCTTTCACGTTTCGCCGTTTCTGCCGCGCGACCTCGAATACCGCATGAGTTTCAGCCCCGCCGCGCAGAGCCTCGGCGTGCACATGGCCGATTGGCAGGGCAGCGAAAAACTGTTCGACGCCACGCTGAATCTGCGCCGCGAACCGCTCGATCGGCGCAGCCTGCACCGCTATCTGCGGCGCTTCCCGTGGATGACTGCAAAAACCGCCCTGGCGATCTACTGGCAAGCGTTGCGACTGCTGCTCAAGCGCGCGCCGATCTTCGCCCATCAGCCTGCCGACGGCAGCTTCCAAACCGCCACCGTGCCTCCGAAGGAGCCGCACCATGAAATCCTCTAGCCTGCCGCTCGGTCGCTTCAGCACCAACGGCTTGACCGGCTCGCTGCTGCGCCGTGGCGTGTTGCGCCAACTGGCGCAGCTCAAACATGGACAATTGATGGTCGTCGAGGATGGCGAACAAATGCTCTTTGGTACTCCGGGCAGCGCCTTGCTCGGCGAGGTCCATGTGCTCGATCCGGCGCTATGGGGCATGGTCGCCGGCAACGGCTCGATCGGTGCTGGCGAAGCATTCATTCACGGTTATTGGAGTTCGCCGGACCTGACTGCTGTGGTCCGCGTGTTCGTCAGCAATCTCGAGGTGCTCGATGCCATGGAGGGTGGCCTGGCGCGTCTCGGCCGGCCCTTCGTGCAAGGCCTGCACTGGCTCAATCGCAACACGCGCAAGGGCTCACAGAAGAACATCGCCGCGCATTACGACCTCGGCAATGCACTGTTCGAACAGTTTCTCGACCCGACCATGATGTATTCCGCCGCCCAGTTCCTTTCGCCAAGCGACACCCTGGAGCAGGCGCAACTGAACAAACTCGAGCGGATCTGCCAGAAACTCGCGCTCAAACCCAGCGACCACCTGCTGGAAATCGGCACCGGCTGGGGCAGCATGGCGCTGTACGCGGCGCAGCATTATGGCTGCCGGGTGACCACCACGACGCTGTCGAAAGAGCAGTTCGCCTTCACCGCCAAACGCATCGAACAACTCGGCTTGCAGGATCGCATCACGCTGCTGCTCAAGGACTACCGCGACCTTAGCGGCGAGTACGACAAACTGGTGTCGATCGAGATGATCGAAGCGGTCGGCCATCGGTTCCTGCCGACCTATTTCAAGCAATGTGCGCAGTTGCTCAAGAGCAACGGCTTGATGTTGCTCCAGGCGATCACCATTCGCGAGCAACGCTACGAGCAGGCAAAACGCAGCGTCGACTTCATCCAGCGCTACATCTTCCCCGGCGGCGCCCTGCCCTCGGTGCACAAGATGCTCGATGTGGTCAGCCGCGAGACCGACATGAACCTGCTGCACATGGAAGATTTCGGCCTGCATTACGCCAGGACACTGCGCCTGTGGCACGAGAACTTTCGCCTCGCCCATGGTCGCTTGAGCGAATTGGGTTACGACGATTATTTCCTGCGTTTGTGGGAGTTCTACCTGTGCTATTGCGAGGGCGGATTCCTCGAGCGAACCATCGGCACCGCGCAATTGCTGCTGGCGAAACCGGCGGCGATGACCGCGCCGCTGCTCGGTCGCTTCGATGCTTGAGCGCCTCGCCAATGCCGTGCTGTTCCAGCTCGGCTGGCTGGTCTGCGTAATCGGCGGCAACAGTTTGTGGCTGTTGCTTGCACTGGCGGTGCTGGTGATTCATCTGCGCTGGATCAGTAGTTGGGCGGCGGAAGGTCGGCTGATTCTGTCCGTGGTGATTGTCGGTACTGCGGTGGACAGCGTTTTGCGTTACCTCGGCGTGTTCCGCTTCGAAGATGCTGCGCCGTTGATTCCTTTGTGGTTGATGCTGCTCTGGGCGCTGCTCGCCACCACATTGCGCCACTGCCTGGCCTGGAGCGCACGGCCATGGTGGCTGGCCAGCGCACTTGGCGCGCTGGGCGGCGCGTCGTCGTACTACGGTGGCGGACGACTGGCCGGCGTGCAATTTCCCTACGGCGAGGCGGCGACGCTGATCGTCATCGGCGTGCTCTGGGCCGGGTTGTTTCCGCTGCTGCACATGATGGCGCGACGGCTGGCGCCATGAGCGTCCGTCAGCGCTTTCACACCCACAGCGATCACTGCCTTACACTGCCGCGATGAAAACCATCCCCCACACACAAATCGACGAACCGGCGGTCACCTGCTCGACCTGCGCCGCGTGCTGCTGCCAGCTCGAAGTGATGCTGATCACCGACACCGGCGTGCCTGATCGCTTTATCGATACCGATGAATGGGGCGGTGAAGTGATGCTGCGTCTGGACGACGGCTGGTGCGCGGCGCTGGATCGCGACAGCATGATGTGCACGATCTATGAACGGCGACCGTTGATCTGCCGCGAGTTTGAAATGGGCGCACCGGAGTGCATCGAAGAGCGCCAGGGTATTGCGACAGCCTACCGCTGACTCAAAAGCAAAAGATCGCAGCCTTCGGCAGCTCCTACAGGAGACATCATTCCCATGTAGGAGCTGCCGAAGGCTGCGATCTTTTGATCTGTGTTACAGCGGCATTGTGTAATGCAGCGCGTAGCTTTCTACACCATCGTTATCGCTGGACAGGCCGGCGTTGGAGTAGTGCGTGGCGCGGATGCCGACTTCGTGGCCGCCGTTGAAGCGCAGGCCGAAACCGATGCGGTCTTCGAACTGGAAGGAACCGCCCAGCTTGTTGCTTTCGTATTCGGTGTTGGAGAAGAACGCCGCACCGATACCCGCTTCAACGTACGGTTTGACGGACTGGCCGGCAAACTCGTAAACGAAGACAGGCGAGAACGACAGGCTGTTGTTGCTGGAAGTCTTGTCACCTTCCCAGTACGTGTAGGCACCGCTCCAGTAGCCGGTCAGGCGACCCACGTCGCTCTGCAGCCAGCTCTTGTCCCAGTCGAAATTCATGCCCAGGCGATACGTCATTGTCGAATCGCTGGTACCGCCGACGGCGAATTCAACGCCAGCGGCTTGTGCAGAAATGCTTTGCCCCATCAGTGCGGCCGCAATCGCGGCCAAGCAGAATAGTCGCTTCACTTTGAAACTTCCTTTTCCGGAACGATCGTTTGGTTTTTAGTTGCTGCTGTCGCTATAGAAATCTGCGCTTGGTCAGAAGTTCAGCGTATTTCGAGTTATTTCACATTTTTTTTACAAGTCGAAGTTTTGCACATTCGACGCAGTTTGGCCCAGCAGTGGCAGGATTTTTCTGAAGGATCGTGCATCGGCACTGGTCCAGAACTTCACAGGCAGGCTCGGACCAGGCGCCAGCAGATCACGCTCGGCGAGCAACCGTTGCAGCTGCCGGGCCACGGCAGCGCCGGTATCGATCAGGCTGACATCGTCGCCGATCATCGACCTTAGCAGCGGCTTGAGGAACGGATAATGGGTGCATCCCAGAATGATCGTATCGCAGCCCTGAGCCAGCAAAGGGGTGACGTAACCCTGCAGTAAAGTGCGCAATTGGGCGCTGTGCAGGTCGCCAGTTTCAATCAGTTCGACCAGCCCCGGACACGGCTGGGTGATGACTTTGACGTCAGCCGCAAAGCGATCGAGCAACGCGGCGAACTTGGCGCTCTGCAACGTACCTGTCGTTGCCAGCACGCCAACCACGCCACTGCGGGTCGCCGCTGCGGCCGGTTTGACCGCCGGTTCCATGCCGACAATCGGCCAGTCGGGGAAGTCGCGACGCAGATCGGCAACACCGGCCACAGTCGCGGTATTGCACGCCAGCACCAACGCCTTGGCGCCTTGCTCGCGGAAAAAACCGGCCATCACACTGCAACGTTGACGGATGAATTCCGGGGTCTTTTCGCCGTAGGGAATATGCCCGCAGTCGGCGACGTAGAGCAGCGATTCGTTGGGCAGCAAACGCTGGATTTCCGCGAGAACCGACAAGCCGCCGACCCCGGAATCGAATACGCCGACCGGCGCTTCACGCATGGCGCGCGCCACAGACGCTGCAGCCCGGATCGCGTTTGACCCGCAGTTCACGGAACCGCGAACCCAACGCGTCGATCAGCAGCAGGCGCCCCACCAGCGGTTCGCCGAAACCGACCAGCATCTTCAGCGCTTCCAGCGCCTGCAGACTGCCAACCAGGCCAACCAACGGCCCGACGACGCCGGCCTCGCTGCAGGTCAGTTCGGCGTCGCTGCCGTGACCGTACAGACAGTGGTAGCAAGGACTCTCGGCACGCCGTGGGTCGAACACCGACAACTGCCCTTCCAGACGAATCGCCGCGCCGCTGACCAGCGGTTTGCGCGCGACTACACACGCGGCGTTGACCGCCTCACGGGTGGCGAAGTTGTCCGAGCAGTCGAGCACCAGATCCACCGCCGCTACCGTCGCGGCAAGAGAATCCTCGTCCAGCGCCTGCCGATGGGCGATCAGTTGGATTTCAGGATTGATTGCGCCAAGACGCTTGAGCGCCGAGTCGACCTTGGACATGCCGACGCTGGCGCTGTCGTGAATGATCTGCCGTTGCAGGTTGGTCAGATCGACCGTGTCGAAATCCGCCAGATGCAACTCGCCGACGCCCGCTGCCGCCAGATACAACGCCACCGGTGCGCCGAGCCCACCGAGGCCGACGATCAGCACGCGGCTGGCCTTGAGCTTCAGTTGCCCGTCGATGTCGATGTGTTGCAGCAGAATCTGCCGGCTGTAGCGCAGCAATTCCTGATCATTCAGCACGGCAGGCGCCCCAGACTGATGCGTTGATGGCCGCCCAGATCGGTGCGGCTGTGGACTTCTTCAAAGCCACGAGTCAGCAGCAGATCACGCACCGCTTCGGCCTGATCATAGCCGTGTTCGAGCATCAGCCAACCACCGGCCTCCAGATGATCGGGCGCTTGCGCAACAATCAGGCGCAAATCATCGAGGCCGTCCTCACCGGCGACCAGCGCACTGGTCGGCTCGAAACGCACATCGCCCTCGACCAGATGCGGATCGGCGGAGGCAATGTACGGCGGGTTGCTGATGATCAATTGAAAGCGCTGGCCTTCAAGTGCGCTGAACCAATGGCTGCTCAGCACCGTGGCGTTGTTCAGGTGCAGACGCTGGCGGTTGCGTTCGGCCAGGGCCACGGCTTCGAGCACGCGATCCACGGCGGTGACTTTCCACGCCGGGCGTTCGCTGGCCAAAGCCAAAGCAATTGCGCCACTGCCGGTACCGAGATCGAGGACCTTGGCCGGAGTTGCCGGCAGCAGCTCAAGGGCTGCCTCTACCAGCAGTTCTGTATCGGGACGCGGGATCAGCGTGTGCGGCGCAACTTCCAGATCGAGTTTCCAGAAGCCTTGCTGGCCGAGAATGTAGGCCACCGGTTCACCGCTACGCCGCCGTTGCAAATACTCGGCAAAGGTCAGCGCAGCCTCGCTCGGCACGATGCGCTCGGGCCAGGTGTGCAGGAAACTGCGCGACTTGCCCAGTGCGGCGGCGAGGAGCAGCTCAGCGTCCAGACGCGCGGTGGGCGAGTCCGGCAGTTCGGCGGCGCGCAACAGGCTGGCGATGATGGTCATTTATTCACCTATCGCTGCGAGTTGGTCAGCCTGGTATTCGGCCAGCAACGGCTCGATCACGGCTTCGACGCCACCGGCAAGAATTTCATCCAGCGAATAAAGAGTCAGGTTGACGCGATGGTCGGTGACCCGGCCCTGAGCGTAGTTATAAGTGCGGATGCGCTCGGAACGGTCGCCGGAACCGACCAGCAACTTGCGCTCACTGGCAATGGCGTTGGCCGCCGCTGCGTTTTGCTGATCGTTGAGCTTGGCCGACAACCAGGCCATCGCCCGGGCGCGGTTCTTGTGCTGGGAGCGTTCTTCCTGACACTCGACGACAGTGCCGGTCGGTATGTGGGTAATGCGGATCGCCGAGTCCGTGGTGTTGACGTGCTGACCACCGGCCCCGGAGGAGCGGAAGGTGTCGACGCGCAAATCCGCCGGGTTGATCTCGATGGCTTCGCGCTCGTCCGGCTCGGGCAATACCGCCACGGTGCAGGCCGACGTGTGAATCCGGCCCTGGGATTCGGTGGCGGGTACACGCTGTACACGGTGCGCGCCGGACTCGAATTTCAGCTTGCCGTAGACGTTGTCGCCTTCGATACGGGCGATGACTTCTTTATAGCCACCGTGTTCGCCTTCGTTTTCCGAGAGGATCTCGACACGCCAGCCACGCCGCTCGGCATAACGCGAATACATGCGGAACAGGTCGCCGGAGAAGATCGCCGCCTCGTCGCCACCGGTGCCGGCGCGGATTTCGAGGAAGACGTTGCGCCCGTCGTTAGGATCCTTGGGCAGCAACATACGCTGCAGGTCGGATTCCAGCGTGATGAGCAATTCCTTGGCTTCGCGCACTTCTTCCACGGCCATTTCGCGCATGTCCGGGTCGCTGTCCTTGAGCAGGGCCTGTGCACCTTCAAGATCATTTTGTACGCCGAGCAGCTTTTTATAAGCAGCCACCACAGGCTCGAGTTCGGCGTATTCCTTGGAATACGCACGGAATTTGGCCTGATCGGCAATGACTTCGCCGTCGCCGAGCAGCGCGGTCAGTTCCTCGAATCGGTCCTGGAGAATGTCCAGCTTGTTGAGCAGTGACGCTTTCATTGCGGTTTTTTATCCGAAAAACTATCCGGTGAGCCCTCAAGGGCAAAGAGTTCCTGAGCCATGGCCAGCGCATCGAGGCGGCCTTCGGCAGACAACTTTTTCAATTGCACGCTGGGTGCATGCAAGAGTTTGTTGGTCAGGCCACGGGCCAATTGCCCGAGCACGTCTTCGGCGTTGCCGCCGTTGGCCAGCAGACGCAAGGCCTTTTGCAATTCTTCATCACGCAGGCGTTCGCTCTGTTGACGATAGGCCTTGAGCACATCGACCGCCGCCAGTTCGCGCAGGCGCACCATGAAATCGTCGGCGCCGACCGAGACCATTTCCTCCGCCGCTTGCGCTGCGCCCTGGCGACTTTTGAGGTTCTCGGCGACCACTTCGTGGAGATCGTCGACGCTGTACAGGTAAACGTCGTCGAGCTCACCGACTTCCGGCTCGATATCCCGCGGTACAGCAATGTCGACCATGAAGATCGGCTTGTGCTTGCGCAGCTTCAGCGCACTTTCCACCGCGCCCTTGCCGAGAATCGGCAACTGGCTGGCGGTCGAACTGATGACGATGTCGCTGCGCACCAGTTCCGCCGGAATGTCCGAGAGCAGCACCGCGTGAGCGCCGAACTGCTCAGCCAACTGACTGGCGCGCTCCAGCGTACGGTTGGCAACGACGATGCGCTTGACCCCCAGCTCATGCAAATGGCGCGCGACCAGAGTGATCGTCTCGCCAGCGCCGATCAGCAGCGCCTGACTGCGTTGCAGATCACTGAAAATCTGTTTGGCCAGGCTGACGGCGGCAAATGCCACCGACACCGGGTTCTCGCCGATCGCAGTATCGGTGCGCACCTGCTTGGCGGCATTGAAGGTCGCCTGAAACAGCCGCCCCAGCAGCGGGCCAATGGTGCCAGCCTCGCGGGCCACGGCGTAGGCCGATTTCATCTGACCGAGAATCTGCGGCTCGCCCAGCACCAGCGAGTCGAGTCCGGAGGCAACGCGCATCATGTGACGAACGGCCGCATCGTCTTCATGCACATAGGCACTGGCGCGCAGCTCGTCCAGACTCAGATGGTGATAATCGGCCAGCCAGCGCAGCACGACATCGGCCGAGAGCTGATCCTGTTCTATATAAAGCTCACTGCGATTGCAGGTGGAGAGGATCGCGGCTTCGCGGCTGTCGGTCAGTCGGCAGAGCTGCTGCAAGGCCTCAACCAGCTGCTCAGGGGTAAAGGCCACGCGCTCGCGGACGTCTACTGAAGCAGTCTTGTGGTTAATACCGAGTGCAAGGAAGGCCATTCAAGGTCGCTGGTGGTGACGTGAAGCCGGCAATTGTCCTACTTCGAAAGATCCAGAACAACTACCGCTGACTATTGTCCCAATTGTCGGCCCCTATAATGGCCACAATTGAGTCTCGGTTATGTTTGGCCGAAGGCTTGTGTCATGATGATCCGACCGCAGGTTAGTCGTCCTCTTCCTATATGAATAGATCTTCCGCGTTGCTCCTCGCTTTTGTCTTCCTCAGCGGCTGCCAGGCCATGGCGCCCGTTGCACCGGACGGTACCCCGCCGGTCGAAGACACCACGCCCGCACCTGAAAAGCCCAAGGTTTACAGCTCGTTCAGCGAGGAAACCGTGTTCAGCCTGCTGAGTGCCGAACTCGCTGGCCAGCGCAATCGTTTCGACATTGCCCTGGACAACTACGTGACCCAGGCCATCAACACCCAGGATCCGGGCGTTTCCGAGCGGGCTTTTCGCATCGCCGAATATCTGGGCGCCGATCAACCGGCCCTAGACACCGCGCTGATCTGGGCACGCAATGCGCCGGACGATCTCGAAGCGCAGCGCGCCGCCGCCGTGCAACTGGCTCGCGCCGGGCGTTACGACGACTCCATGGTCTATATGGAGAAAGTCCTGCAGGGCAAGGGCGACACCCATTTCGATTTCCTCGCGCTGTCGGCCGCCGACACCGATCAGGAAACCCGCAACGGTCTGTTGAAAAGTTTCGACCGCTTGCTGCAACGTCACCCGAACAACAATCAGCTGATTTTCGGCAAGGCGCTGCTGTTGCAGCAGGACGGCGACAATCAGGGCGCACTGACCCTGCTCGAAGACCATCCGCCGGAAGATGGCGAGATCGCACCGATTCTGCTGCGCGCGCGCCTGCTTCAGCTGCTCAACCGTGGCGACGAAGCGCTGCCGCTGTTGCAGAAAAACATCAGGAAGTACCCGGAAGACAAACGCCTGCGCCTGACTTACGCGCGCATGCTGGTCGAACAGGACCGCATGGACGACGCCAAAGCGGAGTTCTCCACACTCGTTCAGCAATACCCGGAAGACGACGAACTGCGCTATTCGCTGGCGCTGGTGTGCCTGGAAGCCAAGGCATGGGATGAAGCCAAGGGGTATCTGGAAGACCTGATTGCCCGCGAAAGCCATGTCGATTCGGCGCACCTGAATCTCGGCCGAATTGCCGAAGAGCGCAACGATCCGCAAGGCGCACTCATCGAATACGCCCAGGTCGGCCCGGGCAACGACTATCTGCCGGCACAACTGCGTCAGGCCGATATCCTCATGAGCAACGGCAAAGCCGCCGAAGCGCAGAGCAAACTGGCGGCCGAGCGCGACGAACAGCCCGACTACGCGATCCAGCTGTATCTGATCGAATCGGAAACCCTGTCGGCCAACAAACAGGACGACAAGGCCTGGAAAGTCTTGCAGCAAGCGCTGCAGAAATACCCGGACGATCTCAATCTGCTTTACACCCGCGCGATGCTCGCGGAAAAACGCAATGACCTGGCGCAGATGGAAAAAGACCTGCGCCTGATCATCAAGCGCGACCCGGACAATGCCATGGCGCTGAACGCGCTGGGCTACACCTTGTCCGACCGCACTACCCGTTACGCCGAAGCGAAAACGCTGATCGAGCAGGCGCACCAGATCAATCCGGAAGACCCGGCAGTTCTCGACAGCCTTGGCTGGGTGAATTACCGCCTGGGCAATCTGGACGACGCGGAGAAATACCTGCGCCAGGCGCTCGAGCGTTTCCCTGACCACGAAGTCGCCGCGCACCTGGGTGAAGTCCTCTGGGCCAAGGGCAATCAACGCGAAGCCAAACAAGTGTGGGGCAAGTTCCTCAAGGACCAGCCCGACAGCACCATTCTGCGCAGCACCATCAAGCGCCTGACCGGATCCGAGACTCTTTAACCCATGTTTTTGCGCCACGTTATTGTTTTCAGCTTCATTGCCCTGCTCGCCGGCTGCTCGGGCTTCGGCACTCGCGAATCGGTCGAAGGCCACGGCAGCCCGGCCCAGTGGGCGGCGAACAAACAGCAACTGACCGGCCTCGATGGCTGGCAGATCGACGGCAAGATCGGCATTCGCGCACCGAAGGATTCCGGCAGCGGCACGTTGTTCTGGCTGCAGCGTCAGGACTACTACGACATTCGCCTGTCCGGACCGCTGGGTCGTGGCGCGGCACGCCTGACCGGGCGGCCGGGCAAAGTGTCACTGGAAGTCGCCAACCAGGGCCGCTACGAATCGCAATCACCCGAAGCCCTGCTCGAAGAACAGCTTGGCTGGAAATTGCCGGTGTCGAATCTGGCCTGGTGGGTTCGTGGCCTGCCGGCTCCGGAGAGCAAAAGTCGCCTGAACCTGGACGCCGACAGCCGTTTGGCCAGTCTTGAGCAGGACGGCTGGAAAGTCGAATACACCGCCTACACCGAACAGAATGGTTACTGGCTGCCCGAGCGCATCAAGCTGCACGGCACCGACCTCGACGTGACGCTGGTGATCAAGACCTGGCAACCGCGGAAGTTGGGGCAATACCCATGACCGCTGCACGCCTGACTCTGCCCTCGCCGGCCAAACTCAATTTGATGCTGCATATTCTCGGTCGCCGTGAAGACGGTTATCACGAATTGCAGACGCTGTTTCAGTTCCTCGACTACGGCGATGAAATCAGTTTCGCCGTGCGCGATGACGGCGTGATCCAGTTGCACACCGAGTTCACCGGCGTGCCCCACGACAGCAACCTGATCGTGCGCGCGGCGAAAATGCTGCAGCAACAATCCGGCTGCTCGCTCGGCATCGACATCTGGATCGACAAGGTGCTGCCCATGGGCGGCGGTATCGGCGGCGGCAGCTCGAATGCGGCGACGACTTTGCTCGGTCTTAACCATCTCTGGCAGTTGGGCTGGGATGAAGATCGCCTGGCGGCGCTGGGCTTGTCACTCGGTGCCGACGTGCCGGTTTTCGTCCGTGGTCACGCGGCGTTTGCCGAGGGTGTCGGCGAGAAACTGACCCCGGTCGACCCCGAAGAACCGTGGTATCTGGTACTCGTGCCGCAAGTCTCTGTAAGTACGGCAGAAATTTTTTCCGATCCTTTGTTGACACGTAACACACCGCCCATTAAAGTGCGCCCCGTTCCCGAGGGAAACAGTCGAAATGACTGCTTGCCGGTGGTTGCAAGGCGTTATCCAGAGGTACGTAACGCATTGGATTTGTTAGGTAAATTTACCGAAGCAAAGCTCACCGGAACTGGAAGTTGTGTGTTTGGGGGCTTCCCAAGCAAAGCTGAAGCTGATAAAGTCTCGGCCCTTCTGACAGAGACCCTTACAGGGTTTGTAGCGAAAGGAAGCAACGTTTCGATGTTGCATCGCAAGCTGCAAAGTCTGCTCTAAAGGAATCAAGTGCCCGGCACTTGAAAGCAACAGATACAGGGGCGTCGCCAAGCGGTAAGGCAGCAGGTTTTGATCCTGCCATGCGTTGGTTCGAATCCAGCCGCCCCTGCCATTTTCTCTACTCATCCAGGTTACCCTCAGCCTCTAGGTACTGCGCGTGTCCAAGATGATGGTCTTTACGGGGAATGCCAACCCCGATCTGGCTCGGCGTGTCGTACGTCAGCTGCATATCCCTCTCGGTGACATCTCTGTCGGCAAGTTTTCCGACGGCGAAATCACAGCCGAGATCAATGAAAACGTTCGCGGTAAAGACGTCTTCATTATTCAGCCGACCTGCGCTCCGACCAACGATAACCTGATGGAACTGGTAGTGATGGCTGACGCCTTCCGCCGCTCCTCGGCTACTCGTATCACTGCTGTTATTCCTTATTTTGGTTATGCCCGTCAGGATCGCCGTCCGCGTTCCGCACGTGTGGCCATCAGCGCGAAAGTCGTCGCTGACATGCTTACCGTAGTCGGCATCGACCGTGTTCTCACGGTTGATCTGCATGCTGACCAGATCCAGGGCTTCTTCGATATTCCGGTAGATAACATCTACGGCTCCCCGGTTCTGGTGGATGACATTGAAGATCAGCGCTTCGAAAACCTGATGATCGTGTCCCCGGACATTGGTGGCGTCGTGCGTGCACGGGCCGTTGCCAAATCCCTGGGCGTCGATCTCGGGATCATCGACAAACGCCGTGAGAAAGCCAATCACTCTGAAGTGATGCATATCATCGGTGATGTCGAAGGGCGTACCTGTATTCTCGTCGATGACATGGTCGATACCGCCGGCACTCTGTGCCACGCGGCCAAGGCCCTGAAAGAGCATGGCGCAGCCAAGGTCTTTGCCTATTGCACACACCCTGTGCTGTCGGGCCGGGCCATCGAGAATATCGAAAATTCCGTGCTGGACGAGCTGGTGGTCACTAATACCATCCCGCTGTCCGCTGCAGCACAAGCCTGTGCACGTATCCGTCAACTGGATATCGCACCGGTTGTTGCCGAAGCGGTTCGCCGCATCAGCAATGAAGAATCGATCAGCGCGATGTTCCGTTAAGGGCCCTGCCCTTCACGAAATGTCTCGTTGACGAAAAGCGCCCCGCCCCGGCATTCCTGTCGGGGCGGGGCTTTTTTGCCCATACCGTGTTCGGCGCTGGTCGCAAACGCCACTCGGTCATGGCTATTTTGGAGATGCAAAATGAACGATTTTACTCTGAATGCTGAAGTGCGTTCCGACCTGGGGAAAGGTGCGAGCCGCCGCCTGCGTCGTCTCGCAAGCCTGGTTCCAGCTGTAGTTTACGGTGGCGACAAAGCCCCTGAATCCATCAGCATGCTGGCCAAGGAAGTTGCCAAACTGCTCGAAAACGAAGCGGCTTACAGCCACATCATCGAGCTGAACGTAGGTGGCACCAAGCAGAACGTCATCATCAAGGCTCTGCAGCGTCACCCGGCCAAAGGCCACGTGATGCACGCTGACTTCGTACGCGTTGTTGCCGGCCAGAAACTGACCGCCATCGTGCCTGTGCACTTTGTTGGCGAAGAAGCTCCAGTCAAGAAAGGCGGCGAAGTTTCGCACGTTGTTGCCGAGATCGAAGTTTCCTGCCTGCCAAAAGATCTGCCTGAGTTCATCGAAGTCGACCTGTCGAACGCAGAAATCGGCACCATCATTCACCTGTCGGACCTCAAAGCTCCTAAAGGTGTTGAGTTCGTTGCTCTGGCACACGGCGATGACAAGGCTGTTGCCAACGTCCACGCTCCACGTGTTGCTGCAGAACCTACCGAAGAAGGCGCAGCAGAGTAATTCACTCTGTTTAGCCTGAGTGAGCAAGTAACATCGCGGACTGGAACGTAGCGAGAAAGCGGGCGAGAACGCGGAGTTTACATCCATGGTAAATGAGCATTTTTCGTCCACTTTCGCCGCTTTCCCTGATCGCGGCGATGTTATCCACCACTCAAAGGAAGGGCCCCTATCGTGACTGCCATCAAACTGATCGTTGGCCTGGGAAATCCAGGCGCTGAATACGACCAGACCCGGCATAACGCAGGGGCCCTTTTTGTTGAGCGCATCGCCCACGCACAGAATGTGAATCTTGTGGCCGATCGCAAATATTTCGGCCTGACCGGGCGCTATTCGCATCAAGGTCAGGATGTTCGTCTGCTGATTCCCACCACCTACATGAACCGCAGCGGCCAGGCCGTGGCGGCACTCGCCGGTTTCTTCCGCATCAAGCCTGAAGAAATCCTCGTGGCGCATGACGAACTCGACTTGCCTCCGGGCGTTGCCAAGCTCAAGCAGGGCGGCGGCCATGGCGGTCACAACGGGTTGCGCGACATCATTGCGCAACTGGGCAATCAGAATACGTTCTACCGCCTGCGGCTCGGCATCGGCCACCCGGGCGTTGCCAGTATGGTTTCAAATTTCGTCCTGGGTCGTGCGCCACGCGCCGAACAGGAAAAACTCGATGCCAGCATCGACTTTGCCCTCGGCGTGCTGCCGGATATCCTCGCCGGGGAATGGAACCGCGCGATGAAAAACCTGCACAGCCAGAAGGCCTGACTTTTACCCGAGGGGAAACACCATGGGATTCAATTGCGGCATCGTCGGCCTGCCTAACGTCGGCAAGTCCACCCTGTTCAACGCCCTGACCAAATCCGGTATCGCGGCCGAGAACTTCCCCTTCTGCACCATCGAGCCGAACAGCGGCATCGTGCCGATGCCGGATCCCCGTCTGGAAGCTCTGGCGGCCATCGTCAATCCGAAGCGCATCCTGCCGACCACCATGGAATTCGTCGACATCGCCGGCCTCGTCGCTGGTGCCTCGAAAGGTGAAGGCCTGGGCAACAAGTTCCTGGCCAACATCCGCGAAACCGACGCTATCGCTCACGTCGTGCGCTGCTTCGAAGACGACAACGTGATCCACGTGTCCAACAGCGTCGACCCGAAACGCGACATCGAAATCATCGACCTGGAACTGATCTTCGCCGACCTCGACAGCTGCGAAAAGCAACTGCAGAAAGTCGCGCGCAACGCCAAGGGCGGTGACAAGGACGCCGTGGTTCAGAAGGCTCTGCTGGAGCAACTGATCGCGCACTTCACCGAAGCCAAGCCGGCGCGCAGCCTGATGAAGAACATGAGCGCTGACGAAAAGGCAGTGATCAAGGGCTTCCACCTGCTGACCACCAAACCGGTCATGTACATCGCCAACGTCGCTGAAGACGGTTTCGAGAACAACCCGCACCTGGACGTGGTCAAGGCCATCGCCGAAGAAGAAGGCGCCATGGTCGTTCCGGTGTGCAACAAGATCGAAGCGGAAATCGCCGAGCTCGATGACGGCGAAGAAAAAGACATGTTCCTCGAGGCCCTGGGCCTGGAAGAGCCTGGCCTGAACCGCGTGATCCGCGCCGGCTACGAAATGCTCCACCTGCAGACCTACTTCACCGCCGGTGTCGAAGAAGTCCGCGCCTGGACCGTCAAGGTCGGTGCCACCGCACCACAGGCTGCTGGCGTGATCCACACCGACTTCGAAAAAGGCTTCATCCGTGCCGAAGTCATCGCCTACAACGACTTCATCCAGTACAAGGGCGAAGCCGGCACCAAAGAAGCCGGTAAATGGCGCCTGGAAGGCAAGGATTACATCGTCAAGGACGGCGACGTGATGCACTTCCGCTTCAACGTCTAAGCGCTACGCCCAAGAAAAAGCCGCGTTTGATACGCGGCTTTTTTGTGCCTGAAATTCATGCCCCGACACATTCCCTTGTAGGAGTGAGCCTGCTCGCGATAGCGTTTTTTCAGCTACAGATGTTCTGACTGATACACCGCCATCGCGAGCAGGCTCACTCCTACAATGGGATCTGTGTGGATCAGGCCTTTTTCGTACGCGGCAAGAAGATCGCCAACACGCCAAACAACGGCAAGAACGAGCACAGGAAATACACATACTCAATCCCATGCACATCCGCCAGATGCCCGAGCAGCGCAGCGCCAATCCCGCCGAAACCAAACATCAGGCCGAAGAAAATCCCGGCGATCATTCCGACATTGCCCGGCACCAGTTCCTGCGCGTACACCACAATCGCCGAGAATGCCGACGCCAGAATGAAACCGATCACCACGCTGAGAATACTGGTCCAGAACAGATCGACATGCGGCAGGATCAGGGTGAACGGCGCGACGCCAAGGATCGAAAACCAGATCACTGCCTTGCGCCCGATCTTGTCGCCAATGGGCCCGCCGAAGAAGGTCCCCGCCGCTACTGCGCCCAGGAAAAGGAACAGGTGCAATTGCGAACTCGCCACCGACAGGTCGAACTTCTCGATCAGGTAGAAGGTGAAGTAGCTGGTGAAACTGGCCATGTAGAAATACTTGGAGAACACCAGCAGCCCCAGCACTACCAAAGCACTGGTCACCCTGCCCTTCGATAAGCCGTGCGTCGCGGCTTGGCCGGCCTTGAGCTTGAACAGGTTCAGGTGATTGGCGTACCAGCGACTGATGCGGTACAGCACGAACAGCGCAAACACCGCGAACAGACCGAACCACGCCACATTGCCTTGGCCGAAGGGGATGATGATCGCCGCCGCCAGCAACGGGCCGAACGCGGAACCGGCATTGCCGCCGACCTGGAACGTTGACTGTGCCAGGCCAAAGCGCCCGCCCGACGCCAACCGTGCGACACGCGAGGCTTCCGGGTGAAAGGTCGACGAGCCAATGCCAATCAGCGCCGCCGCCAGCAGAATCAATGGAAAGCTGCCGACCACCGACATCATCAGAATGCCGATCAAGGTACACACCGTGCCCGCCGGCAACAGCCACGGTTTCGGGTGTCGATCGGTGTGATAACCGACCCACGGCTGCAACAGCGACGCGGTCAGCTGGAACGTCAAGGTGATCAGGCCGACCTGAGTAAACGTCAGGCCATAGTTGGCTTTGAGCATCGGGTAGATCGATGGCAGCACTGACTGGATCAGGTCGTTGATCAAATGCGCCAACGCCACGGCGCCAATGATGCGCATCACCAGTGGACTGCTTTGGGGAGTAGCGGTCGCCGAGGCAGCGGCGGTCTGAACGTTGCTGATAGCCATGGAAGTTTCCGGACAGCAGATGGGTGCACGCAGGCAGGTGCGCCAATGTGCCATTTTTCGGTGCGTCAGCGCCATCCCCTTAGCCAGCTAACTAAGTGACTCACGACTGATCATCCACGTAGGAGCTGCCGAAGGCTGCGATCTTTTGACTTTGACTTTCAAGAGCAAGATCAAAAGATCGCAGCCTTCGGCAGCTCCTACACGGGGGGCACTGGCGGAAAGGTGATAGCGCAACGCCATGGTCTGAATCTTGCCTTGCTTCTGCCCTTGAACACGATCGCCTTACAAAGGCGCTCGACAATGGGAAGTTTCGCTACAGAGCCGGCCTACAGAGCGGGCGAGGGTGAACTTTCGAGGCCTTTTAGAGGGCACGGGTCGCGAGTGAAACGTTCGCGATGCACGCCGATGGTGCGTGGTGTCCAGAGGAGTCATGAGGCATGCAGGCTTTCCTTTCACCGGGGATCAAATTGCTGGGGCGGTTTGGCTTCGCAGGTAAATTCCAATTATTGTTTCTGCTGTTCATTCTGCCGCTGGCCGGCAGCCTGTTGATGATCGGCCATGACTATCGCGAGAAGCTCAATCTGATCTCCGGCGAACGTGCCGGTGTGCGTCAATTGCTTGCGCTGGATGCGCTGGACAACCTGCTCGCCGCTCAACGCGACCGCGCCGCCCGCTGGCGCGCCACCGAGACCAACCGTCAGCCGACACCGGCCACCCTCGCCGCCATGGCCGCATTCGACGGCGTGCAACCGGCGGTACTGCAAGCCACCACGGAGCTGGGCAATGCGCTGAACCAGCAAGGCGCCGAGGGCGAGATCCTTGCTCGCTATCAGGCGCTGCAAACCGCGCTCAATGGCCTGGATTCGAAAAGCCTCAGCAGCGTCGGTTGGTGGCCGGACGGTTATGACCGTTTCACCAACGCTCTGGGCGCGCTGCAAGCGTTGCGCGAGCAGATCGTCATGGACAATCGCCTGACCCTCGCGCCGTGGCTGGAAACCTACCTGCTGACGCAGATTTCCACGCAGCACGCGCCGGACCTGATCGAGCGGGTCGGCCGTCTCGCCGCGGTCGGCCAGGCCTCGGTCGTCTCCGGGCAGTTCACCCTGCAGAGCCGCCTGCAGTTGCGCGACCTGCGCAGCCGCATTGGTGATGCCCGTGAGCAACTGGTGAAAACCGCTGGCCTGCTTGAAGCGCGCCTGCCAGTCGAGCTGCAAGCCTGGGCCGGCCAGTATCACGACAGCCTGAAACACCTCGACAGCGGCCTGAAAGTCCTCGACGACGGCGTGTTCGGTGGCAGCATCAACCTCAAGCCGGAAGAATTCGAACGCAGCCTTGACGGGCTGCTCACCGACCTCGCCTCGCTGCGCCAGCAATCGCTGGTGGCGCTGGATCAGCGGCTCGATGCCTATTACAGCTCGGCGATCCGCCAGTTCATCGTCGTCGCGGCGATTTTCGGGTGCCTGCTGTTGGCGGCGTTGTACCTGTTCGTCTGCCTGCAAGCCTCGATCCGCCGCAGCGCCAGCGGCATCACCCTACTCGCCGAAGCTTTGCGCGACGGCAACCTGAGCCTGCAAGTGCCGGTGGTGGGGCGCGATGAGCTGGCGGCGATCAGCACCGCGCTCAACGTCGCCGTGGTGCAACTGCGCAGCAGCATGCTCGGCGTCGACCACGAGACCTCGCAATTGAGCAATGCGGTGCGCAGCCTTAACCAACACTCCAGTGGCGCCCTCAGTGAAGTCGAGGCGCAGCAGTTGCAGATCAGCCAGATCGCCGCTGCCGCTACGCAATTGGCCGCCACCTCGCAAGGCGTCGCGCAGAGTTGCGAACAGGCTTCCGGCAGCGCCCAGCACACCCGGCGCATCGCCGCCGACAGCAGCCGCGACAGCCAGCGCACCACGGCCAGCATTCAGCAGCTCAATCAGCGCCTGAACGACACTGCCGCCGCACTCGGCCGGGTCAGCGAGCAAGGCCAGCAGATTCAACTGGTGGTCGACACCATTCGTGGCGTCGCTGAACAGACCAACCTGCTCGCGCTCAACGCCGCCATCGAAGCCGCCCGCGCCGGTGAACAGGGTCGCGGTTTTGCCGTGGTCGCCGACGAGGTGCGCAGCCTCTCGCAACGCACGCAATCGTCCACCGCGCAGATCGCCGGCACCGTCGACAGCCTGCGCGCCACGGTCAACGAAGCCGTGAGCCTGATGGAAGCCGCCTGCGGCCAGGCCCAATCAGACGCCGAAGCGGTCACCGGACTCGGCGAACGCCTGGGCGAAATCGCCAGCGCCGTACAAAGCGTAACTGACACCCTGGCGCAGATCGCCACGGCAGTCGAAGAACAGGCCAGCACCGCCGACGAAGTCAGCGGCAATATCCAGCAGGTCGATCAAGCGGCGGTGCGTTTGCTCAAAGGCGCACGCGCCGTGAACCTCGCGGCGGACACCTTGAGCCAGGGTAGCGAGGCCCTGAGCGCCAATACCGCCAGATTCCAACTGCGCTGACGCCCTCCCCGGCCCCGATTTTCGGGGCTGGAGGATAAGCGGTTGAAAACAGGAAGAAATATTTTCGATTTACGCTTGACGCTTTGCCATTTCAGGGGAATAATGCGCGCCACTTGGCTACATAGCTCAGTTGGTTAGAGCATAGCATTCATAATGCTGGGGTCCGGGGTTCAAGTCCCTGTGTAGCCACCAAGTACTAAAAACGGCTTACCGAAAGGTAGGCCGTTTTTTTATGCCCGCAATAATCCCCCTCCGGTTCCCCACCTACAGAAGGTCTATCTTCAGCCCTTTCGATTGGATCAGTGGGCTCGCAGCCGCTCATCCGTCAGACTTTCTTACAGTTTGCACTTCGCCTTTTTCACATAAGCCAAATATCAAATTCAAGATAATGCCTTCATCACAACCATGCTTTTAGCCAGGTATTACAGGCCCCGCCCGCCATAAAATTCTAAATAATCAAAAGCGCTATTTGAGGAAAAACGCCGCTATCCCTTGAGGGTTAGCGGCGTTTTTTCTACACAAATAGCGTTTCGGCTTTACTTGGACGATTCATCTATTCCGCTGTAATCACCAGACACCCTTTCATCACGCGCACTTTGACGTTCTCGTTTACCTCGAATCCCGCTTGCCGCAACCACAGCCCGCGCAGCCTGATCCAAGGCACAGGCTTGCCGGGGCTGTAGGGTGTGTCCTTTGCGTGGACCGGGTAAAAATCAGCGGCGATTTTCAACCGGCGTTCAGTGATGGGGGTTGATGACGTATGCTTGGTTTTAGCCATGATTAGCTCCTGTTTAGCTGCTTGTGGTTAGCGGGGCCAGGGTGTTCGCGCACCTTGGTTCCGCGTTCTTAGGGTTACTTCAAATTTCTCTTTCTTCGTTGCTTGTTTTGGTCCCTGCCTGTGCGATCAGGGCGTCGAGCATCTGCGCAATTACCTTCTGTTGGACCTTCGAAAGCTCATTAATGGACTGCAGCCGTCGATACCACGTCGAGGTCAAGCTGCGTCTGGGCGTCTCCGTGTACGAGGGAACCCCGAGCAGGTCTTCAACGGGAACGCGAAGCGCAAATGCCATCTTCACCAGTGTCGTGACCGGCATGTTGCGCGTGCCCTCCTCGTAGCCCTGAAAGGTTTGCCTGGAAAGACCTAAAGCCCGTGCAAACCGAGTCTGTGTGATCTCGTGCACCGTGCGTAAGTGAGCAATGCGACTGCCCATCGCCACCAGAAAATCGCGGTCCTCATTGGAAATGCTCATGACAATGGCCGACTGAAAATAAAATCGAATGGCAACGGACTCATCCTCTTCATCTGATATCCATCCTGGACAAAACTACAGAAAACATCCTCAGGCAGCGGCGCGTAGGTTGTCGACCTGAATAATCTGTAAGAGAAATCCGGCGTAATCCGCCATTCATACGAAAAGACTACAGGCGCGACCGACGATAATTTCGCCTGAATCAGGCGCAAAACCGACGCACTGAGATAGCGCTGTAGGAAGCAGGCTCTGCTCACGTAAGAACTAGATCTTTCATCACTTCAAGCACCCGCCCCTCTCTCCCCGAATTGCCCTTCGACCGACAAGCTCCCCTGGCTCGATTCAGCGCCATACAGGGAGTTGGCATGCCTCAATACAAATACCTTCTCGACGATGACTGGTTATTAAATCCGTATAGCGGTGGCAGGGCCTGGTTTACTTTGCTTCCACCGAAAGCGCCGGAGCCGGTGTACATCGAGAAGGACGAGTGGCCTGCGCCCAGGCCACGCGAAGACAGGGTCTTTGCCAAGTCCTGCACGCCGGACAACTGGTGTCGCACGGACGCTGGCACTGCCAAGGAGCCAGCCAGCAACTTCGGCAAGATCATGGTCGCCGGCGCCATGCTCATGCCCTCCGCCAGTACCGCTGTAGCGACGGCGATAGGTGCCGACCTGGCTTTGGTGCGTCTGGCCGGCGGCGGAATTTTGCAACAGCGCCTGAACTGGGCCATCCGTGGCGCCGGCGGGCCGGCCAGCGTGTTCGTGCTGGGAATGCTGCCGAGCAAAATGGCCGACGGCACGCTTCACACCGACGAAGAACTACGCCGCATGAGCCGCGCCACCACGCGCGTGCGCTTCCAGTTTCGTCGTGATGCCGAAGGTGTTCTGCGGGTTTACGGCATCCATTCCGGCGCCTCTGGCGACGACGCCGTACGCACGGTGAACGTCAAGTGGAACGCCGACAAGACCGCCATGGAGGCCAAGCTCAACGGCATCACCATTCTCTGGACGCCCCAACGCGGGCCACTGGGGTCGATGCCTCCGCTGGTTTATCCCGACCACGGTGAGGCACTCGACCCGATCCTCGTCCACCCCATCCCGGACAACACCGATAGCCAGATTGAGGGTCTGCCGGGCGAGGATGTAACAGCCGAGGATTGTATTCTGGTGTTCCCGGCGGACACCGGGCTGAAGTCGTTATATGTGGTTTATTCGAGGCCGGCGAGGCAGACGCCGGGGATCGTTACGGGGGTGGGGGAGGATGTGTCGGGGATATGGCTTGCGGGGGCTGATTCGGACGTGGGGGTTCCGATTCCAACAGACGTTGCCAACTCTCTACGAGGACGAGAATTCAAAAACTTCGACTCATTCAGAGCAACCTTTTGGAAAACTGTTGCAGAGTCAACATCGGGGGGTGAGTTGATTGAACAGAATGTTGGTCGCATGCGTAAGGGTAAGGCGCCACGTGTGCGTAAAGCCGATAGAGTCGGCGGTAGAAAGTCTTATGAAATTCACCATCTCGAAAAAATATCCAAGGGTGGTGGCGTATATGACCTAGATAACCTTCGAGTAAATACTCCTCGGAACCATATCGATATACACCGGCGTGAATAGGCAAATATGAAAGACACCTTATTAAAAGCCAGCATTTCTGAATACACAGAGGCCGAATTCGTCGCGCTACTACAAGAGCTCGCGAAAGAGGATGAAGAAGCTGAAAACGATGATCGTGCTGATTTACTGTTGGCGCACTTCGAGACAATCAGCGAGCATCCAGCAGGATCAGACTTGATCTACTACCCGGAGCCTGGTGCTGATAACTCCCCTGTGGGGGTAATGCAAAGTGTCAGGGACTGGCGAGAAGCACAGGGATTGCCGGGGTTCAAAGGCTCTTGATAAATCGTGTCGTTGAGGGTTCGAGCCATCGAGTTAACTTTGGCTGTCACGATTTATTGCGTCTCAACACATCCAAGATTCGTGCATGAGATAGGCAATGGCAACGGAATTCCTTATTAAAGACGATTTGTCAGATTACACCGAGCAAGAATTCATCAACATCCTTGAGCGCATTATCGGAAATGAGGGGAGCGAAGAAGAAGAAAGCAAGCTCGTTCTTCACTTCAATTTGATTTGTGGACACCCAACAGGATCCGATTTGATTTTTTACCCTGAAGATGGCGCCGATGACTCGGCACAGGGAATCATTGAGTCATTGAAGAAATGGCGTAGTGACCATGGACTGTCGGGCTTCAAACAATGATAAGAAAACGCACCAAGCAAAGCATAGCTGACTA
The DNA here is from genome assembly GCF_024169245.1 of Pseudomonas koreensis. Taxonomy (NCBI): domain Bacteria; kingdom Pseudomonadati; phylum Pseudomonadota; class Gammaproteobacteria; order Pseudomonadales; family Pseudomonadaceae; genus Pseudomonas; species Pseudomonas koreensis. Next base: position 278,798 of record NZ_JALJWP010000001.1, read on the forward strand.
CACAGAATCAGAATTCATCTGTTTCGTGAAAAATATAAGAGCAGTCAACAGAAGTGGGTCTGACAAGGAGCTTGGCAGATTGCTGGCGGAATTCAGGGCTTTGACCGGCCACCCCGCTGGAACAGACCTGATCTTCTACCCCGAGCCCGGAGCAGATACAACATCTGCCGGAATAGCTCGTACAGTCATGGCATGGCGCGAAGCGAATCGACTACCTGGGTTCAAGACATGAATCCTGCCGCCCGTTTCATTTGAACTGTGGAACTTCAACTTGAGAACGTTATGACTAACATATCCGACTACACCGAAGCAGAATTCTTGAAATTTGTGCAATCTGTTCTTGCAGCCAACACAAGCCCAGACGAGATTCTCGATCCGCTGTTATTTGAATTTGTACGTCTGTGTGAGCACCCAGCGGGCACTGACCTTATCTATTGGCCCGAGGATATGAAACAACAAACAGCCGAGGGCATTACCAAAATTGTGAAAGACTGGCGTTCTACCCGTGGTCTGCCGGGCTTCAAGCAATAAATTACCCTGCAATACTCTCAAGAAGATCGCACCGCCTGAGCTACCGCTTTCGCGAGTAGGCTCGCTCCCACCACGGCATCGTTTTCGGCCGATCGATTGGCGCTGCCGCTGAGCGGGAGGGCTGTAATCTACCCCCGGTTTGCACCCCGCCCGCCCGCTCGATAAAGTCCCACAAGACTTCTACCCCACGGACGGAGAGCCCACGTGTTTCCAGCCCAGCCCTTGAAACGCTTTCGCCTGCCAGCCCTGACACTGCTTGTCAGCGCCCTCACCCTCACCGCATGCAACGCCCCGCCCTCTTCTTCGTTGCCGCTGGCACCGGAAGCCGCTTCCGGTTACCGCACTGATCTGCAAACCCGTCATGCCAATAAACACATGGCCGCTGCTGCCAATCCGCTCGCGGCCGAAGCCGGGCGGGAGATGTTGCGTCAGGGTGGTTCGGCGATTGATGCGGCGATTGCGATGCAGGCGGTGTTGACGCTGGTTGAGCCGCAGTCTTCCGGAATCGGTGGCGGGGCGATGATTGTGTTGTGGGATGGCAAGCAGGTGCGCACCTATGACGGCCGCGAAACGGCGCCGACCGGGGCCACCGAGAAGCTGTTCCTGAAGGCTGACGGTAAACCGATGGCCTTTACGCAAGCGCAGATCGGCGGGCGCTCGGTCGGTACGCCCGGGGTATTGCGCGCGCTGGAGCTGGCGCATCGGCAGCACGGTCGCTTGCCATGGGCGAAGCTGTTTGAGCCGGCGATCAAATTGGCCGAGCAAGGCTTTGCGATTTCCCCTCGTCTGCATTCACTGCTGACTGCCGATCCACTGATACGCCAGTCGCCAGACATGGCCGCGTACTTCCTGAATGACGATGAAAGCGTCAAAGCTGTCGGCACACGCCTGCAAAACCCGAAATTGGCTGCCGTGTTCAAACGCATCGCCAGCGAAGGTGCCGATGCGCTGTACAAAGGTCCGATCGCCGAAGAGATCGTCGCCAAGGTTCAACAGCACGCCAACCCCGGCAGCCTGTCGCTGAACGATTTGCAGCGTTATCAGGCCAAGGAGCGCGCGCCGCTGTGTACCGATTACAAGCGCTGGCAGGTCTGCGGCATGCCGCCACCATCGTCGGGCGGGATCGCCGTGGCGCAGATTCTCGGCACATTGCAGGCGCTGGAGACTCGCGATCCACGCCTGTCGCTGACTTCACTCAAACCAGTGAACACCAATAAGCCGGCCGGCATCGAACCGGCGCCGCAAGCGGTGCATCTGATCGCCGAGGCTGAACGTCTGGCCTATGCCGATCGTGCGCAATACGTGGCCGACACCGACTTCGTCCCGGTACCGGTCAAAGGTCTGCTCGATCCGGCCTACCTGGCCAGCCGCGCCAGCCTGATCGGCGAGCGCAGCATGGGCAGCGCCAAACCGGGCACACCGCCGGGCGTGCAGGTTGCCTACGCACCGGACCGCTCGCCGTTGCGCATCTCTACCTCGCAAGTGGTGGCGGTGGATGACCTCGGCGGCGCCGTGTCGATGACCACCACCATCGAAGCCGCGTTCGGCGCGCACCTGATGGTTCAGGGTTTTCTGCTGAACAACCAGATGACCGACTTCTCGTTCATCCCCGAAGAAAACGGGCAGAAAGTCGCCAACCGCGTCGAACCGGGTAAACGCCCGCGCTCGTCGATGGCGCCGACGCTGATCTTTGATCGCGACACTGGTGAATTCGTCGCCACGGTCGGTTCACCGGGCGGTTCGCAAATCATCGAATACGTGGCGAAAACCACCATCGGCCTGCTCGACTGGAGACTCGACGCGCAAAGTGCGATCAACCTGCCCAACTTCGGCAGCCGCAACGGCCCGACCGAACTGGAACAGGGACAGTTCAGCCCGGCGCTGATGCAGGCGTTGAAAGACAAAGGCCACACGATCAGCGAAATCGACATGACCAGCGGCACCCAAGCGATCGTGCGGGTGAAGAATGCGCAGGGCAAAGCGACATTGACGGGTGGCGCCGATCCTCGGCGTGAGGGAGAAGCGTTGGGGGATTGAGTATTACGAAGTGGGCAGAAAAGGCTTACCGGGAGGTAGGCCTTTTTTTTCGGCGATTGGCTCTGTTCATATGCCCCTCGTCGCCTTTTCCTACCCCGAAAATCAGCTAGCGCAGATAGAGTTAGTGACCTTTAAGAAGATCATTTTCGGGATCTGCTGGCATTTATGAACGCAAACATATTTGAACCGTACATCCACCAAACGCCAACAGGCTTGCGTCAGTCCCACAGCGGGACTAGGATCACGTCATGAAAATTATTGCTGTCAGTCAGCTCAAAAATTTTTGGAAACGGTATCCCGAATCAGAACAACCGCTGTTGGCGTGGGTTGATGAAGCAAGAAAAGCGAACTGGACAACTCCTTCGCAGATCAAGGCACATTTTGCTTCTGCAAGCATTCTGAAAAGCCGGAGAGTTGTGTTCAACATCAAGGGCAACGACTTTCGCCTGATCGTAGCTGTGGCCTATCGCTACGGCGCGATTTATATAAAATTCGTCGGTACTCACAAGCAGTACGATGCGATCGACGCTGATACCGTCGAAATGGAGTAACCCATGAACATACGTCCTATCCATAACGAAGAAGACTACCGAGCCGCGCTCAAGAATATATCTGCGTTCTTCGACAACGAGCCAGAACCTGGCACCCCTGAAGGTGACTACTTCGACATCATGGTCACCCTCATCGAGGCCTACGAATCCAAAAACTTTCCGCTGGATTTGCCGAATCCGATCGATGCCATCAAATTCCGGATGGAACAATCAGGCCTGTCGGCTGCTGATCTGGCTCCGGCTATCGGTCGAACGAACAGGGTCTATGAGGTATTGAACGGCAAGCGAGCACTGACCTTGCCAATGATCTGGAAGCTTCACGAGTTATTTGGGATTCCTGCGGAAAGCCTGATCAAACCGATGAAACACTGTTGAGGCTGGAGGCTCAGCGATTCGCCACCAAATGCACCCCAAAGAACAAATAGCACCCACCTGCCAATCGATCCAGCCACTGGCGTGACCGCTCGTAGACACCGGCAACCCGGCGGCTGGCGAAGAACAGGGCGACGCTGCAATACCAGCTGAACGACAGCGTGGCCATCGTCAGCACGGCCAGCGCCAGCAGGAGCGGCAGTACGTGGGGCGGCATGGCGGTGGCGAAGATGGTGGCGACAAAGAGTGCCGATTTCGGGTTAGTCATGTTGCCGAGGAAACCGCGAGCGTAGACGCCGGAATAAGTCTGCCGGGGCGCAGCCGGTGTACCGGGGGCAACCGTAGCCTTGCGCTTGAATTGTTTCAGCCCCAGATAAATCAGGTAGCAACCGCCGGCAATCTTGAAGCCCAGATAGAGGGTCGGCGCGGCGCTGAACAGCGTCTTGATTCCCAAGCCACCGGCAAGGCCCCACAGCACCGTGCCAGTGGCCACGCCCAGCGCAGCCACCACGCCATGTCGGCGCGAGTGACTGGCCGCTAGTTGCGCGATGTTGAAGAAATTTGGCCCGGGCGTGACCACCGCCACTGTCCACAACAGCGCCAGCGACAGCAACGGGGCAAGATAACCGGCAACTGAAACGTCCATGAGCGTTGCGCCTGTCAGGTGAAATGAGACGTCTACCTTGCTACATCCGCTGACGGTTTTCCATCAACACCAGTTAAACCGCAAGCGTCTTGCCGTCCACTCCGTCACCAATCTTCAGGAAATGCCCGCCCGCAACGTGATGCAGCGTGCGCAATCCATCCTGCCCTTCGAAATGCCAGCGCCCATCGCTGAACACACGCTCGTCCGCCTGGGCGGCGATGACTTCGGCGAGGAACAGGTCGTATTGCTCGTGATTGCGCGGCTCCGGCAGCAGGCGGCATTCGAGCCAGGCGACACAGCCTTCCAGCAACGGCGCTTCAATCTGTTCGCCTGCGAAGGTGTGCAGGCCATACGCCTGAAATTTGTCCTGGCCCTGGCTGCGGGTGATTTCCAGGCCGGAGGTGTTGCCGACGGTTTGCACGATATCGGCCTGATTGACACAGGGCACGTTCAGCACAAAGGTGCCGGAGGCTTCAAGCAACTGGCGGGTCCAGGTGGATTTGTCGAGGACGACGGCGACTTTCGGTGGTTCGAAATCCAGCGGCATGGCCCAGGCGGCGGCCATGATATTGCGTTGCCCGTCGTGAGCGGCACTGACCAGAACGGTCGGCCCGTGGTTGAGCAGGCGATAGGCTTTGTTCAGGGGTACCGGACGGCGGTGGGAGTCGCTCATGGGATCTGCTCCGGGGGAAAAGGAGCCGATTGTAGCGCCAGCCCCGAAAGATCTGTTGGTGGAAAACTGTAGGAGCTGCGGAACGCTGCGATCTTTTGATCCTGGCCCTGATGCTTGAATTCAAATCAAAAGATCGCAGCCTCGTTTCACTCGTCAGCTCCTACAGGGATCGGCGTGCAGGTCAGTGAGAGAGCTGATTGGCAAACTGCCCCACCGCATCCACCACTTTCTGCGCACCGTCCTGAATCTCGACAATCACCGTGCCCGCCTCCGCCGCCAGCGCCAGGCCTTGTTCAGCCTGGAGCTTGCCGTCGGTCATCAATGCCACGGCGCTGCGGGCCATTTCCTGGTTCTGCCGCACCACGCCGACGATTTCGTCCGTCGCCTGACTGGTGCGCGAGGCCAGTTGCCGGACCTCGTCCGCAACCACGGCAAAACCACGGCCCTGCTCGCCGGCACGGGCGGCTTCGATGGCAGCGTTGAGCGCCAGCAGGTTGGTCTGTTCGGCAATGCCGCTGATGGTTTTGACGATGGTGCCGATCACCAGCGACTGCTCGTTCAGCGCCTCGATTCCTTCGCCGGCGGCTTGCATGTGCCGCGACAGATCACGCATCACGTTCACCGCTTCGGTGACCACCGTGGTGCCGCGTTGCGCAGTGCTGTCGGTTTGTTGCGAAGTGCTGTAAGCGATGCTGGCTGCGTCGGCAACCGCCTGCTCGCGGTTGACCTGATCGGTGATCACCGTGGCGAACTTCACCACTTTGTAAAGTTTGTCGTTGGCATCCACCACCGGGTTGTAGGACGCCTCCAGCCACACCGTACGACCGTGGCTGTCGATACGCTTGAAGCGCCCTGCGACGAATTCACCGCTGTTCAAACGCCGCCAGAAGTTCTGGTACTCAGCGCTGTTGTATTCTTCCGGGGCGCAGAACGTACGGTGATGTTTACCTCTGATCTGCGCCAGGCTGTAACCCATGCCGTTGAGAAAGCGATCATTGGCGCTGAGCACATTGCCACTGAGGTCGAATTCGATCACGGCGGTGGAACGCACCAGTGCGCCAATCAGGTTTTCATGCTCGCGGGAGGCTTCGATGGTGCGGGTCAGGTCGCTGGCGTAGAAGGAGATGTGTCTGATCCGGCCATCGGAGGCGCGCACCGGTTGCACGATCGAACGCAGCCACGCCTCGCTACCATTGCCGCGCAACAGGCGCACGGCGCCGGCGAAATGCTCGCCACGGCTCATGGAGTTTTTGAAGCGCTGGTGGAATTCGTCGGTTTTGACGTGGGCCGGGACGATGTCTTCGATTGCCCGACCGATCAAGTCCTGGCTCTTGTAGAACATTTCATTGAGAAAATTCTGGTTGACCGAACGAATCCGCCCGTCGGGCTCAAGGGTCAGCGCGAGCATTTCGCTTTCCAGGCTTTCCTTCACTTGTACAAGGCTGGAGAGTTCTTCACGGAGAGCGGCCAGCTCTTGCTTCAAGCGATTATTGAACATGGGAAAGCACCGATGGCAGGGTAGTAAGCGGATACAACCTAGCCATCGGCCTGGCGGAGTTTTTCTGAAGCGGGCTCACGACCCGTCAGTCGAAAATAGTCCGGCGCTTGCGGCTCAGGCAGCGCCCGCGACCTGACACGGTCCGGTACGTGGCATGCGCGCAGCGAAATACGCCGCCGTCAAAATCCCCACCGCGCCCATCACCGCACAGAAGATCACGCAGACCCACGGGCTCCACGGCATCAGACCAATCAGCAACAGCGGTGTGATACTTGCCCACGCCGCGTAGGCAATGTTGTAGGTGAAGGAAATGCCCGACACGCGAATCCGCGCCGGGAACAACCCGACCATCACCGAAGGCACCGCACCCACTACCCCACAAGCCAGACCGGCCACGGCATAAGCAATGCCGATCCAGTGCCCGCCCATGATCAAACAGCCATACAAAACGCCAATGCCCAGCGGCAGCAACAGGCTGTAGAGCATGACCGTGCGCCAGGCACCAATACGATCGACCAGCAGACCGGCGATCACGCAGCCGATATTCAGGAAGACGATGCCCAAGGCACTGAGGCCGAAGGTGTGGCTGGCAGTCATGCCGAAGGTTTTCTGCATCATGGTCGGGGTGATGACGACGAACACCACCACCGCCGAGGTGAGTACGCAGGTGAGCAGCATGGCCGGCAGCATGGCCAGACGATGCTCACGCAACACCGTGCGCAACGGCAGCTCGACCCGCGCCTCGCGTTGCGCCTCCATGGCCATGAACACCGGGGTTTCGCTGAGCCAGCGGCGCAGATAAACGCCCACCACACCGAACACGCCACCCAGCAGAAACGGATAGCGCCAGGCGTAATCGAGGATTTCGGCGGGAGTGAACACCTGTGCAAGGAAGGTCGCGGTGAGTGCGCCGATCAAATAACCGAAGGTCAGGCCGGCCTGAAGAAAGCCGAGGGCGTAACCGCGATGCCCGGTCGGCGCGTGCTCGGCGACGAACACCCAGGCACTCGGTACTTCGCCACCCACCGCCGCGCCTTGCAGGATGCGCAGCGCCAGCAACAGCAAGGGCGCGAAATAGCCGATCTGCGCGTAGGTCGGCATGATCCCGATCAACAGGCACGGCAGCGCCATCATCAGGATGCTCAGGCTGAAGACTTTCTTGCGGCCCAAGCGGTCGGCGAAATGCGCCATCAGAATCCCGCCCAGCGGCCGCGCCAGATAACCGGTGACGAAGATGCCGAAGCTTTGCAGCAGACGCAGCCACTCGGGCATTTCCGGGGGGAAGAACAGCTGGCTCAGGGTCAGCGCGAAGAACACGAAAATGATGAAATCGTAGATCTCCAGCGCCCCGCCGAGCGCGGCGAGGCCGAGGGTCTTGTAGTCGGCACGGCTGAACGGCGCCGGTCGGGCTGGAGAATTGGCAGTCATGACAAAGAACTCAGGCATCGGCAAAAACCAAGGCGCCCATGGTCTACGCAAATGCGCGGAACGACAACCCGTCAGACCATAGTCTCGGTTTGCGAAAACCTGCTCAACAAATGGACGGCGCTTGATTTACTGTTAGGGCCTGTCTGCCGGGTCACAATTTACCAACCACCATGAATCCGTGTGGGAGCGAGCTTGCTCGCGAAGAGGCCGGTACATTCAGCATCACTGTTGACTGACCTGACGCCTTCGCGAGCAAGCTCGCTCCCACAAGGCGCGGTGACATTGCTGAAATTGTGGCCCGCCAGGCCAAAATAACCATAAAAAATCCGAGGTACATCCCGTGGCCGTTGATATCGAAGATAGCCGCTCCGCGCGCTTTGCCCTGCGCTGTTCAAATTTTGCCGAACGCTGGTTTCCCGATTCCTGGGTATTCGCCGCGTTGGCCGTGATCATCGTTGCGCTGGCCACTCTGGCCATGGGCGCCAAACCCACCGCTGCAGCGATGGCCTTCGGCGACGGCTTCTGGAGCCTGATCCCGTTCACCATGCAGATGGCCTTCGTGGTGATCGGCGGCTATGTCGTCGCCAGTTCACCCCCTGCGGTCAGACTGATCGACAAACTGGCCCGCATCCCGAAGAACGGCCGCTCCGCCGTGGCTTGGGTGGCATTGATCTCGATGGTCGCATCCTTGCTCAACTGGGGTCTGTCGCTGGTGTTCGGCGGATTACTGGTACGCGCCCTCGCCCGCCGCACCGATCTGAAGATGGATTACCGCGCCGCCGGTGCCGCGGCATACCTGGGTCTCGGCGCGGTATGGGCGCTGGGCCTGTCATCGTCGGCCGCACAGTTGCAGGCCAACCCCGGCAGCCTGCCGCCGTCGATCCTGTCGATCACCGGCGTGATCCCGTTCACCGAAACCATTTTCCTCTGGCAGTCCGGGGTCATGCTGCTGGCGCTGATCGTGATCTCGATCATCATCGCCTACGCCACCGCGCCCGGGCCGAAGTCGGCGCGTGACGCCAAGGCCTGCGGCATCGACCCGGCCTTCAACCTGCCACCGCTGCAACCGCGCACTCGCCCCGGCGAATGGCTGGAACACAGCCCGTTGCTGATCATTGTGCTGGTGCTTCTGGCGGCGGGATGGCTGTTTCACGAGTTTTCGACCAAACCGGCAATTACCGCGATTTCCGGCCTGAACACCTACAATTTCCTGTTCATCATGCTCGGCGCGCTGCTGCACTGGCGCCCGCGCAGCTTCCTCGATGCGGTGGCCCGTGCGGTGCCGACCACCACCGGCGTATTGATCCAGTTCCCCCTGTACGGCTCGATCGCTGCGCTGATGACCACGGTCAAGGGCGCCGATGCGCAAACCCTTGCGCATCATATTTCGACCTTCTTCGTCAGCATCGCCTCGCACGACACTTATGCACTGCTGATGGGCGTGTACTCGGCGATTCTCGGATTCTTCATCCCGTCCGGCGGCGGCAAGTGGATCATCGAAGCGCCCTACGTGATGCAAGTCGCCAACGACCTGCAATACCACCTCGGCTGGGCGGTGCAGATCTACAACGCGGCGGAAGCGTTGCCGAACCTGATCAACCCGTTTTACATGCTGCCACTGCTGGGCGTGCTCGGGTTGAAAGCGCGGGACCTGATCGGCTTCTCGTTCGTGCAACTGCTGGTGCACACGCCGCTGGTGTTGCTGTTGCTGTGGGCGCTGGGGACGACATTGGCGTATACGCCGCCGGTGATGCCGTAGGGTGATATGAAAGCGCCTGCTCAAGGGCAGGTGCTTTCAAAACGTAGATTTGATCGCTGTGTTAGAAGGGTCGCGCCTGATCAAGCACCTGCTGACGAAATTTCACTGGCAGGTCGCCGGGGGTCAGCACCTCGACCGCAACACCCAGCAGGTCTTCAAGCTCAACCTGAAGTCCGCCCAGATCAAAAAGCGTCGTGCCGGGCAGCGGGTCAACCAGCAGATCGAGATCGCTACCGTCCAGATCCGTCCCCAGCAATGCTGAACCAAATACACGCGGGTTGGCCACACGAAAGCGCCCGATCACTTCGCGGACGGCGGACCTTTGCATGTCGAGAGCAGTAGAAGGCTTCATGACTCACCCTTGGAAAATTCGATGTCGCTGCAGTCTAGCAGTGCGGACGCGCACCAGGCAGCGTGCTTGTTGGCACAGCCGTAACAATATGTGCGCTGCTTGGGTAATACCGCATTCAGGCAAGAATCCACACTCAACCGCTTTTCTGTCAAACACCACTGATCCACTATGAAGCGTCCCCAAATCGAGGGGAACCCACGCTGAAAAGGATCTGAGCATGCTCAAACTAGCAGGACTTACCCTCACCGCGCTCACGCTAAGCGCCGCCGCCCACGCCGATGTCGACGTGAAACTGGGCAGCACCGAGCGCGTCACGCGGCTCTTCGCCTACCCCAACAATTGCAGCGTGATCTGCTTCCGTCACTGGACGCTGGAGCAGACCGTCGCTCACTACCTGAGCCAGAGCGTGCAGCGCGATGGTTACGCCGATGGCAAGGTGCTGGTGAAAACCGACAACGATCAAGTCTACGCCGAGATCACCGGAGTGCCCGACGGCTACGACAAGCCGCTGTCGGCGTTACTCGACGCCGGCGACCTGGCTTATACCGGCGCCAGCCAGCTGAATGCCGATGGCAAATGGGCCTATAGCTGGTATCTGTTCCTGCCGCTGGGCATGGCCCTGGAAAATCGTAAAAGCGTCGAGCTGCTGCATTTCCCGCCGGATTACTCGCTGACGCAGGCGCAGGATTACCTGCGCTCGAATACCACCGATCGCTGGGCAACCTTGCTGACCGATAACGGCATCCCCGCCGAACAGACGCCGGCTTACCAGACCATCATCGACATCGCCCCGATCGCCGCGCCGTCCAATGCCGGCGGTGATCTGGAGGACGTCTATGACTACTTCAAGGATTACCAGACCACACTGGTCAAGCAGTTCAGCCAGACCGCCAGCGGTACGACGCTGCCGATGGTTGCGTTTGGTGCGCCGGTACGCAATTGGATCAAGGAGCAATATGGGCCGACGGTTGGCGTATTGGGGCTGGCGAGCATCAGTCCGAGCGAAGGGGTGAATGTGCCGGTGCTCGGCTCGAATCATCCGAGTTACATCTGGTACGCCGCCGATCCGAAGAGCTATACCGGCGACGATGCCCAGGCCAAAGCAGACGCGGCGGGCCTGAAAGTCATGGGCCAGGATTTGAGCGCCGCCTGCTGGCAGGCCGGGATGGGCAGCAAACCGGGCAGCGATGCGCAGGCCACGCTGAACAGTTGCACGCAAACATGGCAGGTGACGCAAAAAGTCAGAACCTGTGAGTTGTTCTACACCTCGATCCGCGATCTCAGCGCGGAACAAGCGGCTGCCAAGTGCGCCACGCCACCGGTCAAGACACAACTGCAGCAGCTGAAAACGCCACTGCCTGCGGCCGCCGTGCCCGCACCTGCTCTGTAATCGTTGCCGCAGCAACCCCGTGTCAGCCAATGCTGACGCGGGATAACGGCGATCGCGCCTGTCAGGTTTGACAGTAGACCTGATGTTGCAATTGCGCGACGCTTGGATCCAATCATGCGTCGCCAGACGACGCATGGGCACAATCCGGAGGCAATACCTACCAACAAGGATCGTTATGAACAATCAAGCCATGGGCGGCCATCCCCCACGCGACACCGAAGGCATCTACCCTTTTGCCAGACTCCCCGTGCGGCTGGGCTTTCCATCCTGCGACGACTTTCAGATCATCCACAACGAACACGGCATGGCCACGGCGGTGCTCGCGCGCCGGGAGTTTCTGCGAATCAGCCGAATGTGCCGGGTTTCCGGGCAGCTACTGCCCTATCGCGGTCGACAGACACGACAGTTGCAAACCGGCATCCACATTTACGACCCGCGCTTTTGCGGAGTGCTGGAACACGCCTGCGATCCGAACGTGTTTCTCGATATGAGCGAATTATGGCTGTGGGCGCTGAAAGATATCCACAGCGGCGAACGCCTGAGCATCGATTATGCCTCGACCGAAGACAGACTGCTGCGCCAGTTCGCCTGCGATTGCGGCTCGCCCCGCTGCCGTGGATGGATCACCGGTTACGATGAGCCACCCACGCTGGAAGGTCAGCTGTTCTTGCAGCGCTGGCGCCACCCGGGGCTGCGCTGAGAGCGCTTGTTACGGCGCGCCGACCGGGCGCAAACGATACTGCGGCGGCAACTGTTCGAAACCACTGATGGTGGTGTTCAGACTTTTCCAGCGGCCGTCCTTGATGCCATAGATGCAGCCGTGGATCGACAAGGGCTGCCCGCGGTGCCAGGCGTTCTGGATGATGCTGGTGTGCGCGACGTTGGCCACTTGCTGGATCACGTTGAGTTCGCACATCCGGTCGACCTGCTCTTCTTCGGTCGCCAACTTGGCCAGTTCTTCGCGCTTCTCGTAATACAGATCGCGGATCGAACGCAGCCAGCCATCGATCAGGCCGAACTGGCGATCCTGCATCGACGCGCGCACACCGCCGCAGCCGTAGTGGCCGGTGACGAGGATGTGTTTGACCTTGAGCACATCTACGGCGTACTGGATCACGGACAGGCAGTTGAGGTCAGTGTGCAGCACGACGTTGGCGACGTTGCGGTGCACGAACAGATCACCCGGGAGCATGCCGACGATTTCGTTGGCCGGCACGCGTGCGTCGGAGCAGCCGATCCACAGGTATTCCGGGGTCTGCTGGCGCGCCAGTTTGGCGAAGAAATCCGGGTCTTCCTTGGTGATCGCGTCAGCCCAACGCTCGTTGTTATCAATCAGGTCTTGTAGATCGTGCATGGATAAGGCCTCAAGAAAGATGCGCAGGTTTGATAGACGACCACCCGTCGAAGTCACGCCACCAGCGCAAAGTGTTTCCGTTGGAATTCTCGCGCGCCCGGTGAGTCCACTCAGTAAGGCCCACAGTATGAGGAATTGCCATGACTGATTCACGACGCCCTTATGATGCGGTGCAACCGGAACCCATCGATGATAACGAAGACCGCATGGGCTCGGTGCACGAGCTGGATTTCGACGAAGACGAGCCCAGCGCAAAGATCGGTGATGAGCTGCCCGAGCGTGAACGTGAGCAACTGATGCCCGAGGAACGCGTGCGTGAGGCGGGTCTCACCGGGGCTTCGGTAGATGATCACCAGCCGACCGACGATGACCTCAGCCCGGAGACGTTGATTCGTGAGGATGGTGCACGCGATGCCGATGAACCTGGCGAGGGCAATCCGGCGGATTGGGATTTGAGCGAGGTCGGTGAAAATGACATCGGCGGCGGTGACGGACTGGATGAGGCGGAATTGGCGGATCTGGATCCGCTGAATGGCAAGCGGTGATCAGCGGCTCCTGATAAATCGCTATCGCGAGCAGGCTCACTCCTACAGGGGAACGCATTCCAATTGTAGGAGTGAGCCTGCTCGCGATGTTTTTTAACGCCTAATCCACTAGTGTACAGGCCATAACCACCGCATCCTCACGCCCACCCACCGCCGGATAATAATCGCGACGCCGGCCAATCTCGTTGAAGCCATAACGTTCGTATAGCTTGAATGCCGCGGTATTGCTGTCGCGCACTTCAAGAAAACACTCGCGAGCCTCGGCCGCATACGCTCGCGACATCAAATGCTCAAGCAACGTCAGCCCCAAGCCACGGCCCTGATTTTCCGGCTTCACGGTGATATTGAGCAGGTGCGCCTCATCAAGAATGATCTGCACCACGCCGTGGCCCACCTGCTGCTGCCCTTCGAACATCAGCCAGATCTGGTATTTGCCCAGGCCATCGAGAAAGATGCCCCGGGTCCACGGATGGCTGTACGCGGCGTATTCGATCTTCAACACAGCGTCCAGGTCCGCCTCGGTCATCGGGCGAAAGGTTACAGCCTCACTCATCGGATTGTTTCCAGCGCGCCATCAGCCGACGCATGGCTTGCCACACAGCGGCCTTGCGCTGTGGCTCTTCCATTAACAGTTCCAGACCGGGAATCGCCCAGGCCAGGCCCAGACCTTCGATCTGCAATTCAGTATTGAATGCTTCGGCGTCCGCCTCCCCGGCAAACTTCACCGCCGGCAAGCCGATCAGCCATAAACAGGCACAGGGCGCCGCTTCCATCTGCACCGAGAGGAAACCCTGCACGAAGTCGCGCGCCGCGTCCGGCCCCTGATCCAGCGTGCCGCGATTGAGCCACGGCCAGCGCACCGGTTCGCCGACGATCTGCGGTGCATCCGGCAGACCAGCGGCGCGCAGCATGTCCTTGAGCAGCAGATAGGCCGGATCGCGACTCTGGAACGCTTCGCCTGTGGGTAACTCGACCAGCAGCAGACAGCGCCCGGCGCGCAGCAGTTGCAGGGCAAACCGCGGAGGCGGCACGGGCGCCGGCTTGATCACCACCGGCTTCTCGTCGACTTCTTCCACCGGTTTCGCGCCGTTGCGGGTGCTGGCCAGCGACGGGCGCGGCACCTCGATTTTCGGCCGCTCGGCCGGACGCGCGGCAGGTTGCGCCGGTGCTTCGGCCTGAGGCGCCGGCACAACCGGCACCTCGACTTCAGGCTCGGGCATCTCCAGCAGCTCGGGCCGCGACGGTGCGGCAAATGGCAGTTCGGTGCGCGGCAACCAGTTGACCACCTGCATGGCGTTCAAATAGGCGCGGCGGCGGGACTCGATAAGCAAAGGTCGGCCACTTGTGGATACGGAAAGTGCGCTGATTCTACCGCCCTTCGCACAAGATCGCCCGCTGTTGATCGATAGACTGGGTCTAAAGAAAGCGACAGTCCGTCCCGAGAGTGAATCGCATCCTTCGTGATGCAGTACAATCGCCGCTTTTAATCGCCAACCAGCCGGCCATTCCGATGATCGAACCCAAGCGCGTCTTGCGCGCCCTCGCTGAACACTGGGCACTTCTGGAGCCACTGTGCGAGCACTTCGACCAAGGCACATTGAGCCTCAACGAACTGCGCACGCAACTGGCCGCCCAACAACTCGACAGCACGCCGCAGGACATCACCAGCCTGCTCGACGTGTGGATCCGCCTCGATATTCTGGTTCCGGTGGCGAAGAGCCCGAACCGTTTCGAGCTCAATGCGCAGATTCACGACTTCCTCGCCTACCTGCGCCGCGAACACCGCCTCGGTCTGTGCCTGGAAATCGAAGCCTATCTGCGTCACCTCGAGCGTCTGGCCGGTTATATCCAGGACGCCTTCGACGTTCGCGACGGCAACGACCTGGCGCGCCAGTTGCGTTTGCTCGACATGCGCGTGCGCGACGTACTGAAGAAACTCGACAACGACGAACAGGCGCTGGTGGCCGTGGCCGAACGCGCGAAGACCAGCGACCGGCAGATTCCGCTGCGTCAGCGTTACGCCGAAGTATTGGCGACGTGGGACGAATACGTCGAGCCGATGATCGATCTGGTCAACGCCGATGGCGCCTTCGAACAAGGCGTGCGCAAGGTCGAAACCGTGCTGCTGAAGATGCTCAGCGAACAGCAGCGCCTCGGCCATCTGGTCGATGACGATATGCTCCTGCGCACCCACGCGCGCATCCTCGAAATGCAGACCAGCGCGCAACTGACCCTGCGTCATGCCCGCGAACTGCTGCTGCCGTTGCGTGAAGAAGCGCGTCGGCACAATGCCGTGACCCGCGGCGCCGCACTGGCGCTGGCGGCGATCCGGCGTAAAGGCATCGACGCCGTGCCGCAAGCCGCAATGCCGCTGTTCACCCGCCCACAGAGCACCTTCCTTGGCAGCGCCAGTCAGGTCGAAGCCTACGTTTATGCGCTGGCGCGTTTCGAGCCGAAACCGGCGCGCTTTCCCAAGGCGCACAAAACCCAGAAGGCTGGCGACGCTCCACGTGCACCACGCACCGTGCGCGAGATGGTCGATCGTTGCGAAGAATCGCTGCCGATGCCGGATCTGATGACGTGGCTGCTGGAGCAGGAACCGGACGGCGCCACCGACGAATTGCTTTACTGGTTCTCGCGCCTGTCGCGGGAAAAGCGCTTCAAGCGCGAGCGTCTGGAACGCCGCGAATACCATACTCACGAGCACCAGGTCAGCCTGCGCTCCTTCGCCCTGCTCTCGGCCAGCGATACCGCCGCCGAGGATTCTGCGAGCATCCCCAATGCATCTTGATCTTTCCGAACTGTCGCAACTGGCGCCGATCTTCCGCGAGTTGTTCAAGGGTTACCACGTCAGCCGCCGTGATCCCGAGCTGTACGCACAACTGTCGAATTTCCAGGACCAATACCGCACGCTGTTCAAGGCGCTGGGCTTTGAACTGGTCTGCGACACCCGTGGTTTCTACTACTTCGTGCCGGACATGGCCGCCGCCGCGGTGAACAAGACTGCCCAGCGTCTGGCGCTGTTCACCTTCATCCTCGTCGAGCACCTGGCCGATCAGGGCCGCGACCCGATCGCCGTGCTCGACGGCGGCAGCCTCGGCCGCGAAGAGTTGCCGTCGCTGCTGGACAAGTACCGCGACCTGTTCATCCAGGCCGAAGTGCAGACCGTTGAAGAACTCGAAGAAAAAATCATGCGCCGCATGACCCAGCTCGGTTTTGCTGGCGAAGAAAACGGTGTCTACCGCTTCCTGCCACCGATGCACCGTTTCCTCGACGTCTGTCTGTCGGTGCAGCAGGACCGCGATCTGGCGGCCAGCGTGCACAGCGTATTGCCGCTGCCGGCACCGGTGTTGATCGACGAAGAAGCCGAAGCGAAATTCCTCGAAACCGACGATCCGCTCGATCTTTCCGAATTTGAAGAAGAGAGCGAAGAAGACGCACTGGCCCGCGCCATTGCCGAAGAACAGGAGTCCGACGCATGAGCCAGGAACGCTACGGCATCCGCCGCTTTGCCCTTTTGAACACCGCCGGTTACAGCCTCGGCCTGTTCCCGCTAGAAGAACCGCTGTCGGTCTACGGCGCGAACAACCTCGGCAAGTCGGCGTCGATCAACGCTTTGCAGTTCCCGATTCTGGCGCGCATGTCGGACATGAGTTTCGGCAAGTACAGCCTTGAGCAATCGCGGCGCTTCTACTTCGCTTCCGACACCAGTTACATCCTCGTCGAAGTCAACCTGCCCCACGGCCCGCACGTGATCGGCGTGGTCGGTCGCGGCCCGGGCGGTGGCTTCGGTCACCAGTTCTTCGCCTATGCCGGCAAGCTCGATCTGGCGCATTACCAGAAAAACGACACCTGCCTGCGTCAGAAAGAGCTGTTCAGCAATCTCGAAAAAGAAGGCCTGAAAGCCTACGAACTCAAGCCCGACGAACTGCGCCGTTTGCTGGTCGGCGGCCACACCTCGATCCCGCTCGACCTGACGCTGATCCCGCTGCGCTCCACCAGCGAGCAGAGCCTGAAGACCTTCCGTGCGCTGTTCATCAACCTGCTGCACATGCGCGAAATCACCGCGGCCAAGCTCAAGCAACTGTTCCTCGATGCTTTCGAACACAGCCTGCGTTCGGGCAGCGTCGATTACATCGCCGCCTGCGAAGAAGCTTTCCGCGATGTGCGGCGCATGGAGCAGGATTACAACTCGCTCGTTGCGGCCGGCCCACTGGTTGAAGCCTTGGCCAACGGCGTGAAACAGCGCGACGTGCTGCGCGGCAAACTGCATCGCCTGTCGCCGCTGCTCGATTCCTTGCTCGGCACCTGGTCGGACTACGCCACGGCGCGCAAGGAAGAGCTGACCATTCAGGCCGAGCATTACCGTCGCGAGCAGGACGACCTGCAAAACGATCAGCGTGGCGGCACCCAGGAACTGATGCGTCTGGAGCGGGAAATTTCCGGCATCCAGCGCTGGCTCGGCGAGCTCTCGGTGCTGAAGAACCGCTTCGCTCTGGTCGATGACGTCAAAGTGCTTGAGCAACAATTGCTCGCGGCCAAGGACGCCCACGATGAACTGGCCGGTGCCTTGGCGCAGTCGCGTCAGTTCAGCGCCGAAGATCTGGAAGAGCGTCTGCGCGATCTGGAAAAACGCCTGAAGTCGGTGAAGCAACAACTCGATCATGCCGACAACAACAGCTATGCCCGCCTGCGCGAAGAGTTTTCGCAACAGGACGTAGAGCGCCTGATGCGTCTGTTCAACAGCGCGCTGTTCAGCTTGCCGCTGGGCGAACACGGCATAACCCTCGACGAGAATGGCGAGTGGGTGAAATCGGTTGAGCTGATTCTCGATGGCTTCAAAGGCGAGCGCTTCGAAGTGCCGGGCCTGTCCATCGACATCTCGCACATTGAGCCACCGGCCTTGCAGGCGTTGGCTGACCGCGCCGCGCTGCGCGATCAGAAAGAGCGTCTGGAAAAAGAACTCAAGCAACTGAAAACCCAACAAGCCGTGGCCGCCGACCGCGCCGCGAGCAAGATCCAGACCGAAGCGCTGTACCAGCAAGTGCTGGACGCGCAGAAAGCCCTGGAAGATTTCCGTCGCACCCAGACGCTGAGCGCCGAAGAAGGCGACAAACTCGAGCAATTGGCGCAAATGGAAGCCGCGCAGGACGAACTCAAACGCTCCAGCGATGCCTTCACCGAGCGCGTCCAGCAACTGTCGGCCAAGCTGCAACTGGTCGGCCGGCAGATCGCAGACATGGAAGCCAAGCAACGCACCCTCGACGATGCGCTGCGTCGTCGTCAGTTACTGCCAGCGGATCTGCCGTTCGGTACGCCGTTCATGGACCCGGTCGACGACTCGATGGACAACCTGCTGCCGCTGCTCAACGACTATCAGGACAGCTGGCAGGGCTTACTGCGTGCCGATGGCCAGATCGAAGCGCTGTACGCGCAGGTTCGCCTCAAAGGTGTGGCCAAGTTCGATAGCGAAGACGACATGGAGCGCCGTCTGTCGCTGCTGATCAACGCTTACGCGCACCGTACCGACGAAGCCCTGACGTTGGGCAAGGCGCGTCGCGCGGCGGTCACCGACATCGCCCGCACCCTGCGCAACATCCGCAGCGACTACGACAGCCTCGAGCATCAACTGGCGCTGTTCAACCGCGAGATCAACAAGCGTCAGGTTTCCAACCTGCAGAGCTTCCGCATCGTGCTTGCGCCGAACAAGGAAGCCCTCAAGCACATCGACCAGATCATCCACAGCGCCGGCCAGTACGAAGAAGGCGAGACCCTATCGGTGTTCGATCTAAGCCAAAGCGCCGAGCAGGACAACAAGAACGAAGAGGCCAAGGAATACCTGGCGCGGCTGGTGGCGGCAAACCACAACCAGCTCGGTCTCAAGGACTTGTTCGAACTGGCCTTCGAGATCACCAAGGTCAATGGTCAGCCAGTCATCCACACCGACATCGACGGCGCAGCCTCTAACGGTACGACCATGACCATCAAGGCGCTGACCAATATGTACTTGTTGCTGCACTTGATGGACCGCGACCTGGCTGGTCGTGTGCGTCTGCCGTACTACCTCGACGAGGCGGCTGACATCGACGAGAAGAACCAGGCAGCGTTGCTGGAAACCAGCCTGCAACTGGGCTTCGTGCCGATTCTGGCGAGTGTGAAGCCGCAAGTCTGCGCCAGTGTCGCAATCGACCTGGAGGGTGGTAGCGGCCCGGCGGGGATCTACATCGATGAGGCTGACTGGAAGTACATCCGCCGGCATGATGTGGTCAAGGCCACGCTGAATGTGCAGGCGGATGAGCCGGAGCTGGATGCGGTTTGATCGGCTTTAGCTGAAGCTAATAAAAAGGGCCGCGATCTGATGGGATCGCGGCCCTTTTTTATCGCCTGGGATTTGGGTTGAATCAGAGGGCCTCTTCGCGAGCAAGCTCGCTCCCACATAGAAACGCATACAAAATGTGGGAGCGAGCTTGCTCGCGAAGGCGTCTTGATAGACGCCCCATAAACTTCAGGTTACTTACCGAGCTGAATCTTCGGCGCCCAGGTCAGCCATTCATCCTCGAACTTGTCGAACAGCGGGAACGTCTGCTCGGCCCGCGCCGGGTTGCCCATACGCTCACCGTCCGGTGTGGCGAAGGCAATCCCGCCCTGAATCAGTGTTTCCAGCGATTCGGTTCGCACCGTCACGCCTTTGAACAAACCATAATCGAAGCCCACACCACTGGTGTTCCAGAAGCGGCTGCCGCTGCGCACCAGTGGCGCGTACTTCGGCTCAATCAGGATGTGCACCAGTACACGGTCAGCCGTCTGGCCCAACTCATAACCGGTCACCTTGCCGACGGTAATTTCACGGTAGGTCACTGGCACGCCAGGCTTCAGCGAACCGCGACGTGCAGCGCTCAACACCAGACTCAAACCCGCTTCCTGCTTAGTAACTTCCGGCGCCTCGGCCAAGGCAACAAAGTTTTTCTGCGGCCCGAGGTTTTTCGCCGCCGGCTGGACTTCGATGTATTTGCCGGTGACCAGCGTTTCCAGATTCTGCGTCTTGATCAGTCCCAGCTCCGGCTTGACCACCCAGAATTGACTACCGACTCGGGCAATCTTCTCCGGCACTTCAGTGATGCGCGCGGTGAGGATCACAGACTGCATGTCGTCGGTAAGATCAACGCTTTCAATCTTGCCGACATCCAGCCCCTTGAAGCGCACCGGTGTGCCGCTGCTCAAACCGTCGGCGCGATCGACTTTGATGGTCACTACTGCGCCTTTCTTGTTCGCCTCATCGTGGTCGGCGAACAGACGGAAGCGCGGGATGCGTTTCTTCAACGGAGCATTGGCTTGCGGGGTTTCGAAGGCAATACCTCCGGCCATCAGGGTTTGCAACGATTCACTCTTCACCTGAATGCCGCCGGTCAAGCCACCCGTGAGGGTAATACCGCTGACATTCCAGAAGCGCGTCGAGGCGTTGACCAGGTTTTCGTATTCCTTCTCGATGTGCACGCCAATGACCAGTTGCTTCTTGGTTCGGGAGAACTGGTAGCTCTGCACCGAACCGACCTTGACCTGCTTGTACAGAATCGGGCTGCCGACATCGATCGAGCCCAGCGAGTCAGTGAACAACACCAGATGCAGGCCCGGCGAACGCAGATCCAGCGGCGGTGCTTTCGGTCGCGCCTCGAACTCGCGTTTCGGCGCAGCGCCTTTGTCGCCCGGACGCACGGCGATGTAGTTACCTTTCACCAGCGCTTCCAGGCCAGTAATACCGGCGAGAGAAATCGACGGTTTGACCACCCAGAACTGCGTGCCCTCAACCAGATAGTCTTCGGCCAATGGATCAAGGGTCAGCTCGGCGGTGGCACTGTTCAGGTCCGGATCGACCTTCAGCGCTTTCAGGTTGCCGACCTGGATGCCCTTGTACATCACGGGCGTGCGACCGGCCTGAAGGCCTTCGAAGTCGCTGAGTTTCACCTTCACGCGAATCCCGGCAGCGGCGGCGTCGAAGTCCTCATAGAGACGGAATGGCAGGCTCGGGTCAGTCGGCGGGCTGTCTTTGCGATTCTCCGGCGTCGCGAAAGCGATACCGCCGGCGACGATGCTGGCCAGGGATTCGCTGCGCACTTTCACACCGGAGAGGTTGGCGTCGATGCTGATGCCGCTGGCGTTCCAGAAACGTGTGTGTTTGCGCACCAGTTTGGCGTAGGTCGGCTCGATGAATACTTTCAGTTCAACGGTGCTCTGGTCTTCGGACAGCACGTAGCTTTTCACCTGACCGACTTTGATCTGCTTGTAGAACACCGGGCTGCCACGATTCAACGAGCCGAGACGATCGGCCTTGATGGTCAGGTGCAAACCCGGCTTGGCGTCAGACAGCGGAGGCTCTTCGGCCAGTGCCTTGAACTTGCGCACCGGCTCGCCTTCACCGGGACTGATCGCCACATAGTTACCCGAGACCAAAGTTTCCAGACCGGTGATACCGGCCAGAGTCACGCTCGGTTTGACCAGCCAGAATCGCGTGCTGGTTTTGAGGTATTGCTCGACATCCTTGTTCATTTCGATGGTGGCGATCACTCCTTTGGAGTTGCCTTCATCGTCGAGCTTGAGCGTCTTGACCTTGCCGACCGACATGCCTTTATAGACAACCTCTGTCTTGTTGGCCTGGATGCCTTCGCCACTCTCAAAACGCACCTGAATTTCGATGCCGGTTTCCGACCAGGCACGCCAGCCCAGCCAGCCGCCGATGATCAGCGCGATCAGAGGCAACACCCAAATGGCAGACCAGTTCGAAGCCGGTCGGGTTTTCGCTACGGGCAAATCAGTCATGGTCGTCGTCCGACTCCGTGTTATCCCAAATCAGTCGGGGATCGAAAGTTACTGCGGCGAGCATCGTCAGAATCACCACAGAGGCGAAGGCGACGGCGCCCAAGTTGGCTTCGACACTGGCTATCCTGCCGAAGTTGACGACCGCCACAAGAATGGCGATCACGAAAATATCGAGCATCGACCAGCGGCCAATGAACTCGATGAAACGGTACATCCAGATACGCTGACGGGCCGACAATGGCTGCCGTCTCTGCACCGAGAACAGCAACAGCGCAATACCGACCAGTTTGAAAGTCGGCACCAGAATACTGGCAATGAACACCACGGCCGCGATCGGAATCATGCCGTGCTGCACCAGCTGAATCACGCCGGACATGATGGTACTTGGATCACCCTGACCCAGAGAGCTGACCGTCATGATCGGCAGGACGTTCGCCGGGATATAGATGATGGCTGCCGTGATCAACAGCGCCCAGGTTCGGGTCAGGCTGTTCGGTCGGCGAGCGTGAACCTGCGCACCGCAACGGCTGCAGTTCTGCTCGTCAGCTTCAGCTTCCTGTCTGTTCAGCTCGTGGCATTCGGTGCACACCAGAATGCCCGCATCAATCGCCCGCATGGGCATCCTCTCCTGATAATGCCTGCCAGATCTGATGCGGTGACATCACCACCTCCAGCCAGACTTGTACCAATAACAAGCCAATGAAACATGCCAGCCCGAGGCCCACGGTGATCGCTGCCATATCTGCCAGCTTCACGATCGCAACGAGGACGCCCATGAGGTAGACCTCGAGCATGCCCCAGTCTCTGAGGTGGTGGTAAATACGATAGAGCAGCAAGCCATAACCGCGGCCGACATTGAAGCGAATCGTCAGCAATACAAACAACTGGCACAGCAGCTTTAGCAACGGTATCGCCATACTGCAGAGGAAGACGACAATCGACACTCCTTGCATGTCGGTATTGAACAGACCGACCACACCACTCCACACCGTATCCTGCGACGATTGCCCGAGGATATTGAGTTGCATGATGGGCAAAAAGTTTGCCGGTAGGTAAAGCAATAACGCCGCAATCACCAGGGCGAGGCTGCGCTGCACCACATTATGGCGGTGCGCATACAACTCGTAGCCGCAGCGCGGGCAGAGAGCTTTCTCACCATGGGCAAGTGTCGGCTTGCGCATCAGCAGGTCGCACTCGTGACAGGCTATCAAGTCTTCCAGCGGTAAATCTGACAGCCCGGGGGCGTCAACCGATTCTGACATACAGGCTCTGACTCCGAAAAAGATGGGGCTATTCTAGTGTTCTGATTCGAAAATAACTGTGCAATTTTGTTCGCCGCAGCTCTGAAAAACTTTCTCGCAGGCAAAACAAAACCCCAACTGCTTTCGCAATTGGGGTTTCGGAATTTAATCTTGACGATGACCTACTCTCACATGGGGAAACCCCACACTACCATCGGCGATGCATCGTTTCACTGCTGAGTTCGGGATGGGATCAGGTGGTTCCAACGCTCTATGGTCGTCAAGAAATTCGGGTACTGACTCGTGACCAGATGGCCTCGCTTCAGCAAATTGGGTATGTGACAGCTAGGTGTTTGTGAACTTCGAACTTTCGGTTCGTTTCGTCTTCACACACCGCAATCTGGTGCCTTTTCAGGTCAGCAAATTGCTTGGGTGTTATATGGTCAAGCCTCACGGGCAATTAGTATTGGTTAGCTCAACGCCTCACAGCGCTTACACACCCAACCTATCAACGTCGTAGTCTTCGACGGCCCTTCAGGGAACTCAAGGTTCCAGTGAGATCTCATCTTGAGGCAAGTTTCCCGCTTAGATGCTTTCAGCGGTTATCTTTCCCGAACATAGCTACCCGGCAATGCCACTGGCGTGACAACCGGAACACCAGAGGTTCGTCCACTCCGGTCCTCTCGTACTAGGAGCAGCCCCTCTCAAATCTCAAACGTCCACGGCAGATAGGGACCGAACTGTCTCACGACGTTCTAAACCCAGCTCGCGTACCACTTTAAATGGCGAACAGCCATACCCTTGGGACCGGCTTCAGCCCCAGGATGTGATGAGCCGACATCGAGGTGCCAAACACCGCCGTCGATATGAACTCTTGGGCGGTATCAGCCTGTTATCCCCGGAGTACCTTTTATCCGTTGAGCGATGGCCCTTCCATACAGAACCACCGGATCACTAAGACCTACTTTCGTACCTGCTCGACGTGTCTGTCTCGCAGTCAAGCGCGCTTTTGCCTTTATACTCTACGACCGATTTCCGACCGGTCTGAGCGCACCTTCGTACTCCTCCGTTACTCTTTAGGAGGAGACCGCCCCAGTCAAACTACCCACCATACACTGTCCTCGATCCGGATAACGGACCTGAGTTAGAACCTCAAAGTTGCCAGGGTGGTATTTCAAGGATGGCTCCACGCGAACTGGCGTCCACGCTTCAAAGCCTCCCACCTATCCTACACAAGCAAATTCAAAGTCCAGTGCAAAGCTATAGTAAAGGTTCACGGGGTCTTTCCGTCTAGCCGCGGATACACTGCATCTTCACAGCGATTTCAATTTCACTGAGTCTCGGGTGGAGACAGCGCCGCCATCGTTACGCCATTCGTGCAGGTCGGAACTTACCCGACAAGGAATTTCGCTACCTTAGGACCGTTATAGTTACGGCCGCCGTTTACCGGGGCTTCGATCAAGAGCTTCGCGTTAGCTAACCCCATCAATTAACCTTCCGGCACCGGGCAGGCGTCACACCCTATACGTCCACTTTCGTGTTTGCAGAGTGCTGTGTTTTTAATAAACAGTCGCAGCGGCCTGGTATCTTCGACCGGCATGAGCTTACGGAGCAAGTCCTTCACCCTCACCGGCGCACCTTCTCCCGAAGTTACGGTGCCATTTTGCCTAGTTCCTTCACCCGAGTTCTCTCAAGCGCCTTGGTATTCTCTACCCAACCACCTGTGTCGGTTTGGGGTACGGTTCCTGGTTACCTGAAGCTTAGAAGCTTTTCTTGGAAGCATGGCATCAACCACTTCGTCACCCAAAGGGTAACTCGTCATCAGCTCTCGGCCTTAAGATCCCGGATTTACCTAAGATCTCAGCCTACCACCTTAAACTTGGACAACCAACGCCAAGCTGGCCTAGCCTTCTCCGTCCCTCCATCGCAATAACCAGAAGTACAGGAATATTAACCTGTTTTCCATCGACTACGCTTTTCAGCCTCGCCTTAGGGACCGACTAACCCTGCGTCGATTAACGTTGCGCAGGAAACCTTGGTCTTTCGGCGTGGGTGTTTTTCACACCCATTGTCGTTACTCATGTCAGCATTCGCACTTCTGATACCTCCAGCAAGCTTCTCAACTCACCTTCACAGGCTTACAGAACGCTCCTCTACCGCATCACCCGAAGGTGATACCCGTAGCTTCGGTGTATGGTTTGAGCCCCGTTACATCTTCCGCGCAGGCCGACTCGACTAGTGAGCTATTACGCTTTCTTTAAAGGGTGGCTGCTTCTAAGCCAACCTCCTAGCTGTCTAAGCCTTCCCACATCGTTTCCCACTTAACCATAACTTTGGGACCTTAGCTGACGGTCTGGGTTGTTTCCCTTTTCACGACGGACGTTAGCACCCGCCGTGTGTCTCCCATGCTCGGCACTTGTAGGTATTCGGAGTTTGCATCGGTTTGGTAAGTCGGGATGACCCCCTAGCCGAAACAGTGCTCTACCCCCTACAGTGATACATGAGGCGCTACCTAAATAGCTTTCGAGGAGAACCAGCTATCTCCGAGCTTGATTAGCCTTTCACTCCGATCCACAGGTCATCCGCTAACTTTTCAACGGTAGTCGGTTCGGTCCTCCAGTCAGTGTTACCTAACCTTCAACCTGCCCATGGATAGATCGCCCGGTTTCGGGTCTATTCCCAGCGACTAGACGCCCTATTAAGACTCGCTTTCGCTACGCCTCCCCTATTCGGTTAAGCTCGCCACTGAAAATAAGTCGCTGACCCATTATACAAAAGGTACGCAGTCACAGAACAAAGTCTGCTCCCACTGCTTGTACGCATACGGTTTCAGGATCTATTTCACTCCCCTCTCCGGGGTTCTTTTCGCCTTTCCCTCACGGTACTAGTTCACTATCGGTCAGTCAGTAGTATTTAGCCTTGGAGGATGGTCCCCCCATATTCAGACAAAGTTTCTCGTGCTCCGTCCTACTCGATTTCATTGATAAGAGATTTTCGCGTACAGGGCTATCACCCACTATGGCCGCACTTTCCAGAGCGTTCCGCTAATCTCAAATCAACTTAAGGGCTAGTCCCCGTTCGCTCGCCACTACTAAGGGAATCTCGGTTGATTTCTTTTCCTCAGGGTACTTAGATGTTTCAGTTCCCCTGGTTCGCCTCTTGCACCTATGTATTCAGTACAAGATAACCATCTTATGATGGCTGGGTTCCCCCATTCAGACATCTCCGGATCAAAGTCTGTTTGCCGACTCCCCGAAGCTTTTCGCAGGCTACCACGTCTTTCATCGCCTCTGACTGCCAAGGCATCCACCGTATGCGCTTCTTCACTTGACCATATAACCCCAAGCAATCTGGTTATACTGTGAAGACGACATTCGCCGAAAATTCGAATTTCTCAACTAAGAGAACTCACAAATTTTACCTTAGCCTGATCCGTTACCAGTGAAAGTAACGTTCAGTCTATCTTTCTATCACATACCCAAATTTTTAAAGAACGATCTAATCAAAAGACTAGAAATCAATATTCAATGCGAATATTCATTTCTAAACTCTCAAACTTCGAAGCAGTTTATGGTGGAGCCAAGCGGGATCGAACCGCTGACCTCCTGCGTGCAAGGCAGGCGCTCTCCCAGCTGAGCTATGGCCCCATAACAAAATTGGTGGGTCTGGGCAGATTCGAACTGCCGACCTCACCCTTATCAGGGGTGCGCTCTAACCAACTGAGCTACAGACCCAATTTCGAGCTTGTAACTGTTAGCTCAGAGCTATCAGCTTGGAGCTTAAAGCTGCTTCTATCGTCTTCTTCAATGAATCAAGCAATTCGTGTGGGAGCTCATGCAGCAGCTGATGTCGTCGATTAAGGAGGTGATCCAGCCGCAGGTTCCCCTACGGCTACCTTGTTACGACTTCACCCCAGTCATGAATCACACCGTGGTAACCGTCCCCCCGAAGGTTAGACTAGCTACTTCTGGTGCAACCCACTCCCATGGTGTGACGGGCGGTGTGTACAAGGCCCGGGAACGTATTCACCGCGACATTCTGATTCGCGATTACTAGCGATTCCGACTTCACGCAGTCGAGTTGCAGACTGCGATCCGGACTACGATCGGTTTTATGGGATTAGCTCCACCTCGCGGCTTGGCAACCCTTTGTACCGACCATTGTAGCACGTGTGTAGCCCAGGCCGTAAGGGCCATGATGACTTGACGTCATCCCCACCTTCCTCCGGTTTGTCACCGGCAGTCTCCTTAGAGTGCCCACCATAACGTGCTGGTAACTAAGGACAAGGGTTGCGCTCGTTACGGGACTTAACCCAACATCTCACGACACGAGCTGACGACAGCCATGCAGCACCTGTCTCAATGTTCCCGAAGGCACCAATCCATCTCTGGAAAGTTCATTGGATGTCAAGGCCTGGTAAGGTTCTTCGCGTTGCTTCGAATTAAACCACATGCTCCACCGCTTGTGCGGGCCCCCGTCAATTCATTTGAGTTTTAACCTTGCGGCCGTACTCCCCAGGCGGTCAACTTAATGCGTTAGCTGCGCCACTAAGAGCTCAAGGCTCCCAACGGCTAGTTGACATCGTTTACGGCGTGGACTACCAGGGTATCTAATCCTGTTTGCTCCCCACGCTTTCGCACCTCAGTGTCAGTATCAGTCCAGGTGGTCGCCTTCGCCACTGGTGTTCCTTCCTATATCTACGCATTTCACCGCTACACAGGAAATTCCACCACCCTCTACCATACTCTAGCTTGCCAGTTTTGGATGCAGTTCCCAGGTTGAGCCCGGGGATTTCACATCCAACTTAACAAACCACCTACGCGCGCTTTACGCCCAGTAATTCCGATTAACGCTTGCACCCTCTGTATTACCGCGGCTGCTGGCACAGAGTTAGCCGGTGCTTATTCTGTCGGTAACGTCAAAATTGCAGAGTATTAATCTACAACCCTTCCTCCCAACTTAAAGTGCTTTACAATCCGAAGACCTTCTTCACACACGCGGCATGGCTGGATCAGGCTTTCGCCCATTGTCCAATATTCCCCACTGCTGCCTCCCGTAGGAGTCTGGACCGTGTCTCAGTTCCAGTGTGACTGATCATCCTCTCAGACCAGTTACGGATCGTCGCCTTGGTGAGCCATTACCTCACCAACTAGCTAATCCGACCTAGGCTCATCTGATAGCGCAAGGCCCGAAGGTCCCCTGCTTTCTCCCGTAGGACGTATGCGGTATTAGCGCTCCTTTCGAAACGTTGTCCCCCACTACCAGGCAGATTCCTAGGCATTACTCACCCGTCCGCCGCTGAATCCAGGAGCAAGCTCCTCTCATCCGCTCGACTTGCATGTGTTAGGCCTGCCGCCAGCGTTCAATCTGAGCCATGATCAAACTCTTCAGTTCAAACATCTTTGGGTTTTTAAGAAACCCTAAACTTGGCTCAGCAATCGTTGGTTACATCTTTGATTTCTCGCGGAGTAACTTGTGATGCTGATAATCTTTTTGACTATCAGTCTGACTGCACAAGCACCCACACGAATTGCTTGATTCAGTTGTTAAAGAGCGGTTGGTTAAGATCTTTCGTCTCAACCGAGGCGCGCATTCTACAGCAGCCTCATTTGCTGTCAAGTGATTATTTTCAGAAGTTTTCGAAGAATTCTTCAACAACTTCAACCACTTGCGCTTCCGATCTCTCGTTAGCGGGAGGCGAATTCTACAGCGTTAATCGCTGCTGTCAACACCTCTTTTTCTCCGCTTTCGACCGAGAAGATCGAACCGTTAAAAGAGCCACACATCACTGCTCTTTCAACTCCTTCCAGACTTCGATGACCTGAAGCAAGCCGCTGCCGAAAACTGCGTAACTCTTTGAATCTCAAGGAGTTTTCCGTTTCGACTGCGCCGGAAGTGGGGCGAATTATAGACCTCTGGAATCTGCCGTCAACCGTTAATTTCGCTTTTCGTGCAGATTCTGCTTTTTAGCCAATAAACGCGGGATTCGCCTCATCACCGGCGGCAGACGAAGCAGCAAAAGTACTGCGCCTATAAAGGCATAAATCGTCCACTCCTCCAGATCAGCCCGCACGATCCACAGCATGTGCAGCAAACCGAGCCCGAGAATCACGTAAACCAGACGATGCAGCTTCTTCCAGCGAGCACCCAACCGACGCTGACTATAGCGATTCGAGGTCACCGCCAATATCAGCAAGCCGAGAAAACCCAGTGCACCGACAATAATGTACGGCCGCTTGCGTAGCTCAACACCCAACTGGGACCAGTCGAACCCGAGGATAAATGCCATATAGCTGAACAGATGCAGCGTCACATAAGCAAAACACCAAAGTCCCAACTGCCGGCGCACCGCAATCCAGCCCGCCCAGCCGCTCAGCTTCTGCAGCGGCGTCATGCTCAGAGTAATCAACAGCAATACCAGCGTGCCGAGTCCGAGACGATCAACCAGCACCTTACCCGGATCAGGCCCGAGCAGATCGGCGAACGCCTGATAGAACCACAGCAATGGCCAGATCGCTGCAGCAATTAAAACGCCCACTCGCCAGAATGGATAGCGCATCAGTAGTTCTTCCGCAGATCGAGCCCTGTATATAAAGAAGCGACTTCATCCGAGTAGCCATTGAACATCTGCGTATCGCGCACATTCGGTTTGAACAGGCTGTTCGGCAAGCGCCGCTCGCGGGCCTGGGTCCATCGCGGATGGTCGACCGTAGGGTTCACATTCGCGTAGAAGCCATACTCGTCAGCAGCAATGCTCTGCCAGGTGGTCTTCGGCTGTTCGCTGACCAGACTGATGCGCACAATGGATTTCACACTCTTGAAGCCATACTTCCATGGCACCACCAGCCGCAACGGCGCACCATTCTGATTCGGCAGTTCGCGGCCGTACATGCCCACTGCCAGGATCGCCAAAGGATTCATCGCCTCGTCCAGACGCAAGCCTTCGACATACGGCCAGTCGATCAAGGCAAAACCGGAGCGCTGGCCGGGCATGCTCTTCGGATCCTGCAGGGTTTCGAAGCGGATGTACTTGGCTTTGGAGGTCGGCTCGACCTGTTTGAGCAACGCCGAGATCGGAAAGCCGATCCAGGGAATGACCATCGACCACGCCTCGACGCAGCGCAGACGGTAGATACGCTCCTCCAGTTGATACGGTTTCATGAAGTCTTCCAGCGCATAGCGCCCTGGCTTGCCCACCTCCCCGTCTATCACCACGCTCCAGGGTTCGGTTTTGAGGTCGCCAGCATTCGAGGCCGGATCGCCCTTGCCAATACCGAACTCATAAAAGTTGTTGTAGTGCGTGGCGTCTTTATAAGGCGTGATTGCCTCGTCCTTGACGCTGACCGCCCCCCATTGAGTAGAAGGAAGCTTTTCGGCAAACCAGGCCGGCGCCTTGCCGGCTTCGACATCAGAGTAGCGAGGGGCATCAGCGGCACTGGCCCAGCGCGGCAAGGTGCTCACGGCAATACCGGCAGCTGTGGCGCCGAGCAATTGGCGACGGGAAAGATAAATGGCTTCAGGCGTGACATCCGACTCATGGCAGTCGGATGCTTTGGGGATCTTGATCAACATGACAACTCCGCAGCTTTGGAGGACAGGTGCACCCATAGACTGCGGAGTATGCGGAAAATTACATCACTCGGCGTTTTTGTGGCGACGAAGACGCAACAGATATTGCACCGGGCCGGACGCCGCATAGGCGAGGAACACCAACAGCAGAATGCGTGGCGGATCACTGAACACAACGGCGAATACCAACACCACCGCCAGGATTGCCACGAACGGCACGCGACCTTTCAGATCCAGCTCCTTGAAGCTGTTGTACTTGATGTTGCTGACCATCAGCATGCCGGCGGCCGCAACCATCAGCGCGACCAGGAACGACATCTTCGAACCCTGGATGCCGTAATCGCTGAACGCCCAGACAATGCCGGCCACTACACCTGCCGCCGCCGGGCTGGCCAGGCCGATGAAGTAGCGTTTGTCGGCCGTACCGACCTGAGTGTTGAAACGCGCCAGACGCAACGCTGCGCCCGCTACATAGATGAAGGCGACCATCCAGCCAACCTTGCCCATGTCGCCCAATGCCCAACCGAAGGCCAGCAATGCCGGCGCGACACCGAATGCGACCATGTCCGACAGCGAGTCGTACTCGGCGCCGAAGGCACTTTGCGTATTGGTCATGCGCGCCACGCGGCCATCGAGGCCGTCCAGCACCATCGCGACGAAAATCGCGATCGCAGCGAAAGCGAAGTACTTGCTCGCATTCACCGAGTCGCCGGCACTCAGGGCGGCCTGGGCGCTCATCGAGTTGATGATGGAGTAGAAGCCTGCGAACAGGTTGGCAGTGGTGAACAGGTTCGGCAGCAGATAGATACCACGATGCCGGACTTTGCGACCTTCAGCGTCGTGCCCTTCTTCGATGTGTTCATCGATGGGCAGCAGGCTTTCGGCGTCGGAAGCCTTGTTCGGCTCTTCGGGACGTTCGCTCATGGACATTACCTTGCAACGGTTTGGAGAAAATTCGACAGAAGCTTGAGGACGACAGTTCGGCCACAAACGATGCAGCTTTATACCAGAAGCACCGGCCCAAACGAAAAAACGCGGCCGAGGCCGCGTTTTTCGTACAAGGGACGACGACTCAGTTCTTGGCTTTGTCGACGATCTTGTTGGCACCGATCCACGGCATCATGGAGCGCAGTTGCTCGCCGATGATTTCGATGCCGTGAGCGGCGTTGTTACGACGCTTGGCGGTCATCGAAGGGTAGCCGGTTGCGCCTTCGCTGATGAACATTTTGGCGTATTCGCCGTCCTGAATACGTTTCAGGGCGTTGCGCATGGCCTGACGGGATTCGGCGTTGATCACTTCCGGACCGGTCACGTACTCGCCGTACTCGGCGTTGTTGGAGATCGAGTAGTTCATGTTGGCGATACCGCCTTCGTACATGAGGTCAACGATCAGCTTCAGTTCGTGCAGGCACTCGAAGTAGGCCATTTCCGGCGCGTAGCCAGCTTCAACCAGGGTTTCGAAACCGGCTTTGACCAGTTCAACGGTACCGCCGCACAGAACGGCTTGTTCGCCGAACAGGTCGGTTTCGGTCTCGTCCTTGAAAGTGGTTTCGATGATGCCGGTACGACCACCACCGACGCCTGCCGCGTAGGACAGTGCAACGTTTTTGGCGTTGCCCGAGGCGTCCTGGTAGATCGCGATCAGGTCAGGGATACCGCCGCCCTTGACGAATTCGGAACGTACGGTGTGGCCCGGAGCTTTCGGCGCGATCATGATCACGTCGAGGTCGGCACGCGGAACGACCTGGTTGTAGTGAATCGCGAAGCCATGGGAGAAGGCCAGGGTGGCGCCTTTCTTGATGTTCGGCTCGATTTCGTTCTTGTACAGCGAGGACTGGAATTCGTCCGGGGTCAGAATCATGACCAGGTCGGCAGCCGCTACGGCGGAAGCAACGTCGGTCACTTTCAGGCCGTGAGCTTCGGCTTTGGCAACGGTGGCCGAACCTTTACGCAGACCGACGGTGACGTCGACACCGGAGTCTTTCAGGTTGCACGCTTGGGCGTGGCCCTGGGAGCCGTAGCCGATGATGGCAACTTTCTTGCCCTGGATGATCGACAGGTCGCAGTCTTTATCGTAGAAAACTTTCATGAATTTCCCCTTATATCCGGCCGTTCAGGCCATGCGCTAATTTGGTTTAGATGCTGAGTACTTTGTCGCCGCGAGCGATGCCGGTCACGCCGCTGCGGACGGTTTCCAGAATCGATGCGGTGCCGATGGACTGAATGAAGCTGTCGAGCTTGTCGCTGGTACCGGTCAACTGAACGGTATACACGCTGGCGCTGACATCCACGATCTGTCCACGGTAGATATCGGTGGTGCGTTTGATCTCGGCGCGCTGGGCGCCAGTGGCCTTGACCTTGACCAGCATCAGTTCACGCTCGATGTGAGCGCTTTCCGACAGGTCCACCAGCTTGACCACTTCGATCAGCTTGTTCAGGTTTTTGGTGATCTGCTCGATCACTTCATCGTGGCCCACGGTGGTCAGCGTCAGACGCGACAGGGTCGGGTCTTCGGTCGGGGCCACGGTCAGGCTTTCGATGTTGTAGTTGCGCTGCGAGAACAGGCCGACTACGCGAGACAGAGCGCCGGGTTCGTTTTCCAGAAGCAGGGAAATAATGTGCCGCATGATTAAGTACGCTCCGTCTTGCTCAGCCACATATCGCGCATGGAGCCGTCTTTGATCTGCATCGGGTAGACGTGCTCGCTGGTGTCGACCGCAACATCGATGATCACCAGGCGATCCTTCATGGCAAACGCTTCGGCCATCTTCGACTTCAAATCTTTCGATTCGGTGATGCGTACGCCAACGTGGCCGTAGGCTTCAGCCAGCTTGATGAAGTCGGGCAGCGATTCCATGTAGGAGTGCGAGTGACGGCTGCCGTAGCTCATGTCCTGCCACTGGCGAACCATGCCCAGCACACCGTTGTTGAGGATGACGATCTTCACCGGCAAGCCGTATTGCAGGCAGGTCGACAGCTCCTGGATGTTCATCTGGATACTGCCTTCGCCGGTGACGCAGGCAACGTCGTCATCCGGGAAGCTCAGTTTGATGCCCATCGCTGCCGGCAGACCGAAGCCCATCGTGCCCAGACCACCGGAGTTGATCCAGCGGTTAGGCTTGTTGAACGTGTAGTACTGCGCAGCGAACATCTGGTGCTGACCCACGTCGGAGGTCACAAAGGCATCGCCCTTGGTCACTTCGCAGAGGGTTTCGATCACGGTCTGCGGCTTGATCTGGCTGCCGTCGCCCTTTTCATAAGGGAACAGACCGCGATCGCCGCGCCATTCATCAACCTGCTTCCACCAACTGGCCACGGACTCCTTGTTCGGGGTCTCGCCGATTTCCTTGAGGATCGCGACCATTTCGGTCAGGACGCTCTCGACCGGGCCAACGATCGGCACATCGGCCTTGATGGTCTTGGAGATCGAAGCCGGGTCAATGTCGATGTGGATGATCTTGGCGTTCGGGCAGAATTTCGCCGGGCCATTGATCACCCGATCGTCGAAGCGTGCGCCGACCGCGAGGATCACGTCGGCATGGTGCATCGCCAGGTTGGCGGTGTAGCTGCCGTGCATGCCGAGCATGCCGATGAACTGACGGTCAGTGCCAGGGAATGCACCCAGGCCCATCAAGGTGTTGGTCACCGGCAGGTTGAGCATCTTCGCCAGTTCGGTCAGTTGCGCGGAGCCGTTGCCGAGGATCACGCCGCCGCCGGAGTACAGCACTGGGCGCTTGGCTGCCAACAACATTTCTGCTGCTTTGCGGATCTGCCCGGAGTGACCGCGAACGGCCGGGCTGTAGGAACGCAGCTTGGCTTTTTTCGGGAAGACGTATTCGAACTTCTCGGCCGGATTGGTCATATCTTTCGGGATATCGACCACGACCGGGCCCGGTCGACCGGATTGCGCCAGGTAGAAGGCCTTCTTCATGACTTCCGGGATTTCCGAAGCGTGCTTGATCATGAAGCTGTGCTTCACGATCGGCCGGGAGATCCCGATCATGTCGGTTTCCTGGAACGCGTCGGTGCCGACCATGGTGCTTGGCACCTGACCGGAAATGATCACCATCGGAATCGAGTCCATATAGGCGGTGGCGATACCGGTGATGGCGTTTGTGGCGCCTGGACCGGAAGTCACCAGTACCACGCCGGCTTTACCGGTGGCACGGGCGTAGCCGTCAGCCATATGGGTCGCCGCTTGTTCGTGACGAACCAGGATGTGGGTCACTTCCGGTTCTTTGAACAGGGCATCGTAAACATGCAGGAGAGCACCACCCGGGTACCCGTAGATATATTTGACGCCTTCGTCACGCAAAAAGCGGACGAGCATCTCACCGCCAGATAAAAGCTCCACGTTGTTCACCTCTAAAACGCCAGAATACCGTCCACAAAAGGGGCGGGTCT
The DNA here is from genome assembly GCF_024169245.1 of Pseudomonas koreensis. Lineage (NCBI taxonomy): Bacteria > Pseudomonadati > Pseudomonadota > Gammaproteobacteria > Pseudomonadales > Pseudomonadaceae > Pseudomonas > Pseudomonas koreensis. Next base: position 313,962 of record NZ_JALJWP010000001.1, read on the forward strand.
TAATAGGTTTACTTCTCGGCAGAGCATGAGCGACGGTGGTCGCCGACTACGTCAGCACTGACTGAGCAAGTATTGGGATCGTCCCAAGTGTTGCGGGCTTTTCCCACCCAGCGCGAGGTAACGCGTTGCGGGTGTAACAGGTCGGCGCGGATGTGCGCCTCATGATCTACCGAGTGGGTCTGCTTCTGGCAGTCCCTCTACAGCGGACTTTGGATTCTTCTGTTTCGCCCTCTGCAAGTCAAGTCGTCTGTGCGGTTAATTGTGGGTAAGCACATGAGAACGCAAGAAAAAACCTGAAAAGCGCTACTCTGTTAGCGTCAATTGCGCATTTTTACCAAGGAATCAGCATGCGAACGCTCCTCCTCACTCTGCTGATCGGCGTCAGCCCATGGTGCTCGGCCGCTCAAATCTACAAATGGGTCGATGCTCAGGGCGTCACGCATTTCGATGCACAGCCGCCGCAGGGCCAACCGTCGACGACCGTACAGACGCCCTCCCCGCCTGCGCCGAAAGCCGCGCCGATGCCGGGCGGCGGCGTACTCGGCGATCAGAAGGCCATTGATACCAAGGTGAAGAAACAGGTCGCCGAGCAGCAGGCGCAACTCAAGGCATTCTGCGAGCAGGCACGCACGAATCTCGCGCAATTGCAGAACAATCCGCGTTTGCGGGAAGAGGTCGAGGGGGATTTGCGGCGGCTCGACGACGCGCAGCGTCAGGAGCGCATCGTTGAAGCGCAGAAGCAGATTGCCGAGAATTGCTCGTAGGCACGCTGCCGGATCTGTGTGAGAGCTGTGTAGGAGCTGACGAGTGCAACGAGGCTGCGATCTCTTGATCCTGTTTTTGCATAAGCAAGATCAAAAGATCGCAGCCTTCGGCAGCTCCTACCCAACCGTATTCAGCGGGATGCAGTAATCAGCATGTCAAACTCTTTGAGCAGCACCTGCAACTGCCGATCCTTGCCGCCAAGATTGCGCTGGGCGAAAACCATTTCCGCCATTTCCTGAATGCCCGAGGCGTTCGGCAAAGGCAGGTCCTGTTCGAGGATCATCTTCATGCGCGGCAGGAAGATCCATTGCAGCCATTGCTCGAAGTCCAGCGTGTCGACCGAAAACGGCTCGACACTGCTCAGGGCTTCGGCCGACGGCTGAACCTCATCCCACCACCCCTGGGTGCGCAGCTCTCGCTCGATCAGCAACAGCTGATCGGCGATTTTCGGGAAGCGCGCATCCATCACAGGGAAACCTTGGCCTTCTGACGGGCCTGAGCAGCGCCGGCGGCATCGCCTTGTTTCTCACGTGCCTGGGCGATGATATCCCACAGGCTGGCTTGCAGATCCGGACGCCCGTTGGCCATGGTCAGCGCGCGACGGGCGAACTGCTCGGCCTGCGGCGCATCGCCTTGGGCCATGCGCACCTGCGCCAAACGGTAAAGCACTTGTGGCTCACGGGGGGCAACACGTTGCGCCCGCTCCAGGCTGGAAGAGGCACCGTTCAAGTCACCACCGGCCTGCTGCTGTTGCGCTGTAGTCAGCAAGGCGAGTACCGGGCCGTCCAGTTGCTCATCCGCCGACAGGCCACCGCCACTGCTGGCCGAAGGAATGCCACTGGGCGTCGACGGCATGCTGTAGCTGCCGGAGTTGACCGGCGCCGATTCAACCGCCGATGGGTTGTACGGCCCCGCCGTGATGCCGCCGGATGCCGGACCCGGGACGATCGGCGAAGAGCTGATCGGTGTCGACACCGCCGCACCGCCGCCCGGCACCATCACCACCACGCCGGTATCGCCCTGCGGAATCGCCTGAGTCTGGCCCTGCGCCGGGCGCTTGACCGTGGTCTGGCGGAAACCGCCATTGGCGCCGATGCGTTCACTGTTGGACACGGCTGTGCCCGAATCCACCACGGGAATCGAACCACGCTGTACGGTGGAGCAGCCGCTGAGCAAAGCCACGGCGGTCACCGCTGGAATCAACCACTTGTTCACTTGAAACCCTCTTTGCTTAATTCATCCAGCCCTTGACCCAGTCCATCACCGATTCCGGCGAGGCAGGTGTTTCGCTTGCGCACGCGGCGCCGGGTGGCGGCTCGCTGCCGCGAATATACGGCATCTGTACCGCGCCGGGGCAGTTGGCATCGGAACCCTGGCCGGTGCGTGAATCGACCCAGGCCTGCACGACGTTGTCCGGCTGCGGCATGTCCAGCGGCAGCGGATCGGCCTTGCGCATGAAACTGGTCCAGACCTGCAACGCACCGGTCGCCCCGGTGAACGGCGTCTTGCCGTTGTCATCGCGGCCGAGCCAGACCACCGCCAGCAGATCCTGACTGAAACCGGCAAACCAGCTGTCGCGCGAGTCGTTACTGGTACCAGTCTTGCCTGCCAGTGTCAGGGTCTTGGGCAGCACGTTATAAACCGAACTGCCGGTACCTTCACGCATCACCCGCTGCATGGCGTTCTGGATCAGGTAAATCGAGGCCGGATCGAAACGCTGCTCGATCTGGAACGGATAACGCTTGAGCGGCTCGCCCTCGGCGGTCAACACGCTGCGAATACCGCGCATCGGCGTATTGAAGCCGCCGTTGGCCAGCGTCTGATACATGGTCGCCACTTCGATCGGCGTCATGCCACCGGCACCCAGCAGCATCGACGGGAACGCCGGGAATTCACGGGTCACGCCGAGGCGACCGAGGGTCTTGAGCACGTTCGGCACACCGACTTCCAGGCCCAGTCGCGAGGTCGACAGGTTGTAGGAATGCGCCAGGCCCTGATAGAGGAACACCGTACCGTGGGAGCGGCGATCGTAGTTCTGCGGCTTCCACACCTGACCGTTGGCGCCTTTGACCGACAGCGGATCGTCCGACAGCCAGCTGGTCAGCGTGTACTGACTCGGTTTCTCCAGCGCGGTGAGGTACACCGCCGGTTTGATCAGCGAGCCAATCGGACGCACCGCATCGAGTGCGCGGTTGAAACCGGCGTAACTGGCCTGACGGCTGCCGATCATCGCCTGGACTTCGCCGGTTTCCGGGTTGGTCACGACCATCGCCGCTTCGACGTCATCGGAACCCTTGCGCCCGGCCAGACGTTTGAACGTGTCATTGACCGAAGCTTCGGCTTTCATCTGCAGGATCGGGTCGAAACTGGTGAAGATGCGCAGGCCTTCTTCGGTCAAGTCTTCGTCGCGGTAGTCTTCGCGCAACTGGCGTTTGACCAGATCGATAAAGCCGGGGAACGAGCTGTCGGCGAGCTTGCCGCGCGTGGTCACACCGAGCGGCATTTTCTTCGCCGCTTCGACCTGTTCGGCGGTCGCTACGCCTTGCTGCGCCAACACGTCGAGCACCAGATTACGCCGCTCCAGCGCGCGCTCCGGATTGCGGCGCGGGTTGTAGTAGGACGGCCCTTTGACCATGCCGACCAGCAACGCCACCTGATGCAGTTTCAGCTCGGACAATGGCTGGCCGAAGAAGAACTGGCTGGCCAGACCGAAACCATGCACCGCACGCTGACCGTCCTGGCCGACAAAGACTTCGTTGAGGTAGGCCTCAAGAATTTCCTTTTTGTCGTAATGCAGTTCGAGCAGCAACGCCATCATCGCTTCGGTGAGCTTGCGGGTCAGGCTGCGTTCGCTGGTCAGGTAGAAGTTCTTCACCAGCTGCTGCGTCAGCGTACTGCCGCCCTGGGTCATCTTGCCGCCGGAGGTGTTGATCCACACCGCGCGCGCGATCGATTTCGGCGACACGCCCCAATGGCTATAGAAATCGCGGTCTTCGACGGCGATCAGGGTTTCGAGCAGGTACGGCGGCACCTGATCGAGTTTGATCAGGATGCGGTCTTCAAGATTTTTCGGGTAAATGCCGCCGATCATCAGCGGTTCGAGGCGCACCACCGACAGCTTCGAACCGTTGGTCGCGGACAGCTCGGCGACGTAATCGCCGGAGAAACGCACGCGCACCGGCTGCGGTTTCTCCAGACCTTCATAGAACTGGAAGCCACGGGTGTTCAAGTCGACCGTATTGCCGCTGACGGCGGCAGCACCGGGGCCATTGCTCACGGCTTCGCGGCGATAGCCGAGGGCATCGAGTTCGGTGAGGAAATCGTCCTTGCTCAGCTTCTGTCCGACGAACAGCTCGAGCGGGCGCGCGTATACCTTGGCCGGGATGGTCCAGCGCTTGCCGGAGAACTTCTCCTGCACCACGGCATCGAGGTAAACGGCGAAGCCGGCCAGCACTACCAGGCCGACCAGGCTGAGTTTAATGGCCCAGCTCACCCATGGACTAAGGCCCTTGGCTGGTGGTTTTTTCTTGGTACGGGGGGATCGGGATCGAGTCATGGCGGCGGATTATACGCACTTTATCGATCCTCAACAGGCACGCGCGGAGGTTTGCGTCAGGCGGGCAAGCAGCCATAATGGCCGCCTCGAATTCCCCCGCCTCTGAAGGATCGCCCGTGAGCCAGTCCCTGATCGCTGCCCTGCAAAACCCGGCCCTCTACCCGCATCCCGTCGAAGGGTTTCAGGTCATCGAAACCCACATCTCCTGGGTGATTCTCACCGGGCCCTTTGCCTATAAAGTGAAGAAGCCGGTAAATTTCGGCTTCCTCGACTTCACCAGCCTCGACGCACGCGCACATTTCTGCGCGGAAGAGCTGCGCCTGAATCAGCGTCTGACCGCTGATTTGTATCTGGACGTGTTGCCAGTCACCGGCAGCGTCGAAGCACCGCAACTGGGCGGCGATGGGCCGGCTATCGAATATGTGCTGAAAATGCGCCAGTTCCCGCAGAGCGGCTTGCTCAGCACCCTGCAAGCCAACGGCGAGCTGACCACTCAGCACATCGATGCCTTGGCCGAGCAGATCGCCCATTTCCATCTCAATGCCCCGAAAGTCCCGGCCGAGCACGACGCCGGCACTCCGGACAGCGTGATGGCGCCAGTCTCGCAGAACTTCGAGCAGATCCTGCCGTTCCTCAGCGACAAGAACGACCTGCTGCAACTCGAGGCACTGAAAGCCTGGGCCGAAAGCAGCTTCGAACGCCTCAAGCCGTTGTTCGCCGAGCGCAAGGCCCAAGGTTTCACCCGCGAATGCCACGGCGACATTCACCTGGGCAACGCCACCGTGATCGATGGCAACGTGGTGATCTTCGACTGCATCGAGTTCAACGAGCCATTCCGTTTCACCGACGTCTGGGCTGATACCGGCTTCCTCGCGATGGATCTGGAAGACCGCGGTTTGAAATCGCTGGCCCGTCGCCTCATCAGCCAATACCTGGAACTGACCGGCGACTATCAGGGCGTGGAAGTGCTGAACTTCTATAAAGCCTACCGCGCTCTGGTGCGGGCCAAGGTGGCACTGTTCAGCATGCCGGCGGAGGCGACTGCGGTGCAGCGCGCCACCACCCTGCGCCAGTACCGCAACTACGCCAACCTGGCGGAAAGCTACAGCACCATTCCTTCGCGCTTCATGGCCATCACCCACGGCGTCTCCGCGGTTGGCAAAAGCCACGTGGCCATGCGTCTGGTCGAAGCGCTGGGCGCGATTCGCCTGCGTTCGGATGTCGAGCGCAAGCGCCTGTTCGGTGAGCAGAGCGTTGCCAACGATGTGCAGGCCGGCATTTACAGCGCCGACGCCAGCGCCGCGACTTACGCGCGCCTGCATGAAATCGCCGAGGTGATTTTGCACGCCGGTTTCCCGGTGGTGATCGACGCGACCTATCTCAAGCGTGAGCAGCGCGACAACGCAGCGAAAATTGCCGAAGCCACCGGCACGCCATTCCTGATCCTCGACTGCAACGCCCCGCAAGCGGTGATCGAAAGCTGGCTGGCGATGCGTCAGGCCGATCGAAAGGATCCGTCCGACGCCACCCTCGCCGTCATCGAGGCACAGCAGGCCAACCGCGAAGCGCTGACGCCGGAAGAAATCCTGCGCAGCAAACGCGTGCAGACCAATGAATCCGGAACGCTGGACACCGTGGTCGCGCAGATCCGTCAGCGCCTGCCAGGTCTGTAAAAAACTATTTCGGCCGTGAAGCCCTTGCTCGCTTCACGGCCGTCAAATAGTGGCACTATAATGGCGTCATAAAACCAACAGGTGATTTGACATGAGCCAGCCGAAACTGCTCGACACTCCGCTTTACGCCCTGCTGCACAAAGATGACGTCTCAGGCTTCAACAAGGAACGTCCACAGGATGCCCCCATCGACATGGTCGGCGGCGATTTCCGAGGTCTGGACCTGCGTGAACTGAACGCCGATAACGTGGATTTCCGCGATGCGTACTTCCGCTCCGCCGATCTGCGCGGCATCGACTTTCGCAAGGCCTCGCTCGAAGGTGCCAGCCTGGCCCATGCACAGATTTCCGGTGCGTACTTTCCGCCGGAGCTGAGTGCTGACGAGATCCTGATGTCGATGAATTTCGGCACGCGGTTGCGGTATCGCACACGCTGATATCTGGAAATCTTCCTGACACCACGCCTTTCCCCTGTGGGAGCGAGCCTGCTCGCGAAGGCGTAGTGTCAGTCGACATCGTTATTGCCTGACACACCGTCTTCGCGAGCAGGCTCGCTCCCACATTGGTAACCTTCTACCCCCTTCCCTCTGCGTTCGCAGGTCTTTCACACCCCTTTCTTAGAAGCTTTTGCGTCGAATCCGACCAAACAACCACGCTTTTCCTACTGATGGCTACACTCCTGAGAAGCTCGCCCACGCACCATTCGGCCGTCGCAAGGAGGCTTGATGAATGATGAACTGCAACACCTGAAAAATCTTGGCAAGACGTCGGCGCAATGGCTGCATGCCGTGGGCATCCACAGCGCCTCGGACCTGCGTCGCCTCGGTGCGGTGGATGCCTACCGGGCCGTGCGTACCCGCGGGTTTCGCGCTTCGAAGGTATTGTTGTATGCGATCGAGGGCGCGTTGATGGACGTGCACTGGAACGACATCCCCGCTGAGCGCAAGGACGCCTTGAACAAACAGCTCGAAGCGATCTCCGCGCGCCACAAGAACTGAACAGGCTAGCGCCATGTATTCACTGGGGGATCAATCGACCAACACCGTCTGTGTTTGAGCATGACCCGCAGCAATCCGAAGATCGCTGACGTCCCGTGTTTGCGGGGGCCTTGCAGCCGCTCGTAAAACTAAATTACAGATTTGCAAAAACAGCGATTGACTCGGTAATGAGAATCGCTATGATTATCACAACTGGTCGCGAGATCAGTCGATATTCTGAAAAGCCCTTGGTTCGGACTCTCAGATTATCTCCTCATCAGGCTAATCACGGTTATTTGACCCGGTTTTTACCGGGTCTTTTTTTGCCCGCAGAAAAGTCATTTGCCGAACTGCTGGCGCATCTGCTCGCAGTAATCCGGCTTTGGCGTGGCAGGCGTGTACCAGACGTAATCGGCCATCGCCGCCGTTACCGCATCGCCCTGCTCGGCCAGCATCAACACGGTCGGCGCCTTACCAGCGCCCAGATCCAGCAGATGCAGCGGCACGCCAACATCCTTGCGCGCATGCCAAGCGCCGGCCAACAGAATCCCAGGTGTCGGCGCCGCCAGCATGCGTTCGGCCATACGTCGATCGCGTTGTTGCTGAATCGACAACATCGCCGGCATCTGTGATTCGGGCAGCAAGCCGCAGTGAGATTCACTGACCTGTCCAAGCAACGTGTTTCTCACCGCCAGCGCGTTACTGCGCGGACCGTTCAGGGCAGGTGGTTTACGGTAGATCGCACGGATTTCGCTGTCATCGAGATTGGCCGCCAGCAGCGGATACGGCTGCGTCAGGGCGAAGCGCACGATCGGCCCGTAAAGATTCCAGTCCCAGCCCTCCTGCCAGGCCAATGCAGCAGGCAGATCAGTCGGAACGGATTTCGCCTGGCGCAGCGCGTCGACTTTCGCCTGCTGGTCCGGCACGAGCATTTCCAGCAGCAGACTGCCTTGCGCTCGTTGCTCGCCAAGCGTCTGCAACAGCCACAATTGCGCGGCATGATGATCGGCATTGTCATGCTGCTCGCCAATGATCAAGCGTTCAGGTTCAGCGAGACGCGTCAGCAGTTGCTCCGCGGTGAGCATCTCGCCGCTGCGCAGATCGCGGATTTCCCCGCTCACCGGCGGAGCCACCACGTGCTGACAGCCCGCCAGCAACACCAGCGCCCACAACCACAATCCACGCATGCGACACCTCGATGATTGATCAGCGGGCGATGATCAGCGGATGCCCACGCTCCGGGTGCGGTTGCACCAAAACCTCCAGGCCGAACACAGCTTTTAGCGTATCCGGGCGCAGCACCTGCTGCGGAGTATCCAGCGCAACCGGGCGCCCCTCTTCCAGCAACAGCACGCGATCACAATAGCGTGCCGCCAGATTCAGATCATGCAGGATCACCAGCACCGCCGCGCCACGATTGGCAAACTCGCGCACCGCTTGCAAGGTGGTGTGCTGATGCAGCGGATCGAGCATCGACGTCGGTTCGTCGAGCAACAAGGTTTGCCCAACCTGACCGGGCCAGAGTTGCGCCAGCACCCGAGCCAGATGCACGCGCTGACGCTCACCACCGGACAACGCCAGATAACTGCGCCCGCTCAGGTGCCCGGCATCGGCAGCGGCCAGCGCCGCCGCGACAATTTCGTCATCACGCACGCGCCCGGTCTGGTAGGGCAAACGGCCCATTCCCACGACCTCTTCAACGGCGAAGGCAAAGTCCAGTGTCGAAACCTGCGGCAGCACCGCCAGTCGTTGTGCCCGCTGCGTGCCGCTCCAGTGACCCAACGCCTGCTCGTCGAGCGAAACATTGCCGTCACTGGCGAGCAATTCTCCGCACAAGGCGCCGAGTAATGTGCTTTTGCCGGCGCCGTTCGGCCCCAGCACGCCAAGCACTTCACCGGGTTCGAGTTGCAGCGTAACGCCGCTGAGCACAGCCTTGCGGCCACGGCGAACGTGCAGATTGTGCGCAGACAACATCAGGCACGCCCTCGCAGCAGCAGGTAAAGGAAGAACGGCGCGCCGATAAACGCGGTGACAATGCCAATTGGCAACTCCGCCGGCGCCAGCGCCAGCCGCGCCACCAGATCGGCGAGCAATAACAGGCTCGCACCCGCCAACACCGAGGCTGGCAACAGAACTTTGTGATCGGGGCCGGCCAGCAGACGCACCAGATGCGGCACGACCAGTCCGACAAAACCGATCATGCCCGCCGCCGCCACCGCCGCGCCAACGCCGAGCGCGGTGCAGAACACCAGTTCGCGCTTGAGCCGTTCGACATCGATGCCCAGATGCCCGGCTTCGGATTCACCCAGCAACAACGCATTCAATGCCTTGGCCCGACGCGGCAGCCACAGCGCCACGCCGACGGTGATGATCAGCAGTGGCCATAGTCGTGCGTAACTGGCGCCGTTGAGGCTGCCCAGGTTCCAGAATGTCAGGGTGCGCAGCGTGGCGTCATCGGCCAGATAAGTGAACAGACCGACTGCCGAACTGGCCAGTGCCGTCAGCGCTATACCGGCCAACAACATGGTCGCCACATGCGTCTGACCGTTGCGCCGGCCCAGGCGATAGACCAGCGCCGTGACCCCGAGCCCGCCGAGAAAAGCGCATACCGATAACAGGTAAGGGCCGAACCACTCCGGCAGGCCGCCAAAGAACGAGCCGCCAACAATCGCAATCGCCGCGCCGAGTGCCGCGCCACTGGACACCCCGACCAGCCCCGGATCGGCCAGCGGATTACGAAACAGACCCTGCATCGCCACCCCGGACAGCGCCAGCACCCCGCCGACCGCCAAGCCGAGCAAGGTTCGCGGCAGGCGGATCTGACCGAGAATCAGCTCAGCCTGCTCCAGGCCGTCCGGCGCCAGCGGCACGCCGATCAGACGCAGCGCCGCACGCAAGGTATCGAACAGCGGCAGGCTCACTGGCCCCAATGCCAACGACAGCCAGATCGCCAGCAGACACAGGAGGGTCAGGCCGATGAACAGGCCACGGGGTTTGACCAGTGTGGTCATTGGCCGCCCTTGGCCGGGTAGAAACCGTCAGTCAGGGTTTGCAAAGCAGCCGGCAGACGCGGCCCGAGCCCGCCGACCAGCAGCGTAGGATCCAGCTCCATCACCCGCCCACTCTTGGCCGCACGGCTGGAACTGAGAATCGGGTTTTCCTTGAATAACGCGGCTTTTGCCGCGTCACCGCTCAGCGCGCGGTCGGCGAACACCAGCACTTCGGGATCTAGGCTGGCGAGAGATTCCACAGAAAACGGTTTGTAGCCGGTATGCGTCGCAAGGTTGTGTCCGCCAGCCTGTTGCAGCAGCCAATCGGCGGCCGTGTCTTTTCCGGCAATCAACGGCTTGCCACCGGCGTGCCCGAGCAATAGCAGGACGCCTGGGGCTTTCTGTGTGGTTTGCACTTGGGCAACGCGGGCAGCCTGCGCCTGGAGTTGCTGTTGATAAGTCTGCAGCAACTGCGCCGCCTGCTGTTGCGCGCCGAGCAACTGGCCAAGATGAATGACATTTTTTTCCAGCGTCGGCAGATCCGCCTGCGCCGAGAACAACTCGACTTTCACCTTGGCGGCTTTGACTTGCGCCAGAACCGGCGGTGGGCCCATTTCTTCAGTGCCGATGAGAATGTCCGGGCGCAGGCTCAAGATGCCTTCCGCCGACAGGCTGCGCTGATAGCCAATGCTCGGCAGCGCCTGCAACGATTGCGGATGCTGGCTGGTGGTGTCGACCCCGACCAGCTTCGACTCGCCGCCCAACGCGCTGACCCATTCCGACAGTGCGCCGCCGGCGCTGACCCAGCGTTGCGGGAGATCCGCCGCGGTCGTCTGATGGCTGAGAAAAAGGCCGACGCACAGCATGGCAACGCGGTTTTTCAGGCGCATAAACAGCTTCCTTGAACAAGGTTTCCCGGGCATCGGCGCAGCGAGCCAAGTATCCTCGACAACAGCCAGACTCCCTTTGGGAGAAGGCCGCCATTTGATAATTGTTTGCATTTGAACGTCAAGCTCGGACATATCCAGACACGAGCGAACACCAGAGGATAGCCATGAAGTTTCTCTGCGCCGGCAGCGATCTGGCCGAAGCCGGCAGCCGCGGTTTCGAAATCGAAGACAAAAAGCTGTTCGCCGTGCGTCGCGGTGGGCAGGCCTATGTTTACCTCAACCGCTGCCCGCACCGTGGCGTCGGCCTGGAATGGCAGCCCGACCGGTTTCTCGACCCCAGCAACAGCCTGATCCAGTGCGCCACCCACGGCGCACTGTTTCTGATCGAGGACGGCGAATGCGTTGCCGGCCCGTGCGCCGGGCAATCACTGACGGCGATTGAATGCCGGGAAGATACACAAGGCGTGTGGGTCGATGTTTAACCGTTGAGCAAGACGTCGAGTCGACGGTCGATGACCATCTCTTCATGGTCGAGGCGCACGCCATAGGCCAGCACCTCGACACCGCAGGCGACCGCCTCACGCAGCGCCTCGGCATAGGCCCAATCGATCTCCTCGGCCGGGCGCACGGCATCGATACCGGTGAGGTTTACACAGTACAACTGCACCGCCCGAATGCCGTCGCGCGCCAGATGCGCCAGCTCACGCAGATGCTTGGCCCCGCGCTGGGTCACCGCATCGGGAAATGCCGCTACCGGCGTGCCGTCGAAGCCGAGGGTGACGCTCTTCACTTCGACATAAGCAGGCCCGCTGGGGTATTCGAGGCGGAAGTCGATGCGGCTTTTTTCCTGCCCATAGGCGACTTCCCGCTTCAACGCGGTAAAGCCGTTCAACTCGGAGATCACCCCGGCCTGCAAGGCTTCTTCGACCAAACCGTTGGCGCGCCCGGTGTTGACGCAGAACAGCCGGCCTTGCGGGGTTTCGCCAATTTCCCAAGTGCCGGGCAATTTGCGTTTAGGGTCGTTGGAGCGACTGAACCAGACCTGCCCGCCCTCGACCTGGCAATTGAGCATCGAACCGGTGTTCGGACAGTGAATGGTCAGCAACTCGCCACTAACGGTTTCGATATCGGCGAGAAAACGCTTGTAGCGGCGAATCAGCCGCGCCTCTTCCAGAGCAGGATAAAAGCGCATCAGCCTTGCCAGCTCTTCAAGCCACGGGCAATGCGCTCCACGGCTTCCTGCAAGCGTGCGAGGTTTTGTGTGTAAGCGAAGCGCACGTGATGGCCGGCCTGATAACGACCGAAATCCAGCCCGGGCGTGAAGGCCACATGCTCGGTTTCGAGGAAATGCCGGCAGAACGCGAAGGCATCGCCGCCGAAACGGCTGATATCGGCGTACAGGTAAAAGGCGCCTTCCGGCTCAACGGCAATGTTGAAGCCAAGTTCGCGCAGCGCTGGCAGGAGGAAGTCGCGACGGCGCGCGAATTCGGCGCGACGCTCTTCGAGAATCGCGATCGTCGCCGGTTCGAAACAGGCCAGCGCCGCGTACTGGGCCATGCTCGGTGCACTGATGTAGAGGTTCTGCGCGAGTTTTTCCAGTTCACCGACCGCCGCCTCGGGCGCCACCAGCCAGCCCAGGCGCCAACCGGTCATGCCGAAATACTTGGAGAAACTGTTGAGGACAAAGGCGCTGTCATCGACCTCCAGCACGCTGGCGGCTTCGGTGCCGTAGGTCAGGCCGTGGTAGATCTCGTCCACCACCAGATGCCCGTTTCTGGCCTTGATCGCTGTGGATAACCCGGCCAGCTCATCGCGCGTCAGCAAAGTGCCCGTCGGGTTGGCCGGCGAAGCGACAAGGGCGCCGACACTGTCGTGGTCCCAATGCCGCTCGACCAGATCCGGGGTCAGTTGATAGCGCACCTCCGGCCCGACCGGGACCAGTTGCGCCGCGCCTTCGACCAGCCGCAGAAAATGCCGGTTGCACGGGTAGCCCGGGTCTGCCAGCAACCAGTGTTTACCCGGATCGACCAGCAAGGCACTGGCCAGCAACAGCGCGCCAGAGCCGCCCGGCGTGATCAGAATGCGCCGCGGGTCGATGTTCAGGCCGTATCGCGACTGGTAAAACCCGGCAATCGCCTCGCGCAGCTCGGGAATGCCACGGGCGGCGGTGTAACGGGTCTTGCCCGCGGTCAACGCGGCTTGGCCCGCGCGAATGATTGGCTCGGCAGTAGTGAAGTCCGGCTCGCCGATTTCCAGATGGATCACGTCGTGGCCTTCGGCCTGCAATTCATTGGCCCGCGCCAGCAGCGCCATCACATGGAACGGTTCGATCGCACGACTGCGCGCACTGTAGGGGGCCATTGGATTGCCTTCGACAGGAAAAAAGAGACGATTCTACCTGTCTGCCGGAACGAGCGAGAACCCGTGAAGGTCACAGCCTCAAGAACGCTGGACTGTAACGATCTGAACGTACGCTCCAGGATTGACTAAAATCAGTGATTGAACAGGTCTCCATTCCCACAGACACGGCTTGCCAAACATCTGCAAGCGCCACCCGCCGGGGGCTCGACATCCGGGAGTAGCGCAGGCTGATTTGATCTGGTAAGTTCGCCCGCTTGCAGCCGCAGGGCCGGCAGGTGTCGGTGATGGAGCAATCCTGCGCAATGGATTACAAGAGTAGAGGCGGTCTATTTCATGTCCACCCAAGCAAAGCAACAGCAGCAAGCGACGATCAGCGGCTTCGAACCTTACGTTTCGAAGGCGGGTGAAGAGTACATGGGCGCTCCGATGCGCGCGCACTTCACCAAGATCCTGAACAAGTGGAAACTGGACTTGATGCAGGAAGTCGACCGTACGGTTGATCACATGAAAGACGAAGCGGCCAACTTCCCTGACCCGGCCGACCGTGCCAGCCAGGAAGAAGAGTTCGCCCTCGAACTGCGCGCCCGCGATCGCGAGCGCAAGCTGATCAAGAAAATCGACAAGACGCTGCAGCTGATCGAGGACGAAGAGTACGGCTGGTGCGAGTCCTGCGGCATCGAGATCGGCGTCAAGCGCCTCGAAGCCCGTCCGACTGCCGATCTGTGCATCGACTGCAAGACCCTGGCGGAAATCAAGGAAAAGCAGGTCGGCAAGTAATCGCGACCTGAAGGAAAAACGGAGCGTGCGAACGCTCCGTTTTTGTTTCTGCCTTTTGCTTCTGCCGTTGCTTTTTGTAGGAGTGAGCCTGCTCGCGATAGCGATGGGTCAGTCAATATCTTGGTTGAATGTCACACCGCTATCGCGAGCAGGCTCACTCCTACAGGTTGACCTGCGTATAGCCTGAAAAGTAGTTTCGTTTCCATGACCGCCAAAACGTCCCCCGCCTACATCGGCCGCTTCGCCCCCACCCCCAGTGGCCACCTGCACTTCGGCTCGCTGGTCGCTGCGTTGGCGTCCTATCTCGACGCTCGCTCGGTCGGTGGGCGCTGGCTGGTGCGCATGGAAGATCTCGATCCGCCGCGCGAAGAGCCCGGTGCGCAAGCGGCGATTCTCAAGGCGCTGGAAAGTTACGGTTTCGAATGGGACGGCGAAATGGTCCGCCAGAGCGATCGGCACGCGGCCTACGCCGAGGTGCTCGACAGCCTGTTCAACCATGGCCTGGCTTACGCCTGCACCTGCTCGCGCAAACAGCTGGAGCCCTACCACGGCATTTATCCTGGGTTCTGTCGCAACGCCGGGCATGCTCAGCACGACGCGGCGATCCGCCTGCGCGCGCCGGAGCTGGAATACCGCTTCATTGACCGCGTACAGGGCGAATACCGTCAGCACCTGGGCCGCGACGTCGGCGACTTCGTCATCCGTCGTCGAGACGGTCTCTATGCCTATCAACTCGCGGTGGTGCTCGATGACGCCTGGCAAGGCATCACCGACATCGTGCGTGGCGCCGATCTGCTCGATTCGACGCCGCGTCAGTTGTACCTGCAAGAACTGCTCGGCCTGAAACAGCCGCGCTATCTGCACCTGCCATTGATCACTCAGCCGGACGGCAACAAACTCGGCAAGTCCTACCGTTCGCCGCCGCTTGAAGCCGATCAGGCCACGCCGTTGCTGCTGCGAGCCTTGCGTGCATTGGGGCAGAACCCCGGCACTGAGCTGGCCCATGCGTCGCCGGGCGAACTGCTGGCCTGGGGCAGCGCACACTGGGATGCCGCCAGGATCCCGCGCAGACTGACCCTGCCCGAAGCGCAACTGCAATGACGACACTTGCAGTCGCGCGCCCATCCGTTACCATCGCCGCACGTTTTCGGGCACGCGCATAAAAAAGAGAGGCCGGGATGTACATCTATCGCTTGGTCCTGCTTTTGGTCGTCGGGATCTACCTGTTCTCCCCCGCCATCATGGATTGGTGGATCGACGCGACGGGCGCCTGGTATCGCCCTTATCTGCTCTGGCTGATCCTGATTGTCGTGACCTTCATCCTGCAGAGCCAAAAAGATGCCGATGAGCTTTAGCCTGACCCAGATGATCCTGATCAGCGCCGCGTACCTGGCGGCGCTGTTTGGCGTTGCCTGGGTCAGCGAACGGGGCATGATCCCGCGCGCGATCATTCGCCACCCGTTGACCTACACCCTGTCGCTGGGTGTTTACGCCAGTGCCTGGGCGTTCTACGGCACGGTGGGCCTGGCCTATCAATATGGTTACGGCTTTCTGTCCAGCTATCTCGGCGTGTCCGGTGCGTTTCTGCTGGCGCCGGTGCTGCTCTACCCGATTCTGAAGATTACCCGCACCTATCAACTGTCGTCGCTGGCCGACCTGTTTGCCTTCCGCTTTCGCAGTACCTGGGCCGGCGCGCTGACCACGATTTTCATGTTGATCGGCGTCTTGCCGTTGCTGGCCCTGCAGATTCAGGCAGTGGCCGACTCCATCGGCATTCTCACCGGGGAACGCGTGCAGAGCCGCGTGGCGCTGGCGTTCTGTGCGCTGATTATTCTGTTCACGATCTTCTTCGGTTCCCGGCATATCGCCACCCGCGAGAAACACGAAGGGCTGGTGTTCGCCATCGCCTTTGAATCGATCATCAAACTGATTGCCCTCGGCGGCGTGGGCCTGTACGCGCTGTATGGGGTATTCGACGGCCCGCAACAGCTCGAACTATGGCTGCTGCAAAACCAGACCGCCCTCGCCGCTCTGCACACGCCGTTGCAGGAAGGCCCGTGGCGCACGCTGCTGTTGGTGTTCTTCGCCTCGGCAATCGTGATGCCGCACATGTATCACATGACATTTACCGAGAACCTCAATCCGCGCTCGCTGGTCAGTGCCAGTTGGGGCCTGCCGCTGTTTCTACTGTTGATGAGCCTCGCCGTGCCGCTGATTCTCTGGGCCGGCCTGAAACTGGGCGCCACCACCGACCCGGAATACTTCACCCTCGGCATCGGCATTGCCGCCAACAGCAAACCGCTGGCCTTGCTTGCCTATGTCGGTGGTCTGTCCGCCGCCAGTGGCCTGATCATCGTCACCACCCTGGCCTTGTCGGGCATGGCGCTGAACCATCTGGTGCTGCCGCTCTATCAACCGCCGGCCGAAGGCAACATCTACCGCTGGCTGAAATGGACCCGTCGGGCGTTGATCGTGGCGATCATCATGGCCGGTTTCGGTTTCTACCTGATGCTTGGCGTCGAACAGGATCTGGCCAACCTGGGCATCGTCGCGTTCGTGGCGACCCTGCAATTTTTGCCCGGGGTGTTGTCGGTGCTGTACTGGCCGACCGCCAACCGTCGTGGCTTCATTGCCGGTCTGCTGGCGGGGATCACGGTCTGGGTGGTGACCATGTTGCTGCCGCTGGTTGGCAATCTGCAGGGTTTCTACATTCCGCTGCTGAACATGATCTACGTGCTCGACGACACCAGTTGGCACATGGCAGCCATCGCCTCGCTTGCCGCCAACGTCCTGATGTTCACTTTGATTTCGCTGTTCACCAACGCCAGCCCGGAAGAAGCCAGCGCCGCCGAAGCCTGTGCGGTGGACAACGTGCGCCGCCCGCAACGCCGCGAATTGCACGCCGCCTCGCCGCAGGAATTCGCCACGCAACTGGCCAAACCGCTGGGCGCCAAGGCGGCGCAGAAAGAAGTCGAGCAAGCGCTGCGCGATCTGTATCTGCCCTTCGACGAACGCCGCCCTTACGCCTTGCGCCGTTTGCGCGACCGCATCGAGGCCAACCTGTCCGGCCTGATGGGCCCGAGCGTGGCCCAGGATATGGTGGAAACCTTTCTGCCCTATAAGGCTGGCGGTGAAAACTACGTCACCGAAGACATTCACTTCATCGAAAGCCGTCTCGAGGATTACCACTCGCGTCTCACAGGTCTGGCCGCCGAACTCGACGCCCTGCGCCGCTACCACCGGCAGACCTTGCAGGAACTGCCGATGGGCGTCTGCTCGCTGGCCAAGGATCAGGAGATCCTGATGTGGAACAAAGCCATGGAAGAGCTGACCGGCATCGCTGCGCAGCGGGTGGTCGGTTCGCGCCTGAGTACCATCGCCAACCCGTGGAAAGAGTTGCTGCAAGGCTTCATCAACCTGCCCGACGAGCATTTGCACAAACAGCATCTGGCCCTCGATGGCCAGACCCGCTGGCTGAACCTGCACAAAGCGGCGATCGACGAACCGTTGGCACCGGGTAACAGCGGCCTGGTGCTACTCGTCGAGGATCTGACCGAAACGCAGATGCTCGAAGATAAACTGGTGCATTCCGAACGCCTGGCCAGTATCGGTCGACTCGCAGCGGGCGTGGCCCACGAAATCGGCAATCCGATTACTGGCATCGCCTGTCTGGCGCAAAATCTGCGCGAAGAGCGTGAAGACGACGGCGAGCTGACGGAAATCAGCGGGCAGATCCTCGAGCAGACCAAACGCGTCTCGCGCATCGTCCAGTCGCTGATGAGTTTTGCCCATGCCGGCAGCCATCAGCACAGCGACGAGCCCGTTTGTCTGGCAGAGGTCGCTCAAGATGCGATTGGCCTGCTGGCCTTGAACCGGCGCAATTTCGAAGTGCAGTTCTACAACCTGTGCGATCCCGACCACTGGGTCGAAGGCGACCCGCAACGGCTCGCCCAGGTGCTGATCAATCTGCTCTCCAACGCCCGTGACGCGTCGCCGCCGCACAGTGCGGTACGGGTCAAGAGCGAAGCCGGCGAACACACGGTCGATCTGATCGTCGAAGACGAAGGCAGTGGTATTCCGTCGAGCATCATGGACCGATTGTTCGAACCTTTCTTCACCACCAAGGATCCGGGTGAAGGCACCGGTCTGGGCCTTGCACTGGTCTATTCCATCGTTGAAGAGCATTATGGACAAATCACCATCGACAGCCCGGCTGATGTACAAAGCCAGCGCGGCACCCGTATCCGGGTGACCTTACCGCGTCATGTCGAAGCGACGTCCGCTGTGAACTGAGACCGTCGAGAGTATCGAATCAATGCCGCACATTTTGATCGTCGAAGACGAAACCATTATCCGCTCCGCCTTGCGCCGCCTGCTGGAACGCAACCAGTACCAGGTCAGCGAAGCCGGATCAGTGCAGGAAGCACAAGAACGCTTCACCATTCCTACGTTCGATCTGATCGTCAGCGACCTGCGCCTGCCGGGCGCTCCGGGCACCGAGCTGATCAAGCTCGGCCAGGGCACGCCGGTGCTGATCATGACCAGTTACGCCAGCCTGCGCTCGGCGGTCGACTCGATGAAAATGGGCGCGGTCGATTACATCGCCAAGCCGTTCGACCACGATGAGATGCTCCAGGCGGTTGCGCGGATCCTGCGTGATCGGCAGTCGGCTCCGGCGGCCGGCGAAGCCACGGCGAGCAAGCCTGCCACGGGCAACGGCAAAGCCGCTGTGGATAACAGCAACGGCGAAATTGGCATCATCGGTTCGTGCCCACCGATGCAGGACCTCTACAGCAAGATCCGCAAGGTCGCGCCTACCGACTCCAACGTATTGATCCAGGGTGAATCCGGCACCGGTAAAGAACTGGTGGCCCGCGCCCTGCACAATCTGTCGAAACGCGCCAAGGCACCGATGATTTCGGTGAACTGCGCGGCGATTCCGGAAAGCCTGATCGAATCCGAACTGTTCGGCCACGAGAAAGGTGCGTTCACCGGGGCCAGCGCAGGGCGCGCCGGTCTGGTCGAAGCGGCGGACGGCGGCACCTTGTTCCTCGATGAGATCGGCGAACTGCCACTGGAAGCCCAGGCTCGACTGCTGCGGGTCTTGCAGGAAGGCGAAATTCGCCGGGTCGGTTCGGTGCAGTCGCAGAAAGTCGATGTGCGCCTGATCGCTGCAACCCACCGCGATCTCAAGAGCCTGGCGAAAATCGGCCAGTTCCGTGAAGACCTTTATTACCGTCTGCACGTGATTGCCCTGAAACTGCCGCCGCTGCGCGAGCGTGGCGCCGACGTCAACGAAATCGCCAATGCCTTCCTCGCTCGCCAGAGCGCGCGGATCAACCGCACCGACCTGAAATTTGCTGCCGATGCCGAACAGGCGATCCGGCATTATTCCTGGCCGGGCAACGTGCGCGAGCTGGAGAACGCCGTCGAGCGCGCGGTGATTCTCAGCGAAAGCCCCGAGATCTCGGCCGACCTGCTGGGCATCGACATCGAGCTGAGCGATCTGGAAGACGACGAGTTCATCGGTCTGCCGCCGCAAACCGGTGGTAACGCCAGCAACAGCAGCCATGAGCCGACCGAGGATCTGTCGCTGGAAGACTATTTCCAGCACTTCGTCCTCGAGCATCAGGACCACATGACCGAGACCGAACTGGCGCGCAAACTGGGCGTCAGCCGTAAATGCCTGTGGGAACGCCGCCAGCGTCTGGGCATTCCACGGCGCAAGACCGGGGTCGCCAGCGAGAGCTGAGCGTTACCCTCCGCGTGTGCGGGTAACGCATGACAATGTGAAAAAACTGTTACCGCAGTCGATTCACGTAACAGAAGCCGGGGTTATCGGTAACGAAACCCCGGCTTTTTTTCGCCCATGCAAAACGGTTATATCGACCTAACCCCTTGTTTCGCGGGGTTTGGCAAAAGTTGGCACGCACCCTGCTATATGTTTGGTACAAGAACAATAACAAGCAATGCACAAGACAATAAAAATAAGACGAATCGACTCACGCACAATAAAAACAAGACGGCGAGAGGCGCAGCTAACTGATTCTTTTGGAGAGGCGTTGTATTTGGGGCTTGCCCCACGACCAGGCCGAGAACAACAAAAACTGTCCTAAGACAGAACCTGTACTGGTTGGATCGACAGATCACTGCAATTCAGCGACCAAAGCAATCCGTTTGCTCTTGGCTCCCGATTGGGAGGGTCACGAAGGAAACACTTCGTGGCGAGGGCACTCAACAAAAACAAAAAGCCCGAATCAATAATAAAAAGAGCACGCAACTACTTCTTGGGGAGCTTCGGCTCCCCTTGTAGTTTCTCCCTTCCGTGAAATTCCCCTTCGTTTTGCTCGCTCGACCCTTGTAGCTCGCGGCTTACAGCCCGAATCTGCTGTCTCCTACACCATCCCCCGACTAAATGCTAGAATCTGCGCCCATCATGCGGTCATTCTTTTGGTATGGCCGAACATTCCTTCAAACAGTGCATCCCATGCTGAAGAAGCTGTTCCAGTCATTCCGAACTCCCGTGCGTCGTACGCAACACATCCGCAGCACCCCTGAAGTGCTCAACAGCGGCCAACATTCGCTGCAGAAAACGCAGTTCAGCCGCTATGCGGTGAACATCGTCGAACGCCTGCAAGGTGCCGGTTACCAGGCTTATCTGGTCGGTGGTTGCGTGCGTGACATGCTGCTGGGCATCACGCCCAAGGATTTCGACGTCGCCACCAGCGCCACCCCCGAGCAGGTCCGTGCCGAATTCCGCAATGCGCGGATCATCGGTCGCCGGTTCAAACTGGTGCACATCCATTTCGGTCGCGAAATCATTGAAGTCGCGACCTTCCGCGCCAATCACCCGGTCAACGAAGACGACGAAGACAGCAATCAGTCTTCGCGCAACGAGAGCGGGCGGATTCTGCGCGACAACGTCTACGGCACCCTGGAAGAAGACGCGCAACGCCGCGACTTCACCATCAACGCCCTGTATTACGATCCGGTCAGCGAGCGCATTCTCGATTACGCCAATGGCGTGCACGACATTCGCAATCACCTGATCCGTCTGATCGGCGACCCGAAGCAGCGTTACCAGGAAGACCCGGTGCGCATGCTGCGGGCCGTGCGTTTCGCCGCCAAGCTCAACTTCGGCATCGAGAAGCACACCGTGCAGCCGATCCGCGAACTGGCACCGATGCTGCGCGAGATTCCCTCGGCGCGGCTGTTCGAAGAAGTGCTCAAGCTGTTCCTCTCCGGCCACGGCGCGATCACCTTTGAAATGCTGGTCGATCTGCAACTGTTCGCCCCGCTGTTCCCGGCCAGTGCCGAGGCGCTGGAATACAGCCCGGAATACACCCACACGCTGATCAGCGAAGCGTTGAGCAACACCGACCTGCGCATCAAGCAGAACAAACCGGTGACCCCGGCGTTCCTTTTTGCCGCCCTGCTCTGGCCGGCACTGCCGGCCCGCGTGTTGCGTCTGCAGGAACGTGGCATGCCGCCGATTCCGGCGATGCAGGAAGCCGCTCACGAGCTGATCGCCGAACAGTGCCAGCGCATCGCCATTCCGAAACGCTTCACCATGCCGATCCGCGAAATCTGGGACATGCAGGAACGCCTGCCACGGCGCAGCGGCAAACGTGCCGATCTGTTGCTGGACAATCCGCGGTTCCGTGCCGGTTACGATTTCCTGCTGCTGCGTGAAAGCGCCGGCGAGGAGACCGACGGTCTTGGCGAATGGTGGACCGATTATCAGGACGCCAACGACAGCGAGCGCCGCGACATGATCCGCGACCTCAGCGGCAAGGGCGACGATGCCAGTGGCGCACCGCGCAAGCGTCGCCGCAGCGGCGGTTCCAAGCGCAAGCGCGCCGGGGCTTCGAGCGCGACGGGCGAGTAAGCGATGGAACGCATCTATATCGGTCTGGGCAGCAACCTCGCTGACCCGGCCGACCAATTGCGCAGCGCCATTGCGGCGCTGGGGCAATTGCCGCAGACCAGCCTTGCTGGCGTTTCAGCCTTTTATCAAAGCGATTCGCTGTTGCCGGGCCAGCCGCGCTACACCAACGCTGTCGCCGCCCTCGACAGCTCGCTCGCACCGATCGAGTTGCTCGACGCCTTGCAGGCGATCGAAAACGCTCAGGGCCGCGAACGTCTGGAGCGCTGGGGGCCGCGCACGCTGGATCTGGATATTCTGCTGTTCGGCGATCGGCTGATCGATGAGCCACGGCTGAAAGTCCCGCATTACCAGATTCAGGAGCGGGCGTTCGTTCTCTACCCCCTCGCTGAACTGGCGCCGCAGGATCTGCGCCTTGCCGATGGCCGCGCCCTCTCCGACCTGCTGGCCGCTTGCCCGTTCGTCGGCCTCGAACGCATTCCCCACGCCTGACACACATTCCTTGTGTAGGAGCTGCGGAACGCTGCGATCTTTTGATCTCTTGATGTTAAAAATCAAAAGATCGCAGCCTCGTTTCACTCGACAGCTCCTACAGTTGATCGGGTGAGATTCACTATTATTGTCAGACAAAAATCCCCCGAATCAGGCCCGCCGCGCCGCTGAATCGCATCAGTAACGCCGGTAACACCGCCCGCGTAACAATGCGGTAACACACGCAATTGACTTCCGCTTGGCTCATCACGACTATAGGCGTCCCGCTGCCGCCAACCCGGCATGAACGGGCGCAATCCAGGCCTTTCAAAGCACGACACAAGACCGTGCGCCTGAGTAGATGAAGAATCACGCGCGTGACTCGCAGCAGTTTCCAGAGCGCCTGAACGAGGATTTTTTACATGCCAGCCATCACCCTGACCACGCTCCAGAGCCTCAAGCAGAAAGGTGAAAAAATCACCATGCTGACCTGCTATGACGCGACCTTCGCCCATGCCTGCAACGAGGCCGGTGTCGAAGTGCTGCTGGTCGGCGACTCCCTCGGCATGGTCCTGCAGGGGCACGACAGCACCCTGCCGGTGACCACGGCGGAAATGGCCTACCACGTCGCCAGCGTCAAGCGTGGCAATGGCGATGCCTTGATCCTCGCCGACCTGCCGTTCATGGCCAACGCCACTCTCGAACAGACCATGAACAACAGCGCCATGCTGATGCAGGCCGGTGCGCACATGGTCAAGGTTGAAGGGCAGCTGTGGCTGGCGGAGTCGATCCGCCTGCTCGCCGAACGCGGTGTGCCGGTGTGTGCGCATATGGGCCTGACCCCGCAAGCCGTGAACATCCTCGGCGGCTATAAAGTGCAGGGCCGCAACGAAAACCAGGCGCGGCAGATGCGGGCCGATGCGATCTCGCTGGAGCAGGCCGGTGCGGCGATGTTGCTGCTCGAATGCGTGCCGAGCGAACTGGCGGCGGAAATCAGCCAGGCCGTGAGCATTCCGGTGATCGGCATCGGCGCCGGTAACGCCACTGACGGTCAGGTCCTGGTATTGCACGACATGCTCGGCCTGTCGATCACCGGGCGCGTGCCCAAATTCGTCAAGAACTTCATGCTCGGTCAGGACAGTATCCAGTCCGCGCTGAAGGCTTACGTCAGCGAAGTCAAAGCCAACACCTTCCCCGGCATCGAACACGGATTCTCTGCATGAACACCGTCAAAACCGTACGCGAACTGCGCGCCGCCGTCGCCCGCGCGCGCAGTGAAGGCAAGCGCATCGGCTTCGTGCCGACCATGGGCAACCTGCACAGCGGCCACGTCGCACTCGTCACCAAAGCCACTCAGCGAGTGGATTTCGTCGTCGCCAGTATCTTCGTCAACCCGCTGCAATTCGGCGCCGGCGAAGACCTCGACAAATACCCGCGCACCCTGGCGGCGGATCAGGAAAAGCTCCTCGAAGCCGGTTGCGACCTGCTGTTCGCGCCGACGGTTGAAGAGATGTACCCGGACGGCATGGCCGGACAAACCCGGGTCAGCGTGCCGCAATTGTCTGAAGGCCTGTGTGGCGCCAGCCGTCCGGGGCATTTCGAAGGTGTGGCGACGGTGGTCAGCAAGCTGTTCAACATGGTCCAGCCGGACCTGGCGATCTTCGGCCAGAAGGATTACCAGCAACTGGCGGTGATCCGCGCGCTGGTGCATGACCTGAACATGCCGATCCAGATCATCGGCGAGCCGACCGTGCGTGCGGCGGACGGTCTGGCGTTGTCGTCGCGTAATGGCTTTCTCAGTGAAGACCAGCGTGCCGTGGCGCCGGTGGTCTACCGCGTGCTGAGCAACATTGCCGAAGCGATCAAGCAAGGTCAGCGCGATTATCCCGCGCTGATCAGTGCACAGTTGCAGGTGCTGGAAGCAGCCGGTCTGCGCACGGATTATCTGGAAATCCGCCATGGCCTGACGTTGCGTCCGGCGACGGCGCAGGATCGCGATCTGGTGATTCTGGCGGCGGCGTTCCTCGGCACCACGCGGTTGATCGACAACCTGCACCTGAATCTCGACAGCCCGATTTAAGCAGTAACAAAACTTCCTGTGGGAGCGAGCTTGCTCGCGAAGGCGGTGTATCAGCGACATATGAGTCGACTGACACGACGCCTTCGCGAGCAAGCTCGCTCCCACAGGTGTTTTCAGTGCTGCAGAAATTATCTATCGGGCATGCCAGGTGGATGAAAGTCTTTCGGGCACCTCCGTTTGTCGGCCAGATTCCCGTTCGGATGTTAAAAAAGTACAGGGATCTGGTCAGACAAAGTCAAGACAGAACGCGGCGCGAGGTTTACTGTATTCGCCCTGTGTCCGGATATCGTGTCGACGCAGTTGATCCCATGCGCTAAAAGGGGCATGGCTGATCCGTACCGTGTTCAAAAGGCCGTTCAAGTAAAAAGGAAAACCGCAGCGATGGCGTACTACCGCACTCCTCACGACGTTACCGCTCTGCCCGCCTGGCAAGCGTTGAAAGATCACCGCCAAGCCATGCAGGATTTCAGCATGCGCGAAGCCTTCAACGCCGATCCGCAGCGTTTCAATCAGTTCACCCTCAGCAGCTGCGGTCTGTTTCTCGATTATTCGAAGAATTTGATCAACGCCGAGACCCGCAACCTGCTGGTGGGTCTGGCCAATCAAGTCGATCTGAAGGGCGCGATCAAAGCGTTGTTCGACGGCGAAATCGTCAACGCCTCCGAAGGCCGCCCGGCACTGCACACCGCCCTGCGCCGCCCGGTCGGCGACAAGTTGTCGGTCAACGGCGTCAATGTGATGCCGGAAGTGCACAAAGTGCTGAACCAGATCACCGATCTGGTCGGCCGCATTCACGATGGCTTGTGGCGCGGTTACACCGAGAAGCCGATCACCGACGTGGTCAACATTGGCATCGGCGGCTCTTTCCTCGGCCCTGAACTGGTGTCTGAAGCGCTGCTGTCCTATGCGCAGAAAGGCGTGCGCTGCCACTATCTGGCGAACATCGACGGCAGTGAATTCCACGAGCTGACGCAAAAACTGCGCGCCGAGACCACGCTGTTCATTGTCTCGTCGAAGTCGTTCAACACCCTCGAAACCCTGAAGAATGCCCAGGCTGCACGTGCCTGGTACCTGGCGCAGGGCGGTTCCGAAGCCGAGCTGTATCGTCACTTCATCGCAGTATCGAGCAACAACGCCGCGGCTGTGGCATTCGGTATCCGCGAAGAAAACATCTTCCCGATGTGGGACTGGGTCGGCGGTCGTTATTCGCTGTGGTCGGCGATCGGCTTGCCGATCGCACTGGCCATCGGCATGTCCAACTTCAAGGAGCTGCTGTCCGGTGCCTACACCATGGACCAGCATTTCCAGACCGCGCCGTTCGAACAGAACATGCCGGTCCTGCTGGCCCTGCTCGGTGTGTGGTACGGCAATTTCTGGGGCGCGCAAAGCCACGCGATCCTGCCGTACGACCACTATCTGCGCAATATCACCAAGCACTTGCAACAGCTGGACATGGAGTCCAACGGCAAGAGCGTGCGTCAGGACGGCACCTCGGTGTCGACCGATACCGGCCCGGTGATCTGGGGCGGCGTCGGCTGCAACGGTCAGCACGCTTACCATCAGTTGCTGCACCAGGGCACCCAACTGATCCCGGCCGACTTCATCGTGCCGATCGTCAGCTTCAACCCGGTCTCCGATCATCACCAGTGGCTGTACGCCAACTGCCTGTCGCAAAGCCAGGCGCTGATGCTCGGCAAGACCCTGCCGGAAGCTGAAGCCGAACTGCGCGACAAAGGCATGAGCGAAGATGACGTGCGCAAACTCGCGCCGCACAAGGTGATCCCGGGCAATCGTCCGAGCAACACCCTGGTGGTCGAACGCATCAGCCCGCGCCGCCTCGGCGCACTGGTTGCGATGTATGAGCACAAAGTGTTCGTGCAAAGCGTGGTCTGGGGCATCAACGCCTTCGACCAGTGGGGCGTGGAACTGGGCAAGGAGCTGGGCAAGGGCGTTTACAACCGCCTGGTCGGCAGCGACGAGACCGTGGCTGACGATGCCTCGACTCAGGGCCTGATCAACTACTTCCGCGGGCGTCATCGCGGCTGATGAGGGACCCGATCCACAGGGTTTGATCTACCCGGATCCTGTGGACAACCTAATCTCCTGTAGGAGTGAGCCTGCTCGCGATAGCGTCGCGCCATTCAGCTTGATGCTGGATGACACGACGCCATCGCGAGCAGGCTCACTCCCACAGTTGTTTTTGCGCATGACTTGAACCTGCGCAGCGCTCGGCGCATCTTTATTCCTGTCGCACCACAAGAATAAGGAACCGTCATGTTCGATATCAGCACGTTCCCCAAAGCCGATGCCGTGCGCCAGGCCGCTCAGTTGAGCCAGGACGAGTATCGGCGCCTGTACCGCGTATCGATTGAACACCCCAGTGCCTTCTGGGCCGAGCAGGCCACGCGTTTTCTCGACTGGAGCACACCGTGGCAGACCGTTCAGCGCTATGACCTGAAAACCGGTGAAGCCGCCTGGTTTGCCGGCGGCAAGCTCAACGTCAGCTACAACTGCATCGACCGTCACCTCGAACAACGCGGCGAACAGACTGCCCTGCTCTGGGAAGGCGACGACCCTGCCGAATCGGCGCAGATCACCTACAAAAAACTCCATCACCACGTCTGCCGCCTCGCCAACGTGTTGAAAAGCCGTGGCGTGAAGAAAGGCGATCGGGTGTGCATCTACATGCCGATGATCCCCGAAGCCGCCTACGCCATGCTCGCCTGCGCGCGAATCGGTGCGATTCACTCGGTGGTCTTTGGCGGATTCTCCCCGGATTCCCTGCGCGACCGCATCCTCGACGCCGACTGCCGCACCGTCATCACTGCCGATGAAGGCGTGCGCGGCGGCCGCTTCGTGCCGCTGAAAAACAACGTCGACAAAGCCCTGCAAAGTTGCCCGAACGTCAGCACCGTGGTGGTGGTTGAGCGCACTCAGGGCCAAGTCGACTGGGTCGAAGGCCGTGACCTCTGGTATCACCAGGCTGTGCGCGAAGTCGACGACGATTGCCCGCCGGAACCGATGGACGCCGAAGATCCGCTGTTCATCCTCTACACCTCCGGCAGCACGGGAAAACCCAAAGGCGTGCTGCACACCACCGGCGGCTACCTGCTGCAAGCAGCGATGACTTTCAAATACGTGCTGGATTACCGCGACGGCGAAGTGTTCTGGTGCACCGCCGACGTCGGCTGGGTCACCGGCCACAGTTACATCGTCTACGGCCCGCTGGCCAACGGTGCGACCACACTCATGTTCGAAGGCGTGCCGAGCTACCCGAGCAGTTCGCGTTTCTGGCAGGTCATCGACAAACACAAGGTCAACATCTTCTACACCGCACCGACCGCGCTGCGCGCGTTGATGCGCGAAGGTGCCGGACCGTTGAAGGAAACTTCGCGCGCAAGCCTCAGATTGCTCGGCAGCGTCGGTGAGCCGATCAACCCGGAAGCGTGGGAATGGTATTTCAATGCCGTCGGTGAACAGCGCTGCCCGATCGTCGACACCTGGTGGCAGACCGAAACCGGCGGCATCATGCTCAGCCCGCTGGTCAGCGCGCAACGAATCAAACCCGGCTGCGCGACGCAACCGATGTTCGGCGTACAGCCGGTATTGCTTGATGAACACGGCAAGGAAATCCACGGCGCCGGCAGCGGTGTACTCGCGATCAAATCGAGTTGGCCGGCGCAGATCCGCAGCGTCTACGGCGACCCGCAACGGATGATCGACACCTACTTCAAACCCTACCCCGGCTATTACTTCACCGGCGACGGCGCCCGCCGCGACGACGATGGCGATTACTGGATCACCGGGCGCATCGACGACGTGATCAACGTTTCCGGCCACCGCATCGGTACCGCCGAGGTGGAAAGCGCGCTGGTACTGCACGACAGCATCGCCGAGGCCGCCGTGGTCGGTTATCCACACGACGTCAAAGGCCAGGGCATCTATGCCTTTGTCACACCAATGAACGGTACCGAGGCCAACGAAGAGCTGAAGAAAGACCTGCTGGCGCATGTCAGCAAGGAGATCGGCAGCTTCGCCAAACCGGACCTGATCCAATGGGCACCGGCACTGCCGAAAACCCGCTCGGGCAAGATCATGCGGCGGATCCTGCGCAAGATTGCCTGCAACGAGCTCGACAGTCTGGGCGACACCTCGACCCTGGCGGATCCGAGTGTGGTGCAGGACCTCGTTGATAAACGTTTGAATCAATAGCTTCGCGAGCAGGCTCGCTCCCACAGGTGAACGTATTGCACTTGTGGGAGCAAGCCTGCACGCGAAGGCCATCACGCGATCCCCCGGCAAACTGTTAAACTCCCGCGCCCCCATTCCCCTCAGCAAGGCGCCCGCATGTCTTCCTTGAATCAGGCGCTGCGCGCCGCCCTCGATCAACGCCAGGACCTGCTCGCTGTGCTGCACAGCCAGGGCACCGATTGCTATCGGCTGTTCCATGGCAGCCAGGAAGGCGCCGGCGGCCTGACCATCGACCGCTACGGCCCGCAACTGCTGGTGCAGAGCTTTCACCAGACGCTGGAGCGTGACGACCTGCTGCAACTGCACGCCATGATCAACCAGACGCTGGGCTTCGACACCCTGCTGGTCTACAACGACCGCTCCCGTGGCAACTCGCGTATTGATCGCGAGGACAGTGTCTACAAAGCCGACGACGCCGCACTGGCGGATCTGGTCGGGCATGAATGGGGCCTGAACTATCGCGTGCGCGGGCGTCATGCCGGGCAGGATCCGCTGCTGTTCCTCGACCTGCGCAACACCCGAGGCTGGGTCAAGGAACACGCGCAAGGCAAAAGCGTGCTCAACCTGTTCGCCTACACCTGTGGCGTTGGCCTCAGCGCTGCGGCGGGCGGTGCGCGCGAAGTGTGCAACCTGGATTTTGCCGAGGGCAATCTGGCGGTCGGTCGTGAGAACGGTTTGCTCAACCCGCAACTGCCGGAGATGCAATTCATCCAGTCCGATTACTTCCCGGCGATCCGCCAGCTCGCCGGCCTGCCGATCAGCCAGCGGCGCGGGCAGAAGTTGCCGAGCTATCAGCGCCTCGAACAGCGCCAATACGATCTGGTGCTCCTCGACCCGCCGGCATGGGCGAAAAGCGCGTTCGGCACCGTAGACCTGCTGCGCGATTATCAGAGCCTGCTCAAACCCGCGCTGCTGACCACCGCCGACAATGGCGTGCTGATCTGCTGCAACAACCTGGCGAAAGTCAGCATGGATGACTGGCGCGACCAAGTGCTGCGCTGCGCCGAGAAAGCCGGCCGCCCGGTGCGCGAATGGAGCGTGATGACCCCGGGCGCCGACTTCCCCTCGCGTGATCAGCAGCCACCGCTGAAGACGCTGATCTTGCAGCTGTAATCAGTTTTCCGAAGGCGCCGCGCGCCCTGTAGGAGTGAGCCTGCTCGCGATAGCGGTCTGTCAGTTCCCAGAATTGCTGACTGACACACCGCAATCGCGAGCAGGCTCACTCCTACAATGGAGATCTGTTCCTGCAGAAATTTCTGAACAATCCTGTCCCACATCAAGCACTTCGGAACCAGAATCGCGTGCCATACTCCAAGGCACTCCGATTCAGACAGATGAAGCCGCACATGCCCAAAGGATTGATTCGCGCGATTGGCGCACTGTTGACAGCCCTGGCCCTCTACAGCCTGCTGGGGTTTCTGATCCTGCCGGGCATTGCCTTGCGCGTGGCCAACCAGCAACTGGCGAACTACGCGACGGTGCCAGCGCATCTGCAGCGCATCGAACTCAACCCCTTCAGCCTTGAGGTTACGCTGTGGGGCCTGGTCATCGGCGAGCCGGGCAAGGAACAGGTCGGCTTTGATCGTCTCTACGCCAACCTGCAAATCGACAGCCTGTGGACCAAAGCGCTGCACCTGTCGGACATCGAACTGGACAAACCCAAGAGCGAAATCCTCTTCGCCAAGGACGGCAAGCTCAACCTGCTCGGGCTGTTCAACGTGCCGCCGAGCGAGCCGACACCTGCCGATCCCGACGCCAAGCCATTTCCGCTGCGCATCGACAACATCAAACTGGCGGGCGGCGTCGTGCATTTCGAGGACGCACGCCCCAGCGAGCCGATCGAATTTCTTTACGACGACCTCAGTTTCGAGCTGAAAAACCTCAGCACCCTGCCCGAAGACAGTGCCGACATGACCCTCGTCGCGATTGGCCCCGCTGGCGGGCGGATCGACTGGACGGGCAATTTCAGCCTGATCCCGTTTACCTCCGAAGGCACCCTGAAAGTCACCGATGGCCAGATGAAATCCTTCTGGCCCTACGTGCGTGACGCCGTGCCGCTGGTACTGGAAAACGGCGTGGTCAGCCTCAGCACCGACTACAAACTCAACCTGTCGAAACAAACCGAACTGCTGCTGAACAATGTCGCGGTGAGCATCGCGCCGTTCGCCATCAAGGCCCCGGATGGACGCCCACTGGCCAGGCTCGAACGTCTCGACGTCAGCGAAACCTCGCTGGACCTGGCCAAGCAGCAAGTGGTCGTCGGCAAGATCCGCAGCAACAAACTGGAAACCTGGGCCGCGCTGGAAGCCGACGGCCAACTGGACTGGCAGAAGCTGTTCGCCAGCCAGCCGTCGAAACCGGCCGCCAAAGCCGCCGCCGAACCGGCCGATGCACCTGCTGCCGCCGACTCGCCGAAGCCTGAATCGACCGCGCCGAGCAAGCCATGGCAGGTGCTCGTCAAAGATGTGCAACTGCGCAACTACACGGTCCATCTCGCCGACCGTTCAGCACAGCCGGCGGTGGCGCTGGACATCACCCCACTGAACGTCGACCTGCAGGATTTCGACAGCCTCAACGGCTCGCCTTTCAAGCTCAAGCTCGACAGCGGGCTGGGCAAGCAAGGCAGGATCAGCGCCGACGGTACGGTCAATCTGGCCCCGGTCAACGCGCAGCTCAACGTGAAAACTCAGGATGTCGACCTGCGTGTCGCGCAATCCTACATCAACCCGTTCATACGTCTGGAACTGCGCAGCGGCATGCTCGGCAGTGATCTCAAAGTCGACCTGAAAAGCACCGAACCGCTGGCCCTCAGCGTCACCGGCCGCGCGCAGATCGATCAGTTGCACACCCTCGATACGCTCAAGACCCGCGACTTCCTGAAATGGCAGCAAGTGGTGGTCGACGGCATCAACTATCAGCACGGCGACAGCCTGTCGATCGACAAGGTCAACCTGTTGCAGCCGTATGTGCGTTTCATGATCAACGACGACCGCACCACCAACGTCGACGATTTGCTGATTCCGCAGCCGGCGGACAGCGGTGCCAAACCTGCCGGAAGCAAACCGGCCGGCAAGGACAAGCCGCTGGGCATTCACATCGGTGCGATTGCGATCAATGACGGCTCGGCCAACTTCGCCGATTTCAGCCTGACGCCGAATTTCGCCACCGCCGTGCAGCAGCTCAACGGCCAGATCGGCACCATCGACAGTCGTCAGGCGAAACCGGCCAGCGTCGACATCAAAGGCAAGGTCGACCGTTATGCGCCGGTGACGATCAAGGGTGCGGTCAATCCGTTCGACCCGATGGCCAGCCTCGACATCGCCACCAGTTTCAAACGCGTCGAACTGACGACCCTGACGCCCTACTCCGGCAAATTCGCCGGCTACCGTATCCGCAAGGGCCGGCTCAACCTTGATCTGCATTACCTGATCACCAAAGGTCAGTTGAAAGCCGAGAACAAGGTCGTGGTCGAGCAACTGCAACTGGGCGAGAAAGTCGACAGTCCCGATGCGGTGAGCCTGCCGCTGAAACTGGCGATCGCTCTGCTCAAGGACGTCGACGGCAAGATCTCCATCGAATTGCCGGTGACCGGTGATCTCAACAATCCGCAGTTCAGCGTGATGCCGATCGTCTGGCAGACCCTGCGCAACCTCATCGTCAAAGCCGCCGCCGCACCGTTCAAGATGATCGGCGGCCTGGTCAGTGGCGGCGGCTCCGAAGACCTCGGCACGGTGTCCTTCGCGCCAGGCTCCAGCGATCTGAGCAAAGACGCCGAAGCGGCGCTGGTGAAACTGTCGCAAGCGCTGAAGGAACGTCCGGCGCTGCGCCTGGAAATCGAAGGCACTGCGGCGAAAAGCAGCGACGGCCCGTTGCTCGCCGAGCAGCGCCTGGAACGGGAATACCAGTACAACTACTACAAGATGCTCCAGCGCCGTGGCGATAAAGTCCCGGCCCAGGCCTCGCTGTTGCAGGTGCCGGAAGGCGAGAAAGGCGCGCTGCTCGAAGGCATCTACCGCACCCGCCTGAAAACCCAGCCACCGGCAGAATGGAAAGATCTGGGCAAGGAAGAACGCACGGCGAAAATGCGTCAGGGTGTGATCGCGTTCTGGAGTGGCAGCGATGTGCTGTTGCGGCAGTTGGGCCAGGATCGCGCCAGTACCATCAAGGATTACCTGGTCGACAAGGGCAAGCTCGAGGATGACCGGGTGTACTTCATCGACGCCAACCTCGGGGATGCCGAAAGCGATGGCCGCGTGGTGACGCAAATGCATTTGGACGCGGAATGAACATGCGTAACTGGCTGGCGGTGATCGCTCTGATGTGTGTTGCTGGCCAAGCGGCAGCGTCCGACACCTTGCGCTGCGGCAGCCAGTTGGTCAGCCTCGACGACCGCGCCAGCGAAGTGCTGCAAAAATGTGGCGAGCCGGTCAGCCGTGACGTGCTTGGATACAAGCGCAGCGCCAACCGCCGCGAAGAGTTCCAGGTCGAGGAATGGACCTACGGGCCAAACAACGGCATGTACCAGTACCTGCGCTTCGAAGGCAATCGCCTGCGGCAGATCACCAGCAAACGCGGTAACTGAACCGAACGAAATCCGCCCTGTGGGAGCGAGCCTGCTCACGAATACGGTTTGTCTGCGACGAATCTGTCGGCTGACACTACGCATTCGCGAGCAGGCTCGCTCCCACATTGATCTTCGGTCGATGCCACTGGCAGCGCGGTAACTGAGAAGAGCAAAAGATCGCAGCCTTCGGCAGCTCCTACATTGGGAATGCATTTCCCGGAAGGAGCTGCCGGAGGCTGCGATCTTTTGATTCTCCAAATAGAACAGGCCCCGACACAAGTGCCGGGGCCTGTAATGGTCACATCCGTGTGACCGTTCGCATGAACTCTAAAGTTGCGGCAGACGTATTGCTCGGCCCGTCTGTCGCGTCTTCTCCCGGTTCAGGCGAGAAGTCTTGCCTTACTCGGCTTTCAGGCCATCAGCGGAGACCGCTTTAACGCCTTTGATTTTCTTGGCAATGTTCACCGCGGTGGTTTTCTGAGCCTCGGTCACAGCAGCGGTGGAGGACAGGGAAACGACACCTTTGTTGGTTTCGACTTTGATATCAGTGCCTGGAATGCCTTTTTCGGTAACCAGGTCAGCCTTGACCTTGGTGGTGATCCAGGTGTCGGAAGTAGCTTCTTTCGCTTCAGTGACTTCACCGGCAGCCAGAACCATTGGCGACTGGGTAGCCTGAGTGGTCTGGGCGAAAGCGCCACCAGCCATGGTCAGGGTCAGAGCGGTAGCAGCGGCAGTGATAGCGAACTTCTTCATACGAGTAACTCCTGTTTTTACTGGAAGTCTGCTGTAACGCTTGTCAGCAGGGTTACCGGAGATATTGCGAACGCTGTGCCAACTTTTTCGACCGCATAAAACCATTAGAAAACAATGAGTTATGAAAAACGCCAATTTTCATTTTCATGCAAAATGCATGACTCCACGCAATTTCGCATGCAAGTTGCGGTTTTTCGGAAAGTTCATAAGCTGCTGAAATTATTGGAGCTTTTGTGAAGCGGTCGCGATACGAAAATGCCCCGCGGTGCGGGGCATTTCTCGTTTGCTCGACTCAGAATTACGTACCGCTGGCCGTGCAGCCACGAGGCGAGTAATCGGCGTTGACGGTCGTAGCGCAAGTCCAGAGACCGGAAGTATTACCCGTAGAAGCGCCCGAGCGGGTGAGTGTAATTGTCTTGTTCAGCACCGGTCCCGGGGCGTTGAGCAAGGTGCAAGTGATTGTGCCTGCGCCTGTCGCCGCCGTGCCGGTAACTGCCAACGTGCAATTGGAAGTAGCCGTAGTACCGCCCGCCACGTTGGTGATATCCGGGGCCGTCCCCTGATTGATCGTGTCTTCAAACGGCACTTTCAATGCCGTGATCTCCGCCAGCCCCGCCGTCACCTTCGACCGCGCCTGATATTTCGAATACTGCGGCAGGGCAATCGTCGCCAGAATGCCGATGATCGCCACAACGATCAGCAGCTCGATCAGTGTAAAGCCTTGTTGTTTTTTCATAGACACGCTCCATGCATGAGTCGAAATCTCATGATCTGAACAAGACCCAGCACAGCCCATGCCAACGCCTTTGCGGCCCCGCCCGTTGGGACCGTGCGTTCCAGGACGCCGTTTCCTACAACCCGCAACCGCACTATCTGACACTTTTTGTCACCTGCACCGGCCGTGTTTGGCGCTGTCACTTGACTAGGCTATAAGTCATGAACGGCAAGCGTGCGGAATCCCCATGAATGACATCGCTCTGAGCGGTCTGGCCAAGCAATTGGTCCAGGCCGAACTGCTCACGGAAACAAGCGCCCGGCAATCCTGGGCGCAGGCCCAGCGCAATCGTGTGTCGCTGGTCAATTACCTGGTGCACAACAAACTGGTCAACAGCCGGCAGATCGCCGAGATCGCTTCGGAACATTTCGGCATGGCCCTGCTCGACCTCAATTGCCTCGACAAAGAGGTCCAGCCCAAAGGCCTGGTCAGTGAAAAACTGATTCGTCAGCATTGCGCCCTGCCCTTGTGGCGGCGCGGCAACAAATTGTTCGTGGGCCTTTCCGACCCGAGCAATCAGCAGGCGATCAGCGACATCCAGTTCAGCACCGGCCTGAGCACCGAAGCGATTCTGGTCGAGGACGACAAGCTCAGCGACGCCATCGACAAGTTCTTCGACAGCCACACCTCGGGCCTGGAAGAAATGGCCGACGTCGATCTCGACGGCCTCGACGTCGAGTCCATCGATGACAACAAGCAGGACGTTATCGGCGGCCTCGATGCCGACGACGCGCCAGTCGTGCGCTTTGTGCACAAGATGCTGCTGGATGCGATCAAGAGCGGCTCTTCCGACCTGCACTTCGAGCCCTACGAGAAAAACTACCGGGTACGCATGCGCACTGACGGCATGCTGCGCGAGGTGGCCAAGCCGCCGATCCAGTTGGCCGGGCGCATTGCCGCACGCTTGAAAGTGATGGCCAGTCTGGATATATCCGAACGGCGTAAACCCCAGGACGGGCGGATCAAGATGCGCCTGTCTAAAAGCAAATCCATCGATTTCCGCGTCAACACCCTGCCGACCCTGTGGGGCGAAAAAGTGGTGATCCGGATTCTCGATCCGTCCAGTGCGCAAATGGGCATCGATGCGCTGGGTTATGAGGCTGAGCAAAAGGCCTTGTACCTGGCCGCGCTGAAACAGCCGCAGGGGATGATTCTGGTCACTGGCCCCACCGGCTCCGGTAAAACCGTATCGCTGTACACCGGGCTGAACATCCTCAACACCGTCGACATCAACATTTCCACCGCCGAAGACCCGGTGGAAATCAACATGGAAGGCATCAACCAGGTCAACGTCAATCCGCGCCAGGGGCTGGACTTTGCCCAGGCGCTGCGCTCGTTTCTGCGTCAGGACCCGGACGTGATCATGGTCGGCGAGATCCGCGATCTGGAAACCGCCGAGATCGCGATCAAGGCTGCGCAGACCGGCCACCTGGTGCTGTCGACCCTGCACACCAACAGCGCCGCGGAAACCCTCACGCGCCTGCACAACATGGGCATTCCCGGTTTCAACATTGCCACCTCGGTCAGCCTGATCATCGCCCAGCGCCTGGCGCGCAAGTTGTGCGCGCACTGCAAGCGGCCGCTGGAGATTCCACGCGAAACCTTGCTCAAGGAAGGCTTCCCCGAGGAACGCATCGGTCATTTCACGATCTACGAGCCGGTCGGTTGCGATCACTGCAACGGCGGTTACAAAGGACGCGTGGGAATTTATGAGGTGGTAAAAAACACACCGGACCTGCAACGGCTGATCATGGCCGAGGGCAATTCGCTGGAAATCGACATCCAGATGCGCCGCGACGGTTTCGCCGATCTGCGCACCTCCGGGCTGCACAAGGCCATGCAAGGCATCACCAGCCTTGAGGAAATCAACCGGGTCACCAAGGATTGAACATGGCGGTCAAGGCAGCAAAAGTCAGCGTTTACGCCTGGGAAGGCACGGACCGCAAGGGCAGCAAAGTCACTGGCGAACTGAGCGGGCAGAACCCCGCGCTGATCAAGGCGCAGTTGCGCAAACAGGGGATCAACCCCGGCAAAGTACGCAAGAAATCCGCATCTCTGCTCAGCTTCGGCAAACGCATCAAACCGCAGGACATCGCCCTGTTCACCCGGCAGATGGCAACGATGATGAAGGCCGGCGTGCCGCTGTTGCAGTCCTTCGACATCATCGGCGAGGGCTTCGAAAACCCGGCCATGCGCAAACTGGTCGAGGAGGTCAAACAGGAGGTCGCCGCCGGTAACAGCTTCGCCACGGCGCTACGCAAAAAACCGCAATACTTCGACGAGTTGTACTGCAATCTGGTCGACGCCGGCGAACAATCCGGCGCCCTCGACACCTTGCTCGAGCGGGTCGCGACCTATAAGGAAAAAAGCGAGGCGCTCAAGGCCAAGATCAAGAAAGCCATGACCTACCCCACCGCCGTGGTGCTGGTGGCGGCGGTGGTGACCGGCATTCTGCTGGTCAAAGTGGTGCCGCAGTTCCAGTCGGTATTTTCCGGGTTCGGCGCCGAATTGCCCGGCTTCACGCTAATGATCATCAGCCTGTCGGAGTTCATGCAGCAGTGGTGGTGGGCGATTCTGTTTGCGCTGGTGGCGGCGTTTTTCGGCACTCGCCACGCGCTGAAGACTTCGCAGGCCCTACGCGACCGTCGCGATACCTGGCTGCTGAAGCTGCCGCTGGTGGGCACCTTGATGTACAAGTCTGCCGTTGCACGTTTTGCCCGCACCCTGTCGACTACATTCGCGGCCGGTGTGCCATTGGTGGAAGCGCTCGATTCGGTCGCTGGCGCTACCGGCAACGTGGTGTTCAAGCGTGCCGTGCTGCGGGTTCGTCAGGACGTCTCGACCGGCATGCAGCTGAATTTTTCGATGCGCAGCACCGGTGTGTTTCCCAACATGGCGGTGCAGATGACCGCTATCGGCGAGGAGTCCGGGGCACTGGATGACATGCTCGACAAGGTCGCCGGTTTTTATGAAGCCGAAGTCGATAACATGGTCGACAACCTCACCAGCCTGATGGAGCCATTCATCATGGTAGTGCTGGGGGTCATCGTCGGCGGACTGGTGGTGGCCATGTACCTGCCGATCTTTCAACTCGGCTCAGCGATCTGACATGCCTATCGACGAACTGTTTGCCGTGTATCCGCTGGCCTTTGTGCTCACCGCGCTGCTGCTCGGGCTGGTGGTGGGCAGCTTCCTCAATGTAGTGGTCTGGCGCCTGCCGAAGATGCTCGAGCGCGACTGGCGGCAGCAGGCTCATGATGTGCTCGGCCTGCCCATCGAAACGCCTGTGCCCACCTACAACCTGATGCTGCCGCATTCCGCGTGCCCCCATTGCGGACATCGAATTCGCCCGTGGGAAAACATCCCGCTGCTCAGTTATCTGTGGCTGCGTGGGCGCTGCTCGGCCTGCTCGACGCCGATCAGCAAACGTTACCCGCTGACCGAACTGGCCTGCGGCCTGCTCTCGGCTTTCATCGCCTGGCATCTGGGCTTCGGCTGGCCGGCGGGTCTGTTGATCTTGCTGACGTGGGGCTTGCTGGCGATGAGTCTGATCGACTGCGAGCATCAACTGCTGCCCGATGTGCTGGTGCTGCCGTTGCTGTGGCTGGGGCTGATCGTCAACAGTTTCGGCGTGTTCGTGGCGTTGCCCGATGCATTGTGGGGCGCGGTAGCGGGGTATCTGGCGCTGTGGTCGGTGTTCTGGCTGTTCAAGCTGCTCACCGGCAAGGACGGCATTGGCCATGGCGATTTCAAGCTGCTGGCCTTGCTTGGCGCATGGGGTGGCTGGCAGATCCTGCCGCTGACGATTCTCCTGTCATCGTTGGTTGGGGCGATTTTGGGCATCGTCATGCTGCGTCTGCGCGCCCGGGAAACCTCGGCGCCAATCCCCTTCGGACCGTTTCTGGCAATTGCCGGCTGGATTGCCTTGCTCTGGGGTGGTCAAATAACCGACTTCTATTGGCAGTCTGTCGGTTTGAAATGAATACCCCTGTGGAAAAACCCTGGATCCTCGGCCTGACCGGCGGCATCGGCAGCGGCAAAAGTGCGGCGGCCCAGCACTTCATCGACCTCGGCGTGCATGTAGTGGATGCCGATCATGCGGCGCGCTGGGTGGTGGAGCCAGGACGTCCGGCGCTGGCGAAGATCGCTGAACATTTCGGTTCCGGCGTGGTGCAGGCCGATGGCACGCTGGACCGTGCCGCCCTGCGCAAACTGATTTTTGAAGACGCCGAACAACGGCGTTGGCTCGAAGCGCTGCTGCATCCGTTGATCGGCGAAGAAATCACTCATCATCTGGCGCAGGCAAAATCGCCTTACGCGATTCTGGTTTCACCGTTGCTGATCGAGTCCGGGCAATACGCGATGACCCAGCGCATTCTGGTCATCGATGCGCCGCAACAATTGCAGATCGAACGCACTTTGCAGCGTGACCAGACCAGCGAACAACAAGTGCAGGCGATCCTCAAGGCGCAATCGAGCCGTGAAGACCGCGTGAGCCGTGCCGACGACGTGATCGTCAACGACCGCGACCTCGCCTGGCTGCACAGCGAGGTCGAGCGTCTGCATCACTTTTACCTGACTTTATCCGGAGGCCAAGCATGAGCCAGATTCCAACCGTTGAATGCCCAACCTGCGGCGCACCCGTCGAATTCACCCCGGCGAACAAATTTCGTCCGTTCTGCTCCGATCGCTGCAAATTGATCGACCTCGGCAGTTGGGCTTCGGAAGAGCACAAGATTCCAGTCGCCCCGGACGCGGAAGACGAGTTGTTCTCCGGCGATTTCGATCCGCGTCACTGATAAGGGCTGCAAAAGCCCGCGAGCATGGCGGTTCGATGTGGATCAAGTCTTCGGATCGTCATCCTTCCACGGCGCGGACAGGTAACGGGTGCGATTGAAGGTCTCCAGCCATTCCGGGCAGAACACCACCAACGCACTGACGACCATGCCGTTGATGAACGCTTCGGGAAACAACAGCAGCCACAGATAACCGACGAAATCCTCCAGCCATTCCGGCATGGCAAAGAGGCCGTCGTACCAGAGCAGCGTCAGGCTCAGAATCAGGCACATCAGGCCGGACAACGCGGCGGCAAAGAAGCCGGAACAGAAAATGTAAACGAACGGATTGCGTGGCTGCGCACGCTCCACGAGGATTGCCACGCATTCGGTAATCAGCACTGGCAGCAGAATCAGCAACGCGCCATTGACGCCGACCGCTGCGAGATCCTGTCGCCCCAACAACACCAGGCCGATCTGCGCAACCAGGCCGCCGACGATCGCCAGCGGCCAATCGAGCAGCAGCGTCACCGCCGTCATGCCGATAAAGTGATAAGACACGCCGGTGTCGAAGTCCCTGCGCACCAGCCACAGCAGAAACAGCGCGAACACCGTGCCGAACAGCAAGTGCTGCCGGCGACTGTCGCTGAACAGTTCGACCCATGGCGCACGCACGATCGCCCAGAGCAGCACCGGCAGATAAATCAGCCAGCCGAGCGTCAGGCTTGCCGAGGACAGCAGTTCGGCACCGATCATGATTCCCTCACCTTCTCCATGGGCTTACCGCTTTGTCGCAGTCTACACCGCCGATGTATGTGCACCACTCGATGCAAAGCTA
Organism: Pseudomonas koreensis; assembly: GCF_024169245.1. Taxonomy (NCBI): domain Bacteria; kingdom Pseudomonadati; phylum Pseudomonadota; class Gammaproteobacteria; order Pseudomonadales; family Pseudomonadaceae; genus Pseudomonas; species Pseudomonas koreensis. Next base: position 354,342 of record NZ_JALJWP010000001.1, read on the forward strand.
TCTGCCTGTCGCATTTGGACGCTAAGCTTGGGCTTATGGATGATTCAGATTATTTACGCTTGCTGACCATCGCGGCCGAGCAAGCCAACGCGTTCCTGTCCAATGCCCGCAAATGGGAGCGTGAGCGTTGGGTCTGCCAGCGCCTGCTGCAAGGCTTGAACATCCCCTACCGTGCCGACGAGTTCGCCCCGGCCGGTGAACCGCCGGACGTGCTGTTCCGCGACGCCAACTTCGAAGTTTTTTTCGTCCTCGACGAAGGCCGTCGCCTCAACGATGAATGGCGCGATGAATTGCAGCGCCGCCGCAGCGCGTTTTCCCTGAGCCAACTGGTGCGCCGCGAAGCCAAACCGAAACGCATCCCGGCCAATGAATTTCTCCTGCGCCTGGCGCCGACCTTGCGCAAGAAGGCGCACAACTACAAGGAGCGCGGCATGGATCTGGGAGAACTGGACATCATCGCCTTCGCCAGCCTCAAGCGCGAAGTGCTCGATCTCAACAGTCATTTCCCGCCACCGACCGAATACCTGCGTCAGGGCTGGCGCTCGCTGTCGCTGGTCGGCCCGACGTTCGCCCGCGTGCTGTTCGCCCACCCCGACGCACCGGACTTTCTGCGCAGCAACCTCGGCCGCAGCATTGTGTTCGACGTGGGTATCAGCCTGTGACGCCGCTGCAGCAGTTGATCGCCGAGGTTCCGCAAACGGGCCGGGTGCGCTGGATCGGTGTGCGTCCAGAATCCCGTGGGCCGATGCTTGAACTCGATGCGGTCGAGGCGCGGCTGGAGGCCGGACTCACTGGCGACCACGCCCGCCCAGGCGTCCGCAATGCGCGACAGGTGACGCTGATTCAGTGGGAACACCTGGCGGTGATCAACGCCTTGATGGGCCGCCCCGGCGATCAACCGGTCAGGCCTGAAGATCTGCGGCGCAATCTCGTTATAAGCGGAATCAATTTGTTCAGTCTCAAGGGGCGGCGCTTTCGCATCGGGCAGGCGATACTCGAAACCACTGGCTGGTGTCAGCCCTGCGCACGTTTGCAGAACAACCTTGGCCCGGGCACTTTTCAAGCCGTGCGCGGGCATGGCGGAATCACCGCCCGGGTGTTACAAAGCGGCATCATTCGCCTCGACGATGAGGTACGCGTCGAACCGGTCCCGGACAGCGGCTATGCGCCGTTCCACCCCGGCTGAACACCGCTGTAGCTTGTGCTCATTCAGTAACGTCTACCTGACGAGGCAAATATGACCAGCCGCCTGAACCCCGAAGACCAAAAGCATGTCGAAGAGTACCTGCAACTGTCCCAACACCGTGTCGAGCGCCGGCCTTTCCGGCCGTGGATGCTCCTGGTGCTGGTGCTGGCAGTGACCATTGGTCTGGGCCTGTTGAGCCGATTTATCAGTTACCTGACGCTATGAGCTGCCTGGCGCTCGCTTGGGTAACTGCGAAAAAGATTTCCTTTAAAAACCTTGCGAGTTATCCCTATGTCCCATCGTATTGTCATTGTCGGCGGCGGCGCCGGCGGTCTGGAGTTGGCTACCCGTCTGGGTAAGACTCTGGGCAAGCGTGGCACGGCCAGCGTCATGCTGGTCGACGCGAACCTGACCCATATCTGGAAACCGCTGCTGCACGAAGTGGCCGCCGGTTCTCTGAACTCTTCCGAAGACGAACTCAATTATGTCGCCCAGGCGAAATGGAACCACTTCGAGTTCCAGCTCGGGCGCATGAGCGGACTCGATCGAGCGCAGAAGAAGATCCAGCTGGCGGCAACCTACGACGAAAACGGCGTCGAGCTGGTACCGGCGCGTGAAGTGGCCTATGACTCGCTGGTGATCAGCGTCGGCAGCACCACCAACGATTTCGGCACTCAGGGCGCGGCGCAGCACTGCCTGTTCCTCGATACGCGCAAACAGGCCGAGCGCTTCCATCAGCAATTGCTCAACCACTATCTGCGCGCCCATGCCGGGCAGACTGATGTGATCGAGCAGATCAGCGTGGCCATCGTCGGCGCCGGCGCCACAGGTGTCGAACTGGCGGCAGAGCTGCACAACGCGGCGCATGAACTGGCGGCGTATGGTCTGGACCGTATCAAACCGGAAAACATGCACATCACCCTGATCGAAGCCGGTCCACGGGTGCTGCCTGCCCTGCCGGAGCGGATCAGTGGGCCGGTACACAAGACCCTGGAGAAGCTCGGGGTCAATGTGATGACCAACGCTGCGGTCAGCGAAGTCACCGCCGACAGCCTGATCACCGCCGATGGCAACGAGATCAAGGCCAGCCTGAAAGTCTGGGCCGCCGGCATCCGCGCACCGGGTTTCCTCAAGGACATCGACGGCCTGGAAACCAACCGCATCAATCAGCTGCAAGTGCTGCCAACCCTGCAAACTACCCGCGACGAAAACATCTTCGCCTTCGGTGACTGCGCGGCGTGCCCGCAACCGGGGACCGATCGCAACGTGCCCCCGCGTGCACAAGCTGCGCACCAGCAGGCATCGTTGCTGGCCAAGTCGCTGAAACTGCGTATCGAAGGCAAGACCCTGCCGGAGTACAAGTACACCGACTACGGCTCGCTGATTTCGCTGTCGCGCTTTTCTGCTGTGGGTAACTTGATGGGCAACCTGACCGGCAGCGTGATGCTTGAAGGCTGGCTGGCGCGGATGTTCTACGTGTCGCTGTACCGCATGCACCAGATGGCGCTGTACGGACCATTTCGCACAGCAATGCTCATGCTCGGCAGCAAAATCGGCCGTGGTACCGAGCCGCGTCTGAAATTGCACTAAAGCGCCAACCTGTGGGAGCGAGCTTGCTCGCGAAAGCGGTGGGTCAGTCAACACTGTCGTTGAATGATTCGGCCCCTTCGCGAGCAAGCTCGCTCCCACATTGTTTCGTGTTGTGCGCAAATCAGCAGGCGAAGGCCTGCAATTGATCTCTGTCCATCAGAGCTGAAAGCGTCGCACCATGCCCTGTAGCGCGTTGGCCAGTTGCGAAAGCTCATGACTGGACGCGCTGGTCTGGTCAGCACCCGCAGCCGAACGCACCGACAGGTCGCGAATGTTCACCAGATTGCGATCCACCTCCCGCGCCACTTGCGCCTGCTCCTCGGCAGCGCTGGCGATGACCAGGTTGCGCTCGTGAATCTCGTGCACCGAAGCCGTGATCGTCACCAGCGCCTCGCCCGCCCGCTCGGCCAGGACCAAGGTGCTCGCCGCACGCGACGCGCTGGCCTGCATTGAATCCAGCGCCAGGCTCGAGCCGCTGCGCATGCCTTGCACCATCTGCTCGATCTCCTGCGTCGATTGCTGGGTGCGATACGCCAGCGCACGCACCTCATCGGCCACTACCGCAAAACCTCGACCGCTTTCACCCGCGCGTGCCGCTTCGATGGCGGCGTTGAGCGCCAGCAGGTTGGTCTGCTCGGCGATGGCGCGGATCACGTCCAAAACCTTACCGATGTCTTGCGACTGATTGGCCAGCGACTGCACCAGTTCGCCGGTGTGCTGCACGTCGCTGGCCAGTGCATTGATCGCGCTGGCGGTTTCGCTGACGCGCTCCTGGCCCAATCGCGCCGACTGACTGGACTGGCGCGTGGCATCGGACGTCGACACGGCGTTGCGTGCTACCTCCTCCACCGCAGCGGTCATCTGGTTGACGGCGGTCGCGGCTTGTTCGATTTCGTTGTTCTGCTGCTGCAGGCCTTGGGTGCTGTCGACGGTGACGGCGCTGAGTTCGTCTGCGGCCGTGGCCAGTTGCGTCGCCGAGCCGCTGATGCCTTGCAGGGTTTCGCGCAGGTTCTGCTGCATCGTCGCCAGGGCTTTGAGCAAGCGGCTGACTTCGTCGTTGCCATGGGTTTCGATCGGTCGGGTCAGATCGCCCTTGGCCACACTTTCAGCGGCATCCACGGCGCTGCTCAAGGGACGCACGATACTGCGTGTGAGCAACATCGCCAGCGCCACCGTGGCCAGCGCCGCCAAGGCAATGAACAGAGTGACGATGGTCCGCGAGGTTTCATAATGCGCGGCGGACTTTTCGCTTTCGGCGGCAACCTGGCGGGCAAACAGATCGGCGAGATCGTTGAGTTGCTTGCCGGAACCGTCGACCACGGTCTTCATGTCAACCAGCAGCAATTTGGTCAGCTCGTCACGCTTGCCTTGCTCGGCGAGAGTGAATGACTGGGCAATCCCGGTGCGATAAGCAGCGAAGGTTTTCTTGAACTGGTCATACAGCTGCTGACCTTCGGCCGTGTCGACCAGTTTGTCGTAGGCGGCGATCTTCTCGCTCAGCTCCTTGTCGCGGGTGTCCATCTGGCCGCGATAGGTGGCGATGTTGGCCGGATCCTGATCGAGCGCCATGCGCAGGGAAATGGTGCGGATGCGCAGCATCAGTTCGCGGATCTCGTCGCCGCCACGAATACTTGGCAACCAGCGGTTCTCCACCGCTACCTCACTGTCGCGAATGCTCGACATCTGCCCCAGCGCAAACACACCGAGCAAGGCCACCAACACCGCGATCAGGGCAAATCCCAGGGCGGCCCGGGGAGCAATATTCAACTGACGAAGCAACATGACGAACGCCCTTATTCTTGTAATGGCCAGATTCAAGGGGCGAAGCGTTGGCCGTCCCCTCGTGTTAGCGGGCTATCGGCAGGTTGTATGACGACTTGAAGGGATTCGCCTTCCGGCAGGCAAAAAAAATCCCCGTATCTTTCGATACGAGGATTTTCAATATGGTCGGGGTAAGGGGATTCGAACTCCTGACATCCTGCTCCCAAAGCAGGCGCGCTACCGGACTGCGCTATACCCCGGTAAAAAAAAGGCGACCTTTCAAAGATCGCCTTCTTCGATCAGCGCTTTTGGCCTCTGATCTTAAGATTCGATCCCAGCGCAAACTGGTTTCAAAAATGGTGGGTCGTGTGGGATTCGAACCTACGACCAATTGGTTAAAAGCCAACTGCTCTACCAACTGAGCTAACGACCCAAATATGGTCGGGGTAAGGGGATTCGAACTCCTGACATCCTGCTCCCAAAGCAGGCGCGCTACCGGACTGCGCTATACCCCGATTTGAAATTGGCTCCGTGACCAGGACTCGAACCTGGGACCCAATGATTAACAGTCATTTGCTCTACCGACTGAGCTATCACGGAACTACATATTTCAAGTTACAACGGTGAAGCTTTGTTGCTTCTCGACACCCTTTCGCATCGCTGCGTTCGTGTGTCTGAGGCGCGCTATTCTACAACCTAGAACACCTCTGTCAACCCCCTAAATTGCTTTCAAGTTAATGATTTGCAACTTATTTCAGATTCCAACCCGGTGGGTTGAAACGCTGCCGGTGACTGACTGCGGGGCGCACTTTACAAGCCTTTTCCTTTGAGTTCAACAGCCTGGCGAAAAAAAGGCCTCGCAATGCGAGGCCTTCCCGGTTTCATTGCCGCTGAGGCTTAGCCGAAAACGATTTCGTCGTTCTCGACCTTGCCGGTGGCGGTGTCGCCAGGCATGAAATGACCCGACAGGATCAACTGCGCCAGCGGGTTTTCGATCCAGCGCTGAATCGCCCGTTTCAAAGGACGCGCGCCATACACCGGGTCGTAACCGACGGCGATCAGCTTGTCCATCGCCTCCGGGCTCAACTCCAGCTTCAGCTCGCGCTCGGCCAGACGACTGCGCAGACGGCCCAACTGGATCTCGGTAATCCCGGCGATCTGGTCGCGTGCCAGCGGCTCGAAGATCACCACTTCGTCGACGCGGTTGATGAACTCCGGCCGGAAGTGCGAGGTCAGCGCGTCCATCACAGCAGCACGCTGCGCTTCACGATCACCGACCAGCTCCTGGATCTGCATCGAGCCGAGGTTGGACGTCATCACGATCACCGTGTTGCGGAAGTCCACCGTACGCCCGTGACTGTCGGTCAGACGGCCATCCTCAAGCACTTGCAGGAGGATGTTGAACACATCCGGGTGCGCCTTCTCGACTTCGTCCATGAGGATCACCGAGTACGGCTTGCGACGCACCGCTTCCGTCAGATAACCGCCCTCTTCATAGCCGACGTAACCCGGTGGCGCACCGATCAGACGAGCCACGGAATGTTTCTCCATGAACTCGGACATGTCGATGCGCACCATCGCCTCTTCCGTGTCGAAGAGGAATTCGGCCAGCGCCTTGCACAGCTCGGTTTTACCGACACCGGTCGGGCCGAGGAACATGAACGAGCCGCTCGGACGATTCGGGTCGGACAACCCGGCGCGGGAACGCCGCACGGCGTTGGCCACGGCCACGACTGCCTCTTCCTGACCGATCACCCGTTTGTGCAACAGGCTCTCCATCTTCATCAGCTTGTCGCGCTCGCCTTCGAGCATTTTCGACACCGGAATGCCGGTCCACTTCGACACAACTTCGGCAATCTCTTCCTCGGTCACCTTGCTGCGCAGCAACTGGTTTTCGCTCTTGCCGTGCTGGTCGACCATTTGCAGGCTGCGTTCCAGATCCGGGATCACCCCGTACTGCAACTCGGCCATGCGGTTCAGGTCGCCTTTGCGCCGTGCGGCTTCCAGTTCCTGTCGCGACTGTTCGATCTTCTGCTGAATCTGCGCAGAACCCTGCACCTCGGCTTTTTCCGAGTTCCAGATTTCCTCCAGATCGGAGTACTCACGCTCGTGACGCTCGATTTCTTCCTGGAGTTTTTCCAGGCGTTTCTTCGCTGCGTCGTCGCTTTCTTTCTTCAGCGCCTGGGATTCCACCTTCAGTTGAATCAGGCGGCGCTCGAGACGATCGAGTACTTCCGGCTTGGAGTCGATCTCCATACGGATACGGCTGGCGGCCTCGTCGATGAGGTCGATGGCCTTGTCCGGCAGCTGCCGGTCAGTGATGTAGCGATGGCTGAGCTTGGCCGCGGCGATGATCGCGCCATCGGTAATCGCCACCTTGTGGTGAACCTCGTAACGTTCCTTGAGGCCACGCAGAATCGCGATGGTGTCTTCTTCACTCGGCTCGTCCACCAGGACTTTCTGGAAACGCCGCTCGAGCGCCGCGTCCTTCTCTATATATTGGCGGTACTCGTTGAGCGTGGTCGCGCCGACGCAGTGCAGCTCGCCGCGAGCCAGCGCAGGCTTGAGCATGTTGCCGGCATCCATCGAGCCTTCGCCCTTACCGGCACCGACCATGGTGTGCAGTTCGTCGATGAACAGAATGATCTGCCCTTCCTGCTTGGACAGCTCGTTGAGCAAGCCTTTGAGGCGCTCTTCGAATTCACCGCGATACTTGGCACCGGCGATCAGCGCGCCCATGTCCAGCGACAGCAGGCGCTTGCCCTTCAGGCCATCCGGCACTTCGCCGTTGATGATGCGCTGGGCCAGACCTTCAGCGATCGCGGTTTTACCCACGCCGGGTTCACCGATGAGGACCGGGTTGTTCTTGGTACGCCGTTGCAGAACCTGAATGGTGCGACGGATTTCGTCGTCACGGCCGATCACCGGATCGAGCTTGCCGTCTTCGGCGCGCTTGGTCAGGTCGACGGTGTACTTGTCCAGCGCCTGACGCGACTCTTCGTGGTTGGCGTCATTTACCGCTTCGCCACCTCGCAGGTTGTTGATCGCGTTTTCCAAGGCTTTTTTGCTCACGCCTTGGCCGAGCAGCAACTTGCCAAGCTTGCTGTTCTCGTCCATCGCGGCGAGCAGCACCAGTTCGCTGGAGATGAACTGGTCGCCCTTCTGCTGAGCCAGACGGTCAGCCTGATTGAGCAGACGTGCCAGATCCTGCGACATGTTCACGTCGCCGGTCGGGTTCTGGATTTTCGGTAATTGGTCGAGCTCTTTGGTCAGCTCTTTACGCAAGCTGTTGACGTCGAAGCCTACTTGCATCAGCAGCGGCTTGATCGAACCGCCCTGCTGTTCAAGCATGGCCTGCATCAAGTGCGCCGGCTCGATGGCCGGATGATCGTGGCCAACCGCCAACGACTGGGCGTCGGACAGGGCCAACTGCAATTTGCTGGTTAAACGGTCTATACGCATGGGTCACCTTCCTTTTGAGCAGGCCGGACCTAAGAAACCATCCTGAATAAAGAAACCTGCCAGATACCGCTATAGATGCGGTCGATTCTGCAAGATTCAAGCGTCGGATGGTTGATACAGGTCAGGCAAGTCTAGCGGGTGAGCCAAACGAGGGAGGCAAAGCGACCAGTGCGAGGCGCACGGCGGTAAGAGAAGAAGCGCGGATCGCTCACGGTGCAGAAACCGCCCCCATAAACAGCGGTAACACCACGCTTAGCCAGACGCAGGCGCGCCAGTTGATAGATGTCAGCCATGAACTTGCCGGCATTGCTGCTCGGCGCGAAGGCTGTCGCCGCTTCCGGCAACTGATTGACGAAGACTTCGCGTACTTCCGGGCCGACTTCAAAGGCTTGCGGGCCGATGGCCGGGCCGAGCCAGACCAGAACGTCTTCCGGCGCAACATCGAGGCTGTCGAGGGTGGCTTCAAGTACGCCCGCCGCCAAGCCACGCCAACCGGCATGGGCTGCCGCAACACAGGTGCCGGCACGGTTGCAGAACAGGGCTGGCAAGCAATCCGCTGTCATCGCCGCACAGGCGATTCCCGGTGTTGCCGTCCAACTGGCGTCTGCAGTCGCAACGATGCCCGGATCAGCATGCGCAACGGTAATGCCGTGCACTTGCTGCAACCAGGCAGGCTGTATGGCGAAGTGATCGGTCAAACGGCGGCGATTTTCGGCCACCGCCTCTGGACGATCATCGACGTGATCACCCAGATTGAGGCTATCGAACGGCGCCTCACTGACACCGCCCTCGCGGGTGGTGACACAGGCCCTGACGCTGGCCGGCGCGGGCCAGTCCGGCGTCAGCCAGTTCATCCGACGAAGGCCTCGCGATCCTGCTTGAGCAGGGTCAGCAGCCAGACGAAATCTTCCGGCAATGGCGATTCCCAGCTCATCCGCTCACCGCTCGTCGGGTGATCGAGTTCAAGGAAGCGCGCATGCAGGGCCTGACGCGGGAAGTGCTTGAGGGATTCAACCATGGTCGGGTTGGCCGCTGGCGGAATGCGGAAACGCCCGCCGTATGCCGGGTCGCCGACCAACGGGAAGTTGATGTGCGCCATGTGCACCCGGATCTGGTGGGTCCGACCGGTTTCCAGCTTCACCCGCACGTGGGTGTGCGAACGGAAACGCTCGAGCACCCGATAGTGGCTGACAGCAGGCTTGCCGCCTTCCATCACCGCCATGCGCTGGCGCTGCTGGCCGTGACGACCGATCGGCGCGTTGATCTTGCCGCCGGCGGTGACCACGCCGATCACGATGCACTCGTAGATGCGGCTGACGCTGCGACTCTGCAATTGCGCGACCAGCTTGGTCTGCGCCTGAATGGTCTTGGCGACCACCATCAGACCGGTGGTGTCCTTGTCCAGACGATGCACGATACCGGCACGCGGGACATTGATGATGTCCGGCACATGGTGCAACAAAGCGTTGAGCAGGGTGCCATCGGCGTGACCGGCAGCCGGGTGCACCACCAGGCCTGCAGGCTTGTTGATCACCAGGATGTCGTCGTCTTCATAGACGATATCGAGCTCGATATCCTGGGCGATCCACTCGCCCTGGGCTTCCTGCTCGGCAGTCAGCTCAAGGACGGCACCGCCATGCACAATGTCGCGCGGACGGATCACCGCCCCGTCCACAGTCAGGCGGCCTTCTTTGATCCAGGCGGAAAGGCGCGAGCGTGAGTGCTCAGCGAAGAGTTGGGCGGCGACTTGATCGAGGCGTTGGCCGCCCAATTCGGACGGCACCTCTGCGCGAAGTTCTATTTTATCGGACATGCTCGGACTGGGCGTCGGCACAGCCTTTGGTTTCGGCTGCGCGCTTGTGGTTAAATACGGCGTCTTTTGCCCCGAGGCTTTTCAACGGGGCGCTCATCATAACAGGACGGCCCCGCCCAAGACAGCGGCCGTCATAGGGACGCAAGCCGCCATGCAAGTGAAACACCTGCTGCTGATCGCCATCCTCGCATTGACCGCTGCTTGCTCATCGAAGGAAGTCGTAGACGAAAACCTCAGCGAAGCCGAGCTGTATCAGCAGGCTCAGACTGATCTGGACAACAACAGCTACACCAGCGCTACAGCCAAGCTGAAGGCTCTGGAGTCGCGTTATCCGTTCGGTCGCTACGCCGATCAGGCTCAGCTGGAGTTGATCTACGCCAACTACAAGAACGCCGAGCCGGAAGCCGCAAAGTCCGCCGCCGAGCGTTTCATTCGTTTGCATCCGCAGCATCCGAACGTGGATTACGCGTATTACCTCAAGGGTCTGACCTCGTTCGACCAGGACGTCGGCCTGCTGGCGCGCTTCCTGCCGCTGGACATGACCAAGCGTGACCCGGGCGCCGCCCGTGACTCGTACAACGAGTTCGCGCAGCTGACCAGCCGCTACCCGAACAGCCGCTACGCGCCGGACGCCAAGCAGCGCATGATCTACCTGCGCAATCTGCTGGCCGCCTACGAAATCCACGTCGCTGACTACTACCTGACGCGTCAGGCTTATGTAGCCGCTGCCAACCGTGGCAAGTACGTGGTCGAGAACTTCCAGGAAACCCCATCGGTCGGTGACGGCCTGGCGGTGATGACCGAAGCCTACCAGCGTCTGCACCTCGACGATCTGGCGGCCACCAGCCTGGAAACCCTCAAGCTCAACTACCCGGATCACCCGAGCCTGCAGGACGGCCAGTTCGTGCCACGGGTCGCCGAGGCCGACAACCGTTCGTTCCTGAGCAAGGCGACGCTGGGCCTGATCGAATCCCGTCCACCGCTTCCGCCGGGCGAAACCCGCGCCAACCAGGACGTGCAGAAGCAGTTCCAGGACGCGAAAGACGCGATCCCGAACGAGCTCAAGCCTAAAGACGAAAACGGCGACGTGATCGAAGAGCCGGAGCCGGAATCCAGCGACACTGACCGCTCGTGGTTCAGCTACATGACCTTCGGCGTGTTCGACTGATCACATCGGCGGTACGAAAAAGGGAGATCTGCGGATCTCCCTTTTTTATTGCCGCGCTTTAATAGGCTGTGCGCTGCTCGGGTCCTTGGCTAAACTGCCGGATCATCAGTCGAAAAGCCGCTCATCATGCTTCGTTTATTGTTCTGGATTGCCCTGATCTTCGCCGCCATCTGGCTCTGGCGCAAATTCAAGGCCCCTGCCTCGTCCACCCGATCCCCGCGCGAACAGGACGCTGCGCCGATGGTGCGTTGCGCCCATTGCGGCGTGCACCTGCCGCGCGACCGCGCCTTGGGCAATCAGCAACAGTGGTATTGCAGCCAGGCTCATCTTGAGCAAGGCCCGGGCGCCAGTGGTCGCTGAGACCGCCAACGCCGACCAGAAACAGGCGCAGCGTCTGCTGCGCCTTTATCACCTGTACCGTTTAAGTGTCGGCATCACCTTGGTGCTGCTGATCTCCAGCAACATGGACAACAGCCTGCTGACGTCCGCCAACGACGATTTGCTACGCGGCGGCAGCTGGCTGTACCTGATCATCAATATGCTGCTGGTGGTGTTCCTCGAAAACACCCGGCGCCCGGCGCAACTGTTCGCCCTGGCGCTGGTCGATGTGCTGCTGTTGTGCGGTCTGTTCTACGCCGCGGGCGGCGTGGCCAGCGCGCTGGGCAACTTGCTGGTCGTCTCGGTGGCGATCAGCAACACGCTGCTGCGACGGCGCATCGGCCTGCTGATTGCCGCCATTGCGGCGATCGGCATTGTCGGCCTGAGCTTTCTGCTGGGCTTCAACCATCCCCTCAGCGCCAACGCCTACCTGCAAGCTGGCACCCTCGGTGCGCTGTGCTTTGCCGCCTCGTTGCTGGTGCAAGGGCTGATCCGGCGCCTGGAGCTCAGTGAGACCCTGGCCGAACAGCGCGCCAGTGAAGTGGTTGGCCTGGAGGCGCTGAATGCACTGATCCTGCAACGCATGCGCACCGGCATTCTGGTGCTCGACGAACAGCGCCGGGTGCAACTGGCCAATCACAGTGCGCAGAGTCTGCTTGCACATAGCCACCTGCAAGGTCATCTGATTGACGATTACTCGCCCGCGCTGGTCGATCGTCTGCAACTGTGGCGCAACAACCCGACCCTGCGCCCGCAGAGCCTGAAAATTCCCGGCAATGGTCTTGAACTGCAGCCTAGCTTCATCGCCCTGGAGCAAAGCCCTAACCAGCAGACGCTGGTGTTTCTCGAAGACCTGGCGCAAATCACCCAACAGGCGCAGCAACTCAAGCTCGCTGCGCTCGGGCGTTTGACCGCCGGCATCTCTCACGAAATTCGCAATCCACTGGGCGCGATCAGTCATGCCGCGCAGCTGTTGGCCGAGTCCGAGGAACTCGATAGCGCAGATCGGCGTCTGACGCAGATTATTCAAGACCACTCCCAGCGCATGAATCGAGTCATCGAAAACGTCCTGCAACTGTCCCGCCGTCAGCAAAGCGCACCGCAACGGCTGGACCTCAAGCCGTGGCTGGAAAACTTCGTCGGCGAAACCCGCGAGCAGGCCAACGAGCGCCAGCACATTCATCTGCGGATCAATTCGGGAGATTTCACCACGCTGATGGACCCCAACCAGCTGCGGCAGATTCTCGACAATCTGATACGCAACGCCTGGCGGCACAGTGCCCAACTACACGAGCAGGCCGAAGTCTGGCTGGCACTGTTCGTCGATCCCGACAGCCAATTGGCAGTGCTCGAAGTGCAGGACAATGGCCCCGGCGTGTCGGCCGATGAACAGGCGCATCTGTTTGAACCGTTCTTCACTACAAGCAGCCAGGGCACCGGTCTTGGCCTTTATCTGTCCCGTGAGCTGTGCGAAAGCAACCAGGCACGCCTAGACTTCAAATCACGCCAAGGCGGCGGCTGCTTTCGCATCACCTTTGCTCACGGACGGAAACAAAGTTGAATAAAAGCCCACGGCAAAAAATTCTTATCGTCGACGACGAACCGGATATCCGCGAGCTCCTGGAAATTACCCTGGGACGGATGAAACTCGAGACCTTCAGCGCACGCAATCTGGGCGAGGCTCAGGCGCTGTTGCAGCGCGAGCACTTTGACCTGTGCCTGACCGACATGCGCCTGCCCGACGGCACCGGGCTGGAGCTGGTGCAACACATCCAGAAAAGCAACCCGCACCTGCCGGTGGCAATGATCACCGCGTACGGAAACCTGGAAACGGCTATCAATGCGCTGAAGGCCGGCGCATTCGATTTCCTCACCAAACCGGTGGAGCTGCCGCGACTCCGCGAGTTGGTCAGTTCGGCCCTACGCATGCCGACGGCGGCCGGCCTGAGCACGGCAATCGAGCGACGGCTGCTGGGTGATTCGCTGCCGATGGCCAATTTACGCAAGCAGATCGATAAACTTGCGCGCAGCCAGGCGCCCGTTTACATCAGCGGCGAGTCCGGCAGCGGTAAAGAACTGGTCGCGCGCCTGATCCACGAACAGGGCCCGCGCGCCAGCCAGCCGTTTGTGCCGGTGAACTGCGGGGCAATTCCGTCGGAGCTGATGGAAAGCGAATTCTTTGGCCACCGCAAAGGAAGCTTCACCGGAGCCGTCGAAGACAAGCCGGGGCTGTTCCAGGCGGCCCATGGCGGCACTCTGTTTCTCGATGAAGTTGCCGATCTGCCGCTGTCGATGCAAGTGAAGCTGCTGCGGGCGATTCAGGAAAAAGCCGTGCGCAGCGTCGGCGGCCAGCAGGAAACGGTGGTCGACGTACGCATCCTTTGCGCCACGCACAAAGACCTTGAGGCCGAAGTCGCGGCCGAGCGCTTTCGCCAGGATCTGTATTACCGACTCAACGTTATCGAACTGCGCGTGCCTTCCCTGCGCGAACGCCGCGATGACATCGAGGCGCTTGCCATGCACGTGCTCAAGCGCTTGGCCAAAGACACCGGACAACCGGAAGCGCGGCTGCACCCGCACGCGCTGGAAGCGCTGAAGAACTACCGCTTTCCCGGCAATGTGCGCGAACTGGAGAATGTCCTCGAACGCGCGCACACCTTGTGCGAAAACCGCATGATCGACGCGCAGGATCTGCGTTTGAGCGAAGGCAACTGCACAGCGGATGGGGCGTTGGCCGATCTGACGCAGATCGACAATCTTGAGGATTATCTGGAGAGCGTCGAGAGGAAGCTGATTCTGCAGGCGCTGGAGGAAACCCGCTGGAACCGTACGGCGGCGGCGCAAAGGTTGAGTCTTTCGTTCAGGTCGATGCGCTATCGGCTGAAGAAATTGGGCTTGGATTAGATCGCAAAGATCGCAGCCTTCGGCAGCTCCTACAGGGAACGCATTCCATTGTAGGAGCTGCCGAAGGCTGCGATCTTTTGACCTTGCTCTAGAGGCGGCCCTCAGGCGCATACGGCGCCGGATCAATGATCGGCGCCCGTCCCAGCATCACATCGGCAAACAACTGACACGACGCCGGCGCCAGCACCAGCCCGTTGCGGTAATGCCCACAGTTCAGCCACAAACCCTCGAACCCCGGCACCCGGCCAATAAACGGAACGCCTTCCGGCGACCCCGGCCGCAGCCCGGCCCAATGCCCGACCACTTCGGCATCCGCCAGCGCCGGCAACAACTCGATCGCCGAGGCCTTGAGGCTTTCCAGCGCTACATCGGTCGGGGTCTTGTCGTAGCCTTCGTGCTCTAGCGTACTGCCGATCAGAATATGACCGTCACGACGCGGAATCGCATAACGCCCCTTCGCCAGCACCATGCTCGGCAGAAAATCAGCCGCGCACTTGTAGAGAATCATCTGCCCTTTGACCGGCTCGACCGGCAGCGTCAGGTTCAGCGTCTTGAGCAGATCACCGCTCCACGCGCCCGCTGTCAGCACAACCTGGTCGCCGTTGATCACCCCCGCCGGAGTCTGTACACCAACCACGCGCTCGCCTTGGCGGACGAAGCCAGTGACTGCGCATTGCTCATGAATCGTCACGTTCGGCAGTGCCAGCAACGCCGCCTTCAGCGATTTGACCAGCCGTGGATTGCGCACGTTGGCGACATCGGCCATGTAGATCGCCCGGCTGAAATCACTGCCGAGCACCGGCACCGCGTCATGCGCCGCCGAGATATCCACAGCCCGGAGCGGCCGGTGTTCCCGCTCGGCCCAGGCCAGCGCTTCGGCCTCATCGTCCAGATCCAGCCAATACAGACCGGTGGTGTGCACTTCAGGGTCGACCCCGGTGTCGGCAAACAAACGCTCGCCGAGCTGTGGATAAAAATCCTGCGACCAGTGCGCCAGTGCGGTCACCGCCGGGCTGTAGCGCCACGGATACAGCGGCGAAACGATACCGCCGCCCGCCCAAGAGGATTCCTGGCCGACATTCGAGCGATCCAGCAGGACTACCCTACGCACTTCGGAGGCGAGATTGTAGGCAGTGAGCAGGCCAATTACTCCGCCACCGACAATCACCACTTGCTGTTGCCTGGTCATGTTTGATCCAACCGTAAAAAAGACAGCGGGCGCAAAAGGTGCCCGAAAAAGAATACGTCAGCGGCCCCAGCAATCCTTGGCGGTCAATCCGGTGGTCGCGTTGTTCATGCTTCGCACGCCGGTGTTGGTCAGGGTGAAATCCCCGCACTTGTCGGTGGCCATGGCCGAACCGGTTTTACGCGTCGCCGTCAATACGAAGGTCTGGTCGGTCAGCGTTGGGGTGATGGTGTAGAAATCATTGCCCGTGCTCAGCCCGGTGACGCCGGTGTAGACATTGTTGCGGGTGTAGAAGCGTTCGAGGGTCTGCGCCTGCTCCGAGAGCAGCGAGACCACTTCGGCGCGACGGCCCTTCTTCACGTATTCGTTGTAGCTGGGAATGCTGATGGTGAGGATGATCCCGATAATCGCGATGACGATCATGATTTCGATCAGGGTAAAACCTCGGCTGGTTCTGCGCATGCCTCAAATTCTCGCTTACTGGATTTGTCGCCACATGATACGACGGCTGCCGCCGCCACCCTTTTCCACAACGGTGGTGATGACGCCACTGGTGTCGCTCACGAGCTTGGTCTTGGCATCACTGGAAATGACGTTAAGGGTCGGGATGCCACCGGTGAATACCACGCCACTGGATATCGTGTCATTGCCATCAACCAAACGGTCGCCGTTGGTGTCGATCACGGCGTAGTTGAGCATCTTACCGTTGAACGCATCCAGTTCGACCAACCTGCCCGTGCCAAAGCTCGAACAAGGGTCAGTGGTATCGACGCTGGCAGTGGTAAAAACAACTCGCCCCAACACCAGACTGGCCTGGTTGATCACGCGCTCGCCGGTCAGCACGTTGTTGTATACCAGCGGCAAATACCAGCCTTTTTCTCCCGGATACGTCGTTTCATTCTGGCTGGTGGTCAGGAATTGCCCGGAACTGCCGGAGAACGAACCGGTTATCGCCTGCGCCTGCAAACTGCTGACGGTGATTTGTCCGGCTCCACCTTCTGCATCCCAGATTGAATAGAACGCCTGCAGATCCTTGTTGGTCTTGTCGGCGGTTTCGTTGAACTTGCCGGTGCCAAAGAACACCTGCTTGCCGCCCTGTGGGTTATCCGCCAGCAGCGGTTGCGCGGTGATCGGCTGCGTTGCCCCACCCGGGGCGGTGAACAATGGCTTGCCCGCGAACGCCACACCCCAGCTTTCCGGCGCCGTCGCGCTCAGGTCGAATTTCCACATGCGTCCCTGGAGGTCTCCACCGTAGACAGCCTGCACCACGTTCGAGGAATTGACCCTGAGCTTCACCGATGACAGACCGTTGCTGGTTTCCGTGCTGTCGATCACGATTTTCCTGATCAGCGAACCATCCAGCGCATCCAGCACATACAAAGCCGCAACCCCCGAATGGCTGCCGTAGCCATTGGCGATGAAAGTCGCCCAGCGACCATTGGCCAAGCGTGCCACTTCCGGCCTGGCATAGGCGTAACCCAGATCATTGAACGCATTCGCCGTGTTGGCGGTGACCGGCGCACTGACTTCCCACAGTGCCCTGATCACGTTACCTGCCGAGGCATCGAACAGTTGCAGCCCATAGAAGGTTTTGCCGCCGGCCCCCGTTCCGCCAATGGCCATGGTTTTCCAGGTGGTACCGGCCTGCGCATCGAACACGCCGACCTGACCATCCACCAGAAACTTGTGGCTGACGCCGTTGACGTAGTTGGTGTCCGCGATCAGCCGCAAGGAAGGCAGCACGCTGGAAGGCATGTACGCATAACGGCGGGTGCCGTTCGCCGAATTGATCACGTTGACGAAACCGTCGTTGGCGTTCACCACCAGACTGGTGTTCATGTTCGCAGCCTTGGTCGTCAGGTAGTTGGTGTAACTGCTGTCACCCGTCAGATCGGATGCGGTCTTGTCCGAAGGCGACGCGAGCACCAGCGGCGAATTGATAATGTCGCCGAGCAGCGCAGTGCGCACTTTGAGCCCGGCCTTGTTGGTGCCCTTGCTCCACTCCACCAGATCATTGCCGGTGATGCCGGTGGGCAGGCCCTGATTCAGCGTAGTCTGCTGGGCCGGGGAAAAGTTGAGGAGTGCCAGGGCAATTGGCGTATTGCTCGCGGTGTTCCATGACTGGAAATTCGGCGCTGTGGCAGAGGGCACGATAGTGGTGTCGGTCGTCCATTGCGCCGTCGAAGTATTTACCGTGCCGGTCGAGGTGAAGCCGAACGACCTGATCGTGCCGCGCCAATCCTTGGGATCGTAAGTGGTCTGGTAAAAACTGCTGCCACTGGTCAACGTGCTGCTGCTGGCGACGCCGGCACCACCGGAGCCGGCCTTGGAGGTGATATCGCTCAGTGCAGACGATAAGGCCGCGTTGAGCCCCGAGCTGTCGGTCGCCTGATAATACCTGCCCTGCCCATAACTGGCGGCGTCGGACAACATGTCGTTATCCGCAGCAAAACCGACGGTGTAGGTGTTCATGTTCTGCCGGGGAAAATCCACCGCGTTCCAGCTCTTGCCGGCGGCGTCGGTGCCGGTCGAGCGCATGTCGATGTCGAAGGCGAATTTGGCAATGTCATCCAGATACAGCGTGTCGCCTTCACCGTCACCGTTGAGGTTGTCGCCGTCATTATTCACGCCATCCCAGTTCGGTAAACGGCTGCCCCCCAGTGGATCATTGGTGGGGAACGTACGGTCGTAGGTCGGCAAGCCATCAGTGATTACCACGCCGTAGTTTTTCTGGCAGCGATATTGAATCGGGCTGGTATAGGTCGCCGGCGTGCCGTTGTAATACGGCGCCAGGCCACGCAAATAGCGAGTCACTTCGTAATAGCTCTCGGCCAACGGTGTATTGGCCACGGCGTTCAAGCCGTTGATCGATGAAATCAGCGCATTGTAGTTAGCGTCGGCCTGGGCCTGGGTCACGCTGCCGGTGACCGGCG
Organism: Pseudomonas koreensis; assembly: GCF_024169245.1. Classification (NCBI taxonomy): domain Bacteria; kingdom Pseudomonadati; phylum Pseudomonadota; class Gammaproteobacteria; order Pseudomonadales; family Pseudomonadaceae; genus Pseudomonas; species Pseudomonas koreensis. Next base: position 372,723 of record NZ_JALJWP010000001.1, read on the forward strand.
ACAGATCGGTGATCGAGCGGGCAATGAAGCCGCCATTGCCCGGGTTGGTGCTGGTGGCCGGATTGAACGTCGACAGGCCCATGCGCAAGGTGCGGTTGCTGCTCACCAACGCGGTGGAAACGTTGCGCGCGACGTTCATCCGGTAATCGTTGGGAATCGCCCCAGTGGTGAAATCGCGGGTGCCGTTGCTGTTGGCCAGGCTGACTATGTAGGAAATGTAATCGGCGGAATAACGGGTGTTCTCGTTGCCTACCGGGTCGGGGAGCTTGAGGCACAACGGCGCCACACTGTTGTTGTAGAACGCATAGGCGCCTCCCGAGCAACCGGAGGTCGGCAGGCTCGATAGAAACACCGTGTCGCCGGTAATCTGCGGCGCATTGAGTGCAGAGCACAAGCCGAGGAAGGCATTGCACTCTCGGGCGGGAGTGCGATTGACATTCGGGTTGAATCCGGCAGCGTAAATGATGCTGTTCATACTCCCCGAGTCGTCGATCAGCAGCATCACGTTTGGCGCCACCGCAGCCGCGCTCAGCAATGGCGAATCGGAAGGCGTGAAAGCCCAGGCCGGCGCCGCCAGATAGAAACTCAGGAGCATGCCGACCAGCAGCGAGGCGCCGCGTTCAATACTTCGCATAGACACTCTCCACCACGCTACGCGAATTGCCGGCGATGCCGACCGCAGTGACGCGATACAAGGTTGCCGAGGTGTTGCTCGGCACGTTCACTGCTGTGAGGGTCGTGCCGATGTTCTGCACCCCGTAAAAGCCATTACCGGCGGCGATCCAGGTTACCCCGGAGGTCGAATTGAAGCCTGCCGAATTCACTACTGACGACTCCGCCGGCGGCATACATTGGTTGCCGCTGCACACCGCCAGTGCGTAACTGTCCAGCTGCACCGCGCTTTCGCCAACACGCAACGCCGCTTCGGCAGACTGGAACGATTGATTGCGCAGGCTCACGCTGCCGGCCATTTTTTCTTGCAGGTTGGCGCTCTGCATCGACGACAAGCCAATCAACGTAAGCAACAGCAGAAACACCAGACTGACCAGCAAGACCATGCCGCGTTGTGCCTGACGTTGCTGCAAGGAAATCCTCATCGCCGGCCCCTCATGGCAAGCGGTTGCGCAATGCCGCAACCACGTTGAAGGTTTGGTTACGCACCCGATTGTTCGGGTCGGTGAGGGTCAGGCTCAGGCGTACACTGCGGATCCGCGCCGGATCGCCGGGGTTGCTGCTGTAAGTGGAGGCCGCCACGTCGGTCGCGGAGCTGGCCAGACCGAAGGTAACGTTGAAGGCGCTGACGTTGTTCACCAGCACCTGCTGCGCCGGATTGCCGCTGCCAGTGCCCAAGAGGATCTGGTTATTGCTGAAGCTGTAGATCAGACGCCGGATCGGGAAAGCGATCTGCCCTGTGGTCGGGCTGCGCAACCCGCTGTAGGCGACCGCGCTGTTACGACAGTCTGAAATCACTGTCCAGGTCGGCGTCCCCCCGCCGCTGCCGACATCGGCGGTGACCATGGTCAGCTTGAGACTGGCGTTATCCCAGTTGATCGGGGTGAGCTGCGCGGCGTTGAAATCCCCTGCCGCGCTGGAGTCGACGATGGTGCCGAGACAGCCGAACATGCCGACCATGCGGATTTCCTGAATCATTTTGCTGAGGACGAAACGCGCATCTTCCTGCATCGCCGCAGCGCTGTTCTGACTGACGTAGGTGTTTTTCGCGGCGATGAAGATCTGCACCACACCCAGCACGACGATCAGCCCTAACGCCAAGGCGATCAGCAACTCGATCAGGCCGAAACCGCGGCTGGAACGCTTCATGGTGTAGCTACCGGATCGACTGCTGCCCGACTGGTGAGCACGAAGCTGCGCTGGGCACTGGCAGCATTGGCCGCGCGCGCATCACTCCAGGTAATCGTGATGGTGTAGACCCGTTGGTTGAGGGTGATGCTGCCCGTCGCGGTCGGACCGCCAAAGTTGGCGATATTGGTGGTGAAGTCGTAGAGATCCTGATCCCGCGCCACACTGAGGTTGCCCGAGGTCGGTGGCGTGACGGTGTAGTCGGCACCGGAGTTGGCGCGAATCCTGTCCATCATGTCGTAGGCAATAAAGCTCGCCTGACTGGTCATCCGCGAACTGTCGGTGTACTTCAGCGCATTGAGTTGCACCGCCGCCGCGCCCAACAGCCCGACAGTGAGAATCAGCAACGCGACCAGCACTTCGATCAGCGTCATGCCCTCCTGTGCGTTTTTGCTCCCTGCCCTCATCCGCAATTTCCACCCAGTTGAATGCGTCCGTTCAAACACACGTTCAGCGTCCTGCTTTGCGTGCCCAGCGTGTAACCGATGACCACCGCCGTCGACGGTGCCGCCAGACCGCCGAGGTTGTTGAAATCCAGTGCGGTCACTCCTGAGGGTAGCGTCAGAGTCGCGCCACTGCTCATCGCTGGAACAACCCGCAACACATTGGCCGGATTGCCAGTACTGTCGTAGACCGCGAGTTCACCGGTCCAGACGCTGCCACCAGCGGTCGGGCGCAAACGCGTGGTCACGCCGCGATTGATCGCCTCGAGGCGAGCGAAATTGATTGCGCGCTGCAAGTCGCCGACTTCGGTATCCGCCTTGCTGCTCTGGATCGTACGGGTAAAGGCCGGCACCGCCAGCGTGATCAGTACCAGAAACACCGCGATGGCAACCAGCAACTCGACCAGCGTGAAACCTTTTGTACGAAGATCCATCGGTGCCCTCCGTTGCTGTCGGCTATACCTGCTTTTACACGCTAGAACATTCGCTCGGCACGCGCCGACTGATTTGCCCTGCGCGGCGCACGGATTGCGCTGCTCATACCATTCCACGGAGGGATTTTTCATGCCGCAACACGGTTTCAGCCTGATTGAACTGCTTATGGGACTGGCGATTGGCGCAATTGTTCTGCTGCTGGTCAGCCCGGCGTTCGCTGCGCTCAAGCAAGCCACTCAGCGCGATCATGCAGCGCAGTCGCTGCTCGAAGGTATTCGCCACGCTCGCACATTGGCTATGACACACAACCAAAGCGTGGTGATCCATGGCATCGACGGCGACTGGAGTCGTGGCTGGCGAATCATTCTGGATCTTAGCGGCAAGGGTTCGGAGGACAGCAGCAATCCGCTATTGGTTGAACACGCCAGTGAGGCGAAGGTGCCGATTGTCGGCAATTGGTGGGTGAGCCGCTTTGTGCGGTTCAGTCATCTGGGGCAACCGCTGATGCCAGGACGGCGATTTCAGGCGGGAACAATACACATCTGCTCGCCGCGTGAACCGGTCAGCCAGCGCCAGATCGTGCTGGCGGCGACCGGTCGCGTGCGCCTGAGCAGTCGGGAAACTGAACAGGCGCTGTGCGACAGAAGCAGAAACGTCAGATCGAACGCACGCGCAGCTCTTTCGGCATCGAGAACGTTATGTTCTCTTCACGGCCGGCCAGTTCATCGGCACCGGTCGCGCCCCAGGCCTGCAATTGCTGGATCACGCCACGGACCAGCACTTCCGGTGCCGAGGCGCCAGCAGTAATGCCGATACGCTCGACGCCGTCGAACCAGCTCTGTTGCAGATCTTCGGCACCGTCGATCAGGTAGGCCGGAGTCGCCATGCGTTCAGCCAGTTCCCGCAGACGGTTGGAGTTGGAGCTGTTCGGGCTGCCGACCACCAGTACCACGTCGCACTCGTCGGCCAGTTGCTTGACGGCGTCCTGGCGATTTTGTGTGGCGTAGCAAATGTCGTCCTTGCGCGGACCGCCGATCGCCGGGAAGCGCGTGCGCAGGGCATCGATGACGCGGCTGGTGTCGTCCATCGACAAGGTCGTCTGGGTGACGAAGGCGAGTCTTTCCGGATCGCGCACCTGCAACTCGGCCACGTCCTTCTCGTCTTCGACGAGGTAGATCGCACCGCCATTGCTGGCATCGTACTGACCCATGGTGCCTTCGACTTCCGGGTGACCGGCGTGGCCGATCAGGATGCACTCGCGACCGTCGCGGCTGTATTTGGCCACTTCGATGTGCACCTTGGTGACCAGCGGGCAGGTTGCATCGAAGACTTTCAGGCCTCGACCGGCGGCTTCGTTGCGCACGGCTTGGGAAACACCGTGGGCGCTGAAGATGACGATGACGTCATCGGGCACCTGATCGAGCTCTTCGACGAAAATCGCGCCACGGCTGCGCAGATCTTCAACGACGAATTTGTTGTGCACCACTTCATGACGCACATAGATCGGCGGCCCGAAGACTTCCAGGGCGCGGTTGACGATTTCGATCGCCCGGTCCACACCGGCGCAGAAGCCACGGGGGTTGGCGAGTTTGATTTGCATGCTGTGCCTCGTGTCTTGCGCGCGAAAACAATGGAGAACCACTGTAGGAGCGAGCTTGCTCGCGAAGGGGGCCATCACCTGCAACATTTCTGTTGGTTGACACACCGCTTTCGCGAGCAGGCTCGCTCCCACATTTTGACCTTATACAGTCAGTTATAGCGCTTTGACGGAAATGATTTCCACGTCAAAGGTCAGCGTCTTGCCGGCCAGCGGGTGGTTGAAGTCGACGGTCACTTGCGTGTCGTCGAATTCCTTCACCACACCCGGCAATTCAGTATTGGCCGCATCGTTGAAGATCACCAGCAGGCCCGGTGACAACTCCATGTCGGTGAACTGCAAACGCGGGATGGTCTGCACGTTCTGCGGGTTCGGCTGACCGAAAGCGTTTTCCGGCTCGACGGTCAGGGTGCGCTTGTCGCCGGCCTTGAAGCCGAACAGTGCGGCTTCGAAACCCGGCAGCAGGTTGCCGTCGCCGACCTTGAAGGTGGCCGGGGCCTTGTCGAACGTACTGTCGACGGTATCACCGTTTTCCAGGCGCAGGGCAAAGTGCAGCGTGACTTCGGTGTTCTGGCCGATGCGTTGCTCAGTCGATAGCGGTTCAGTCATGAGCGGCCTCTTCGGTTTTCTTCGATTTGAACATGTCCAGCGCCAGCATGATCGCGCCGACGGTGATCGCGCTGTCGGCAATGTTGAACGCCGGGAAATACCAGCGGTTCTGCCAGTGCACCAGAATGAAGTCGATCACATGGCCCAGGGCAATGCGGTCATACAGGTTGCCCAGCGCGCCACCCAGCACCAGCGCCAGGGCGACGGCCAGCCAGGTGTCGTTCCGGCCCAGGCGCTTGAGCCAGACCACCAGCACGGCGCTGACGACAATGGCGATCAGCGCAAACAGCCAGCGCTGCCAGCCGGAGCTGTCCGCGAGGAAGCTGAAGGCGGCGCCGGTGTTGTAGGCCAGGGTCCAGCTGAACAGATCGGGAATGATCACGATCTGCTGGAACATTTCGAGCTTGCTTTCGAAGTAGAACTTGCTGGCCTGGTCAATGACCAGGACCAGCAGGCTCAACCACAGCCAGCTCAGCCGTCCGAAACGGCCAATGGCATCAGGCATAGTGACGAACCTCGCCAGCGCCGCTGATGTTGTCGACGCAACGACCGCAGATTTCCGGATGCTCCGGGTTCACGCCAACGTCTTCGCGGCAATGCCAGCAACGTGCGCACTTCGGGAACGCCGATTTGACGATCTTCAGTTTCAGACCGCTGACTTCGGTGACCACTGCATCGGCCGGAGCCTGCACGAATGGCGCAACGCTGGCAGTCGAGGTGATCAGGACAAAGCGCAGCTCGTTGCTCAGCCTGGCCAGATCGGCGCTCAGCGCCTCTTCGGCAAACAGCGTCACTTCGGCCTGCAGGTTGCCACCGACGGCTTTCGCCGCGCGCTGGATTTCCATTTCCTTGTTGACCGCGACCTTCACTTCCATGATGCGATCCCAGTAGGCGCGACCCAGCTCGAAGCCTTCCGGCAGCTCGGTCAGGCCTTCGTACCAGGTGTTGAGCATGACGGATTCGTTACGCTCGCCCGGCAGGTATTGCCACAGCTCATCGGCAGTGAAGGCGAGGATCGGCGCGATCCAGCGCACCAGCGCTTCGGAGATGTGGAACAGCGCGGTCTGGCACGAGCGACGGGCCTTGCTGTCGGCGCCGGTGGTGTACTGGCGATCCTTGATGATATCGAGGTAGAAACCACCCAGCTCCTGCACGCAGAAGTTGTGGATCTTCGAGTAGACGTTCCAGAAACGGTATTCGCCGTAGTGCTCTTGCAACTCGCGTTGCAGCAGCAATGTGCGATCCACCGCCCAGCGATCCAGCGCCAGCATGTCTTCGGCCGGCAGCAGGTCAGTGGCCGGGTTGAAACCGGTCAGGTTGGAAAGCAGAAAGCGCGCGGTGTTACGGATACGACGGTAGGCATCCGCGCTGCGCTGCAGGATCTGCTCGGACACCGCCATTTCGCCGGAGTAGTCGGTCGACGCGACCCACAGACGCATGATGTCGGCGCCCAGGGTGTCGTTGACTTTTTGCGGCGCGATCACGTTGCCCAGCGATTTGGACATCTTGCGGCCGGACTCGTCGACGGTGAAGCCGTGAGTCAGCAGTTCGCGGTACGGCGCGTGATTGTCGATGGCGCAACCGGTCAGCAGGGACGAGTGGAACCAGCCACGGTGCTGGTCGGAGCCTTCCAGATACAGGTCGGCGCGCGGACCACTCTCGTGGCCCATCGGGTGCGAACCGCGCAGAACGTGCCAGTGCGTGGTGCCGGAGTCGAACCAGACGTCGAGGGTGTCGCTGATCTTGTCGTACTGCGGCGCTTCATCGCCGAGCAGTTCGGCGGCGTCGAGTTTGAACCAGGCTTCGATGCCTTCGACTTCAACGCGTTTGGCGACTTCTTCCATCAGCTCGACGGTGCGTGGATGCAGCTCGCCGCTTTCCTTGTTGAGGAAGAAAGGGATTGGCACGCCCCAGTTGCGCTGACGCGAGATGCACCAGTCCGGACGGTTGGCGATCATCGAGTGCAGGCGCGCCTGACCCCAGGCCGGAACGAACCTGGTGTCTTCGATGGCCTTGAGCGAGCGCACACGCAGGGTGTCGCCGCTGGTTGGCTCCTTGTCCATGCCGATGAACCACTGCGCAGTCGCGCGGTAGATCAGCGGGGTCTTGTGGCGCCAGCAGTGCATGTAGCTGTGTTCGATGACGGTGGTGTGCATCAGCGCACCGACTTCGGTCAGTTTTTCGACGATGGCCGGGTTGGCCTTCCAGATGAACTGGCCGCCGAAGAATTCCAGCGAAGGCACGTACACGCCATTGCTCTGCACCGGGTTGAGGATGTCGTCGTTGACCATGCCGTACTTCTTGCACGTCACGAAGTCGTCCACGCCGTAGGCAGGGGCGGAGTGAACCACGCCAGTCCCAGCGCCCAGTTCGACGTAGTCAGCCAGGTACACCGGCGACAGGCGATCGTAGAACGGATGACGGAAGTTGATCAGCTCCAGTTGTTTACCGGTGGTGGTGGCGATCACCGAACCTTCCACGCCGTAGCGCGCCAGGCAGGCTTCGACCAGCTCTTCAGCCAGCACCAGCAGCTTGTCGCCGATATCGACCAGGGCATAGTTGAATTCCGGGTGCACGTTCAGCGCCTGGTTGGCCGGGATGGTCCACGGGGTGGTGGTCCAGATCACGATCGCAGCAGGCTTGCTCAGCGACGCCAGACCGAACGCGGCAGCCAGTTTGGCTTCGTCGGCGATCGGGAACGCCACGTCGATGGTCGAGGACTTCTTGTTCTCGTACTCGACTTCCGCTTCAGCCAGCGCCGAACCGCAATCGAAGCACCAGTTCACCGGTTTGAGGCCCTTGAAGACGAAACCGCCCTTGACGATTTCGGCGAGGGCGCGGATTTCACCGGCCTCGTTCTTGAAATCCATGGTCTTGTACGGGTTGGCGAAGTCGCCCAGCACACCCAGGCGGATGAACTCGGACTTCTGCCCTTCGATCTGCTCGGTGGCGTAGGCACGGCACAGCTCGCGGGTTTTATCCGCGCCGAGGTTCTTGCCGTGGGTCACTTCAACCTTGTGCTCGATCGGCAGGCCGTGGCAATCCCAGCCCGGGACATACGGCGCGTCGAAACCCGACAGGGTCTTCGAGCGGATGATCATGTCCTTGAGAATCTTGTTCAGTGCGTGACCGATGTGGATCGTGCCGTTGGCGTACGGAGGGCCGTCGTGCAGGACGAACTTCGGACGATCCTTGCCAATCTCGCGCAACTTTCCGTACAGGCCAATACTGTCCCAGCGCTGCAGGATCTGCGGTTCGCGCTGTGGCAGGCCGGCCTTCATTGGGAAGGCGGTGTCCGGAAGGTTTAGCGTGGCTTTATAGTCGGTCATTTAAGGCTCTTCATTAGCGATGGGCGCTAGGTGCGGCTAGTGCACGGGCGGTGGCGACATCCGCATTGATCGCCGTTTTCAATGCCTCCAGAGAGGCGAAGCGCTGCTCTTCACGCAGCTTTTGGTGGAAAACCACCGTCAAACGCCGGTCATACAGATCGCCGGCAAAATCTAACAGATGGACCTCGAGGTGGGCTTTGCCATCCCCTTGCACCGTGGGACGCACGCCGATATTGGCGACGCCGGGCCAGGTCTTGCCTTCGATGTCGACGCTCACCAGATAGACCCCGGTGAACGGCACGCGACGACGCTTGAGTTGAATGTTGGCAGTGGGCGTGCCCAGTTGCCGGGCGAGTTTCTGGCCATGCAGCACGCGACCGGCGATGCGGTACGGGCGGCCGAGCAAGCGTTCGGCCAGGGCAAAATCGGCGGCGGCCAAAGCGTTGCGCACTTGCGTGCTGCTGACGCGAATGCCGTCCAGCTCGACGGTTTGCGCGGCTTCGACGCTAAAAGCATGAACCTGCCCGGCCTGCAGCAGAAAATCGAAATCGCCCAGACGGTCGCAGCCGAAGCGGAAATCATCACCGACCTCGAGATGCTGCACGCCAAGGCCATCGACCAGAATGGTATCGACGAACTCACTGGCGCTGAGCTTGCTCAGGCGCTGGTTGAAAGCCAGGCACAAGACCCGGTCGACGCCTTCGGCGGCCAGCAATTGCAGCTTGTCGCGCAACCGCGCCAGACGCGCTGGCGCCGTGTCGGGAGCGAAGAATTCCCGTGGCTGCGGCTCGAAAATCACCACGCAGCTGGGTACGCCCAACTCGAGCGCACGCTCACGCAGCCGGGCCAGGATAGCCTGGTGACCACGGTGAACACCGTCAAAGTTGCCAATAGTGGCGACGCAGCCCCGATGCTGGGGGCGCAAGTTGTGGAGGCCTCGAACCAGCTGCATAACGCGCTTCTTGCTCATAAAGTGGTCGATTATAACCACACCCGACGGCCGACGACAGGCAACACCGTAACGCAAAGTGAACGAGCCGACAAAACCGCCGGCCCGAGCCTGTCGATAAAGGCTGAAACCTTAGCTCAAGGCCTTGCGATTGAAGTCGCGCAGGCGGAAACCCAGCAGCAGCAACATACCGAAATACGCCACCACACCGGCAACCACCAGCGCACCCAGGCGCAGGAAGCGCTCGAGCATAGGGCCCTCATCCCAAGCGGGCATGAAATGCATGCCGGCCAGTAACACCGCCGACATCACCGTCACCGCAACAACCAGTTTGAAACCGAATTTGCCCCAGCCCGGCTGCGGCTGATACATCTTCTGCTTGCGCAGTTGATAGAACAGCAGCCCGGCGTTCAGGCAAGCGCCAGCGCTGATCGCCAGCGCCAGACCGGCATGGGCCAGCGGCCCGATCAGCGCCAGGTTGAACAACTGGGTGCAGACCAAGGTGAAGATTGCGATTTTCACCGGGGTGCGGATGTTCTGTTGCGCATAAAAGCCCGGCGCCAGCACTTTGATCACAATGATCCCGAGCAAGCCGACCGAATAGGCAATCAGCGCACGCTGGGTCATCTCGGCATCGAAGCCACTGAACTGGCCGTACTGGAACAGCGAAACGGTCAACGGCTCGGCCAGAATCCCCAGTGCCAGCGCGCACGGCAACACCAGCACAAAGCACAGGCGCAGCCCCCAATCGAGAATTCGCGAATACTCGTGGCGATCCTTGTTGGCGTAGGTCTTGGCCAGCGTTGGCAGAAGAATCGTGCCGAGCGCCACGCCCAATACGCCCGACGGCAATTCCATCAAGCGGTCGGCGTAATACATCCACGACACTGAACCGGCGACCAGAAACGAGGCGAAGATGGTGTTGATGATCAGCGAGATCTGACTGACCGACACGCCGAGAATCGCTGGCAGCATCTGCTTCATCACCCGCCACACGCCGCTGTCGCGCAGATTCAGGCGCGGCAGCACCAGCATGCCGATCTTTTTCAGGTGCGGCAGTTGATAAAGCAGTTGCGCCAGACCGCCGACCAACACCGCCCAGCCGAGGGCCATGACCGGCGGATCGAAGTACGGCGTGAGGAACAGCGAAAACACGATCATGCTGACGTTGAGCAGAGTCGGCACGAAGGCCGGCACCGAGAAGCGGTTCCAGGTGTTGAGGATCGCGCCGGCCAGCGACGACAGCGAGATCAGCAATATATAAGGAAAGGTCACCCGCAACAGATCGGAGGTGAGCTGGAATTTCTCCGGGGTATCGGTAAAACCGGGGGCCGTGGCCCAGATCACCCAGGGCGCAGCGATCATGCCCAGCGCCGTCACAACCGCCAACACCAGCGTCAACAGGCCCGATACATAGGCAATAAAAGTGCGCGTCGCCTCCTCGCCCTGCTGACTTTTATATTCGGCCAGGATCGGCACAAATGCCTGGGAGAAAGCCCCTTCGGCAAAGATCCGCCGCAGCAGGTTGGGCAGCTTGAAAGCAATAAAGAAGGCATCCGTGGCCATCCCGGCGCCGAATGTCCGCGCGATCAGCGTGTCACGAACAAACCCCAGAATCCGGGAAAGCATCGTGATAGAGCTGACGGCGGCCAACGATTTGAGCAGATTCATTGAGAGAGTTTGTGCCTGTCGATAAACAGCAGGCGAACAATGCGCCCACTTGTGCGATACTCCGCGCCGCAACAGCACAGAGCCAAAGCTCGCGAGTTTACAGGTCAAGCGCCGGAAATAAATATCCCGCCTCTTTATACCTACCACTTAGCGGAACGATTCAAGTGCCCTTGACAAGACAAGTCTTCATCGGCATGATTCGCGGCCTATTTTGTTTGCTATTTCCTAAAAAGTCTTTCGAGGAGCTCGACGGTGGCCAACTCACCTTCCGCCAAAAAACGTGCAAAACAGGCTGAGAAGCGTCGCAGCCACAACGCCAGCCTGCGTTCCATGGTTCGTACCTACATCAAGAATGTAGTTAAGGCCATCGACGCAAAAGACGCTGAAAAAGCTCAAGCTGCATACGTTCTGGCTGTGCCAGTTATCGACCGTATGGCCGATAAAGGTATCATCCACAAGAACAAGGCTGCTCGTCATAAGAGCCGTCTGAATGGCCACGTCAAAGCGCTGAAAGAAGCCGCTTAATCGACGTAGTCATTAAAAAACCGACCTCAGGGTCGGTTTTTTATTGCCTGTAAGTTGGTCAGTGCCACGCAAAAAAATGTAGGAGTGAGCCTGCTCGCGATGGCGGCGTATCAGTCGACGCAATTGTTGACTGATACACAGCTATCGCGAGCAGGCTCACTCCTACAGTTGGTTTTGCGGTGTTATGGCTGGACAGGCACCCACGGCAGGATCGGGATAGCGGTTACGGCATTCTGCGGACTGCCTTCGATCAGACGATCGCTGTAGACCAGGTACACCAGCGTATTGCGCTTCTTGTCGAGGAAACGCACCACCTGCATGGTCTTGAACACCAGCGAGGTGCGCTCCTTGAAGACCTCGTCGCCATCCTTCAGTTCGCCCTTGAACTTGATCGGCCCGACCTGACGACAAGCAATCGATGCCTCGGCGCGATCCTCTGCCAGACCGAGACCACCCTTTACCCCGCCGGTCTTGGCGCGTGACAGGTAGCAGGTCACGCCTTCGACTTTAGGATCGTCGAACGCCTCGACCACGATCCGGTCATTCGGCCCGACAAACTTGAACACCGTCGACACCTGACCGATCTCCTCGGCCGAGGCCAGCAATGGCAGAGCCATCAGCAAGCCCAACAATCCTTTCGCTACACGCATCGAATTTCCCTTAGACCAGAATCAGGTTGTCACGGTGAACCAGTTCCGGTTCCGCCATGTAACCGAGCAAACCGACAATCGCATCCGACGACTGACCGATGATTTTTTGCGCCTCCAGGGCGCTGTAATTGGCCAGTCCCCGCGCGATCTCACGACCGTCCGGCGCCACGCAGACCACCATCTCACCGCGACGGAAGCTACCCTGAACCAATTTCACCCCCACCGGCAGCAGGCTTTTGTTGCCCTTGGACAACGCCGACACTGCCCCTTCATCCAGCACCAGAGTGCCACGGGTTTGCAGATGCCCGGCCAGCCACTGCTTGCGCGCCGCGAGCATGCCGCGCTCAGGCGACAGCAGCGTACCGATGCGCTCGCCCGCCTTCAGGCGATCAAGCACGCGCTCAAGCCGCCCGCCGACGATGATGGTGTGCGCACCGGAACGAGCTGCCAGTCGCGCCGCGCGCAACTTGGTCTGCATGCCGCCGCGCCCCAGGGCACCGCCGGTACCGCCAGCCACTGCATCGAGCGTCGGATCATCGGCGCGCGCTTCATAAATCAACTGCGCATCAGGATTGTTGCGCGGATCGGCGTCGAACATCCCGTCGCGATCGGTGAGGATCACCAGCAGATCGGCCTCGACCAGATTGGCCACCAACGCCGCCAGCGTGTCGTTGTCGCCGAAACGGATTTCGTCGGTGACCACGGTGTCGTTTTCGTTGATCACCGGAATGACTTTCAGCTCGACCAACGCACGCAAGGTACTGCGGGCGTTGAGGTAGCGCTTGCGGTCGGACAGGTCGTCGTGGGTCAGGAGAATCTGCGCGGTGTGCCGGCCATGCTCGGCGAAGCTCGACTCCCACGCCTGCACCAGGCCCATCTGACCGATTGCAGCGGCCGCCTGCAGCTCGTGCATGGCACTGGGTCGCGCGGTCCAGCCCAAGCGACTCATGCCGGCCGCCACCGCCCCGGAGGACACCAGCACCAGCTCGACGCCCGCTTCATGCAGCGCCACCATCTGCTCGACCCAGACACTCATTGCCGCGCGATCCAGCCCCTTGCCATCAGCTGTCAGCAAAGCGCTGCCGATCTTCACGACCCAACGCTGCGCACCTGTCACCTTGCTCCGCATCATCTTCAACCTTAGCTTGAGGGCAGCGCGACCTGGCACTGCCCGTGACGTTAATCGTGGCGATTGCTGACCAACGATCGATTTCCGGATACTAAAACGCCGCTCGATTGAGCGGCGTTCAAGTTTATCGCAACGGATCAGTCACGCACGTAAATGATTTCCGGACCGTCTTCGTCATCCACATCTTCTTCGTCCCAGTCATCGTCGCCGATGTCATGGACCGACTTCACGCCACTGCGACGCAAGGCACGCTTGTCGTCCAGCGCCTGCAACTGCGCACGGGCTTCGTCTTCGATGCGCTGATCGAGATCGGCCAGCTCTTCCTTGTACGCAGGGTCTGCGGCCAGGCGATCGGCACGGTCTTCCATGTAGCGCATGATGTCGTGGCACAGACGCTCGGTACCGATCTTGGCGATGGCCGAAATCACGTACACCGGACCGGTCCATTCCAGACGATCGACGATTTCCTTGACGCGAGCATCGTGCTCTTCTTCAAGGATCTGGTCGCACTTGTTCAGCACCAGCCAGCGATCACGCTCAGCCAGCGACGGGCTGAATTTGATCAGCTCGTTGACGATCACTTCAGCCGCGTCCGGAGCACTGGAATCATCCAGTGGCGCCATGTCGACGAGGTGCAGCAGCAGACGCGTACGCGCCAGGTGCTTGAGGAAGCGAATGCCCAGGCCGGCACCGTCGGAGGCGCCTTCGATCAGACCCGGAATATCGGCAATGACAAAGCTCTTCCAGCGATCGACGCTGACCACACCCAGGTTCGGCACCAGCGTGGTGAACGGGTAATCGGCAACTTTCGGCTTGGCGGCCGAGACCGAACGGATAAAGGTACTTTTACCGGCGTTCGGCAAGCCCAGCAGACCGACGTCAGCCAGCACTTTCATTTCCAGTTTCAGGTCGCGCTGCTCGCCGGGCTTGCCTGGCGTAGTCTGACGCGGCGCACGGTTGGTACTGGATTTGAAACGGGTGTTGCCCAGACCGTGCCAGCCGCCCTGCACTACCATCAGTTTCTGGCCGGCCTTGGTCAGGTCGCCGATGACTTCCTGAGTAGCGGAGTCGATCACGGTAGTGCCGACCGGCACGCGCAGGATCAGGTCTTCGCCCTTCTTGCCGGTGCAGTCGGTGCTACCACCGTTGGAGCCACGCTCGGCATCGAAGTGACGGGTGTAACGGTAGTCGACCAGGGTATTGAGGTTTTCGTCGGCCATCATGTAGATGGAACCGCCGTCACCGCCATCACCGCCGTTCGGGCCGCCGTTTTCAATGAATTTTTCCCGGCGGAAACTCATGGCACCGTTGCCACCGTCACCGGCCTTTACGCGAATCGATACTTCATCAACAAACTTCATAACCAACGCCTCTCGCCGTACGGACGAGCCGAAAAACAATCAAGACATAAGACTCTTGCAAAAATGAGCGCAGCGACCCCAAGACACGACCTGCATCGCACGCCGACAGCCCATACAAACAGCTTTGCAAGAGACTCACCCCACAAACGAAAAAGCCCCGTCGCAAGACAGGGCTTCTCCAGCGATCTCGCGATTAAGCCGCGATTACGCTCACGTAACGACGACCGAAGGCGCCCTTTACTTCGAACTTGATCACGCCTTCGATTTTAGCGAAGAGAGTGTGATCCTTGCCCATGCCAACGCCGTAGCCAGCGTGGAATTGGGTGCCGCGCTGACGCACGATGATGTTGCCGGCCTTGATGACCTGGCCGCCATACATCTTCACGCCAAGGCGTTTGGCTTCTGAGTCGCGACCGTTACGGGTACTACCACCAGCTTTTTTGTGTGCCATGAGTTCAATTCTCCTAGTGAGGAATTAGGCTGTAATTAAGCCTGAATACCGGTGATTTTGATCTCGGTGAACCACTGGCGGTGGCCCATACGCTTCATGTGGTGCTTACGGCGACGGAACTTGATGATGCGGACTTTATCGTGACGACCTTGGGAGATCACTTCAGCCTTGACGGTTGCGCCAGCAACAACTGGTGCGCCGATGTTCACGTCGTCGCCATTGGCGACCAGCAGAACGCGATCAAAAGTCACGGATTCGCCAGTAGCGATTTCCAGTTTTTCGATCTTCAGGTATTCACCTTCAGCGACCTTGTATTGCTTACCGCCGGTAACGATTACTGCGTACATGGTATTTCTCCGATAATCCTGCTCACCCAGCTCTTTATAAGAAGAGGTATTGGCTGGCATGGCTGCATGGGGCTGGAACGGCCCAAGTGCAATTGCGTAAGGCAGGTGCTGCCCAGGAAGTTCAGGGTGCGCGATTGTACGCAAGCCGCCGCAGGCTTGCAAGGGGCCGTCCATCGCGCCTTGACAGGTCTGGGAAGGGGTCCTAGCATGCCGCGCAACCCTTCTGGAGCGACTCTCGCTGATGCAACCCCAAGCTTTCTACCGCGCGGTGGCGGACGATTTTAGCGCCGTCGACGGCATCATCAAGAAGCAGCTGACGTCTCGAGTGCCGCTGGTATCGAAAATCGGCGATTACATCACTTCGGCCGGCGGCAAACGCCTGCGTCCTTTATTAGTGTTGCTGTGTGGCAAGGCCCTGGGTCGCGAAGGCGACGACATGCGCCTGCTGGCCGCCACCATCGAATTCCTGCATACCGCGACCCTGCTGCATGACGACGTCGTCGACATGTCCGGCATGCGCCGTGGCCGCTCGACCGCCAACGCCATGTGGGGCAACGCCCCGAGCGTGCTGGTCGGCGATTTCCTGTACTCGCGCTCGTTCGAAATGATGGTCGAACTGGGCTCGATGCCGGTGATGAAGATCCTCTCCCAGGCCACGCGCATCATCGCTGAAGGCGAAGTGTTGCAGCTGTCCAAGGTGCGTGACGCCAGCACCAGCGAAGAAACCTACATGGAAGTCATCCGCGGCAAGACCGCAATGCTCTTTGAAGCGTCTACCCACAGCGCCGCCGCCCTGGCTGGTGCGACCGCCGAGCAGAGCGAAGCCCTGCGCACGTTTGGTGATCACCTGGGCGTGGCGTTCCAGCTCGTCGATGACCTGCTGGATTACAAGGGTGACGCAGAAACCCTGGGCAAGAACGTCGGTGACGATCTGGCCGAAGGCAAGCCGACCCTGCCGCTGATCTACACCATGCGCGAAGGTACGGCCGAACAGGCGGCACTGGTGCGTCAGGCGATCCAGAAAGGCGGGATCGAAGACCTGGAAAGCATCCGTATCGCCGTGGAAGCGTCTGGTTCGCTGGAATACACCGCGCAACTGGCCCGCGACTACGTGGCCCGTGCGATCAAGTGCCTGGAAGCGCTGCCGGCCAGCGAATATCGCGATGCACTGGTTGAACTGAGCGAGTTCGCGGTCGCCCGCACGCATTGATTCATTCCCCTGTGGGAGCGAGCCTGCTCGCGAAAGCGTTCTGCCAGTCGAAATCGATGTTGACTGGCACACCGCTTTCGCGAGCAAGCTCGCTCCCACAGTTGTTTCTGCGCGATGCCCTCCTTCGTGTAAAACCCTATACAATGTGCGACTTTTAGCGATCCACATCCCAAGGAGCCTTAGTGAGCACGTTGCCACCCTGCCCGAAATGCAATTCCGAATACACCTACGAAGACGGCACCCAACTGGTCTGCCCCGAGTGCGCCCACGAGTGGTCTGCCAGCGGCGAAGCCGAAGTGGCGGCCGATGATGCCGTAAAAAAAGATTCGGTCGGCAATGTCCTGCAGGACGGCGACACCATTACCGTGATCAAGGACCTCAAAGTCAAGGGCACGTCGCTGGTGGTCAAGGTCGGCACCAAGGTCAAGAACATCCGCCTGTGCGATGGCGATCATGACATCGACTGCAAGATCGACGGCATCGGCCCGATGAAGCTCAAATCCGAGTTCGTCAGAAAAGTCTGAGCCTTGCGTCATCCATCCTGCGCCAGCCGTGGGATGGAGCTTTGCCCTCCCCGCTCCAGCTCAATGAATCCGCGCATGGCCATCATCCAGCCATTTTGACCTGACACAACCTTTACCCGGAAAAATCCACGATCCGCCAATAGGCACTTGCTATTTGATGAATAAGAATTATTCTCATTGAAACCTTTCAAGGAGATGAGACCCATGACTTATTTGATCGACGCCTGGCTGGATCGCCCACACCCCTACCTCAGAATCCTTCATCGGGAAACCGGTGAAGTCTGCGCGGTGCTTGAAGAAGAAGCCTTGCATGAGCTGCAGGATCAAGGTGATCTGGACGTCAGCAGCCTCAATTCCAGCGAGCCGCTGGTACTCAAGGAGCTGGTGCGCAATCTGTTCCTGTTCTGCTATGCCCGGGCGTTGCGCCCGACCAATGAGCTGCACAACAAGATCGAAATATGAAACGCGGTCAAAACTGTAGGAGTGAGCCTGCTCGCGATAGCGGTGTGTCAGATAGCCAATCAGCGACTGACACACCGCGTTCGCGAGCAGGCTCACTCCTACATTGGCCTGCCATCAAGCAGGCTCGATGTTACAGAACGTCCAGCAACTCGACGTCGAACACCAGAACGCTGTGCGGCGGGATGCTGCCCACGCCTTGTGCGCCGTAAGCCAGTTCGCTCGGCACATACAGGCGCCATTTACTGCCGGCATTCATCAGTTGCAGGGCTTCGGTCCAGCCAGCGATCACGCCGCCGACCGGGAATTCTGCAGGCTGGCCGCGCTCGTAGGAGCTGTCGAACACAGTGCCGTCGATCAGTGTGCCGTGATAGTGCGTGCGCACGTGGTCTTCACGGGTCGGCTTGGCGCCGTCGCCCTGAGTCAGCACTTCGAATTGCAGGCCGGAAGCCAGGGTGGTGATGCCGTCACGCTTGGCGTTTTCGGCGAGGAAGGCCAGGCCTTCGCCAGCCGCGGCTTCAGCCTTGGCAGCCGCTTCGGCCTGCATGATCTCGCGGATCACTTTGAAGCTGGCGGACATTTCTTCCTGGCCCACACGGCTTGGTTTGCCGGCGAAAGCGTCGGTCAGACCGGCCAGGATCGCGTCCAGGCTGACACCCGGTGGCGGGTTGTCGCGCAGCTGGTCGCCGAGTTGACGGCCGATACCGTAGCTGACGCGGGTTTCGTCGGTGGACAGATTTACTTCGGACATGACACTGCTCCGCTGTGCGGACGGCCACAGGACTTGCCGTGCGTGCACAGCGCGTCCCGGCGCGCCCGGAACCAAAAGGGCGAGCAGACTAGCACAGATACCCCGCGCCTGGGGCCGGGCCTACAGGGCCGAGCGCCAGGCCAGTGCCACTTTCAGGCTTTCATTGATGCCACCGCCCAATCCGCACATTTCATCGTGCACCGAGGTGTGAACCAGATTGAACGGCAGCACCGGAAACGCATGCAACATTTCCCGCGCGTGCTCGACGGAACGCAGAGTCAGGGTTTTCCCCAGCGGATCGTGCAGCGGATGAGCCGCCCCGTGCATGCGCGCTTCCAGCAGATAGATCCCGCCCTCCATGGAAATCAGATTCAGTTCATCGACCTTGCCGGCGACGGCAAACGCGTTCAACTCTTGCAGGTTCATGGAAGCACCTCACATCATGGAGAATCGCACCGTTACAGGGATAGGCCGCTGCGCTTGAAAGCACAAGCCACAAACGAAACCGCCCGTCTGTTTCGCAACAGACGGGCGGTTCTTTTGCCTTGATCGGTCGATCAGTGCTTGGTGACCTTGTCGAGGTAACCCATGGCAAACGCGGACACCACAAACGTCATGTGGATGATCACGTACCACATCAAGTGCTCGGGATCGACGTTCTTGGCATCCATGAAGATGCGCAGCAAGTGGATCGAGGAAATCGCCACGATCGAGGCCGCGACTTTCATCTTCAGTGACGACGAGTCCATGGTGCCCAGCCAGCTGAGCTTCTCTTTGCCTTCGTCGATGTCCAGTTGCGAGACGAAGTTCTCGTAGCCGGAAATCATCACCATCACCAGCAGCCCGCCTACCAGCGCCATGTCGATCAACGACAGCAGCACCAGAATCAGATCAGATTCGGCCATGGCGAAGACGTTGGGCAGGATATGGATGATTTCCTGGAAGAACTTCAATGCCAGCGCCAGCAGACCGAGGGACAGGCCGATATAGATCGGCGCCAGCAGCCAGCGGGTGGCGTACATTGCATTTTCGATAAAGCGTTCCATTGACTCTCACACAAGGGGCTGGAAATGGCGGCGAGTATAACAGCCCGCTGTGACAGCCAGAAACCGCCGGAAAATCCGCCACCTGCGTGTGTGTGACAAAGTTTTTCTGCTAGTGTCCAAAGCATTGACAGCCCTATGACAGTGGACGGGACGCGTGGAAATGGATGTGCGATCAGCCTTGACGACTGCCGGAATCTGCCTCGCCTTGCTCATCGGCGGTTGCTCGCCCGGCGATGAAAAGCACGTCGCAAACCTTGATGAAAAGACCGCCACCTTCGAACAGTCACTGGACACGATCAGCGATCCGAAGCTCAAGGAAGCGATCACCGAACTCGGCGGTTCGCTGCTGTTGCTGGAACGGGCCCGACTCAAGCTCGACGACATCACGCCGCACACTGAATACGGCGCCGACGCCCTCGCCGTGCTCAAGCACTACCCTACCCCGCAGGCGCTGGTCGATACCTTCATCAACGGCCTGTTCGTGCTGCACAAGGACGCCAGCTCGGATTACCTCACCGACCTGCAGCCGGTATTCCCGTTCAACCTGAACATTCCCGGTGGCTTTCTGTTTCCCCACGGCATCGAGTGGCATTCGGTGACGCTGAGCAACAAACGCGTGATCGCCTGGCAGCCGGAGTGGTCGGAAACCGATCCGGGCATTCAGCTCAGCCCGTCCAGCTCCAACGTGACCAACCCCGATGATCTGACGGTGACCTACCCGTTCATCGATGGCCTCAATGTCGACAAGAAAAGCCTGCCGCAACCGGTCAGGCTGCAAGGCCAGGTCGAAGTCATCGCGCCACGTCGCCTGTACAGCTTCGACCTGACGCAGAAAGACGTCGGCCAGACCCGCACCAACGACAACCTCAGCGTCAAACTGCTCAAGCTGGAGAAGAACTACGCCGAGGTAGAAGTCAGCAACAGCCTGCCGCTGGCTCCCGAAGTCGCCCAAACCCGGATCAATCCGCTCATCGTTCAGGCCCGCGACGCCAGCGGCCAATACCTGGTGCGCGCCGGTTCGATCAACGAAAGCCCGGGGCAGGTCGAGTTTTATCAGCGACAGCTGGCGCAGCTACAGAAGCAGAAGAGCTGGAGCGACACCCTGGAAAAACAGCTCAGCGACGACCAGCAAGCCTTCGAGAAAGACCACCCGCGCCGCTATAACAAGGTGTATTTCCACGGCCCGATCGACACACTGGAAGTCAGCGTGCTCGACTTCTCCTCGGCAACCGTGACGCGCAAACAGCTGGATCTGCCGGTTCGCACCTTCGATCCGCACACCACGGCCAAAGCCGTGCAACCGCTGGACTTGCCGGTGGTGGTTTACGACGATCTCGCCGCCAACTGGCTCAAAGGCGCGAACCTGACCGAAGAGCAACTGAAGGCCGGCGTGCGCATTCATCAATCGGTGGAAGAGCCGAGCGCGGCGCGTATCGAGTTCTCCCACCGCCGTACCTTCAATGACGAATTGCTTGGCGACGAACTCAACCCCGGCGTCAGCCCGGTGACCTTCTTCACGGAAAAGCGCGGCGGCAAACTCGACGAGCCGATCGAGCTGCCACCCGAGGCGTACCAGGTCGATCCGCTGCAAGCGACGATTACATATGATCTGAACCTGTTTCCGGAAACCCCGGCGATTGCCGTGGGCTCGATGCCGTTGTTCCTGGCCACGGTGGCCAAGCAATCCTCCGACGCGCAGTCATTGCCCAAAGGCCTGGCGATCAAGGACAACACGCTGGTGGTCGACCTGAAAGCCTTCCCGCCCAACGAGTGGCGTTTCTTTGTCAAGGACGACAGCGGCCACTATCTCAAGCAGATTCTCTCAGTGAGCCACGACGCCAGCACCGAAGGCCCCGCGCTGGTCGGCGTGCACTACTTTTACGGTCGCCCGACTCGCGTGGAAACCTATCAGCGTACCGACCTCGCCACCGTGCAATACGGCTTTGAGGTCAAGCTCGACAAGGCGCCGGCGGACGAGGTTGCTCATTGAAGAGCAAGATCAAAAGATCGCAGCCTTCGGCAGCTCCTACAGGCTGCGCCCACGGCCGCCGTTGATCTGCCGCAACTGAGCTTGCAGGTGCAGGCTCCAGATCTGCGGATCGTCGGCCAGTTCGTAGCCGTGCAAAGTCAGGCTTTCAACGATGGTGTCGAGAATCGACTCGGCCGCGACCGGTCCGGGGAACGGGCCCTGGGCTTTGATCGCGGAAGGTTGTTCGCCGGCCATGCCGGCCGCGAAGAGCAGCGTCCACATGCCGTTGTCGCCGGCCAGCGGCTTGACGGCGCATTCGATCCGGGTCACCAGACCCAGGCATTGACGAGTGAGACAGAGGTTGCGCGACATGGCGGCGACCCTCGGTAAAGCCGGTATTCAGCCCCCACGAGAGGACTGGCTCGATCCAGTGATACTGTCGATATCCTTGACCTGAGAATAGAAGAAAAGTCCGCAGCGCAAGCAAGATAGAACCAGAAGGCGCCGAATGGTCATTGTGTGAATATTGGCGCCAGAGTTGTGGCGAATTTTCGATGGCTTTACACAAAACAACTGTAGGAGTGAGCCTGCTCGCGATAGCGGTGTGCCAGGCAACTTATTCGCCGACTGACACTCCGCTATCGCGAGCAGGCTCACTCGTACAGTTTGACCGCGCTTGGCTTAAGCAGGTTTGGCTTCGGCGAGGGCCTCCTGCGCCAGTTCCTTCTCGGCCTCTTTCAGGTCCTCTTCGCTGATCATCTCGGCGATATCGCGCAGACGCTCGACCACCCGGGCGTTGATGCTGCCTTCGGGGAAATCGCCATCGGCATTAGGCTCACCTGCCGGCTCGCCCACCAGCAGGCTCAATGCCTCGTCGGCCTGACGCACTGCATAGACATGAAACTGCCCGGCGCGTACGGCGGCGAGGACTTTCTCATCGAGCATCAGCGTGGCGACGTTGGCCTGAGGAATGATCGCGCCCTGCTCGCCGGTCAGACCGCGCGCTTCGCAGAGGCGGAAGAAGCCTTCGATCTTCTCGTTGACCCCGCCGACCGCCTGCACCTCACCGAACTGGTTGATCGAACCGGTGATGGCGAAGCATTGCTTGAGCGGCGTTTTCGACAGCGCCGAAATCAGCGTGCACGCCTCGCCCAGCGACGCACTGTCGCCATCGACGTAGCCGTAGGACTGCTCGAGGGCGATGCTCGCCGAGATCGCCAGCGGGAATTCCTGGGCGTAACGGCTGCCCAGATAGCCGGTGAGAATCATCACGCCTTTGGAGTGGATCGGCTGGCCGAGATTGACCTCACGCTCGATGTCGACGATGCCGCTGCCGCCCGGGTACACCGTGGCGGAAATCCGCGCCGGCACACCGAACGCCGAGTCGCCGACTTCCAGCACCGTCAGCCCGTTGCACTTGCCGACTGCCGCACCATCGGTGTCGATCAGGATGATCCCGGCGAGCATGTCGTCGAGAATCCGCGCCGAGACCCGCCCGGTGCGGGTGGCCTTGGCTTTCAAAGCTCGCTCGATGTGCCCGGCGTCGGTCATTTCATCGCCGGCCAGATGGCGAATGAAATCGGCCTCGCTGACCAACTGGAACAGATCGCCGATACGCGCCGACAGCCGCCCTTGATGCTCAGCCAAGCGAGCGCTGTAGGTCGCCAGACGCGCTACCGCATCGGCGGTCAACGGCGCCATGCCTTCTTCCGATGTGCGGGTTTTCAGCAGTTGGGCGAACTGCTCGAGGCTTTCGTCGACCATCGGAATGTCTTCGTCGAAGTCGACCAGAACGCGGAACATCTCCTGGAAGTCCGGATCGAGGTCCTGCAGCGTGTAGTACAGCGATCGCGCACCGATGATGATGACTTTGACCTGCAACGGAATGTGCTGCGGATTGAGGGTCACGGTGGCGAAGCGGCCCATTTCGCCCAGTGGCGATTCCATTTTCAGTTTGCGTGATTGCAGGGCGCGTTTGAGCGCATCCCACACGAACGGCTCGCTGAGCATTTTTTCCGCTTCGAGAATCAGGAAACCGCCATTGGCGCGATGCAGCGCGCCCGGGCGCAACTGTCGATAGGTTGTATAGAGCGCACCTTGATCGGTGGTGTACTCGATGCGGCCGAACAGGTTTTCGTAGGTCGGGTGCGGCTCGAACACCACCGGCGCACCACCGCTGGCTGGATGCCCGACCACCAGGCTGGGTGCGTATTGCTCTTCCAGCAACTTGCGCGCGACGGCGTCGGTCTTGCTGTCGTCGACCAGTTGCTCGACCACGGTTTTCAGCAGATAAACCTGCATCGCTTGCAGGTAACCGCAGACCGCAGCGTTCTCTGCGTACTTCTCCGACAGCGGCGCCAGCAACGGCTGCAACGCCAGGGTGATGGTTTCTTCGTTGAGCTGGCGCAATTGATTGTTCGACTCGCGCTTCCACTGCGGCAGGCTGGCGAGTTCTTCGTTCAGGCGCTCTTCGAGGCCGGAGATGTCATCGTGAAAACGCTCGCGCTCGGCTTCCGGCAACTGCGCGAATTCAGCTTCGTCCAGGGCCTTGCCGTCGAGCATCGGCGTGAAAGCGATGTTGCTGCTGTCGCGGTACAGGGCGACGTCTTTTTCCAGGGCCAGGCGCTCGATGATGTCCAGCGCCTTGTCGTAGCGCTGGTTGAAAGCGCGGTCGATGGCGCTTTTTTTCTGCTGATACGAAGGGTGTTCGAAGACGGCCGGGAAAGTCGCCAGCAGGTTGTCGATCAAGCCGTTGATGTCGCCGATGAACGAGCCCGCCGTGCCCGATGGCAGCTCCAGTGCGCGCGGTTCGCGCGGTTCGTCGAAGTTGTTGACGTAGACCCAGTCTGCCGGGGTCTGCAGGCGTTTGCCTTCGGCTTTGAGGTAGCGTTTGACGAACGAGAAGCGGCCGGTGCCTGGCTCGCCCATGACGAATACGTTGTAACCGGGGCGTGGCATCGCCACACCGAACTGCAAGGCTTCGACCGCGCGTTCCTGGCCGAGCACACCGCGAAAGGGCTCCAGATCATTGGTGGTAGTGAAGCTGAACTGTTCAGCGGAAAACGGACGAGTCAGCGCTTCGGGCGCAAGACGCAGGCTGGCAGCAACAGGATCAGGCATCGGGCTTCCTTAACAATCAGGCGGGGCAGGTAGCGGCATTCTGGCGCTGCCCGTGCCCCACTGGCAAGGCGCGCCACATGACAAAGCATAGACAAGCGCGCGGCGGGTCGACGCGTCCCGATAAATCAGAGGTTTATTCCAAATATTTTGCAAAAAGTCACGGAACCGCTGGAACGTGCCTAAACTCCAAACTGCGCGGCTGGAACTAATACCGGCCCACTGACACTTTCGGCGCTGTCCTCGGGCAGAGTGCGAAAGGCCAGAACCCTGTCCATTGGTATGCACATAAAGAGAACAAAGCTATGAAACGGATTCTTCTCGGTACTCTCTTCACCGCTGTATCCATCAACGCAATGGCGCAAGCCCCGGGCGGCCCGGATTGCGGTTGGGGCAACATGCTGTTCGAAGGTCAGCGTGGCACCCCGGCGCACTTCCTTGCTTCCACCACCAACGGCACTTCCGGTAACGCCACGTTCGGTATGACTTCCGGCACCAACGGTTGCTCGACCAACGCGTCGCTGACCTACGGCGGCAAATCCTGGTTCGCCATGAATGGCATGATGAACGAGCTGTCCGAAGACATGGCCAAAGGCAACGGCGAAGCGCTGACCACCTATGCCGTGGTACTGGGCGTAGCACCGGAAGACCGCGCGCATTTCGCGCAAGTGACCCACGAGCACTTCCAGCAGATCTTCAGCAAAGCTGACGTGACCGCTGAAGACGTGCATACCAACACCCTGGCGGTACTGAAATCGGACCCACGTCTGGCCAAGTACGCAACTCAGGCTTAAGCTCGACCCCGCCCGCTTCCTTCGGGGAGCGGGTTTTGTTTTTTCGGCCCGTCCCTCTTTGGGTCTTTATTTCTTTCCTGTTCAAGTTGCCGACTATGCTCAAACGCCTTGCCTGGCTGGCGCTCTGTGTCTGCGCCCCGCTGTCCGCCGCGCCTCACATCGATCCTCAACGTTTGCAGCAACTGGCCAACGACCGCTTCTGGATTTCCCTCGGTCATTACGAAACCGCCAAGCTCGGCGGCTGGCGCAGCTATGTCAGCGACAAGAAATTCTTTCTCGCCCCCGATGGCAACGAACATCCGGACCGCGAACTGGCGGCCACCGTGCAGGCGCTCTACGCCCCGGCCAGCCTCGGCGAGCAACACGCCCAATGCGTTTACCCGGCGCGTACCCGCTGGCTGAAAGCGCAACTCAACCTCTCCGACTTGCCCGCGCCGGAATGCGCCGAATACAAGAAATGGTTCAAGGACGTCTCGCCGCACAGCGCGGTGATGATTTTCCCGGCGGCGTATCTCAACAGTCCTTCGTCGATGTTCGGCCACACCCTGCTGCGCATCGATCAGGCGGATGTGCAGGCCGACAAGACCTCGCTGCTCAGCTACGCGATCAACTTCGGCGCCTACATCGAAGGCTCGGACAACAGCATTCTGTATGCCTGGAAAGGCTTGATGGGTGGCTACCCGGGGCTGTTTGCGCTGGTGCCGTATCAGGAAAAGCTCTCCGAGTACCGCAGCCTGGAAAACCGCGACCTGTGGGAATACCGGCTCAACCTGACCCAGGAAGAAACCGCACGCATGGTCGAGCATGTGTGGGAGCTCAAGCAGATCCAGTTCGACTATTTCTTCTTCGACGAAAACTGCTCGTATCGCTTGCTGGAACTGCTGCAAGTGGCGCGGCCGAGCCTGCGCCTGACCGAACAATTCCCGTTGACCGCGATCCCCACCGACACCGTCAAAGCGGTGAAAGAGGCCGGGCTGGTCGAGCACATCGAATATCGCCCCTCCCGCGAACGTGAACTGCTCAGCCGCGCCGAGCCGTTGAGCGATGACGAACAGCAATGGGTACTGAAAGTCAGCGCCGATCAAAAAATCCTGCAAGAGCCAACGTTCAAAGCCCTGCCCCGCGCGCGTCAGGCGCTGATCGTCGATGCCGCCTATCGCCTGGAGCGCTACCGCGCCAACGGCCAGGAACGCGACCCGCAGAGAGCGCAGCGCAGTTTCGAACTGCTGCGCGCGATCAACAAGAACCCGGCGCCGGAGCTGGAAATTCCGCAACCGGGCCTGCCTGAAGATGGCCACGAATCGCGCACCTGGCAGGCCGGCCTCGGTACCCGCGGTGATCGGGCGTTTGGGGAATATGGCCTGCGCATGGCCTACCACGACCTCAACGACAACGCCGAAAGCTTTCCTCTCGGCGCGCAGATCGAAATTTTGCAACTGAAGCTGCGCCAGTACGAAGGCAATGACTGGCAGTTGCAGCAACTGGATCTGGCGACCATTCGCTCGCTGACACCGCGCAACGAGCTGCTGCAACCGCTGTCGTGGCAAGTCACCGGTGGCCTCGAGCGCGTGCCGGGCAAGCATGACGACGAAACGCTGGTCAGCCACGTCAACGGTGGCGGCGGCGGCACGTGGCAGTTGGGCGAAGACGTGCTCGGCTTTGCCCTTGGCACGGTACGGGTGGAACACAACAACGACTTCGCCGAGTTTGTTTCCCCGGCCGGCGGCTTCAATACCGGTGTGTTGTGGAAAAACCCGCTGGGCAACCTGAGCCTGGAGGCCAAGGGCGATTATTTCTTCAACGGGGAAGTGCGCCGCAGCCTGAGCCTGAATCAGCAGTGGGAGTTGTCGCGCAACCTCGGTTTGCGCTTGAGCGCGCAGCGCGAGTTCAGCCACCTCGCCACACCCGAAACCGAAGTCATGCTCGAAGTGAAGTGGTATCACTACTGATCCCGGACATGCCCCTGTAGGAGTGAGCCTGCTCGCGATAGCGGTATGTCAGTCACAGCAACAGTGACTGATGAATTGCTATCGCGAGCAGGCTCACTCCTACAAGGGTCCGCGGTGTTCAACGAATTACTCACAAGCCTTTCACCGACACCTGACGAATCCCCTTCTAGACTTCCCCTATCAGCCGAAAACCGGCGCGGGAGAGTGCGATGTGGCGGTGCGTGGGGTTGTTGGGGGTTGTCCTGGCGCTGGGCGGTTGCCAGACCACTCATGAAGACTTGATCGCCAAGGGTTATCCACCGGCCTTCGCCGACGGTTTCGATGACGGTTGCGTCAGCGGCCGGCAAGCGGCGGGTTCGATCAGCGGCGAGTTTCGCAAGAACGTGCCGCGCTATCTCAAGGACCAGCAATACGCCGAAGGCTGGGTCGATGGCTTTCGCCAATGTCAGGCGATGCTGGAAAACAAGGATCGCGAGCAATACCGCAACGAACATTGGGACGAACGCGAACGTGCCTGGCAGCAGCAGAAGGACCAGGACGTCGGGCGGGCTTATCGCTCGCAATAGGTCGCTTGCAGACATCCGTTGAAACCAAATGCCGGCAACCATGGCCCAAATCCTTTAACAGGAGGACTTCATGAGTCGCGCATTCGTCAACGAAGACAACGCCGCCGCGCAGGCCGATCAGCCGGTCGAACGTCAGGTCAGCACGCAGCCCAATTACGTCACGCCGCAGGGCCTGGCGCAGTTGCAGGCGAAAGTCGCCGAACTGCAAAGCCTGCACGCCGAGCAAACGGCCAAAGGCGAGCAAGCCGACAAGCAACGGCTGGCCGACCTGCAACGGGATCTGCGTTATTTCACTCAACGCCTGAGCAGCGCCCAAGTGGCTGTCGCCGCGACGTCCACCGACAAGGTGCAGATCGGCAGTTGGGTGACTTTTGCTGACGAGCACGACACCGAACACCGCGTGCAACTGGTCGGCGAGGATCAGGCCGACGCAAGTCAGGGCCTGATCAACTGGGCCTCGCCGCTGGGCCGGGCCTTGCTCGGCGCCCGGCTCAACGATGAAGTGCTCTGGCAGCGACCGGCCGGCGATCAACTGATCGAAGTGATCCGCATCGAACCGGCTTAAACCACGCCTTGCGCCAACATCGCATCGGCGACTTTGACGAAACCAGCGATGTTCGCGCCTTTGACGTAATTGACCTGACCGTTGTCTTCGCCGTAATGCACACAGGCGTGGTGGATCGACTGCATGATCGCGTGCAGCTTGCTGTCCACCTCGCCCGCCGTCCACAGCAGACGCATGGCGTTCTGCGACATCTCCAGCCCGCTCACAGCCACGCCGCCGGCATTCGAGGCTTTGCCCGGCGCAAAGAGAATGCCGGCCTCGATAAAGATATCCACAGCATCCAGCGTGGTCGGCATGTTCGCGCCTTCAGCCACACACACGCAGCCGTTGCCAAGCAGAGTGCGCGCGGCTTCGGCGTCGAGTTCGTTCTGCGTCGCGCAAGGCAACGCGATGTCGCACGGCAGCGACCATGGATGCTGATCGGCGCGGAACTCCAGGCCATGAGCGCTCGCCAATTCGCTGATGCGCCCGCGTTTGACGTTTTTCAGTTCCAGCAGCGCCAGCCACTGTTCTTCGCTCAGCCCGGCTTCGCAGTACAGCGTGCCCTCGGAGTCGGACAGGGAAATCACTTTGCCGCCGAGATCCATGACCTTGCGCGCCGCGTATTGCGCGACGTTGCCGGAACCGGAAATCGCCACACGCTTGCCTTCCACGGTCTGCCCGCGGCGCTTGAGCATTTCTTCAGCGAAGTACACGCAACCGAAACCGGTAGCTTCCGGGCGAATCAGGCTGCCGCCGTAGGTCATGCCTTTGCCGGTGAGGACGCTGGTGAACTGGTTGCTCAGGCGTTTGTACTGGCCAAAGAGGAAACCGATTTCCCGCGCCCCGACGCCGATATCGCCGGCCGGCACGTCAACGTCGGCGCCGATGTGGCGGTACAGCTCGCTCATGAACGCCTGGCAGAAGCGCATGACTTCTGCATCGCTCTTGCCCTTCGGATCGAAGTCCGAGCCGCCCTTGCCGCCGCCCATGGGCAGGGAGGTCAGCGAGTTCTTGAAGGTCTGTTCGAAGGCGAGGAATTTCAGCACGCCAAGGTTCACTGATGGATGAAAACGCAAGCCGCCCTTGTACGGGCCAATTGCGCTGTTCATCTGGATACGGAAGCCGCGATTGACCTGCACCTTGCCCTGATCATCGACCCACGACACGCGAAACACTACGGCGCGCTCCGGCTCGCAGATACGCTCCAGAATCCCCGAGGTCAGGTAATGCGGATTGGCTTCGAGAAACGACCACAGACTGCGCAGCACCTCTTCGACAGCCTGGTGAAATTCGGGCTGGTCCGGGTCGCGTTTTTTCAGGCGCGCAAGGAAGGATTCGACGGATTCGATCATGGGCAAAGTCTCGGCAAATTTATTGTCGTTGGAGGAGATTGGGCCGGACTGTAACAAACGAGTTGCGCACAGGAACAGAGCAAAATGTCGCAGTTATGAAATTAAATGGTGCACAGGATATAAATCAGGTCGGTTTTTGACCCTGCTTTGCACTCTAATGGTGAGATCAGACTCACGTTATGCACCAACAGTTACACCCCCTTCGCGAGCAAGCTCGCTCCCACATTTGAAATGCGTTCACCTGTGGGAGCGAGCTTGCTCGCGAAGGGAGCGCCTCGGTTTCGCTAAAAAACCAGGCAAAAAAAACGGAGCCCGAAGGCTCCGCTCTTTCTGCAACCAACCCGATATCAGGCCAGTTTCTTGTGACGTACCCGATGTGGCTGGGCCGCTGCTTCGCCGAGGCGCTTTTTGCGGTCGGCTTCGTACTCGGTGTAGTTGCCTTCGAAGAACACCGCTTGCGAATCGTCTTCGTACGCCAGGATGTGCGTGGCGACACGGTCAAGGAACCACCGATCGTGGGAGATCACAATGGCGGCGCCCGGGAAGTCCAGCAGGGCTTCTTCCAGCGAACGCAGGGTTTCCACGTCGAGGTCGTTGGACGGTTCGTCGAGCAGCAGGACGTTGCCGCCCTCCTTCAGGGTCAATGCCAGGTGCAGACGACCGCGCTCACCACCCGACAGGTCCTTGACGAACTTCTGCTGGTCGCCACCCTTGAAGTTGAAGCGACCGACGTAGGTACGCGACGGGATCTCGTAGTTGCCGATGCGGATCTGGTCGGAACCGTCGGAGATCTGCTGGAACACAGTCTTGCTGCCATCGAGGTCTTCGCGGCTCTGATCGACGCAGGCCAGCTGCACGGTTTCGCCGACTTCGATGCTGCCCGAATCCGGTGTTTCCTTGCCCATCAGCATGCGGAACAGCGTCGACTTACCGGCACCGTTACCACCGATCACACCGACGATGGCACCCTTCGGCATGGAGAACGACAGGTTGTCGATCAGCACGCGATCGCCGTAGCCCTTGGTGACGTTCTTGAATTCGATGACCTTGTCGCCCAGGCGCGGACCGGCCGGGATGTAGATTTCGTTGGTTTCGCTGCGCTTCTGGAATTCCTGCGATTGCATTTCTTCGAAGCGTTGCAGACGTGCCTTGGATTTCGACTGGCGGGCTTTGGCGCCTTTGCGCACCCACTCCAGTTCTTCTTTCATGGCTTTTTCATGGGCCGACTGCTGCTTGGATTCGGCAGCCAGACGATCGGACTTGGCTTCAAGCCAACCCGAGTAGTTGCCTTCGTACGGAATGCCCGCGCCGCGGTCGAGTTCGAGAATCCAGCCAGCGACGTTGTCGAGGAAGTAACGGTCGTGCGTGATCGCTACCACAGTGCCCGGGAAGTCGTGGAGGAAGTGCTCCAGCCACGCCACCGAATCGGCGTCCAGGTGGTTGGTCGGTTCGTCGAGCAGCAGCATGTCCGGGGCGGACAGCAGCAGACGGCACAGGGCGACACGACGCTTCTCACCACCGGACAGGTGTTCAACCTTGGCGTCCCAGGCCGGCAGACGCAGCGCATCGGCGGCGACTTCCAGCTGGCGCTCGAGGTTGTGGCCGTCGCTGGCCTGCAGAATCGCTTCGAGCTTGGCCTGTTCAGCGGCGAGCTTGTCGAAGTCGGCATCCGGATCGGCGTAGGCGGCGTAGACCTCGTCCAGGCGCGCTTGCGCATCCTTGATCACGCTGACCGCTTCCTCGACCACTTCACGTACAGTCTTGGAAGGGTCGAGCTGCGGCTCTTGCGGCAGGTAACCGATGTTCAGGTCCGGCATCGGACGGGCTTCCCCTTCGAACTCGGTGTCGACGCCGGCCATGATTTTCAGCAGCGTGGATTTACCCGAACCGTTGAGGCCGAGCACGCCGATCTTGGCGCCGGGGAAGAAGGACAGCGAAATGTTCTTGAGGATTTCCCGCTTCGGCGGAACAACTTTGCCCAGCCGATGCATGGTGAAGACGTATTGAGCCATGGAGAACCTTGGGTCAGTGACAGATGAATGATTGGAGCGCAGGCGATGCCTGGCCAGACTGTGCGCGTCGTTCACTAGATCACGATCAATGCGTGCGCGCTGGAAAAGTCTGATTGTAGGGGCTGGAACGCCCCCGTCTAACCGGCAAAGCTACCTGAATGACCGATGGCAGTCCAGCCGCGAGGGGCTGGCACTTCGCCACAACTCAAGGCATGCTAGCCGCCCTTCGGGCGTCCGGCTTATAGTGCACGTCGCGCCAGTCCAGCCAAATCGCAGGATCACAGCTTGACCAATGTCACTCCGCCAGCCTCTGTGAGCAGCACCCCACCGGCGCCCGGCTCGCCCCTGCGCGGAACATTGAAGGGGGCGCTGGCCACCCTCGTGCTGTTATTGCTGGCGCTGCTGTTCTGGCAACTGCTTGATCAATTGCGCGAAACCCAGAAGAACCAGCGTCAGTTCACCATCGATTACACCGCCGACCTCGCCGCGCAGGTCAGCCTGAACATGGCGCTGAACGCACAAATCGCCCTCAATCTGCTACCGATCGTCGAACAACCGCAAACCGCCGACGAACAGCAGATGCTCCTGCGCAAACTGCAGCGCTCGCTGCCCGATCTGCGCAGCATGGCCCTGCTCTCGCCCTCCGGCCGCATCATCAGCGACAGTGCCAGCGACAGCTCCGACGCCGATTACCTGACCGAACTGGTGCGCCGCAGCCGCGCCCAGGCGCATTACTTCAGCAATGCCGATGACGGCTCGGTGGTGCATCTGTTGCTGCATCAGGCCAGCGGCAGCAGTCGCGGTTACTGGGCCTTGCGACTGACGCCGACCTTCTTCGACTCGCTGACCAAACAGGACGCCACCGCCCTGCGCCCCTTGTGGCTGGTGGAAAACCGCCTCAATCACCAGATCATCAGCCGCGACGCCGCGCTGACATCGGCCAAGGCCGGCGTGCTGACCCCCGACGATGTCGCCAACACCGTGCTGACCGTGCCGCTGAGCAGCAGTGACTGGCAACTGCGTGGGCTGTTCGACCGCCAGCGCGTACTGGAAGAATTGCTGCCGGCGTTCATTGGCAAATGCCTGCTCGGCCTGGCGTTTTCGATGCTGCCGGTGATCGCGCTGCTGAACATGCGCCGCCGCCAGCGCCAGGTGCACGAAGGTCGGCGGCGCTATCAGGATATTTTCGAAGGCACCGGTGTGGCCTTGTGCGTGCTTGACCTGTCCGGCCTCAAGCAGATGTTCGACAAGGCGCAGATCCAGACCAGCGACCAGCTAAAAGCCTGGCTCGACCAACCACATCAGCGCCAGCAACTTCTCCAGGAAATGCGCGTCACCGAGGTCAATCAGGTCGCCCTGCAACTGCTCGATGTGCATTCCTGCGACGATGCCTGGCAACTGCTGATCGACGGCCAGCGCCATCCGCAGTGCGCAATCGGCCAGCAGATCCTCGACGCCGTCCTGCAACAGCAGAAGCAGCTGGAACTGGAAATCAAACTGCCCAACAGCAATGGCCGCGACCAGCACCTGTGGATGGTCCTGCGCCTGCCGAGCGAGCAGCACGACTATAAAGCGGTGATCCTCAGCATCAACGACATCACCAGCCGCAAGCTGATCGAACTGTCGTTGCTGGAGCGCGAAGGTTTCTGGTCGGACGTGGTGCGCACCGTGCCGGATCATCTGTATGTGCAGGACGTGATCAGCCAGCGGATGATTTTCAGCAACCACCACCTCGGCCAGACCCTCGGCTACAACCGCACCGAGCTGCATCAAATGGGCGAATACTTCTGGGAAATCCTCCTGCACCCGGAAGACGCCGACTACTACCATCGCTCGCGGCAGTTGCAGCGCCACGCCGGTTACAGCCAGTTGTTGCAATGCCAGTTGCGCTTCCGTCATCGCGACGGCAAGTGGCGGCGCTTCGACATTCGCGAACAGGCACTGGCGCGGGACAAGCACGATCAGGTCACGCGGATCATCGGCGTCGCCAAGGACATCACCGAACAGATCGAGGCCAGCGAATCGCTGCGTGACAGCGAACAGCGCTATCGCATGCTCGCCGAAAGCATCAGCGACGTGATTTTCTCCACCGACAGCAAGCTTTCGCTGAACTACGTCAGCCCGTCGGTGCAAGCCGTGCTTGGCTACAACGCCGAATGGATTTTCCAGAACGGCTGGCAATCGACCATCGCCAATCCCGGGCAACTGAACGGTATCTATGCGCTGATGGACCGCGTCAGCAAGGCGCTGGACAAGCCCGAGCAACTGGCGATGCTGCGCAGTCAGGTGCAAACGCAGCTGTTCCTGTTCGATTGCCTGCGCGCCGATGGCCGCAAGATTCCGATCGAACTGCGCCTGGTGCTGGTGTGGGACGAACATGGCGCGTTCGAAGGTGTGCTCGGCGTCGGCCGCGATATCAGCCAACAGCGCCGTGCCGAGAAAGATTTGCGCATGGCCGCCACGGTATTCGAGCATTCGACTTCGGCGATCCTGATCACCGACCCGGCCGGCTACATCGTCCAGGCCAACGAAGCGTTCAGTCGGGTCAGCGGTTACACCGTCAGCGAAGTGCTCGACCAGTTGCCGAACATGCTCACTGTCGACGAGCAGCAGGACGCGCACCTGCGTTACGTGCTCAAGCAGTTGCACGAGCACAGCACCTGGGAGGGCGAAGTGTGGATGAAGCGCCGCAACGGCGAGCATTACCCGGCGTGGGTCGGCATCACCGCCGTGCTCGACGACGAGGGCGATCTGGCCAGTTACGTGTGTTTCTTCAGCGATATCAGCGAGCGCAAGGCCAGCGAGCAGCGCATCCACCGCCTCGCCTACTACGACGCCCTCACCCACCTGCCGAACCGCACGCTGTTCCAGGATCGGCTGCATACCGCGCTGCAAGCGGCCGAACGGCAGAAGTCGTGGGTGGTGCTGATGTTCCTCGACCTCGACCGTTTCAAACCGATCAACGACTCCCTCGGCCACGCCGCCGGCGATCGCATGCTCAAGGACATGGCCACACGCCTGCTGGCCTGCGTCGATGACGACGATACCGTGGCGCGCATGGGTGGCGACGAATTCACCTTGCTGTTGCAGCATCGCTCCAGCCGTGAACTGGCGCTGAACCGGGCGATTCACGTCGCCGAGCAGATCCTCGCCAGCCTGGTGCGGCCGTTCGTGCTCGAGGGCCGCGAGTTCTTCGTCACCGCCAGTATCGGTATCGCGTTGAGCCCGCAGGACGGCAACGAACTCAGCCAGTTGATGAAGAACGCCGACACCGCGATGTACCACGCCAAGGAACGCGGCAAGAACAACTTCCAGTTCTATCAGGCCGACATGAACGCCAGTGCGCTGGAACGTCTGGAGCTGGAAAGCGATTTGCGTCATGCGCTGGAACAGAACGAATTCGTCCTGTATTACCAGCCACAGTTCAGCGGCGACGGCAAACGTTTGACCGGCGCCGAAGCGCTGCTGCGCTGGCGTCATCCCCGTCGCGGGCTGGTGCCGCCGGGGGATTTCATTCCGGTGCTGGAAGAGCTCGGGCTGGTGGTGGACGTTGGCGACTGGGTCATCAGCGAGGCCTGCCGGCAGCTGAAAACCTGGCACCAGCAACGGGTGCGGGTGCCGAAGGTCTCGGTGAACATTTCCGCACGGCAGTTCTCCGACGGCCAGTTGGGCACGCGGATCGCCACCATCCTGCGGGAAACCGGCCTGCCACCGGCGTGCCTGGAACTGGAATTGACCGAAAGCATCCTGATGCGCGAGGTCAGCGAGGCGATGCAGATTCTTGCCGGGCTGAAGAACCTCGGCCTGAGCATTGCAGTCGATGACTTCGGCACCGGTTATTCGTCGCTGAACTACCTCAAACAATTCCCGATCGACGTGCTGAAGATCGACCGTACCTTCGTCGACGGCTTGCCGTCCGGCGAACAGGACGCGCAGATCGCCCGGGCGATCATCGCCATGGCCCACAGCCTGAATCTGGCGGTGATCGCCGAGGGTGTGGAAACCCATGAGCAACTGGACTTCCTGCGTGAGCATGGCTGCGATGAGGTGCAGGGTTACCTGTTCGGACGGCCGATGCCGGCGGGACGGTTTGAGGCGCAGTTCTGTAACGATGCGCTGTTCATGTTCGATTGAAGATCTGCGGCGCGGCCTTCGCGAGCAGGCTCGCTCCCACAGGGGAATGCATTGCAGCAGGGGAATGCATTTCACATGTGGGAGCGAGCCTGCTCGCGAAGGGGCCGGCAAAAGCACCGCACATCTGTCATGAACGCCACTTGTCTGCGACATGATGTCGTTTCATATGTCATCCAAAAGCGGTTGGGTTAGAATGCCCCCCTTTTCTGCCCCCGATCCTTGAGGACCGCCATGTTCAGCCGTGATTTGACTATTGCCAAGTACGACGCCGACCTTTTTGCCGCCATGGAGCAAGAAGCTCAGCGTCAGGAAGAACACATTGAGCTGATCGCTTCGGAAAACTACACCAGCCCAGCGGTGATGGAAGCTCAAGGCTCGGTCCTGACCAACAAGTACGCCGAAGGTTATCCGGGCAAGCGTTACTACGGTGGTTGCGAATACGTCGACGTGGTTGAACAACTGGCCATCGACCGCGCCAAGGAACTGTTCGGCGCCGATTACGCCAACGTTCAGCCGCACGCCGGTTCCCAGGCCAACGCTGCGGTCTATCTGGCCCTGCTGTCGGCTGGCGACACCATTCTGGGCATGAGCCTGGCCCACGGCGGTCACCTGACCCACGGCGCCAGCGTTTCCTCCTCGGGCAAGCTGTACAACGCCATCCAGTACGGCATCGACGCCAACGGCCTGATCGACTACGACGAAGTCGAGCGCCTGGCAGTCGAGCACAAGCCGAAAATGATCGTTGCCGGTTTCTCCGCCTACTCGCAGATCCTCGACTTCCCGCGCTTCCGCGAAATCGCTGACAAGGTCGGCGCCTACCTGTTCGTCGACATGGCTCACGTCGCCGGTCTGGTTGCCGCTGGTGTCTACCCGAACCCGGTGCCTTTCGCTGACGTCGTGACCACCACCACGCACAAGACCCTGCGCGGTCCACGTGGCGGTCTGATCCTGGCCAAGGCCAACGCCGAGATCGAGAAAAAGCTCAACTCCGCAGTATTCCCGGGCGCCCAGGGCGGCCCGCTGGAGCACGTGATCGCGGCCAAGGCGATCTGCTTCAAGGAAGCGCTGCAGCCTGAGTTCAAGGCATACCAGCAACAAGTGGTGAAGAACGCCAAGGCCATGGCCGAAGTGTTCATCGCGCGCGGTTTTGACGTGGTATCCGGCGGTACCGAAAACCACCTGTTCCTGCTGTCGCTGATCAAGCAGGACATCTCCGGTAAAGACGCCGACGCCGCACTGGGCAAAGCGTTCATCACCGTGAACAAGAACTCCGTGCCTAACGATCCACGCTCGCCGTTCGTTACTTCCGGCCTGCGTTTCGGTACTCCGGCTGTGACCACTCGCGGCTTCAAGGAAGCCGAGTGCAAAGAGCTGGCCGGCTGGATCTGCGACATCCTGGCTGACCTGAACAACGAAGCGGTGATCGACGCCGTTCGTGAGAAAGTCAAAGCCATCTGCAAGAAACTGCCGGTGTACGGCGCTTAAGTGCGACGCTAACCCGCAGCATGAAAAACCGGCCAAGTGATTGGCCGGTTTTTTTTCGCCTGTGATTCCGCTGTAGGAGCTGCCGAAGGCTGCGATCTTTTGATCTGGATTTAAAAACAAGATCAAAAGATCGCAGCCTTCGGCAGCTCCTACACGTGGCTAGGGCCACTGGTCAGACCGGTCATGCCAATTCTGATCTTTTCACTTGTCATCCCGAAAAAACCGAGCGTAGACTGCGCCTGCACTGGACATACCGGTAAGACCACAATAATTAAGTCCTGAATCCGATGCGCAACGCGTGCGGCAGCCAGGACACCGACCCAGGATTCCTCCCATGCTCAGATGGTGCTCGCGTTCAATCTTCCTTCAAGTGGTTCTCGGACTGATGCTCGGCATCGTCTGCGGGCTGACCCTTCCTGAATACTCCGCCCAACTGAAACCGCTCGGCGATGGCTTCATCAAACTGATCAAGATGCTCATCGGCCTGATCGTGTTCTGCGTGGTGGTCAGCGGCATCAGCGGCGCGGGCGATCTGAAGAAGGTCGGGCGCATCGGCCTCAAATCGGTGATCTACTTTGAAGTGCTGACCACCATCGCCCTGGTGATCGGCCTGGTGTTCGCCTTCAGTACCGGCATCGGCAGCGGCGCGAATATCCATCTTGAGCAACTCTCCAGCGCCGACATGGGCGACCTCGCCGAACGCGGTCAGCACATGCACACCACCACACAATTCCTGATGGACCTGATCCCGACCTCGGTAATCGGTGCCTTCGCTGACAACAATATTTTGCAAGTGCTGCTGTTCTCGGTGCTGTTCGGCAGCGCGCTGAATCTGGTCGGCGAAGCGGCGTCCGGGATCTCGCGGCTGATCAACGAACTGAGCCATGTGATCTTCCGCATCATGGGCATGATCGTCCGGCTGGCGCCGATCGGCGTGTTCGGCGCCATCGCCTTCACCACCAGCAAATACGGCCTTGACTCGCTGCAGCACCTGGGCAGTCTGGTCGGTCTGTTCTACCTGACCTGCGTCGCCTTCGTCGCGCTGATTCTCGGTCTGGTCATGCGCGTTTCCGGCCTGCGCATGTGGCCTCTGCTCAAGTACCTGCGCGAAGAACTGCTGATCGTCATGGGCACCGCCTCTTCCGACGCCGTGCTGCCGCAGATCATGCGCAAGCTCGAACACCTCGGTATCGGCAGCTCCACCGTCGGGCTGGTGATCCCGACCGGGTACTCGTTCAACCTCGACGGTTTCTCGATCTACCTGACCCTGGCCATCGTGTTCATCGCCAATGCCACCGGTACACCACTGGCGATGACTGATTTGCTGACGATTCTGCTGGTCTCGCTGATCACCTCGAAAGGCGCCCACGGCATTCCCGGTTCGGCGCTAGTGATTCTCGCAGCGACGCTGACGGCGATCCCGGCGATTCCTGTGGTTGGTCTGGTGCTGGTGTTGGCGGTCGATTGGTTCATGGGCATCGGCCGTGCGCTGACCAATCTGATCGGCAACTGCGTCGCCACTGTGGCCATCGCCCGCTGGGAAAAGGACATCGACGTGCAGCGCGCGAACAAGGTGCTCAATGGCGAACAGGGCTATAACTTTCAACCGCGAAAAACCGTCGCTCAGGCGGCGGCCAAAGAATTTTGAATGAGTGCCGTGCCTGCCAATGCGCGGGCACGGCGCAGGGAGACAATACGTGATTACAACTTCAACCGTCGTCAACTCAGTGGTGGAAAAGCTCCGCGCCGCGTTGGCTCGTGGCCAGTGGCGCACAGGCGACATGCTGCCAGGCCAGCGCGAACTGGCCGAACAACTGGGCATCAGCCGGCCGAGCCTGCGCGAAGCGGTGATCGTCCTCGAAACCCTCGGTCTGGTGCGCTCGATGCCGGGCAAAGGCGTGGTCGTCCTCGATGCGCAACTCAGCGACAGCCAGAGCCACGACAGCGCGGTGGCCGGCGCCAGTCTCGAAGATGTGCTGCAACTGCGCTACACCCTCGAGCCGTTCATCGTCGGGCTGGTTGCGCAATCGATCAGCAGCAAGGAAGTCGGCCAGTTGCGCCTGACCCTGATGGACATGCGCGAAGCCCTTGAGGCCGGCGACAGCGAAGCCGGGGTCAGCGCCTACATTG
This sequence comes from Pseudomonas koreensis, assembly GCF_024169245.1. Classification (NCBI taxonomy): domain Bacteria; kingdom Pseudomonadati; phylum Pseudomonadota; class Gammaproteobacteria; order Pseudomonadales; family Pseudomonadaceae; genus Pseudomonas; species Pseudomonas koreensis. The sequence continues at coordinate 412,124 of NZ_JALJWP010000001.1, forward strand.
CCTTCCACGAAGAACTGTTCACCCTGACCTCGAACCCGATTTTCCAGAGCGTGGTCCAGCAGACCAGCAATGCCCTCAAGCAAAGCGCTGACGTGTTGCGCAATTCCCCGGAGCATCTGGCTGAGCGTCTGGAAGAAAACGAAGCCGTGGTCCGCGCGATCCGCAGCAAGAACAGCGCTCAGGCCAGCGCCGAGATGCGCCGGCACATTCTGCGCGAAGGCCAGCGCATGGGCGTCGAGCTGAATATCCCGGATGACAACCTGCCCACCTGATTTGCCAGGAGAACGGCCATGAACAGTTTTGCTTCAGCCTCGCATGCGCACTCCACTGCCCTGCCCTTCCCTGGCCTGCGCACGCCGGTGGAGGATCTGTATCCGCGAGTGTTCGACGCGATCCTCGAGCAGCGTATCGATGAACACAGCCGGTTCACCGAGGACAGTCTGAAGGCGATGTTCAGCGCCAGCCGTGCCGATGTACGACGGGTGCTGGCGCAGTTGGCCCATGAACAGATTGTGCTGCTGCGCGCCAATCATCGGCCGCGAGTGGCCGCGCCGGATCGCGAATTGATCCGGCAGACCTTGCATGCGCGGCGGCTGGCTGAAAGCACATTGGTGCGATTGGCCTGTCAGCGGCCGCGTGCAGATGAATTGAAATGCTTGCGCACTTTGATCGAACGCGAGAAGCGGGCCGTCGAGCAGGATCGGCGCGGGGCGGCGATTCGGTTGTCGGGGGAGTTTCATCTGCAGCTGGCGCGGATGGCGGGCAATCTGCCGTTGGCGCATTTTCTGCGGAGCCTGGTGCCGTTGACATCGTTGGCGATTGCGCGGAGTGACTGCCAGACGCACAGCTGTTGCGCATGGCAGGAGCATTTGGCGCTGGTTGAGGCGGTGGAACGAGGTGATGTTCCTAAGGCAGGCATGCTGATGAATCAGCATTTGGATGATCTTGAGCAGGCCTTGGTGGGGGCAACCCTGGAGCATTGTGTTGTTGGTTAGATTGCTATCGCGAGCAGGCTCACTCCTACAGGGGGACGCATTTCAAATTGTAGGAGTGAGCCTGCTCGCGATAGCTCCATTACAGGCTAAGAAGATCCATCAGCCCGCCGCCACCCTGGCAAACCCCGCCCGAATCTTCTCTTCCGGCAAATCATCGGCAATAAACACGATCACGCTTTCCCGCGCCTCGCCCTCGGCCCATTCGGTGTCCCAGTCGAAACCATAGAGTTTCAGCACCCCCTGAAACACCAGCCGCCGATCCTCGCCGGCAATGTTCAGCACACCTTTGTAGCGCAGCAATTGCTTGCCGTGTTCCTCCAGCAGTTCGTTCATGAACTCGCTGAGCTGATCGATATCCAGCGCCTGATCGGTGCGCAGCACCAGGCTGGAGATGCGATCGATCGACGGCGCCTTGCTCACCGGACGCAAGCTCAAACCACCACCGAGATCAGCATTGAGATTGAAGCCGCGCACATCCAGCAGTTCGGCCAGATCGATGTTGCCATGCTCGACTACCCGGATCGGCGCGCGCCGGTTGATCCGCGTCAGCCGCTCGCTCAGTGCAGTGAACGTGGCCTCATCGACCAGATCGGTCTTGCTCACCAGCAAGCGGTCGGCAAAACCGATCTGCGCCTGGGCGATGGTCTGGGTCAGGTGCACATCGGCGTGGGCGGCGTCGACCAGGGTGATGATGCCGTCGAGCAGATAACGCTCACGCAGCTCTTCGTCGATGAAAAAGGTCTGCGCCACCGGCGCCGGATCGGCCAGACCGGTGCACTCGATCACCAGACGGTCGAAAGCGATCTCGCCGCTGTCCAGGCGCTCGAGCAGCAAGTACAGCGCCTTGGTCAGGTCGGTGTGAATGGTGCAGCAGACGCAGCCGTTGGCCAGGGTCATGACTTGCACCGGTTCATCACCCAGCATTTGGGTGTCGATGCCGGCGTCGCTGAATTCGTTTTCGATCACGGCGATTTTCAGGCCGTGCTCGGCTTTCAATAAATGACGCAGCAAGGTGGTCTTGCCGGCGCCGAGGAAACCGCTGAGGACCGTTACAGGTATGGGAGAAGACAAAACCCGATCTCCTGAAAGAAACACAAAAACAAATGTGGGAGCGAGCCTGCTCGCGAAAGCGGTGTGCCAGTCAAATCACTCATCAACTGACTCTCCACTTCGCGAGCAAGCTCGCTCCCACAGGGGATTACCTCAACCGAAGGCTGTCAGCTCAACAGCACTTCGGCCCACCCTTGCCACCGTAACGGGCCTCCTGACGTTCGCGAAAGAACATCTCGTAGCTCATCACCGGTTTGTCCGGGTGTTTGGTTTGCATATGCTCGACGTAGGTGTCGTAGTCGGGCATGCCGACCATCAGGCGCGCGGCCTGACCGAGGTATTTACCGAGGCGACTCAGGTCATTGAACATGCTGCAATCCTCTGGTTACGCATCCGGCAGGGCCTGGAATGGCGATTCTTTATCCGTACGCTCTTTTTTGCCCCAGGCGGCGATGCCGACCTTGAGCGCATAGAACAGGATGCTGAAGACCACGAACAGGAACAGCGCGGTGAGAGTGGCGTTGGTGTAGGCGTTGAAGATCACGTGCTGCATCTGCTCGACGCTTTTCGCCGGAGCCAGCACCTGACCGTTGGCCAGCGCATCGCTGTACTTCTTGGCCAGGGACAGGAAACCGATCGCCGGGTTGGCGTCGAACAGCTTGATGAAGCCAGCGGTGGTGGTGCAGATCAACAGCCAGGTGGCCGGCAACAGGGTGACCCAGATGTAGCGCTGGCGCTTCATCTTGATCAGGACCACGGTGCCGAGCATCAGCGCGATACCGGCGAGCATCTGGTTGGAGATGCCGAACAGTGGCCACAGGGTGTTGATGCCGCCCAATGGATCGACCACGCCCTGATACAGCAACCAGCCCCACATCGCCACACAACCGGCGGTGGCGATCAGGTTGGCGCTCCACGATTCGGTGCGTTTCAGCGCCGGAACGAAAGAGCCGAGCAAGTCCTGCAGCATGAAACGCCCGGCACGGGTACCGGCGTCGACAGCGGTGAGGATGAACAGCGCTTCGAACAGGATCGCGAAGTGGTACCAGAACGCCATGGTGTTTTCACCCGGCAGGACACTGTGCAGGATCTGCGCGATACCGACCGCCAGGGTCGGCGCCCCCCCGGCGCGAGCCAGAATGGTGGTTTCGCCGATGTCATGGGCAACCGCTTGCAGCGCCTCCGGCGTGATCGCGAAGCCCCAACTGGTGACCATTTGTGCTACTGACGCGGCATCACTGCCGACCACGGCGGCCGGGCTGTTCATGGCGAAGTACACGCCCGGCTCGATCACCGAAGCGGCAACCATGGCCATGATCGCCACGAACGACTCCATCAGCATGCCGCCGTAACCGATATAGCGGGCGTTGGTTTCGTTATCCAGCAGCTTCGGCGTGGTGCCCGACGAGATCAGTGCGTGGAAGCCCGATACCGCACCGCAGGCGATGGTGATGAACAGGAACGGGAACAGACCGCCCTTCCACACCGGGCCGGTGCCGTCGACGAACTGGGTCAGTGCCGGCATTTTCAGCTCGGGCATGGTCACCAGAATACCGATCGCCAAGGCGACGATGGTACCGATCTTGAGGAAAGTCGACAGATAGTCACGCGGTGCCAGAATCAGCCACACTGGCAGCGACGCGGCGACAAAACCGTAACCGACCAGCATCCAGGTAATCTGCACACCGGTGAAGGTAAAGGCCTTGGCCCATACCGGATCGGCAGCAATCTGCCCGCCCAGCCAGATCGAACCGAGCAGCAGCAACACGCCGACCACGGAGATTTCGCCGATGCGGCCCGGGCGGATGTAGCGCATGTAGATGCCCATGAACATCGCGATCGGGATGGTCGCCATTACGGTGAAGATACCCCACGGGCTCTCGGCCAGGGCCTTGACGACGATCAGCGCCAGCACCGCGAGGATGATGATCATGATCAGGAAGCAGCCGAACAGTGCGATGGTCCCGGGAATCCGGCCCATCTCTTCACGCACCATGTCGCCCAGGGAACGGCCGTTGCGGCGGGTCGACATGAACAGGACCATGAAGTCCTGCACCGCGCCCGCCAGCACCACGCCGGCAATCAGCCAGAGCGTGCCGGGCAGATACCCCATCTGCGCCGCCAGCACCGGACCGACCAGCGGCCCCGCGCCAGCGATGGCCGCGAAGTGGTGACCGAAAAGAATGTGTTTGTTGGTCGGCACATAGTCCAGACCATCGTTGTTGAGCACGGCGGGGGTGGCCCGACGCGGATCCAGTTGCATCACGTTGTTGGCGATGAACAGACTGTAGTAACGGTACGCAACCAGATAAATGGCCACGGCAGCGACCACAATCCACAAGGCGTTGATCGCCTCGCCGCGGCGCAATGCCACTACGCCCAGGGCGCACGCTCCTACGATTGCCAGCACGAGCCAGGGTAAGTGGCGCAGCAGGCTATTATTATTTTTCATTTTTTTATTCCAGCCAGGGTGGACAAGAAAGACAGCCACCCCGAGTTTAGCGCTTACGGCGCCAAAGGCCATACCCCGACATAGGTCTAGACGCTTGAGCGATTGGCTGGCGCCCGCATTCGCGGTCTATAGTCAGCGAACCTTCATGAGGATTGCGCCATGAACGAGCACCCCGCCAATCGACGTCGCTTCAAACGTATTGCGTTCGATGCCCGAACCGAGCTGAAACAGGGCGAGTACATCTGGCCGGTCAGGCTGATCGACCTGTCGCTCAAGGGCCTGCTGATCGAGCGACCGGAGCCGTGGCTTGGGGATAAAGAGCAGGACTTCCTCGTCGACATTCATCTGAGCGAAGACGTCGATATCGAGATGGACGTGCATCTGGCCCACGAGGAAAACGGCCATTTGGGGTTCATCTGCCGGCACATCAGCCTGGAATCGATTCAACGCTTGCGGCGGCTGATCGAGCTGAACCTGGCGGATGAGGCCGAGCTGGAGCGCGAGTTGGGGGCGTTGATCGAGATCTGACTTGGCCCTCCCTGTAGGAGCCGCCGAAGGCTGCGATCTTTTGATGATCGTTCCCACGCTCTGCGTGGGAATGCCGCCGGGGACGCTCTGCGTCCCACATGCTCAAAAGATCGCAGCCTTCGGCAGCTCCTACACAGGGGATTGTGGTTATTCGAAGAGTGCGTCGAGGGCTTGTTCGAGGCGAGTGACCGCGATGATCTGCAACCCTGCCGGCGCTTCCTTCGGTGCGTTGCCCTTGGGCACGATCGCGCGTTTGAAGCCGTGCTTGGCCGCTTCTTTCAGCCGCTCCTGCCCGCTCGGCACCGGGCGCACTTCGCCGGACAGGCCGACTTCGCCGAATACCAGCAGATCATGGGGCAGCGGCCGATTGCGCAAACTCGACATCACCGCCGCCATCAGCGCCAGATCCGACGCCGTCTCCAGCACCTTCACGCCACCGACCACGTTGAGGAACACGTCCTGATCGTGAGTCGGAATGCCGCCATGACGGTGCAGCACCGCGAGCAGCATTGCCAGACGGTTCTGATCCAGCCCCAGCGTCACCCGACGCGGGTTGGCCAGATGGCTGTCATCGACCAGCGCCTGCACTTCCACCAGCATCGGCCGGGTGCCTTCCCACGTCGCCATGACCACACTGCCCGGGACTTCTTCCTGGGCGCGGGTGAGAAAAATCGCCGAAGGATTGGAGACTTCTTTCAGGCCCTTGTCGGTCATGCCGAACACGCCCAACTCGTTGACCGCGCCGAAACGGTTTTTCACTGCACGCAGCAAACGCAGGCGACCGTCGGATTCGCCTTCGAAATACAGCACGGTGTCGACCATGTGTTCCAGCACACGAGGACCGGCCAGAGCGCCCTCTTTGGTGACGTGGCCGACAAGGAAAATCGCCGTGCCGCTCTGCTTGGCGTAACGCACCAGCAGCGCCGCGCTCTCGCGCACTTGGGATACGCCGCCCGGCGCCGATTGCAGTTGCTCGGTGAAAATGGTCTGGATCGAGTCGATCACCATCACCTTGGGCTTTTCCTGGCGGGCGGTGGCGATGATGGTTTCGATGCAGGTTTCGGTCATCACCCGCAGTTGATCCTGCGGCAGACCGAGACGGCGTGCGCGCATCGCCACCTGCTGCTGGGATTCCTCACCGGTGACGTACAGCGCCGGCATGCTCTTGGCCAGGTTGCACAGGGTTTGCAAAAGGATGGTCGATTTGCCGATCCCCGGATCACCGCCGATCAGCACCACCGAACCGTCCACCAGCCCGCCGCCGAGGACGCGATCGAGCTCACCGGACGCGGTGGAAAACCGTGGAATCTCTTCGATGCTGACTTCAGCCAGGGTCTTGATCTGCGCCTGTTGCCCGGCCCAGCCGGTGCGCCCGGTAGGTGCCGTGGCGCCGCCGCTTTCGATCATGGTTTCGGTCAGGGTGTTCCAGGCGCCGCATTCGCCGCACTGCCCGGCCCATTTGGGAAAGGTTGCGCCGCACTCGGTGCAGCCGTACATGCGCTTGGCCTTGGCCATCAGAACCCCCGAAGCAAAAGACGCGATGATAACGCAGCCACCGCCGATCAGCGCGGCGCAGCGGTACGGATTTCACCGCTGGCCAGACGCGCGGCACTATTACCCAGCGGATCCTCGGCATCAAGATCGGCGCCCTTGGCTTGCAGTGCATCAAGCAATTCCAAACGCTTGAACAGTCCGGCATACATCGCCGCAGTCTGCCCGGCGCCGTTACGCTGGTCTGGGCTGCAATCGGTGGCCATCAGGCGCCGGGCGATCTGCAACTCGCCTTTGAAAATCGCGCCCATCAGCGCCGTGTTGCCGCGTTGATCCTGAGCACAGGCGTCGGCGCCAGCGGCGAGCAGGCGCTCAACCGCCGGTGCCTGACCGTGGTAGGCCGCCAGAATCAGCGCGGTGTAACCCTTGCTGTCGCGGGTATCGAGGGAATAGCCGGACTCGATAAAGGTCTCGAGCATCGGCACATCCCCCCGGCGGGCGGCGTCGAAGTAGTAATCCTGCAACTGCGCCTTGACCGCCTCGGGACTTTGCTCGACCGGTGCCGCCCATGCAGTGAAAGACAGCGACGCAGTCAACCAAAAAAGAAAAATACGCATCAGGCTCTCTCCTTCAACGCACGCGAGGCGAGACTGGCCCTCGCGTGCGCCGCATCGCTATCAGTCGGTCAATTTCGCCGCCAATGCTTTCACGCGGCTGAGGTCGCCCTTGGCCACTTCAGTCACACCGCTGCCGTACTCAGGGTCGGCCTTGTACAGGAAGGACAGGATGATGTGCTTGCTCTCGTCATCGGTGGTGGCCAGCGAGCCGCCAAAGCTGTCGATCAGGTCGCGACGTTCCTGCTTGCTGTACGAGCGATACAGATCACCGGCCTGCTTGAAGTTCTGTTCACGCTGGATCTTTGCCTGCTGCGTGCTGCCGGACAGCGCCGACTGGCTGTAACGCGCCGCTGGCGTCTCTTCACGCGGTTGCAGGCGGCTCGGCTGGTAGTTGACCCCGGACTGGCTGGCACCGAAGTTCATCGCACCATCCTGATTGCCATTGTTCACCGCGGTTTTCGGCGCGTTGATCGGCAATTGCAAAGCGTTGGCGCCGAGGCGATACATTTGCGTATCGGCATAAGAGAACACCCGTCCCTGCAACAAACGATCTTCCGAAGGTTCGATACCCGGAACTACGTTGGCCGGCGCCATCGCAACTTGTTCGGTTTCCTGAAATACATTGGCCGGATTACGGTTCAAGACCATTTGTCCAACTTTGCGCTCGGGAATACCCGGCCAGATCTTGGTTGCATCCAATGGATCGAAATCAAACTTGGACAAATCCTGTGGCTTGAGAACTTGCACGTACAAGTCCCATTTCGGGAAGTTGCCTTTGTTGATATTGCTGACCAAATCATTGGTCATATGGCTGTAATCCTGACCCTGAACTTTTGCAACCTGCTTTGGCCGCAGGTTATTAATGCCCTGCAAGCTCTTCCAATGAAACTTCACATAATGAACTTCATTCTTTGCGTTGATCAGCTTATAGGCATGAACGCCATTGCCGTCCATTTCCCGGTAACTGGCCGGAGTGCCATAGTTGGAATACAACTCGGTCAGCGTGCGGGTCGCTTCCGGTACATGAGAGAAGAAATCGAACCGGCGCGAATCGTCATCGAGGTTGGTGCGCGGATCGGGTTTGAAGGCATGGACCATGTCCGGGAACTTGATCGCATCGCGGATGAAAAAGGTCGGGAAGTTGTTGCCGACCAGATCCCAGTTGCCGTCAGCGGTGTAGAACTTGGTGGCGAAACCGCGCGGGTCGCGCAGGGTTTCCGGGGAATGGTTGCCGTGCACCACCGCCGAGAAACGCACGAATACCGGGGTACTCTGGCCAGCGGCGAACACCTTGGCCTTGCTCAGGTCGCTGAGGTCATTGGTCACGGTGAAGGTGCCATGGGCGCCAGTGCCGCGCGCATGCACCACGCGCTCCGGAATGCGTTCACGATCAAAACGCTGCAGCTTCTGGATCAGTTGCACATCCTGCAGCAGCACCGGGCCGTTGGCACCGGCGGTTTGCGAGTTCTGATTGTCACCGACAGCAGCGCCGTTATCGCGGGTCAGCGGAGCAGCGTTGACCGAAAAGGTCAGCAGGCTGGCAGTCAATACACCGAAGGTGCGGCGGTAGGGAAAAGCCCCCAGTCCAAGCGTGGAAGTCATATCAGGTTCCTCTGGTTTTATTGGGCGCATCCAGGTGCGCCACCCCAAGGCTAGAGGCCTGTGCCGCGGAACATAAATAGAAAGAACGTAACACCATGATTGAAGAAATTGGCTGTGCAATCAGCGCTTTAGCGCGTATTTCGCGCGCGATTGCTGGCATTTTGCAAACTAATCGTCGATTGATGTGTCGATAAAAACGGGCATTGTAAGAAGGTGTTACGCGCAGGAGGCGTTTCGCTGATTTACACTGCCACCACCAAACTCATCTGTAACAAGGAAATAACTATGGGCGTGCTTAGCGAGTTCAAGGCCTTCGCGGTCAAAGGCAATGTGGTCGATATGGCCGTCGGTATCATCATTGGCGCGGCGTTCGGCAAGATTGTTTCGTCGTTTGTCGGCGACGTGATCATGCCGCCGATTGGCCTGTTGATCGGTGGGGTGGACTTCAGTGATCTGGCTGTCACGCTCAAAGCAGCCCAGGGCGATGCGCCCGCAGTGGTGCTGGCTTACGGCAAATTCCTGCAGACGGTGCTGGATTTCGTGATTGTCGCTTTCGCGATTTTCATGGGTGTCAAAGCCATCAACCGCCTCAAGCGCGAAGAAGCGGTAGCACCGACCGCGCCGCCGATCCCGAGCAAGGAAGAGCAACTGCTGGGCGAAATTCGCGACCTGCTCAAGGCGCAGAACGAACGGCCCTGAGGCATTCGGTACTCATCAAAACGGCACCCGCGGGTGCCGTTTTCGTTACCAGTAATTCTCCACCGCAACCTGCCCCGGCTTGCGCGTCAGGCTCAGGCGCATGTCGCGCTGTTTCAGCAAGGCGCGGGTGTCGTCGATCATCTGCGGATTGCCGCACAGCATCACTCGCGAATGCTCTGGCGAGAGCTCAACGCCCGCCGCGCGTTCCAGTTCGCCGTTTTCAATCAGCGTAGTAATCCGGCCCTGCAGCGCGCCTGGATGCGCTTCGCGAGTCACGGTAGGGATGAACTGCAACTTGTGGACGTATTCGCTCAGATAGTCACGTTGCGCCAACCCGCCGATCAACTCCTGATAAGCCAGCTCCCGCGCCTCCCGCACGCTGTAAACCAGAATGATGCGCTCGAATTTCTCCCAGACCTCGAAGTCCTGCAGGATCGACAGAAACGGCGCCACCCCGGTGCCGGTGGACAATAACCACAGGTCTCGGCCATCGACAAAGCGATCCAGCGTCAGATAGCCGAATGCCTGGCGCTCCACCATCAAGCTGTCGCCAACCTGAAGCCGGCTCAGCTCACTGGTGAATTCGCCGCCCGGCACGACGATGGAAAAGAACTCGAGAAACTCGTCGAACGGCGACGACACCATCGAATAGGCCCGCCAGACCGTGCTGCCATCGGCCTTGGTGACGCCCAGTCGGGCGAACTGGCCGGCACGGAAGCGAAAGCCGGGGTCACGGGTGGTGCGCAGCGTGAACAGGTTCGGGGTCAACGGTTGGACATCGAGTAATGTCTGGGTGGTGTACTTCTCGGCGCTGACAGTCATGAGGCACTCCTTGAAACGATTAACCACAGTGTCCCGCAAAATCGTGCTGCCGGACACTTGTCATTGTTAACGGGACGAGCAGCTTCAGCGCAGCGCATCAGTATTCGCCGCCAAAATCAGATTTGGAGTAATAACTTTAAGATGCCGGTTTGAATATAACGTTTTGTATTGCTAAGAACGCTTTATAAAAAACACCCAAGTATCAATCTCGAAATAATGTAAGGCGATTCGTAGGAAAGATCCTACACTTCGCTTCGTGCCGGATCTTTTGGATCCATTTGGCGCCCAGATAAAGCAATGGAGCGATGGTTCATGGAAACGTGGAAGGAATCACAACTGAAACAACTGACGTTTGCCAAGGAAATAGAGACGGCGTATCCCATATTGCTGAGATTCGCCGAAAACCTGGGCTTTAATTACTGCGCGATCGCCGTAACCTCGCCACATCGCGAGGTGCACCTCAATGCATTGCAAATCAATAATTACCCCAAAGATTGGAACGTACAGTACGACGAGGAAAATTACCGAAACGTTGACCCGATAATAGCGCATTGCAATCACTCAATATTGCCAATTGTCTGGGAGGAAAGAGTCTTCGCCCAGGCACCTGAGCTTTGGCGAGCGTTGCAAAAAAACGGACTGCAGCATGGCTGGTCGCAAGCGTTTCATGATGAGGCCAGCGGCTTGTGCAGCATCATCAGTCTCGCCCGCTCTCACTGTTCGATCAGCCCGCTGGAGCTGTATGAGCATTACGGTTATATCTTTTTCGCCAACCGACGCGTCAGCGAATTGTACGCCCGCAGCGTGCCCATACCGACCAAACCCAGCAGGCCCAGGCTTTCGTCCCGGGAACTGGAGATTCTGCAACTGTCCGCCATGGGCAAGACCGCGCATGATATTTCGAGAATTCTCAGCCTCAGCGAACGTACCGTTAACTACCATGTGCAAAACCTGATCGAGAAGTTCAAAGTCTGCAACAAGATCTCCGCCGTGATCGCGGCGGCTCGCGCGGGAATCATCTGAATCGTCAACTGACTCCCGACGCAATCCTGCGAGTATTCGCCCGCAAAAAAACGTACCATTGAGGCCTTCTCCGAGTGATGACGCACACCGCTTGCATCGCAGTCCACTCGGTCGGGTTCCGTGGCGTGAGAAGCCGGCAACGGAACACCAGCCGAATATTCCGAGTCCCCGCCCCATGCCTTTGCTTGAAACACCTTTCGCCCAACTCGACCTGATCCGCCAGCCCGAACAGCAGAATGAACCGCTGCAAGCCTTCGATGCGGCAGACGAATACCTGCTCAATCATCTCGCCAGCGAACAACCGGCAAGCAGCACCCGCGTGCTGGTACTCAATGACAGCTTTGGTGCCTTGGCGATCAGTTTGCTGGGCAATGTCGAGGTCAGCAGCAGCGGCGACTCGTTCCTGGGTTTCGCCGGGCTGGAAAAAAATCTGCTGCGCAATGGTCAGGCGTTCGATGCGATCCGGCCGCTACCGGCCAGCGAACCTTTAGTGGGGCCGTTTGACCGGGTGCTGATCCGCGTTCCCAAAACCCTGGCGCTGCTGGAAGAACAACTGATCCGCCTGCAAGGACAACTCGCCCCCGGCGCGCAAGTGATCGCGGCCGCGATGGTGAAGCATCTGCCCCGTGCCGCCGGCGATCTGCTCGAGCGCTACATTGGCCCGGTGCAGGCGTCGCTGGCCGTGAAGAAAGCGCGACTGCTGATCGCCACGCCTGAAAGCAAACTGCCCGCGACATCGCCCTACCCGACTCGCTATCGCCTCGACGAACCGGCGATCGAACTGCTCAACCACGCCAACGTGTTCTGCCGCGACGGCCTGGACATCGGCACGCGCGCGTTTCTGCCGCATCTGCCGAAAAACCTTGGCAACGCACGAGTCGCCGACCTGGGTTGTGGTAACGGTGTACTGGCCATTGCCAGCGCCCTGCAGAACCCGGATGCGCATTACACGCTGGTCGATGAATCGTTCATGGCGGTGCAATCGGCTGCCGAGAACTGGCGCGAGGCGTTGGGCGATCGCGAAGTCATCGTGCGCGCTGGCGATGGTCTGGCCGGGCAGGCGCCGCAGTCGCTGGACGTGGTGCTGTGCAACCCACCGTTCCATCAGCAGCAGGTGGTCGGCGACTTCCTCGCCTGGCGCATGTTCCAGCAAGCCCGCGAGGCACTGGTGGTCGGCGGTGCGCTGTACATTGTCGGCAATCGGCACCTGGGCTATCACAGCAAACTGGCGCGCTTGTTCCGCGGTGTCGAGCAAGTGGCGGCAACGCCGAAGTTCGTCATTCTCAAGGCGCGCAAATAAATCCCGGGCATAAAAAACCCTCCGTGAGGAGGGTTGCAAACCCGTACCCGAAGGCGCCGGGACAGGATGTTTCAGTGGGTGGTCAAGCCTGCGGCATTCATGAACATGCGCATCAGGCTGGCGGCGATGAACAACACGCCGACACTGCCGACCCAGATCAAGGCCAACCAGCCGAGCCGCTGCCACAGCGGTTTTTTTTCGGCTTCTTCAATGTCGTGCAGGGAATGCTTGCCGGTCATAGAATCGATCTCCGTTAAGCCAAGGCGCCACCGATGGCGCCTTCGCGAGCAGGCTCGCTCCCACAGGGCAAGCCCGGCATTGGATTAGTGATAGCCGTCTTCATGGGTGACTTTGCCGCGGAACACGTAGTAGCTCCAGAAGGTATAACCCAGGATGAACGGGATGATGAACAGCGTGCCCACCAGCATGAAGCCCTGACTTTGCGGCGGCGCGGCGGCGTCCCAGATCGAGATCGATGGCGGTACGATGTTCGGCCAGAGGCTGATGCCCAGGCCGCTGTAGCCGAGGAAAATCAGCACCAGGGTCAGCAGGAACGGCGTGTAGTTGGCATTACGTGCCACTGCGCGGATCAGGCCATACAGGGTAACCAGCACCAGAATCGGCACCGGCATGAACCACAACAGATTCGGCATGCTGAACCAGCGCGAGGCAATTTCCGGGTGGGACAACGGCGTCCAGATACTGACAATGCCGATCACCGCCAACAGCACAAACGCCAGCGGCCGCGCCAGATCATGCATCTGTTCCTGCAACTTGCCTTCGGTCTTCATGATCAGCCAGGTGCAACCGAGCAAGGCATAGGCCACCACCAGCGCTGCGCCGCAGAACAGTGTGAACGGCGTGAGCCAGTCCAGTGATCCACCGGCGAACTGGCGATTGACCACCGGCAAGCCGTCGATGAACGCACCTAGCGCCACACCCTGAAAGAACGTCGCCGCGATCGAACCACCGATGAACGCCTTGTCCCACAGGTGACGTTTTTCATCCTTGGCCTTGAAGCGGAACTCGAAGGCCACGCCACGGAAAATCAGCCCCATCAGCATGAAGATCAGCGGCAGGTACAGCGCCGACAACACAACCGAATAGGCCAGCGGGAAGGCGCCAAACAACGCCGCGCCCCCCAGCACCAGCCAGGTTTCGTTGCCGTCCCAGACTGGCGCAACCGTGTTCATCATCACGTCGCGGTCGGTCTTGCCGGGCACGAACGGGAAAAGAATGCCGATGCCCAGATCGAAACCGTCCATGACCACGTACATCATGATGCCGAAGATGATGATCACGGCCCAGATCAGCGGAAGATCAATACCCATGAGTCAAATCTCCTTGGTCAAGCGAGTGTTGTCTTCGTGCTCGCCCTCGGCCGGATCGTCGGCTGCGGACAGCGGACGCGCCGGGGTGCGTTTCTTGCCTGGACCACCGTCGGGCGTTTCGCTGCCTTCGCTGATCTTCGGCCCCTTGCGCACCAGACGCATCATGTAGCCGAGACCTGCGCCGAACAGCGCGAAATAGATCACGACGAACATGATCAGGGTGATGCTCATCTGCATGAAGCTGTGGTTGGAAGAAGCATCTGCGGTGCGCATCAAGCCGTACACGACCCATGGCTGACGGCCGATTTCCGTGGTGAACCAGCCGGCAAGAATCGCGATCAGGCCGGACGGCCCCATCCACAACGCCAGATGCAGGAACGGCCGCGAGGTATACAGCGAGTCACGCTTGCGCAGCCACAGACTCCACAACCCGGTGAAGATCATCAGGAAACCGAGGCCGACCATGATGCGGAACGACCAGAACACGATGGTCGAATTCGGCCGGTCTTCCGGCGGGAATTCCTTCAGTGCCGGCACTTGCTTGTCCAGCGAGTGCGTGAGAATCAGGCTGCCGAGGTAGGGAATCTCCACGGCGAACCTGGTGCGTTCTTCTTTCATGTCCGGCCAGCCGAACAGGATCAGCGGCGTCGCTTCGTCGCCGTGGTTTTCCCAGTGGCCTTCGATCGCAGCGATTTTTGCCGGCTGATGCTTGAGCGTGTTGAGCCCGTGGAAGTCGCCGATCACTGCCTGGATCGGCGCGACGATCAGCGCCATCCACATCGCCATCGACAACATGGTGCGGATCGCCGGGTTGTCCCTGCCGCGCAGCAAATGCCAGGCTGCCGAAGAGCCGACGAAGAATGCCGTCGCGACGAACGCGGCGGTGGCCATGTGCATCAGGCGATAAGGGAATGACGGGTTGAAGACAATCGCCAGCCAATCGGTCGGAATCACCTGACCGTTGACGATTTCAAAGCCCTGCGGCGTCTGCATCCAGCTGTTGGAAGCGAGAATCCAGAAGGTCGAAATCAGCGTGCCGATCGCCACCATCACCGTCGAAAAGAAGTGCAGGCCGCGCCCGACCTTGTTCCAGCCGAACAGCATCACGCCAAGAAAACCGGCCTCGAGAAAAAACGCTGTAAGCACTTCATAGGTCAGCAACGGCCCGGTGACGGCACCGGCGAAATCAGAGAATCGACTCCAGTTGGTGCCGAACTGATAGGCCATGACCAGACCGGAAACCACGCCCATGCCGAAGTTGACGGCAAAGATCTTCGACCAGAAATGGTAGAGGTCACGGTAGGTATCGTTGCGGGTTTTCAGCCACAAGCCTTCGAGCACCGCCAGGTAACTCGCCAGGCCGATGGTGATGGCCGGGAACAGAATGTGGAACGAGATGGTGAACGCGAACTGAATTCGGGCGAGATCGAGAGCCTCTAAACCGAACATATGGCTTCCTCTGTCAGGTAGTACGGGTAGCGGACCCGGAGGCCTGCACCACTGCCCCCACGGATATGGAGTGCGGCGAATTCGGATTCGTTCTTTTTTTACAACCATCGCAACGCAGGGAGTCTGGCCAACTGGCCGTCAGATCAGTTCCGGTCGGGGTCTTGATCTGGATCAAGCAACGTTGAAAGAGTAGTCCCATTTTTACCAACGAACCGCGTGGTCGTTTGCCGCGTGACAAGTTGTCTCATTGGCGCAGCAAGGTTCTGGCCTGAATAAGTTGTGGGTTAACCCGAAAAGATTGATGCACATCTGACTGAATTTTTTCTCGTAGCAACTTCCTGTTACAGACTGGTGATAATCTCGCCGTTCACTCGTCCAAGACCTGCCTTCAGATGCCCGTTCAAGAGCCCCTGCTGTTACGTCACCATCGTCCGTTCATGGCCTTCTGGCTGGCGCGGATTTTCACCGCCAGCGGTTTCCAGATGCTCACCGTGGCGATTGGCTGGAATCTGTATCAACTGACCGGCAACGTGCTGGATCTGGGCCTGGTCGGTCTGGTCGAATTTGCCCCGCGCGTGCTGTTCATGCTGCACACCGGGCATGTCGCCGACCGCTATGACCGGCGCAAGGTCGCCGCGCTTTGTCAGTCGTTGCAGGCACTGATTGCCTTGGCGCTGGCCATCGGCAGTGCCACCGACAATGTCACTCGCGAGATGATTTTCATCCTCGCCTTTCTTCTGGGCGCTGCGCGGTCGTTCGAAATGCCGACGACCCAGGCGCTATTGCCAAGCATCGTCCCCAGCGCCCTGTTCCCCCGCGCCGTCGCTGCCGCGCAATCGGCGCAGCAGTCTGCGACCATCGTCGCCCCGGCTCTCGGCGGCTTGCTCTATGCATTTGGCAGCGTCTGGGTCTACGGTCCAACCGTACTTCTGTATGTGATCGCCTGCACGCTGATGCTCAATCTGCCGGCACGCCAGACGCCGCTGAACAAAGGCAAAGCCACGCTGGATTCGTTGCTGGCGGGAATCCGTTTCATCCGCAGCCGCCCGGACATCCTCGGCGCGATCTCGCTGGACCTTTTTGCCGTGCTGCTCGGCGGCGCCACGGCGTTGCTGCCGGTGTTCGCCAAGGACATTCTGCTGACTGGCCCGTGGGGCCTTGGCCTGCTGCGCTCGGCGCCGGCAGTGGGCGCGTTGCTGATGTCATTGTTCCTGGCGCGATTTGCCGTGGAGCGCAATGTCGGTCGGGTGATGTTCACCGCCGTCGGCATCTTCGGCGTCGCCACCATCGCCTTCGGCCTGTCGACCTCGTTCTGGTTCTCGCTGGCAGTGCTGGTGGTGCTCGGTGCAGCGGACATGATCAGCATGGTCATCCGCGCCTCGTTCGTACAACTGGAAACCCCGGACGAAATGCGCGGCCGGGTCAGCGCGGTCAACGGCCTGTTCATTGGTGCCTCGAACCAGTTGGGCGAATTCGAATCCGGCCTCACGGCCCACTGGTTCGGCACCGTGCCGGCGGTGGTCATGGGCGGAATCGGCACGCTGGTGGTGACCGGGACGTGGATCAAGCTGTTCCCGACATTGGCGAACCGGGACCGGATGCATGTGCCGGTGGAGGAGAAGGTCTGAGTTTTCTGGAAAAACTCACCTGCCAAGCACATATCAAGCGACAACGTGCGGTACATAGTTACCGCACTGGGTGTAATGTATCGCCTTACACTCGCCGCCATGATCATGTCTTCAGGTCCACGCCCATGCACAACCCGCCACACCCCGGT
This sequence comes from Pseudomonas koreensis, assembly GCF_024169245.1. NCBI lineage: Bacteria > Pseudomonadati > Pseudomonadota > Gammaproteobacteria > Pseudomonadales > Pseudomonadaceae > Pseudomonas > Pseudomonas koreensis. Next base: position 429,260 of record NZ_JALJWP010000001.1, read on the forward strand.
GAAACCCTGCTGCTGGATGTCTTGCCCGAGCTTGGCATCAGCGTGAGCGAATTAGCCCGGCACCTTGGCTTTGCACGCCCGCACCTTTCGCGCGTACTGCACGGACACGCGCCAATCAGCCCGGATCTGGCAGTACGACTTGAGCGTGCAGGGATAGGCAAGGCGCGCGTGTGGCTAGGTGTTCAAACCGACTACGACCTTTGGCAAGCGGAGCACCGTGAGCAACCAATGATAGAACCCCTCGCAGCCCGCGGCTGACCCTTCAGGCCATCAACTCCCCCGCCACCTTCAACCGCAGCGCCTTGCCGCCAAGTTGCTCGACCAGGGTCAAGGCAAATTCCAGCGCCGGTCCCGAGCCTTGGGCGGTGATGCAGTTGCCGTCGACCACCACTGGTTGATCAACAAACGTACAGCCCGACAACTGATGGCTGGCGCCGGGCAGGCAGGTCATCCGTCGCTGGCGCAGCACGCCTGACGCTTGCAGCGCGACGGCCGGGGCTTCGCCGATGGCGGCGAACAGTCGGCCGGCGCTGGCTTGGTCCTTGAGCAATTGCTGTAATGGCTGATGCGCCGCCAGATGCTGGGAACCGACGGCGCCGCCCGGCAGGACAATCAGGTCGAAGCGCTGCGCGAGTACATCGACCAGCATGCCATCGGCAGTCAACCGGGTGCCGCGCGCGCAGGTCAGCATGCGCCGGCCTTCGATACTGGCGGCGACCACTTCGATGCCGGCGCGGCGCAGCACGTCGATCAGGGTCACGGTTTGCAAATCGTCGATGCCCTCGGCGAGGGCAATCAGGGCTCTGGAAGTCATGGGCGCTTTCCGCTGGGTAGTCTGTAAAGCGTAGTCAGCTTTGTCCCACCCTGTTCGAAGTCAGCCGTTACTTGATGTAAAGCTGAGTCGAGAGCGTGTTGCGCGGAGCGTTGATCGAGGTGTTGCTGAAGCTGAAGGTGCCTTCCTGTTTGCCGGCCAGATCGAAGGTATAGAGAGAACCGACGGTTTTGCTGCCAGGCGTGCATTCGGTGAGGTTGCCATTATCGAAGGCACACACCGGGCCTCGAGTGCCGTTGACCTCGAAGCCATCCAGAGTCACGTGTGGCTGGTTCTGGCCATAGCCGACTTCCAGCACGAAGACTTTGATATTCGGCCCACTGTGATTGCATTGGGTTTGCGGCTGGTTATTGGCGATATCCTCCAGTCCGCAGGGCGGTGACTGTACTTTGATCACCTTCACTTCGCTCAACGGCGGCGCCGAAGCCGCGAACGCCGGCACCGCCGCCAGCAGTGCTGCAATCCATCCGAAAATCCTGATCCCGCTGTTGCGCATGCCTGCCCACTCCGAAAAATCAGCGCGCAGTATGGCGCAGTTGTCCGCTGCGCAAAACTTCGCCGACGATCGACACCAACATCCGCCAAATTCCTCACGCGGCTGGTATGATGCGCGGCTTTTTCCGGCCCACGACAATTTCCCAGGCGCTTGCGACGGTCTGTGCTTTGCTGTTGAGGTCGATACATTCACGGCGCCACGCGCGCCACGGGGAGCAGACATGCTGGAAAGGCTGTTTCAACTCAAGGCACACAACACCAACGTGCGCACCGAAATTCTCGCGGGCGTCACGACTTTCCTGGCCATGGCTTACATTCTGTTCGTCAACCCGAGCATCCTCGGCGAGACCGGCATGGACAAGGGCGCGATCTTCGTCGCCACCTGTCTGGCTGCCGCGATCGGATCGACCGTGATGGGCCTGATCGCCAACTACCCGATCGCCCTCGCTCCGGGCATGGGCCTGAATGCCTTCTTTACCTACACCGTGGTTCTGCACATGGGCCACACCTGGCAGGTGGCGCTGGGTGCGGTGTTCATTTCCGCCGTGCTGTTCTTCCTGCTGTCGATCTTCCGCATCCGTGAATGGATCATCAATGCCATCCCGCTGCCACTGCGCTCGGCGATCGCCGCCGGTATCGGTCTGTTCCTGGCGTTGATTGCCTTGCACAACGCGGAAATCGTGGTCGGCAATTCGGCGACCATGGTCGGCCTCGGTGATCTGACCAAACCGGCACCGATCCTTGCGACTATCGGCTTCGCTGTGATTGTTGCCCTCGAAGCGCTGAAAGTGCGCGGCGCGGTGCTGATCGGCATCCTCGCGGTAACCATCGCCTCGATCGCGCTGAACGTCACCAAGTTCGGCGGCATCCTGTCGATGCCGCCGTCGCTGGCGCCGACCTTCCTGCAACTGGACATCAAAGGTGCACTGGATATCGGTCTGGTCAGCGTGATCTTCGCCTTCCTGTTCGTCGACCTGTTCGACAACTCCGGGACCCTGATCGGCGTCGCCAAGCGCGCCGGCCTGATGGGCAAGGACGGCCACATGCCGAAAATGGGTCGCGCGCTGATCGCCGACAGTACTGCGGCCATGGCCGGTTCGCTGCTGGGCACGTCGACCACCACCAGTTACATCGAATCCGCTGCCGGCGTCAGTGCCGGCGGCCGCACCGGCCTGACCGCCATCGTCGTGGCAATCCTGTTTCTGCTGGCGCTGTTCTTCTCGCCACTGGCGGCCAGCGTTCCGGCCTTCGCCACCGCCCCAGCGCTGCTGTTCGTCGCCGTGCTGATGACTTCCGGCCTGGCGGAAATAGACTGGGATGACATCACCGTCGCCGCGCCGGTGGTGGTCACCGCGCTGGCGATGCCGTTCACCTATTCGATCGCCAACGGCATCGCCTTCGGCTTCATCGCCTGGACCGCCATCAAGCTGCTGTCCGGCCGTGCCCGTGAGCTGAACCCGGCACTGGTGATTCTTTCGATTCTGTTTGTGATCAAGTTGGGTTGGTTCAACGCATGACTTTCGATTCCCAAGCCTACGCCGAACAGCTCGAAGCCAAGGTCACACGTCTGCGTGAGCTGCTGGCGCCGTTCGATGCACCCGAGCCGACGGTGTTTGATTCGCCGCTGCAGAACTTCCGCCTGCGTGCCGAATTCCGCCTGTGGCGCGAGGGCGGCGAGCGGCATTACGCGATGTTCTCTCAGGACGACAAACGCACGCCGATCCTCATCGAAGAATTCCCGATTGCCAGCCTGCGCATCAACCAGTTGATGCCGCAGTTGAAGGCCGCGTGGCAGGCCAGTTCGGCGCTGAGCCACAAGTTGTTCCAGGTCGAATTCCTGACCACGCTGGCCGGCGACGCGATGATCACCCTGTGCTATCACCGCCCGCTGGATGAGCATTGGCACGCGGCGGCGACTCAGTTGGCGACCAATCTCGGTGTGAGCATCATCGGCCGCTCCAAAGGCAAGCGCGAAGTGCTCGGCCAGGATTATGTCGTCGAAAAACTCGAAGTCGGCGGCCGCATCTTCAGCTATCGCCAGCCCGAAGGCGCGTTCACCCAGCCCAACGGTACGGTGAACCAGAAAATGCTCAACTGGGCATACGAAGCGCTGGGCGATCGCAGCGACGATCTGCTGGAGTTGTACTGCGGCAATGGCAACTTCACCCTGCCGCTGGCCACCCGGGTACGCAAAGTGCTCGCTACCGAAATCAGCAAGACGTCGGTCAACGCGGCCCTGAGCAACCTCAGCGAAAACGCTGTGGATAACGTCACCCTGGTGCGTTTGTCCGCCGAAGAACTGACCGAAGCGCTCAACGAAGTGCGCCCGTTCCGCCGCCTGCACGGCATCGATCTGAAGAGCTACGACTTCGGCAGCGTCTTCGTCGACCCACCGCGCGCCGGCATGGACGCGGATACCTGCGAACTGACCCGACGCTTCGACAACATCCTCTACATCTCCTGCAACCCGGAGACCCTCGCGGCCAACATCGCCCAGTTGCATGACACCCACCGCATTACCAAGTGCGCATTGTTCGACCAATTCCCGTGGACCCATCACATGGAATCCGGTGTGTTGCTGACCCGGCGTTGATCGCGGGTAGCTGGTACGAGAAAGCCGTCGTGATTGACGGCTTTTTTGTGTGTGCTCTAAAAGATCGCAGCCTTCGGCAGCTCCTACACGTGGAACGCGGTTATCTGTAGGAGCTGCCGAAGGCTGCGATCTTTTGATCTGTGCGATCACCGAACATAAAACGCCCAGGTCATTTCTGTTCAATTGACCGATGTAACCATCTAGTACATTTTATCTCCACAGGCCGGAACCTCTTGGCCCATGCCAAAAACAATAAGTGGAGTTACCCCCATGTCCCCTATCGTTCTGGTGCTTAACGGCCCGAACCTGAACCTGCTCGGCACCCGCGAGCCGGCGACTTATGGTCATGAAACCCTGGCGGACATTTCCGCGCTGTGTGGTCGCGCGGCTGACGAGTTCGGCCTGACCGTGGAATTTCGCCAGACCAATCATGAAGGCGAGCTGCTCGACTGGATTCACGCCGCGCGGGGGCGTTGCGCCGGGATCGTGATCAATCCGGCGGCATGGACGCACACGTCGGTGGCGATTCGCGATGCCTTGGTCGCCAGTGAGTTGCCAGTGATCGAGGTGCATCTGTCCAACGTGCATGCGCGCGAGCCGTTCCGTCATCATTCGTTTGTTTCGGGCATTGCCACAGCGGTGATGTGCGGATTCGGCAGCCATGGTTACCGCTTGGCGCTGGAGCATTTCAGTCAACGGTTAAAGGGATAAAGCCATGTCGCGCTCCAATGTAATACTCGCCGGTCTGATCGGGGCCGGTATTCAAGCTTCGCGCACTCCCGCACTGCACGAGCACGAAGGCGACGCGCAGGGCCTGCGTTATCTCTACCAACTTATCGACCTCGATCAATTGCGCCTCGACAGCACGGCGCTGCCCGATTTGCTGCAAGCGGCCGAGCGGATGCATTACACCGGGCTGAACATCACGTTTCCGTGCAAGCAGGCAATCATCCCGCTGCTCGATGAATTGTCGCCGGAAGCCCGAGGTATCGGCGCAGTGAACACGGTGGTGCTGAAAGACGGCAAGCGTGTCGGCCACAACACCGATTGCCTCGGTTTCGCCGAGGGTTTCCGCCGGGGTCTGACGGACGCTGCCCGCGAACGTGTCGTCCAGATGGGCGCTGGCGGCGCTGGTGCGGCGGTGGCCCACGCACTGCTCAGCGAAGGCGTACGGCAACTGACGATTTTTGATGTCGATCACGAGCGCGCGGAAAATCTGGCGAACAATCTGAATCAACATTTTGGTGCCGGCCGCGCGCAGGCCGGACGGGATTTGCCCTCGGCGCTGGCGCAGGCCGATGGGCTGGTCAACACCACGCCGATGGGCATGGCCAAGCTGCCGGGTACACCAGTGCCGGCCGGGTTGTTGCGCAAGGAAATGTGGGTGGCGGAGATCGTGTATTTCCCGCTGGAAACCGAACTGCTGCGCGACGCCCGTGCTTTGGGTTGCCGCACGCTGGATGGCGGCAACATGGCGGTGTTTCAGGCGGTGAAGGCGTTTGAACTGTTCAGCGGCGTGGCGGCGGATGCGCAGCGCATGCTTGAGCATTTTCAGAACATGAATGGCTGAGCCTTGCCGCTGCCCCTGTAGGAGTGAGCCTGCTCGCGATAGCATTCCGTCAGCCAATACATCTGTGGTCTGACACACCGCTATCGCGAGCAGGCTCACTCCTACAGGGGAACGTGTCAGGCCTGCAGGTAGCGCAACACCGATTCGCAGATCATCTCGCGGTGACGCTGCTTGATGGTTTCGTCCGGCAGGTCGATCTGGAAGATTTCCCCCAGCGTGTGGCGGTTCGACACGCGATAAAAGCAGAACGAACTGATCAGCAGGTGCACGTCCAGCGCATCGATGCCACGCCGGAACAAACCTTCGTCCGCCCCCCGTTGCAGAATCCCGCCCAAGGTGTCGAGGATCGTGTTGTTCAGCGCTTTGATCGCATCGGAACGCTTTACGTACTCGGCGTTGTGGATGTTTTCGATGCTGACGATGCGCACGAAATCGACGTTGTGGTCATGGTGATCGAAAGTGAATTCCACCAACCGACGGATCGCCAGCTCGGGCGTCAGTTCGTCCAGGTGCAGGCGGTTTTCCGTGCTGCGGATATCGCCGTAAAGCTTCTCCAGCACCTCGACGTACAATTGCTCCTTGCTGCCGAAGTAGTAATAGATCATGCGCTTGGAGGTGTGGATGCGCTCGGCGATCGCGTCGACGCGGGCACCGGACAGGCCCTGCTGGACGAACTCGACGATCGCCTCCTGCAGGATGTTTTCGCGGGTCTTTTCCGGGTTGTTCTTGCGACTCTTGCGCGGCACTGCGTCGGACTCGACAGCCGCGGCGGAAAGTTCTGAATTCATGGTCATCGCGGGCTCACGGCCATCACTGCACAAGCTGGCGATTATGGGCCGCGCGGGACAGTGAAGGAAGCCGCGCAGCCGGTGTTTAATCCCGCGTTTACGAATTCCCTACAACTTCGCCTGACGCACCGCGCCGCTGCGGGATTTAGCCATCGCCGCCAGCCGCACCGCAACGTTGGCCGCGCCGTAGCCGGCATAGCCATTCTTGCGCTGGATGATCTCGAAGAAGAAACGCCCCTCGAACGGCTCGGTGTAGACGTGAAACAACTCGCCGCCCTGGGCGTCACGGTCGTAGAGCACGTTGTAATAGGCCAGTTCGCTGAGGAATTCATCGTCGAAATCGAAGCGCGCCGCGAGGTCGTCGTAGTAATTCAGCGGTATGTCCAGCAATGGCACGCCGGCCTCTTTGGCGCGACTGACCTGGGCGAAGATGTCGTCACAATCGAAGGCGATGTGGTGCACACCGGAGCCGCGATAACTCGACAGCGCATGCGAAATGGCAGTGTTGCGGTTCTCGGAGATGTTCAGCGGCAGCCGGATCGAACTGTCGCGGCTACGCAGTGCGCGGCTCTTCACCAGGCCGTACGGATCGGGCAGCACCACTTCATCGTCGGCTTCGAAATCCAGCAGGCTTTTGTAGAACAGCACCCAACTGTCGAGGCTGTCGGCAGGCAGCGCCATGGCCATGTGATCGATACGCTTGAGGCCGCCGCCGGTCTGCGCGTCCGGCAACAGATTGAAATCGGTGCCGTACACGTCGGCGTCCTCATCGACCAGATAAATCAGGCTGCCGTCCGGTGCGCGCACCGCCGCCAGCTCCAGTTCATTCGGCCCGACCAGCCCGCGATAGGGCTGCCCCTTGTAAGCGACCGCGCGGGCCAGCGCACTGGCGCTGTCCTTGACCCGCACCGCCGTAGCGCACAGCGACGGGCCGTGGGCTTCGAAAAAGCTGTGGGCGAACGAATAAGGCTCGGAGTTGAGGATCAGGTTGATATCGCCCTGACGCAGCAGGCTGACACTCTTGGAGCGGTGCTGGCCGGCCTTGGCGAAACCGAGGCGTTGCAGCCAGTGACCGAGCTTCGCGCCCAGCGCTTCGTCGACGGCAAACTCGAGAAATTCAACGCCGTTGTATTCGCTGGCCTGCGGCGTTTTGAAAAGAATGTCACGGTTGGCCACCGGCGGCGCTTCCTGCTCGAGACGCTGGCGGGTCTTCTCCTCCAGATACAGCAGCGAGCGCAAACCGTCGGCGGCGTTGGCCCGTGGCGGCGCGGCGCGAAAGCCGTCGTTGAAGATTTCCAGCGACAACGGCCCGGTATAGCCACTCTTGATGATCGGTGCGAGGAAACCCGGCAGATCGAATTCGCCCTGCCCCGGGAAGCAGCGGAAATGCCTGCTCCACTCCAGCACATCCATGGCCAGGACTGGCGCGTCGGCCATTTGCACGAAGAAAATCTTGTCGCCGGGAATATCGGCGATCGCACTCGGATCGCCCTTCAGCGACAAAGTGTGGAAGCTGTCGAGCAGCACGCCGAGGTTCGGGTGATCGGCCTGACGGACGATGTCCCAGACCTGTTGATAAGTATTGACGTGACGGCCCCAGGCCAGCGCTTCGTAACCGATACGCAAGCCGCGGGCGCTGGCGCGTTCGGCCAGCAGGCGCAAGTCATCGACGAGAATCTGTTGATCGCCGAGGCTGTCGGCGGAAGCATTGCTGCACACCAGCACCAGGTCGGTGCCCAGTTCCTGCATCAGGTCGAACTTGCGCTCGGCGCGCTCGAGGTTGCGGGCCAGGCGATCACGGCGGCAGCCTTCGAAATCACGGAACGGTTGAAACAAGGTGATAGCGACGCCGAGATCGGCGCACATCTGTTTAACTTCGCGGGGACTGCCGTCGTAGTACAGGAGGTCGTTCTCGAAAATCTCCACCCCGTCGAACCCGGCGGCGGCAATGGCTTCGAGTTTTTCCGGCAGGGTGCCGCTCAAGGAAACGGTGGCAATGGAACGCTGCATGTTTCAACTCCCGGACTGCGCCGCTTTTGGGTAGGAGCTGCCGAAGGCTGCGATCGTTTGATCTTGATTACCTAAACAGCAAAATCAAAAGATCGCAGCCTTCGGCAGCTCCAACGAGGGAATGGGGTTTTATAGTGAGGGAAATTATTGGCTGCATCCCTGCGCGCAGCAATTTAAAGTGTACTACCCGGTTAGTTTTGCGTGCGATTATCGAACACTATGGCGATTTGGCGAATTGACGATTTTTTGTTCACTGCCCAACATCGGTTGCACATCGAGTCCGGCCACTAACCACCGGACAAGGTGTTCGACCGTAAAGAACACCAAATAACAAATCCAAAAACGGGTGGAACACATGATTCCTTCACAGACTTCCCGCATGGCTCCGGCCATGAGCACTGCCACGGGTGGCATTGGCGACAAGATCCGCGGCGCCATGGCCGTCGGCAAGACCCGCTGGGGCATGCTGGCGCTGGTGTTTTTTGCCACCACCCTCAACTACATCGACCGCGCCGCCCTCGGCGTCATGCAGCCGATCCTCGCCAAGGAAATGAGCTGGACGGCGATGGACTACGCCAACATCAACTTCTGGTTTCAGGTCGGCTACGCCATCGGCTTTGTTCTGCAAGGACGGCTGATCGACCGGGTCGGCGTCAAGCGCGTGTTCTTCTGCGCCGTGCTGCTCTGGAGCCTGGCGACCGGCGCCCATGGCCTGGCGACTTCGGCGGTCGGCTTCATGGTCTGCCGCTTTATCCTCGGCCTGACCGAAGCGGCCAACTACCCGGCCTGTGTGAAAACCACGCGCCTGTGGTTCCCGGCCGGTGAACGTGCAGTCGCTACCGGCATTTTCAACGCCGGCACCAACGTCGGGGCGATGTTCACGCCGATGCTGCTGCCACTGGTCCTGCATGTCTGGGGCTGGCAAGCGGCGTTCCTGTGCATGGCCGCACTCGGCGGGATCTGGCTGCTGTTCTGGGGCTTGAAATACTTCAATCCGGAAGATCACCCGACGGTGAAACAGTCGGAACTCGATTACATCCAGCAGCAAGTCGAACCGGAACAGGCCCGCGTACCGTTCAGCAAGATCCTGCGCATGCGCGGCACCTGGGCCTTCGCCCTCGCCTACTCGCTGACCGCGCCGGTGTTCTGGTTCTATCTGTACTGGCTGCCGCCGTTTCTCAATCAGCAATACAACCTCGGCATCAACGTGACGCAGATGGGTATTCCGCTGATCATCATCTACGTCACGGCTGACTTCGGCAGTGTCGGCGGCGGGATTCTGTCCTCGTTCCTGATCGGTCGCGGCATGAACTCGATCAAGGCGCGGCTGCTGTCGATGTTGCTGTTTGCCTGCTGCATCATCGGCGTGGTCATGGCCGCCGGCTCGGCCAATCTGTGGGTGGCGGTGGCGGCGATCTCGCTGGCGATCGGCGCGCATCAGGCCTGGACTGCGAACATCTGGAGCCTGGTGATGGACTACACGCCCAAGCACATGATGAGCACGGTGTTCGGCTTCGGCGGCATGTGCGCGGCGATCGGCGGGATGTTCATGACCCAGATCGTCGGCCACATCCTCACCGTCACCAACAACAACTACACGGTGCTGTTCACGCTGATTCCGGCGATGTACTTCCTCGCACTGACGTGGATGTACTTCATGGCACCACGCAAGATTCCGACCGTTACCGAATAACCTGCCTGCATCGCTCCCGTAGGAGCTGCGGAACGCTGCGATCTTTTGATCTTGAGGTTGAAGATCAAAAGATCGCAGCCTCGTTTCACTCGTCAGCTCCTACCGGATTTGCGTTGCTTCAGCGCCGGCTCTGCTGCCACGCCGCCGCCAATCCGCTGCAGCAGATCACCGCAATACCAATCACCGTCAACCCGCTCGGCGTGTGATTGAACAGCAGCCAGCCCAACAACCCCGCGAAGACGATCTGGCAATAGCCGAACGGCGCCAGCAGCGCCGGAGCTGCGTGACGGAAGGCCTGGGTCAGAAACAGGTGAGCAGTCATTCCGCAACTGCCCAGCGCCAGCATCAGCGCGGCGTGTGGCAGGCTCGGCACTTGCCAGAAGAACGGCACCAGCGCACTCATCACCAAGGTATTGCACAGGCCAGCGAAGAAGTTGCTGGTGGTCGGGCTGTCCACTTCGGCGAGCTTGCGCGTGAGCAGTTGGTAGAAGCAGAAAAACAGCGCCGAGCAGAACGGCAGCAGGATCGCCGGGGTGAACAGTTCGCCGCCGGGGTGGACGATGATCAGCACGCCGATGAAGCCGCAGATCACCGCGATCCACTGCCCACGCGTCACGCGTTCCTTGAGCAACGGCACCGACAATGCGGTGACCAATACCGGTGCGAGAAAGTTGACCGCCGTGGCTTCCGCCAGCGGGATGTACAGCAGCGCCGTGGTGAAAAACAGGCTGGTGCCGAGCAGGCACAGGGCACGGGCGAGCTGCCATAACGGTTTTTTCGTGCGCAGCACACGCAAGCCGGACTGCGGCAGGAAAATCCCCGCCATCAACAAGGTGTGCACCACATAGCGCGCCCACACCACCATCACGATCGGATAAAAACCGGAGAGGTATTTCGACAACGCGTCGTGGCTGGAAAACAGGAACGTCGCCACGACAATCAGCAGAATCCCCTTGAAGGGCTGGTTGACACCGGAGAGCGGGGTGCTGACGGTCATTGGCAATCTCTGAAAAAAAATCCGGGCGAGCGTTCGCGCTGGCGGCAATCGTTGTGGCAATCATAGTCGGCTGAGCTTTCAGCAACCGCACAGGTTGCACTCTTCTTCGCCGGGAAACCGCCGCCAGGCAAAACCTTGAGGCAAGATTCCCGCCACTTCGGCGCCCGGCCAGTGTGCAACATCACAGACTGCCGTCGAAACAGCGGGTTCATGAATTCGACGGAAGAAATTCCTCTCGGGATTGAATTCACGGCCCGGCCGACCGTCAATAACAAGCCCGCACCACGTGGGCGCGTGTGAATGGACGGACGACCGGACTGGCGCCACACTCACACAGCGGCAACACTCATCACCTGACTCATCACCCGCAATAAAGAGGATTCCCACATGCTATGGAAAAAAGGCCGACGCAGTGACAACGTCGTCGACGCCCGGGGTGATGATGCCGGCGGTGGCGGCGGCATGCGCTTCGGTGGCGGCAAGGGCCTGAGCCTGACCGCCATCGTGCTGATCGTCGGCATCGGCTGGCTCACCGGCCAGGACCCGCTGCAGATCCTCGGCCAGTTGACCGGCCAGATGGACCAAGCGGCGCCCACCTCGCAAACCCGTCAGGCACCGCCGGCCAACGATGAACAGGCTGAATTCGTCCGCTCGATCCTTGGCGACACCGAAGACACTTGGGGTCCGATCTTCCAGCAGGCCGGGCGCCAATACAAAGACCCGACGCTGGTGCTGTTCAGCAACCGGGTTAACTCGGCGTGCGGCATGGCCACTTCGGCCACCGGCCCGTTCTATTGCCCGGCCGACCAGAAGGTTTATCTGGACATGGCCTTCTTCCAGGAAATGTCGCAGCGCTTCAAAGCCGCCGGGGATTTCGCTCAGGCCTACGTGATCGCGCACGAGGTCGGCCACCATGTGCAGACGCTGCTCGGCGTCTCGGCGAAGATGCAGACAGCGCGCCAGCAAGGTCGGCAAATGGAAGGCGACGGCGGCCTGCTGGTCCGTCAGGAATTGCAAGCCGACTGCCTCGCGGGCGTCTGGGCGTACAACGCGCAGAAGCGCCTGAACTGGCTGGAGCCCGGCGACATCGAAGAAGCCTTGAACGCTGCCAATGCCATCGGCGATGATCGCCTGCAACAACAGGGTCAGGGCCGCGTGGTGCCGGACTCGTTTACCCACGGTACGTCGGCGCAAAGGGTGCGCTGGTTCAAAACCGGATTCGCGCAAGGCCAGGTAAGCCAGTGCGACACCTTCGCGGCGAAAACCCTGTAAATGCATAAATGGCTTGTGGCGTTACTGTTCATTGCCGGCACCGCGCAAGCGGCCGGCGTCGATGCGATCAGCCCCGGTCGCCTGCAACTCAAGGCCGGGGAAATGGCGGTGGGCATCGGCCCGGCGCCGGAGAAGATCGAGCGCGTGCTGATCGTCATTCACGGTCGCTTGCGCAACGCCGAGACCTATCGCAAAAGCGCGGAAAGCGCCGCCGAACTCGCCGGGCAGACCGCGCACACGCTGGTGATCGCCCCGCAATTTCTCAATGAAAGCGACGTCACTTTGTACTCCTTGCCACCGACGGTGCTGCGCTGGCAGGGCAACGAGTGGATGGGCGGCGGTTTGTCCACCGGGCCGAATCCGCTGAGTTCCTATGCGGCGCTGGACGAAATCGTCGCGCGGGTCAGCGATCGCAAACAGTTTCCGGACGTGAAGCAGATCGTGATCTTCGGCCACTCCGGCGGTGCTCAGGTGGTGCAGCGTTATGCGCTGCTGGCCAAGGATCAGCCGGCGCTCAAGACCAACGGCATTCGCTTGCGCTTTGTAGTCGCCAATCCTTCTTCTTATGCGTATTTCAACGAGCAGCGGCCGGTGGCGTTCGATCACGCGCAATGCCCCGGTTTCAATCGCTGGAAATACGGATTGGCGGACATGCCGGTGTATGCCGGCGGGCAAACACCACTGCAGGTCGAGAGCAGTTACGTCAAACGCGAGGTGATTTATCTGCTTGGCCAGCAGGATGTCGACCCGGAACACCCGGCCTTGGACAAGAGCTGCGCGGCGCAGGCGCAGGGGGCTTACCGCTTGATGCGCGGGAAGCTGTATTTCGGTTATTTACTGCGCCGGCATCCTGAGGGGGTCAATCAGCGGCTGATTGAAGTGCCCGGGGTTGGGCATGACGGGGATGGCATGCTGACTTCCGCGGAGGGGCAGAGGGCTTTGTTTGATCAGTAGGTTTTGTGCTGAATGTGCCGAAGCTATCGCGAGCAGGCTCGCTCCTACAGGGGAACGCATTCCAAATTGTAGGAGTGAGCCTGCTCGCGATGAGGGCATCACTAACAGCAAATCTCTTAAGCCTGAAGCATCCGCCGCAACTCGACACAATCCCTTGCATGCCAATCCGTCAGCTCCGGCCACGGGCTATCCGGCAGATTCACCAACACCGTGCGCGCCCCCGCCGCCCGACCGCAATCCAGATCGAAGCGGTAATCGCCGACCATCACCATGTCACTCGCTGGCACCTGCCAGGCCTCGGCCAGTTTCAGCAAACCGCCGGGATGCGGCTTTGGCGGTGCTTCGTCGCGGCCCAGCACATCCTCGACCGCAAAGCAGTCGGCCAACCCGATCGCCTCCAGCGTGACATGCGCCAGCTCCCGCGCATTGCGCGTGAGGATGCCGAGGCGATAACCGCGCGCGTGCAGGTCACGCACCAGCTCCACCGCGCCGGTGGCCGGGGTCGAACCCAGCGCCAGATCGCGTTCATGCTCGAGCAACCAGGCATGCTTGGCCGCCGCTTCAGCGGCCGGCAATGCGGCGAGATGGGTGAGGATGTCGTCCTCCGGCGGAATCGCCAGCGCCACGCGAATCGCCGCGAAGTCATGCACGGCCACGGTCAGCGTGCCGTCCATGTCGAACACCCAATGACGAACCTCGGTCAGGCTCATGCCCAGTCCTTGCGATGGCGAATCAGGCCTTCCTGAGTCACCGAAGCGACCAGTTGCCCGGCGCGGTTGAATACGCTGCCACGGGAGAAGCCGCGCGAATTGCCGGCCCACGGGCTGTCCATCGCGTAGAGCAACCAGTCATCAGCACGCAGGTCATTGTGGAACCACAGCGCGTGATCGAGGCTGGCGACCTGCATGTCTTTCTGCCAGACCGACTTGCCGTGGGGCAACATCGACGTGGTCAGCAGGCCGAAGTCCGAGGCGTAGGCCAGCAGATATTTGTGCAGCGCCGGGATGTCGGCCAAGGCGCCGTCGGCGCGGAACCACACATATTTGATCGGATCGGCCGGTTGCGGGTTGTACGGGTCTTTTTCGGTGACCGGGCGCACTTCGATCGGTTTCGGACACAGCAGCTTTTCGCGCATGTGCTCGGGGATCAGGTGCGCGCGCTGCTGGGTCAATTCCAGTTCCGAGGGCAGGTTTTCCGGGCCGACCACCGCCGGCATCTGGCCCTGATGTTCGAAGCCTTTTTCGTCGTACTGGAACGAAGCGCTGCAGGTAAAGATCGGGTGGCCTTTCTGGATCGCCGTCACGCGGCGGGTGCTGAAGCTGCCACCATCGCGCACGCGATCAACCGAATACACCACCGGCAACTTGGCATCGCCCGGGCGCAGGAAATAACCGTGAAGCGAGTGCACGTGGCGCGCTTCTTCCACCGTCTGACTGGCCGCCGACAGCGACTGGCCGAGCACCTGACCGCCGAACAACTGGCGGAACCCCAGATCCTGGCTGCGGCCACGGAACAGGTTTTCTTCGATCGGCTCCAGGGTCAGCAGATCGACCAGATCTTCCAGCACTTGGCTCATTCAGACTCTCCTCACACAAAGCAATGGCCGCGCAGTCTTGGCTGCGGCGGACGATTCAGGTTCTGGCACGGGCCAAATACGATGGCGGCCATTGTAAACGTCCGTGTCGGCTTATTCATGCAAGGTTTGCAGCCATTGTTCGCGGCTGATGCGATACAGGACATGGCGGCGCAACGGGTGATCGAGCGCAAGCTTTGGGTGATCGAAATCGTCCTGCGGGTCGTGGTGCATGCCGATCGCCTGCATGACCTTCTCCGACTGAGCATTCTGCCCGGCGGTAAACGAGACGATTTCCTCCAGTTTCAACTGGTCGAAACCGGCGCGCAGTGCGGTCCACGCCGCTTCGCTGGCGTAACCCAGGCCCCAGTGTTCCTTGGCCAGACGCCAGCCGATCTCCACCGCCGGGGTGAACGGCGCATCGAAGCCGACCACGCCCAACCCGGTAAAACCGATGAACTCGCCCGTGTCCTTGCGCTCCAGGGCCCACAGGCCAAAGCCGTGCTCGGCAAAATGTCCGCGCACGCGGCCGATCAATGCGGCACTTTCCAGCCGGGTCAACGGTGCCGGAAAGTAGCGCATCACCTGCGGATCGGCACACATCGCCGCAAATGCCGGCAAATCCTCGTCCTGCCACTGTCGCATCAACAACCGCGCGCTTTGCAGCTCCAGTATCGGCTCCATCGTCCCCTCCATTTCCATGCCGTTGAGTCTACATCGCTGGTAGGATCGTTCATTCGTTCCCAGGTTCTGCGCGAAACAAGCCATGCCCTTGCCGTTGATCTATCACGAAGACTACAGCCCCGAGTTCCCTGCGGATCACCGCTTTCCTATGGACAAGTTTCGCCTGTTGCGCGATCACCTGGTCGACAGCGGCCTGACCCGTGACGCCGACCTGCTGCGCCCGCAGATCTGCCCCAACGACATTCTCGCCCTCGCCCATGACCGCAGCTATATCGAACGCTACATGAGCGGCGAGTTGTCCCGCGAAGACCAACGGCGCCTCGGCCTGCCGTGGGACGAAGCGCTGGCGCGACGCACCGTGCGCGCGGTGGGCGGTTCGATCCTCGCGGCAGAGAAAGCGCTGGAACATGGCCTGGCCTGTCATCTGGCCGGCGGCACCCATCACGCTCACTACGATTACCCTGCCGGCTTCTGCATCTTCAATGACCTGGCGATCATCAGCCAGTACCTGTTGCAGAGCGGCCGGGTCAATCGCGTGCTGATCTTCGATTGCGACGTGCATCAGGGCGACGGCACTGCGCGGATTCTTCACGACACGCCGGAGGCGATTACCGTTTCCCTGCACTGCGAAAAGAATTTTCCCGCGCGCAAAGCCGAAAGTGACTGGGACATTCCGCTGCCCAAAGGCATGGGTGACGCCGATTACTTGCGGGTGGTCGATGACACGCTCAACTACCTGCTGCCGCTGTACCAACCGGATCTGGTGCTCTACGACGCCGGCGTCGATGTGCACAAAGACGATGCCCTCGGTTATCTGCAACTGACCGACGAAGGCGTTGCCGCGCGCGATGAACGGGTGATGCGCCACTGCCTGGGCCGCGACATCCCGGTGGTCGGAGTGATCGGCGGCGGCTACAGCAAGGATCGCCACGCCCTCGCCCGCCGCCACGGCATCCTCCATCACAGCGCGCAACGAGTGTGGGATTCACACGGCTGTCACTGAAACGTGCTGCGTTACCCACAATCGCTGTGGAACCGCCTGTGGATAACCTGAACGAAAGGGACTGCAGGCCATGCTGGGCATGGGGTACAGCGCACTGTTTATTTTTTAACCACACTCGAAACACACCGCAGCCCCTGTGGGAGCGAGCCTGCTCGCGAAGGCGGCAGATCAGCCAACACATCATCAACTGACCCACGTCTTCGCGAGCAAGCTCGCCCCCACATGGGGTCTCCCACAGGGTTCAGCGCTGTTAGAATGCGCGCCTTGTCCCGCCATACCGCAGCGCACGCCCATGACTCAGAACACCGCCCCCGCCAACACCCACGTCGCTATCATCGGCGGTGGCCCCGCCGGCCTGATGGCCGCCGAAGTGCTGAGCCAGGCCGGAGTCCGCGTCGACCTCTACGACGGCATGCCCTCTGTCGGGCGCAAGTTTCTGCTGGCCGGGGTCGGAGGCATGAACATCACCCACTCCGAAGCGTACCCGGCGTTCCTCGCGCGCTACGCCGAACGCGCGCCGCAAATCGCCCCGCTGCTGCGCGCATTCGATGCCGATGCCCTGTGCCAGTGGATTCACGAACTGGGCATAGAAACCTTCATTGGCAGCTCCGGCCGCGTATTCCCCACCGACATGAAAGCCGCCCCGCTGCTGCGCGCCTGGCTCAAACGCCTGCGCGACAGCGGCGTGGTTATTCACACCCGCCATCGCTGGCTCGGCTGGGACGCCAACGGCGCGTTGCGCATCGCCAGCCCGGAAGGTGAAATCAGCGTAAACCCCGACGCGACTCTGCTCGCCCTCGGCGGTGGCAGCTGGTCGCGCTTGGGCTCGGATGGCGCGTGGATGTTGCCGCTGGAACAACGTGGCGTGGATCTGGCGCCGCTGCAGCCGAGCAACTGCGGCTTCGAGGTACAGGCCTGGAGCGACCTGATGGTGAGCAAATTCGCCGGCGCGCCGCTGAAAAACATCGCCATCGGCTTGAACGACGATATCCCGCGTCTGGGCGAATGCGTGATCACTGCAACCGGGATTGAAGGCAGTCTGATCTACGCGCTGTCGGCGCCGTTTCGCGAGGCAATCAATCGCTACGGCGCGGCGGTTATCCACATCGACCTGCTGCCCGGCCGGCCTGTGGATAAATTGCAGGCGGCGCTGAGCAAACCCCGCGGCTCGCGCTCAATGGCCAAGCATCTGCACAGTCAGGTCGGGGTTGATGGGGTAAAAGCCGCGTTGTTGCGCGAGCTGACCGATGCCGAGACATTCGCCGATCCTGCGCTCTTGGCGCGAGCGATCAAGGCGTTGCCACTGACCCTGGTGAAAACCCGTCCGCTGGACGAGGCGATCAGCAGCGCCGGTGGCGTGAGGTTCGAAGCGATGGATGAGCGCTTGATGCTCAAGGCGTTGCCGGGGGTGTTTTGCGCCGGCGAGATGCTTGATTGGGAAGCGCCAACCGGTGGCTATTTGCTCACCGGGTGTTTTGCCAGCGGGCGGGCGGCGGGGCTGGGAATCGTGCAGTGGCTTAAGCACAAACCCCTGTAGGAGCTGACGAGTGAAACGAGGCTGCGATCTTTTGATCTTCAAAAATCAACATCAACATCAAAAGATCGCAGCGTTCCACAGCTCCTACAGGGAAACGCATCCCCAATGTGGGAGCGAGCCTGCTCGCGAAGACGTCCCTACAAACGCCTCATAGATCACGGCTTGCGCTTGCGCGGCCCGGTATTGAACACCGGCACTTTGCGCACCGGCTTGATCGACGGCTCCGGTGCCGAGGTCTCGCCGCTGTCGACCCACTTGCCCAGATTGCGCTTGCCGCCACCGCCCGAGGCTTTCGGCTTCTTCGGTTTTTTCGGTTTCTTGATCACCTGGCCGCTGGCGTCGGTATCCGGCACGCGGTGCTCGGGTTCGAAATCCGGTTCGTTCTGGCGCTTCAGGTTCTGCCGCGTGAGCATTTCGATCGCCGAGAGCATGTTCACTTCATCAGCACACACCAGCGAGATCGCTTCACCGGTGGCACCTGCGCGGCCAGTGCGGCCGATGCGGTGAATGTAATCTTCGGCGACGATCGGCAGATCGAAGTTGACCACCAGCGGCAGATCTTCGATGTCCAGACCACGGGCGGCGACGTCGGTCGCCACCAGAATCTGCACTTCGCTCAACTTGAAACGGTCCAGTGCGCGCTGGCGCGTGGCCTGCGGTTTGTCGCCATGGATGCCGTCAGCGTTCACGCCCAAACCTTGAAGTTTCTCCACCAGCGCATCGACGCCGTTACGGGTCTTGGCGAACACCAGGACCTGCTTCCACTTGTTCTTGCGCATCAGGTGCACGAACAGTTCGGCCTTGCGCTTCTTGTCCACCGTGACGATCCACTGCTTGACCGTGTTAGCGGCGACATTGCGCGGGCTGACTTCGACGCTCAAAGGATCGTTGAGCATCTGCCCGGCGAGCAGGCGGATGTCATCGGAGAAGGTGGCGGAAAACAGCAGCGTCTGGCGCTTTTTCGGCAGCATGCGGTAGATATTCGCCAGTTCCTCGGAGAAGCCCAGGTCGAGCATACGGTCGGCTTCATCCAGCACCAGCGTTTGCAGCTGATCCAGTTTCAGCGCGTTCTGACGGAACAGGTCGATCAAGCGACCGGGCGTGGCGACCAGCACATCGACACCGCCGCGCAGCTTCATCATCTGCGGGTTAATGCTGACACCGCCGTACACCGCATAAGTGCGCAGTGGCAGGTTTTCCGCGTACTGGCGCACGGCTTCGTGGACCTGCTCGGCCAGCTCGCGGGTCGGCACCAGAATCAGCGCGCGCGCCGAGTTGGCGCTGACTTTCGGCCCTTCCATGGCCAGCAACTGCAACAGCGGCAAAGCGAAACCGGCAGTTTTGCCGGTGCCGGTCTGGGCCGCTGCCATCAGGTCGCGACCGGCCAGGACGGCCGGAATGGCTTGCGCCTGCACCGGCGTCGGGGTCTGGTAGCCGAGCGTCTCGAGGGAGCGCAGCAAGGGTTCGATCAGGCCAAGGGAGGCGAAAGTCATGGGAGTACCGTAGGAAAAAATCACGCGGGGATGCAATGCCGCGCAGTTTACCCTAATTCGTACGCGCTTCCGTCGGAACGACTTTCGCCTCCCCCGCTGGCGGCTGTGCCGGCCGGCGCCACTGCGGCAGGCTGATCAGCAGCACAGCGCTGATGATCACCAGCATCGCCAGCGCTTCTTCGATACCGATGGTCTCGCCAACAAACACCACGCCGAGCAACACCGCCACCGCCGGGTTGACGTAGGCATAACTGGTCGCTGCCACCGGGCGTACGTGCTTGAGCAGATACATGTAGGAATTGAAGGCGATGATCGAGCCAAAGAAGATCAGATAGGCCAGTGCCAGCCAACCCTCGAGCGGCGGCATGGCTTGCAGGTGCTCGCCGCTCAGCGCACTGCCGATCAGCAAGACCACGCCGCCAATCAGCATTTCCACCGCACTGGCCATCGCCCCCGCGGGCAGCGGCAGATGCTTGCTCCACACCGAACCGAACGCCCAGCTCGCCGCCGCGAAGATCAGCAACACCGCGCCGAGCGGACTCGATTGCAGATTGGAACCCATGTTGAGCATGGCGATGCCAATGATCCCCAGCGCGACTCCGGCCCATTCGAGACGAGTATTGCGCGCGCCCCAGAAATAGCCGAACAACAAGGTGAACAGTGGCACCGTCGCCACCGCCAGCGCGGCAACGCCCGAAGCCACGCCGGTGTGCTCGGCCACGCTGACCGCGCCGTTACCGAAACTGAGCAGCAGAATGCCGACCAGCCCCGCCGCTTTCCATTGCGCCCAGGTTGGCGCCGGAGCCCCACGCCAGCGCAGCCAGGCATACATCAAGCTGCCAGCAATGACGAAACGCACCCCCGCCAGCAACAGTGGCGGCCAATATTCCACGCCGATGCGGATCACCAGATAGGTCGACCCCCAAATCACGTACAGCGCAAAAAACGCAGCGATCAACGGCAGGGAAAAACGGCGCAAGGCAGGCATGGGCAGCTCGACAGTCAGATTTCGGTGGACGGGTTATTCTAGAAAGGCCGCCAGGCAAAAATAAGTTACAAAACCTGTTTATCGCGCCGGTACACTTTTGAAATCACGGAGATCGTCGGGTTAAACCGCGATTTCGAAAGTCCGCCCATTTCAGGAGTTCGCCTTGGACAAATACGACCGCATGCTGCTCAGCGCCCTGCTGGAAAACGGCCGCGCGTCCTACGCCGATCTGGCGCGCAAGGTTAACCTCTCCGCCCCCGCCGTCGCCGAGCGCGTGGCCAAACTGGAAGCGGCCGGGGTGATCACCGGGTATCAAGCAAAAATCGACCTGGCGAAAATAGGCCTGCCGATCCAGTGCGTGATCGAACTGCGCCTGAACCAGCACGGCAACCAGAAGACTTACGACGAACTGATCAAAATCCCGCAGATCACCGAATGCCATCGGGTCACCGGCGACCCGTGCGTGATCATGCAAGCGGCAGTGGCCTCGATGCCGGAGCTGGAAGAGTTGATCAATCGGGTGGCGAAATTCGGGTTCAGCAAAACGTCGATTGTGCTTTCAAGCGCAGTCGAAAAGCGTGTGCCGTTGGGCCAGATCGAAAGTAACGGCAAATCCTGATGACAATAAGCCCTACTGTGGGAGCGAGCTTGCTCGCGAAAACGGTAGATCAGTCACATAAAAGTTTAATGACACACCGCATTCGCGAGCAAGCTCGCTCCCACAGGGGTTTTGTGCGGATTCAAGATCAGCGGTAGCGCTGCAAATGCTCGCCCACTTTGGCGGCGGGGACTTTCTGCAGTTTGCACAGCAGGTCGTGATTCAACTCGCGGACCCCGTGCTTGCCCCGCAACTCTTGCGCCAAATGCGCCATCAGATTGGCCGCCATCTCCGCATCGGCCATGGCCCGGTGAGCCTGGCCCGTATGCGGCAACTGCGCGAACGTGGTGAGCGTGCCGAGCTTGTGATTCGGCGCCGCCGGCATCAGCCGCCGCGCCAGCAATAGCGAACAGGCGAAATTCTGCAAGCGTGTGCGTTTGATCCGCCCCAGTTCGAAATCCCAGAACTTCTGGTCGAACGAGGCGTTGTGCGCCAGCAACGGCGTGCAGCCGACGAATTCGTTGACCTCTTCCATCACCCGCTCGGCGGGCGGGGCGGTGCGCAGCATGGCGTTGCTGATGCCGGTCAGTTGTTCGATGAACGCGGGGACGCGCACGCCGGCGTTCATCAGGCTCTGGTAACGCTCAACGATGCGGCCGTTTTCCAGCATGACCACGGCGATTTCCGTGGCGCGGCAGCTGCTGTTCGGCGACAGGCCGGTGGTTTCAAAGTCGATGACTGCAATGCGTTCCAAACCGGTTTCAACTCCGTACGAATCAATTCTTTAAAAGCAGCGCGCCTTCGATCGGCACGTAACGGCTGGCGGCACGGATCAGCGAGTTGGCGGTCAGGCCGGGTACGCCGTAGGCCACCGCTTGCACGCCGTGCTTGTTGATGATGCGCTCGAGCAGCATGTCGAAATCGCCGTCACCGGAGGCCAGCACCACTTCGTCGACATGGTCGGCGGCGTCCATGATGTCCAGGGTAATGCCCACGTCCCAGTCGCCCTTGGCCGAGCCGTCGCTGCGCTGGATGTAGGGCTTGAGCTTCACGGTGAAACCGAGGTTGCGCAGGATCTGCTGGAACTGCTGCTGCTTGCTGTCGCCACGGTCGATCGCGTAGGCGTAGGCCTCGACGATCTGCCCGTGCTTGCTGATGTCGGCCCACAGTGCGGCGTAGTTGAAGTGGCAACCATAGGCCTGACGCACGGTGTAGTAGAGGTTCTGCACATCGGCGAACACTGCGATTTTTTTCACCGGAGTTCCTGTGAGCGCGCGAGCGCACGAAGCGGGTTCAGGCGATCAGGCCCGAAAAAGGCGCTCAGTATGCCAGTCCGAAGGAGGGTTCCGCGAATAATCGGCCCGAAGCCCCGCAGGGCTCCGGACGAATGGTGAAATCAGACGAAGGAGTCGTCGTCATCGAACAACGACGAATTGTCGCTGCTGTAATCGGCGTCGCTGAAACCGCCCTGTTCATTAGCGTAAGTGTCGTTGCCGACCATGCGCTGCTCATCGCCCCAGCCATTGTTGCTCTGGTCGGCGACCTGCGCCGGTTCTTCCTTGATGACCTCGACAATTTCTTCCGGTTGCTGGTTGTGATGGAACAGGCTGCTGATGCCCTGCGCCAGCATCACACCGCCGGCCACGCCGGCGGCGGTTTTCAGCGCGCCGCCGAGGAAGCTGTTGCCCGCCGCCGGAGCAGCCTGCTGCGCGTAGTTAGGCGGCGCGGCACCGAAGCTCTGTTGTGGCGCCGGTGCCTGGTAGCTCTGCTGCGGCGCCGGCTCGCGCCAGCCGCCGGTAGCTGCGGGCGCTGCGCTCTGGCTCGGCGCCGGACGCGGATTGCCGCCACCAAAAATGCTCGACAGGAAACCACCACCACCGCTCGCTGCCGGTGCGCCGCTCTGCGCCTTGGCCGATTGCAGTTCGGCCTGCAGGCGCTGCACCTGCTGGGTCAACTGCTTGTTCTGCTCGTCGAGGCTTTTCAGCGCGGCCTCTTGCACCAGAATCGCCTGGGTCATGAAATAACCTGCCGCCGGTTGGCGTGTCAGGTGTTCCTTGATCCGCGCCTCGGCCTGGGCGTCGCGCGGGGCTGCCTCCGTTTCGGCCTGTTGCAGCCGGGAAAACAGTCCATCGATCAGGGTTTGCTCTTCGCTGTTCATGGCGACCTCGTAGATTGCCGGTAATAACGTGCCCACGCCCACTTCAGGCGCGGTGCTCTCCTGTAATGGAGACAGTGACAAAACGTTTCAATGACCTTTACCGAATGTTTACGTTTGTGTCGGCCCGCGTTGCATCGGTTAAAGTGAGCCACTGTTTTCGACCTGCGATACCGACTGATGAATGCCCTCGAAGTACTGCGCGACTCTTTGTATTTTTTCAAACGCCATCTGGGCAGCATCGTGCAGTTGTGCCTGCCGCTGGTGATTGTCGAAGCCTTCCTGCAGCAGGCAGTCGATCACGCCACCGGGCCGGACACCTTTGCCGGGGTCAGCATCATCGTCGGTCTGCTGGTGTATCCGCTGTACACCGCCGCGCTGATCCTGTTTCTCGATGCGCGCAGTCGTGGCGAGTCGCCGCGCAACCGTGACCTGCTGGCGATGGCCGCAACCCTGTGGCCGCGCTTCGCCGTGCTGACCGCGCTCAATACCTTGCTGATTCTGCTCGGCCTGTCGCTGTACTTCCTGCCGGGCCTGATGCTGATGGTCATGCTCGCCTTCGCTGAATACCTGCTGGTGTTGCGCGGCCTCGGGCCGTTGCAGGCGATGAAGGAAAGCCTGCGCCTGACCCGCGGGCACTTCTGGCGCATTCTGCTGTGCATTCTCTGTGTGATGACGCCGTTGTGGCTGCTCAAGGGCGCGACGCTGGCGGTGTACCCCGAACCGCAGAATCCGCTGATTGCCGGGCTGATCGACAGCGCTCACAGCTTTCTGCAACTGTTCACCAGTGTGGTGCTGTTCCGTCTGTTCATGCTGATCAGCGAATTGCCGGACAAACGTAACGGAGCGGTCTGACCGCGCCGTGCTTGGGCTTCGCCGCTGCCGTCAGGTATGCTCGGGGCCACTTTCTGTAACGCTATAAGCCGAGCCATGACCCGTCTGCTGCGCTACACCCTGCTGCTCGTTGTCCTCGCCGTCGTCCTGCTCGGCGTGCTGCTGTTCAGCCTGACCTGGCGCCCCGACGCCCGCGAAACCCTGCCGGTCAGCTGTAATGCTACGGCGCCGACGCTGGTGCCCGGGCAAGCGCTGAAAGTCATGACGTGGAACGTGCAGTTCCTCGCCGGCAAGCGCTACGTGTTCTGGAATGACTTGGCTCAGGGCGACGATGAAGCGCCGACTCTGGAAGACATGGCCTTCAGCCTCGACGAAGTGGCGCGGGTGATCCGCGACGAACAACCCGACGTGGTGCTGTTGCAGGAACTCGACGACGGCGCCAAGGCCAGCGATTACCAGAATCAGCTCAAGCTGTTGCAGGAACGCGTCGCCGATCTGTATCCGTGCAGTGCCAGCGCCTTCGACTGGAAGGCCGATTTCGTCCCCGAGCCCCATATCTACGGCAGCGTCGGCCGCCAGTTGGCGACATTGAGTCGCTATCGCATCGAACACGCCGAACGCCTGCAACTGCCCGTCGCCCCGAGCAACTTCATCAGCCGCCAGTTCCAGCCCAAAGACGCCTTGCTGGCAGCCAAGCTGCCGCTCAGCGATGGCGGACAACTGACCGTATTCAATACCCACTTGCAGCGCGCCAGCCAGGCGGACGGCAACGTGCAGGCGCAAGTCGCTGCGGTGGCCAAAGTGCTCGACAAGTATGAAAGCCAAGGCCTGCCGTGGCTGATCGGTGGCGATTTCAATCTGTTGCCGCTGGGCCAGTATCGACGCCTGCCCGTCGAGCGGCGCACGCCCTACTCTGCCGACAGCGAACTGCATCTGCTGTGGAACAAGTACCCGATGATCCCGACCAACAACGAGGCCGGCGGCATCGACCGGGCCAAATGGCTGACCCATTACCCCAACGACCCCGGGCTCAACGGCCCGGATCGCACGGTGGATTATCTGTTCTACAGCCCGAAGCTCAAACGCCTGCAAGCACAGGTGCGGCAGGACGATACCTTGCGCATCTCCGACCACTTGCCGGTGATTGCGCGGTTCTTGCTACCCGCTGCGCCATAAGCTTTTGCCCTTATAAACCGGGCGGAACGTAACCCGGAACATAGCGAACATTGGCGCACTTGCCGTGCAGTATTCGCCCGTCTTCGATCAGGAACTGGGCGATCTTCTTCTGCTGATTGATCTTCGCCTGCAACTTGCAGGTAGAACTGTGGCCGACCTGTTGGTAGTGCTCGGTGTAGACCATGCCATTGCCGGTATGGGTCATCGAAGTGCCGGCCGCTTCGGTGGAGGTCCAGCTCGCGGATTTGTGCCAGGTCAGCACGGCCAAGGGCTCGCCGTTCGGGCCGGTTTCCTTTGCCATCGAGTCGGGCGTGCCGAACAGGTCCAGTGCTTCCTGGAGATCGCGGC
This sequence comes from Pseudomonas koreensis, assembly GCF_024169245.1. Taxonomy (NCBI): domain Bacteria; kingdom Pseudomonadati; phylum Pseudomonadota; class Gammaproteobacteria; order Pseudomonadales; family Pseudomonadaceae; genus Pseudomonas; species Pseudomonas koreensis. Next base: position 454,853 of record NZ_JALJWP010000001.1, read on the forward strand.
CTTCCCAGCGGCTTTGCGCAATGCTGGAACAACCGGTCAAAAATAACCCCGCCAACAGGATTGCCAGCCATAAGCGTGTGTAAGTCATTGGAGGCCCCGGCTTATTTCTTGAGTTCGAGCAGGCTGTCGATGTTGTCCATCATCTGGCTCTTTTGCTGAATCGGCGCGAGCTTGAAGAACATCTGCTGCAGCATTTCGATCATTTGCAGGTATTCCATCTTGCCCACGGCGGCCATGTCGTTTTTCGCGCGACTGCCCGGCGCACAGGCAAACTTCAGCGCTTGCTGGACCCAGAACTCTTTCGGGGTCTGCCATTGATTGGCAACTTTCAGATGACGCATGGTGTAGGCGAGACGCTCGATGGACTGGCCATTGATAAAACGTACCTTGCCTGTAGAGCATTGGGCTTCGAGGTTGTAGACGTCGATCATCGGTTTGCCCGGCTCTTCATAAACCAGAGTCACCGCGACCATGGTTGCGCCTTTGGTTTTCTGCGAAGGCACCACCGACGTCGCATCGGCGACGTACATGATGTTTTTCTGGGGCACGCCATTGCCATAGATAATCCACCAGTCGCCAATCGGATTGGGGTCTTCGGCCAGGGCCGGACTGGAGGCGGCCAATAGCGCAGCCGACAAGAAGATCAACTTCTTGAGCTTGAAAAAAGAGGTCATGGGCAGTTCCGTTCCTTGGGCACAAGTTGCCAGGCAACAAGGCTTGTTATTGTTCAGGCGGCGATTTTGCGAGCCTGAACAAACAAGGGCAATTAGCACGGATGGGCTAATGGCGCGCTGCCATTGCAGGTCAGGTGCCCCGTGGTTTTGCCCGTGCGGTAGCTTCGGCGACCAAGGGATCATCCGGCCAATAGTGCTTCGGATAACGCCCCTTCAAATCTTTCTTCACCTCGGCATAGGTGCTGCGCCAGAAGTTGGCCAGATCCTGGGTGACCTGCACCGGCCGTCGCGCTGGCGAGAGCAGATGCAGCTTTACCACTTGCCTCCCGCCGGCAATCCGAGGCGTATCGGCCAGACCAAACAATTCCTGCAAGCGCACCGCGAGTATCGGCGGATGTTCGCTGTAATCCAGTCGAATCGATGAGCCCGACGGCACGCTCAAATGATGCGGCGCCAGTTCATCGAGCTTCTGTGGCAGCGGCCACGGCAGCAGGTTGCGCACGATGCTCGACAGATCGAGGTTGGCGAAATGGCTGAGCCGCGAGACCTTGCCCAGATACGGCAGCAACCAGTCTTCCAGCGTATTCAGTAGCGCTGCGTCGCTGACATCCGGCCACTGGCTGTTGTCCTGAGTGCGCAGATCGAGCTGGCGCAACAGCGCCACCCGCGCCTGCCACTGGCGCAGTTCCGGCGTCCACGGCAGCAACTCCAGCCCCTTGCGCCGGACCAGATTGACTAGGGCCTGACTGCGCGCGTTTTCATCCAGACCGGTCAACGGCTCGCGGCTGAGAATCAGCTCGCCGACCTTGCGCTGGCGCTCGGCGCGCAGCACGCCTTCGCGCTCGTCCCAGTCGAGTTGATCGACGCTGCGCACTTGCTCGGCGAGCACCGAGTCGAACAGCGCCGGATCGAAATCCGCCGCCAGATAAATGCGTTCTTCGCGCTGACCCTGACGACTGCCGAGGTCGGCAATGACGATCCACTCGTGCTTCATCAGGCTGTCGGCTTCGGCGAACAGCGCGGCGCGACCGTTGGCCAAACGGTATTCGGCACCACCGGCGCGCCGTTGCTGGGCGACGCGATCCGGGTAGGCCAGCGCCAACAGCGCGCCGAGCCAGCGCGGATGCTCGGCATCGCTGACCGGTTCGCTCGGCTTGCCACGCAGGTAGCCGCGATACTGCCGGGCCAATTGCCGGGCACGTTGCACCCCGCCCTGCGCACCTCGACCAGCGCGCTCTTCACCGGAAAGCAAGACCAAGCGGCTGTGCAGATCGGCACCCGCACCGCGCAGGATATCGCGCTCGCCGAGCAGTGCCGCCACATCACAGGCCATCGCCGCCAACCCCAGCGCCTGACCGCGCAACAGCAAGTGCGCGATGCGCGGATGCGCCGGCAGTTCAGCCATGGCCTGACCGTGGGCCGTCAGCGTGTCACCGTGCAAGGCGCCGAGCCGTTGCAGCAAATCCTGCGCCTGGCCATAAGCGGCCGCTGGCGGCACGTCGAGCCAGACCAGTTCGCCCGGGGCCACGCCCCAGCGCCCAAGCTGCAACGCGAGGCTGGCCAGATCCGCCGAGAGAATTTCCGCGCTGCCATAAGCCGCGAGTTGTTCGTGCTGGTCCTGCGACCACAGGCGATAACACACGCCCGGCTCCAAACGCCCGGCACGGCCGGCACGCTGGGTGGCGCTGGCCTTGGAGATCCGTTGCGTGTCGAGACGGGTCATGCCGCTGCCCGGGTCGAAACGCGGCACCCGCGCCAGCCCGGCATCGATGACCACGCGCACGCCGTTGATGGTCAGGCTGGTCTCGGCGATGTTGGTCGCCAGCACCACTTTGCGTTGGCCGGACGGCGCCGGATCGATCGCCGCGCGTTGCGCATTGAGGTCGAGTTCACCGTGCAGCGGGCACAGCAAGACGTCTTTGCGCTCGCCGATGGCGTCGGCCAACTGCTGATGCACGCGGCGGATTTCTGCTTGCCCCGGCAGGAACACCAACAGGCTGCCGGTCTCGTCGTGCAGCGCTTCGAGTACGGTTTGCGTGACGCGCTGATCAATGTATTCGCCCGGCTGAAATGGTCGGCCCCAGCGCATCGTCACCGGATACATGCGCCCTTCGCTGCGAAGGATCGGCGCGTCATCGAGCAACCCGGCCAGACGCTCGCCTTCGAGGGTGGCCGACATCAGCAGAATCTTCAGCGGCTGTTCAGCGCGAAACAGCTCGCGACCGTTCAGACTGAGCGCCAGCGCCAGATCGGCGTCGAGACTGCGTTCATGAAATTCGTCGAAGATCAGCAGGCCCACGCCTTCCAGCGCCGGGTCGTCCTGCAAGCGCCGGGTGAGGATGCCTTCGGTGACCACTTCGATACGCGTCTTCGGGCCAACCTTGCTGTCGAGGCGAATGCGATAGCCGACGGTTTCACCGACCTGCTCGCCGAGCTCGCTGGCCAAACGCTCCGCCGCCGCCCGCGCAGCCAGACGCCGGGGTTCGAGCATGACGATGGTCTGCCCGGCCAGCCAGGCTTCGTTGAGCAAGGCCAAGGGCACGCGGGTGGTTTTACCGGCGCCGGGCGGTGCTTCGAGCACGGCTTCGTGGCGTGACGCGAGGGCTTCACGCAGGGCGGGTAAAACATCGTCGATCGGCAAAGAAATCATGCTGGCTCCCAAACAGAGGCGCGAGTATAACGGCGAACTGCAACGCGTTCGTCAGGGTCTTAACTTCACAAGACGAAGCTTCGTTATTTGATGACTCAGGAGACATTTCCATGCGCTTACCCCCTCGCCTGATCGGCGGTGTTCTGGTCGCTACCCTACTCACGCAAATCACTGCATGCGGTTCGATTTTCTACCCGGACCGCCGTGGCCAGATCGACGGCAAGATCGACCCGGCGATCGCCGTGCTCGATGCCGTCGGGCTGCTGTTCTACATCATTCCCGGGCTGATCGCGTTTGCCGTCGACTTCGCCACTGGCGCGATCTATTTCGAACCGGGCCACACCGCGCAAATCGATCCGGCCAGGCTCAAGCAAGCCATCGGCCCGGACGGTCAGGTCGATAATCACAAATTGCAGGCGATTCTTGAAAGCGAGTTGGGCCGAGATTTTCCACTCGACGACCCGCGCCTGATTCAACACAAAGGCAGCACTCAACAACTGGCGATGTTCGGCCTGCAACCCGCCGCTTAACAAGGACGTTCAATGACCTCCAGCCCCGAACACGCCCGTCTTCTGCGGCTGGCGACCCGCGCCTCGGTGGCGGTGGCCTGCACGCTGATCGTCGCCAAGGCGATTGCCTGGTGGCTCAGTGGTTCGGTGAGCATGCTCGCCGGCCTCACCGACTCGGCGCTGGATGGCGTCACCTCGATGCTCAATCTGCTGGCGGTGCATTACGCGTTGCGCCCGGCGGATGACGATCACCGTTATGGCCACGGCAAAGCCGAGTCCCTGGCGGGCATGGCGCAGGCGTTGTTCATCGGTGGCAGCGCGGTGTTGATCGCGTTTCAGGCCTACCAGCGCTTGCAGACGCCGGAGCCGCTTGGCGCGCCTTGGCTGAGCATCGGGGTGATCGTGTTTTCTCTGCTGCTGACCGCCGCGCTGCTGATGTTGCAGCATCGGGTGATCAAGCAGACCGGCTCCAACGCCGTACGCGCCGACTCGCTGCATTACCGTTCGGACCTGCTGCTCAACGGCAGCATCCTGATCGCGCTGGTGCTGGCGGGTATGGGCTTTGCGCAACTGGATGCGTGGTTTGGCCTGGGGATTGCCGCGTACATTTTCTGGAGCGCGATCCAGATCGCCCGGGAAAGTTTTTCGGTGTTGATGGACGAGGAACTGCCGACCGATGTCAGCCAGCACATGCTCGAACTGGCCTGCAGCGTGCCGGGCGTGCTCGGCGCACATGACCTGCGCACGCGGATTTCCGGCAATCACTGGTTTGTGCAATTGCATCTTGAATTGCCAGGCGAACTGACCCTGTCAGTTGCCCATGGCATCAGCGATCAAGCGGCAGCGGCGATTCACAGGGCTTATCCGAAGGCCGAAGTGCTGGTGCACGCCGACCCACAGGAAGTGGTGCTCGCCGCCCGCACTCAATAATTGACCTGGTAACCGCGACTGCTCAGGCAGTTGCCCTGCGCCTGGCGATACGCCTGAACCACTTCGGGCGCCGGTTGATAAGTCGCGGTGCGCGGATCGAAACCGCTTTGCTGCACGGCGTACTGATAGCACTGATAACCGTCCTGCTGCACTTGCTGCGGCGACTGGCCGTTGGCCGGGTAGGCTTCGACGTCATAGCCTTGGGATTGCGGTTGCGGCTGTTGCTGCACCGGCGGCTCGACCACCACGTAATCCTGCGTCGCCTCCTGATAGGCGTAATACGAGCCGGCGGCAAGGAACAGCAGCGAGCCACCGACCCACACTTCACGGGCGTAATTCGGCAAATACTGGATGCGGATCCCGCGCGGTGGCTGCACGACGATGTAGCGCGGGCCTTGCGGGCGATACCAATAGCCGCCGGAATAGAAGTAATCCTGACCGCGATAAGGCACGCGGTAATCACGATCCGGGAAGCGGTCGATCACATGCCCCGGTCGATATTGCGGGCCGGGGCCCCAGCCATTGCCATGACCGTTCGGCCGTCCCGGCCAGCGATTGTCATCGGGACGCGGCCGCGTCTGCCATTGCTGATTGTGATAACCGTTCTGCGGGCGCTCGTCGCGGTAGTAACCCTGACGCGGCTCCTGAGTCTGGTGCACGGCGTCGGGTCGCGGCTGGATCGGCAGGTTGTTGCCCGGCTGGCGAGGCGGTTCTGGACGATCATCGGCACGGTTGCGGTTCTGCCATTGACCGTCATTGTTGGGCGGCTGGCCGTTGTGCTCGAACTGACGGCTGTTATCGCCACGGATGATCCCGTCGTTCTGCGGCCCGTTGCCCGGCCCGCGATTCTGCGGCTCATCCGCCAGCGCTTGCGCACCGACACCCACACACAGCAAACCAACACCGGCCAGACGCCAGATGCGCGAATTCATGCTTTTCCTCATTGTGGGAGCCTGTCGTTGGGAGGGCCTGTTGCTGAGACTCGAATCAGGCCCACCGGGTTCTGCAACAGGTTATCAGTCGCGCGACATATTTATTGAGGCGCCAAGATGAAATCGCAGGCAAGAAAAAAGGGAGACCCGTCGGCCTCCCTTCTGGAGAACTTCGTCCTGGCTCGACGCTTTTGACGTCGGCTCACCTCACGCCGTCTTCTGGACAGTGTGCAGCTCGGGGGCCGGCACATCCCCGGTGGGGGTGGCGGCCGCGGCGGGCCTGATTGGGCGGGCCGCGTGGACTGTGTTACCGAGCAGTGATTCTGGTGATAAGAATAGGCCTGAGGCCGCGACAGATGATTGCGAAAATTGCTCAATTAAACACTGCTTGCGCAATTTTTAACCCTGGATAGATAATCTGCCGCAATAGTTACGACCAAGGACAGATTGATGAGCAAACTTGACCGGTATGACCTGAGTATTTTGGCGGAATTGCAGCGCGACGCCCGTATCTCCAACCAGGAACTGGCCGAGCGCATCGGTCTCTCGCCCTCGCCTTGCTCACGCCGGGTCAAGCAGCTTGAAGACGATGGCTATATCTCGCGCCAAGTGGCGCTGCTCGATCGCAAGATGCTCGGGCTGAGCCTGACGGCGTATGTGCTGATCGGCATGGACCGGCACACGCCGGAGCGTTTCGAAAATTTCGAAGCGGCGATCCGCACGCTGCCACAGGTGCTGGAGTGCAGCCTGGTGACGGGGATGGATGCTGATTACCAGTTGAAGGTGGTGGTGCCGGATATGGATCACTATCAGAAATTGCTGCTGGGGCATCTGACCCGGATTGAGGGGGTTACGAGTGTGCGGTCGAGTTTTGTGTTGAATCAGGTGCTCAACAGCACTGAATTGCCGTTGACTCATTTGCGTAGCTGATCAAAGACACCCTCACCCCAGCCCTCTCCCGGAGGGAGAGGGAGCCGACCGAGAGATGCTCTAGAAGTACGCCGACCTGGAACTACTGTTGTGAATCCATAATCGACTCGATATTTCAGGTCGATGTATGACGCCAGACACCTCGGTCGGTCCCCTCTCCCTCCGGGAGAGGGCTAGGGTGAGGGGCAACAGTTCCGGATCAGACCCAGATCAATGCCACCACACCGACCATGGCGTATACTCGCCGCCGCCCTTTCAGCCCTGCCCCGCGCCGGAGATCGCCAATGGATCCAGCACTGTTCGAAGAGTGGATGATGACCGGTCTGGTCAGCATCCTGATCATTTTCATGGGTTTCATCGTCTGGGATCTGGCGAAGAAGTCCAAGGCCGGGCGGTTCGGCTCGTTCATTCTGTTTTTCGTGCTGGGCCTGGGCGTAGCCGCGTTCATCATCAAGAGTGTGGTGATCGGCCTGATCGAATCCGGCGCCTTATAAGCGCGCCGGCACTTCCTGCCACTGGCCCTGATCGAGCCCTTCAATCGTCCAGTCGCCAATCCTGACCCGCACCAGACGCAACGTCGGTAGCCCGACCGCCGCCGTCATGCGCCGCACCTGACGGTTGCGTCCTTCGCGAATCACCAGTTCCAGCCAGCTCGTCGGCACGCTTTTGCGAAAGCGCACCGGCGGATTGCGCGGCCACAACTGCGGCTCGTCCAACTGCCGCGCCTCGGCGGGCAAAGTCATCCCGTCATTCAGCTCGACGCCATCGCGCAGGCGCTGCAACTGCTCGGCCGTCGGCTCGCCCTCCACCTGCACCCAATAGGTCTTCGCCAGTTTGTGTTTCGGATCGGCGATGCGCGCCTGCAACTGGCCGTCGTTGGTCAGCAGCAACAAACCTTCGCTGTCACGATCCAGACGTCCGGCCGGATAAATCCCCGGCACATCGATGTAATCCTTGAGCGTCGCCCGCCCTTCACCGTCGCTGAACTGCGTCAGCACGTCGAAAGGTTTGTTGAACAGGATCAGCTTCGGCTCGGCCGGCGGCGCTTTTGCGACACGGCGTGGCGAGGACGATTGCGCTTTCACACCGGGACGGCGCGAAGGTGGACGTGGAGGACGGGACATGGCGAAAAGAACATCTAACGGTCAGGGCTGTTAATGCTAGTGCCCCGACCGCAAAATGACCACGACTAACCGTTAACGGAACGGCGGTTCGTCGAAGCTGCGCAGTTTGCGCGAGTGCAGCGAGTTGAGCTCGGTGCGCAGCAGGTCCACCGCTTCGATACCGATCTTCAAATGCTGGCTGACCGCGCGTTCATAGAAGGCGTTGGCCGAGCCCGGCAGTTTGATTTCGCTGTGCAGTGGTTTGTCCGAGACGCAGAGCAGCGTGCCGTACGGCACCCGCAAGCGATAACCTTGCGCTGCGATCGTGCCGCTTTCCATGTCCACTGCGACCGCGCGGGACAGGTTGATCAGCGGTCGTTCCTGAGCCCAGCGCAGTTCCCAGTTACGGTCGTCATAGGTCAGAACCGTGCCGGTGCGCAGGCGTTTCTTCAGGTCGTCGCCCTTCTCGCCGGTGACGTTCGCTGCTGCCTGTTGCAGGGCAAGCTGCACTTCGGCCAGTGCCGGGATCGGAATATTTGGCGGCACCACGCGGTCGAGAATGCCGTCGCGGCGCATATAAGCGTGGGCCAGCACGTAGTCGCCGATGGTCTGCGACTGACGCAGACCGCCGCAATGGCCGATCATCAGCCAGCAATGCGGACGCAGCACAGCCAGGTGATCGGTGATGTTCTTGGCGTTGGACGGGCCGACGCCGATATTCACCAGCGTGACGCCGTGGCCATCATTGGCGATCAGGTGATAGGCCGGCATCTGGTAACGGTGCCAGACCACACCGGCGGCGATGGCTGACGCTTCGCCGTGATCCATGCTCTTCTCGATGATCACGTTGCCCGGCAAAACCATGCGCACGAACCGCGGGTCGTTGCGCAGTTGCTCCAGGCCATGGACGATGAACTGGTCGACGTAGCGGTGATAGTTGGTCAGCAGAATCCACGGCTGCACATGACGCCAGTCACTGCCGGTGTAATGCACCAGACGGCGCAGGGAAAAGTCCACGCGCGCGGCATCGAACAGTGCCAGCGGCAGCGGATCGGTGTTTTCCCAGTCGTAGAGACCGTCGGCAATGCCATCAGTGGCGGCGGACAGATCGGTACTCGGGAACACCCGCGCCAGCACCGCCGCGGTGACGCCGGAACCGGCCAGTTCATCACCCTGCTCGACCACATACGGATACGGAATGTTCTGCTGGCTGACGCCGACTTCGACGGTCACGGTGAAGTCGTGCATCAACGGCGTCAGTTGTTCGAGCAGGTATTTGCGAAACGCCGCCGGGTGGGTGACGGTGACGCTGTAAGTGCCCGGCAACTGCACCTTGGCGTAAGCGCGGGTGGTCTGCGGCACTTCGCCCTGGCAGTGGTAGGTCAGACGCAGTTCGGGATAGCGAAACAGGGCACGCTGTTCGGCGTCGGGTTCGACGCGGTCCTTGAGGTAACGCTTGAGCGCTGAATTCAGCGCAGTGGTGGCCCGCTCATGCAGCTCGGCCAGACGATCCACGGCTTGTTCGGCGGTTTGAACGACAATAAACGCTTCGGTCACGATCAGCTTCCTGTGTTCTGACTTGCAGAGCTTCATCTTGCCTGCATCGTGGACGCACGGGAACAGTGGCGTTGTGGCGATACTTAAATCTGCAGATCAATGATGTCCCCTGTGGGAGCGAGCAGGCTCGCTCCCACAGGGGGGATTTGAGGTGGGTCAGAAATGCTGTGGGGTCGAGCGGGCGACGATGGCTTCGACGTCCAGTCCGCGCGGCAATGCGCCGTAGACGCGACCACCACCACTCAAGCGGCTGGCAATGAAGGCATCACTGACGGTTGAATTCCCCGCCTCCAACAGAAGCTTGGCCTGCAACCCAAGCGCGATGTCCTCGGTCAATTGCCGCGCCCGATACTGAATATCACTGGTGTCCTTGAATTGCGCCTGCAACTGCTGAATATGCGCGGCCAGACGCTTGTCGCCATGGCCGTCGCCCAGTTCGCTGAACAGCACATCGAGCACGCCCGGCTCTTTCGACAATGCGCGCAGCACGTCCAGACACTGCACATTTCCCGAACCTTCCCAGGTCGAATTCACCGGCGCTTCGCGATACAGGCGCGGCAGGATGCTGTCCTCGACATAGCCGGCGCCGCCCATGCATTCGGCGGCTTCGTTGATCATTCCTGGCGCACGTTTGCAGATCCAGTATTTACCCACCGCTGTCACCAGCCGCGCAAATTGCGCTTCATGGCGATCATCGAGATGATCGAGTGCCTTGCCCATGCGCAGACTCAAAGCCAGCGCCGCTTCGCTTTCCAGCGCCAGATCGGCCAGCACGTTTTGCATCAGCGGCTGCTCGCTGAGCAATTTGCCGCCGACCTTACGGTGCGCGCAGTGATGGCTGGCCTGGGTCAGCGCCTGGCGCATCAGCGAGCTGGAGCCGACCATGCAATCGAAGCGGGTCATCGCCACCATCTCGATAATGGTCGGCACACCGCGCCCTTCTTCGCCGATCATCCACGCCAGTGCACCACGAAATTCCACTTCGCTGGAGGCATTGGACTGGTTGCCGAGTTTGTTTTTCAAACGCTGGATGTAGAACTGATTGCGCGTGTCGTCCGGGCGATGGCGTGGCAGCAGGAAGCAGCTCAAGCCCTTGTCGGTCTGCGCCAGCGTGAGGAAGGCATCGCACATCGGCGCCGAGCAGAACCACTTGTGCCCGACCAGTTCGTACGCCTGTCCCGGGCCGCTGGCGCCGACCGGATAAGCCTTGGTGGTGTTGGCGCGAACGTCGGTGCCGCCCTGTTTCTCGGTCATCGCCATGCCGATGGTCACGCCGGCCTTGTGCGCCATGCCGACATTGCGCGGATCGTATTCGGTGGCGAGGACTTTCGGCAGCCACTGTTCAGCCAGGTCCGGCTGCAAGCGCAGGGCCGGCACGCTGGCGAAGGTCATGGTCAACGGGCACCCACTGCCCGCTTCAGCCTGGCTATGCAGATAGGTCATCGACGCGCGGGCAACATGTGCGCCGTCCTGCGGGCGTGCCCAGGGCAGCGAGGTCAGGCCATGTTCGATCGCGGTACGCATGAGCTCGTGATAAGCCGGATGAAATTCGACGAGATCGATGCGATGACCGTAGCGGTCATGGCTGGCAAATACCGGTTTGTTCTGATTGGCGAGAAACCCCGCCTCCATCAGCGGCCCGCCCGCCAGTGCGCCATAGGCATCGATCCGCGACTCGGCCCAACCGGCGCCAAAACGCCGCGACCACTCCTGCAGCGGCAGGTCGATGCGGTACAGATTGGTGCCGTCCAGCGACGGCGGCTGATTGGTGACTTCGTGGGTTTCGGCGAACTGATGCAGGTTCATGACGGCGCTCCGTGTTCAGCAATGGCACCAGTTAAGCACTGGTGCTTTTTTGAACAAAGTGTCATACACGCCGTTTTTGCGGCGCTTTTACCCCATCAGCAGCTGAGCACGCGGCGCTGCAACGCAGCCTGCAGATCCTCGAATTTCACCGGTTTGGGCAGATAGTCGATGGCCACGCCCGGGGCGCATTGCTGGCGGTCAGCGCTCAACGCCAACATGAATACCGGCAGGTGCGCGCAGCCCGGCAACGCATGGATCTGGCAGCACAACGATGCGCCTTCGTGGCTGGGCAACTGGCAATCGATCAGCACCGCGTCGAAGCTTTCCCGTTGCAGGCAGTCCAGCGCGGCGGCGCCGTTGTCAGCGCTGCGCACGCGAAAACCGAGCTTGAGCAACATGCCGCGCATCACCAGTTGGTTGACGCTGTTGTCATCCACCAACAGCACCGTGCAATCCTGCGGCGCACGAATGCAATCGCGGGGCGGCTGATCCGCGGGCGCTTCGATAATCGGCAGCTCGAATTCAACATCGAGCTGGAAACGGCTGCCGCGCCCCGGTTCGGAGCGATGGGTGAGTTTGCCGCCGAGCAATTCGACCAGTTGCCGACAAATCGCCAGACCTACCCCCAGGCCGCCGTATTCGCGAGTCATCGAACCGTCGAGCTGGAAGAAGCGCTGATACAGGGTGGCCTCGCCGAGATCGGTGAAACCGATGCCGGTGTCGATCACCGCAAACGACAGCGCCATGCGGTTATCCGTCGAAGGCCGCCCGGTAACGCGTAGCGCAAGGCCGCCGACACGGGTGAACTTGATCGCATTGTCGAGCAGGCATTCCAGGCACTGCGCCAGTTTCGCGCTGTCGCCGAGCAAGCGATCCGGCAGGGTCGGCAGCACGTCGACCTTGAAGTCCAGCGACTTGCTCGCCGCATTCCCCTCGAACTGCACGCGCAGCGCTTCGACCACTGCGCGCAGGCTGAAACTGCCCGGCGTGGCCTTGAGCTTGCCGGCCTGCAATTCAGTCAGGGTGAGGATGCCATTGACCATGCGCATCATGTCGCGGGCGGAACCGGCGGCGGTCTGTTGATATTGTTCAAGCTCGGGATCGAGGTCGACGGTCTGCATCAGCTCCAGCGAACCGATCACGCCGTTCATCGGCGTGCGCAGTTCGTGGGTCAGCGTGGCGAGGAATTCATCCTTGAGCTTGTTGCTGTGAGCCAGTTGCTGGTTGAGCACTTCAAGTTTCTGCCCGGCGTCGAACAAGGTCTGCGCCTGTTGTTCGCGCATGGCGTTGATGCGATCGGCCAGCGCCAGCGACAGCAGCGCGACCTCGATCGCCGAGCCGATCTGGCTGGCGTACATGGTCAGGAACACGTTGGGCAGCAGGCCCAGCACCATCAGCGTGTTGACGATGCCGCCGAGCAGGAATGCCGACCAGGCGATGATGAAATAACGCGCCACGCGCAAGCCGCGCCACCAGGCGAGGATCCCGGCGGCGAAGATCACCACGGTGAAGGTCAGCGCCAGTGTGGTCGCCAGGCGCAGGGCCAGGGCGTAACTGGTCATCAGCGACAGACCGATCACCAGCGCACTGAAGGCAACCAGGCCGATCAGCAAACGGTCCAGCCAAGGGCTGTGGGTCTTGGTCTGCAGGAAACTGCGGGCGAACTGGCTGCCGAACAGTCCGGCGCAACCGATGAAAAACGGCGTCGCAGCGTTGGCCCACCATGGGTTGTCCGGCCAGAAATACTCGACCGCCGCACCGTTTACCGACAACTGATAAAGGCCGAACGAGCCTATGTAGAAGATGTAATAGAGGTAACTGGTGTCGCGCACGCTCAGGTAGATGAACAGGTTGTAGACCAGCATCCCCAGCAGCACGCCGTAAATGATACCGAGCACATACAGGCGCACCGGTTGGTCTTCGAGGTACGCGGTGCTCGACCACAACGTCACCGGCGCCTGGATCGAGCCTTCGCTGGCCAGGCGCAGGTACAGCGTCTGTTGTTGATTCGGTTTGAACGGCAGGTCGAACAGGTAATTGTTCTGGCGGATCTCGCGGCTGGCGAACGGCAAGGCATCACCGGTCTGGCGCACCAGACGGTATTCACCGCTGGCGTCAGCCAAGTACAGGTCGAGGTGATCAAGCGGCGGATACGCCAGCTCCAGCAGCCAGGTGCGCTGTGCGGCCGGGTTGCTCGGACGGTAATGCAGATCGATCTTCAGCCAGAACGCCGATCGCGAGTAACCGGCGTTGAGCGTGGCTTTGTCGTGGGCTTTGAACTGGCCGGCGGCATCTTGCGCACGGACGTCGGCAATCGTCGCTTGACCGCTCGGGTCTTCGAACACTTGCAGCGATCGGCCCAGCGGCAGGCTCTGGGTGAATTCGTCGAATTCGACAGCGCTCGCCATGAGGGGCAAGCAGAACAGCAACATCAGCAAATAGCGCATTGAAGCCCCAGCGTGGCTCGTCCGGTTGTGTCAGGAAGCCCCCCATTCCCTTTGAGTAGACGTAAAACCGGTATTACCTGTGATTGTTTGGATCCAGCCTAGCATAGCCGTTGATGGCCATTGAGCACCATGGAAATTTTTCCTACAACGGCTCTAGAACGGGCGTTCCAGGGCAAAGCTGCGGCCTAGAGCTGTTGCATTGGTCAGGAAGATCAAAAGATCGCAGCCTTCGGCAGCTCCTACAGGGGAATGCGGTCCGATGCAGGAGTTGCCGGAGGCTGCGATCTTTTGATCTTGCGCTGCCTCCCACACCCCAAATTCAGCTTTGGTGGTAAGCTCGCGCACCATGAATATCTACAGCTCCCGCCCCGTTGTCCTCTGTCTCTCCGGCCACGACCCCAGTGGTGGCGCCGGCTTGCAGGCAGATATCGAAGCCCTGCTCGCGCAGGGTTGCCATGCGGCTCCGGCCGTCACCGCCCTGACCGTGCAAGACACCGTCAACGTCACTGACTTCCGCGTTCTCGACCGCGAGTGGGTGCTGGCCCAGGCCAACGCCGTGCTTAACGACTCCGAAGTCGCGGCGGTGAAACTGGGCATGCTCGGTTCGCTGGAAATGGTCGACACCGTCGTCGAGCTGCTCTCGGCGCACCCGCACCTGCCGGTGGTCTGCGACCCGGTGCTGCGAGCCGGCGGCGGCGGACGCCTGGGCAAGGACGAGGTCGGCTACGCGATGCGCGAGCGTCTGCTGCCGCTGTCGATCATTGCCACGCCCAATCTTCCGGAAGCGCGCATCCTCGCCGAATTGCCTGACGGCAGCGCCGACGAATGCGCAGAAAAACTCCTGCCGTTCGTCAAGAACCTGCTGATCACCGGCGGCCACGGCGACGAAACTGAGATCCACAACCGCGTGTACAGCCGCGACGGTCTGCGCGAAACCTTTATCTGCCAGCGCCTGCCGGGCAGCTACCACGGCTCCGGTTGCACGCTGGCCAGCGCCCTCGCCGGTCGATTGGCCCAGGGCGAACATTTGGCCAGTGCCGTGCGCAGTGCGCTGGATTACACCTGGCGGACCCTGCGCGACGCCGAACAACTGGGCAAAGGCCAGTTCGTGCCGCGTCGCCTGCCGCTGGATTTCTGCTCGTAACGTCGTGAGGTCTGCCCGATGAAACTCCGTGGCCTGTATGCCATCACCGACAGCCAGTTGCTGGCCGGCAAGTTTCTGTCTTACGTGGAGGCGGCGCTCGATGGCGGCGTCACCCTGCTGCAATACCGCGACAAGAGCAGCGACGAGGCCCGCCGTCTGCGCGAGGCCGAAGCGCTGCGCAATCTGTGCGAACGCTACAAAACGCAGTTGATCATCAACGACGACGCCGAACTGGCCGCGCGCCTCAACGTCGGCGTGCACCTCGGCCAGACCGACGGCCCGCTGTCGCCGACCCGCGCCCTGCTCGGTTCGAAAGCGATCATCGGTTCGACCTGCCACGGGCAGATCGCCCTGGCCGAACAAGCCGCCAAAGAAGGCGCGAGTTACGTCGCCTTCGGCCGCTTCTTCAATTCCACCACCAAACCCGGCGCGCCGAGTTGCAGCCTCGACTTGCTCGACGAAGCCAAACGCACGCTGCACTTGCCGATCTGCGCGATTGGCGGCATCACCCTCGATAACGCCGCGCCGCTGGTCGAGCACGGTGTCGATCTGCTCGCCGTGGTCCATGGCCTGTTCGGTGCCGAGAGCCGCGCCGAAGTGACCCGCCGCGCCCGCGCCTTCAACGAACTTCTGAAAATCTGATTTGAGAGCCCGATCATGTCTCGTTCCGAAACCCTGTTTGCCAATGCTCAGAAACACATCCCCGGCGGCGTCAACTCGCCGGTGCGCGCGTTCAAGAGCGTCGGTGGCACACCGCTGTTCTTCAAACATGCCGAAGGTGCCTACGTCACCGACGAAGACGACAAGCGTTATGTCGATTACGTCGGTTCGTGGGGTCCGATGATCCTTGGCCACAGCCATCCGGACGTGCTCGACGCGGTGCGCAATCAACTGCAACACGGCCTGTCCTACGGCGCGCCGACATCGATGGAAACCGAGATGGCCGATCTGGTCTGCTCGCTGGTGCCGTCGATGGACATGGTGCGCATGGTCAGCTCCGGCACCGAAGCGACCATGAGCGCGATCCGTCTGGCCCGTGGTTTCACCGGTCGCGACAGCATCATCAAATTCGAAGGCTGCTACCACGGCCACTCCGATAGCCTGTTGGTCAAGGCCGGTTCCGGCGCATTGACCCAGGGAGTACCGAGCTCGGCCGGCGTGCCGGCAGCGTTTGCCAAACACACCCTGACCCTGCCGTTCAACGACATCGACGCGGTGGAAGCGATGCTCGCCGAAGTGGGCGAAGACGTGGCGTGCATCATCGTCGAGCCGGTCGCGGGCAACATGAATTGCGTGCCGCCAGCGCCGGGCTTTCTCGAAGGTCTGCGTTCGCTGTGCGACAAGCACGGCGTGGTGCTTATCTTCGACGAAGTGATGACCGGTTTCCGCGTCGCCCTCGGCGGTGCCCAGGCGCACTACGGCGTGACGCCGGACCTGACCACGTTCGGCAAGATCATCGGCGGCGGCATGCCGGTGGGCTGCTTCGGTGGCAAGCGCGAGATCATGCAGCGCATCGCCCCGCTCGGCCCGGTGTATCAGGCAGGTACGCTGTCGGGTAATCCGCTGGCAATGGCGGCCGGCCTGACGACCCTGCGCCTGATCAGCCGCCCGGGTTTCCACGCTGAGCTGACCGACTACACCACGCGCCTGCTTGATGGCCTGCAACAGCGCGCCGACGCAGCGGGCATTCCGTTCGTGACCACCCAGGCCGGCGGCATGTTCGGTCTGTACTTCAGCGGCGCCGACGACATCGTCACTTTCGACGACGTGATGGCCAGCGACGCGGCACTGTTCGGCCGCTTCTTCCACCTGATGCTTGAAGGGGGCGTGTACCTGGCACCAAGCGCCTTTGAAGCCGGTTTCACCTCGATCGCTCACGGCGACGCCGAGTTGCAACTGACGCTGGACGCTGCCGAGCGTGCCTTCGCCGCATTGAAATAATCGCCGCACCGCTGACGTTGGCTATGGCCAGCGTCAGCTTTCACCTACATCCGCTCGGTTTTTCCGACGCATCTGCGAAAAAGCTGCCTGAATCCGGCGATATATTCCCCATGCAGCAGAAAAACGAGTAAAGACTTTGTAAGGTTGGCCTCGCTTATTTCATAATGCGCGCTTATTGGATCCCTCGACGGGTCCGCGTGCCCTTCAGAGGTAAGTCGATTCCCATGAACCGCACCGGCCGCACCCTTGCATTGGGCTGCCTGTTGCTCCTTCAGCCCCTGCTCGCGCATGCACAAGCAGGCGGCAACTCGTTGTTGATCCCGGCGATGGGTCGTTGCACCCTCAATACTCAGCCGCAAGACGTCACGCAGGCACTGGCCGCCTGCCAGAAAGCGGCGGATGAAGGGGACGCGCAAGCGCAATACGAGTTGGGTGAGTTCTACTACGACGGCAAGAACGCGCCGCGCGACCTCAATCAAGCCCTGAGCTATTTCGAAAAGGCCTCGTTGCAAGGCCATGCCCAGGCGCAATTCAAGCTCGGCAGCATGTTCTTCCACGGCGAGGGCGTGCAGGCCAACAATATCCAGGCGTACATCGTGCTGAAGATGGCGGCGGTCAACGGTGCCGAAGAGGCGCTGGACACGGCCGACGAAGTCTCGGAAAAGATGTCCCGCGAAGATCTGGAAACCGCCACTCAGGTGCTCGGGCAGATTTTCCGCAAATACCTGATGGAACTGCAAAGCGCGGATGGGCGTACGCCGTTTTCGCCTCTTCCCTGATTTTTGCGCCGACCTTTCTGGCCTCTTCGCGAGCAGGCTCGCTCCCACAGTAGATCTCCAGTGTTCAGAAGATCCCCTGTGGGAGCGAGCCTGCTCGCGAATGAGGCGACGCGGTCTTGAAGCTTACTTTTCAGGCATCGGCATCGGAAACGGCATGACATTGCCGACCGCACCGCGGGCTTCGCTGATTTTCGCCGTGCCCAGGCGCTCCACTTCGTCGATGCGCACAATCGAATGCATCGGTACAAAGCTGCGCACCACGCCTTCGAATTGCGCCTTGAGCTTTTCTTCGCTCGGATCGACGACCATTTGCGTGCGCTCGCCAAAGACGAATTCTTCAACTTCCAGGAAACCCCACAGATCACTTTGATAGATCTGCTTGGCGTACATTTCGAACACCTGGCCCTGGTTGAGGAAAATCACCTTGTAGATTGGAGCTTCGCGTTTGGTCATGGCGGGCGGATAACATCGGGGTAAAAATGAGGGCGCGAACTATAGCATAGCCACCGGACGCACAGCGGTAGGAACCTGACGGCTTGTTCCCTATAATGCGCGGTTCTTTGAATCACGTGACGACCCGAATCCATGGCCAAGAAGCTTTACATCGAAACCCACGGTTGCCAGATGAACGAGTACGACAGCTCGCGCATGGTCGATCTGCTGGGCGAACATCAGGCCCTGGAAGTCACCGCTCGCGCGGAAGACGCCGACGTGATTCTGCTCAACACCTGCTCGATCCGCGAACGCGCGCAAGACCGCGTGTATTCGCAGCTCGGCCGCTGGCGCGAACTGAAGCTGGCCAACCCGGAGATGGTCATCGCCGTCGGCGGTTGCGTGGCCAGTCAGGAAGGCGCGGCGATCCGCGATCGCGCTCCGTACGTCGACGTGGTGTTCGGCCCGCAGACCCTGCACCGTCTGCCGGAGATGATCGACGCAGCGCGCATTACCAAGCTGCCGCAAGTCGACGTCTCCTTCCCGGAAATCGAAAAATTCGACCACCTGCCCGAGCCGCGCATCGACGGTCCGAGCGCTTATGTGTCGGTGATGGAAGGTTGCAGCAAGTACTGCACGTTCTGCGTGGTGCCGTACACCCGAGGCGAAGAAGTCAGCCGGCCGTTCGATGACGTGATCGCGGAAATCATTCACCTCGCCGAACACGGCGTGCGTGAAGTGACCTTGCTCGGGCAGAACGTCAACGGCTATCGCGGCCAGACCCACGACGGTCGTCTGGCCGACCTGGCCGAGCTGATCCGCGTGGTCGCGGCCGTCGACGGCATCGACCGCATCCGCTACACCACCTCGCACCCGCTGGAGTTCTCCGACAGCCTGATCCAGGCCCACGCCGAAGTGCCGGAACTGGTCAAGCACCTGCACTTGCCAGTGCAGTCGGGCTCGGACCGGATTCTCGCGGCGATGAAGCGCAACCACACGGCGCTGGAGTACAAATCCAAGCTGCGCAAACTGCGCGCCGCCGTACCGGGGATCTGCATCAGTTCGGACTTCATCGTCGGTTTCCCTGGCGAGACCGAGAAAGATTTCGAGCAGACCATGAAGCTGATTGCCGATGTCGGTTTCGATTTCTCCTACTCGTTCGTCTATAGCCAGCGCCCGGGCACACCGGCCGCCGATCTGGCCGATGACACCCCGGAAGAACTGAAGAAAGAACGTCTGAACGCACTGCAACATCGCTTGAATCAGCAGGGCTTCGAGATCAGCCGACAAATGGTCGGCTCGATCCAGCGCATTCTGGTGACCGATTATTCGAAGAAAGACCCGGGCGAACTGCAGGGCCGTACCGAGAATAACCGTATCGTCAACTTCCGCTGCGACAATCCGACCCTGATCGGCCAGTTCGCCGATGTGCACATCGACGCCGCGCAACCGCACTCGCTGCGTGGTTCGCTGATTCAATAACACTGCATTTCTCCTGTGGGCGCGAGCCTGCTCGCGAAGGCGGTCTGTCAGACACATCAATGTTGAATGTGTCGCCGCCTTCGCGAGCAGGCTCGCTCCCACAGGTACAGCGCCAGAGGCATGAATCGGGTGGGCTCATTTAAGAGCTTTCGCACCCACGCCACTGGCGTTATCCTTGATTTCATCCTAATTGCCCCAGGGCGGCTAAATACGACCTTGAACGCACCCATCGAACCACATCGTTTTCTCCTCGAGCCTTTTGAGGCTCGCCGCTTCGCCAATCTGTGCGGGCAATTCGACGAGCATTTGCGCTTGATCGAACAGCGCCTGGCCATCGAGATCCGCAATCGCGGAAACCAGTTCGAGCTGATTGGCGATCCAAAACTCACCACGTCCGCGGAAAACCTGCTGCGCCGCCTGTACCGGGAAACCAAGGGTACCGAGCTGTCGCCAGACCTGGTGCACCTGTTCATCCAGGAATCGGCCGGCGATCTGGACAATCCAGCCCCTGCCGAACCGACCGTCGCCCTGCGCACGAAAAAAGGCATGATTCGCCCACGCGGCTTGAATCAGCAGCGCTACGTGAAGGAAATCCTTGGCAACGACATCAACTTCGGCATCGGCCCGGCCGGTACCGGCAAGACCTATCTGGCCGTGGCCTGCGCGGTGGATGCGCTGGAGCGCGAGCAGATCCGCCGCATCCTGCTGGTGCGTCCGGCGGTCGAAGCGGGTGAAAAGCTCGGCTTCCTGCCTGGCGACCTGTCGCAAAAGATCGACCCGTACCTGCGCCCGCTCTACGACGCGCTGTACGAAATGCTCGGTTTTGAATACGTCGCCAAGTTGATCGAAAAGCAGGTGATTGAAGTCGCGCCGCTGGCCTACATGCGCGGTCGCACGCTGAACAACAGTTTCATCATTCTCGACGAAAGCCAGAACACCACCGTCGAACAGATGAAGATGTTCCTCACGCGCATCGGCTTCGGCTCCACCGCCGTCATCACTGGCGACATCACCCAGGTCGACTTGCCGCGCGGCACCAAGTCCGGCCTGCACCATGTGATCGAAGTGCTGAAAGACGTGCCGGGCATCAGCTTCACCCACTTCCAGCCCAAAGACGTCGTGCGCCACCCGTTGGTGCAGCGGATTGTCGAGGCCTACGAGCGCTTCGAAACCCGTGCCGAAGCCGCGAAGGAAGCCTCGCGCGATGCTTGAGCTGGATCTGCAAATCGCCACCGAGGCCAGCGCGCCGAGTGAAGCCGAGTTCCGCCAGTGGTGCGAACTGGCCCTGCGCCAGCGCACCGCTGATTCGGAAATGACCATTCGTCTGGTCGACGAGGAAGAAGGCCGCGAGCTCAACCACACCTGGCGCCACAAGGATTACGCGACCAATGTGTTGTCGTTCCCGGCGGAAGTGCCCGACGAGTTTCTCGATATCCCGCTGCTTGGCGATCTGGTGATCTGCGTGGCCGTGGTCGAACGCGAAGCCGCCGAGCAGGGCAAGGAACTAAAGGCCCACTGGGCACATCTGGTCATTCACGGCTGCTTGCATCTGCTCGGTTACGACCATATAGATGACGACGAAGCCGAGGAAATGGAAGCACTGGAACGCGAGTTGCTTGCTGAACTGGGCTATCCCGATCCGTACGCGGACGACGAAACCGAACACTCCCCTATCGTTACAACAAAGGATTCAGAGTAATCGCTATGAGCGAAGATCGATCGAGCAACGGGCAGAAGTCATGGCTGGGTAAACTGACCCAGGCTTTTGCCCACGAGCCGAAGAACCGTCAGGAGCTCCTCGAGCTGCTGCGTGATGCACATCAGAACAAACTGCTGGACAGCGAAGCGTTGGCCATCGTCGAAGGCGCCATTCAGGTGGCTGACCTGCAAGTGCGCGACATCATGGTGCCGCGCTCGCAGATGATCAGCATCAAGGCGACCCAGACACCCCGCGAATTCCTCCCTGCCGTGGTCGACTCGGCCCACTCGCGTTATCCGGTCATCGGCGAAAGCCATGACGACGTGATGGGCGTGCTGCTCGCCAAGGATCTGCTGCCGCTGATCCTCAAGGAAAACGGCGACAGCTTCAACATCAAGGACCTGCTGCGCCCGGCCACCTTCGTGCCGGAGTCCAAGCGTCTGAACGTGTTGCTGCGTGAATTCCGCGCCAACCACAATCACATGGCCATCGTCATTGACGAATACGGCGGCGTGGCCGGTCTGGTGACCATCGAAGACGTACTGGAACAGATCGTCGGCGATATCGAAGACGAGCACGACGTCGAAGAAGACAGCTACATCAAGCCGCTGCCCAGCGGTGATTTCCTGATCAAGGCACTGACGCCGATCGAGAACTTCAACGAGTTCTTCGACAGCGAGTTCTCCGACGACGAGTTCGACACCGTCGGCGGTCTGGTGATGAGCGCGTTCGGCCACTTGCCAAAACGCAACGAAATCACTGAAATCGGCGCCTATCGTTTCCGCATCCTGAACGCCGACAGCCGTCGGATTCATTTGCTGCGACTCACACCAATCGCCCGGTAAAGAAATCTAAGGACTGAAATGCGCTGGACTACCCGCCCCGGCTGGCCCGGTAACCTGCTGGCCGTGGCGGCCGGTGCAATCACCACGTTCGCTCTTGCCCCGTTCGACATCTGGCCACTGGCGTTGCTGGCGGTCGGATTGTTCTATGCCGGTTTGCGTGAGCTGAGTCCGCGTCAGGCGCTGGGCCGTGGCTGGTGCTTCGGCTTCGGCCTGTTCGGCGCCGGCACCAGCTGGATCTATTACAGCATTCACCATTTTGGCGGCGCTTCGGTGTTGCTCGCCGGGTTCCTGATGCTGCTGTTCACCGCGGCGATTGCCTGGTTCTTCGCCCTGCCCGCCTGGTTGTGGGCGCGCTGGTTGCGTCGCAACGAAGCACCGCTGGCGGATGCCTTGGCATTTGCCGCGCTGTGGGTCGGCCAGGAAGCGTTTCGCGGTTGGTTCCTCACCGGTTTCCCGTGGCTTTACTCCGGTTACAGTCAGCTCGACGGTCCGCTGGCCGGGCTCGCGCCAGTGGGCGGTATGTGGCTGGTGTCGTTCGTTCTGGCACTGACCGCAGCCTTGATCTACAACGCTCCGCGCTTGTTGCAGGCTCGCCGCAAAGGCTTTATCGCTGCCGGCCTGGTACTTCTGCTGGGGCCTTGGGCAGCAGGCGTCGCCCTCAAAGGCCATGCCTGGACCAGCCCGTCCGGCGCACCGCTGACAGTCGCCGCCATTCAGGGCAACGTCGCGCAAAGCATGAAATGGGACCCGGCCGAGCTCAACGCACAACTGGCGCTGTACCGCGACTTGAGCTTCCGTTCCAAACCGGTCGATCTGCTGATCTGGCCGGAAACCGCCGTGCCGGTGCTGAAGGAGTCCGCCGAAGGCTACCTGACAATGATGGGCAACTTCGCCGCCGAGCGTAAGTCGGCGTTGATCACCGGCGTGCCGATCCGCCAGACCGTGCATCACGAGCGGCGCTTCTTCAACGGCATCACCGTAGTCGGCGAAGGCGATGGCACTTACCTGAAGCAAAAACTGGTGCCGTTCGGCGAGTACGTGCCGTTGCAGGACGTGTTGCGCGGTTTGATCGCGTTCTTCGATTTACCGATGTCGGACTTCGCTCGCGGCCCTTCCGATCAGGCGCTCTTGCAGGCCAAGGGTTATCAGATCGCACCGTTCATCTGTTACGAAGTGGTCTATCCGGAATTCGCCGCCGGCCTGTCGGCACGCAGCGATCTGTTGCTGACCATCAGCAATGACACCTGGTTCGGCACCTCGATCGGGCCGCTGCAACATCTGCAAATGGCGCAGATGCGCGCGCTTGAGGCCGGACGCTGGATGATCCGCGCGACCAACAACGGCGTCACCGGCCTGATCAATCCGTTCGGCCAGATCACCGCGCAGATTCCGCAGTTCGAACAGGGCGTGCTGTACGGGGAAGTGGTGCCGATGCACGACCTGACGCCGTATCTGCAATGGCGTTCATGGCCGTTGATCGTGTTGTGCCTGCTGCTGTTTGGCTGGGCGCTGATGGCCAACCGCATGTCGAAGACTCTTTAAAGCAAAAGATCGCAGCCTTCGGCAGCTCCTACAGGGAAAACGCAAATCCCCTTGTAGGAGCTGCCGCAGGCTGCGATCTTTTGATCTTCAGCGGTAAAACAACGAATACCCCACCCGCCCCACCGCTTCATTGAGCAATTGCCCGCTCTGCCAGATCGACTTGAATTCCGGCAGCCAGCCGCCAAACGGTCTTGCGTTATCGGTACCAAGAAACCCGACCGGTGCCGGCACCACCTCAAATCCCGCCTGCTCAAAGCTCCACACCGCCCGCGGCATGTGCCACGCCTGCGTCACCACGACGACCCGCTTGATCCCCTGCGGCAAGAGAATATCCGCCGTCATCTTCGCGTTCTCCCACGTGGTGCGGCTCGCGCCTTCCTGCCAGCGTACCGTCACGTCGAAGTCATCGCGCAATGAATCCGCCATCAATTTCGCTTCGGTCGGGGGCGTGCCGTAATGCAGGCCGCCACTGGTCAGGATCGGTAACCCGGAGGCCTTGGCCAGGCGCGCCGCATAACGCTGGCGCTCGAGCCCGACGCCGGTTGGCTGGTCTTCGCCCCAGGCCAGATCACCGCGCTCGCGACCCGAGCCCAACACCACAATGGCATCGGCGCGTTGCGCCAGCGTCGCCCATTCCTGCCGCGCCAGCGGCGGCTCACGTTCCAGCGCCTTGGCGCTCCACTGCACTACCACCGGCAGGCTCATCAGCAGCAGGCCACCAAAACCGACGGCAAAACATACGCCAGCCAGGCGCGGCCGCGAGCGGCGCAGCCACCAGGCGGCCAGCAACAGCAGCAAGAGAATGCCGGGCGGCAAGAGCAGTTGTTTGATGAAGTATCGAAAGGGCATCGGGCATCTCCAAAAGATGCCCGAAGCCTAAGAGTGTTAATCAAGGGTTACAACCAATAGGCGGGATCCTGTTGCAAAAGATCCGTTTACCGACCTGCCATGCGCTTACTTGGCCTGTACAGAGCGAACCTTGCCGGTGTCTCTGCGCGGCGCCTTGTCCTTGAGCCAGATGACCTTGGCCGAATGTGCTGCATCGAGCTGCTTCACTGCTTGAGACAGGCATCCCTGCGTTTCACGTTCACTGCGATCCAGATAGGCCTTGACCAGTTTGAACTCGGCGGGGCTCAAGCCACGCAATTCCAGTTCCAGGGGGCGCTCGTCGCGCAGCCGGTCAGCGGTTTTCACGGCGTCCAGCGCCATGCCCAGACGATCGATCAACCTTTCGTACAGCTCGGGTTTCGTTACGTTTTTTTTCCGTTGCTCCACCATCCCTCACCTCATTGAAGATAAGACTCACTCCCCAGTTAGAGCTTAGCTTCGCTGCACGAACCGGCTACACGCCGCGACCAACGGCCCTCGTCGCCCAAAAGCTCTGGCAAACAGCTGTAATCAGGGTTTCCCTCGGCCAAGCGCGGTCATGTATGCTACGGCGCTTCCTGTCATTCCACTTCCAGCGCACCCGGGCCATCCCGGATGCCGCCGTCGAAGAGGATTAGGCCACCCCTATCCAGTACAAAAGTAGCCATGCACGAACAATATCAGCCACGTGAGATCGAAGCCGCCGCCCAGTCGTTCTGGGATGAGCAAAAGTCCTTTGAAGTCAGTGAACAGCCAGGCAAGGAAACCTACTACTGCCTGTCGATGTTCCCTTACCCCAGCGGCAAGCTGCACATGGGCCACGTGCGCAACTACACCATTGGCGACGTGATCTCGCGCTACCAGCGCATGCAGGGCAAGAATGTTCTGCAGCCAATGGGTTGGGATGCGTTCGGCATGCCGGCGGAAAACGCCGCAATGAAGAACAACGTAGCGCCCGCCAAGTGGACCTACGAAAACATCGCCTACATGAAGTCGCAGCTGCGCAGCCTCGGCCTCGCGGTGGACTGGTCCCGTGAAGTGACCACCTGCAAGCCGGACTACTACCGCTGGGAACAATGGCTGTTCACTCGCCTGTTCGAAAAAGGCGTGATCTACCGCAAGAACGGCACCGTGAACTGGGACCCGGTCGATCAGACCGTGCTGGCCAACGAGCAAGTCATCGACGGCCGCGGCTGGCGCTCCGGCGCGCTGATCGAAAAGCGCGAAATCCCGATGTACTACTTCAAGATCACTGCCTATGCAGACGAGCTGCTGGAAAGCCTCGACGAACTGACTGGCTGGCCGGAACAGGTCAAGACCATGCAGCGCAACTGGATCGGCAAGTCCCGTGGCATGGAAGTGCAGTTCCCCTACAACGTCGACTCGATCGGCGAAGCCGGCACCCTGAAAGTCTTTACCACCCGTCCGGACACCCTGATGGGCGCGACCTACGTCGCCGTGGCGGCCGAGCACCCGCTGGCGACCCTGGCCGCGCAGAACAACCCTGAGCTGCAAGCGTTCATTGCTGAATGCAAGGGCGGCAGCGTCGCTGAAGCCGACGTCGCCACCCAGGAAAAGAAAGGCCTGCCGACCGGCCTGTTCGTCGAGCATCCGCTGACCGGCGAGAAACTGCCGGTGTGGGTCGCCAACTACGTGCTGATGCACTACGGCGACGGCGCAGTCATGGCGGTGCCGGCGCACGACGAGCGCGATTTCGAATTCGCCCACAAGTACAACCTGCCGGTGAAATCGGTGGTGCGCACCAGCTCCGGTGACACCAACCCGGCGCCGTGGCAGGACGCCTATGGCGAGCACGGCACGCTGATCAACTCCGGTGAGTTCGACGGCCTCGACTTCGCTGGCGCGTTCGACGCCATGGAAGTGGCCCTGATCAAGAAAGAGCTGGGCGCCTCGCGCACCCAGTTCCGCCTGCGCGACTGGGGCATCAGCCGCCAGCGCTACTGGGGCTGCCCGATCCCGATCATCCACTGCGCCGCCTGCGGTGACGTACCGGTGCCGGAAGATCAACTGCCTGTCGTTCTGCCGGAAGACGTGGTGCCGGACGGCGCCGGTTCGCCGCTGGCACGCATGCCCGAGTTCTACGAGTGCACTTGCCCGAAATGCGGCGCGCCGGCCAAGCGTGAAACCGACACCATGGACACTTTTGTCGAGTCGTCCTGGTACTACGCCCGCTACGCCTCGCCGCACTTTGAAGGTGGTCTGGTGGAGAAATCCGCAGCCGATCACTGGCTGCCGGTGGATCAGTACATCGGTGGTATCGAACACGCCATTCTTCACCTGCTTTATGCGCGCTTCTTCCACAAACTGATGCGCGACGAAGGTCTGGTCAGCTCCAACGAGCCGTTCAAGAACCTGCTGACCCAGGGCATGGTAATCGCCGAGACTTACTATCGTCGCGAAGCCAACGGCGCCTACACCTGGTTCAACCCGGCGGACGTAGAACTCGAACGCGACAGCAAGGCCAAAGTCATCAGCGCCAAACTGAAATCCGACGGCCTGCCGGTGGAAATCGGCGGTACCGAGAAGATGGCCAAGTCGAAGAACAACGGCGTCGACCCACAGTCGATGATCGATCAGTTCGGTGCCGACACCTGCCGCCTGTTCATGATGTTCGCCTCGCCGCCTGACATGAGCGCGGAATGGTCCGACTCCGGCGTTGAAGGTTCGCACCGTTTCCTCAAGCGCGTCTGGCGTCTGGCGCAAGCCCACGTCACCCAGGGCTTGCCGGGCAAACTGGATATCGCCGCGCTGAGCGACGAGCAGAAAACCGTACGTCGTGCGATTCACCTGGCGATCAAGCAGGCCAGCCATGACGTCGGCCAGAACCACAAATTCAACACTGCCATCGCCCAAGTGATGACGCTGATGAACGTGCTGGAAAAAGCCGCGCAAGCCACCGAACAGGACCGCGCACTGCTGCACGAAGGTCTGGAAGCGGTGACCTTGCTGCTGGCGCCGATCACCCCGCACATCAGCCACGAACTGTGGAAGCAGTTGGGTCACGCCGATGCGGTGATCGATGCAGGCTGGCCGGCCGTGGACGAAAGTGCACTGGTGCAGGACAACCTGACCCTGGTCATTCAGGTCAACGGCAAGCTGCGCGGGCAGATCGAAATGCCGGCCAGCGCCACCCGCGAAGAGATCGAAGCCGCCGCGCGCATCAACGAAAACGTGCTGCGCTTCGTCGACGGCCTGACCATTCGCAAAGTGATCGTGGTACCGGGCAAACTGGTCAACATCGTCGCTAGCTAAATTGGATCGGCTGCCAGGCTCGCCTGGCAGCCAGTAAAACCTTTCGGGCCGCAGAGTCGGCTCACCTGGTTTCAAGGGGAGCAACACAATGATCAAACGCAATCTGCTGGTGATGGGCCTCGCCGTTCTGCTGAGCGCCTGCGGTTTCCAGTTGCGTGGTACCGGCACCAACGAACTGTCGATCAAGGAAATCGACCTGAGCGCGCGCAACGCGTACGGCGAAACCGTGACACAGCTGCGTCAGACGCTGGAATCCAGCGGCGTCAAGGTCTACAGCGGCGCGCCGTACAAGCTGTACCTGGCTGACGAGCAGGAAAGCCAGCGCATCCTCAGCTATGCCGGTGCCGGCCGCACAGGCGAGTATCAGGTCAACACCGTGCTGAGCTATGACATCCGCGGCGAGAAGAACCTGTCCCTGCTTAGCGACAAACTTGAAGTACAGAAGGT
The DNA here is from genome assembly GCF_024169245.1 of Pseudomonas koreensis. NCBI lineage: Bacteria > Pseudomonadati > Pseudomonadota > Gammaproteobacteria > Pseudomonadales > Pseudomonadaceae > Pseudomonas > Pseudomonas koreensis. The sequence continues at coordinate 482,842 of NZ_JALJWP010000001.1, forward strand.
GTTCATTCACGACGGCAACAACCTCGTCGGTTCCGACCAGGAAGCCAATGATGCCCGTCATGAAATTCGCCGCGAGCTGGTCCAGCGCATGATGCTGCGCCTGTCGCAACTGACCCCGAGCCAGTTGCAGCAACTGCAGCAAACCGCCAACGACCGCGCCAAGGCTGAAGCCGATGCGCTGGAAGCGGCACAAAAGGCTGAGGCGGAAACGCCGCGTCAGTCGCCGCTCGAAATCCCGCAGCAGTAAGACGGCCGGGGCGCTCAGGCGCCCCGCTCGCCCTTCCTTATGAAGCTCGCTCCCGCGCAACTCGGCAAACACCTGCAAGGCGCCCTCGCGCCGGTCTACATCATCAGCGGCGATGACCCGTTACTGTGTCAGGAAGCCGCCGACGCCATCCGCACCGCTGCTCGTCAGCAAGGTTTCGACGAACGCCAGGTATTCGCCGCCGACGCCAATTTCGATTGGGGTACGTTGCTGCAGGCCGGTGCGAGCTTGTCGCTGTTCGCCGAAAAACGCCTGCTGGAACTGCGCCTGCCCTCAGGCAAGCCCGGCGACAAAGGTGCTGCGGCGCTGATCGAATATTGCTCGCGCCCCGCCGAGGACACGCTGCTGCTGATCAGCCTGCCCAAGCTCGATGGCAGTGCGCAGAAAACCAAGTGGGGCAAGGCGCTGGTCGAAGGCCAGCAAACCCAGTTCGTGCAGATCTGGCCGGTGGATGCCAATCAGCTGCCGAGCTGGATCCGTCAGCGTCTGTCGCAGGCCGGCCTGTCGGCCAGTCAGGACGCCGTCGAATTGATTGCCGCGCGTGTCGAAGGCAACCTCCTCGCCGCCGCTCAGGAAATCGAAAAGCTCAAGTTGATGGCCGAAGGCGGGCAGATCACCGTCGAAACCGTGCAGGCCGCCGTGGCCGACAGTGCGCGGTTCGACGTGTTCGGCCTCACTGACGCGGTACTCAACGGCGAACCGGCCCACGCCTTGCGCATGCTTGAGGGTTTGCGCGGCGAAGGCGTCGAGCCGCCGGTGATCCTTTGGGCACTGGCGCGGGAGTTGCGTCTGCTGGCCAACATCTCCCTGCAATACAGCCAGGGCACTGCGCTGGACAAGTGCTTCAGCCAGTCGAAACCGCCGGTCTGGGACAAGCGCAAACCGCTGATGAGCAAGGCTCTGCAACGCTACTCGGCGCCACGCTGGGCGCAATTGTTGCTTGAAGCCCAGCGCATCGATGCGCAGATCAAGGGTCAGGCGGCGGGTTCGCCGTGGATGAGCCTGAGTCGTCTGGCTTTATTGATGTCAGGCCAGCGACTGTCATTGCCTGCTGAATAAGATCAAAAGATCGCAGCCTTCGGCAGCTCCTACACCGATCCCTGTAGGAGCTGCGGCACGCTGCGATCTTTTGATCTTGTTTTCCTACAAACACTGCCCATATTTGTCCTATAGACAGATGCCCGACATCGGCAGATTATTCCCCCCGCAAAACTCACCTCACCGAGAGAAGCTCATGAGCAAAAAGCCAGCAAAGCATGGCCCCAACAAGGCCAAATCCATCGTCGCCCAGCCCTTGTTCCGCAGTCGTCAGGAACGACCAGCCAAGGGCAAAGGCAGCTACCGCCGCGAAGCCTTCCGGTCTGACAACCGGGAGGCTTTTTACTTTCTGGCTGCCTGAAGCGCACCACCCCCCGCTCATGTTAAGGTCTGCACCTGATTCGTTTCCCCTGGAACTGTGCATGCCCCCAAGTCTTTCCCGTCGTTGGCCCGTGCGCCAATTGATCGCTGCCTCCAGCTTCATTCTGCTTGTCGCCTGCGCGGAAAAACCCACCGCTGCCGATGCACAACCGCTTCAAGCCGCCCCCGTGCCCACGGCCCCAGCGATTATCCCGCCGGTAGTGCCGTCCGCCGATCCGCTCGATATTCAACCGACCCAGACTTTTGCCGAATGGCAGGCGGGTTTTCGCAAGGACGCCCTCGCCGCCGGGGTTCGCCCTGAGCTGTTCGATCAGGCATTTGCCAATGTCAGCTTCGACGCCAGCGTGATTCGCGCCGATCGCAGTCAGCCAGAGTTTTCCCGGCCAGTATGGGAATATCTCGATGGCGCGCTGTCGCCGCTGCGCGTGCGCAAAGGCCAGGCATTGATCAATCAGTACGCCGACATTCTGCAGAGCATTGAGCAACGGTACGGCGTTGATCGCCAGGCACTGGTGTCGGTGTGGGGCATGGAAAGCAATTTCGGCCAGTTCCAGGGCAGCAAGTCGGTGATCAACTCGCTGGCCACCCTCGCCTACGAAGGGCGTCGCCCGGGCTTTGCTCACGCCCAATTGATCGCCGCCCTGCAGATTCTGCAACAGGGCGATATCACCCCGGAGAAAATGCTCGGCTCCTGGGCCGGGGCAATGGGCCAGACCCAGTTCATCCCGACTACTTACAACACCCACGCCGTGGATTTCGACGGTGATGGTCGCCGCGATATCTGGGGCAGCCCCGCCGATGCTCTGGCCTCGACCGCACATTATCTGCAAAGCTCGGGCTGGCAGCGTGGTCAGCCGTGGGGGTTTGAAGTGCAACTGCCGAGCAGCTTCAACTACACCCTGGCGGATGGCACGATTCGTAAAAGTGTTGCTGAATGGCGGCAACTGGGCGTGAGCCTGCCCAATGGTGCGCAGGTGCCAGCCGGGTCCGAACAACTGTCCGCTGCCCTGCTCTTGCCAGCCGGTTATCGTGGCCCGGCGTTTCTGGTCCTCGATAACTTCCGGGCGATCCTCAAGTACAACAATTCGTCATCGTATGCGTTGGCGGTGAGTCTGTTGTCGGAGCGATTCGAAGGCGCAGGCCTGATCAATGGCAACTGGCCGAAAGACGATCTGCCGCTAAGCCGCACCGAGCGCATCGAGCTGCAGACGCTGTTGAGCGCGCGTAACTACGATGCCGGCGCGGCTGACGGGATTATTGGCGCCAACACCCGCAAAGCGATTCGCAGCGCGCAGCAAGCGCTGGGGTGGCCGGCGGATGGTTATCCGACGCACAAGTTGCTTGAGAGCCTGCGTAGCCAATAGAACAAATCAAAAGATCGCAGCCTTCGGCAGCTCCTACATGGGATTGACGAGCGTCCTGTAGGAGCTGCCGAAGGCTGCGATCTTTTGAGCCTCACCCGAATTATCGGATGACCACATCCTGCTCCAGCAGCAACTCCTGCTTCCCCGCATCCAGGCGCACCAGCGCGCCCAACGGCAGCGTCAGGTTCGGGTCGCAATGACCACTGCGCCAGCCCGACAACACTGGGATCCGTAACGGCTCAAACGTCTGCTTGAGCAAGCGATTCAGCGCGCTCACATCCACCCCGGCGATGTCCCCGACCAGCACACCGCGCAGCCTCGCCAACTTGCCGGCCAGACGCATCTGGGTCAGCAGGCGGTCGATACGGTACAGCGGCTCGTTGATGTCCTCGATAAACAGAATCACCCCTTCGACATCAATTTCGTAGGGCGTGCCGAGAGTTGCAGCGATCATCGCCAGATTGCCGCCAAGCAACCGCCCGTGAGCAATGCCCGGTTCGACGGTTGATAGCGGATACGCCGCGGGATGGCTGAACACACTGCCCGTTTTCAGTTGCCCGCGCAGCATGGCGAAAAATGACGTAACGGTCGGCGGTTCCTTGTCGCCCAGCAGGTCGGCATTGAGTAGCGGGCCGTGAAAGGTCACAAACCCGGCATAGCGGCTGATGGCCAGATGCAGCGCGGTAATGTCGCTGTAGCCGACAAAGGGTTTGGCGTGACGGCTGAGCAGGTCGTAATCGATTCGGTCCAGCAGGCGCGGCGTGCCGTAGCCGCCGCGCAGGCAAATAATGGCGTCGACTTGAGGATCAGCGAACGCCGCGTGCAGATCGCGCAGACGCACGTCATCACTGCCGGCCAGATAGCCGTCCTTCTCGTAGACGCCCGGAAACACCTTCAGCCCATAGCCGCGGGCGCGCATCCATTGCAGCGCCTTATCGGTGTCCAGAGCACCCGGGCCGGCCGGTGCAATGACGCCGATCAGCCCTTCCGAGGGCAATGCGGGCACGGCCTTGTGCGGGCAGAGTGTATGGGTCGGTCGAATGGTCATCCTTGGATCTCCCTGTGAATTGATGCTCACACATTAGTCAGGAACGTGAACAAACAGAAGAGGATCAGTCACGCCGTGCATTGAAGGAAAAATCAGCAGCGAGTGTAAGTCAGGCAAAAAAATGCCCGCCGGGTATCAAACCTCGGCGGGCATTTTTTCGGGCGCTGAATCAGGACCCCAGCAGCTCGGCCTTGACCAGCTTCGCCTGCTCGTCGGCGTGGTACGAGGAACGTACCAGCGGGCCCGACGCAACGTTCTTGAAGCCCATCTTGTAACCTTCTTCGGCGAACCAGGCGAAGGTGTCCGGGTGCACGAAACGCTGCACCGGCAAGTGGCTGCGCGACGGTTGCAGGTATTGGCCGAGGGTCAGCATGTCGATGTCATGTTCGCGCATGCGCTTCATGACTTCGATGACTTCCTCGTCGGTCTCGCCCAGACCCAGCATCAGGCCGGACTTGGTCGGGATATGCGGCATCATCTGCTTGAAGCGTTGCAGCAGGGTCAGCGACCACTGGTAATCCGAACCCGGGCGCGCAGCCTTGTACAGGCGCGGCACGGTTTCCAGGTTGTGGTTGAACACATCCGGCGGCTCGGCGGCGGTGATTTCCAGGGCGATGTCCATGCGGCCACGGTAGTCCGGGACCAGGGTTTCGAGCTGCACGTTCGGCGACAGTTTGCGGATTTCGCGGATGCAGTCGGCGAAGTGCTGGGCACCGCCGTCACGCAGGTCATCGCGGTCAACCGAAGTAATCACTACGTACTTGAGCTTGAGGTCGGCGATGGCGATGGCCAGGCTTTCCGGCTCGTTGACGTCCAGTGGCTTCGGACGACCGTGGCCAACGTCGCAGAACGGGCAGCGACGGGTGCAGATGTCGCCCATGATCATGAAGGTCGCGGTGCCGCCGGAGAAGCATTCGCCGAGGTTCGGGCAGGAGGCTTCTTCGCAGACGCTGTGCAGCTTGTGCTTGCGCAGCAGGCTCTTGATGCGGTCGACTTCCGGCGAAACCGGGATGCGCACGCGAATCCAGTCGGGTTTCTTCGGCAGTTCGGTAGTCGGGATGATCTTGACCGGGATGCGTGCAACCTTCTCGGCGCCGCGCAGCTTGACGCCGGCTTCGACCTTGGGACGCGGGGCCGGGCGCTCGGTCACGTCGAGCGTCGGGATCATGGTTTGCACTGCATCAGTAGTCATATCAGTCGATTCCGCCCGTGAGGGTCGTCTGCTCAGCATAGTCGAGGTGTTTGACGAGCTGCGCGCGCAGCCGGGCACTTACCTCGGCAAATTCAATCGATCCTGCGTGATCGCTCAGCTGGGTCATGGCCAGCCCGGCGTAGCCGCAGGGATTAATCCGTCGAAACGGTTCCAGGTTCATATCCACGTTCAGGGCCAGGCCATGAAAGGAACAACCGTGGCGAATGCGCAAACCCAGAGAAGCGATTTTCGCTCCATCGACATACACGCCGGGAGCATCTGGCTTAGCCGCGGCGGTGACGCCGTAGCTGGCCAGCAGTTCGATCAGGCAGGCTTCCATGCGGCTGACCAGATCACGCACGCCGAAACCCAGCTTGCGCACATCCAGTAACAGATAGGCCACCAGTTGCCCGGGGCCATGATAAGTCACTTGGCCGCCACGATCGACCTGCACCACCGGAATATCTCCCGGCAGCAACAGGTGTTCAGCCTTGCCGGCCTGGCCCTGGGTGAACACCGGCGGGTGTTCGACGAGCCAGATTTCGTCGGCGGCAGCATTGCCGCGTTCGTTGGTAAAGCGTTGCATGGCATGCCAGACCGGCTCGTAAGCCATCTGGCCCAGCTCGCGAAAGCCCAGCGTGCCGTGCATCACAACACCATATGCACGAAGCCGGTCGCCCGCAGTTCGCTGTTGATGTTGTACAGCTGATCCTGATCGGTGGCGACGATGTGCAACTGAATGGTGGTGTATTTGCCGTTGGTGCTTTGACGCTCGTCGACGCGCTCATCATTGATGGTCGCGTGTTTCTTGACGATGTCGATGATCTTGTCTTTGTTGCCTACACCGGTATCGCTGATCACCTTGACGGGATAGTCCGTGACAGGGAATTCGATCTTTGGCGCCTTTACTTCGGTATCGGTCATGGCGTAACGGCCTCTAGAGTGCAAGCCGTGGTAACGCACATGGCCCCGCACCGGATCGGGGCGGGGCCATGCAGGTCAACACTGAATCAGTTGAACAAGCCGTAGAAGAATAGACGGATGCTATCCCACATGCGGCGGAAGATACCACCCTCCTCGACGCCATCCAGAGCGATCAGGTCGGCGCTGTGCACCACCTTGTCTTCCAGTTTGACTTCGACTTTACCGATCACGTCGCCCTTGGCGATTGGCGCAACCAGTTGCGGGTTCATGGTCATGCTGGCAGCGAGCTTCTTCAGCTGGCCTTTTGGCAGAGTCATGGTCAGGTCCTGCGCCAAGCCGGCCTTGACCTGGCTGGTGGTGCCTTTCCACACCGGCGCCTGCGCCAGTTCAGTGCCCTTCTGGTAGAAGGTCTGGGTTTCGAAGAAGCGGAAACCGTAGGTCAGCAGCTTCTGGGTTTCAGCGGCGCGAGCCACTTCGCTGTTGGTGCCGAACACCACGGCGATCAGACGCTGGCCGTCACGTACCGCTGAGGACACCATGCAGTAGCCGGCTTCATCGGTGTGGCCGGTTTTCAGACCGTCAACGGTCTTGTCGCGCCACAGCAGCAGGTTGCGGTTAGGCTGCTTGATGCCGTTCCAGAAGAACTCTTTCTGCGAGTAGATCGCATAGTGAGCCGGGTCTTCGTGGATGATCGCGCGGGCCAGGATCGCCATGTCGTGAGCGGACGAATAGTGCTCAGGGTTCGGCAGACCGGTCGGGTTCATGAAGTGGGTATTGGTCATGCCCAGTTCGGTGACGGTCTTGTTCATCAGGTCGGCGAATGCGTCTTCGCTGCCGGCGATGTGCTCGGCCAGGGCGACGCTGGCGTCGTTACCGGACTGGATGATGATGCCGTGCAGCAGGTCGCTGACAGTCACCTGCGAACCGACCTTGATAAACATCCGCGAACCGCCGGTGCGCCAGGCGTTTTCGCTGACGGTCACCGGGTCGTTTTCACCGATCTGGCCGCGACGGATTTCCAGGGTCGCGATGTACGCGGTCATCAGCTTGGTCAGGCTGGCCGGTGGCAGACGCTGGTCGCCGTTGTTTTCGACCAGCACGTTGCCGCTGCTGGCATCCATCAGAACATAGGCCTTGGCGGCCAGTTGTGGTGGCGACGGCATCATCTCGGCCGCAAAGGCGGCTGGCGAGAGGAGCAGCGGGACTAGCAGACACAGGCGTTTGGCAAAGGTGGTGATGTTCATCCGTCTCTCGAAATCGCTAATGGAAACTTGCCCGAAGGCAAAACTTGTTCAGACAGCCTTCTAACGGGCCATCGCGTGTTCAGTTGCTCACTCCAGTCACCCTTGCCGGGCTTTTGTTCTTCGACGAGCCAGCAACCTGGTTCACCCCCCGAATACCGCAAGTGAACCGTCAATCAAGGTCTACGTATTACTCGGTGACCACGCTGGGCGAACCCAGATTGGCCAGCCGCACACTGTTCTGCACCTGGGCGATTTCACCCGGCGAGCCGATCGGCCCCAGGCGTACCCGGTGCAGGGTCTGCTGATTGCGCACGATCGAGCTGATGAACACCGGTGCGCTCACCATCCCGCTGAGCTTCGACCTCAGCAGTTCGGCAGCGTCCGGGTTGGCGAACGCGCCCACCTGCAGATACTGGCCAGACGCTGGTGCAGAAGCGTTTTTTTTTGCATCGATCTGCACGGGCACCACGGCCGCCGCGTGTTGCTGCGGTGGCGGCGTCCACTGCTCGACGGTGCCGGCCGAAGCCGTAATCACTGGCGCGCTATTCTGCGCCACTTGCGGCTCGTTGAGCATCAGCGGCGCCGGACGGCCCTTGGCCGCCCACCACTGCTGCGGATCGATGCCTTCGACCTTGACCCGTGCGGTACCGGTTTCGGCATAGCCGAGTTTCTTCGCCGCCGCGTAGGACAAGTCGATGATGCGATCGGAGTAGAATGGCCCACGGTCGTTGACGCGCAGGATCACGGTCTTGTTGTTGTCCAGGTTGGTCACCCGAACGTAACTTGGCAGTGGCAAAGTCTTGTGCGCGGCACTCATGCCGTACAGGTCATACACTTCGCCGTTGGCGGTGTTCTGACCGTGGAACTTGGTGCCGTACCAGGACGCCGTGCCCGAGGCCACGTAGGTCTTGGATTCCTGCAAAGGAAAATAGGTCTTGCCCAGCACGGTGTACGGGTTGGCCTTGTACGGGCCGGTGTGCAGCGTCGGTGTCGCATCAGGAATGCGCGAGACATCGACATCCCACCACGGCGCGCCGTCTTTGTGCGCGCGGTTGATGTCCAGGCCCGGTTGGGCGCGGACCGCGGTGGACGGGGTTTTCTGTGTCGGAGTGCGGCTGGTCGTGCAACTGGCGACCAGGACTGCCAACGCAGCGAAAGCCACCAGCTTCAGGGGTTTATTGTTAGGCAATGCCTGCATTACTTGACGCCCCGTGCTTGTACCAGCTGTTCAGACAGTTGATGTACGGCCATGGCGTACATCACGCTGCGGTTATAACGCGTGATCGCGTAGAAATTCTGCAGGCCCATCCAGTATTCAGGGCCGCTGTCGCCTTCGAGTCGAAATGCGGTAACCGGCATATCATCGCGCAGCGCATCATGACTTGACCAGCCCAGCGCCCGCAACTCTGCGACCGTTTTCACCGGTTCGATCCCAGTGGTCAGGCCTTCGTCGACCTGCTCGCCGCGTACATCGGCGCGGCTGACCACCGGTTCACCAGCGACCCAGCCATGACGCTTGAAATAGCTGGCGACGCTGCCAATGGCATCGTCCGGGTTGTTCCAGATATTGATGTGGCCGTCCCCGTCGAAATCCACCGCGTAGGCGCGAAAGCTGCTCGGCATGAACTGCGGCAGGCCCATGGCCCCGGCGTACGAGCCTTTGAGGGTCAGTGGATCGACCTGTTCTTCGCGGGACAGCAGGAGGAACTCACGCAGTTCCTTGCGGAAAAATTCGGCACGGGGAGGATAGTCGAAGCCGAGGGTCGATAAAGCATCGATCACGCGGAAATTGCCGGTATTGCGTCCGAAAAAGGTCTCGACGCCGATGATCGACACGATGACTTGTGCCGGCACGCCGTACTCCTGCTCGGCACGGGCCAGGGTCGCCTCGTGCTGACGCCAGAAATCCACACCTCGGGCGATGCGCGCGTCGGTGATGAACATCGGGCGATATTCGTTCCATTGCTTGACCCGTTCGGCGGGTTTGGAGATGGCGTCGAGAATCGACTGCTTGCGTTGCGCCTCGCGGAACACACCCATCAGTTGTTCACCGGCGAAACCGTAGTCGCGGGTCATTTCGCCGACGAATTCGGCCACCTGCGGCGAGCCTTCATAGTCGCCGGCCAGCGCTTCCTGCACGCTCCCCAGCAGGCCCATCAGGCCAACCAGCGGCGCGCATCGAGTCGCCCAGCCACGCATTGCTTGCATTGCACTCTTCACCTTATTCAAACCTGTGCGATCCACTTGCGGTGGGTATGGATCGACATCAAAACCCCAAACGCTGACAGCAGCGTCACCAGCGAAGTTCCTCCGTAGCTAATGAACGGCAACGGCACCCCCACGACCGGCAGCAGGCCACTGACCATACCGATGTTGACGAAAACGTAAACAAAAAAAGTCATGGTCAACGCGCCGGCGAGCAATTTGCCGAACAGCGTTTGCGCCTGGGCGGTGATCACCAGCCCGCGACCGATCAACAACAGATAGATCAGCAGCAGCGCGCAAATCCCCACCAGACCGAACTCTTCGCCAAGCACGGCGATGATGAAGTCGGTATGGCTTTCCGGCAGAAAGTCGAGGTGCGACTGGGTGCCGAGCAGCCAGCCTTTGCCAAATACGCCGCCGGAACCGATCGCCGCCTTCGACTGAATGATGTTCCAGCCGGTGCCGAGCGGATCGCTTTCCGGGTCAAGGAAAGTCAGTACGCGCTGCTTCTGATAGTCGTGCATGACGAAAAACCACATCGCCACCGACACTGGCACCGCTGCGGCCAATACGCTGAGAATCCAGCGCCAGCGCAGGCCGCCCATGAACAGCACGAATGCGCCACCGGCCAGAATCAGCAGTGAGGTACCGAGATCCGGCTGGCGCACGATCAGAATAAACGGCACGCCAATCAGCATCAGGCTGATGCCGACGTGCTTGAGCTGCGGCGGCAAGGTGCGTTTGGACAGATACCAGGCGATGGTGGCCGGCATCAGGATCTTCATGAATTCCGAGGGTTGGAAGCGGATCACCCCGGGGATGTTGATCCAGCGCGTGGCGCCCATGGCGTTGTGGCCCATGATGTCGACGACAATGAGCAAGACAACACCGATCACGTAACCGAGCGGTACCCACCGAGCCATGAAACGCGGCTCGAACTGGGCGATGACGATCATCGCCACCAGACCGATGCCGAACGACGTGGCCTGTTTGCCGAGCAGGTCCCAGCTCTTGCCACTGGCCGAATACAGCACGAACAGACTGCCGGCGGCGAGGATCAGCAACAGGATCAACAGCGGGCCATCGATATGCAGTCTTTGCAGCAACGTCGCGCGGCGACGCATCACATCCTCGCTGGAGAGCATGCGATCAAAGTTATTCATCACGGGCCGTGGCCTCCGCAGTGATTGGGCTGGCGTACTCGGCTTTCAGATGGCCATCCTTGTCGAGCAACCAGGCATCCATGACCTGGCGCACCACGGGCGCGGCAACGCCGGAGCCGGATTCACCGTTCTCGACCATCACCGAGACGACGATTTTCGGGTCATCGGCCGGGGCGAAGCCGACGAACAGGGCGTGGTCACGGTGGCGTTCCTGGACCTTGGAGCGGTCATATTTCTCGCCCTGTTTGATCGCCACTACTTGCGCAGTACCGGACTTGCCGGCGATGCGGTATTGCGCGCCGATCGCCGCTTTGCGCGCAGTACCACGGGCACCGTGCATGACCTGCTGCATGCCGTGGTTGACCTTGTTCCAGTCGGACGGGTCGCGCAGGACGATGTTAGGCATCGGATTGTCATCAACCGGTTTGACTCCGTCGAGGGACTTGGCCAGGTGCGGACGGTTCCAGATGCCCTTGTTGGCCACCAGCGCCGTGGCCTGGGCCAGTTGCAGCGGCGTCGACTGCATGTAGCCCTGGCCGATCCCGAGAATCAGGGTTTCGCCGGGGAACCACGCCTGTTTGCGCGTCGCCCGCTTCCATTCGCGGGAGGGCATCAGGCCCGGGGATTCTTCGAACATGTCCAGCGAGACCTTCTGGCCGATGCCGAACTTGTTCATGTAGGTCGACAGCCGATCGATGCCGAGCTTGTGCGCCAGGTCATAGAAGTAGGTGTCGTTGGAACGCATGATCGCCGTGTCGAGGTCGACGAAGCCGTCCCCGGTGCGGTTCCAGTTGCGGTACTTGTGATCGTAGTTGGGCAGCATGTAATAGCCCGGGTCGAACACCCGACTGGAAGCCGTGACCACGCCAGCGTCGAGACCGGCAATTGCCACCGCCGGTTTGATCGTCGAGCCCGGCGGATACAGACCACGCAGCACGCGGTTGAACAGCGGCCGATCAATGGAATCACGCAACTCGGCGTAGGCCTTGAAACTGATGCCGGTGACGAACAGGTTCGGGTCGAAACTCGGCTGACTGACCATCGCCAGCACTTCTCCGGTTTTCGGATCGAGCGCCACCACCGCGCCACGTCGCCCGCCCAGCGCGGCCTCGGCGGCTTCCTGCAATTTGATGTCGAGGCTCAGAACAATGTCCTTGCCGGGAATCGGATCGGTGCGCTTGAGCACGCGCAACACGCGGCCCCGGGCGTTGGTCTCGACTTCCTCGTAACCGACCTGACCGTGCAATTCCGGCTCGTAGAAACGCTCGATGCCGGTTTTGCCGATGTGGTGGGTGCCGCTGTAGTTGACCGGATCGAGGCTTTTCAGCTCTTTCTCGTTGATCCGTCCCATGTAGCCCACCGAGTGGGCAAAATGCGCGCCCTGCGGGTAATGCCGGACCAGTTGCGCAACCACTTCCACCCCGGGCAGGCGGAACTGGTTCACCGCGATCCGGGCGATCTGTTCTTCGGTCAGCTCGAACAGGATCGGCACCGGCTCGAACGGCCTGCGCCCCTGACGCATGCGCTTCTCGAAGATCACCCGGTCCTCGGGCGTCAGCTCCAGCACCTCGACAATGACGTCGAGCACCTGTTGCCAGTCGCCGGAGCGCTCGCGGGTCATGCTCAGGCTGAAACTTGGCCGGTTGTCGGCCACGACCACGCCGTTGCGGTCGAAAATCAGTCCGCGCGTCGGCGGAATCGGCTGCACATGGACGCGGTTGTTTTCCGACAGGGTCGAGTGGTACTCGTACTGGATCACCTGCAGGTAATACAGCCGCGCGATCAGCACACAGATCAGCGACACGATCACGATCGCACCGAACACGACACGGCTGCGCACCAGACGGGCGTCCTTTTCGTGGTCCTTGATGCGGATCGGCTGAGACATGAGGGCAGGCTTACTTGTGGTAAGGGTGGCCGGACAACACGGTCCAGGCACGGTACAACTGTTCGCCGATCAGAATCCGCACCAGCGGGTGCGGCAAGGTCAGCGGCGATAACGACCAGCGCTGGTCGGCGCGGGCACAGACTTCCGGTGCCAGCCCTTCCGGGCCGCCGACCATGAAGTTGACCGTGCGCGAATCGAGGCGCCAGCGATCGAGTTCGACCGCCAGTTGCTCGGTGCTCCAGGGCTTGCCGTGAACCTCCAGCGTGACGATCCGCTCGTTGTGCCCGACCTTGGCCAGCATGGCTTCCCCTTCCTGGCGGATGAAACGGGCCACGTCGGCATTCTTGCCACGGGTGTTGAGCGGAATTTCCACCAGTTCCAGCGCCAGTTCGGACGGAAGACGCTTGGCATATTCATGCCAGCCTTCTTCCACCCACTTGGGCATGCGTGAACCGACGGCGATCAGGCGCAGTCGCACAGCAATCCCTTAGAACTGGTCTTTGTTGAGCTTGGTGAAATGCTCGTGGGTGTTCTCCGGGCTGTGATGCTTGGCATCGGCCGCACGGCTTTGCTCGGCACCGGCCCACAGGCGCTCCAGGTCGTAGAACTGACGCGCCGAGGCGGTCATCATGTGCACGATCACCAGATCGAGGTCGAGCAGTACCCAGTCGCTGTCGCCCTTGCCTTCTTCGCCCAGCGGCTTGGCGCCCTGCTTCTTCACTTCCTCGCGGACCTTGTCGAGCATCGCGTTGATCTGGCGATTGGAGGTACCGGTGGCGATGATCATGTAGTCAGTGATGCTCTGCTTGTCGCGCACATCAATGATCTGGATGTCCTGGGCCTTGACGTCTTCCAGCGCAGCGACGGCAATCTTGACCAGTTCGTCGCCCTTGAGCGGTTCGTTGGTGTTGACGGCTTCCGGCAGTGGTGCGCTCTTGAACGTGCCTTTGCGCTTTACTTTCGGTAGATCTTTATCAGTCATATGAAACTCGTTTTGCTCATGTATTCGGCGACTTGGGGATACGGTGATCCGTATCAGTGAAGCACGCCTTGTTCAGTTCGACGCACGATACAGACCGTGCGCATCGATGTAGGCCAGGACCGCGTCGGGCACCAGGAAACGTACCGACTTACCGCTGGCCAGCAGTTGACGGATCTGGGTGGCGGAAACCGCGAGCGGTGTCTGCCAGACGAATGCAATCTGTCCGCTCGGCCCTTTCAGGGCCAGCGGGTCGCTCACCGAACGCGCTGCCAGCAGGTTGCGCAAGGCATCCGGCGGTTCGCTGTCGGCGTCCGGGCGCTGTAGCACCAGGATGTGGCAATGCTGGAGCAACTCTTCCCAGCGGTGCCAAGTGGGCAGGCCGCAAAATGCGTCCCAGCCCAAAAGCAGAAAAACCTGGGTCTCGGCGGGCATCTCTGCGCGCAGCGACTCCAGGGTATCGATGGTCCAGGACGGTTTGTCCCGCTGCAATTCGCGGGCGTCCACCACCAGCGGCGGCAATCCGGCCACCGCGCACTCGACCATCGCCAGCCGGTCCTGCGCCGACACCTGCGGCGTACCGCGATGTGGCGGCCGCGCGTTCGGCATCAGGCGCAACTCGTCCAGCGCCAGCGCTTCGACGACTTCCAGCGCGCCACGCAAATGGCCGATGTGCACCGGGTCGAACGTACCGCCCAGTACGCCAATGCGTTGCGGGCGCGACTCGCTGCCGGTGTGCGGCGCTGTCAGGTCGAGGTCGGTCAAGTCAGACCGTCGCCTGGCCGCGCAACTGGCCGTCGCCTACCACGATGTACTTCTCGCAGGTCAGCCCCTCAAGCCCTACCGGCCCGCGGGCGTGCAGCTTATCAGTAGAAATGCCGATCTCGGCACCCAATCCGTATTCAAATCCATCGGCAAAGCAGGTCGGCGTGTTGATCATTACCGAGGCCGAGTCGACTTCCGCTACGAACCGGCGGGTGTCGGCGAGGTTTTCGCTGACGATCGAGTCAGTGTGATGGGAGCCGTAATGATTGATGTGTTCGATCGCCTGCTCCAGACCGTCGACTACGCGGATCGACAGAATCGGCGCCAGATACTCGGTGTGCCAATCGTCCTCGGTGGCGGCTACAGCCTCGATGATCGCCCGGGTACGCTCGCAACCACGCAGCTCGACGCCTTTTTCGCGGAACTGCGCGGCCATCGAAGGCAGGAAATTTTTGGCAACAGCCTGATCGACCAGCAGGGTTTCCATCGCGCCGCAGATGCCATAGCGGTAAGTCTTGGCATTGAAGGCGATGCGCTGGGCTTTGGCCAGATCGGCGTGTGCGCTGACATACACGTGGCAGATGCCGTCCAGGTGCTTGATCACCGGAACGCGGGCATCGCGACTGATGCGTTCGATCAGGCCACGGCCGCCCCGCGGGACGATGACATCGACGTATTCAGGCATGCTGATCATCGCGCCGACGGCGGCACGGTCAGTGGTTTCGACCACTTGCACCACGGCGGCAGGCAGTTCGGCCTCGGCCAGACCGCGCTGAATGCACGCGGCAATCGCCCGGTTGGAGTGAATCGCCTCGGAGCCACCGCGCAGAATTGTCGCGTTGCCGGACTTCAGGCACAGGCTGGCGGCATCGATGGTCACGTTCGGACGGGATTCGTAGATGATCCCGATCACGCCCAGCGGTACGCGCATCTTGCCGACCTGAATCCCCGACGGACGGAAGCTCATGTCGCGGATCGCGCCGACCGGATCCGCCAGTGCAGCGACCTGACGCAAGCCGACGATCATGCCGTCGATACGTGCCGGGGTCAGTTCCAGACGCTCCAGCATTGCCGGTTCGAGACCATTGGCGCGGCCAGCAGCCAGATCCAGCTCATTGGCTGCGGCCAGCTCGGCACGCGCAGCGTCCAAGGCATTGGCGGCAGCCTGCAAGGCGCGGTTTTTCTGCGCGGTGCTGGCGCGACCGATGACCCGGGAGGCAGCGCGGGCGGCGCGACCCAATTGGGTCATGTAGTCAAGAACGGACTCAGTCATGGTCTGCTGGGGTCTTGGCAAAGAGGAAAGCGGCAGATTATAGCTGTCGCGTCCCGGGACTAACAGCGGTGACGGGCGGATGGTCGAAATGAGCTGCGTTTGCCCGTCGTTCAGACGTAATTAAGCTCAGCGTTGTTATCATCACGACCTCATTGAGCCTGGATAAACCTTGCCCATCATGACCACCGTGCCCCTTTGCCCCGAGTCCGCGCGCCTGCCCGTGGGCCTGCCGGACAGTTTTTTCGACCGCGACGCCCAGGTGCTGGCGCAGGCGCTGCTCGGTAAAGTCATTCGCCATCGCGTCGGCGATCTGTGGCTGAGTGCGCGAATCATCGAGACCGAAGCGTATTACTTTGCGGAAAAAGGCAGCCATTCTTCATTGGGCTACACAGAAAAACGTAAGGCTTTGTTTCTGGATGGCGGGCACATCTATATGTACTACGCCCGCGGCGGTGATTCGCTGAACTTCAGCGCGCAGGGTCCGGGCAACGCGGTGCTAATCAAATCTGCCTATCCGTGGGTCGACGAAGTCAGCGGCCCGGCAAGTCTGGCGCAGATGTTGCTGAACAATCCCGATGCCCAGGGCCGGCCGCGTCCGACGCAGAAGCTGTGCGCCGGGCAGACGCTCCTGTGCAAGGCGCTGGGTTTGAAGGTGCCGATGTGGGACGCCAAGCGTTTCGATCATGAATTGTTGCTGGTCGAGGACGCGGGGCCGGCGCCTTCACACATTATCCAAACCACCCGGCTGGGCATTCCGCTGGGCCGCGACGAGCATCTGATGTATCGCTTCGTGGACGCCGCGTATGCGCAATGGTGCACGCGGAACCCGCTGCGACGGGGTCAGGTCGAAGGCCGGGATTATTTCCTGCTTCCCGGAGCTGACGCCGAATCCGCAAATAGATGATGCCCCCCTGTGGGAGCGAGCCCGCTCGCGAAGGGGTCGTGCCAGCCAACGCTTCTATCGCCTGACACACCGCATTCGCGAGCAGGCTCGCTCCCACAGGTCAGAAGTCAAACGCGTAACGATCAATTAAAGACTGGATGGAGTTTTCTGTATGGGCCCATGGCTCGATAGCATCACCGGATGGCTCGGCGCCAATCCACAGTGGCTGGCCGCAGCGGTGTTCATCGTTGCGTGCGTGGAATGTCTGGCGATTGCCGGGCTGATCGTGCCGGGCACGGTGTTGCTGTTTGCCGTGGCGGTACTGGCCGGCAGCGGCGCGCTGTCATTGAGCGAAACGCTGCTGCTGGGTTTTCTCGGCGGCATCCTCGGTGATCTGATTTCCTATTTCCTCGGTCGCCATTTCCACCAGAACATCCGCCGCCTCCCCGGGCTGCGCCATCACCCGGAATGGATGGCCGGCGCCGAGTCGTACTTCCAGCGCTATGGTATCGCCAGCCTGCTGGTCGGGCGTTTCATCGGTCCGTTGCGGCCAATGCTGCCGATGGTCGCGGGGATGTGCGACATGCCATTCCCGCGTTTCTTCGCTGTCAGCCTGCTGGCCGCCGCTGGCTGGAGCCTGGCTTATCTGTTGCCGGGCTGGGCCACGGGCGCGGCGTTCCGCCTGCCATTGCCGGAAGGTTTCTGGCTGGAGGCCGGTATCGTCGCCGCCAGCATCGCGGTGATGGTCGGCCTGAGCGTCAACAGCAGCATGCGTCGCCATCGTCGCGCGACGATCTGGATCGGCAGCATGGGCCTGTTGATCCTGATCGGCCTGTTTATCGGCTACCCGTACTTGACCGCGCTCGACAATGGCGTGATGACCCTGGTGCAGGAGCATCGCCAGCCAGCCCTGGACGAAATCGCGGTGACGCTGACCCTGATCGGCGAATTCCGAAATATGCTGCTGTTCAGCGCCTTGCTCGTCGTGCTGCTGTTGCTGTGCAAGCAGTGGCGCCAGGCGATTTTCGCCGGTTCCACCATGCTCATCACTGCGATGGCCAACACCGGAACCAAATACTTTTTCGCCCGGGTACGCCCGGAAGTGCTCAGCGATCCGCTGACGACCTACAGCATGCCCAGCGGCCACGCCTCCGGCGCGTTTGCCCTGTTTCTGACGCTGGGCGTGCTCGCCGGTCGCGGTCAACCGCCGCGCATGCGCCTGACCTGGCTGTTGATCGCTTGCATCCCGGCACTGGCCATTGCGTTGTCGAGGGTCTATCTGGGCGCGCATTGGCCGACCGACATCCTGGCCGGCGCCATGCTCGCCAGTTGCGTCTGCGCTGGCATGCTGTGGCTGAGCCAGCGGCAGACATCGCTCAATCCGATGCCATTCAGGATCTGGTGGCTGATCCTGCCGTCGATGATTGCCCTGTTCGGCTTCTTCGTATTGCGCCATTTGCCACATACGCTATTGCGTTACGCCTACTAAGGCAGACAACTTACAAGCATTTTTTATCGCGCGCCGCTCTTAGGGAATATTCCGACAAGAGCGGCGTTAGTTGCCTACACCTAATTACTGGTAGCCGGTTAACTTTCTCAGTTAAAACCAGACAATTCCCTATCCGAAACAACTACAAAACTGGAGTTACATAATTAACTCCCGCCTTGAGCAAAACAGAACTTCTGGCTGATGAAAAACAGTTAGATTGGCTCGCACAAGTTACAACGCCATCGCCATTCAAGCCATTACATCCAGCGAAGTATGGAAACTTCCGGTTAATGTTTTTCACCTCTTATTAGTTCAGAGCACTTCATGAGTCCCAGACTACCTCGCAAGCCCCCGGTAACCTTTGCACATCAGCCCGAATCGAACGGCCCTCGACCAGGCCGCCCGCACAATCCATTCGATGCCGATATTCCCAATGTTTTCCGCAGCCCCGGAATGGACGATCTGACGCCAGCGCGCAGCGCTCCAGGCCTGCAACTGGCCGGAGAGTCGCCACGGACCTCTGCCGTAGAAATCGTCCATATGCCGACACACAACGCCGGTATGCCGCAGATCGCCAGTCCGGTGAATGAATACTGGTTGTCCGAGGCATTCCTGCGCGGCATGAAGCCCGCGGATGCCGAAGGATTTCGTTGGGTTGTCGGCAGAAAGTTCGTCGACGTCGAACTCGAAGGCAGCGTTAAAACCACCCACGCCGACCTGGACGAGCACGGCGTCTTGCGCATCAAACGCATGACCGAACGAGCCCCCTCAGGCCCGCGCCTGTATAAAAACGCCGATCGCCCAACCTGGCGTCTGACGGAGCAGCCTGCGCCAAAACGCCCTGCCGAGACCGCACAGCCCGACTCGCTGCCAGCGGCCAAACGCCCTCGCCCGGCCCCGGTGGTGACGCCCATCGAATCAGGCTACACCCCTTCGTGGCGTTCGCCGGATGCCCAGGGTTATTACGAAATGCGGCCATATCTGGCATCGAACGAAGCCGACACGCGCTATGCGTTCAGAGACATGTTCGGCAATTTGATGCGCGTCGACCCACCCGTGGGCGGTTTCGATGCGCAACCGACGCACCTCACGCACTGGACCGATCATGAGATCTGGCAGCTGTACGGCTTGCACGGCGAAGACATCGCGCGGTTTCGCGTCGAAGCGCAAACCAGCGGCAAGCCACCACAGTGGGCTGAACCTGTGACCACGGACAATCCGGTCACCGATTTGCTGCGTGATTCCCTGCGCTGGTTGCATCCCACCTTGACCTTGAAGGAGCGCGAGGCGTTTCTGCAGTCCTGCAACCTGCTGCCCGATCAACTGACGCGTCTGCAGCAGGACATGAGAAACGAGCTGGCGATACCGGCTTGGGTGCAGGCGCACAAGCGCCTTCTCGATGACGTCAGCAACCCGCAACGCCTCGAACAGTTCGCCAGGGACGCGGTCGAACAGCTCAACCTCAAGCGCAATGCCCGCCACGACTGGTATTACGCCGAGGGCAGTCTGACCCCGGAGATACGCGAAGCGCTGGTGAAGCGACTCGGCTATCTGCGCAACAAGAACAACTGCCTGTACCGCACCGATATTCCGGGTCTGTTTCGCGGTGACGAGCGCACGCCTTTCGAACTGGCGAACGACGGGACAATGATGCCCCGCTACCACCACACCCCCGGCACTACCTCGCACAAACCGATCAGCGCAACCTTCAGCCTCAATGAAGGCCGGATGTATGCCAGCGCACCCGATCCCGAGTACCTGCGTTTCAACAGTCAGACCCACAAATATCCCGGGCGTGACCCCGGCGACACGCACTCGGACAGTGGCACAAGCGACACGAGTGAGTCACCGAGCGATTCGTCCTCCGGCTGGTCCGAGCCGGACAGCCCCATAGCGTGGGATCACGAGCGCGACTACCCATCGGTTCGCACCCGCCAGACGCAGATGTTCCTTTATGCCCTGGACACCCGCCACCTGGAAGTCGTCCCCCATGAAGAAAACATGATGTTCAACGCCAGCGCCCGCGACACGCCGCCGACCCGATTTCCCTCCGACGACTTCGAGGGGCTGATATCGGTCACCCGCAGCGGACTGAGTGCCGAGCGCATCTGGCTGTTGAACAGCGACCGGACCAAAGGCGCCAGGGTGGCGGACATCAGGGACATGGCGGGGGACAACGCTGCACGCATCGAAGCGGTCACCCATGCCGGGCGTGCCAACCACTTCGAATATGACCTGCTGATTGACAGGGTCGAGGCGGCGGCGTTGCCGATATTCAGGCTATCGGGCAACGGGAACGAGTTCGGCCATGACCTCGTCTGGCCCTGATACACAGAATTGCCAGCAACACCGGTAAGGAAGCCGGTTCCACAAATACTATTAAAGGATTAATACGTGTCAAAACTCATCGCTCCCTCCTCGCATGTTGCCAACGCGCCAGTGCTTCAGGTCACGCTTACTGATGCCTCGGCCAATGTCCATGCGCCAGCCACGAGCGATCTCCATCACTTGCCTTCGCCAGGCATCACACACGACGCTGACGCGTCCGCGAAGCAGACACTCAAGTCTCTCGACAAGCACTTCGGGCCGTTGCGCATGGGTGAGGTCATGGCCTCTCGCGTCGAGTTGCAGGCATTGGGCGCGACGGTCAACGGTCAGCCCCTCAGTCCGCTGAACGCCGACCTGAAAGCTGCGGACCAAAGCTTCATCGATGCGCTCAATTTTGACTCGGCGAAGGTCGAAGCCCGTTTGAAGTCGGTCGATATCCCCGACAGTGGTGTAGCGGCGATGCTGTTCTATGAAATTGCCTGCAAGCGCTCCATCGATGCCGGGCCACTGTTCGTCAGCGACTCACCGATAGAAACCGGCAGCGCCATGGACCGTCTCAATCAATTGGGCAAGGCCGCGCAGAAACTGGATATCCATCGCATCGACTCGTTCGAAAATGCGCCGGGCTGGGTCAACAAGCACAAGAGCTATTTGATGAGCGGCGCCGGCGTTGGCCTGCAGGCTTTCGGAATTTACAGCGGCTACATGGCGATGACCGACGCGATCAGGAAAGGCGACAAACTGGAGGCGATCTTTCAAGGAGGATCCATTGCGGCCGAACTCGGTTCACTGGTCATTGAACAAGGATTGACCAAAACCGGCCAGGCGATGCTCACCAACGGCGGCCATCTCTTCAAATACTTCCCCCTAACCTCGGTCGGCAAATACATGAGCCGGGGCGCCGGCATGTTCGCCAGCGCGATCACCCTGCCGTTCGACGTCATTGATGCGGTCAAGTCGTTCAACGCTGCCGCCGCTGCCACCGGCAAGGAGGCGCAGGATCATTACGTCAGTGGCGCCTTGAGTGTGGCGGGCGCGGGCGTCAGTCTGGTGCTGGGCGTCGCCGCACTGGCCGGTTTCGGCAGTGTCGCCGGGCCGGTGGGTCTCGCGGCGGCGGCAATCCTGATCGCCGGCTCGATGATTTATCAGGCTGCGCGGGTCGTTGACGATATCGATGACTACATCGAGCTGACCGCCCTGGAACGCCTGCGCTCAGGCTGGTTCGCTTTCACCGGTCAGGAGCTTGATACCCAGGTGATGGATCGCTTCAAGCTGAGCAAAGGCTATAGCGATCATGAGAAACGGCTCGAGCTGTCGGCGAAGGACATGCTTGAAGGCGCCTACAAGAATTCCATCGAACACGTGGTCAACGGTGCCTTCCGCACCGAGCTGCAGTCCGTCGAGTTGTGGCGCTACGTCTGGGACGAAGGAGCCGGGCAGAAGCCGTTCAAACTTGACACCCAGGCGGTGGTCGTCGGCGCAGACGATGTGATCGATGCCAGCAATGGCTTGCCGGCAGACCTCAAAAAAGTCAGCGGCAGCGCCGGCGAAGGCAAAGGGGTTTTCTGGCGTCTGGGCGATGGCAATGATCGGGTCATTGGCGTCAAGGCCCAGGCCAACCTGTTCACCTATCGCGAAGGGCACAAAGCATTGACCGGTGGTGACCAGAACGATGCCTTCTATCACGAAATCACGGCTGAGGAACTGAATCGCGCGGCCAAGCCTGCCCATATCAACCTGCTGGATGGCGGCGCCGGCACCGACACGGTGGCGTTCGAAGGCAGTCGTCCGACCAGCGACACCCGCTACGTTGGCCATGACATCGATCTGCAGTCCGGCAAAGTCGCGCTACGCAGCCTGGATCCGGCGGCCCAAGGCATCGAAGTTGCGCACCTGACTTCGTTCGAGAACGTTTCGACGCTGCGCAAAGGCACCAGCCACGTCATCGGCACTGACGCGGCCAACCAGATTTCCGCCAATGGCTACGACCGCATCAGCGCCAGTGGCGGCAACGACACCATCGCCATATTCGGCACCGAATGCGAAGTGAATGGCGGCGGCGGTGAAGACCGTTATTACATCGCCAATACCAACGCCCGCGCGACGATCATCGAAGACGGTGAGCACTCGAGCCGCGTCGAGTTCGGCTGGCCAAGAGCGCTCATTCAACGCTGGCAAGTCACCGGCACTTCACTGGTGATCACCTCGTTGCGCGGCAAGGATGGCAGCGATCCCGATCATGTGCTGACCCTGGAAAACGTCTACCAGACGATCGACCGCCAGCGCCATCTGAAGAATGCACAATGGCTGTTCCGCACCCAGGACGGTTATGAACTGCTGGCCCTGCTGCCCAATCAGCCAGGTCAAGCGCTGAGTCAGGATATCGAGGTCGCCGTCACCGTCAACGGTCGCCCGGCCCAGGCCCCGGCGATAGTGAATGGCGGCACGCTAGCGCTGGACGCTCAGACACTGCCTGGACACTTCGTGGCACGCACGCCGCACAGGGTCGAATTCGTTGTCGGGCGCAGCGTCGCTGCCACTGAGAACAGTGTTTACCTGGATTTCAAAGACAGTGAAATCGTCGACTCAGTGATCAGTTATGACGTCGAAGTTCGCCGGGGCGTGTCGGGCAATACGCACCTGACCTACAAGGATATCTGCCTGACGATACTGCTGCCGTCCAAAGTGATTGCGTTCAAGAGCCTGATCCGGACGATCGTCGCCGCTACCGGTTACGGCGGCCGAAACAGTCTGAAGGTGACCACGCCGCTGCTGGCGCAGGATCTGGTGCTGGTCATGCAGGACGAAGTCTCATACCGCCTGCAGGTGCCGCAGCTTGATTATGAAGCCGACGCGCAAGCCCCCGGCACCCGACTGGTCAGTAGCAAAAGCTGGCTGAAACGGCGCAATGGCGCGTACCCGTTCACCCGCCCACTGGTCAGCGAAAAACCGCAGCTGACCGAGCGGCCCAGCAAAGTGGTAATCGAATCCAGGCCACACACAGGGATTTATCTGCTTGAAGGCAAAAGCTCTACCTACGACGTTCATCTGGCCAGCAACTGCATCGTGCGTCTTTCTACCCCGGGGGCGGCGGCGAAAACCTCCAATGCGTCCACCTGGAATCTGTTCACCCGAACGCTGGCCGAAACCGTCACGCGCAACGATATCCAGCTCGACGGCAACCTCCTGCGCATTGCCAGCGTCACCGTCGAGCTGCCGGATATCGAGGATGACACGCCTGTGGAATCCATCAGCGTGGTGACTTCCGCCGGCCATATCTATGAAGTCTCATTGCTGTTCGAGATGTTGCAGTTGTATGTCATCGATGCCCGCCGCTTCGCCAGTGTCGCGGCCCTGCAGGCCGACATCGAACAACACCGCCAGCGCAACGAACTGGCGGCACGGATCTACGTGACCCACATCGGTTACAAGCCCGATACCGTCGGTACGGTGGTTTACCACTCGGTGCGTCAGTACTGGGGACTGACTGGCGATCCGCAGGCGCGAATCAATCCGCAGGATTTGAGCATCCCCGCCCAGGGGACACCGCTGCAGGTCGGGTGAAGAGGCTGATACGTCATGGAACCAACGCCCATGGTCGACTTGAAATAACCCGCTCCGGTGGCGTCGTGCTGACGCTGCCCAAGGGCTCCGGCACCAACTCCAACGATGTAACCTGGCCTGTAGCCGAACACTACCGCCCGTGAAAAAAAGGGTGCCATTCGTTGAAATATGAATGGCACCCTTTTTATGAATCAGTCAGCTGTACGTTACTTGACTACTTTGATCACGAATTTCGCTGGCCCATTGTTGAAAGCGTTATGCCCCGTCACGTTAGGGTCGGCATCCAGAAACGTGCTCATGCCACTGCTCACCAGACGATACAGAGGTTTGTCGTTCGGCTCGCTGTTCAACTCGATATGAGCCGGGCCCGACGCGATATCGTTAAGCGAAGCCTTCGGCACACCGTACGTACTGATTGAGAAGTACTGAGCCGGAGCGCTGGTGCTGGCCAACAAGTTGTGAGTCTTGTCCTCGATGAATAACCGCGCACCGTCAAACGCGCCCGGCTGTACCAGATGGATCGCGTAATCGTCACCCTGAGGAATGAACTTCAACAGCAGCGGGCTATCGTCCTCATGATCAGCCAGCGTGACGGAACTGGAAACGCGCTGGATCGCCAGGCCCACTTCGGCTTCCAGTTTTTCGCTTTGGGTTATTCGCTTATCGAGCAACGCCTGTTGCAAGCGTTGTTGATTAAGCACCACCGGACGACCATCCAGATACAGATTCGCCGTGAAGGCCTTCTTGTTTATTTGTGCTAAAGACATAGAGTTACCCATTGATAAACGTCCTGCCGTTACTCAACGGCAACGGCAGGCAAATGCGCAAAGAAATTAATCAGACAACGGTTACCGCTGAAACGGTTGTGGCTGTTGTGGCCGGTGCCAACATCCGCGTAACTTCGCCGTCAGGGACCTTTGCAGATTTTCGCTTTCGCCGGGCTATCACCATGCGATCTGCGTAACTGGATGCCGCCTCGATAACGAAGCTGACGTTATGATCAGTATCCGCATGTTTCAAAATATACTTGCCAGCGATATCGTCCCAGAATGCCCATTCATCTTCATATACAGTCATTGCTTTCATCCTTATTCTTGTTCAAGTTGCCCGCTTCCTGCGGACATCCTGAAATTAAGATAAAGACCAAAGCAAGACAATGCTGGCAAGTGCCCCGAGTTAATTCAGAGTGCAACGAGGGGGCGCTCTCGATTGGTTTCCCGCGGTGGGGCAAACCATTGAGAACTCCTAGGCAAACAACTCACCCTGCAATTCATCCAGCAACGCCTGGATTGCGTCGAGCCGCTGCTGCGGGTCATCGAGTTGCAGCAGGTCGAGCTTGTCTTCTTCGGCAAAAGGCAACAGATAGGCAAGTTGATTGGCCAGTGACTGCTGCCCAACGGCTTCGATGCCCATGTCCAGCGCTTCGACCATCGGGTGCTCGGCCAGCGCCTTGAGCAGCGCCACCAGATCGGCGTCCTCATCCTGCAACGGTTGCTCGGGCTCGTCGTCGAGCCACTCGACATCGGCGAGAATCAACTGATCGCGCTGCACTTCGGTGCGCAGCACATTGAAGCGTCGCCCGCCCTGCACGCGGATGCCGAGCAGACCGTTGTCCTGCTGCTGGAAATCGGTGATCCGCGCCTCGCATCCCACCATCGCGAACCCCTCCGGCGCCACGCCGACTTCACTGCCTTCAAGAATGCACACCACCCCGAAGCCGACACCCTGCTTCATGCAGCGGCCGATCATGTCGAGGTAGCGCGCCTCGAAAATCTGCAAGTCGAGGTTGCAGCCGGGGAACAGCACCGTGTTCAGCGGAAAAAGCGGCAGACTCATAGACATTTCCTTACACCACCATCGACACCGCCAACGGCAGGAACACCGCCGTGGCCACGCCCATCAGACTCATCGCCAGCGCGGCGAAGGCGCCGCACTCATCGTTTTCCTGCATCGCCACCGCCGTGCCGACCGCATGGGCGGTCATGCCCAGGGCCATGCCACGCGCCTCGGGGCTGTGCACGCCGAGCCGGGTCAGCAATGCCGGGCCGAAGATTGCGCCGATCACCCCGGTGATCAGCACGAACACCGCGGCCAGCGCCGCCACACCGCCGATCTGCTCGGCGACCAGCATGGCGATCGGCGAAGTCACCGACTTCGGCGCCATGGTCATCAGGATCATGTGATCGGCGCCGAACCACCAGCCCAGCGCCACGCCCATGCCCGTTGCCACTACTCCGCCTATCACCAGCGTAGTAAAAATCGGCCAGAACAATTGGCGGATGCGGCGCAGATTCAAGTAGAGCGGCACCGCCAGCGCGACGGTTGCCGGGCCGAGCAGAATGCTGAGGATCTCGGTGCTCTTGCGGTACTCCGCGTAAGTCAGGCCGCAGCCGACCAGCACACCGATCACCAACAACATGGAGACCAGCACCGGTTGCAGAAAGATCCAGCGGGTTTTCTCGAACGCCGCCAGCACCAGTTGATAGGCACCGAGGGTGATGCCGATGCCGAACAACGGATGATGGATCACCGAGGCCCACGCGCCTTGCCAGTCGAACAGCATCAGGACTCCTCCGCCGGCGGCGCGTGACGTTTGACCAGACGTTGCATCAGCACGCCGGCAAAGGCCATCGACAGGATCAGCGAGACCACCAGCGCGCCGACGATCGCCCAGAAATCAGCGGCAATCGCCGTGGCATAGACCATCACGCCCACCGCCGGCGGCACCAGCAGCAACGGCAGATAGCGCAGCAGACTGCCCGCCGCCTGATTCAACGGCTCGCCCACCTCACCGCGAATGATCAGGAACACCAGCAACAGCAGCAGCCCGATGATCGGCCCCGGCAATATCGGCAACAGCAAGTGATTGAGCGCTGTCCCGAGCAATTGAAACAACACCAGCATGGTCAGGCCACGTAGCAACATCTGACATCTCCGTCTGACTTTCCAACCTGCAAATCGCCCGCATTATAAGCACGCCTGCGCTATGGACCGGCATTCGCCAAAAGCATGGTCGGTTGACCTGAGCAAATCGCCATGATGATCTACAGTGGTTCGCAGGCCGGTCAAATCCGCCCCCTGAAAAACTATAAAACCGATGAACCCAAGGAGAGTCTCAATGCCCTATGTTCCCGTTGCAGAGCTCAAAGATTATGTCGGCAAGGAACTTGGACGTTCCCAATGGCTCACCATCGACCAGGAGCGCATCAACCTGTTCGCCGAAGCCACCGGTGATTTTCAGTTCATTCACGTCGATCCGGTCAAGGCCGCGCAAACGCCATTCGGCAGCACGATTGCCCACGGTTTCCTGTCGCTGTCGCTGATGCCGAAACTGATGGAAGACATCCTCGTACTGCCGGAAGGCGTGAAGATGGTCGTCAACTACGGCCTGGACAGCGTGCGTTTCATCCAGCCGGTCAAGGTCGATTCGAAAGTCCGATTGAAGGTCGACATGGTCGAAGTCACCGAGAAAAAACCCGGCCAGTGGCTGCTGAAAGCGACCGCGACACTGGAGATAGAGGGCTCGGACAAACCGGCCTATATCGCCGAGCCGCTGTCGCTCTGCTTCGTCTGATCATCCCGGATGCGAAGCAGCGCACGCTGTTTCGCGTCACGTCTGTATATATGCGATGCATAGCTGCGGCATACTCGGTCGCCTAATTGCCCGGATCCCGCTATGCGCTCAATCGCTCGACTTGCACCCCTTGCCCTGACCCTGATGCTCACCGCTTGCGGCGACGGTGAATCGCTGTTGCCGCCGGATGCGCGCCTGCCCGATGGCGGACGTTATCGGGGTGAACTGGTCGACGGCTTGCTGCAAGGTCAGGGCCGGGTCGACTACCCCAACGGCAGCTGGTACGCCGGGGAGTTCGACAAGGGGCAGTGGCACGGTCAAGGCGAATGGCATGGCAGCAATGGCGAGGTTTATCGCGGCCAGTTCCAGCAAGGTCTGTTCGACGGCCAAGGCAGCCTGAGTACCAATGCCAGCAACTACACCGGCGGCTTCAAGCAGGGGCGGCGCGATGGCGAAGGCACGCTGAAAGAAAATGGCATGACCTATCGCGGTGAATTCAAGGCTGACCAGTATTCCGGACTCGGTCGCCTGGAAATGGACGACGGCAGCTCCTATCAAGGCCAGTTCGCCCATGGCAAACCCAACGGTGAAGGCCAGCGCGGCGATGCCAGCGGCAATTCGTTCACGGGTCATTTCGTCAACGGTCAACTGGAAGGCAACGGCACTTACAACAGTGCCGACGGCGATATCTACGTCGGTGGATTCAAGAATAATCAACTGCACGGCAAGGGCCGCTACGAAAATGCGGACGGCGACGTCTGGCTCGGCCAGTTCAAGGAAGGCGCGCTGACCGGCAAGGGCGAACTGATCGGCGCTGACGGCAGCCATTACATCGGTGTGTTCAACGACTGGCGTTTTACCGGGCAGGGCCGTTTGAACCTGGCCGACGGCAGCTTCTACGTCGGCGGTTTCGACAACGACAGCTATTCCGGCCGCGGTACTCTGGTGCTGACCGATGGCAGCGTGCTCAGTGGCACCTGGATCAATGGCCAGCGTGTGCGCGATGCTGACGGCAAATTGCTGCCCGACACCCTCGAACTCGGTTTGCTCGCCCAGGGTCGTCTGCTCGACGAGGCGCTGGCGGCGATTCCCGCCTCGACCCCGGCAGTCGAGCTGTACACCCTGACCCTCGGTGGCGACGGCAAGCAGAGCGTGTTCCTGCGCGAGTCCGACTACGTCGCCAACATGCTCAACACACGCTTCGGCGCTTTCGGCCAGATCCGTCTGGTCAACCATCGCGATCATCTCGGCGACCGGCCGATGGCCACCCGCGAGAACCTGCGCCGTGCCGCGCAGGCTCTGGCCGAACGCAGCGGTCCGGAAGATCTGCTGTTCATCTATCTGACCAGCCACGGCACCGCCGAACATGAACTGGTGCTCGATCAGCCGCGCATGGAACTGGCTGACCTGCCAGCCGATGAGCTCGCCGCGGTGCTTGCGCCGCTGAAGCATCGCGACAAGGTCATCGTGATTTCTTCGTGCTACTCCGGCGGCTTCATCCCGGCACTGAAGGACGAACGTACATTGATCATGACCGCCTCGCGTGCAGATCGGGTGTCGTTCGGCTGTTCGGAAGAAGCCAATTTCACTTACTTCGGCGACGCCCTGTTCGCCCAGGCGCTGAACCAGACCGACGATCTGGAACAGGCTTTCAAACTGGCCAAAGCCACTGTCGCCGAACGCGAACTGGCCGACGGTTTCGAAGCCTCGGAGCCGCAGATCTGGGCACCGAAGACCGTGCTGTCGCACTGGCAACTGCTGCGTAAACAGCAAGCGCGCAAAGCTTTGCAAAGCAGCGCATTGAACGACGCGGCGACAAAAGGCAACTAAGCTGAACAGTATCAAGGGAGAGACACTATGTACTTGACGCCTCAGCACGTATTACTTGCCGGAGCCACCGGATTGACCGGTGAACATCTGCTCGACCGTTTGCTCAACGAGCCAACGATATCCCGTGTCCTCGCCCCTTCACGCCGGCCGCTGGCCGAGCATCCGCATCTGGAAAACCCGGTTGGCGATCCACAAACCTTTCTGCCGCAACTCAGTGGCCGGGTCGACATCGCCTACTGCTGCCTCGGCACCACGATCAAGCAGGCCGGCTCCGAAGAAGCCTTTCGCGCGGTGGATCTGGACATGGTCGTGGCGTTTGCCAAACGCGCGCGGGAGATGGGCGCGCGGCACCTGATCGTGATCAGCGCAATCGGCGCCGATCCGAATTCCTCGGTGTTCTACAACCGCGTCAAAGGCGAGATGGAACAGGCCCTGCGCGCGCAGGACTGGCCGCAATTGACCATCTGCCGACCTTCGCTGCTGCTGGGCGAGCGCATTGAACCGCGTCTGGCCGAGCAACTGGCCGGGCCGTTGTCGAAGCTGATTCCGGGGAAATACCACGGCATCGAGGCATGCCAGTTGGCACGGGCGATGTGGCGCCTGGCGCTGGAAGAACAGGATGGGGTGCGGGTGATCGAGTCGGATGAATTGAGGAAGCTCGGCAAATAAGCACTTACAAAAACAAAAGATCGCAGCCTTCGGCAGCTCCTACAGAGGAATGCGATCTCCTGTAGGAGCTGCCGAAGGCTGCGATCTTTTGATCTTTACAACCCGCCAGTCGCCTGGAACCCCACGCCAATTACCGTTAACAACGACAACGGCAACAACAGCGTATCGAGCAACGCGCTGGCCGGCAGATCCACGCCCGGATAGCTCGGCGCCTCGGCACCGAACCGATCCATCGCACAGCAGCCGCCATTCAACGCATACAAATCCAGACGCGTCCCGGCATACACCACCGGTGCGCCAGGTTTCGCCGCATCCAGCGTGCGCGCGGTGGCACATCCGCCCAGCTGCAGCGCCAACACGATGACCAGCAGCTTAATCATCGCTGCTCAGATGATGCTCGCCCCAACGCGGCAGCATGTCCTGCGGGATGCCGAGCAGATTGAGAATCCGCGCCACGACGAAGTCGATCAAGTCGTCGATGGTCTGCGGTTGGTGATAGAAACCCGGCGAGGCCGGCAGAATCGTCACGCCCAGGTTCGACAGCTTGAGCATGTGCTCCAGATGAATGCTCGAGTACGGCGCCTCGCGCGGCACCAGAATCAACTGGCGGCGCTCTTTCAGTGTGACATCGGCCGCGCGCTCGATGAGGTTGTTGCAGGCGCCGGTGGCAATCGCCGATAGCGTGCCGGTCGAACACGGCACCACCACCATCGCCGCCGGCGCACCGGAGCCGGAGGCCACCGGCGACATCCAGTCTTCCTTGCCGTACACCCGAATCTGTCCGGCGGCGGCGCCGGTGTATTCGGTCAGAAACGCCTGCATCATCTGGGGTTTGTTCGGCAGGGAGACATCGGTCTCGGTGGCCATCACTAGTTGCGCGGCCTTGGAGATCAGGAAGTGCACTTCGCGATCTTCGCGTACCAGACAATCAAGCAGGCGCAAACCGTACTGCGCGCCCGAGGCGCCGGTCATCGCCAGGGTGATGCGTTCCGGGCCGCCGGCCTGGGAAAAAGTGTTCATTGCAGCGCCTCGGCGAGTTTGCCGTGCAGGCCGCCGAAGCCGCCGTTGCTCATGATCACCACGTGAGTACCGGGCTGCGCCTGGCTCTTCACGCGCTCGATGATGCCTTCCAGCGAATCACTGACGATTGACGGCACCGTGCATAACGCTGCGGTGGCGCCGAGGTCCCAGCCGAGGTTGGCCGGGGCGTACCAGATCACCTGATCGGCATCGACCACGCTGTCCGGCAAACCGTCACGGTGGGCGCCGAGCTTCATCGAATTGGAGCGCGGCTCGATGATCGCGATCAGTGGCGCGTCGCCGATGCGTTTGCGCAGGCCATCAAGCGTGGTGGCGATGGCGGTCGGGTGGTGAGCGAAGTCGTCGTAAATGGTGATGCCGCGCACCTCGGCGACTTTCTCCATGCGCCGTTTGACGTTTTTGAACGCGCTCAAACCGGCGATACCCATCGATGGCACCACGCCAACATGCCGCGCCGCAGCCAGGGCAGCCAAGGCGTTGGCGACGTTGTGCTGACCGGTCAATTCCCACTCGACGGTGCCTTGCGACACGCCTTCGAACATCACTTCGAACGCCGAACCGTCCTCGCTCAGTAGTTTGACCTGCCACTGACCGCCGGCGCCGGTGGTCTGCACCGGAGTCCAGCAGCCCATTTCAATCACGCGCTGCAAGGCCGGCTCGGTGGTCGGGTGGATGACCAGGCCTTCGCTCGGAATGGTGCGGACCAAGTGGTGGAACTGGCGCTCGATCGCCGGCAAATCGGGGAAGATGTCGGCGTGATCGAATTCAAGGTTGTTGAGGATTGCGGTGCGCGGACGGTAGTGGACGAATTTCGAGCGCTTGTCGAAAAAAGCGCTGTCGTATTCGTCAGCCTCGATGACAAAGAACGGCGTGTCGCCCAGGCGCGCCGACACCGAGAAATTCTGCGGCACGCCGCCAATCAGGAAACCCGGGCTCATGCCGGCGTGTTCCAGCACCCAGGCGAGCATGCTGCTGGTGGTGGTCTTGCCGTGCGTTCCGGCCACGGCCAATACCCAGCGACCTTGCAGCACGTGGTCAGCCAGCCACTGCGGGCCGGAGACGTACGGCAGGCCTTTGTTCAACACATATTCCACCGCCGGGTTGCCACGGGACATGGCATTGCCGATCACCACCAGATCCGGCGCCGGATCGAGTTGCGCCGGGTCATAACCCTGCGTCAGCTGAATGCCCTGGGCCTCGAGCTGCGTGCTCATCGGCGGATAGACGTTGGCGTCGGAGCCGGTGACGTGATGGCCCAGCTCTTTGGCCAATACCGCCATCGAGCCCATGAAAGTCCCGCAGATACCCAGAATATGAATGTGCATAGTCGACCTCGTAAAACATGGCCGCAGGTTAGCGTAGGGAGGGGGAAATGGCACTCTTTAGCTGAAGGATGGAGACGGGTTGGCGGCTACATCTGCGCACGGCTTCAGACCGCAGCCCCTCACCCCAGCCCTCTCCCGAGGGAGAGGGAGCCGATCTCGGTCGCCTTCAAATCCTGAGTTCGGCTCGATATTTCAGGTCGGCGTAAATACCGCAAGCAACGCGGTCAGTCCCCTCTCCCTCCGGGAGAGGGTTAGGGTGAGGGCTTTCAGCTGACACGCCGCTCAATCCCATGTTTACGCAGCTTTCTATAAAGGGTGTTGCGGCTTACGCCCAGTTGCTGAGCTGTATGGGTCATGTGCCAGCGCGTCTGCTCCAGCGCATTGAGCAATGCAAGACGCTCGGCGTCGTCCAGTGGCTGGGCGGCGATCTGCGCCACCGCAACCGCCGGCCGCGCCTGGCGAATCATCACCGGCAAATCCTCAACGCCGACCCGCCCGCCATCACACAACGCCGCCAGCGTACGAAGTACATTACGCAACTGCCGCACATTGCCCGGCCAATCGAACGCCAGCAACGCCTGCCGCGCCGCTTCGTCGATCAGAATCGTTTCGCCTCCGGCCTCCTCGGCCAACAGAAAATCCAATAACTGCGATTTATCACTGCGCTCGCGCAATGCCGGCAACGCCACTTCCAGCCCGTTCAAGCGGTAATACAGGTCTTCACGGAAACTGCCGTCCTCGACCCGTTCCAGCAGATTGCGGTGCGTCGCACTGATGATCCGCACGTCCACCGCTTGCGGTTCGCCGCCAATCGGCACAACTTGCCGATCTTCCAGCACCCGCAGCAAGCGCGTCTGCAACGCCAGTGGCATGTCGCCGATTTCGTCGAGGAACAAGGTGCCGCCGTCGGCCTGCTGCAACTTGCCGCGCATGCCGTCCTTGCGTGCGCCGGTGAAGCTGCCGCCGCGATAGCCGAACAGTTCGCTCTCGATCAGGCTTTCCGGAATGGCCGCGCAATTGAGTGCGACAAAAGCGTTGCCGGAGCGCTGGCTGGCCTGGTGCACAGCCTTGGCGAACGCTTCCTTGCCCGAGCCGGTTTCGCCGTTGATCAGCAACGGCACGTCACGCTCGAACACGCGCAGGGCTTTGCGAAACTCCGCCTGCAACGCTTCATCGCCGAGACAGATGCCTGACAGGCGTGGGGCGGGCGCGGCGATAGGCGTTGGAACAATGGCTGTCGGCTTGCGCGCTTCGCCGCGCAACACGGCAAACAGATGCCGCCCGTCACGGGTGCGCAGCGGCCAACTGGCGCTGGCGTTGGCACTCGCGCGACCAAGCAGGTCATCCAGCGAACAATCGAAAAACGCTTCCACCGGTTGGCCGAGCAAACTACCGCGGATACGCCCGAGCAGGTTCAGCGCGCTCTGGTTGACCGCGCTGATCCGCCCTTCGCCGTCGAACGCCAGCAGCCCTTCGCTGAACAAGCCGACGGACTCGGCCTGCAGGTGAAAACGCAGCAACCACTGATTGTCGAAACAGCGCAGGAAGTAGCAGCTCTCGATCATCTTCGCCGACAGATTGACCAGCGCCATGGTGTGGAACTGGCTTTGCCGCGAGACGTCCGGCCGGGCCGAGGACACGTCGAGTACCGCCAGCAGCTCACCCTGCGGATCGAACACCGGGCTCGCCGAACAGGTCAGCCCGGTGTGGCGGCCGCGAAAGTGTTCGTCCTGATGAATAGTCAGCGCTTGGCGCTCAACGAGGCAGGTGCCGATACCGTTGGTGCCCTCGCAGGCTTCGCTCCAGTCGGCGCCGAGCCAGAGCCCGGCGCGCTCGAAAATCTTCCGTTCGGCCGGCGCGGTGACGCAATTGAGGATCACCCCACGCGCGTCGGTCAGCAGCACCGCGTGGCCGGCGCCGGAGAGTTGTTGATGCAGGCTGCTCATTTCGGTGCCGGCGATCTGCAGCACTTGTTGCAGACGTTCGCGACTTTCCAGCACCCGGCCATGCTCGAGCACGGTCGGCGCCATGGTCACAGAAGGATCGAGGTGATAGTCCTCAAGGCAACGCAGCCACGAACGCGCGATCGACGGATCGGCCCCCGGCCCGTGCAAGTGCGGTTTGCCCTGGGTGACGGTGAGAACCTGGCGGGCATGGCGACTCAAATGGTTGTCGTGCATTTCTTATTGTTCTCCCCGAAAGGTCGACGCATTCCTGTGCAGGAGCTGCCGCAGGCTGCGATCTTTTGATCTTGATCTTGATCTTGAAAAACAAAAGCAAAAGATCGCAGCCTTCGGCAGCTCCTACCGGATTTCTGTTGGCTGAGGATCCTCCAGCGGCTCCGGCATTGCAATGCTGGCAAGACCGCTCGGTCAGGGCTGTGTCGCAAGCGGTACAAATTGTCACGTACGCTGTACCGAAACCGTCACAGCACCGGTCCATTCGTCCGAGACAAACCGGCCAAGCCCTTGATTTGCCTGGCTTGCACGGCAGTGGCCCGGCCCTTGCTCTACGCTTATAGCAAGCGCACTTGCGCGTTTCTCTAATAAGTACAAAGCCAAGGAGAACATCATCATGCGTTACGCCCACCCCGGTACTGACGGCGCCAAAGTCTCGTTCAAGAGCAAGTACGGTAACTACATCGGCGGCGAGTTCGTCGCGCCGGTCAAAGGCCAGTACTTCACCAACACCTCGCCAGTGAATGGCCAACCGATCGCCGAATTCCCCCGCTCCACCGCCGAAGACATCGACAAGGCGCTGGATGCTGCCCACGCCGCCGCCGATGCGTGGGGCGCCACTTCCGTGCAGGCGCGCTCACTGATCCTGCTGAAAATCGCCGACCGCATAGAAGAGAACCTCGAACTGCTGGCGATCACCGAAACCTGGGACAACGGCAAAGCCATCCGCGAAACCCTCAACGCCGATATCCCGCTGGCTGCTGACCACTTCCGCTACTTCGCCGGGTGCTTGCGCGCTCAGGAAGGCAGCGCTGCGGAAATCGACGGCAACACCGTGGCCTATCACATCCATGAACCGCTGGGCGTGGTCGGTCAGATCATCCCGTGGAACTTCCCGCTGCTGATGGCCGCGTGGAAACTTGCGCCAGCGCTGGCCGCCGGTAACTGCGTGGTGCTCAAGCCTGCCGAGCAAACCCCGCTGGGCATCTGCGTGCTGATGGAACTGATCGGCGACCTGCTGCCGCCCGGCGTGCTCAACGTCGTGCAAGGTTTCGGTAAAGAGGCCGGCGAAGCCTTGGCGACCAGCAAGCGCATCGCCAAGATCGCCTTCACCGGTTCGACCCCGGTCGGCTCGCACATCATGAAATGCGCGGCGGAAAACATCATTCCGTCCACCGTGGAGCTAGGCGGCAAGTCGCCGAACATCTTCTTCGAAGACATCATGCAGGCCGAGCCGAGCTTCATCGAAAAAGCCGCCGAAGGTCTGGTACTGGCGTTCTTCAACCAGGGCGAAGTGTGCACCTGCCCTTCCCGCGCGCTGGTGCAGGAATCGATCTATGACGAATTCATGCAGGCCGTGATGAAGAAAGTCAGCCAGATCAAACGCGGCGACCCGCTGGACACCGAGACCATGGTCGGCGCCCAGGCGTCGGAGCAACAATTCGACAAGATCCTCTCGTACCTGGAAATCGCCAAGGGCGAAGGTGCGGAACTGCTGACCGGCGGCAAGGTGGAAAAACTCGAAGGCAGCCTGGCGACCGGTTATTACATCCAGCCGACGCTGCTCAAAGGCACCAACAAAATGCGCGTGTTCCAGGAAGAAATCTTCGGCCCGGTGGTGAGCATCACCACCTTCAAGGACGAGGCCGAAGCCCTGGCGATTGCCAACGATACCGAGTTCGGCCTCGGCGCCGGCCTGTGGACCCGCGACATCAACCGCGCCTACCGCATGGGCCGGGCGATCAAGGCCGGTCGCGTGTGGACCAACTGCTACCACCTGTACCCGGCGCATGCCGCGTTCGGCGGTTACAAGAAGTCCGGCGTCGGGCGTGAAACCCACAAAATGATGCTCGACCATTACCAGCAGACCAAGAACCTGCTGGTGAGCTACGACATCAATCCGTTGGGGTTCTTCTGATCCAGACGGGGTGAGGCAGGTGTTCCTGCTTCGCCCTTTGGATTGTCTTCGCGAGCAAGCTCGCTCCCACAGGTTTTTTGGAACATACATATCAGCGTTCGCAACAGATCCACTGTGGGAGCGAGCTTGCTCGCGAAGGCGGCTGCACATCCAGCAAAGCTTTAGCTGACTTACCGCTCCATCAGCACGCCCGCCTTCACCGGGCCAAAAACAATAAAAACAGGTAACTGCTTATGCCAAGCGATCATGCAAACCCGCAACCGGCAACCTCCTCCGTCGACTTCGAAAAAGTCGGCTCCGACTATTTCCAACAACGCGAACTGAAAAAAGGCGCCGCCGGCTGGGTCCTGCTGGTCGGCCTCGGCGTCGCCTATGTGATTTCCGGCGACTACGCCGGCTGGAACTTCGGCCTTGCCCAGGGTGGCTGGGGCGGCATGTTCCTGGCCACGCTGCTGATGGCGACCATGTACCTGTGCATGTGCTTTTCCCTGGCCGAACTGTCCTCGATGATTCCCACTGCTGGCGGCGGCTACGGTTTCGCCCGCAGCGCGTTCGGACCGTGGGGCGGGTTTCTCACCGGCACCGCGATCCTCATCGAATACGCCATCGCCCCCGCCGCCATCGCAGTGTTCATCGGTGCCTACTGCGAGTCGCTGTTCGGCATTGGCGGCTGGATGATTTATCTGGCGTTCTACATCATCTTCATCGCCATCCATATTTTCGGGGTGGGCGAAGCGCTCAAGCTGATGTTCATCATCACCGCCGTCGCCGCGTTGGCGCTGGGGGTGTTTCTGGTGGCGATGGTGCCGCATTTCGACGTCGCCAATCTGCTTGACATCCCGGTGACCACTGCGGTCGGTGCCAGTCCATTCCTGCCGTTCGGCTACGTCGGCGTATGGGCAGCGATTCCCTACGCGATCTGGTTTTTCCTCGCCGTCGAAGGCGTGCCGCTGGCTGCCGAAGAAACCAAGAACCCCAAGCGTGATCTGCCGCGCGGCCTGATCGGGGCGATGCTGGTGCTGCTGATGTTCGCCCTGCTGATTCTGATTGTCGGCCCCGGCGGCGCGGGCGCCAACTCGTTGCTGACCTCCGGCAACCCGCTGGTCGAAGCGCTGAGCAAGGCCTACGGCGGCTCGACCTGGATGGGCAGCTTCGTCAACCTCGTCGGTCTGGCCGGGCTGATCGCCAGTTTCTTCTCGATCATCTACGCCTACTCGCGGCAGATCTTCGCGCTGTCGCGGGCCGGTTACCTGCCGCGCAAACTGTCGCAGACCAACAAGAGCAAGGCGCCGGTGCTGGCGCTGGTGATTCCCGGGATCATCGGCTTCGGTCTGTCGCTGACCGGTCAGGGCGACTTGCTGATTCTGGTCGCGGTATTCGGCGCTACCATTTCCTATGTGCTGATGATGGCCGCGCACATCACCCTGCGCATCCGTCGCCCCAAAATGGACCGACCCTATCGCACGCCGGGTGGCATTTTCACATCCGGTGTGGCGCTGGTGCTGGCCTGCATCGCCGTTGTGGCGGGGTTCCTCGTCGATCCACGGGTGGTGATCGGCGCGGCGATCATCTATGGAGTGTTAATTGCTTACTTTGCTTTCTACAGTCGGCATCACTTGGTAGCAGGCACGCCGGAAGAAGAATTCGCGGCGATTCAAAAAGCTGAACAAGCCTTGCACTGATTGTCGAAAACCACGGCGCAGAGCTGTTCTGCGCCGTCACGGAGAACGCTGAATGGCCAGTTTTGCTCACACGGTCGGCGCGCAGACCTACCGCTTCGACAGCCTCAAAGACGTCATGGCCAAGGCCAGCCCGGCACGCTCGGGAGACTTTCTCGCCGAGATCGCCGCGCTCAACGACGGCGAACGGGTGGCCGCGCAAATGGCTCTGGCGGACATCCCGCTCACGCACTTCCTGCAGGAAGCGCTGATCCCCTATGAGTCCGATGAAGTCACCCGGCTGATCATCGACACCCACGACAAACAAGCCTTCGCCGTGGTCAGCCACCTCACCGTTGGCGGCTTTCGCGACTGGCTGCTCAGTGACGCGGCGGACGAAACCAGTCTGCGTGCCCTCGCCCCCGGCCTGACCCCGGAAATGGTCGCCGCCGTGTCGAAGATCATGCGCGTGCAGGATCTGGTGCTGGTCGCGCAGAAAATCCGCGTGGTCACCCAATTTCGCGGCACCCTCGGTTTGCGCGGGCGCCTGTCGACCCGCCTGCAGCCCAACCACCCGACTGACGAGCCGTCCGGCATCGCCGCGAGCATTCTCGACGGCCTGCTCTACGGCAACGGCGATGCGATGATCGGCGTCAACCCGGCCACTGACAGCATCGCCTCGATCTGCGCGATGCTGGAGATGCTCGACGCCATCATCCAGCGCTACGACATCCCGACCCAGGCCTGCGTGCTGACCCACGTCACCACCTCGATCGAGGCGATCAACCGTGGCGTGCCGCTGGATCTGGTCTTCCAGTCGATTGCCGGCACTGAGGCGGCCAATGCCAGTTTCGGTATCAACCTGAATGTCTTGCAGGAAGGCTACGACGCCGGCCTGAGCCTCAAGCGCGGCACCCTCGGACAGAACCTGATGTATTTCGAAACCGGTCAAGGCAGCGCGCTGTCGGCCAACGCCCACCACGGCATCGATCAACAGACTTGCGAGACAAGGGCCTACGCCGTGGCGCGACATTTCAAGCCATTCCTGGTGAACACCGTCGTAGGATTTATCGGCCCGGAATACCTCTACAACGGCAAACAGATCATCCGCGCCGGCCTTGAAGATCATTTCTGCGGCAAGTTGCTCGGCGTGCCGATGGGCTGCGACATCTGCTACACCAACCACGCCGAAGCCGATCAGGACGACATGGACACCCTGCTGACGTTGCTCGGCGTCGCCGGGATCAACTTCATCATGGGCATCCCCGGCTCCGATGACATCATGCTCAATTACCAAACCACTTCGTTTCATGACGCCTTGTACGCCCGCCAGACCCTGGGCCTGAAACCGGCGCCGGAGTTCGAGCAATGGCTGGCCAATATGGGCATCTTCACCCAGGCGGACGGCAAGGTTCGCTTCGGCAACAATCTGCCGCCGGCCTTCCGCCAGGCCTTGGCGCACTTGGGATGACTCTTATGGAAAAACCACCGGTCGATCCGCAAAACCCCTGGCTGGAACTGCGCCGCCTGACCCCGGCGCGGATTGCCCTGGGCCGCACCGGCACCAGCCTGCCGACGCGGGCGCAGCTGGATTTTCAGTTTGCCCACGCGCAGGCCCGCGATGCCGTGCATCTGGCCTTCGATCACAGCGAAATCAGCGCACAACTGAACGAGCGCGGACGGGAAACCCTGGCACTGCAAAGCGCCGCGCCGGACCGACACACCTATCTGCAACGCCCGGATCTGGGGCGCAAGCTCAGCGATGAATCGGCGCAAACCTTGCGCGATTACGCCAGCGCACATCCAGGCGGGATCGATCTGGTGATCGTGGTCGCTGATGGCCTGTCGGCATTGGCGGTGCATCGGCATACGCTGCCATTTCTGACGCGCCTGGAAGAACAGATGAGCGGCGACGGCTGGTCCGTGGCGCCGGTGGTGCTGGTCGAACAGGGCCGCGTGGCCATCGGTGACGAAATCGGCCAACTGCTCGGGGCGAAAATGGTGGTGATGCTGATCGGCGAGCGTCCCGGTTTGAGTTCGCCGGACAGCCTCGGGCTGTATTTCACCTATGCGCCGAAGGTCGGCCTGACTGACGCCTATCGCAATTGCATTTCCAATGTACGGCTGGAAGGCTTGAGCTACGGCATGGCGGCGCATCGCTTGCTGTATCTGATGCGTGAAGCCTGCCGTCGGCAGCTGTCGGGGGTCAATCTGAAGGACGAAGCTCAGCTTCAGACATTGGAGTCGGACGACGCTGTCGACATGAAAGGCAATTTCCTACTCGATCCGCCCCCAGCCTGAACCGTTTCCGCATTGCCATTCTGCGCTGCTTTCAGGCAGGATCGACGCACGGCCGCCCGGGTTTCCCATCGCCGTCAGAGCAGTTGAAGACAGCCACTTGAAGACGAGACCTATCATGCGGATTATTCAAGCGACCCTCGAACATCTGGATTTGCTGACTCCTTTGTTCGTCAAATATCGCGAGTTCTACGGCTCACTGCCTTACCCGGATTCCTCCCGGGCGTTTCTCGAAAAACGTCTGCGCCGCAAAGAGTCGGTGATCTATCTGGCGCTGGCCGACGATGACGACAGGAAGCTCATGGGCTTCTGCCAGCTCTATCCGAGCTTCTCTTCGTTGTCGCTCAAGCGCGTGTGGATCCTCAACGATATCTACGTCGCCGAAGATGCGCGGCGGCAACTGGTCGCGGACAACCTGATCCGCACCGCAAAGAAAATGGCCAAGGAAACCCAGGCTGTGCGCATGCGTGTGTCCACCAGCGCAGATAACGAAGTGGCACAGAAAACCTACGAATCGATCGGTTTCAAGGAAGACACGGAGTTCAAGAACTACGTGCTGCCTATCAGCGAAGAGCTCTGAACCCAAAAGATCGCAGCCTTCGGCAGCTCCTACAGCGGAACGCGTTCCAATTGCAGGAGCTGCCGAAGGCTGCGATCTTTTGAGGGCTGACAATTGTTCACACCACGACACTCCCCGCTACAAAACCGACGCGCTTTTCAGCGGTCAGACCGTATAATCCCGATCTTTCCGGCTTGTAAGAAAAACTACACCCCGCTGTAGGCTTACACGAAGTCATCCGCACAGGCCTGCCGAGTCGGGCCGTCATACAGGTGCCCCCATGGATTTCAACCCGCTCGACCTTATCCTGCATCTCGATGTGTACCTCGATTTGCTGGTGAACAACTATGGGCCATGGATCTACGCCATCCTGTTTCTGGTGATCTTCTGTGAAACCGGGCTGGTGGTGATGCCGTTCCTGCCGGGTGACTCGCTGCTGTTCATCGCTGGCGCGGTGGCGGCCGGAGGTGGCATGGATCCGGTGCTGCTCGGCGGCCTGCTGATGCTGGCGGCGATCATGGGCGACAGCACCAACTATGTGATCGGACGCACGGCCGGGGAGAAGCTGTTCAGCAACCCCAATTCGAAAATCTTCCGTCGCGACTACCTGCAAAAGACCCACGACTTCTACGACAAGCACGGCGGCAAGACCGTGACCATGGCGCGTTTCCTGCCGATCATCCGCACCTTCGCGCCGTTCGTCGCCGGTGTGGCGCGGATGCCGTACCCCCGCTTCTTCGGCTTCAGCGTGCTTGGCACCGTCCTCTGGGTTGGTGGTCTGGTCACCCTGGGTTACTTCTTTGGCAACGTGCCGTTCATCAAGAAAAACCTGTCGTTGCTGGTGGTGGCAATCATTCTGCTGTCGCTGGTGCCGATGATCATCGGCGTGGTGCGCAGCCGTTTCGGCGGCACCAAAGTGCAATCGCACTGATCCGATGTGGTCACTGAGCGCCTGGCGTCGCCGGCGCCTCCTGGCCAGGCACCCGATTGCCGACGACCTGTGGCAACGGGTGCGCCATCAGCTCTCCTTTCTGGACGGCATCAGCGCTGCTGAAGACCAGTGGTTGCGCGAAGCCTGCGTGCTGTTTCTCGACGACAAACGCCTGACCGCCCTGCCCGGCGTCGAACTGCATCAGGAGCAACGCCTGCTGCTCGCCGCCCAAGCGCAGTTGCCGCTGATGCATCTCGGTGATCTGAACTGGTACCAGGGTTTCCACGAGATCGTGCTGTACCCGGACGACTTCCTCAGCCCGCAACGCCATCGCGATGCCAGCGGCGTCGAGCATGAGTGGGACGGCGAACACAGCGGTGAGGCGTGGCAGCAGGGGCCGGTGATTCTCGCCTGGCCCGGCGTACAGGCCAGCGGCGGTTGGGAAGGCTACAACCTGGTGATCCACGAACTGGCGCACAAGCTCGACATGCTCAACGGCGACGCCAACGGCCTGCCGCCGCTGCACGTGGACATGCGCGTCAGCGACTGGGCCACGGTGATGCAGGCCGCCTACGACGACCTCAACCGCCAGCTCGATCACGATCCCGACGCCGAAACCTCCATCGATCCCTACGCCGCCGAGAATCCGGCGGAGTTCTTCGCGGTCACCAGCGAATACTTCTTCAGCGCCCCGGATCTGCTGCACGAGGCTTATCCACAGGTCTACTTGCAACTGCAGCTTTTCTACCGGCAGGATCCGTTGGGCAGACTGCGGCAACTTCAGGCCACAGACCCGGTCTATCAGGCGCACGACTAAGCTCTGCACGACTTCTGGTACGTGGCGTCGACGTAGGAATGTGCCTATAATCGCCGCCACTTTTTGGTCAATCCGGCCAAGTGTTTTTGGTCAACTACGGGGGCAACGCCCAATGAGCTACAGCAAGATTCCGGCTGGCAAAGACCTGCCGAACGACATCTACGTCGCGATCGAGATCCCGGCCAACCACGCGCCGATCAAATACGAAATCGACAAAGACAGCGATTGCCTGTTCGTTGACCGTTTCATGGCCACCCCAATGTTCTACCCGGCCAACTACGGTTACATCCCGAACACCCTGGCCGACGACGGTGATCCCCTCGACGTGCTGGTCGTGACTCCTTACCCGGTAGCGCCAGGCTCGGTAATCCGCGCGCGTCCGGTCGGCATCCTGAACATGACCGACGACGGCGGCGGCGATGCCAAAGTCATCGCAGTGCCACACGACAAGCTGTCGCAGCTGTACGTCGACGTGAAGGAATACACCGACCTGCCGCCATTGCTGATCCAGCAGATCGAGCACTTCTTCGCGAACTACAAAGATCTCGAGAAGGGCAAGTGGGTCAAGATCGAAGGCTGGGCCGGCGCAGACGCCGCCCGCGAAGCGATCACCAAGTCGGTTGCCGCCTACAAGGGCTAAGCCATTGCGCTTTGCGTGAAGCTTGAAAAAAACCCCGGACTTCCGGGGTTTTTTGTTATTGGCGTCTGCATAATCGACTCGGCTCTTCAAATCGATGTAACCCGAAATACACCCTGGCCGGCCCCCTCTCCCTCCGGGAGAAGGCTGGGGTGAGGGGCTCTTGAAAAAGCCCGACTAAACAGACCGTTTAAATTCCTACATGCAGTTTTAATCTGTTTAATTTCCCACAAGCGCGTCTTACATCCCGTCGCAAAATACAGGCTTTTTTTGAACGCCCGGTTTATTCAAACCGCTCTAGTCCGGCCGTAGACTCCGTGTTTATGAGAAAGAACACTAGCGGTCCACGATTCAAGGCACTCCTGGAAGCAGCGAACATCAGCACCACGGATTTCGCAAGGTTCTGGGGCACGGAAGCCCAAAACGTTCATAACTGGTACACCCGGGGCGTCCCGGCGTATCGCATGGAAGAAGTCTCACGCCTGTTGTCGGTCAATAGTGAATGGCTGAAAACCGGGGAAGGCGTCAAGGAGGTCCCGCGCCTGCACCCACCCGCCAGCAATGGCGACACGTTCGATGCCCAGTCGATCTGCGGCGTCTACACCGTCATCAACCCCAGCGACATCGACCTGGCGTTTTTCAAGGAAACCCCGATCGCCAATGGCGACGGCAAAACCCACGTCATCCTCGACCCCGACCAATCCCT
The DNA here is from genome assembly GCF_024169245.1 of Pseudomonas koreensis. Taxonomy (NCBI): domain Bacteria; kingdom Pseudomonadati; phylum Pseudomonadota; class Gammaproteobacteria; order Pseudomonadales; family Pseudomonadaceae; genus Pseudomonas; species Pseudomonas koreensis. The sequence continues at coordinate 526,975 of NZ_JALJWP010000001.1, forward strand.
GCGCCTGCCCCGCGCCCACCTCGATCAACTCGACATACAGCACGCCAATGCCATTTGCGCGCACATGATCGGCAACAGCATGGCCGATCGCATCGAAGACGGTTCTATCGTCGCCATCGACCGCGGTCTGACCCAGGTCGTCGACGGCGAAATCTACGCCGTGGAGCACGACGGCATGCTGCGCATCAAATACCTGCACCGCATGCCCGGCAACGGCCTGCGCATGCGCAGCCACAACAGCGCCGAATACCCCGAAGAGGTTTTCCGGCCGGCGCAGATCGAGGAGCAGCGGATTCACATTCTGGGCTGGGTATTCTGGTGGTCCACACTGGGCAAGCGCAGGCCGGTGGTGCCGTTTCTGTGATGCGCGCGCCGATCTCGATTTTTACGGAGAACCTGTGGGAGCGAGCCTGCTCGCGAAGAGGGCCCTGATAACCGGTACAAATCCAGGATTTGTACCGCTTCAGTCGCTCTAAACCGCACTCGAGGCTGGGAATCCAAAGCAAAACTCAGTATCCTGCGCCCCACATTCGCGCATCGACCCGCCCAGCGGCTCGGATGACGCCCGACGCAGCAGACCAACGTCTGACCAAGTCCCACAGCCGGACGCAGATCCGGATGTACGTTTTGAAGGCTGGCGCGGTTTACCAAAAATAAACCAAGCCAGTCCCCGAGAAGCCGGCCACAAGCCGGCTTTTTAATGTCTCAAATTTGGCGTCATCAAGTGCTAGCTGTTCGCCAACTCATCCATCGATATTTGGGCTGCGCTCTGATACTGGGTCAATGGCATATTGATCAGTGCAACGTTATGCGCAGGGAAAAAATTAAACTCGCCGCTGTTCTGATCCCTCAAAACTACGCGTTCCGGGCGCTGACAATCAACCTCAACGCTGAGTGAGAACAGATCATCTGCTTCCGCACACAGTGACATCTCCGCCCCCGATTTTAGATAAACGAACGTGCGCTCCAACAGTTTTTCAGCCTCCTGCTCGCCTATGCCGATTTCTTCAAGCTGCTCAATCGCAAGCTTTTGCAGCGCATCCGAGTAATCGTTTTTAAATGCGTGTTCATCCCAGAAGTAATCATTTATCGCGTTGTAGATCTCTGGAGACAGGCCTTGATAACCATCCCAAGGCAGAACCCAGTTGTCGTCATTAGGCTGATCGGCCGCGTCGTCAAGTAGCCTGACCCGCAGCAACGCTGCGGGATTCATCAGCAACAATCGGTTGTTCAATGTCGAGACAACAAGCCATTCTGAACAGTCGGTATCTCCCTGCAGATTCCGGCTAATTCTCTTGCGTTCACCGTCCGTAATCGGGAACCATTGATGGTTCTGCTGCCCTGGCAAAAGCACTCCTAGATGCCCCCAGAATCCATCTACCATTTGGTCACTTGCAGGATCCCAATGCTGGGAAGAAATCCGGGCAGCGCCTGCTTCAAACTCCACCAAATCATCGACGCTCGTTCCCATCACGGTAGCCAAATCTCGCAGCATCGCAAGACTTGGCTCCGTGGAACCTTTTTCCCAGCGGGCTACTGCTTGCTGAGAAACGCCCAGTGCTGCGGCGAGAGAAGCCTGGGTGAATCCGATCCCTTTGCGCAAATCCTTTAACCGTTTCAATAAGAGCACCTCCAAAAAACAACCAAATCGAGTTACAACAACATAAACGAGTATCTACGTCTGTTGGCTTTTATGAAAGGGATTTTTTGAGATTGATTTGCAACAAACAAAACGAGCAAATCGCGAAGCGAAGCGCATTTTCTTTCTCGAGTATCGGAGGCTGTTCGGCTATCAATCTCTATTACAGGCCTTGCCTGATAGCTGGCGAGCAAGTTGGCTTATGTCAGCGAAGCGTCCGTCTGCGACATTGGTCTCTTCATGCAGGCGCGCATGATGAAACTGCTCGTACTGCAGCTCAGCATGCTGCTTGGCTATGTCGTGAGAAATTTTGCCGGCATTGTCAAGAATGTTGCGGTCGTTGAGCGTCAGGAAACCATCGAGTTTCCTCACCCAGTCAGCCATGGTCATAGGGATCCGGCGCATGGATTGACCCTCAGCAAAAACGAGATATTGCTCAACTAGATTATTCAAGGCGCTGAGTTCATCGGCCGTCAGGTAATTCTTGGCAGTGGCTACATCCTGTTTACGCACTTTGATTCCACGCCAACTGGTAAGCCCCATATGAGGCTTAGTGCTATCTGCGCGGTGAAGAATGATCTCGGCTGCGGTTTGCCCGGTAATTGCCCAGTGCACCTTGTTTTGCACCGTTTTGAAAAAGCCGATGCTGGCATCCTCGGTCGGATCGTAGTCAACGCTGGTCGCGTAGATGTCGGTTATCTTCTGGTAAAAGCGCTTTTCACTGGTGCGAATATCTTGGATGCGCCGTGTCAACTCCTCGAAATAGTCGAAGGGCTGATCGGGATTTTTCAAGCGCTCGTCGTCCAGCAGGAAGCCTTTGACGATGTATTCGCGCAATTGCCGCGTCGCCCATTGGCGGAAGCGAGTTGCTGTACGGCTCTGTACGCGATAACCCACCGATATGATGGCATCAAGATTGTAGTGCTTGATATTGCGCTTCACCTGACGCGAACCTTCTTGGCGAACTACTAAGAAATCCTTAGTGGTTGAATTTTGATCAAGCTCGGCTTCGTTGAAGATATTTTTCAGGTGAATCAGCACGTTCTCTGGCGTCGTACTGAACAGCTCTGCCATGAGGGCTTGTGTTAGCCAGACAGAATCATCGATAAAACGCACGTCCAGCCGGGTCTGCCCATCCTCACTCTGATAGATGATGAACTGTGAAGTGTTGCGGTCAACGTTATCTGTGCTCATACCTCAACCCTTTCTTCGACCAGCAGCTCTTTCAATTTCTATTCCGCTGGCGGCATCAATGGATGCCGGTGATATTGCACGGCATGGCAAGGACGCGCTTCAACGTTTTATAAATAAATCAGGTTTTTCTTCACTCGACATCTTGAGTTGCGATTGGATTAGCCCGTAGGTGACAGACCGAAAAAGGCGGAGAAGTGTAGCGAATTGGGCACTCGAATTCTGAGCTGGCAGCCTATCGATCCGTCTGGGTATCACGCAATGACGGAGTGAGTATCTGCCAACTGATTTATCAACAGACCGCTTGGCAATAGTCCCCTCACGGATAACTGAACGACTTCACCAACGTCAACTCCCCCGCCGTCCGCATCGGCACTACAAACGTCTCCATCTTCTCGCTCGGCGTGCCCTCTTCGGTGATAACCGTCACCTGCGCGGTCGTCAGCGCCTGCACCGCTTCATCCCCACCTCCGTCATCTCCGCGATATCCGCCGCCGTAATAATTCACATACACCAGATATTGCCCTTCGATCGGCGCGGGCATGGCGGCGATTTCCGGGCCGTAGCCGGTGGTGACGTCGACGTCGAGGGCGGCGCCGTTGGGTGCTACGCGGTTGCCGTACCAGATGTGGGCGCCGTCGGGGGTGATCAGGTGCAGGTCGAGGTCGGTGCCGTCGCTGTCCCAGGCCAGCAGGACGCGCAGTTTGGCCGGGGTGGCGCCGCCGCGGGCGTTGAGGAATTGCGTGCGGTGGCGTTGTTGGCCGTCGGCGCTGCGCACTTCGACGCTGTTGCTGCCGTTGGGGAAGGAGAACGGGCGATCGAAGCCGCCGGCGGGGTCGATTTTCAGCGGCATGCTGACGCCGTTGACGATCAGGCGGCCGGGTTCGTTGTTCTTCGGCACGGCTTTGATCTGGCCGCTGATTCTGGCGGTATTGGCCTGGCCAAGCGGTGTGTTGACCGACGAGGCCGGGTAGTTGACAGTCTGGCGGAAGCTCTCGCCCTCGCCTTGCGGTGCGCCGCTGCGCCAGCCGCCGACCGGGGTGTCGAGTTTGACGCCATCGGCGGCGAATGCTTGCGGCAGCACGTTGAGGGCACAGAGCAGCAGCAAGACCTGTGGATAACGGAGTGTCATGGTCTATTCCAGCAAAAGGTGACGGGCGAGCCCTTCGATGTAGGTTTCATCCTGGCCGTTGGGGTGTGCTTCAAAGGCCAGGTGCAGATATTCGTGGGTCAGATCGAGGCGATCCTGCAGGCTCAGCACGCCGCGCACATAAATGCGCTGACGCTCGCGGTCGACGAAGGGCCGGCCGAAGGCGAGTCTGCATACGGCGAAAGTGCTGACTTCGTTGTAGCCGGTTTCGCTTTCAAGCCTCGGACGCCAGCCGCGTCGCTGCTTTTGCAGCCAGTCTTGCGCGGCGGGTAATGCTTCGCAGGAGGCGACCGGGTTGTCCCAGCGGCTGAGGCTGGCGCGTGGATAGGCGTGCAGCAGAATCGCGTCGTAGCGCTGGCCGGCGTTGGCTTGCTCGACGGCTTGCTGCCAGGCGAGTTTGTCCGGGCCGGGTTGCTCGGAGTGATAGGTGACGGTGCTGCCGGCCAGTACCAGATCCGCCGTCCACACCGCGATGTTGCGTGACTCGGCAGAGGCTGGGCGCGGGGCGACGCGCTGGCGATTGCTGCTGTCATCGATGCTCAGGCAATCACCGTTGCGCGTGGCGTTTTGCAGCAGATAAGTGCGGATCGCTACGGCCAGCGCCTTGGCGGCTTCGGCAGGTTCCGGTCTGGCTTCGCGCTCAAGGACGCGGGCGACATATTCTTCGCGATCAAGCCTTGCGACGAGTTTGTCATTGAGCAGAAACAGTTCGCCGTCGCTGTGGATATCCAGTGCGTTGCCGTTGGCAAATTCGACGCGATAGTCGCCGCGCATTGGCCCGGACGTGGCGACACGGTCACCGGACAAAACCTTGGAAACCGGATATTTCGAGAACAGCCTGACTTCCACGCAACGCCCCGCGTCCACCGGCCAAGCCGTCGGCAATACGCTGGCCAACGCTTGGCCGTAGTGACGCAGGACCATCTGACTGGTGCCGCGCCCGCCCGCCCAGATCGGTGCGCCATCGGTGGTCCAGCCAGCGAATCCGCCTTGTCGTGATTGCGCATCCTGGTCGCCGAGCCAGCTCCAGGTTTTCACCCGCAAACGCCCGCCCAACTCGCCGACTACATTGCCGTCCGCCGCGTTCAGCACGACATCGAGCAACACGCGACGCAGCTGATCCTGCGCTGGCAGCAACGCCAGAACACCCAATAATTCAGCGATCGAGACTCTTGTTGCCGGTTGCAGGGCTGGCAAATCCAGCAACCATGACGGCGCCTGCCGCGCCTGCCAATACTCACGCCAAGTCGCCGCTGCAATGCCCAACCGCGCGGGGTCGAAATACAACCCGCAGGATTTCACCAAGGCCTGATCCCGCTCGATCCTGCCGCCAGCCGCGCAGCAATAAACCTCTTCCTTCGATTGCCCGCGACATTCATACGCCGGTTCCCGCGCACCGGTATCCACCAGCCACGCGTAGACGAACAACTTCCACAGACTGCCCAGCGGCGCATCCAGCGACGCTGGCAACGGTTCCCGCTTGATCAGTTGCGTCTGACTCAACGACAACAACTCGCCCTGATAGGCCACGCGCAACGGCTCGTCCTGCGCTGTCGCCAGCGCAGGCATCAAACACATCAACAGCCACAACAGCGGCCGGCGCATGTCAGTTGACCGTGACCTGACCAAGGGCGGCTTTCGCTTCCTGGGCCTGATGCTGCGGCGCATAGACTTGCTTGAAGCGTACCGGCGGCAGGTTGAACTGGCCTTTCTGCGAGAAGCGCACCAGATGGCGCAGGCGCAATTCGCCACTCAGCGCATCGACCGGCACCGCATAAGCCAACTGACCCGGTTCGAAACGTGCCTTCTCCAGCGCGGTCGGTTCGGTGCCGTCCTTGCCCTGCAACTTGATGCCCCACGTCGTGCGCTCAACATCGGCGCCCGGTGGCAGCGGCACTTCAAGCATGCCGTAGCGCAGCGGTTTCGGCGCTTTGCTGGTGAGGATCACCTCGTCCAGGTACAGGCTGTCGCTGGACAGCGGCTTCGTGCCGACCGTCTCCAGCTTGAAGGTGAACGCTTCGTCGCCCGGCACCAGCCTCGACAGGCGCCGGGTGATGGTCACGGCCATCGGATCGATCTGCGGCTGCTGAGTCTGAAAGCTCAGCGCGGCACGCAACGGACGCTCTTGCGTGCCGGACACGCTCAGCACATTCGGCAGTGGCGTCGCGCCTTGCCATGTCCAGTACATCTCGCCGCTGGCGCCGTAGTTTTTCTTCCAGCCTTCACCGGGCATCAGCGCGATGGTCGGTGACGCCTGGGCGATGCTGCGTTGCAGCCAGGTCAGCGCAAGCGCACGTTCCAGCGTCGATTGCTGCGGCAGCAGACGTTGCAGCAACGCCGTCGCACGGGCCTGATCGAACGGTTGCAGCGACAGGTTCAACGCTTCGACAACTGGCTGCGAACTGACCGCCAGACGCTGTTGCGCTGCCCCCAGTTGACGATTGAACGCCTCCGGCAAAGCAACTTTCGCCTGCGTGGCCAACGATGCGGTGAGCACCCGCGCCGCTGCCAGACCGAGCGCCGAATCCGGATCGCTCATCACCAGACTGTCCTGGCCGTCGTCGAGCAAGGTTTCGGCACTGCCTTCACCGGCCTTCGCCAGATCCTCGATCAGACCGCTGAGCAGCGTGTTCACTGGCAACTGCATCTGTTTGGCGAACGACAGAATCAGCGCCCGTTGCAGCAACGGCGTGTTCGGTGCCTGCTTGGCGTAAACCTCAAGTACGCGCTGCCAGTGCTCCGGCGGCAGGGTCAGATCGAGTACGCGGCTGGCATTCCAGTCGGCGTAATAGGCGTAGGCGGTGAGGAATGCATCCGGCTCGCCGTCGTAGCCCCACCAGGTGAAGCTCGCCGACGGCCCGGCCATTTGCACCAGACGCAGGCGGCTGTTCTGCATGATCAGGCGCAAGCGATCGCGAATCTGCGGGTTCGAGGCCAGCGATGGATAAGCGATGCTCAGCGGCAGCAACCGACTGGCCGTCTGCTCGACGCCGCCGTACGGGTAGCCGAGCAGATCATCGAGGGCGGAACGGAACAGCGCTTGCGGACTGTCATCCAGACGCAGGCGAATATCCGTGGCATCAGCCGGCAAACTCAATGGTGTATCGCCGCTGACCACATCAAGGCTTTGCGTCTGGGTGACTTGCCAGCCTTCACCGGTGGCACTCAAGCGCACAACCAGGGCATCGGCGACTTTGCCGTCCTGTACCAGCTCCGCCGTCCACTCGCCAGAGGCCAGGGCAAACGCCGGCAGCGGCAAATAATTGATGCCGCTGTTCAGGGTCACCGGCAAGCGCTGTTCGGCGCCGGCGTAGTGCGTGACCAATTCAGCCTTGACTGTTTTCTCTGCCTGACTGAACGCAAACACGCCCAGTTGCGGCTGATCGCCCTTGCGGAATTTGCTCGGCCCGCTCCACTTCAGGTACAGCGGTTTTTCCGAACGGACAAACTGCTTCTTCTGCCCGACTTGGCCGTCATCGGCGATGGCGCGGGCGGTGATGCGCCAGCGGGTCAGGGAGTCCGGCATCTTGAAGGTGAAACGGGTTTTGCCGTCGGCACCGGTCAATAACTCCGGCTGCCATGCCGCGGTGTCAACGTCTTCACGGCGTGGACGTTCCAGCACTTTCACGCCGCGTTCGCTGCGGTTGGCCTTGCCCGGTGCGCCGGGGCTGCCCGGCAACGCCACGTCGTAACTGATGAACGACAGGCTGGCGCTGGTGCGCACATTGTTGCGCCGTGGGTGATAGAAGAACTGGTCGATGGTCGGCGCGACTTCCGGTTGCAGCGCGTAGACCATTTCGTCGACCACGCTGACCGTCAAGTGTGCCGGGACGGCTTTGCCGGCGAACTGCGTGGTCAGGTCGACCGTGACCGTATCGCCCGGCAGGTACACCGTTTTGTCGGTGCTGATCGCCACGTCGATTTGCGGCGCGACCACTTTGATCCCGGCGTTCTGGAAGCTGTACTGACCGCCCTTGGTGTAGAGCACGGAGAAGGTCAGGTTCGGCGCAAAATTGTCCTTAACCGCAATGCGCGCGCGGTATTGGGTGTCGCTGAGTTTTTCTAGTTTCAGCCAGTCACCGCCCTTGGCCAGCAGCGCGGTGGCTTCGACCTTGTCGCGCTCCAGCGACAGCAGTGCATCACTGACCGGCTCAGGAAAAGTGATCAGCGCCAGCGCTTCTTCGCCGGCCTTGTACTCGGGCTTGTCGAGGACGATTTCCACCGTGCCCGGCACCGCTTTGACACCGTCTCCAGTGACCGAATGGCCGGTGGCACCGAGGACGCGACCGTGTTGATCCTTGAGCGTCAGGTTGTAAGTGCCCGGACGCTCGAAAGCGAGGCTGAAACCTTTGTCAGCTGCAGCGAGTTTGCCTTCACCGCTGCTTTGGTCTTCCAGGCGTACCCAGGCGTAGCTGCTCGGCGTCACCGCTTTGCTTTGCTCGCTACCGCCCTCGTTGGCATAGCTGAAGGCGACCTTGTCACCGACCGCGCTGAAACGCTGCGGCGCGCTCAAGCGAAAAGTTGCCGCGCCGCGGTCGATGAGGATTTCCTTGGTGGTCTTGACCCGATACGCCGCGCCGTCGCTGGCGAACACCGTGAGCATGTAGCGGCTCGGCTTGTCGGCGGCTGGCAGGTCGAGAGTTGCGTTACCCTTGCTGTCGGTGGTCAGTTCGGTGCTGGTCAATTCCACCGGGAATTGCCCGAGGTATTGCAGCTCGTTGTCGACCATCGACAGTTGCTGGGCGCGCAGGCTCAGGCTCAATTTGGCGTTCGCCACCGGTTTACCGTCCGGATAGAGCAGCACCAGACTGCCTTTCACCGGCTCACCGGTGCGGTAGTCCTGCTTGGCCAGATTCAGCGAGATTTCGAAGTGCGGCTTGATGTATTCAGCCACCCGGAAGGCGCTGCTGTAGGCCTGATCCTTGTAGTTGAAACGGATCTCGTAACCACCGGCCACGGCGTTATCCGGCAACTGGAAGCGACCCTGGGTACCTGCTTTCGAATCAAGCTTCAGGTCGAGGGTCTGCAGTTCGGTACCAGTGGCATCGAGCACGCTGACACTGACATCCGCCGCTCCCGGCAGCACCGAGTCCCGGGCATTCTTGAACTCGCGTCCGACGATTTTCAGCGACACCCAATCGCCCGGGCGATACAGCGGCCGATCGGTGAAGGCATAGAGCTTGGTGTCGTAGATTTCGCTGTCGTAGTAGAAGTTTTCCGAGACGAACACGCCGCCCTCTTCGTCCTCGCCGATGACGAACGAGCGCTCCGGGCTGACGTGTTTCAGGCGCAGCAAACCGTCGGCATCGGTAGCACCGCTGCTCATCACGCCAAGGCCGTCGGTCCACAGCACATTGACCTTCGCCACCGAGCTGCCTTCATGCTTGCGCGCGGCCCAGACCAGCAGTTCATCGCCGGTAATCTTGCTCACCGCGACGGTGTTGGAGACGAAAACCATGGTGGTCGCGCGGTATTTGCCGATCAACGCTTCGACCAGATACAGCCCGGGCTTCAGATTACCCAGCGGAATGTAGACGTTGCCGGGTGTGACGCTGACGAAATCGCTTGAAGACCCGGCCAGATTGACCCCGGCCGGCGGCTGAATCGGCTTGGCCTGCCACAGCGGATAACGGAACTGGCTGACCACCGGCAGACCCGGGATCAAGGCAAATTGCGGCTGCGCGTCGTAAGGCGTCGGCGCAACCATGGCCTCGCCCATCTTCAGCTCCGGCACTTCTTCGGTGACCTGTTTGCGCGACTCGTAAGAGAAGGCACGCTGCATCACCCGCCGGGATTTGCGATACCAGTTGTCCCACAGATACGCGAGGGTGTTGGACAGGCCCTCGCCCTTGAACTGGCCGTCACTGACGACGCGGTGCAGGTTCTTCTGACGCTTGAGGAAGTCCAGCGGCTTGTCGATGCGATACACGCGAATGTCGGCGCCGCCGTATGGCTCCATGCGAAAGCGCCGGTAGTCACGACCGGGTGCTTCCAGGCGAACCATTGCCTGCTCGTCGCTGGCAAAACTGCTGTCGGCGAGCAGGAAGAAGCTCTCACCGGCCACCGGCGTGTAATTGCTCGGCTCCACCGAGTCTTCGGCATTGGCGCTGGTCAACGGCAGCAGCAACGCCAACAGCAAGGAAATTCGCGAACAGATACGCAACATGCGGGCACCGGTCATTGGGAGAGAAAGTTCAGTCGATAGACGCCGATGAAGTTGGGGTTGGCTGCGTCGGGTATCCATCGGGTGTCCTTCCATGTCATGAGTTGCTGCAGGCTTGCCGAACGCATGCCGTTGTCAGTGGGGGTGGTGGTGCCGGTGTGATAGGCGATGTAGCGGCCCATCCAGATCATCAGGTGCTGGTCGTCGCCCTGATCGAAAAACATCAGATCACCGGGCCGGGCCTGCGACACATCGCGGCTGACCAGGTGGCTGTTGAACTGAATCAGTTTGATCGCGTTGACGTACGGCCCCACCTTGCCGCCGCCCTGCTGCCACTGTTGCGCGAGCTTGCGCTGCTCGTCGCTCAGCGCCAGCTCCGGCGGTAGATAACGATTGGACAGACCATTGCTGCGCAGCCATTTGTCGTCATGGACTTTCAGCGCTTCGTTGGCGGCAAAGCGCACCAGCCCGGCGCAATCCTGCTGATACCAGCGCGGGCTCGGGCCCTGGCTCAGTTGCTCTTGAGCAATACGCACGAACCAGGCGCGAAAGATCTGCGATTGCGCCGGATCGAGCGCTGGCGCTTCAACCGCGCGGGCGCCTGCACTCAGCAGCATCGCGAGCAGGCCAAGGCTGCGGATCAGTGCGGTCACAGCGCTTTCCATTCCAGCGGCAGCCATTGCCAGTGGCCGTCAGGCTCGCTGCCTTCGGGCAGGGTCAGGGCATATTTGCCGTAGCCGCCGAGGGTGCGCAGTTTCGGCATCAGGTAGGTTTGCGCAGCGTTGTAGAACACCGGCTCCATGTCCTGCGGCAGGCTGTCGAGGGTTTCGCGCTGCATCAGTTGCGCCATCGCGTCCGGGCCAAAATAGATCGGCATCAGCACGTCTTTTGGCAACACGTCGGCCATCGGCGGGAAGCGCTTGTCGAGGGTGCCGAGGGCTTTGTCGACGAGTTTGTCGTCGAGAGAAAACAGCAGCGTCGAACCATGACGGGCGAGACTGACGTTCATGAACGCCTTGCCGGAAATCGCCTCCGGGTTTTCAGCGGTTTTTGCCGCGTAGGGACCGAAACTGGAACTGACCTGACGCTGCCACACATGGCTCTGGCCTTCCTGCTTGTCGATCACCGGGAATACTTTCTCGGCGACGTTGGCTTCGAACGCGCCGACCATCGAACCGAACAGTTTGCCCAAATCACCATCAAGCTTGCTGCTGTCTTCGTCTTTGAGGCTGGCGACCAGCAATGGCGTGTACAGCCGCGAGTCGGCGTACCAGCACAGGCCCGCCGCGCCTGCGACGTGTTCGGTAAGGGTCTGCGCCACCGCTTCGTCGGCGCCGAGTTTGATCAGGATCGGCTTCTGCGGTTCGGCCGCCACCGGCAGGGTCACGCAAGCGCTCGCCCCCAGCGGCATCGCTTGCCAGACCGGTTTGAAATCGAAGTCCGGCTGGTTTTCCAGTTCATCCATGGCCAGATAGCTGTGCCAGCCCTTGTCGTCCATGTCGAAACGCAACCCGGCGAAGTTCGGGATAAAGCGCTGATAGCCCATGGCGAGGACGCTGGAATTGACCGATAGACGCTGCTTGGTTTCCGGGGTTTTCGCCGGCAGGCCGAACGCTTCGGGAAAAAGCTTTTCGCCATTGAGCAACGCCGCCAGCGCTGGCGCCGAAACGTGGCCGGACTCTTCCGAGACGCCGCTTTCCGGGTCGTAGTATTTCGCCGGATTGGACAGCACCACCAGTTTGTCGCCACGGGACGCGAACAGCAGCGACTTGCTCGCGTTGTAGCTGAGCTGATACAGCGGCACTTCGTCGCTGCCGACTTTGAGAGTGCCGAAGACGCTGAGCTGGGCGTCATCCAGCGCCACTTTGGCCAGCGGCTCGAGCAGCTTGGCCAGGCCACCGCGATCCATTACCAGCAGGAAATCCTTCAAGCGACCGTCAGCGCCGCGCCACAACGCGACATCGGCCGGTTGATCGAAAAGCTGCTCGATCAGGCTGTCCTGCAATTTGAGGTCATCCTCGTAGATGATCCGCCGCAAGCTGCCGATCAGGCCGAGACGATCAGCATGGGTTTCGTAATAGAAAACGAAATCCTCGGTCAGCGTCGCCTTGAGAAACGGCACCGTCAGCAGATCCTTGGGCAACTGGCTCAGTGAACGGGTTTCGAGCAAGGCGTCCGGACGGCCGAGGCCGAGCTTGTCACTGGCAAGTGCCGCCGGCGGCGCCTTGGGCTTGAGCAGCAGCCAGCCGAAACCGCCCGCCACACCGGCCACCAGGCACAGGCCGAGCACGACCAGCGGCCAGCGCCGCGAAGGTTTGGCCGCGGGTGTCGCGGCAGCTGGAGTCACAGTGTTATCGCTCATGTTCACAACATCCGAGTTCATCCGTGGCGGGATGCTTAATAGTTGAAAGTCTTGACCAGCAACAGATCACCGATCGCCCGCAGGGGCACGATGAAGGTTTCGCGTTTTTCGTCGACGGTGTTTTCGTTGAGCACCAGGGTGATCTGCGAGGTGATCACCTCGTTCTGGTTGCTGGTCTCCTCGAAGTTATAGCCACCATCGCCGTAGTTGCCCCAATAGTTGACGTAGACCAGATAGGTGCCGTGCAGCGGCGCGGTCATGGTGAACATTTCCGGGCCGGGGCCGTCGACGCCATCCGGGTCGAGGCCGCCGCCATTGCTCAGCGCCGGCCGGGCCCAAAAGGCATGCTGACCGTCGGGGGTGACAATATGCAGATCCAGCTCGGCTTTCGGGTCGTCCCATCCCAAGACAAGACGAATCCGCGCCGGGGTGCGCAGATTATTTGCTTCATAAAATTGCACGCGCTTGAGCGACTGGCCTTCGGCGCTGATCACTTCGACGCTATTGGAACCCGCACCGAATGCGTAAGGCCGGGCGAAACGCCCCTGATCGTCGGTGTACAAATTCAATGGATTGCCGTTGACGGCGAGGCTGTGCGGCGGGCGCATGCGCCCCAGGGCCTTGAGCTGGCCCTGGATCATCGTGCGATTGCGCTGGATGCCGCGATCGATCGGCGGCGTCGGGTAGGCGACCTGCGGATTTTCCGAGCGATCGAGCAAGCCGTGATAACGCCAGCCGCCGACCGGCTCGGACAATTGCGCAGTCGGCGCGGCCCACAGCGCAGACGCGCAGGCGAGGCCAATCAGCAGCAAAAGAAATGAACGCATGTGACGCCTCCTGCCATGCCTTGAACGAAACCTTGCACCCGATCCTCGGTACTTCACAGCGGTGAACTGCGTTTCGTCTGAATGACCCGCAACAGTCGGGCCGTAGAAGCCGCGAAGAGTAGCGATTCGGCAGTTTTTTAACAATCGGATACATGTGTGATTGCTGTAGGAATTGCGCCGCCAGGTAGACGGTGAGCCGAATAGCCGGCATATTCGGCTCACCAAATGAGCCGAATAGCGCTGTTATTCGGCTCACGCATGTAGGAAAAGATGATCGATGACCGCGCACTGGATCTGGCAACAACCCGATTGGCCTGACTTCAACTGGCAAGCCGAGCGCCTCGCACCGCTGCTGCGCGAGTGCGTGCAGACACAGGGCCGACTCTTGGGAATGGCCGGCTCAGTGGGCGATTCGATGAGCGCACAGAGCGAGCTCGATGCGTTGCTTCAGAACATCGTCACCTCCTCCGCCATCGAAGGTGAGCAACTGAATGTCGGCTCCGTGCGTTCTTCTCTGGCCCGGCGCCTGGGTCTGGAATGGATTGATCGCGATAGCGTCAGCCAGCGTAGCGAGGGCTTGGCGCAATTGATGCTCGATGCCACCCATGGCTTCGACGAGCCGCTGACTCTGGCCCGATTGCTGGAATGGCACAGCTGGCTTTTCCCCGCCGAGGAAACGATGTTCAACGCGCGGCCAATGCTCGTCGGTACCTTGCGCGGCGACGAACCGATGCAGGTGGTGTCCGGACGGCTCGACCGGCCAACGGTTCACTTTGAGGCGCCACCGCGCCGAGGGCTGGAACAGCAAATCGAGCGATTCTTGAACTGGTTCGAAGCCAGCCGCGACCAGGTTTCGGTGGATCCGCTGTTGCGCGCAGGCATTGCGCATTTCTGGTTTGTCACTCTGCATCCTTTCGATGACGGCAACGGTCGTCTGACTCGCACCATCACCGATCTGGCACTGGCTCAGGGCGAAGCGCAGGCGATCCGCTTCTACGCCATGTCCGCGAGCATTCTCGAGGATCGAACCGGTTATTACCGGATTCTGGAATCCAGCCAAAAGGCCACGCTCGATATCACCGAATGGCTGACCTGGTTTTTGCAGACACTGCTGCGCAGCCTCCAGCAAGCCATCACCCGGATAGACTCGGTGTTGGGCAAGACTCGCTTCTGGCAGGCGCACCGCGAATCCGACCTTTCAGCGGAGCAGATCAAGGTGCTCAATCGCTTGCTCGACGGCGGTGAGCGCGGTTTCGAACAGGGCCTGAGTGCCGGGCACTATCAAGCTGTTGCGAAAGTGTCCAAAGCCACCGCGACCCGACATCTCGCCGAGTTACTGGAGAAAGGTTGCCTGCGACGCTTGCCGGGCGGCGGACGCAGTACGCGTTACAAAATCAACTACCCGCAATGACTCGCCGACCATAAGGGAGAGGGTTGGCGATGGCCCGCTCATTTGCCCATACCCCCCCTATCTGCTAGTGTCGCGCCGGTTTAACGTCAACCGGAAATCGCCGCCATGGCCCGCAAAAAAGCTGCACTGGATTTCGAACAGTCCCTCGCCGACCTGCAAACACTGGTCGAGCGTCTGGAGAACGGTGAATTGTCGCTGGAAGACTCGCTGACCGCTTTCGAGCAGGGCATCGGCCTGACCCGTGACTGCCAGGCGGCGCTGGCCCAGGCCGAGCAGAAAGTGCAGGTGCTGCTGGAGCGCGATGGCGAGCTCGCCGAGGAACCCTTCGACGCGGATGAGCCAGAATGATCGCAGCGTATTCAGCGAGCAGTCAGGCCCGGGTCAACGCGGCGCTGGAGACCCTGTTCAACGCGCCGTTGCCGGAACTGGCGCGGCTCTACGAAGCGATGCACTACAGCGTGATGAACGGCGGCAAACGCGTGCGTCCGTTGTTGGCTTACGCCGCGTGCGAGGCCCTCGGTGGCCAGGCCGAACAGGCCAGCGGCGCGGCGTGTGCGGTCGAATTGATTCACGCCTATTCGCTGGTGCACGACGATCTGCCGGCGATGGACGACGACGATCTGCGTCGCGGCCAGCCGACGACCCACAAGAAATTCGACGAAGCCTGCGCGATTCTCGCCGGTGACGGCTTGCAGAGCTTGGCCTTCAGCGCTCTGCTCGACCCGCGCCTGAGCGATTGCAGCAGCGAAATCCGTCTGCAGATGGTCACTGCGCTGGCCCATGCCGCCGGCCCGGCGGGCATGGTCGGTGGTCAGGCCATCGATCTCGGTTCGGTCGGCCTCAAGCTCGATCAAAAAGCCCTCGAACAGATGCACCGGCACAAGACCGGCGCGCTGATTGAAGTCAGCGTCAAGCTCGGCGCCCTGGCCAGCGGCCGCGCCCAACCCGAGCAGCTACAGGCCTTGCAGACTTATGCACAGGCCATCGGCCTGGCATTTCAGGTGCAGGACGACATTCTCGACGTCGAAAGCGATACCGCCACCCTCGGCAAACGTCAGGGCGCCGACATTGCCCGCGATAAACCGACCTACCCGGCACTGCTCGGCCTCGACGCCGCCAAGGCCTACGCCTTGGAGCTGCGCGATCAGGCCCTGCAGGCGCTGCGACCGTTTGACGCGGCCGCCGAGCCGTTGCGCGAGCTGGCCCGGTATATCGTCGAGCGGCGCAACTGACGGCGTATCGGCCAAAAAAGACCAACGCGTGGGCAGGGGGCGATGCATCAGGTAAACTGCCGCATCTTTTATACCTATAACGATTCGCCTGATGCCCACGACGTTTCATGAGATTCCCCGCAAGCGCCCGACCACGCCCCTGCTCGACCGCGCGAACACGCCGGACGGCCTGCGCCGGTTAGGCGAAGCCGAGCTGGAAACCCTGGCCGATGAGTTGCGCCTGGAATTGCTCTACACGGTCGGCCAGACCGGTGGGCATTTCGGTGCCGGCCTGGGCGTGATCGAGCTGACCATCGCGCTGCATTACGTCTTCGACACCCCGGACGACCGTCTGCTGTGGGACGTCGGGCATCAGGCGTATCCGCACAAGATCCTCACCGGTCGCCGCGAGCGCATGGCCAGCCTGCGTCAGAAGGACGGCATCGCCGCGTTCCCGCGTCGCTCCGAGAGCGAGTACGACACCTTTGGCGTCGGCCACTCCAGCACCTCGATCAGCGCAGCGCTGGGCATGGCCATTGCCGCCCGCCTGCAGGACAGCGATCGCAAGGCCATCGCGGTGATCGGCGACGGTGCGCTGACCGCCGGCATGGCGTTCGAGGCGCTCAACCATGCGCCGGAAGTCAACGCCAACATGCTGGTGATCCTCAACGACAACGACATGTCGATCTCGCGCAACGTAGGCGGCCTGTCGAATTATCTGGCGAAGATCCTTTCCAGCCGCACCTACGCGAGCATGCGCGAGGGCAGCAAGAAAGTCCTGTCGCGCCTGCCCGGCGCCTGGGAAATCGCCCGTCGCACCGAAGAATACGCCAAAGGCATGCTGGTCCCCGGCACCCTGTTCGAAGAGCTGGGCTGGAACTACATCGGCCCGATCGACGGCCACGACTTGCCAACCTTGATCGCCACGCTGCGCAACATGCGCGATCTCAAAGGCCCGCAGTTCCTGCACATCGTCACCAAGAAAGGCAAAGGCTTCGCCCCGGCGGAAGTCGACCCGATCGGTTACCACGCCATTACCAAACTCGAACCTCTGGACGCCCCGGCCGCTGCGCCGAAAGCCGCCAGCGGGCCGAAGTATTCGGCGGTGTTCGGCGAGTGGCTGTGCGACATGGCGACGGCTGACGCTCGCCTGGTCGGGATCACCCCGGCGATGAAGGAAGGCTCGGATCTGGTGGCGTTCAGCGAGCGTTTCCCCGAGCGTTATTTCGACGTGGCGATTGCCGAGCAACACGCGGTGACGTTCGCCGCCGGCATGGCGTGCGAAGGCGCGAAACCGGTGGTGGCGATCTACTCGACGTTCCTGCAACGCGGTTACGACCAGTTGGTACACGACGTCGCGGTGCAGAACCTCGACGTGCTGTTCGCCATCGACCGCGCCGGTCTGGTCGGCGAAGACGGCCCGACCCATGCCGGCAGCTTCGACCTGTCTTACCTGCGCTGCATCCCGGGCATGCTCATCATGACCCCGAGCGATGAAAACGAACTGCGCAAGATGCTCACCACCGGCCACCTCTACAACGGCCCGGCAGCAGTGCGTTACCCACGCGGCAGCGGGCCGAATGCAGTCATCGAAAAAGATCTCGAAGCGATCGAAATCGGCAAGGGCATCGTCCGTCGTCAGGGGAGCAAGGTCGCCATGCTGGTGTTCGGTGTGCAACTGAGCGAAGCCTTGAAAGTCGCCGAGAAGCTCGACGCCACCGTGGTGGACATGCGTTTCGTCAAACCATTGGATGAAGCACTGGTGCGCGAGATCGCCGGTAGTCACGAATTGATCGTGACCATCGAAGAGAACGCGATCATGGGCGGCGCCGGCGGCGCGGTCAGCGAGTTTCTCGCCCGCGAGAACATTCTCAAGTCGATGCTGCATCTGGGCTTGCCGGATATTTATGTCGAGCACGCAAAACCGGCGCAGATGCTCGCCGAGTGCGGGCTGGATGAGGCCGGGATCGAAGCGTCGATTCGCCAGCGGCTGGATTTGCTCAACAGCTGACGCAATCCTTTGTAGGAGCTGCCGAAGGCTGCGATCTTTTGATCTTGCTCTTCGGCAGCTCCGGAACCTTTAAAAAGCAAAATCAAAAGATCGCAGCCTTCGGCAGCTCCTACATGGTTTTGCAAAGACCATAGATTGCCATGAACCTCTCGCGCCTCGCCCTGCCCTTCCTCCTGCTGCCCAGCGCCAGTGCTGTCGCCGACACATTCGAACGCGACCAAGCGCTGAAGCTGCCGGACACGCTGATCAGCGCCAATCGTCAGGTCGAGGCGCGCAACGACAGCAGCGCCGCCAACACCGTGTTCACCCGCGAAGACATTGATCGCCTGCAACCAAGCGACGTGCCCGATCTGCTGCGGCGCGTGCCTGGCGTGCAAGTGGCGCAGACCGGCGGGCGCGGCAGTCTGCCGGGGATCTACATTCGCGGCACGCAGTCGGCGCAGAGCCTGGTGCTGGTCGATGGCCAGCGCATCGGCAACTCGACCTCCGGCGACAGCAACCTGCAACACCTGAACATCGAGCAAATCGAGCGCGTCGAAGTGCTGCGCGGTTCGCGCTCGGTGATTTACGGCAGCGACGCGATTGGCGGGGTGATCCAGATCTTCACCCGACGCGGCACCGAGCAAGGCATGCAGCCACGCCTGCATCTGGGCTTCGGCAGTCAGCAGACATGGGAGCGCAGCCTCGGCTTGTCCGGCGGCGACGAGAAGACCCGCTTCAACCTCGGCGCCAGCCTTGATGAAACTGCCGGGATCGACCGTACCCACGACTCGTATCCAAGCGACAGCGATCATGACGCTTACCGCAACAAATCCCTCAGCCTGAGCCTCAGCCACGCGCTGACCGAGGGCATCGAAGTCGGCGCCAATCTGCTGGATAACCGTGGCAGGAGCGAATTCGACAATCCGTTTGGCCGCTTCGACATGGACACGTTCGAGTCGGTGCAACAGCAGCCCTACAGCGACTTCAATGTCAGCAGCGTCAGCAGTTATGTCGATGCGCGGGTTAACGAAACCTGGAAAACCCGCGTTGAATTCGGCCACAGCGAAAACCGCGAGAGGACTTTCGACAAGCTCAGTGACGAGCGCACGGTATTCAACACCTATCGCGACTCGGTGAACTGGCAGAACGACCTGACGCTCGACACACGCAACAGCCTGATCCTCGGCGGCGGCTGGTACGAAGACCGGGTCAACAGCAGCACTGCGTTCGATGAAGACAGCCGCTGGAACCGCGCCGCGTTCATCCAGCATCGTTATCAGGCGGACAGTTTCTCCACCGAGATCGGCCTGCGCCACGACGACAATCAGCAGTTCGGCAGCCAAAACACCTGGAGTGGCACCTTCACCCTGCCGCTCAATCCGGATAACGACGTGCTGCTGAGCTACAGCGAAGGTTTCCGCGCGCCGACCTTCAACGACCTGTACTACCCGGATTTCAGCAATCCCGACCTGAAGCCGGAAACCTCGAAAAGCTATGAGCTGCAATGGCGCAGTCAACTGAGCGACAGCGCGCGTCTGGAAGCCTCGATTTACCGCACCGACCTGGAAGACGCGATCATCTTCGGCAGCAACTCACGCCCGCAGAACGTTGCGTCGGCGCGGATCAATGGCTTTGAAGCGGCGCTGAAGCAGGAGCTGTTTGGCTGGCAGAGCAATCTCGGCGTGGCGATCATTGACCCGCGAGATCGCGATACCGGGCATACGCTGGCGCGACGGGCGCGGCGCACGGCCAGTTGGGATCTTGATCGGCAGTTCGATCGCTTGGGTGTGGGCGCCAGTTGGCAATTGGTCAGCGGCAGTTACGACGACTTGAACAACACCCAGGCGCTGGGTGGCTACGGCACACTCGGATTGCGCAGCAGTTGGGCACTGAACCGTGAGATCAAGCTGGATCTTAAGGTGGATAACCTGCTGGACAAGGGTTACAGCCGGGCGAACTACAGCTATGACGGCGCGCAGTATGGCTATCGCGAGGAAGGTCGAGCGTGGATGTTCGGGGTGACATGGACCCCGGAAATTCGCTGAGATCCAATGTAGGAGCTGCCGAAGGCTGCGATCTTTTGATCTTGATCTTCGGCGGCTCCGACACCGCCAAAAACAAAGTCAAAAGATCGCAGCCTTCGGCAGCTCCTACATGTCCGGCGCGATCAATTGGCAGAGCTTGGCGGTCGCACTGATCATCTGACCACTGGGCCTTTCCAGACCTTTATCACTGACCAGCAACAACCGCCCCTGCCTGACCGCCGCCACCTGCGGCCAGGCCTTCCACGCCCCTAGCTGGGCCTGATCACCGACGACAATCACCTCGGGATCACGCTGCAATACCGCCTCGACACTCACCTGCGGCGCCGGCAGATTCAGGTCGGCGAACACATTGCGCGCGCCGCACACCTCGAGCGCATCGCTGATGATCTGCCCGCCACCGACGGTGTACAGCGGCTTGTCCCAGACTTGATAGAAAACCCGTAGCGGTTCGTCACGGCGATAACGCTGGCGCAGATCATTCAGCTGCTTGCGCAATTCGGTCGCTCGTTTCGCCCCACGTTCAGGACGCCCGAGCTGTCCGGCAATGGCCTCAATCTGTGTTGCCAGTTGCGCCAACGTGAGCGGCTCGGCGACGAAGGTGGGGATGTTCAGACGTTTGAGCTGATCACGCTGCCCCGCGCCGACACTGCCGGGCCAGAGCAGCAACAAGTCCGGCTGGAGACTGAGCAGGCGTTCCATGTCGAGCTGACCATAGCGCCCCACGGAGGGAACATTGGCAATCGCCGCCGGCCGCTCGCCCGCATCCAGTACGCCGACCAGCAGGTCGGCGGAATCCAGTTCAACGACGATTTCAGACAGCGAGGGCGCGAGGCTGACCACCCGCAATGCAGCCAGCGCCGGGCTGCTCAGGGCGAGCAGCAGAACCGCCAGCCACAGCCGACGCATCAACCGAGTTGACGCGGAATACGGTAGAGGTAGAACAGCACTGCGGTCGACAGCGCCAGCAGCATCAACGGCACGGCTTCGAGGCCGACGAACACCGCCAGCGCGCCAGTCCACGCCGGCAAAGACGCCACCAGCAACGCCGCACGCCGACGCGCCGCAAGCGCAATCCAGGCGGCGGGTTCATCGGCAGTATCGAGGGCTTTTTGCGTGGCGATCAGCGCGTGTTTGTAGCGAGCAAAGTACTTCAGGCTGACAAACATCGAGGCCACGCCAGCGATGAACAAAGGCATCGCCAGCACCGGCAACAAGCCTTGGCCTTCGCCAAACAGCGCATTGAGCACGAACAGCGGCAACAGGGCCAACGCCAGGTATTGCCACCAGGCCACCGACAACCGCCGCCGCACCTGGCCGCGGGTCACGCGCGGTCGGCCTCGCCCTGATGCTCGTTGCCCATCATATGGTCGAGCTTGCTGGCCTTGGTCGCCAGGTAGAGTTTGTTGTGCGGATTGTGGCCGGTGTGCAGCGGCACGCGTTCGGCGACGACGATGCCCATGTCGGTCAGCGCTTTGACCTTGCGCGGGTTGTTGGTCATCAAGCGCAGGGATTTCACGCCTAGGTGTTCGAGCATCGGCAGGCACATGGCGTAGTCGCGCTGATCGGCAGCAAAGCCCAGACGCTCGTTGGCTTCCACGGTGTCGGCGCCGCCGTCCTGCAACTCGTAGGCGCGAATCTTGTTCAGCAGCCCGATGCCGCGGCCTTCCTGACGCAGATACAGCAGCACGCCACGGCCTTCGCGGGCGATAGCCTGCAGCGCGGCTTCCAGTTGCGAGCCGCAGTCGCAACGCTGGCTGAACAAGGCATCGCCGGTCAGGCATTCGGAGTGCAGGCGACCGAGTACCGGGGCACCGTCGGCAATCTCACCGAGGCTCAACACGACGTGCTCACGCCCGGTGCTCTCATCAAGAAAGCCGTGCATGGTGAATTGCGCAAAAGGCGTTGGCAGCTTGGAAGCGGCGACGAAGACGACAGGCACCGATGTGCTCCTGATCTAGAAGACTGAAAATTCGCAGGCCGGCATTGTAACAGCAGGTTCCTGTAGACGCTTAGGCTGAATTATCGGGCATAACGATCAAAATGTTTGATGACAATGCCGCTGACCCCCTGCCCTCTGTAGGAGCTGTCGAGTGCAACGAGGCTGCGATCTTTTGATCTGCTGCTTGTAGATCAAGATCAAAAGATCGCAGCCTCGTTGCACTCGTCAGCTCCTACAAGGTATGTGGTCGGCTTCAGTTCGGGTTGAACGGATACGGCTGCTGCCACTTCTCGAAGATCGGTTTCAGCTCTCCGCTCTTGACCAGTTCCGCCATGCGCCGGTCATACAGCGCCATCAACGTCCGGGCCTGCGCGGTATCGGCGAAACCGAGAAACAGCGGCAATTCAGCCAGATGCGAATAACGGTACTGCGTCGGATCCGCGGCATCGCGCACAACCGCCTGAACCTCGGTCAGTGCGTCGATGTAGTAATCGGCCCGTCCCTGCTTGAGCATCAGCAGAATGCCGGTGCGCCGTTCGATCTGGTTGAAGCGCTTGATGTTCGGCAGATAATTTTCGTAGCGGTAGCCGCGCACCCAGGCCAGGCGGTATTTGCCCAAAGTCGCCTGGGTCGGCGGCGGGCTGCTCGCCAGGCCCAGC
Organism: Pseudomonas koreensis; assembly: GCF_024169245.1. Lineage (NCBI taxonomy): Bacteria > Pseudomonadati > Pseudomonadota > Gammaproteobacteria > Pseudomonadales > Pseudomonadaceae > Pseudomonas > Pseudomonas koreensis. The sequence continues at coordinate 549,565 of NZ_JALJWP010000001.1, forward strand.
GCGTAGACGTGATCGGAATCGAATTTCCACTGCGGGTACAGCACCTGCGTGGCTTCGTCGCGGTAGGAGCCGACCAGCGCGTCGACTTCCTTCAACTGCACCAGCCCGATCGAACGGGTGTACGGCACGGTGCGAATGTCCAGCATCACCCCGGCCGGTTCGAACACTTTGCGCAGAACGTCCCAGGCCAGACCATGACCATCAGCGGCGGTGTAGTCTTCCCATTCTTCGCTGGCCAGATGGATAACCGCAGGCACAGGCGAGGCGGCCTGCGCATGGGCGAACGTGCCCAGCAGAGCCAGAACCAGCAGCGCCAAGCCGCGTCGCAGCATTGCTTGTTTCCTCACGTGAGTCGAATCAGGCAAATATCCATACCAGCCCTTGCATCGCCGCCCATGCAAACACGCCGGCCAGCACATCGTCGAGCATGATGCCGACGCCGCCGTGCACATGTTTATCGATCCAGCGGATCGGCCACGGTTTGAGAACATCGAAGAAGCGGAACACCAGAAAACCGGCGAGCAGCCAGTACCAGCCTTCCGGCACCAGCCACAAGGTTATCCACATGCCGACCATTTCGTCCCAGACGATGCCTTCGTGGTCGTGCACGCGCAAATCGTCGGCCACTTTGCCGCACAGCCAGAAGCCGAACAGCATGGTGATGCCGAGCATCAGCCAGTAACCCCAGTCGGGGAGCATCTGCCACAACGGAATGAACGGCAGCGCCACCAGCGAGCCCCACGTGCCAGGCGCCTTGGGCAAGGTGCCGGAGCCGAAGCCGAATGCGAGGAAATGCCACGGATTGCGCCAGACCGAAGGAGGCACGAACTCGGCAGGAACCTGTTTCGGGTGATCTGTCACGGTGTCTCCTGAAAATGTTGGTAGCCGCGAATTTGCGGGGTGATGTCGCGCCCATCGCGATCCAGCAGAACCACGCCGTCGCCCGACGCCACACGCCCGATCACATGGATCGGCCAGCCGTCGCCCTGCAGTGCCGGCAACTCGGCGGACGGCAAGGTGAAGGCCAGCACGTAGTCATCGCCTCCGCTCAATGCCGCGCGCTCGGCACCGCGCTGACCGAGAAATGCGACTAAAGCATCCGACAACGGTACGCGCTCGCGTTCAATCTCAAGTCGTACCTTCGATGCCAGCGCGATATGCCCGCAATCGGCGAGCAGGCCGTCGGAGATGTCCAGCGCCGCCGTGGCCTTGCCGCGCAGGGCCAGACCGAGCGCCAGTTGTGGTTGCGGCGACCAGTAATGATCGAGCAGAGGCTGGCCGACCTCGGGCGCGGCATCACGCTGGCCCAGCACCAGCGGCAAGGCGCCGGCAGCGTTGCCCAGTTCGCCGCCGACGCAGAGCAGATCACCGGCCTGCGCACCGCTGCGGGTCAAGGCCTGACCAGCCGGTACGCGGCCGAACACGGTGACGGTCAGGCTCAACGGCCCGCGCGTGGTGTCGCCGCCGACCAGGGATACGCCGCAGCCTTGCGCCATGTGGTTCAAACCACGGGCATAGGCTTGCAGCCAATCGGCAGTCACCGTCGGTAAAGTCAGGGCAAGGGTAAAGGCAACGGGCGTGGCGCCCATGGCGGCCAGATCGCTGACCGCGACGGCCAGCGAGCGCTGACCGAGCAGAAACGGATCGCAGGGGTCGGCGAAATGCACACCGGCCACCAGCGTATCGGTGGAAACCGCCAGCTGTTCCCCAGCGGGAACCGCCAGCAAGGCGCAGTCGTCGCCGATCCCCAAAGCAACGCCTTCGCCGCCCTGCGCACAAGGCGCGGCGGCGAAGAAATTGCGGATCAGCTCAAACTCGCCCATGGCCGAGGAAAAGTATTCAAGCGCCGATCAGCGCTTGAACGCCTTCACTTCAGCTTCACGCAGGCGCGGGGCCAGCTTGTCGAGCACGCCGTTGACGAACTTGTGGCCGTCGGTCGAACCGAACACCTTGGCCAGCTCGATACCTTCGTTGATCACAACGCGGTACGGCACGTCGACGCGCTTGAGCAGCTCCCAGGTCGACAGGCGCAGAACCGCCAGTTCAACCGGGTCCAGCTCTTCGATCGCCAAATCCAGGCACGGCGTCAGGGCGGTGTCGATTTCGGTCTTGAACTGCGGAACCCCGTGGAGGATTTCGCGGAAGTAGGCACCGTCGACATCGGTGAAATCGTTATCAACGCGAAACTGCGCTTCGATCTCGTTCAGCGATTGCCGGGCCATGTGCCACTGGTACAGTGCCTGGGTCGCGAGCTGACGGGCTTCGCGACGCTTGGCGCTCTTCGACGGCTTGCCGGCATCCGCAGGTTTCGGATCGCGCGGGTTGAAACGATCGCTTTCGTCGCTAATCACTTGGCCTCCAACTGCGCCAGCAGGCTGACCATTTCCAGAGCGGACAGGGCAGCTTCGGCACCTTTGTTACCGGCCTTGGTGCCGGAACGTTCGATGGCTTGTTCGATGGAATCAACGGTCAGCACGCCGAATGCGACCGGTACGCCGAATTCCATGGAGACCTGGGCCAGGCCTTTGGTGCACTCGCCAGCCACGTATTCGAAGTGCGGAGTACCGCCACGAATGACCGCGCCGAGGGCGATGATGGCTGCGAACTCGCCTTTCTGGGCGACTTTCTGCGCAACCAGCGGGATTTCGAAGGCGCCCGGGGCGCGGATGATGGTGATGTCGCTTTCGCTCACGCCGTGGCGAACCAGGGCATCAACGGCACCGCTGACCAGGCTTTCAACCACGAAGCTGTTGAAGCGGCCCACTACCAGAGCGTAGCGGCTTTTAGGGGCGATGAAGGTACCTTCGATGGTCTTCAGGGTCATTCGTCAGTTCTCTTAAAGAGCCGGGACGCGTCTGCTACGCGTCCCTCAGTGATTATTTGCCGCGAATCGGAGTCCGGAAACAGCCGGTCATTATTCGGAGGGCACGTATTCTACAACTTCCAGATCGAAACCGGATATCGCATTGAACTTCATCGGTGCCGACATCAAGCGCATTTTGCGCACGCCGAGGTCTCGCAGGATCTGCGAACCGGCACCGACGATGCTGTAGGTGGTCGGTTTTTTCGTCGGCGCCTGATCAGCGGTTTCACGGATATGCGCCAGCAGCACGTCGCCATCGAGCGGGTGACCGAGCAGCAGCACCACACCGCTGCCCGCCTCGGCGACCGCAGCCATGGCGGCGCGCAGGCTCCAGCGCCCCGGTTGCTTGACCATCAGCAGGTCGCGCAGCGGGTCCATGTTGTGCACACGAACCAGGGTCGGCTCTTCCGCGCAGACAGTGCCCAGCGTCAGGGCCATGTGCACGTCGCCTTCCACCGAATCACGATAGGTCACCAGGTTGAATTGGCCCAGTTCGCTGTCCAGCGGCTGCTCGGCAATCCGCTGAACGGTACGTTCGTGGATCATCCGGTAGTGAATCAGGTCGGCGATGGTGCCGATCTTGATGTTGTGTTCGGCGGCGAACGCTTCCAGTTCAGCGCGACGGGACATGGTGCCGTCGTCGTTCATCACTTCGCAGATCACCCCGCTCGGCTCGAAACCGGCCATGCGCGCCAGGTCGCAAGCGGCTTCGGTGTGGCCGGCGCGAGCGAGGGTACCGCCAGCCTGGGCCATCAGCGGGAAGATGTGGCCCGGGCTGACGATGTCTTCAGCCTTGGCGTCTTTGGCGGCTGCCGCTTGCACGGTGCGCGCGCGATCGGCGGCGGAGATGCCGGTGGTCACGCCTTCGGCGGCTTCGATCGAGACGGTGAACTTGGTGCCGAAACCGGAACCGTTGCGCGGCGCCATCAGCGGCAGCTTCAACAGTTCGCAGCGCTCGCGGCTCATCGGCATGCAGATCAGGCCACGGGCGTGCTTGGCCATGAAGTTGATGTGTTCGGCCTGGCAGCATTCGGCGGCCATGATCAGGTCGCCTTCGTTCTCGCGGTCTTCGTCATCCATGAGGATGACCATCTTGCCTTGGCGGATGTCTTCAACCAGTTCTTCGATGCTATTGAGCGCCACAAGGCACCCCCTTCAGTCAGGATTTGAGATAGCCGTTTTGGGCCAGAAAGCTTTCGGTGATGGTGCTGCCGGCGGTCTTTTCTGCAGCCTTGTCACCCAGCAGCAGACGCTCCAGATAACGCGCCAGCAAGTCGACTTCGAGATTCACCCGACGGCCCGGCTTGTACGCAGCCATGATGGTTTCGCTGAGGGTGTGTGGAATGATCGTCAGCAGGAATTCGGCGCCATCGACTTCGTTCACGGTCAGGCTGGTGCCGTCGACGGTGATCGAGCCTTTGTGGGCGATGTACTTGGCCAGTTCCTTCGGCGCGCGGATGCGAAATTCCACGGCGCGGGCATTGTCGCTGCGCGAGACCACTTCGCCGACGCCATCGACGTGACCGCTGACCAGATGCCCGCCGAGGCGAGTGGTCGGGGTCAGGGCTTTTTCCAGATTGACCGGGCTGCCGCTTTTCAGGTCATTCATGGCGGTGCAATCAAGGGTTTCGCGGCTGACGTCGGCGGCAAAGCCGTCACCCGGCAACTCGACGGCGGTCAGGCAAACGCCGTTGACCGCGATGCTGTCGCCGAGTTTGACGTCGCTCAGATCGAGCTTGCCGGTTGCGACGTGCACCCGCACATCACCGCCCTTTGGGGTCAGTGCGCGGATACTGCCGATGGATTCGATGATGCCGGTGAACATGGGGTTCTCCTTGAGAACGAGGCCAGCGCTAACGCAATGGCCGGGAATTATACGCGGGCTGAAGGGACAGGGATCGCAGTGACTCGCCAGTCATCGCCCACCGCACGGATTTCAGTGATTTTCAGCTCCGGCGCGTCCTTCATCTGCGCCAGCGGCCAGTCGAGTAACGGACGCGCCGTGGAGCCGAGAAACTTGCCGGCGATGAAGATCACGAATTCGTCGACCAGACCGAGTTGCGCAAAGGCGCCGGCCAGACGCGGACCAGCCTCGACCAGCACCTCGTTGGTGCCACGGTTGGCCAGTTCGATCAGCAGTTGATGCAAATCGACCTGGCCGTCGTCACCCGGCACGATCAGGCATTCCGGGCCGTTGGCGTATTGCTCTTCGACCGCAACACAGGTGGCGACCAGCGCCGGCCCGGCCTTGAAGAACGGCGCATCCAGCGGCACCCGCAAACGGCCGTCGATCAACACGCGCAATGGCGGGCGACTCATGGCCAGCGCAGTTTGTTCGCTGTCGAGACCGAGTTCGTCAGCGCGCACGGTCAGCCGTGCGCCATCGGCCAGCACCGTGTCGGCGCCGGTCAATACCACTGCCGCTTCGGCACGCAAACGCTGCACCGCAGAACGCGCCGCCGTGCCGGTGATCCACTGGCTCTCGCCGCTTTCCATCGCCGTGCGCCCGTCGAGGCTCATGGCCAACTTGACCCGCACGAACGGCAAGCCATGTTCCATGCGTTTCAGAAAACCTTGATTGAGCTTGCGTGCTTCCGCTTCCAGCACCCCACTTTCCGTGGCGATACCGGCCTCGGCCAAGCGCTGCAAACCACGTCCAGCGACTTGCGGATTGGGATCGCGCATCGCCGCCACGACCCGGGCAACGCCAGCGGTCACCAAGGCATCGGCACACGGTGGCGTGCGCCCGTGGTGGCTGCAAGGTTCGAGGGTCACGTACGCCGTCGCGCCCCGGGCCAGTTCACCGGCCGCGCGCAGGGCGTGGACTTCGGCATGGGGTTCGCCGGCGCGCTCATGCCAGCCTTCACCGACAATCTGTCCGTCACGCACCAGCACGCAACCGACCCGCGGATTGGGATGGGTGGTGTAGTGGCCCTTGCGCGCCAGCTCCAGCGCGCGGGCCATGAAATGCGCGTCGAGGATCGCCTGCTCGGCGGCGGTGGTCATTCTTTCACCGGTTCGCGGGCGAGGCGGTCGATCTCTTCGCGGAATTCGTTGAGGTCCTGAAAGCGCTTGTACACCGAAGCGAAACGGATATAGGCGACCTCATCAAGCTTTTGCAGCTCGGCCATCACTAGTTCGCCGACCACGAGGGATTTGACCTCGCGCTCGCCGGTGGCGCGCAGCTTGTGCTTGATGTGGACCAGAGAGGATTCGAGGCGCTCGACGCTGACCGGACGTTTCTCCAGCGCGCGCTGCATGCCGGCGCGGAGTTTTTCTTCGTCGAACGGTTGGCGGCTGCCGTCGGTTTTGATCAGGCGCGGCAACACCAGTTCGGCCGTCTCGAATGTCGTGAAACGTTCGCCGCAGGCCAGGCATTCACGCCGGCGGCGCACCTGTTCGCCCTCGGCGACCAGACGCGAGTCGATGACCTTGGTGTCGTTGGCACCGCAGAAGGGACAGTGCATGGTGGCTGGCAACAAAAAATGGGAGGGCCATGGTAGCGCATCCCCGTGGCAAGACAAGCCATAGGCTTTGCGGTATACAGAACGGCATGATCGTCTGATCCATGGAATTCATTCTGCCGGAGCCTCCAATGCCGTTACGTCCGCTCGTTTTGCTCAGTCTTTTCAGCCTGCTGGTGGCCTGTGGCAGCGACGCACCCAAGCCGCAACCGCCGACGCCAGGCCCCGCGCCACAGCAGGCGCAGAAAAAAGCCAAAGAGGCCGCCGAACTCGGCCCGCTGCCGGCGCATCAGCGCGAATTGAGCGGCACCCTGCAAGGCGTGCCGGCCGGCGCCGAAGTCGAACTGGCGCTGCTGGTGATCGACGAAAAGGACCGCCCGCAGCAACTGCTCGCCAGTTCCAGCCTGATCGGCAACAACCAGATCCTGCCGTTTCACCTGCGTTTCAATCCCGAAGCGTTCCCAGTCGGCGCACGGGTTGAACTGCGTGGTCGGGCCAGCCAGTCCGGGCAACTGATACTGCACCTGCCGTCCCAGACCATCACCCAACCGACCACCCAGGCGTTGGGCCAGCTGCAATTCGTCAAAGCGCCATGACGGCACCGCTCGACCTGCAACAGGCCTTGGGCGAATTGCTCGGCGACGCCAGACTGAAAGCCTGCGCGTTGCCGGGCACTGATTTGCAGCTGTGGCTGATCGACGGCGACAACATGGCCCGCGAGTTCAGTCAGGAAGAAACCCAGCGCATCCTGCACGAACCGCCGTACTGGAGTTTTTGCTGGGCCAGTGGTCTGGCGGTGGCGCGCTATCTGGCGGAGTTTCCCGAATGGGTTCGCGGCAAGCGGGTGCTGGATTTCGGCGCCGGTTCCGGAATTGCCGGGATCGCGGCGGTGAAGGCCGGGGCGCTGGAAGTGGTGGCTTGCGATCTCGATCCGTTGGCGATCGCCGCGTGCCGGGCGAATGCCGAGCTCAATGCTGTGCAGATGAACTACTCGACGGATTTCTTTGCCGAGGCCGATCGCTTCGATCTGATCCTGGTCGCCGACGTGTTGTACGACCGGGCCAATCTGCCGCTGCTCGATGCGTTTCTCAGTCGAGGGCGCGAGGCGCTGGTGGCGGACTCGCGGGTGCGGGATTTTCGTCATCCGCTGTATGAGCGCATTGAAATGCTCGAGGCGATGACCTTGCCGGATCTGGCCGAGCCTGAGGAATTCAGACATGTCAGCCTCTACCATGCGCGGCGCTAGCCAAAAGCTTCGCGAGCAAGCTCGCTCCCACAGTGCTTTGGGTGACCCACACAATCTGCGGATGGCCTCAATCCTGTGGGAGCGAGCTTGCTCGCGAAGGCATCCGCTCAGGCAATACGTTCCTCAAAAGCTGCCCGCTTCCGGCCACCCCCCACCAAGCCGTATAGTTGCTCCATTCAAGCTTCTTCGACGAGATCCCCCATGAGTCAGCAAACGCCGTACATCTTCGACGCCACGACTGCCGATTTCGACCAGTCAGTGATCGAAGCCTCCTTCAACAAACCGGTGCTGGTGGACTTCTGGGCCGAATGGTGTGCGCCGTGCAAGGCGTTGATGCCGATGCTGCAAGGCATTGCCGAGAGCTATCAGGGCGAGTTGCTGCTGGCCAAGGTCAATTGCGACCTCGAGCAGGACATCGTCGCCCGCTTCGGCATTCGCAGCCTGCCGACCGTGGTGCTGTTCAAGGACGGGCAACCGGTCGACGGTTTTGCCGGCGCACAACCGGAATCCGCCGTGCGCGCCCTGCTCGAACCGCATGTGCAGATGCCCCCGCCAGCCGCTGCCGACCCGTTCGAACAGGCCCAGGCGATGTTCGACGACGGTCGCTTCGCCGAGGCCGAAGCGGCGCTGGCCGCCATGCTCAATGAAGACAATACCAATGCCAGGGCGTTGATCCTTTACGCCCGCTGCCTGACCGAACGCGGTGAGCTGGGCGAAGCGCAAACCGTGCTCGACGCAGTCAAGAGCGATGAGCACAAAGCCGCACTCGCTGGTGCCAAGGCGCAGATCCAGTTCCTCGGCCTCGCCCGCGACCTGCCGGACGCCGCTGACCTGAAGAGTCGCCTGGCGCAAAATCCGCAGGATGATGAAGCGGTGTATCAACTGGCGATCCAGCAACTGGCGCGCCAGCAATACGAAGCGGCGCTGGACGCCTTGCTCAAACTGTTCATCCGCAACCGCAGCTACGGCGAAGGCCTGCCGCACAAGACCTTGCTGCAGGTGTTCGAGCTGCTGGGCAATGATCATCCGCTGGTGACGGTGTATCGCCGCAAGATGTTTGCTGCGCTTTATTAAGATCAAAAGATCGCAGCCTTCGGCAGCTCCTACAGGGGTGTACTCCATTCCAATGTAGGAGCTGCCGCAGGCTGCGATCTTTTGCGGTTCACTCGATCCAGCTGTAGAGCGGCGTATCCCCGCCGCTCACCACTTTCACGTCCGCACTGTGGCGCAGGCGCACCAGCAAACGCTTGCCCGCCGCAGCACTGCCGGTCAGCGCTTCCAACTGATCGAGCAGATCCGGCCCGCTGAGTTGCCCGGCCTTGCGCAACAAGTCTTTGGCCACCTGCCACAACGCATCGTCCTGATTCACCGGCTTCGCCGCCGGAGCCGGCGCATCCGCCTCAGACTGCGCAACCGGCGCCTGCCCGTTCAGCGCCGAACCGAGCCTGGCCCAATCGCTGTCATCCAGCTCCACCGTCAAATCCACCGGCACCTCGCCGACCGTTCCGCGTATCCGCAACATCGAGTTCGCTCCTGCAATTTTCTGATGTGCATGCTCCCACGGGACTTGTGCAACGCCAAGTAACGTTGTCCAGTGTGGCGGTTATCGAGCATTCATCTACAGTGTCCTTTTTCTCACAGCACCCTGTAATGAAACGAAGTTACTACGCCCTATTGATGACCCCACTCTTGCTCATCGTGGCATGGCGCATCTGGTTGCCTGCCGATCTTTCGGCTTGTCCCGCTGACGGGGAAACTGCAGGTCCACTGACCCTTGTTATTCGTGATTACTTTGAGCGCAATAGCCGGACCGACTGGCGAGACATGGATGATCGTTTCGACATACTTTCAACCCCCGAAGGCCAGAGCATAGCGAGTCAACCGAATTCACACACTTGCGAAGCATTGCGGGTACTGCAGAGTCCGGCGTTCAGTCAGAGTGAAAAAATCTTCACCATGGCACTGATGTTCAGACTGCCAATCGACCAGTACATGGCCCTGATGGATCGCAGTCATCAACTCTACACGCAGGGCAAAATGGATAAGGAGGTGCTGACTCTGGTGGTATTTCCGCGCGGAACAGCCATCAACTACTGGTGGCTTCCGGCTTGGCGACAGCGTTTCAGTCGCGATGCCCCGAGCGTGCTCGACGCAAATCTGATCAACGATGTTCTTTCGGGACGCTATTGGTTCGACTATCCCGGCGCAGGCTTCTGATTCTGCAAGCATGACATCCAATCCCAGCACCGCCCGCGAACTCATCCCGGGCGGTGCTTAGCCATGTCTTGCGCAATCCCAAGTGCACGGGCACACTCTGCGCACTTTCGTTATAAGATCACATAACAAACTTTTCATTTTTTCGGAGTTCGTCATGCGTCGTTTGCTGCTTGTTTTGCCGTTTGCCCTGTTGCCGCTGGCCGCTGCCCATGCGGTTGATGAGCATGATCACGATCATGAGCACGGCAGCCTCGGCGCCCACGAGCATGGCGTGGGTCGCCTGAATGCCGCGCTCGACGGTCAGACCCTGGAGCTGGAGCTGGAAAGCCCGGCGGTGAATCTGGTGGGTTTTGAACACGCGGCCACGTCGGACGCCGACAAGGCCAAAGTCGCCGCCGCTCGTGCGCAACTGGAAAAACCGCTGGCCCTTTTCAGCCTGCCCGCTGCGGCCGATTGCAAAGTGGTCAGCCAGGAACTGGAAAGCCCGCTGTTCGGCGACAAGCCGGACACCGATGATCACGACGAAGACGAAGCGGACAAGGACGGTCAAGAGCATCATCACGACCACAGCGAAATTCATGCGCATTACCAGCTCTCCTGCGCCACACCGGGTGCGCTGAACACGCTGAATCTGGCGAACATTTTCAAGACCTTCCCGGCGACGCAGAAGATTCAGGTACAACTGATCAGCGCAACCGGCCAGCAAGGCACGGAAGTGACGGCGAAATCGGCTGCGCTGAAATTCTGAAGCGAATGAAGAGCCTCTGTAGGAGCTGACGAGTGCAACGAGGCTGCGATCTTTTGATTGTAAAAAACCAGGATCAAAAGATCGCAGCCTCGTTGCACTCGTCAGCTCCTACAAGGCCCATGACCAACCATGAAATCGGTGCCATGACCCAAGCACTCATCGAACTTTCCGACCTGGGCTTCAACTGGCCCGGTCACCCGACGCTGCTGGACATCCCGGCGTTTCGTCTGGAAGCCGGCGAAACCCTGTTTCTCAAAGGCCCCAGCGGCAGCGGCAAGACCACGCTGCTCGGCCTGCTTGGCGGGGTGCAGAAGCCCGGTCGCGGCAGCATTCGCCTGCTCGGCCAGGAGCTGACCCAGCTTTCTGCCGGCAAGCGCGATACGTTCCGTGTCGATCACACTGGCTACATTTTCCAGCAGTTCAACCTGCTGCCGTTTCTCTCGGTGCGCGAGAACGTTGAGTTGCCGTGTCACTTCTCGAAACTGCGCGCGCAACGGGCGAAACAGCGCCACGGCAGCGTCGATCAAGCCGCCGCCACTCTGCTCGCGCACCTGGGCCTGAAGGATGAAAGCCTGCTCGGTCGCCGCGCCGATTCCTTGTCCATCGGCCAGCAGCAGCGCGTCGCCGCTGCCCGGGCGTTGATAGGCCAACCGGAACTGGTGATTGCCGACGAACCGACCTCGGCGCTGGATTACGACGCCCGCGAGAACTTCATTCGCCTGCTGTTCGCCGAATGCCGCGAGGCCGGATCGAGTCTGTTGTTCGTCAGCCACGACCAGAGCCTGGCGCCGCTGTTCGACCGTCACCTGTCCCTGGCCGAGCTTAACCGCGCCGCCACGTCTGCCGAGGTCTGAGATGTATCTGTTTCGTCTGGCCATGGCCAGTCTGGCCAACCGCCGTTTCACCGCATTGCTCACCGCTTTCGCCATCGCTCTTTCGGTGTGCCTGCTGCTGGCCGTCGAGCGCGTGCGCACCGAAGCCAAGGCCAGTTTCGCCAGCACCATCAGCGGCACCGACCTGATCGTCGGTGCCCGCTCCGGCTCGGTCAATCTGCTGTTGTATTCGGTGTTCCGCATCGGCAACGCCACCAACAACATTCGCTGGGACAGCTTCGAACACTTCGCCAGCAACCCGAAAGTGAAATGGGCGATCCCGATGTCCCTCGGCGATTCCCATCGCGGCTATCGCGTGATGGGCACCACCGAAGCCTACTTCCAGCACTACCAGTACGGGCGCCAACAACACCTGGCGCTGGCCGACGGTCGCGCGTTTGCGACAGATCCTTTCGAAGTGGTGCTGGGTGCCGAGGTCGCGGATGCGCTGCATTACAAGCTCGGTGACAAACTGGTGCTGGCCCACGGCGTGGCGGCGATCAGTCTGGTCAAGCACGACGACAAACCCTTCACCGTGGTCGGCATTCTCCAGCGCACCGGCACGCCGGTCGATCGCACGCTGCACATCAGCCTCGGCGGCATGGAGGCGATTCACATCGACTGGCACAACGGTGTGCCGGCGCGCGGCAACGGCAGGATCAGCGCTGATCAGGCGCGCAACATGGACCTGACGCCGCAAGCGATCACCGCGTTCATGCTCGGTCTCAACAGCAAGATCTCCACCTTTGCGTTGCAACGCGAGATCAACGAATACCGCGGCGAGCCGATGCTGGCGATCCTGCCGGGCGTGGCCTTGCAGGAATTGTGGAGCCTGATGAGCACCGCCGAAAAAGCGCTGTTCGTGGTCTCGCTGTTCGTTGTGCTGACCGGGTTGATCGGCATGCTCACGGCGATTCTCACCAGCCTCAACGAGCGCCGCCGCGAGATGGCGATTCTGCGTTCGGTGGGCGCGCGGCCGTGGCACATCGCAAGTCTGCTGGTGCTGGAAGCTTTCGCCCTGGCGCTGACCGGGGTGATTGCCGGGCTGGCGTTGCTGTACGTCGGCATCGCCGCTGCGCAAGGTTACGTGCAGGCCAACTATGGTTTGTTCCTGCCGCTGGCGTGGCCAAGCGAGTATGAATGGACGCTGCTCGGTGGCATTCTGGCGGCCGCGCTGCTGATGGGCAGCGTGCCGGCCTGGCGCGCGTATCGCCAATCCCTGGCCGATGGCCTGTCGATTCGTTTATGAGGATGTTCACCATGCCCCGCGCCCTCCTTGCGCTGCTGATGCTGGTTGCCCTGCCCGTGTGGGCCGCGGCGCCGAAAGACCTGACCTGGTCGGAAATGATCCCGCCGGACGCCGCGCCGGAAGTGCCGAACATGACCCCACTGCACGACCTGTCGAAGATGGGCGACGCACTCTCCGCCGAATCCGCGCCGGCGGCCAAGCAGGACATGCCGAACGCGCCGGTAGTGAAGAGCCTCGACGGGCAGAACATTCGCCTGCCGGGTTACATCGTGCCCCTGGAAGTCAGCGAAGAGGGACGCACCACGGACTTCTTGTTGGTGCCGTACTTCGGCGCCTGCATCCACGTACCGCCACCGCCGTCGAACCAGATCGTCCACGTGAAAAGCGAACTCGGCGTGAAGCTCGATGAGCTGTATCAGCCGTACTGGGTTGAAGGACCGTTACAGGTGAAAGCCTCGAGCAGTGAGCTGGCCGATGCCGGGTATCAGATGGAGGCGGAGAAGATTTATGCGTATGAGCTGCCGGAGTAGACTCCGGTAGATTTCAAGATCAAAAGATCGCAGCCTTCGGCAGCTCCTACATGGGATCGCATTTCAACTGTGGGAGCTGCCGAAGGCTGCGATCTTTTTGGGGGCATCACTGTTTCATTGAGCTGAGTCAAAACACCGTATCAGACGGCTTCGTACCCTTGGACATCGAATATTTTCATGTCTTTCGGAGCCCCCATGAACAAGTCCTTGCTCAGCGCCTCGCTGTTTGCCCTCGCGCTCACAGCCCCGCTCGCCCACGCCCACGAGGCTGGCGACATTCTCGTGCGCGCCGGCGCGATCACCGTCAACCCGAAGGCCGACAGCTCCAGCGTCAAGGTCGATCAGGGCCCACTGAGCGGCGCCAACCTGGGCGGCAAGGCGACCATGAGCAGCGACACCCAACTGGGTCTGAACTTCGCTTACATGCTCACCAACAACATTGGTATCGAGCTGCTCGCGGCGACGCCGTTCGAGCATGACGTCAAGCTCAAGGGCACCGCCCTGCCCGCCGCCAACGGCAAGCTCGGCACCCTGAAACACCTGCCGCCGACCCTTAGCGTCGTCTACTACCCACTGGATTCGAAATCGCCGTTCCAGCCCTATGTCGGTGGCGGCATCAACTACACCTGGATCTACGATGAACACGTCGGCAGCGAAGCCAGCGCCAACGGTTTCAGCAACTTCAAGGCGAAAAACTCCTGGGGCCTGGCCTGGCAGGTCGGCGCCGACTACATGATCACCGACAACATCATGCTCAACGCCCAGGTGCGCTACATCGATATCGACACCCGCGCGACCGTCGAGAACAACGCCGTCGCACCGGGCACCCGCGCGCGCGTGAATGTAGACGTCGATCCGTTCATCTACATGGTCGGTCTGGGCTATAAGTTCTAAGTCGATTTATACCGAACGTTCACGTGGTGGTGAATGAGGCTTGGTGGCGGGCGGGCACAGACCTGACGACGACCGTACGCAGTTGATCGGGGGATAACATTCCCTCTCCACAGGGATAGCGATATTCCGGCCGTGAAAAAGGCGCCTGATGAAGGGCGCCTTTTTCATGTCTGGGGATTGGTGGTGCGTTTTAGGTCCAGGCCCCTCACCCCAGCCCTCTCCCGGGGGAGAGGGAGCCGATTTATGTGTTCTTCAAAACCTGAGTTCGACTGGGTATCGCAAGTCGGGGTACTTCTCACAAACACCTCAGTCAGTTCCCTCTCCCCCTGGGAGAGGGCTAGGGTGAGGGGCTTCTCAGGAGCGCCCTAGCAAGCGCGCCAAGCCCACACTCATCGGCGTCTGCGACGGCATTTCAAAGCGCTGCAGCAAACGCCGGTTATCCGCCCGCGAGTGGCGGATATCGCCCGAACGTGCCGGCGCGTAACTCACGGGTGGCAGCTCGCCGACCACCGATTTCAACGCTTCAAGCATCTGCTTGAGGCTCATCGCCTGATTCCAGCCAACGTTGACCGCGCCTTCCTGCACTTCGGGCTTTTCCAGCGCCTGTACGAGCAAATCGACCAAGTCGCCGACATAGAGGAAATCGCGAGTCTGCTCGCCATCGCCAAACACGGTAATCGGCAAACCTTTCGACGCGCGTTCGCTGAAGATGCTGATCACCCCGGAGTACGGCGAGGACGGATCCTGGCGTGGACCAAAGATATTGAAGAAGCGAAAAATCGCCGGCTCGAGGCCATGCTGGCGACGGTAAAAATCGAAGTACTGCTCACCGGCCAGTTTGTCCGACGCATACGGTGTCAGTGGCGCCTTCGGGGTGTCTTCATCGATCGACTCGCCCTCGCCATTGTTGCCATACACGGCCGCGCTGGAGGCATACACCACACGTTTGACCCCGGCCAGGCGCATGGCTTCGCAGACATTCAGGGTGCCGATGAAATTGCTCTGGTGGGTTTTCACCGGATCGTCCACCGAGGCTTGCACCGAGGCCACCGCCGCCAGATGCGCAACAGCGCTGCAACCTTGCATGGCGCGGGCGACCAATGTGGCGTCGGCAACATCACCGACCACCAGTTCGACCCTGGGATTGTCCAGCGGCAGATTGCTGCGTTTGCCGGTCGACAGGTCGTCGAGCACCCGGACCGAATAGCCCTTGGCGAGCAAGGTATCGGTGAGGTGCGAACCGATGAATCCGGCTCCGCCAGTGATTAAAACCGTTCCTTCAGCCATGTCGGTAGAACCTGTCCAGTAAGCCAGGGAGTGCGGCACGCCAGGCGCGCGGCTTGATCCCGAAAGTGTGGAGAATTTTCTTGCAGGCCAGCACCGCGTGTTGTGGCTCTTCGGCAGCGTCCGGTCGCGCGGCGTGTGCCTGCGCGGTCGGTGCTTCGATCGCTAGCGGATGCAGGCTGCGTGCTTCGGTGAGAATCGCCTGGCCCAGCGCCAGCGGCGTGGTCGCTTCGTGGCCGGCGTAATGATAAGTGCCCCACAGCGGCGCGGCGCAGTCGAGTTGCTTGAGTACGGAAATGATCACCCGCGCCGCGTCATCGACCGGCGTGGGATTGCCGCGACGGTCATCGGCCAGCAGCAACTCTTCTGGTTTTTCCGCACGAGCGAGGAAGCGTCCGAGAGTGCCGTCCGGGCTGTCGTCGAGCAGCCAGCCAAAGCGCAGCAGCACATGTTGCGGGCAGGTTGCGCGAACGCTTTGTTCGATGCGCCACAAGGCCTGACCGCGCAGGCCCAGCGGCACCGGTTCGTCTTTTTCGCTGTAAGCCGTGGCCCGCGAGCCATCGAATACGCGATAGCTGGATGGTTGCACAAGGACGATGTTGTGGTGCTGGCACAGTTCGGCCAGACGCTCGATGGCGCGTTCCTGGCCGGTCATGCGGCTTTCGCTCACACTCTCGGCCTGGAACCAGTCGAAATAGTAGGCGAGGTTGATCAACGCATCGGGACGGGTGTCGTCGAGCAGTTGTGTGAGGCTCGCGGCATCCCAGCCGTTTTCGGGCGGGCGGGGGGCGAGGAAACCGATGTCTTCTTCCGCACCGAGGCGAATCAGCGCCTGCCCAAGGGCATTTCCGCCGCCCAGTAACATAAGGCGCATTCGCATAGAGTCAGCAGGCCCAGTCTGATTGGAACGATGGCTTTGACGACGGCACGCATGGCGCCGTGGTCGATCATTGCCGGAATCGTTGCATTTTGCGGGTTTAGTGCGCAACCGTCATCCGTAAAGTGTAGATCCGCAGATTTGCAGCGCTCCGGTTGGCCCTTTCGCGAGCAAGCTCGCTCCCACAAGTGAGATGCGTTCCCCTGTGGGAGCGAGCTTGCTCGCGAAGGGGCTCTGCCAGCCGCTGAAGATCCCCAGCGGTACTTGCATCTTCCCGCCCCCGCCCGCATAACTTCTGTCATGAATCTGCCCCTCCCCGCCGACAGCGCTCTGGCCGGCTTTCACCCCGCCGTCAGCGCCTGGTTCAGCAAGACTTTCCCGGCGGTCACTGCCGCTCAGGCCCGTGCGTGGCCGTTGATCCGCCAGCGCCGGTCGACGCTGATCGCGGCGCCCACGGGTTCGGGGAAAACCCTGACCGCGTTTCTTGCCGTGCTCGATGAGCTTGTGCACCGCGGCCTGGAAAACCCCGACGGCCTGCCCGCCGAAACCCTGGTGGTCTACGTCTCGCCGTTGAAAGCGCTGTCCAACGACATCCAGATCAACCTGCAGAATCCGCTCGCCGGCATCACCGCGCAATTGCGCGAAATGGGCCTGCCCGAGCTGACCATCACCACCGCCGTACGCACCGGCGACACGCCGCAGAAAGACCGCGCCGCCATGCGCAAGACCGCGCCGCACATACTGGTGACCACGCCGGAATCGCTGTACGTGCTGCTCGGCTCGGAATCCGGGCGCAAGATGCTCGGCACCACGCGTACGGTGATCATCGACGAAATCCATGCCATGGCCGCCGGCAAGCGCGGCAGTCATCTGTCCTTGAGCCTGGAGCGTTTGCAAGCACTCTGCGCCGAGCCGCTGACCCGGATCGGCCTGTCCGCCACACAGAAACCGGTCGAGGCGGTGGCGCAGTTTCTGGTCGGTCATGATCGCCCCTGCGAAATCGTCGACATCGGCCACGCCCGCCCTCGGGATCTGGGCATCGAAGTGCCGCCGGTGCCGTTGTCGGCGGTGATGGCCACCGATGTCTGGGGCTTGGTGTATGACCGCCTCGCCGAGCTCGCTCGCGAGCACCGCACCACACTGATTTTCGTCAACACCCGACGCCTCGCCGAACGCCTGAGCCGGCATCTGAGCGAACGTCTCGGCAAGCAGGCGGTGGCGGCGCACCATGGCAGCCTCGCCAAGGAATTTCGCCTCGACGCCGAACAACGGCTCAAGCGCGGCGAGCTGCAAGTGTTGATCGCCACCGCGTCGCTGGAGTTGGGCATCGATATTGGCGAAGTCGATCTGGTCTGTCAGATCAGCTCGCCGCGCTCGATTGCCGCGTTTCTGCAACGGGTCGGCCGTTCCGGGCACCAGGTCGGCGGCACGCCCAAGGGCCGTCTGTTCGCCACCACCCGCGACGACCTGATCGAATGCGCCGCTCTGCTCGACTGCGTGCGCCGCGGCGAGCTCGATATGCTGCACATCCCGGAAAAACCGCTCGACGTGCTGGCGCAGCAGATCATTGCCGAAGTCAGTTGTCAGGAATGGTCGGAGGATGCCTTGTTGGCGATGTTCCGTCGCGCCTGGCCATACCGCGATGTCGATGAAAAACACTATCAGGCCCTGCTGAGCATGCTCGCCGAAGGCTACAACGGTCGCCAGGGCATCCGCAGCGCCTACCTGCACCGCGACGCCGTCAGCCGCACTTTGCGCGGCCGGCGTGGCGCGCAGCTGACCGCCGTGACCAGTGGCGGGACCATTCCGGACAACGCCGACTACAGCGTGCTGCTCGAACCGCAGGGCTTGAACATCGGCAGCGTCAACGAAGATTTCGCGGTGGAAAGTATCGCCGGCGATGTGTTCCAGCTCGGCAACACCTCATACCGCATTTTGCGGGTAGAAAGCGGCAAGGTCCGCGTTGAGGACGCGCAAGGCATGCCGCCGACCATTCCGTTCTGGCTCGGCGAAGCGCCGGGGCGCAGCGACGAACTGTCGGCCGCCGTCGCGCGTCTGCAAGGGCAGCTGGATGAGCTGCTCAGCGCCAGCCCCGGCAATCTGCAACCGGCGCTCGACTGGCTGACCGCGACACTTGGCCTCAACCTCGCCAGCGCCGAGCAACTGGTCGAATATCTGGCCCGCGCGCGGCAAACCCTCGGCGCCCTGCCCTCGCAGGACACGCTGTTGATGGAGCGGTTTTTCGACGAGTCCGGCGGCACCCAACTGATCATCCACACGCCGTTCGGCAGCCGTATCAACCGCGCCTGGGGCCTGGCCTTGCGCAAGCGTTTCTGCCGCACCTTCAACTTTGAATTGCAGGCCGCTGCCAGCGAAGACGCGATCGTGCTGTCGCTGTCCACCAGCCACAGTTTCGAGCTCGACGAAGTCTGGCGTTACCTGCACAGCAACAGCGCCGAACACACGCTCATCCAGGCCGTGCTCGATGCGCCGTTATTCGGCGTGCGCTGGCGCTGGAATGCCGGGGTGGCGCTGGCGTTGCCGCGCTTTACCGGCGGACGCAAAGTCGCCCCGCAGCTGCAACGGATGAAAAGCGAAGACCTGATCGCCAGCGTGTTTCCCGACCAGATCGCCTGCCTGGAAAACCTCGCCGGCGAGCGCGAAGTCCCCGAGCATCCGCTGGTGGAACAGACCCTTGACGATTGCCTGCACGAAGCGATGGACAGCGAAGGCTGGCTGACCCTGCTGCGGCGCATGGAGCGTGGCGAAGTACGGCTGATCAGCCGCGACCTGCCGGCGCCGTCGCCACTGGCGGCGGAAATCCTCAGCGCCCGGCCGTACACTTTTCTCGACGACGCGCCGCTTGAGGAGCGCCGCACGCAAGCGGTGATCAACCGGCGCTGGAGCGATCCGCAATCGACCGACGACCTCGGCGCGCTGGACGCCGATGCGATCACCGCCGTGCGCGAAGAAGCCTGGCCGTCGCCCGACTCCATGGATGAAATGCACGAAGCGCTGATGAGCCTTACCTGCATCAGTGACGCCGAAGCGCGAGCCAACACGGCTTGGCTGGATTGGTTGCAAGCGCTGATGGCCAGCGGGCGCGCCTGTCTGCTGCGGATCGACGCTGAGCATCAGTTATGGCTGCCTCGCGAGCGGCTGAGTTGCCTGCAAGCGCTTTATCCACAGGCGACGTTGGCGAGCGCAGCGGTAGAGCTACCCGGATTCGACGAAGCGTGGACATTCGATGAGGCCCTGATCGAAGTGATCCGCGCCCGCCTCGGTGCGTTCGGGCCAATCCCGTTGCCTGCTATCGCCGAACCGCTCGCCCTGCCAACCGCGCAAGTCAATCAGGCCCTCGCGCAACTGGAACGCGAAGGCTATGTGTTGCGTGGCCAGTTCACGCCGAACAGCGCGATTGAAGAATGGTGCGAACGCCATCTGCTGGCGCGCATTCATCGCTACACGGTCAAGCGCCTGCGCCGGGAAATCGAACCGGTGGCGTTGCAGGACTTCATGCGTTTTCTGTTCGACTGGCAGCATCTGACGCCGGCCACTCAGGGTCAGGGCAGCGCAGTGCTGCCAGCTATTGTCGGGCAGTTCGAAGGCTATCCGGCGGCCGCTTCGGCATGGGACAGCGACATCCTGCCGGCCCGCCTCAAGGACTATTCGCCGAGCTGGCTGGATGAACTGTGCCGCAACGGCAAACTGGTGTGGACGCGCATCAGTGCGCGGCAGAAAGTCAGCGGCTCAGCATTGCGCAGTACGCCGATTGTCCTGCTGCCGCGCAGTCAGGTGGGTTTGTGGAGTGCGCTGGCTGAACAGACCCCAGTGAGTGAGTTATCGCCGAAAACACAGAAAGTATTCGAGGCGCTGAGTCAGCACGGCGCACTGTTTTTCGATGAGCTGATTCATGAAGCGCGCCTGCTGCGCAGCGAACTGGAAATCGCCTTGCAGGAACTGGTCGCCGCAGGTTTGGTGAACGCCGACAGCTTCGCCGGTCTGCGCGCGCTGATCACCCCGGCGAGCAAGCGCCAGCAACGCAGCAGTCGGCGCGGGCGCGGCGCGTTTATCGGCGGCATGGACGATGCCGGACGCTGGGCATTGCTGCGCCGTGGAACAACCGTGGATGCGGCCGAGACACTTGAACATGTGGCAATGACCCTGCTGCGCCGCTACGGCGTGGTGTTCTGGCGCTTGCTGGAACGGGAGGCGGACTGGCTGCCGAGCTGGCGCGAATTGCTGCGTACTTTTCATCGGCTGGAAGCCCGGGGCGAGATTCGTGGCGGACGGTTTGTCAGTGGTCTGGCGGGCGAGCAATTTGCGCTGCCGGAGGCGATTCCGCTTTTGCGCGAAGTACGCCGCCGCCCGCAGGACGGCAGTCTGGTGGCGGTGTGCGGAGTTGATCCGCTGAATCTGGCGGGGACGCTGTTGCCTGGGGTGAAAGTGCCGGCGCTGGTGAGTAATCGGCTGGTGTATCGCGATGGGATTCCAGTGGCCGCGATGGTTGCGGGCAAGCCGCAGGTTTGGGTAGAGGCGGATCAGGTGGCCATGGAGCAGATAGGCCGGAAGTTGATCCGCAATTGACGGCGTTTCTTTTGCCGCCATCGCGAGCAGGCTCACTCCTACATTTGGAATGCGTTCCCCTGTAGGAGTGAGCCTGCTCGCGATGAGGCCGGGACATTCAACGCACAGCTCAGATCAGGTCCGCGACTCCTGCGGCACCTGCGCCGCAACCACCGCCCCCTCCTCCTGCCGCTTCGGCAACAGCACCTGCTGTGGATAAGTCTGCGCAAAATGCACATTCGCTGTGTTATCCACAAGCTTCTTCAAGCGCTGATTGAACGCGCGGCTCACCGCATACTGCCCACCGGACACCGTGCGGAATTGCGCCGTCAGTACCACGCCGTTCAAGTCCATCTTGTCCACCCCGAACACATCCAGCGGCCCTTGCAAGTTGTACTTGAGGAACGGGTCTTCGCGGATCGAATCACCGGCCTCGCGGATCAGCTCGATGGCCTTGTCGACATCGGTGTCGTAGGTGAACTGCACCGAGAAAAACGCAAAAGCGAACTGCCGCGATTGGTTGGTCACAGCCTTGATCTGCCCAAACGGCACCGAATGCACAAAACCCTTGCCGTCACGCAGGCGCAGGGTACGGATGGTCAAGCCTTCGACAGTGCCGGCGTGACCGGAATCGAGCACCACCCAGTCGCCGATCGACAGGGTGTCTTCGATGATGATGAACAGCCCGGTGATCACATCCTGCACCAGTTGCTGCGAGCCGAAACCGATGGCCAGACCGACGACGCCGGCACCGGCCAATAGCGGCGCGACGTTGATGCCGAGATTGGCCATGGTAGTAATCGCGCAGATCACCACGAGGATGATTTTGATCGCGTTGCGCAGCAACGGCAGGATGGTTTTCACCCGCGTGCTCGGCTGGCGCGCTGCGCGTTTGCTGACCGGTGGTTTCAGCGCTTCCTGAATCGCCGTATCGAGCACCACCCACAGCAGCCACGTCACCAGGAAGATCAGACCAATGCTGCTCAAGGCGTTGCTGATCGCTCGGCCGACCGTGCTGCTCTGGGCGAAATCGAGCAACGACACGCCCCAGATCCGCCCGAGGATATCGATAAAGACAATCGCCATGACGATCCGCAGCAACGCATGCAACAGGCTGAGAAAACGTTCCTTGTAGGCACTGCTGCGCTGGAGCGCCTCGGCCTTGCGCGACTTGAACAGGTGCTGCAACACGGTGCTGAGAAACACCGTGGCGATCAGCAGCACGGTAGTGAACAAGGCACAGCGCAGGGCTTTCTGATTGTCCTCGCCGATGCCGATCAGACTGACCGCCGAAACCAGCACCATCAGCACGATCGGCCAGTACCACAGCCCGGAAAATATCCGCAGCGACTCTTGCAGCGACGGTTGTTTCAAACGCTGGGTCAACGGGCGATTACGGATCAGATGCGCCACCGGCCGGCGCAGGCGAATCACCAGCAAGCCGAAGATGACCGAGGCGATAAGTCCGGTGAACACGGCGATACTGCTGGTGATATTGCCGCCCAGTTGCCGGGCGATCTGCGGGCTGGTCAGGGCATCGCTGAGGGCGGCGAGAAAGCCGATCAGGAACAACGGGCGCGGGCAGTATTCACGGATGATTCGCGCGGCGGCGCGCTTGTGGCCAACGTTGAACATCACCACCACGCACAACAACATCGACGTGGAAAAAATGCCGCTGCTGGTGGCGTAGGCCAGACACAGCGCCAGCGCGCGCCCCACCGAACCTTGCAAAAAGTGGCTGACATACAGCGTCAGCGGCAGGCAGATCAGTGCCGGCACGGTGTACGGCAGTACATAGCCGAGCAGGTCCTGACTGCGCTGGCGAGTGCGCAACCAGCGGCCCTCGCGCAGACGCTTGGCCAGCAGACTGCCAAGCACGGTCAACAGGGCGAAACTGCCCAGCCACACACCCGACAGCGTGAGGAAATCCCCGGCCACGCTCCAGCCCGAGCGGTTCGACGGCTGCTTGACCAGCCGATCGACTTCATCCGCCGCACGGTCGGCGCGCAGACGCCAGGCGTCGACCAGATGTTCGTTGAGGTCAAGTTTGTCCTGCACATCGTCGATGCTCGTACTGATCGCCCCGAGCAGACCGCCCTGCACCAGCGGTTCGGGTTCGGCGGGTTTCTCCGCCGAGTCGGCGGGAGCCGGAACGCCCGGTAGCGCGGCGGCGTGCGATGTGTTGACGCCGAAGCACAGCAGCGCTCCCAGCAGAATGGCGATCCTGAAATTGCGCAAAACTCCGATCTCCCGTGGCTGAACAACCTGTAAGGAACTGATCGGTAATTGCGCGGCAAGTTCAAGAGCCCCCTCACCCCAGCCCTCTCCCCCAGGAGAGGGAGCCGACCGAGTTGCCTGATCCATCTCACCGACCTGCACGTCCCGAGTCGGACTCAGGTTCTGAAGACCATGAAGATCTGCTCCCTTCACAGTCGTACGCGATTTCAGGAGACATGAAGATCTGCTCCCTTCCCCCTCGCCCCCTTGGGGGAGAGGGTTGGGGTGAGGGGGTAAGCTTTTGATCTTTGCCTTAAAGGCGATCACCACAGCCGACCGTCCGTAACACCACCGAAACTTTCCCGCCCCCGCCGCAGTCATCACAGAACAACGGCAACACGAGGACTTTCTACGGGAGGATGGGATGGCGACGATTCACATCGGTATTTCAGGCTGGCGCTACACCCCGTGGCGCGGGGATTTCTACCCGAAGGGACTGGCGCAGAAGCGCGAATTGCAGTTCGCTTCCCGCGCGGTCAACAGCATTGAAATCAATGGATCGTTCTACGCCCTGCAACGTCCCGAACGTTACGCCCAGTGGTACGCCGAAACCCCCGATGACTTCGTCTTCAGCGTCAAGGCGCCGCGCTTCATCACCCACGTGCGCCGCCTGCGCGAAATCGAAAAACCCCTGGCGAACTTTTTTGCCTCCGGGGTGCTGGAGCTGAAGGAAAAACTCGGGCCGATCCTTTGGCAGTTTCCGCCGAACTTCAAATTCGATGCCGAGCGCTTCGACCAGTTTCTCGCGCAACTGCCCCACGATACCCAAGCCGCAGCCGCCCTCGCCCGCCAGCACGATTCGCATCTGCCCGGCCATGCCAGCGTCAAGGCCTGGCGCAAGAAGCCGCTGCGCCATGCGGTGGAAATCCGTCATGAAAGTTTCATCGACCCGGAATTCGTGCGCCTCTTGAAGCGCCATAACGTTGCACTGGTGGTCGCCGACACCGCCGGCAAATGGCCGTACCGCGAAGACCTCACCAGCGATTTCGTCTATCTGCGTTTGCACGGCGCCGAAGAACTCTACGCCAGCGGCTACTCCGAACAAGCGCTCAAGCGTTGGGCCAAGCGCATCGACGCCTGGCATCACGGTAAACAGCCAGACGACGCTCACCTGATAGCGCCCCGCCTGAAACCCCGCGCCCGCAAATCCCGCGAAGTGTTCTGCTACTTCGACAACGACATCAAAGTCCGTGCGCCCTACGACGCGCGCAACCTGTTGCAGCGCTTCGGCCTCGACAAAGAACTCGCTACAACTCCCGGGCAAGTCGCCGCTGAAGGAGTTCTGTCATGAGCATTCCCGAACCGGTCGGTTTTACCGACGAAGGCTCCGTGGTTTCACCCTCGGTGCGCACATTTACCGTACTGACAGTCAACACCCACAAGGGCTTCACCGCGCTGAACCGGCGTTTCATTCTCCCGGAGCTGCGCGAAGCGGTGCGCAGTGTCGCCGCTGACGTGGTTTTTCTGCAGGAAGTCCACGGCACCCACGAGCAGCATCCGAAACGCTACGACAACTGGCCGACCATGCCGCAATACGAATTCCTCGCCGACAGCCTCTGGCCGCAGTTCGCCTACGGGCGCAATGCCGTGTACCCGGCGGGCGACCACGGCAATGCGCTGCTGTCGAAATTTCAGATCATTCGCCACGACAACCTCGACGTGTCGATCAGCGGCCATGAAAACCGTGGCCTGCTGCATTGCGTACTGCGCCTGCCCGGAGACGGCACTGAGGTGCATGCGATCTGCGTGCATCTGGGCCTGCGCGAAAGCCATCGCAACGCCCAGCTGGATCTGCTGCTGCAACGCCTCGCCGAACTGCCCGCCGATGCGCCGGTGATCGTCGCCGGCGATTTCAATGACTGGCGCCAGCGCGCCGATGCGCAGCTCAAGCCCTGTGGCCTGCGTGAAGTGTTCGCTGAACACCACGGCAAACCGGCGCGCAGCTTTCCGGCGCGACTGCCGGCGCTGCGGCTCGACCGCATCTACGTGCGCAACCTCAAGGCCAGCCGGCCGAAAGTTTTGACCAACCGGCCTTGGTCGCACCTTTCCGACCACGCACCGTTATCGGTGGAGATTGAACTATGAACAGTGCGCCACTGGAAAAATCCGCCGTCGAACCGGTCACGCTGAACCCGCCGGTGCGCGAGCCCGGCCACGTTGACGTCGAGTATCAATGGCACAGCAACAACCGCGTAGAGCTGCTGGAAAACGGCGAGGAATATTTCCCCCGCGTGTTTGAAGCGATGCGCGCGGCCAAGAGCGAAATCCTCCTGGAGACCTTCATCGTCTTCGAAGACAAGGTCGGCGCCGAGCTGCAGCAAATCCTCATCGAAGCCGCCCAGCGTGGCGTGCGCACCACGGTCAGCCTCGACGGCTTCGGCTGCGGCGAGCTGAGCACCGGCTATCTGTCGGCACTGAGCGATGCCGGCGTGCATCTGCAGATCTTCGATCCGGCGCCCAAGCATTTGGGCATCCGCACCAACTGGTTCCGCCGCCTGCATCGCAAAATCGTGGTGGTCGACGGTTTGATCGCGTTCATTGGCGGGATCAATTTTTCCGGCGATCACCTGGCCGACTTCGGCCCCGAAGCCAAGCAGGATTACTCGGTGGAGATCCAGGGCCCGGTGGTCGCCGATATCCATCATTTTGCCCTGCTGCAAAGCGGTCGTCCGGGGCGCGCGCGATTCTGGTGGCAGCGCCGGCGCCAGCGTCTGGCGGACATGGCTTTCACCGAACACGACGGCCAGGTAAGGCTGGTATTCCGCGATAACGATCAACACAACACCGACATCGAAGACGTCTACCTGCAGGTGCTGCGCAAGGCCAAGCGTCGGGTGATCATCGCCAACGCCTACTTCTTCCCCGGTTACCGTTTGCTGCGCGAGATCCGCAACGCCGCGCGCCGTGGCGTCGAGGTGCGGCTGATCCTGCAAGGCCAGCCAGACATGCTCGTCGCGAAACTGGCAGCGCGCATGACTTACGATTATCTGCTGCGCGCCGGCGTGCAGATTCATGAATACTGCCAGCGCCCGCTGCACGGCAAAGTCGCGCTGGTCGACGATGACTGGAGCACCGTGGGCTCAAGCAATCTCGACCCGCTGAGCCTGTCGCTGAACCTGGAAGCCAACGTGCTGATCCGCGACCGCGCCTTCAACCAGCACCTGTACGAACGCCTCGAAGACCTCAGCCAGAACCACTGCAAGGCCATGGACGCCAAGTTGTTGCCGCGCGGGCGCATCTGGCACATGACCGTGGGTTTTCTGGTCTTCCACTTTCTGCGGCACTTCCCGGCCATGGCCGGTTGGCTGCCGGCGCATAAACCGCGTCTGAAGCCTTTCCGAGGTGCGCGTCCATGAGTCATTCCGAAGTCCATTCCACTAGCCATTCGGCACCCGCGGCGCCGTCGAAATGGAGCCGCTGGAAACGTCCGCTGACCATCCTGTTTTTCCTCGCGCTGATCGTCCTGCTGACGATGTTCGCCACGCGCATCGAATGGGCCGAGGTGCTGGAGACTCTCGCCGATTTCAAGGTGCGCACGCTGATCATCGCCGCCAGCCTGACCTTGCTGAGTTTTCTGGTGTACGCCAGTTTCGACCTGATCGGCCGCACCTACATCCGTCAGGACCTGACCTGGAAGCAGATCCTGCCGGTGGGCATTATCAGCTACGCCTTCAACCTCAATCTCAGTGCCTGGGTCGGCGGTATTGCCATGCGCTATCGTCTCTATTCGCGGCTTGGCGTGAGCAAGGGCAACATCGCCAAGATTCTCGGCCTGAGCCTGGCAACCAACTGGTTCGGCTACATGACCATCGCCGGCGTAGTGTTCAGCAGCGGTCTGGTGCGCATGCCGCCAGGCTGGAAACTCAGCAGTGACGCGCTGCAACTGGTGGGTGTGTTGTTGCTGTTGCTCAGCGCTGGATATCTGGCGGCATGCCAGTTTTCCAAACGCCGCGAGTGGTCGATTCGCGGCGTGGAAATCAACCTGCCGTCGCTACGCATGGCGGTCCTGCAATTACTGCTGGGCGCACTGAATTGGTCGCTGATGGCGGCGGTGATCTTCACTTTGCTGCCGAGCAAACTGGATTACCCGCTGGTGCTGGGCGTGCTGTTGATCAGCGCGATTGCCGGGGTCATTACGCATATTCCGGCGGGGCTGGGTGTGCTGGAAGCGGTGTTCGTTGCGCTACTGCAGCACGAGGCTTCGCGCGGCAGTCTGGTCGCGGGGTTGCTGGCGTATCGGGCGATTTATTTTCTGTTGCCGTTGTTGATTACGGTGGTGATGTATCTGGTGGTGGAGGCCAAGGCCAAGGCGCTGCGGATCGAGAAGAAACCCACACATTAGAATCAAGATCAAAAGATCGCAGCCTTCGGCAGCTCCTACATTTGGAATGCAATCTCCCTGTAGGAGCTGCCGAAGGCTGCGATCTTTTGATTTTTCAGGATTGGATAATGCTCAACCGCTCCCCCACCACCATCTCGGTAATCCAGTCCACCAGAATTGACGTATAAGCCTGCTGCGACACCGGATCACTTAACGCGTGATCGGCGCCATCGATGATCCGGTGCGTCAATGAATGTGTCTGCTGACAGGCCGCGCGATAACTCATGATCGTTGCGTGGGGCACGAAGTCGTCGGTTTCCGATTCCACCAGCAGCACGTCGCCAGTGAATTGCGAGCAGGCGTGCAGTGCGCGATTGCTGTCGGCCCGCACCAGAGTGCCGCGATAGTCGCGCAGGTCGGCCTTGTCCAGATCGCGCTTGGGCGTGTGCCATTGCTCGTCGCGGTACAGCGCCGGCACGCGCAGCGCCAGCCAGCGCACCGGGCGCAATGACGTCAGGATCGAGGCCAGATAACCGCCATAACTGGTGCCGACCACGGCGATCGCCGAGGTGTCGAGGGCCGGGTGCGCCAGCAGGCGATCGTAGGCCGCCAGTAAATCGCGCAGATTATCTTCACGGGTTACCCGGGTCAGCGGAATTCCGGTGCCGCCGGTATGCCCGCGCAGGTCGAAGGTCAGGCATACACAACCCAGGCCGGCAATGCCTTTGGCCCGTTCCAGATCGCGCTCCTGACTGCCGCCCCAACCGTGCACGAACAACACCCCCGGGACTTTCGACTTGGGACTGAGAAAGGTCCCGCTCATCTGTTCGTCATCGATGTCGATTTGAATGCTTTCGCTTCTAGCCGTCATAGGATTTGACCGTCACATATTTGAGAAGAAACGCGCTGTTTTCCGCCGGGCCGCGATAGACCTCGATGGCGTCCGCCGGCAGCGCCTGATCGGTATAGGTTTCCACCGACGACACGCGGATGGCGCGCATCTGTGGATCGTTGACGAAACTTTGCAGCGCGGCCACTTCAGCACTGCTCGCGCCGCCCATGCGCCAGGATTGTTCGAGCACGCCGCTGCGGGGGTTGCCGTCGGCGTCCAGGCCCTGGGCGATATCGTAATTGCGCCGCGAGGCGAAGAAGCGTGGGTAGGCTTCGTTGGCAGCGCTGTCGAATACCTGCGCCTGTTCAATGGCCAGACGCACATCGTCGGGCAGATCCAGTGTCAGCAATTGGTCATAGCCGCCCTGCACCACCAGCAGGTTCGAACCGCCGTAGACCTCTTCGCCCTGGCCGTCCTCGGTCAAGTATTGATCACCGCAGTAGCTCAAAACCTTACCGCCGATGAAGGACTGGCCGACGCTATGGGTGACGACATTGCTCAAGTCCTGCTCCAGCACTACGCCGTCACTGAACGAGCTTTGCGCTTCCGGCCGCGCGAGGATTTCATCGAACACATCAAGGCTTTTAATCACTTCCTGTCCGCGACCGGCGCAGGCGTGAATCGGCTTCAAGCGAATCGGCCCGGCGTACAGCAGATGCTCGGCGGCGGGCCGCGCATCTTCCACGGCGAATACGCTGAGACCGTCGAGTACAACGTTGCGCACCCGTTCCGAGAACAGCGGCGACCAGCCCTGCGGCGCCTGCGCCAGATGGCTGCGCAAGCCGTGGCTGATGGCTTTGGTGCAGATGAAATCGTATTCGACGTAGCCGCCCCATAAATCATCAGGGCCTGTGATGCCCAGCGTTTGAGCATGGGCGGCGCCGACGATGGTTTGCGTCGGCAGCAGGTACAGTTCGCGGCCCTGATGTTTGGCCGGGTCGTAACTCCCGCCGAATTTGCAGCCGAGAATCTGCGCCAGCCAACGCGCCAGGGCCTTGTTGGTCTCAACCTCATGTTGCGGCGCCTCGGCACGCACCGAATGAGCGACGACGATCTTCTTGCCGGGTGTCGGGGTCATGCGTTCCCCTTTTCATCAGTCGATGGGTTCACTCATGGAAATTGCAGAGATCAGGCCAATCATCGATCTCAACAAACCGCCCGGTAATCGGGTGTTTGCCGCTGAAGTGCTGGCATCAAGCCTGTTTCAAACTGCACGACGGCGCGTAAAACTCCGGCAAATTGCACGATCTCTCATCCTTTGCAGAGTTCATTGTGGGAGCGAGCTTGCTCGCGAATGCGGGATGTCAATCGAAGCTGATGTGTCTGACATACCGAATTCGCGAGCAAGCTCGCTCCCACAGGAAGCTCATTGATTCAGCTTAGCGCGTCAGACCAAATCGCCCCCGGTAATCACTCGGCCCCAGCCCGGTGATCTTCTTGAAGATCGCGCGAAACGCGCCCGGATCCTGATAGCCCTCCGTCCAGGCGATGTGATCGATCGTGCCATTGGTGAACTCGAGCATTTCCCGCGCCTTCCCTACCCGCAAATGCTGGCAATACTCGGTCGGTTTCAAGCCTGTCGCGGCGCGGAATCGGCGTAGAAACGTGCGCTCTTCAAGTCCCGCGCGCTCGGCCATCGCCGCCAGCGAAACATCCGTTGCCCCGGTGCTTTGCAGCCAGTGCTGGACCTTGAGAATCGCCGCGTCGCCATGACTGAGGATCGGCGCGAAATTACTCCCGCATTCACTGGCGCTGTCGCTGTGTTCCATTACCAGAAAACGCGCGGTCGCGGTGGCAATGCTCGGGCCGAGCAAGCGATCGACCAGACGTAATCCCAGTTCCGACCAGGCCATCAGCCCGGCGGTGGTGATCAGGTCGCCGTCGTCGACAATCGGCGTGTCGGCCTTCAGTTTGATCTTCGGGTAACGCTCGGCAAAAGCCTGGGCCGAGGTCCAGTGGGTGGTGGCGCTGCGACCGTCGAGCAAGCCGCTTTCAGCGAGCATCAACGAGCCCACGCAGACACCACCAAGCGTTGCGCCGCGTGCATGCTGATCGCGCAGCCATTGCGTCAGGCTCGCGGTCATCTGCGCTGCATCGAACCCGCCAAGAGACGGCGGGATCAGCACGGCGAGCAAAACGTCCTCGTTGCCCGGATGACTGTCATAGACCCGCGCCGGCAACTGCTCGCCCGCAACCTGCCAGTGACTGACCCGCAGCACGGGCAACTGCGCAGCCTGATACTCGGCAGCGATGCGGTTGGCCACCGCGAACAGATCGGTCAGACCGTGCACCGCCGCCAGTTGCGCGCCGGGGTAAATCAGCACGCCCAATTCAGCGGTGGCGGCTTTTTGTGCAGCCATTGTCAGTTTTCCCCTGCCTATTGTCGGTGCGGCCAATCCTCGAATCCTCGGCCAGCGCCAATACTGAGGCCACACCCAATCACCGTCTCGAGGACAATCCCATGGCCAAGCAAGCGCTCATCGTAGTCGATATCCAGAACGACTACTTCCCCCAAGGCAAGTGGCCGCTGGTCGGCGCCGACGCGGCCGCCGACAACGCCGCGCGGCTGATCGCAGCCTTTCGCGACGCGGGCGATTCAGTGGTGCACATTCGTCACGAATTCACCTCCGACGATGCGCCGTTTTTCACTCCAGGCTCCGAGGGCGCCAGACTGCATCCGAAAGTGCTCAACCGCGCCGACGAGCCGGTGGTGCTCAAGCACTTCGTCAACTCGTTCCGCGAAACCGAACTGAAATCGGTGCTCGATCAACAAGCCATCACCGACCTGGTGGTGGTCGGCAGCATGAGCCATATGTGCATTGACGGCATCACCCGCGCGGCGGCGGACATGGGTTACAGCGTCACGGTGATTCACGATGCCTGCGCCAGCCGTGATCTTGAGTTCAATGGTCTGACAGTGCCGGCGGCTCATGTGCATGCGGCATTCATGTCGGCGCTGGGTTTTGCCTACGCCAGCGTGGTATCGACTGACCAGTTCCTGCACGGCAACGCCTAGCAACAACTGCACAACCCACTGGCCCGCCGCGTTGCGGGCCTTTTTGCGTCTGTCATGAAAATCTCACGCGTGAGGCATTGATGGCACTTTGCATTGGTTGTAGTGTGGCCCACGCGTGAGACGCTCATAACCGGATTCCAGCCATGACAAGCCGTACTCAGACGCCTGCCGCCGCCAGCCCCAAGGGCGAGCGTGCCAAAGCATCGGCGAAAAAACCGTCGAGCTTCTACATGAAGCAGATGCGCGCAGGCCTGGCCGCCGCCGGTTATGTGAAACACGAAACTTGGGTGCTTCCGGAAAACCGAAGCTTGCTCAAGCAAATGGAGCAACAGCTACGCCAACCGATTCTGGCTGGCTCTTTCATGTCGGAGAAATACATGAGCGCAGGCAACAACTGGACCATCGACAGCCTCTTCAATGCCCTCAAGGCGCTGGACGAGGTGGCTTCCGAAGAGATTTCGCTGTCCCTGATCCAGAGCTCCGAACCGAGCATCAAGCTGGAAATGAACGAATTCGGCGGTCTGCCGATTCACATCGCCCTGGCCGGCCAGCAGATCATCGTCGATACCGTACTGGTCGACATCGATTCGATCAGCAACGTCCAGGCTTTCAACGATGCCGTGCTGCGCAGCCGCGAGATGTTCCCGCTGTCGTCGATCGGTATCGAGTCGATGCCCAATGGGCAAACCGTCTACAACATGTTCGGCGCCCTCAGCGCTGATTCGAGCCTGACCAACGTCGTCACCGAGGTGAAAACCCTGGTCGACAACGTGCAGCGCGCCAGCGAAGCCTTCGAACACTTCTTCAAGTAATCAACAGGGAATATCCAATGACTCAGTCCATCTGGAGCAAGTTGTTCACCGCACTGCGCGGCGGCGCCAATGAAGTCGGCGAAGCCATCGCCGACCAGCAGGCCCTGCGCATCCTCGATCAGGAAATTCGCGACGCCGACAGCGCGCTATCGAACGCTCGCCGCGAACTGGTGACGATCATGGCCAAGCACAAACTGGCCGCTGACCGCGTGAGCGAGTACGACGCCAAGATCAAGGATCTCGAAGCAAAGGCCGTCGCCGCACTGAATGCCGGCCGTGAAGACCTGGCGCTGGAAGTGGCCGAAGCAATTTCGACCCTGACCAACGACCTCGCTGCCGAGAAGAAGCTTAGCGATGAATTCGGCGCCTACGCCGACAACATGCGCAAAGACATCAGCAAAGCCGAATCGCGGATCAAGAGCCTGCGCCAGCAAGTGGACATGGCCAAGGCCCGCGACAGCGTGCAGAAAGCCCAGGTCAGCGCCTCGATTGCCAGTGGCGGCGCCAACGGCAAACTGGAAACTGCGGTCGGCACCCTGAACCGTCTGCAAGCCAAGCAGCAGCAACGCGCTGCCGAACTGAGCGCAGCGGACGAACTGGCCGACGCCTCCACCGGCAACGATCTGGAACGCAAACTGCGCGACGCCGGCATCACGCCGAACGAAGGCAGCGCCAACGCGATTCTTGAGCGGCTGAAGCAGAAGTCCGCGCAGTAAGCCGTCACGCAAACCCTTGTAGGAGTGAGCCTGCTCGCGATGGGGCCGGAACATTCAACTTCAGTGTTGACTGACCCGCCGCCATCGCGAGCAGGCTCACTCCTACATTGTTTGCGCTGAGCAATCGCCTCTGCTCGTTCGTCGCTCGGCTCGGTACACTACCGCCACTTTTTCACCCCCGAACACCTCCACCCGCTTCAAGGAACGTACCCATGGGATGGTTTAAAGACTTGCTCGGCACCAGCAATTGGCAGTCCGCTGCGCCAACGACCACTGCCGTCAGCGGCCCACTGGGCATGGCGCAAGGCAAAGGCGTGCGTTTCGACACGACCTTGTCGCTGCTGCTGGAAGGCTCGACGTCGGTGCGGGTGCCGTTCGATCAAGCGGTGTGGAGCGCCGGCTGGGTCGATCTCGGCCAGTCCAACAAACTGCATCGCTATTACATGAACGACGAGGATTTCTGGGTGCAGATCCACGTCACCGGCGATGATCAGGTCGAGTCGGTCACCCTGTTCAATTACCTCAGCTACGTGACGGTCAACAGTGACGCCGAACTGCAGCGTCTGGCCGGCCCCAACAGCCTGATCGGCCTGCCGACCTACACCCACAACGGTGTCGAATACACCCGCGAATGGGGCACCGAACTGCAACAGACCGAACTGGTGCCAATGACCGAACACGTGGTCAACCCGGACGAGTCCTACACCATCAAGCACCACGCGATGCTGTATGCCCGCGACACCGGCCTGACCGATCGCCGCGAACTGCTGCTGTTCTCCGTCGAACAGGACGAAGAAGGCACGGTCAGCCTGAGCACCTCGCTGGGCATTTCGCTGTACACCACTGATTTGAGCGCCATCTAAAAAGGAAGTTTTTGCATGCTGGAAGTCTTGGCCGTTTCCCTGAACAAAACCGCGCTGGTCGGTTTTGTCGTCTACCTGATCGGCGCCGTGTTGCTGTTCATGCTGTTTCAATTCGTCTACACGCGCATCACCGCGCACAAGGAATTCGAGCTGATCCGCGCCGGCAATACTGCTGCGGCCATTGCCCTGTCCGGCGCGATCATCGGCTTCGCCATTCCGGCGAGCAACGTGATCGCCTATTCGGTCAATGTGCTCGACTTCGTGCTATGGGCGGTCATCGCTGCCGTTGTGCAATTGCTGGCATTTGTCGCTACCGGGCTGGTGCTCAAGGGCACTTCCCAGCGCATCGCCAATGGCGAAGTGGCGGCCGGCATTTATGTGGCCGCCGTGGCGATCAGCGTCGGCATGCTCAATGCCGCGTGCATGACCCCGTCCCACTGACCGGCAGGAAGCCTTGCGATGAAACGCAGCAAATATGTGCAGTTGTCTCTCGCCGCGTCGGTTGCGCTGGCGATTACCGGTGAAGCGGCGGCGCTTGATCAGCAGCGCAATTTCCCCAGCGTTGAACAGTGCGTCGACGCCGAAGTGGCCGCCGATGTCTGCTCCAACGCCTACGTCGCCGCCCTGAACGAACACCGACGCATCGCCCCGGCCTACGACGATAAGGCCAAGTGCGACGCAGACTTTGCCGCCGACTGGTGTCAGAAAAATTCCGATGGCCGCTTCGTGCCCAAACTCGGCGGTTTCAAAGTGCCGCAGAACGGTGAAGAGCCGCAAAATCTGGATGCCATTGCCGATGCGCAGATGCCGGCGGGCGACGCCACCAGCAGCGCAAGTCACGGCGGCTCGCATTATTCCGGCAGTTCAGGTGGCGGCGGTAATGGCTGGCTGACCGGTTGGCTGATCGGCAATGCGATGAGCAACAACGCCAATCGCACCGTTTACCGCGATCGCGAAACGCGCCAGCCGTACAATACTTCGACGCAATACCGCAGAGCTGAAACGACCACGCGCAGGCAGCCGGATTACGAGAGCAGCAAGAGCAAACCGGTGAACGTTGCTTCGTCGACTTCGCGGGGCGGCTTCGGCAGCCAGTCCAGCGCCCGCAGCGGTTGGGGTGGCTGGGGCAGCAGTTCCGGACGCTCGAGCAGCTGACATGAAAAAGATCCACTGCGCCGAGCGCCCCGACTGGAAACACACCGCCGAAAGTCTCGGTTTCCTGTTCCACACCATCGACGACGAACCGTACTGGGACGAAAGCGCCTACTACCAGTTCAGCCTCGCGCAGATCGAAAACGATCTCGAAGACCCGACCACCGAACTGCACGAGATGTGCATGGATCTGGTCGATCGCGTAGTCAACAGCGAGGAGCTGCTGGATCGTCTGAGCATTCCGGCGGCGTACTACGACATGATCCGCACGTCCTGGCGCGAAGGTCATCCGCACCTGTACGGCCGCATGGACTTTTCCTACGATGGCAACGGCCCGGCAAAACTGCTGGAGCTCAACTACGACACGCCGACCAGCCTTTACGAAGCGGCGGCATTTCAGTGGGGCTGGCTGGAGCAGTGCATCGAGCGCGGCACGCTGCCAGCGCATGCCGACCAGTTCAACAGCATCGACACCAGGCTGCACCAGGCCTTCGCCGAATTGCAGTTGAAGCGGCCGTTCTACTTCGCTTCGATGAAGGATTCGGTCGAAGACAAAGGCACCACTGACTACTTGCGGTTGATCGCGGAAAAGGTCGGCATCGAATCACGCCACATCGATATCGAAGACATCGGCCTGACGGCTGAAGGTCGTTTCGTCGATCTGCAGGATCGCTGGATCCCGCACCTGTTCAAGCTGCACGCCTGGGAATTCATCTTCCACGAACCGTTCGGCGCGGCGATCGCCGAGTGCGATACGCAGTTTTTCGAACCGGCGTGGAAGGCGATTCTGTCGAACAAAGGGGTGCTGCCGTTGCTGTGGGAGTTGCACCAAGGCCATCCGAATCTGCTCGCTGCGCACCTTGATCCGAATCCGCAGAGCGCGGTGCCGAAGGGCTGGGTGCGCAAGCCGTTCTTTTCCCGGGAAGGTGCCAACATCGAGTTGCAAACGACGGAAGGTCTGATCGTCAAAGAGGACGGGCCTTACACCGATGCGCCGTTCATCCTGCAGGAGTTCGCGCCGCTGCCGAAGTTTGGCGACAGCTACACGCTGATTGGCTCGTGGGTGATTGGTGATGAGGCGGCGGGGATTGGTGTGCGTGAGGACGATAGTCTGATCACCAAGGATTCCAGTCGCTTCCTGCCGCACCTGATCCTCGACTGAAACAATTCCCCATGTAGGAGCTGACGAGTGCAACGAGGCTGCGATCTTTTGATCTTCAGAAGCAACGTCAAAAGATCGCAGCCTCGTTGCACTCGTCAGCTCCTACAGGTCCTCGGGGGCGGCGCTGATTTTGCCTCACAAAAAAGGCCCGTCGTTTAAGCGACGGGCCTTTTTCATTCAAGACGGTTACAGCGGCAAATCAGAACGGAATATCGTCATCGAAGCTGTCGAAATCCGGAGCCGGTTGCGGTGCGGCCTGCTGCGGCGCTGGTGGAGCCGAACGCTGCTGCGGAGCCGACTGCTGCGGGCGCGGTGCCTGCTGACGTGGCGCCTGCTGCTGGTAGTTGTTGCCGCCGCCTTGCTGATCGCCCTGTTGTGGACGGCCGCCGAGCAGTTGCATGGTGCCTTGCATGTCGACCACGATTTCAGTGGTGTAACGCTTGATGCCGTCCTTTTCCCACTCGCGGGTCTGCAGCTTGCCTTCGATGTAGACCTGCGAACCCTTGCGCAGGTATTCGCCAGCGATCTCGGCAACCTTGCCGAACATCGACACACGGTGCCACTCGGTCTTCTCGACCTTCTGACCGGTCTGCTTGTCGGTCCATTGTTCGCTGGTGGCCAGACTCAGGTTGGTCACGGCATTACCGTTAGGCAGGTAGCGAACTTCGGGATCCTGGCCGCAAGTGCCGACCAATATGACTTTGTTAACCCCACGGGCCATAACGTTCTCCTAAGCGTCGCACGCAGCCCCGGCCGGGTTGTTGACCAGGCGTTCGAGGGTGGTGCGATCCACTAATTCTTTGTCCAGTTTGATGTAAACAGCCGCCTCTTCGGCGACTATCACTGCATCTGTTACCCCTACCAGGGCCTTGAGGCGCTCGACCAGACCCGCTTCGCGGATCGCTTCGGGCGACAACGGCAAGCGCAGGCTCGTCACGTAGGGAGGTTCGCGCATGGTAACAGCAAAGGCCAGCCAAAGTGCAGCCAGCGCGGCGCATCCGAGGAACACAACCGACAGACCGCCATGCTGGAACAACCAGCCGCCGAGTATTCCGCCGAGTGCCGACCCGAGGAACTGGCTGGTGGAGTACACGCCCATGGCCGTGCCCTTGCCGCCTGCCGGTGAAACCTTGCTGATCAGCGACGGCAACGATGCCTCGAGCAGATTGAACGCGGTGAAGAACACCACCGTGCCGATCACCAGAGCGCGCAGGCTGTCGCCGAACTGCCAGAAGAATAGTTCAGTCAGCATCAGTGTCATGACGGCGCCGAGCAAAACTCGTTTCATTTTGCGTCGCTTCTCGCCGTAGATGATGAAAGGGATCATGGCGAAGAAAGAAATCAGCAGCGCGGTGAGGTAGACCCACCAGTGCTGCTCCTTGGGCAGGCCGGCCTTTGTGACCAGCGCCAGCGGCAAGGCAACGAAGCTCGACATCAACATGGCATGTAACACAAAGATGCCTAGATCCAGGCGCAGCAGGTCCGGGTGTTTGAGCGTCGGCATCAGTGCCTGCCGCGCCACGCCCGATTCACGATGCTGCAACGGCCCAGTGGACTGCGGCACCATGAACATGATGATCAGGATGCCGACCAGCGCCATGGCGCCAGTGGCAAGGAACAGCCCAGACAGCCCGAACGCACTGGTCAACAACGGGCCGACGACCATGGCCACGGCGAACGACAGGCCGATGGTCATGCCAATCATGGCCATGGCTTTGGTGCGATGCTGTTCGCGGGTCAGGTCGGAAAGCAGCGCCATGACCGCCGCGGAAATCGCCCCGGCACCCTGCAGGATCCGCCCGGCGATCACGCCCCAGATCGAATCGGCCTGCGACGCGAGAACACTGCCAAGAGCGAAGACGATCAGCCCGAGATAAATCACCGGTCGACGACCTATGCGATCCGAAATGATCCCGAACGGGATCTGGAAAATCGCCTGGGTCAGACCGTAAGCGCCAATCGCCAGCCCGATCAGGGCCGGGGTCGCTCCCGCCAGATCCATGCCATAGGTCGCCAGCACCGGCAACACCATGAACATGCCAAGCATACGGAAGGCGAACACCAGGGCCAGACCGCTCGCCGCGCGGGTCTCGCTGCCACTCATGCGTTCGCTGTGGGGATCGTGCATGGAAAAACCTCGTGTGAACCGGCGGCGATTCTACCAGTCCCATCGGAAGACGGGGTATATCGCGACGCTATGACGCGTATAGATGAAACTCTCTTCATGAACGGCAAAAGGCCCTTCGTTGGATAGTGTGCATCCATCCAGTGTTTGCCCGTATACTCCTACGTTTTCGACGCCCGCCAAGCGAGGCCACTTTGGACAAGATCCTGATACGTGGGGCCCGTACCCACAACCTGAAGAACATCGACCTGACCCTGCCGCGGGACAAACTGATCGTCATCACCGGCCTGTCCGGATCCGGCAAGTCGTCCCTGGCGTTCGACACGCTGTATGCCGAAGGTCAGCGCCGCTATGTCGAATCGCTGTCGGCCTACGCCCGGCAGTTCCTGTCGATGATGGAAAAACCCGACGTCGACACCATCGAAGGCCTGTCGCCAGCGATCTCCATCGAACAGAAGTCGACCTCGCATAACCCGCGTTCCACGGTCGGCACCATCACCGAAATCTACGACTATCTGCGCTTGCTCTACGCCCGCGTGGGTACGCCGCGTTGCCCGGATCACGACATCCCGCTGGAGGCGCAGACCGTCAGCCAGATGGTCGATCTGGTACTGGCGCAGCCGGAAGGCAGCAAACTGATGCTGCTGGCGCCGGTGATCCGCGAACGCAAAGGCGAACACCTTTCGGTCTTTGAAGAGCTGCGTGCACAAGGTTTCGTTCGCGCCCGGGTCAACGGGCGCATTTGCGAACTCGACGAGTTGCCGAAGCTGGATAAACAGAAGAAGCACTCGATTGACGTGATCGTCGACCGCTTCAAGGTTCGCGCCGATCTGCAGCAGCGGCTGGCCGAATCCTTCGAGACCGCGCTGAAACTGGCCGACGGCATCGCGCTGGTCGCGCCGATGGACGACGAGCCGGGTGAAGAAATGATCTTCTCCGCACGCTTCGCCTGCCCGATCTGCGGCCATGCGATCAGCGAGCTGGAACCCAAGCTGTTTTCCTTCAACAACCCGGCCGGCGCCTGCCCGACCTGCGATGGCCTGGGTGTGAAGCAGTTCTTCGACATCAAGCGTCTGGTCAACGGCGAGCTGACCCTGGCCGAGGGCGCGATACGCGGCTGGGACCGGCGCAACGTCTATTATTTCCAGATGCTCGGCTCACTCGCCTCGCACTACAAGTTCAGCCTGGACAAGCCCTTCAACGACCTGAGCACCGAGCAGCAGAAGTTCATCCTGCACGGCAGCGGCTCGCAGAACGTTGACTTCAAATACCTGAATGACCGGGGCGACATCGTCAAACGCTCGCACCCGTTCGAAGGCATCGTGCCCAATCTGGAGCGCCGTTACCGCGAAACCGAATCGGCAAGCGTGCGCGAGGAGCTGGCCAAGTTCCTCAGCCACCAGGCCTGCCCGGATTGCCGTGGCACGCGTCTGCGTCGCGAAGCGCGGCACGTCTGGGTTGGTGAGAAAACCCTGCCGGCAGTGACTAATCTGCCGATCGGCGATGCCTGCGAATATTTCGGCGCGCTGAAGATGACCGGTCGGCGTGGCGAGATCGCCGACAAGATTCTCAAGGAAATTCGCGAGCGTCTGCAGTTTCTGGTCAATGTCGGCCTCGACTACCTGTCGCTGGATCGCAGCGCCGACACACTCTCCGGTGGCGAGGCGCAGCGGATTCGTCTGGCCAGCCAGATTGGCGCAGGTCTGGTAGGGGTTCTGTACATCCTTGATGAGCCGTCCATTGGCCTGCACCAACGCGATAACGACCGACTGCTGGGCACGCTCAAGCATTTGCGCGATATCGGCAACACGGTGATTGTGGTCGAGCACGATGAGGACGCGATTCGTCTGGCCGACTATGTCGTCGATATCGGCCCGGGCGCGGGCGTGCATGGCGGGCAGATTGTCGCCGAAGGCACACCGGACGAAGTGATGGCCCACCCGGATTCGCTCACCGGCAAATACCTGTCCGGTCGGGTGAAAATCGAAGTGCCGGCCAAACGCACGCCACGCAACAAGAAGCTCAACCTGTCGCTCAAAGGTGCGCGCGGCAACAACCTGCGCAATGTCGATCTGGACATCCCGATCGGCCTGCTGACCTGCGTGACCGGCGTATCCGGTTCGGGCAAATCGACGCTGATCAACAACACGCTGTTCCCGCTGAGCGCTACGGCACTCAACGGTGCGACCACGCTGGAAGCAGCAGCACACGACAGCATCAAAGGGCTGGAACATCTCGACAAAGTCGTCGACATCGACCAGAGCCCGATCGGTCGTACGCCGCGCTCCAACCCCGCGACCTACACCGGGCTGTTCACGCCGATCCGCGAACTGTTCGCCGGCGTGCCCGAGTCGCGCTCCCGTGGTTACGGCCCTGGACGGTTCTCGTTCAACGTCAAGGGCGGTCGCTGCGAGGCGTGTCAGGGCGATGGCC
The DNA here is from genome assembly GCF_024169245.1 of Pseudomonas koreensis. Lineage (NCBI taxonomy): Bacteria > Pseudomonadati > Pseudomonadota > Gammaproteobacteria > Pseudomonadales > Pseudomonadaceae > Pseudomonas > Pseudomonas koreensis. The sequence goes on from NZ_JALJWP010000001.1 coordinate 590,144, forward strand.
TGATCAAGGTGGAAATGCACTTCCTGCCGGACATCTACGTGCCGTGCGACGTGTGCAAGAGCAAGCGCTACAACCGCGAAACCCTTGAGATCAAGTACAAGGGCAAGAACATCCACGAAACCCTCGAAATGACCATCGAGGAAGCGCGGGAGTTCTTCGACGCGGTGCCAGCGCTGGCGCGCAAGCTGCAGACGCTGATGGATGTCGGCCTGTCGTACATCAAACTCGGGCAGTCGGCGACGACCCTGTCCGGCGGTGAAGCACAGCGGGTCAAGTTGTCGCGCGAGCTGTCCAAGCGCGATACCGGCAAGACCCTGTATATCCTCGATGAGCCGACTACCGGTCTGCACTTTGCGGATATCCAGCAGTTGCTCGACGTTCTGCATCGCCTGCGCGATCACGGCAACACAGTGGTAGTGATCGAGCACAACCTCGATGTGATCAAAACCGCTGACTGGCTGGTGGACCTCGGTCCAGAGGGCGGTTCCAAGGGCGGTCAGATCATTGCAACCGGTACACCGGAGGAAGTCGCCGAGATGAAGCAATCTCACACCGGCCATTACCTCAAGCCGTTGCTGATCCGCGACCGGGCTTAACCGCCCGGCATGAAAAAGCCCCTGTCACCGTTGAAGTGACAGGGGCTTTTTTGTAGCCATTGCAATCAGGACGCGTGGGATTGCAGGTAGTTCTCAAGACCGATCAGTTTGATCAGGCCCAACTGCTTTTCCAGCCAGTAGGTGTGGTCTTCTTCGGTGTCGTTGAGCTGAACCCGCAGAATCTCGCGGCTGACATAATCCTGGTGCTGCTCGCAGAGTTCGATACCCTTGCACAGGGCAGCGCGGACTTTGTATTCGAGGCGCAGATCGGCTTCGAGCATCTCCGGCACCGTAGTGCCGACATCCAGATCATCCGGACGCATGCGCGGCGTGCCTTCGAGCATCAGGATCCGCCGCATCAATGCATCGGCGTGGCCTGCTTCTTCTTCCATCTCGTGGTTGATGCGCTCGTAGAGCTTGGTGAACCCCCAGTCCTCATACATCCGCGAATGAACGAAATATTGGTCACGCGCGGCCAGTTCGCCGGTCAGCAACGTATTGAGGTAATCGATTACATCTGGGTGGCCTTGCATCGCCCTACATCTCCCTTCCTGAAAGTCTGTAGTTTGAACCAACCTGACCGTTAGGTCACCCGTCTGGCGCAATAAAAGCGAAGACAATCTGAGAAAAGCAGGCCAAATAACGCAAAAACCGCCCAAATGAGGGCGGTTCTGCTTCTCGTTTAGACTTCGTTAAGCTGTACGTTGAGCAGCTTTGCGATTGCTTCTCCATACGCCGGATCGGCTTGGTAGAAATGCTGCAACTGGCGATCAACCACGTCGCTCGAAACACCCGCCATTGCACCGGCAATGTTGCTGACCAGCAGTGCTCTCTGCTCGTCGCTCATCAAGCGGAACAAGGCACCGGCGTGGCTGTAGTAGTCGGTGTCTTCGCGGTGATCGTAGCGATCTGCGGCACCGCTCAAGGCCAACGCTGGCTCGGCGTAATGTGGCGCTTGTTTCGGCGACTCGATGTAGCTGTTCGGCTCGTAGTTCGGCGCTGCGCCGCCATTGCTGCCGAACGCCATGGAGCCGTCACGCTGATAAGTGTTCACCGGACTGCGTGGAGCATTCACCGGCAATTGCTGGTGGTTGGTGCCAACGCGGTAGCGGTGCGCGTCAGCGTAGGCGAATACGCGGCCTTGCAGCATGCGGTCCGGAGACAGACCCACGCCGGGCACCATGTTGCTCGGGCCGAATGCAGCCTGTTCAACTTCGGCAAAGTAGTTCAGCGGGTTGCGGTTCAACTCCAGCTCACCGACTTCGATCAGCGGAAACTCTTTCTGTGACCAGGTTTTGGTCACGTCGAACGGATTCTCGTAATGAGCCGCCGCCTGAGCTTCAGTCATGATCTGAATGCACACGCGCCATTTCGGGAAATCACCGCGCTCGATGGCCTCGAACAGGTCACGCTGGGCGTAATCGGGGTCGGTACCAGCCAAACGGGCGGCCTCGGCTGGCGCAAGGTTTTTGATGCCTTGCTGGGTCTTGTAATGCCACTTGACCCAATGACGCTCGCCTTTGGCGTTGATCAGGCTGTAAGTGTGGCTACCGAAGCCGTGCATGTGACGGTAGCCGTCCGGAATGCCGCGATCAGAAAACAGAATGGTGACCTGGTGCAGCGCTTCGGGCGAATGCGACCAGAAATCCCACATCATCTGCGCACTTTTCAGGTTGCTTTGCGGCAGACGCTTCTGAGTGTGAATGAAGTCAGGAAACTTCAGCGGATCGCGGATGAAGAACACTGGCGTGTTGTTGCCAACGATGTCCCAGTTGCCTTCCTCGGTGTAGAACTTCAAGGCGAAACCGCGCGGATCGCGCTCGGTGTCGGCCGAACCACGCTCGCCACCTACGGTGGAAAAGCGCAGGAAGGTTGGCGTTTGTTTACCTACCGATTCGAACAGTTTTGCGCTGGTATATTCGGTGATGTCACGGGTGACGGTGAACGTACCGTAGGCGCCTGAGCCTTTGGCGTGGACACGGCGTTCAGGAATGTTTTCACGGTTGAAGTGCGCGAGCTTTTCGAGCAGATGGAAATCGTCGAGCAGCAGCGGACCGCGTGGGCCGGCGGAGCGGGAATTCTGGTTGTCAGCGACTGGCGCGCCACTGGCGGTTGTAAGCGTCTTGGTCTGGCTCATGCGGTCTTCTTCCTCTGTCAGTCTTTGAACTGCCGGCTAATGGGCTTGGCGAGAAGTATTGATCATCGACGTTATCGCCACAAATTCATTAACTTGCAGGCATCGATAGATATTTACTAATTATGTTTTCCCGGCACATAGTGGCAGTTCGACCCTGTTAGAAACTTGTACGGACGGCGCATTTCTTACGGGCACAAAAAACCGGGCACTAGGCCCGGTTCTTTGTTTCAGACTGACGTCTTACTCGGCGGATACAGCTTCGCCAGCAGTAGCACGATCAACCAACTCGACGTACGCCATAGGCGCGTTGTCGCCAGCGCGGAAACCGCACTTGAGGATGCGCAGGTAGCCACCCTCACGGGTAGCGTAACGCTTGCCCAGGTCGTTGAAGAGCTTACCAACGATAGCTTTCGAACGAGTACGGTCGAAAGCCAGACGGCGGTTAGCCAGGCTGTCTGTCTTGGCCAGAGTGATCAACGGCTCGGCAACGCGGCGCAGTTCTTTGGCTTTTGGCAGAGTAGTTTTGATCAGCTCGTGCTCGAACAGCGACACCGCCATGTTTTGGAACATGGCCTTGCGGTGCGAGCTGGTGCGGCTCAGGTGACGACCACTTTTACGATGACGCATGGTTCATTCCTTACCAAACACTACGTTCGGTGATTACGACGATCAGGCAGTCGCCTTGTCGTCCTTCTTAAGACTTGCAGGCGGCCAGTTGTCGAGGCGCATGCCGAGGGACAGACCGCGGGAGGCCAGAACGTCCTTGATTTCAGTCAAGGATTTCTTGCCCAGGTTCGGAGTCTTCAACAGCTCTACTTCGGTACGCTGAATCAGGTCGCCGATGTAGTAGATGTTTTCCGCCTTAAGGCAGTTAGCCGAACGTACAGTCAGTTCCAGATCGTCAACCGGGCGAAGCAGGATCGGATCGATCTCGTCTTCCTGCTCGACAACCAGCGGCTCACTTTCACCTTTGAGGTCGACGAACGCAGCCAGCTGCTGTTGCAGGATGGTTGCAGCGCGACGGATAGCCTCTTCAGGATCCAGAGTACCGTTGGTTTCCAGATCAATAACCAGCTTGTCCAGGTTGGTACGCTGCTCGACACGGGCGTTTTCCACCACGTAAGCGATACGGCGAACCGGGCTGAACGAAGAATCGAGCTGCAAGCGACCGATGCTGCGGCTTTCGTCTTCATCGCTCTGACGCGAGTCGGCTGGTTCATAACCACGACCACGAGCTACGGTGAGCTTCATGTTCAGGGCGCCGTTAGACGCCAGGTTAGCGATTACGTGATCGGGATTAACGATCTCGACATCATGATCCAGCTGAATATCGGCAGCGGTAACCACCCCCGAACCCTTCTTCGACAAGGTCAGCGTAACTTCGTCACGACCGTGCAGCTTGATGGCCAGACCTTTAAGGTTCAACAGGATTTCAATTACGTCTTCCTGTACACCTTCGATGGCGCTGTACTCGTGGAGCACACCGTCAATCTCGGCCTCGACTACTGCGCAGCCGGGCATTGAGGACAACAGGATGCGGCGCAGCGCGTTGCCCAGGGTGTGGCCAAAACCACGCTCGAGAGGCTCGAGAGTGATCTTGGCGCGGGTTGGACTGACAACCTGCACATCAATGTGGCGGGGTGTCAGGAACTCATTTACCGAAATCTGCATGGATGCACCTATTTTCTAGCCCTTACTTGGAGTAGAGCTCGACAATCAGGCTTTCGTTGATGTCGGCGGACAGATCACTGCGAGCAGGAACGTTCTTGAAAACGCCCGACTTCTTCTCAGTGTCTACTTCTACCCATTCTACGCGGCCACGTTGGGCACACAGATCGAGAGCTTGGACAATGCGAAGTTGGTTTTTTGCTTTCTCGCGAACTGCAACCACGTCACCAGCACGAACCTGATACGACGGGACGTTTACGGTCTGACCGTTGACGCTGATCGACTTGTGCGATACCAGCTGACGGGATTCGGCACGAGTCGAACCAAAGCCCATACGGTATACAACGTTGTCCAGACGGCATTCGAGAAGTTGCAGCAGGTTTTCACCGGTTGCACCTTTCTTGCCAGCAGCTTCTTTGTAGTAGCCGCTGAACTGACGCTCGAGAACGCCGTAGATACGACGGACCTTCTGCTTTTCACGCAGTTGGGTGCCGTAGTCGGACTGGCGGCCGCGGCGTTGGCCGTGGATACCAGGTGCTGCTTCAATGTTGCACTTCGATTCGATCGCGCGCACGCCGCTCTTCAGGAAGAGATCGGTGCCTTCGCGACGAGCGAGTTTGCATTTTGGACCAATGTAACGAGCCATTCTTTACAATCTCCTGGATTACACGCGGCGCTTCTTCGGCGGACGGCACCCGTTGTGCGGGATTGGCGTCACGTCGGTGATGCTGGCGATCTTGTAGCCACAGCCGTTCAAAGCGCGGACTGCGGATTCACGACCTGGACCTGGACCCTTGACGTTGACGTCGAGGTTTTTCAGGCCGTATTCCAGCGCAGCTTGACCAGCACGTTCAGCAGCTACTTGAGCAGCGAACGGGGTGGACTTGCGGGAACCGCGGAAACCCGAACCACCGGAGGTAGCCCAGGAAAGAGCGTTACCTTGACGGTCGGTAATGGTCACGATGGTGTTGTTAAAAGATGCATGGATGTGGGCGATGCCATCAACCACTGTCTTTTTAACTTTTTTACGAGGACGAGCAGCAGGTTTTGCCATGATTAAATTCCTGTCGATTCGCTGGGGCGATTACTTGCGGATCGGCTTACGCGGACCTTTACGGGTACGCGCGTTGGTCTTGGTACGCTGACCGCGTACTGGCAGACCACGACGATGACGCAGACCGCGATAGCAACCGAGGTCCATCAAGCGCTTGATTTTCATGTTGATTTCGCGACGCAGGTCACCTTCAGTGGTGAACTTCGCCACTTCGCCACGCAGCTGTTCAATTTGCTCGTCGCTCAGATCTTTGATCTTTGCTGCTGGGTTTACCCCAGTCACTGCACAGATCTTCTGTGCAGTAGTGCGACCAACACCATAGATGTAGGTCAGCGAGATAACAGTATGCTTGTTATCTGGAATGTTAACGCCTGCAATACGGGCCATTCAGTGGGACTCCAATTGACAGCTACCTACGCCCCGGAAGCCAAGAAATAGGGCGCGAGATAATATCGCTGTAATAACAAATAATCAACCCGGTAGCGCACTAGCTACCGGGCTTGAAGCACAATCACACTCAGCCTTGGCGCTGTTTGTGACGCGGTTCCGCGCTGCAAATTACTCGAACAACACCTTCGCGGCGAATAATCTTGCAGTTACGGCACAGCTTTTTCACCGATGCACGAACTTTCATCACCAACTCCTCGAACCTTATGGGTACTCAGCGCAACATGCCGCTGCCGTAACCCTTCAGGTTGGCTTTCTTCATCAGGGATTCGTACTGGTGCGAAACGAGGTGCGATTGTACTTGGGACATGAAGTCCATCACAACCACGACCACGATCAGCAACGAGGTCCCGCCAAGGTAGAACGGAACGTTTGCTGCAACCACCAGGAACTGGGGCAACAGGCACACGGCCGTCATGTAAAGAGCACCGAACATGGTCAAGCGGGTCAGAACGCCATCGATATAGCGCGCAGACTGCTCACCTGGACGGATGCCCGGAATAAAGGCACCGGACTTCTTCAGGTTTTCCGCTACGTCTTTCGGATTGAACATCAACGCCGTATAGAAGAAGCAGAAGAAAATAATCCCTGCACTAAACAGCAGAATATTCAACGGCTGACCAGGAGCGATCGACTGCGAGATGTCCTGCAACCAGCCCATACCTTCAGACTGACCGAACCAGGCACCCAACGAAGCCGGGAACAGCAAAATGCTGCTCGCGAAAATAGCCGGAATAACACCGGCCATGTTCACCTTCAGCGGCAAGTGGCTTGTCTGCGCAGCAAAAACCTTGCGGCCCTGCTGACGCTTGGCGTAGTGAACAGCGATACGACGCTGGCCACGCTCAATGAACACCACGAAACCGATAATCGCTACTGCCAGCAAACCGATGGCAACCAGGGCGAAGATGTTGATATCACCCTGACGCGCAGACTCGAAAGACTGCCCGATTGCTCTCGGAAGACCGGCGACGATACCCGAAAAGATCAACATCGAGATACCGTTGCCTACACCACGCTCAGTAATCTGCTCACCCAGCCACATCATGAACATCGCACCAGCCACAAAAGTGGTTACCGCGACGAAATGGAAGCCAAAGTCACCAGTGAACGCAACGCCCTGCCCCGCCAGGCCAATGGACATGCCAATAGCCTGAACGAGAGCGAGGACGACGGTGCCGTAGCGGGTGTACTGGCTGATCTTGCGACGGCCAGCTTCACCTTCCTTCTTCAACTGCTCCAGCTGCGGGCTGACGGCGGTCATCAGTTGCATGATGATCGATGCCGAAATGTACGGCATGATCCCCAGTGCAAAGATGCTCATCCGTTCCAGCGCGCCGCCGGAGAACATGTTGAACAAGCTAAGAATGGTCCCCTCATTCTGTCGAAACAGGTCTGCGAGTCGGTCCGGGTTGATACCTGGAACCGGGATGTGTGCGCCTATTCGGTAGACGATAATCGCCAGGAACAGAAAACGCAGACGAGCCCAGAGTTCAGACATACCGCCTTTGCCGAGCGCAGAGAGAGCACCTTGCTTAGCCATTTATTCCTCGAACTTGCCGCCAGCTGCTTCGATAGCCGCACGCGCACCTTTGGTGGCGCCGATTCCCTTGCCGATAGTGACAGCGCGAGTCACTTCACCGGACAGCATGATTTTCACACGCTGTACGTTGACGTTGATCACGTTGGCATCTTTCAGGGACTGCACGGTGACGATGTCGCCTTCCACTTTAGCCAGCTCGGACAGACGCACTTCTGCGCGATCCATAGCCTTCAGGGAAACGAAACCGAACTTCGGCAGGCGACGATGCAGCGGCTGTTGACCGCCTTCAAAGCCTGGAGCAATGGTGCCACCGGAGCGGGAGGTCTGACCTTTGTGACCACGGCCACCAGTCTTGCCCAAACCACTACCGATACCACGGCCCGGACGATGCTTTTCGCGACGGGAACCCGGCGCTGGACTCAGATCATTGAGTTTCATCGATTAACCCTCGACACGCAGCATGTAGTAAGCCTTGTTGATCATCCCGCGATTCTCGGGAGTATCCTGGACTTCTACAGTGTGACCGATGCGACGCAGACCCAGACCCTTAACGCACAGTTTGTGGTTAGGGATGCGGCCGGTCATGCTTTTGATCAGCGTAACTTTAACGGTAGCCATGATCAGAAGATCTCCTTGACGTTCAAGCCACGCTTGGCAGCGATGGACTCAGGAGACTGCATAGCCTTCAGACCCTTGAAAGTGGCGTGAACCACGTTTACCGGGTTAGTCGAGCCGTAGCACTTGGCCAGAACGTTCTGAACGCCAGCAACTTCGAGGACAGCACGCATAGCGCCGCCAGCGATGATACCGGTACCTTCAGAAGCAGGCTGCATGTACACCTTCGAAGCGCCGTGAGCGGACTTCATTGCGTACTGCAGAGTGGTGCCATTCAGGTCAACTTGAATCATGTTGCGGCGAGCAGCTTCCATTGCCTTCTGGATCGCAGCAGGCACTTCACGCGACTTGCCACGGCCGAAGCCAACACGCCCTTTACCATCACCAACCACGGTCAACGCGGTGAAAGTGAAGATACGGCCGCCTTTAACGGTTTTGGCTACGCGGTTAACTTGAACCAGCTTCTCGATGTAGCCTTCGTCGCGCTTTTGGTCGTTATTTGACATAACTTAGAACTCCAGCCCAGCTTCACGAGCAGCATCAGCCAGCGCTTTAACGCGGCCGTGGTACTTGAAGCCAGAGCGGTCGAAAGCCACTTGCGATACGCCAGCGGCCTTAGCACGCGTAGCGACCAGCTGGCCAACCTTTGTGGCCGCGTCGATGTTGCCAGTGGCACCATCACGCAGTTCTTTATCCAAAGTCGAGGCACTTGCCAGGACTTTGTTGCCGTCGGCCGAGATGACCTGGGCGTAGATGTGCTGCGACGAGCGGAACACGCAGAGACGCACGACTTCGAGTTCGTGCATTTTCAGGCGTGCTTTGCGAGCGCGACGCAGTCGAGTAACTTTTTTGTCGGTCATTTGCTATGCCCTACTTCTTCTTGGCTTCTTTACGACGGACGACTTCGTCCGCGTAGCGCACACCTTTGCCTTTGTACGGCTCTGGTGGACGGAAGTCGCGGATCTCGGCGGCCACTTGACCTACCAGCTGCTTGTCGATGCCCTTGATCAGGATATCGGTCTGGCTAGGAGTCTCAGCGGTGATGCCTTCCGGCAGTTCGTAATCCACTGGGTGCGAGAAGCCAAGAGCCAGGTTCAGAACCTGACCTTTTGCTTGCGCCTTGTAACCAACACCGACCAGCTGGAGCTTGCGCTCGAAGCCTTGGCTTACGCCCTGGACCATGTTGTTTACCAACGCACGCGTGGTACCGGCCATTGCGCGAGTTTGTTGATCGCCATTGCGAGCAGCGAAACGCAGCTCACCAGCTTCTTCAACGATCTCAACGGACGAATGGATGTTCAGTTCAAGAGTACCCTTGGCACCCTTCACCGAAAGCTGTTGGCCTGCGAATTTGACTTCGACACCGGCTGGCAGCTTAACGGGGTTCTTAGCGACGCGAGACATGCTTATCCCCCCTTAGAACACAGTGCAAAGAACTTCGCCGCCGACACCGGCAGCGCGCGCAGCACGATCCGTCATCACACCTTTGTTGGTGGAGACGATAGACACGCCAAGACCGCCACGAACTTTCGGCAGATCTTCAACGGACTTGTACTGACGCAGGCCTGGACGACTAACGCGCTTCACTTCTTCGATAACCGGACGGCCTTCGAAGTACTTCAGCGAGATGGACAGCGACGGCTTGGCGTCGGTGGTGATCTGAAAATCCGCGATGTAACCTTCGTCCTTCAGGACTTTTGCTACAGCAGCCTTCAACGTGGAAGACGGCATGCTTACGACAGACTTTTCAGCCATCTGGGCATTACGGATTCGAGTTAGCATGTCCGCTAACGGGTCCTGCATACTCATGGGCTAGACGCTCCTAATACAGAAAAATTAGCCTTGCGGCTACTACTTGTCGCCGAGAACTTCCGGGCAGAAAAACACGGGCTCAGGCGAGCCGGTCATTCTAGACACACCCCAGAAATGAATCAAGCCCCAAAAGGGGCTTGATTCAGATTCAAGGCCACCGATGGTCAGGTTCTTGCGAACCCGAACATCGAGACTTTGACAACTGTTACCAGCTGGCTTTAACCAGACCTGGAACGTCACCACGCATTGCAGCTTGACGCAGCATGTTACGGCCGAGGCCGAACTTGCGGTACACGCCGTGCGGACGACCAGTCAGGCGGCAACGGTTACGCATGCGCGAAGCGCTTGCGTCACGTGGTTGCTTCTGCAGAGCTACTGTAGCTTCCCAACGTGCTTCTGGACTTGCGTTCAGGTCGACGATGATAGCTTTCAGCGCTGCACGCTTGGTGGCGTACTTGGCAACGGTGAGCTGACGCTTCAGCTCACGGTTTTTCATGCTCTTCTTGGCCATTTTCCTACTCCAATCAGTTGCGGAACGGGAATTTGAAAGCACGCAGCAGAGCGCGGCCTTCATCATCGTTCTTGGCAGTGGTGGTCAGGGTAATGTCCAGACCGCGGAGAGCATCGATCTTGTCGTAGTCGATTTCCGGGAAGATGATCTGCTCTTTCACGCCCATGCTGTAGTTACCACGACCATCGAAGGACTTGGCATTCAGGCCGCGGAAGTCGCGAACCCGAGGCAGGGAGATCGACAGCAGACGATCCAGGAATTCGTACATACGCTCACGGCGCAGGGTCACTTTGACGCCGATCGGCCATCCTTCGCGGACTTTGAAGCCAGCGATGGATTTACGAGCGTAGGTCACAACGACTTTCTGGCCGGTGATCTTTTCCAGGTCAGCAACAGCGTGCTCGATGACTTTTTTGTCGCCGATCGCTTCGCCCAGACCCATGTTCAGGGTGATTTTGGTAACGCGCGGAACTTCCATCACGTTCGAAAGCTTAAGTTCTTCCTTAAGTTTCGGAGCGATTTCCTTCCGGTAAATCTCTTTTAGTCGTGCCATGGTCTTCTACCTAGCAGTGTTCAAGCATCAACCGCTTTTTGGGTCGACTTGAAGACACGAATTTTCTTACCGTCTTCTACTTTGAAACCAACGCGGTCAGCCTTGTTGGTTTCGCCGTTGAAGATGGCGACGTTGGAAGCGTGCAGTGGCGCTTCTTTCTCGACGATACCGCCCTGTACGCCCGACATCGGGTTAGGCTTGGTATGACGCTTGACCAGGTTCAGACCACCGACAACCAGACGGTTGTCAGCAAGAACCTTCAGCACCTTACCGCGCTTACCTTTGTCTTTGCCGGCGATCACGATGATCTCGTCGTCACGACGAATCTTTTGCATGTCGGATCTCCTTACAGCACTTCTGGGGCGAGCGAGACGATCTTCATGAACTTCTCAGTACGAAGTTCACGGGTCACTGGCCCAAAGATACGGGTGCCGATCGGCTCTTGCTTGTTGTTCAGAAGAACAGCAGCGTTGCCATCAAAGCGGATAATGGAGCCATCAGCACGACGTACGCCGTGACGAGTGCGGACTACAACAGCAGTCATCACTTGGCCTTTTTTCACCTTACCGCGAGGAATTGCTTCCTTCACGGTAACTTTGATGATGTCACCGATACCAGCGTAACGACGATGGGAGCCACCCAGCACCTTGATGCACATAACACGGCGAGCGCCGCTGTTATCGGCCACATCGAGCATGGATTGAGTCTGAATCATATAATTTCTCCGACCCCTAGCCCTTAGACTTCCACAGCGCGTTCGAGAACATCAACCAGCGCCCAAGACTTGGTCTTGGCCATCGGACGAGTTTCACGAATAGTGACTTTGTCGCCGATGTGGCACTGATTGGTTTCGTCGTGCGCGTGCAGCTTAGTCGAACGCTTAACGTATTTACCGTAGATCGGGTGCTTTACGCGACGCTCGATCAGAACGGTGATGGTTTTGTCCATCTTGTCGCTGACAACACGGCCAGTCAGCGTACGGACAGTTTTTTCGGCTTCAGCCATGATCACTTACCTGCCTGCTGGTTGAGCACAGTCTTCACGCGAGCGATGTCACGCTTAACTTGCGAGAGCAGATGAGACTGCCCCAACTGGCCAGTTGCTTTCTGCATGCGCAGATTGAACTGGTCGCGCAGCAAGCCGAGCAGTTGCTCGTTCAGCTGCTGTGCGGATTTTTCACGAAGTTCATTCGCTTTCATCACATCACCGTCCGTTTAACAAAGGAGGTGGCGAGCGGCAGCTTTGCAGCAGCCAGGGCGAAAGCCTCACGCGCCAGCTCTTCAGAAACACCCTCGATTTCATACAGGACTTTGCCTGGCTGAATCTGGGCAACCCAGTACTCCACGTTACCCTTACCTTTACCCATACGAACCTCGAGAGGTTTCTTGGAGATCGGCTTGTCCGGGAATACACGGATCCAGATCTTGCCGCCACGTTTTACGTGACGGGTCAGAGCACGACGCGCTGACTCGATCTGACGAGCGGTGAGACGACCACGAGCAACAGACTTCAGCGCGAACTCGCCGAAGCTGACTTTGCTACCGCGCAGTGCCAGACCACGGTTGTGGCCGGTCATCTGCTTGCGGAACTTCGTACGCTTTGGTTGCAACATTTGGCGTACCCCTTACTTAGCAGCTTTTTTACGAGGCGCTGGTGCTTGTGGTTTCAGTTCTTCTTGGCGACCACCAATAACTTCGCCTTTGAAGATCCAAACCTTTACACCGATCACACCGTAAGTGGTGTGAGCTTCGTAGTTGGCATAGTCGATGTCGGCACGCAGGGTGTGCAGTGGCACACGACCTTCGCGATACCATTCAGTACGTGCGATTTCAGCACCGCCGAGACGACCGCTCACTTGGATTTTGATGCCTTTGGCACCAATGCGCATGGCGTTCTGTACAGCGCGCTTCATAGCGCGACGGAACATTACACGACGCTCCAGCTGCTGAGCTACGCTCTGCGCAACCAGCATACCGTCGAGCTCCGGCTTGCGGATCTCTTCGATATTGATGTGCACAGGCACACCCATTTGCTTGGTCAGGTCCTGACGCAGTTTCTCAACATCTTCACCTTTCTTCCCGATAACGATACCTGGACGAGCGGTGTGGATGGTGATGCGTGCAGTTTGGGCCGGACGATGGATATCGATACGGCTTACGGACGCGCTTTTTAGTTTGTCTTGGAGATACTCACGCACTTTCAGATCTGCGAACAAGTAGTCCGCATAAGTCCGACCGTCTGCGTACCAGACGGAGGTGTGCTCCTTGACGATTCCCAGGCGAATGCCAATGGGATGTACTTTCTGACCCATCTCTTCGACTCCGTTACTTGTCAGCAACCTTGACAGTGATATGGCAAGACCGCTTGACGATGCGATCAGCACGGCCTTTGGCACGTGGCATGATGCGCTTCAGCGAACGCCCTTCGTTGACGAAAACGGTGCTGACCTTCAGGTCATCAACGTCTGCGCCTTCGTTATGCTCGGCGTTGGCTACGGCCGACTCCAGCACTTTCTTCATGATCTCGGCGGCTTTCTTACTGCTGAAAGCCAACAGGTTGAGCGCTTCGCCCACCTTCTTCCCGCGGATCTGGTCGGCGACCAAGCGGGCTTTCTGGGCGGAGATTCGAGCGCCCGACAACTTAGCGGCTACTTCCATTTCCTTACCCCTTAACGCTTGGCTTTCTTGTCAGCCACGTGCCCGCGATAGTTGCGGGTACCGGCGAACTCGCCCAGTTTGTGGCCGACCATGTCTTCGTTAACGAGAACTGGGACGTGCTGACGACCGTTGTGTACTGCGATGGTCAGACCGACCATTTGTGGCAGGATCATCGAACGACGCGACCAGGTTTTAATTGGTTTGCGATCGTTCTTTTCCGCCGCCACTTCGATCTTCTTCAGTAGGTGAAGATCAATAAAAGGACCTTTTTTCAGAGAACGTGGCACTGTCGTATCCCTCTATTTACTTGCGACGACGGACGATCATTTTGTCGGTACGCTTATTACCACGAGTCTTCGCGCCCTTAGTCGGGAAGCCCCATGGCGATACCGGATGACGACCACCAGAGGTACGACCTTCACCACCACCATGTGGGTGGTCAACCGGGTTCATGGCAACACCACGAACGGTTGGGCGAACGCCACGCCAGCGTTTGGCACCAGCTTTACCCAGCGAACGCAGGCTGTGCTCGGAGTTCGAGACTTCACCCAGGGTCGCACGGCATTCAGCCAGGACTTTACGCATTTCACCGGAACGCAGACGCAGGGTCACGTAGACACCTTCACGAGCGATCAACTGAGCCGAAGCACCAGCGGAACGAGCGATCTGTGCACCTTTACCTGGCTTCAATTCGATGCCGTGTACGGTAGAACCGACTGGAATGTTGCGCAGTTGCAGAGCGTTGCCTGGCTTGATTGGAGCCAGAGCGCCCGCGATCAGCTGGTCGCCAGCACTCACGCCTTTAGGGGCGATGATGTAGCGGCGCTCGCCGTCTGCGTAGCAGAGCAGTGCGATGTGAGCAGTACGGTTTGGATCGTATTCGATACGCTCGACAGTGGCGACGATGCCATCTTTGTCGTTGCGACGGAAATCGACCATACGGTAATGCTGCTTATGACCACCACCGATGTGACGAGTGGTAATACGGCCATTGTTGTTACGACCACCAGACTTCGATTTTTTCTCGAGCAGCGGTGCGTGAGGAGCGCCTTTATGCAGCTCCTGGTTGACCACCTTGACCACAAAACGGCGGCCAGGGGAAGTCGGTTTGCATTTAACGATTGCCATGATGCACCCCTTCCTTACTCAGCACTGCTGCTGAAATCGAGATCTTGGCCTGGCTGAAGGGAGATAACTGCCTTCTTCCAGTCATTACGCTTGCCCAGACCGCGAGCAGTGCGCTTGCTCTTACCCAGAACATTCAGGGTAGTGACGCGCTCTACTTTCACGCTGAACAGGCTTTCGACGGCCTTCTTGATTTCCAGCTTGGTTGCATCGGTAGCAACCTTGAAAACGAACTGGCCTTTCTTGTCTGCCAGAACCGTAGCCTTCTCGGAAACGTGCGGGCCAAGCAGAACTTTAAATACGCGTTCCTGGTTCATCCCAGCAGCTCCTCGAATTTCTTCACGGCCGACACGGTGATCAACACCTTGTCGTATGCGATCAGACTAACTGGATCGGAACCTTGCACGTCACGTACATCTACGTGCGGCAGGTTGCGAGCAGCCAGGTACAGGTTCTGATCAACAGCGTCCGACACGATCAGAACGTCGGTCAGGCTCATGTTGTTCAGTTTGCCCAGCAGATCTTTGGTTTTCGGAGTTTCAACAGCGAAATCCTGAACCACGACCAGACGATCAGTACGCACCAGCTCAGCAAGGATGGAACGCATTGCTGCGCGATACATCTTCTTGTTCAGCTTCTGGGAGTGATCCTGTGGACGAGCTGCGAAAGTGGTACCGCCGCCACGCCAGATTGGGCTACGGATAGTACCGGCACGAGCACGGCCAGTACCTTTCTGACGCCATGGGCGCTTGCCGCCACCACGAACGTCGGAACGGGTCTTCTGCTGCTTGCTACCTTGACGGCCGCCGGCCATGTAGGCCACGACTGCTTGGTGAACCAGCGTCTCGTTGAATTCGCCGCCAAATGTCAGTTCGGAAACTTCGATCGCTTGAGCGTCATTTACATTTAATTGCATGTCAGCTTCCCCTTAACCGCGAGCCTTGGCTGCTGGACGTACAACCAGGTTGCCGCCAGTAGCGCCAGGAACAGCACCCTTGACCAACAACAGATTGCGTTCAGCGTCCACGCGCACTACTTCCAGGGACTGCACGGTCACGCGCTCAGCGCCCATATGACCGGACATTTTTTTGCCCTTGAATACACGACCAGGAGTCTGGCACTGGCCGATAGAGCCTGGGACGCGGTGGGATACGGAGTTACCGTGGGTGTTATCTTGCCCGCGGAAATTCCAACGCTTGATCGTACCCTGGAAGCCTTTACCCTTGGACTGACCGGTTACATCAACCAGTTGACCAGCGGCGAAGATTTCAGCGTTGATCAGATCGCCAGCCTGGTACTCGCCTTCTTCAAGACGGAATTCCATGGTGGTGCGACCAGCGGCAACGTTCGCTTTAGCGAAGTGGCCAGCTTGAGCTGCTGTTACACGCGAAGCGCGACGCTCGCCGACAGTGACTTGCACTGCACGATAGCCATCGGTCTCTTCAGTTTTGAACTGGGTGACGCGATTCGGCTCGATCTCAATGACCGTGACCGGAATGGAGACACCTTCTTCGGTGAAAATACGGGTCATACCGCATTTACGACCGACTACACCAATAGTCATGTTGTAAACCTCATGAGTGTACGGGGCTTTCACCCGCTATGGCCGCCCATTTCAGAGCGTTACACGACCAAGACCGAGTCTTAGCCGAGGCTGATCTGCACTTCCACACCGGCCGCAAGATCAAGCTTCATCAGCGCGTCAACGGTTTTATCCGTTGGCTGGACGATGTCCAGAACACGCTTATGAGTGCGAATCTCGTACTGGTCACGCGCGTCTTTGTTGACGTGCGGGGAAACCAGAACGGTGAACCGCTCTTTACGGGTAGGCAGTGGAATTGGACCACGCACTTGAGCACCAGTACGTTTCGCGGTTTCCACGATTTCCTGGGTTGATTGGTCGATCAGGCGATGGTCAAAAGCCTTCAACCTGATACGGATTTGCTGATTTTGCATTGGATTTCAGACTCCGGCTGCTATTCCCACCGGGCGCAATACGCCCGTTAAAAGGAGGCGCAATTCTATAGACGCCCCCGATAGGTGTCAACCCAATAAAAAAGCCCCCGCTGAGCGGGGGCTTTTTCAATCCATCAAGCTGACTTTAAAAGTCTTACTCGATGATTTTGGCTACGACGCCAGCGCCGACGGTACGACCGCCTTCACGGATAGCGAAACGCAGACCGTCTTCCATCGCGATGGTTTTGATCAGGGTAACAGTCATCTGAATGTTGTCACCTGGCATTACCATTTCAACGCCTTCTGGCAGCTCGCAGTTACCAGTCACGTCAGTAGTACGGAAGTAGAACTGTGGACGGTAGCCTTTGAAGAACGGAGTGTGACGGCCGCCTTCTTCCTTGCTCAGAACGTAAACTTCTGCGGTGAACTTGGTGTGCGGCTTGACCGAACCTGGCTTGACCAGAACCTGGCCACGCTCAACGTCGTCACGCTTGGTACCACGCAGCAGAACGCCGCAGTTCTCGCCAGCACGACCTTCGTCGAGCAGCTTGCGGAACATCTCAACACCGGTGCAGGTGGTGGTGGTGGTGTCACGCAGACCAACGATTTCCAGAGCATCCTGAACGCGAACGATACCGCGCTCGATACGACCAGTCACAACAGTACCGCGACCGGAGATCGAGAATACGTCTTCGATTGGCATCAGGAATGGCTTGTCGATCATACGAACTGGTTCTGGGATGTAGGTATCCAGAGTTTCAACCAGCTTACGAACGGCAGTGGTGCCCATTTCGTTGTCGTCTTTGCCTTCCAGCGCCATACGAGCCGAACCGATGATGATCGGAGTGTCGTCGCCTGGGAAGTCGTAGGTCGACAGCAGGTCACGAACTTCCATCTCAACCAGTTCCAGCAGCTCAGCGTCGTCTACCAGGTCAGCCTTGTTCAGGAAAACCACGATGTACGGAACGCCTACCTGACGGGACAGCAGGATGTGCTCACGGGTTTGTGGCATCGGACCATCAGCGGCCGAGCAAACCAGGATCGCGCCGTCCATCTGGGCAGCACCGGTGATCATGTTCTTCACGTAGTCAGCGTGACCTGGGCAGTCAACGTGAGCGTAGTGACGAATAGTCGAGTTGTACTCAACGTGAGCGGTGTTGATGGTGATACCGCGAGCTTTTTCTTCTGGTGCGCTGTCGATCTTGTCGAATTCAACGACGGCCGAACCGAAAACTTCGGAGCAGACGCGAGTCAGAGCAGCAGTCAGAGTGGTTTTACCGTGGTCAACGTGACCAATGGTGCCAACGTTGACGTGCGGTAGGGAACGATCAAATTTTTCTTTAGCCACGACAATTAACTCCTAGCCTAAAGGGGCTGAATCAGCCTTGTTTTTTGGTTACGGATTCGACGATGTGCGACGGAGCCGTATCGTATTTTTTGAATTCCATAGAGTAGCTTGCGCGACCCTGAGACATGGAACGAACGTCGGTCGCATAACCGAACATCTCACCCAGCGGAACCTCGGCACGGATAACCTTGCCGGACACTGTGTCTTCCATACCCTGGATCATGCCGCGACGACGGTTAAGGTCGCCCATCACATCACCCATATAGTCTTCAGGCGTAACAACCTCTACCGCCATGATCGGCTCGAGCAACTCACCACCGCCCTTCTGGGCCAGTTGCTTGGTCGCCATGGAAGCAGCCACCTTGAACGCCATCTCGTTGGAGTCGACGTCGTGGTAAGAACCATCGAACACGGTAGCCTTCAGGCCGATCAGCGGATAGCCGGCAACAACGCCGTTCTTCATCTGCTCTTCGATACCCTTCTGGATAGCCGGGATGTATTCCTTAGGAACCACACCACCTACAACTTCGTTCACGAATTGCAGACCTTCCTGACCTTCGTCAGCAGGAGCAAAACGGATCCAGCAGTGACCGAACTGGCCGCGACCACCGGACTGACGAACGAACTTGCCTTCGATTTCACAGTTCTTCGTGATGCGCTCACGATAGGAAACCTGAGGCTTGCCGATGTTGGCTTCGACGTTGAACTCACGGCGCATCCGGTCAACCAGGATGTCCAGGTGCAACTCGCCCATGCCGGAGATGATCGTCTGACCAGTCTCTTCATCAGTTTTAACGCGGAAAGACGGGTCTTCCTGAGCGAGTTTGCCCAGAGCGATACCCATTTTTTCCTGGTCATCCTTGGTCTTGGGCTCTACGGCAACCGAAATAACCGGCTCCGGGAAGTCCATGCGAACCAGGATGATTGGCTTGTCAGCGTTGCAGAGGGTTTCACCAGTGGTGACGTCCTTCATGCCGATCAGGGCCGCGATGTCGCCAGCGCGTACTTCCTTGATCTCTTCGCGGGCGTTTGCGTGCATCTGCACCATACGACCCACGCGCTCTTTCTTGCCTTTGACCGAGTTGATCACGCCGTCGCCGGAGTTCAACACGCCCGAGTAAACGCGGACGAAGGTCAGAGTACCCACGAATGGGTCGGTAGCGATCTTGAACGCCAGAGCCGCGAAAGGCTCGTTGTCGTCTGCATGACGCTCCATCTCTTCTTCCTCGTTATCAGGGTTGGAACCCTTGATAGCAGGAATGTCGGTCGGAGCAGGCAGGTAGTCGATAACGGCGTCGAGAACCAGGGGAACACCCTTGTTCTTGAACGAAGAACCGCAAACGGCCAGAACGATTTCGCCGGCGATAGTACGCTGACGCAAAGCAGCCTTGATCTCTTCGATCGACAGCTCTTCGCCTTCCAGGTACTTGTTCATCAGCTCTTCGTTGGCTTCGGCGGCAGCTTCAACCATGTTGTTGCGCCACTCTTCAGCCAGCTCTTGCAGCTCGGCAGGAATGTCCTTGCGAACAGGGACCATACCTTTGTCGGAGTCGTTCCAGTAGACAGCTTGCATGTTGATCAGATCGATCTGACCCTGGAAGTTGTCTTCGGAACCGATGGCCAACTGGATCGGCACCGGAGTGTGACCCAGACGCTGCTTGATCTGACCGATCACGCGCAGGAAGTTGGCGCCGGCACGGTCCATCTTGTTTACGTAAACAAGACGTGGAACGCCGTATTTGTTGGCTTGACGCCATACGGTTTCCGACTGCGGCTCAACACCCGAAGTACCGCAGAACACAACGACAGCGCCGTCGAGTACGCGCAGGGAACGCTCAACTTCAATGGTGAAGTCAACGTGGCCCGGGGTATCGATTACGTTGAAACGGTGCTCGTGAGAGTACTGCTTCTCGGAACCTTTCCAGAAGGCGGTAATGGCAGCAGAAGTAATGGTAATACCACGCTCCTGCTCCTGAACCATCCAGTCTGTGGTCGCGGCGCCATCATGCACCTCGCCCATTTTGTGACTTTTGCCGGTGTAAAACAGTACGCGCTCGGTGGTGGTGGTTTTACCAGCATCCACGTGAGCGACGATACCGATGTTACGGTAGCGGCTAATCGGAGTAGTACGAGCCATAAAGCCCTCGCAAAATTAGTGAAGCTAAAATTAGAAGCGGTAGTGCGAGAAAGCTTTGTTAGCTTCGGCCATACGGTGCACGTCTTCACGCTTCTTAACAGCAGCACCTTTACCTTCAGCAGCATCCAGCAGTTCGCCAGCCAAACGCAGAGCCATAGACTTCTCGCCGCGCTTACGGGCGAAGTCTACCAACCAGCGCATTGCCAGAGCGTTACGACGGGAAGGACGAACCTCGACCGGAACCTGGTAAGTAGCACCACCAACGCGGCGCGACTTCACTTCGACCAGCGGAGCGATGGCGTCGAGTGCTTTTTCGAAGAGTTCCAGGGGATCGGTGCCAGCCTTACGGGCCGCAACGGTTTCCAGGGCACCATAAACGATACGCTCGGCAACGGCTTTCTTGCCGCTTTCCATAACGTGGTTCATGAATTTGGCGAGGATCTGGCTTCCGTATTTCGGATCGTCCAGAATCTCACGCTTTGCTGCTACGCGACGTCTTGGCATGATAAGCCCTCAAGCGGTCTTCAGGTTAGCTCGGGACAGATCCGGAGGATGCGTGCCCGACCTTACTCTTATCGACTCAATAAAATAAAAATCTGCAAAACGGCCGATTACTTCGGACGCTTGGTACCGTATTTCGAACGACCCTGGTTACGGCCTTTAACGCCGGAGGTATCCAAGGAGCCGCGAACGGTGTGGTAACGAACACCTGGCAAGTCTTTTACACGACCGCCGCGGATCAGTACCACGCTGTGCTCTTGCAGGTTGTGGCCTTCACCACCGATGTACGAGGAAACCTCGAAACCGTTGGTCAGACGCACACGGCATACTTTACGCAGTGCCGAGTTAGGTTTTTTCGGCGTGGTGGTGTACACACGGGTGCACACGCCACGACGTTGCGGGCAGTTCTGCAGCGCAGGTACGTCGGATTTCTCGACGATACGCTTACGCGGCTGACGTACCAGCTGGTTGATAGTTGCCATCTACTAGCTCCACTGTTGTCTTGCGACGCTATTGTCTTGCAAGAAAAGCAAAATGGCAGGAACGAATTCCCGCCAAATTTAGGGGATCAAGAGTCTAAAGAGGATCTTGATTCCAGTCAAGGCAAGGCCCCGACCTCCCCGCCCGTCGAACCTCGACTAAATGTCTCGATTCGACGAACGGAGCGATCAGGGCCTCACGCTCGTTTATCGCAGAACTCAGTTACCGCTCGAGTTCAGCGCTTCGGTCAGTGCAGCTTCCACTTCACTGGCGCTTACGCGCAACGGCTTGTCGGCATCACGGCGACGCTTGCGCTCGCTGTGATAGGCAAGACCGGTACCAGCCGGGATCAGACGACCCACGACTACGTTTTCTTTCAGGCCGCGCAGGTAATCGCGCTTGCCGGTGACTGCCGCTTCGGTCAGTACGCGGGTGGTTTCCTGGAAGGAAGCCGCCGAGATGAACGATTCGGTGGACAACGACGCCTTGGTGATACCCAGCAGAACGCGAGTGAACTTGGAGACAAACTTGTCTTCCGTGCTCAGACGCTCGTTCTCGACCAGCACGTGAGTCAGTTCCATCTGGTCGCCCTTGATGAAGCTGGAATCGCCAGACTCGGAGATCTCAACTTTACGCAGCATCTGACGCAGGATGGTCTCGATGTGCTTGTCGTTGATCTTCACGCCTTGCAGACGATAAACGTCCTGGATCTCGTTGACGATGTACTTGGCCAGCGCGCTCACACCCAGCAGACGCAGGATGTCGTGCGGATCGCTTGGACCGTCGGAGATAACTTCGCCGCGGTTTACCTGTTCGCCTTCGAAGACGTTCAGGTGACGCCACTTCGGAATCAGCTCTTCGTACGGATCGCTACCGTCGTTCGGGGTAATGACCAGACGGCGCTTGCCTTTGGTTTCTTTACCGAACGCGATGGTGCCGCTGACTTCAGCCAGAATCGACGCTTCTTTCGGGCGACGGGCTTCGAACAGGTCGGCAACACGCGGCAGACCACCGGTGATGTCACGGGTCTTCGAAGTTTCCTGCGGAATACGAGCGATAACATCACCGATCGCAATCTTCGCACCGTCAGCCACACCGACCAGGGCGTTGGCTGGCAGGAAGTACTGAGCGATAACGTCAGTGCCTGGCAGCAACAGATCCTTGCCGTTGTCGTCGACCATCTTCACTGCTGGACGGATTTCCTTACCGGCAGCTGGACGATCTTTCGCGTCGAGTACTTCAATGTTGGTCATACCGGTCAATTCGTCAGTCTGACGCTTGATCGTGATGCCTTCTTCCATGCCCACGTAGGTCACGGTACCTTTCATTTCGGTAACGATCGGGTGAGTGTGCGGATCCCACTTGGCCACGATTGCGCCAGCGTCGACCTTGTCACCTTCCTTGACCGAAATCACAGCACCGTACGGTAGCTTGTAACGCTCGCGCTCACGACCGAAGTCGTCCGCGATTGCCAGCTCACCGGAACGGGACACAGCAACCAGGTGGCCATCCACTCGCTCAACGTGCTTCAGGTTGTGCAGACGGACAGTACCGCCATTCTTCACCTGAACGCTGTCGGCTGCGGAAGTACGGCTTGCCGCACCACCGATGTGGAACGTACGCATGGTCAGCTGGGTACCCGGCTCACCGATGGACTGGGCAGCGATAACGCCGACCGCTTCACCGATGTTCACCTGATGACCACGAGCCAGATCACGGCCGTAGCACTTGGCGCAAATGCCGTAACGGGTTTCGCAGCTGATCGGCGAACGCACGATCACTTCGTCGATGCTGTTCAGCTCGATGAACTCGACCCACTTCTCGTCAACCAGAGTGCCGGCAGGAACGATAACGTCCTCGGTACCTGGCTTGAATACGTCACGGGCAATCACACGACCCAATACGCGCTCACCCAACGGCTCTACAACGTCACCGCCTTCAATGTGCGGAGTCATCAGCAGACCGTGTTCGGTGCCGCAATCGATCTCGGTCACTACCAGATCCTGCGCCACGTCTACCAGACGACGAGTCAGGTAACCGGAGTTCGCAGTTTTCAACGCGGTATCCGCCAGACCTTTACGAGCACC
Source organism: Pseudomonas koreensis (assembly GCF_024169245.1). Lineage (NCBI taxonomy): Bacteria > Pseudomonadati > Pseudomonadota > Gammaproteobacteria > Pseudomonadales > Pseudomonadaceae > Pseudomonas > Pseudomonas koreensis. Next base: position 613,371 of record NZ_JALJWP010000001.1, read on the forward strand.
GTGAGTCGAGATGAAGTACTGAAGTACGCTCAGACCTTCACGGAAGTTCGCAGTAATCGGCGTTTCAATGATGGAACCGTCCGGCTTGGCCATCAGACCACGCATACCGGCCAGCTGACGAATCTGTGCTGCGGAACCCCGCGCACCCGAGTCGGCCATCATGTACATCGAGTTGAAAGACTCTTGGTCGACTTCGTCGCCGTGACGGTCGATGACTTTCTCTTTCGAGAGGTTGGCCATCATCGCCTTGGAAACTTCATCGTTCGCTTTCGACCAGAGGTCGATCACTTTGTTGTACTTCTCGCCCTGGGTTACCAGGCCGGAGGCGTACTGGCTCTCGATCTCTTTCACTTCGTCGGTGGCTGCACCGATGATGCGGGCTTTCTCGTCAGGGATAACGAAGTCGTTAACACCGATGGAAACGCCGGAGATGGTCGAATAAGCGAAACCGGTGTACATCAACTGGTCAGCGAAGATCACGGTCTCCTTCAGACCAACCACGCGGTAGCACTGGTTGATCAGCTTGGAGATCGCCTTTTTCTTCATCGGCAGGTTGACGACGTCGTACGACAGACCTTTTGGCACAACCTGGAACAGCAGCGCACGGCCGACAGTGGTGTCGACGATACGGGTACCGCTCACGCTGTTGCCGTCACGGTCATTGACGGTTTCGTTGATACGTACTTTAACCTTGGCGTGCAGTGCGGCTTCGCCGGCACGGAACACACGGTCAACTTCCTGCAGATCCGCGAACACACGACCTTCGCCTTTGGCGTTGATCGCTTCACGGGTCATGTAGTACAGACCCAATACAACGTCCTGCGACGGAACGATGATTGGCTCACCGTTGGCTGGCGACAGAATGTTGTTGGTCGACATCATCAACGCACGCGCTTCGAGCTGGGCTTCCAGCGTCAGCGGTACGTGCACGGCCATCTGGTCGCCGTCGAAGTCGGCGTTGTACGCGGCGCAGACCAGCGGGTGCAGCTGGATAGCCTTACCTTCGATCAGTACCGGTTCAAACGCCTGGATGCCCAGACGGTGAAGGGTCGGTGCACGGTTGAGAAGAACCGGGTGTTCGCGAATCACTTCAGCGAGAACGTCCCAAACCTCTGGCAGCTCGCGCTCAACCATTTTCTTGGCTGCTTTGATGGTGGTCGCCAGACCACGCATTTCCAGCTTGCCGAAAATGAACGGCTTGAACAGCTCGAGAGCCATCTTCTTCGGCAGACCGCACTGGTGCAGACGCAGGGTCGGGCCTACGGTAATTACCGAACGACCGGAGTAGTCAACACGCTTACCGAGCAAGTTCTGACGGAAACGACCCTGCTTACCCTTGATCATGTCAGCCAGGGACTTCAGAGGACGCTTGTTGGAGCCTGTGATAGCGCGGCCACGACGACCGTTGTCGAGCAGTGCATCGACCGCTTCCTGCAACATACGCTTTTCGTTGCGCACGATGATGTCCGGAGCGGACAGATCCAGCAGGCGCTTCAAACGGTTGTTACGGTTGATCACTCGACGATACAGATCGTTGAGGTCGGACGTCGCGAAACGACCGCCATCCAGCGGGACCAGTGGACGCAGATCTGGCGGCAGAACCGGCAGAACGGTCAGCACCATCCACTCTGGCAGGTTGCCGGAACCCTGGAAGGCTTCCATCAACTTCAAACGCTTGGACAGCTTCTTGATCTTGGTTTCCGAGTTGGTTTGCGGAATCTCTTCGCGCAGACGGCCAATCTCGTGCTCCAGGTCGATAGCGTGCAGCAGTTCACGGACAGCTTCGGCACCCATGCGGGCGTCGAAATCGTCACCGAACTCTTCCAGCGCTTCGAAATACTGCTCGTCGTTCAGCAGCTGACCTTTTTCAAGGGTGGTCATGCCTGGATCGATAACGACATAGCTCTCGAAGTAGAGAACGCGTTCGATATCACGCAGGGTCATGTCCATCAGCAAGCCGATACGCGACGGCAGCGATTTCAGGAACCAGATGTGGGCAACCGGCGAAGCCAGTTCGATGTGCGCCATGCGCTCACGACGAACCTTGGCCAGTGCAACTTCAACGCCGCACTTCTCGCAGATCACACCACGGTGCTTCAAGCGCTTGTACTTACCGCACAGGCACTCGTAATCCTTTACCGGGCCAAAGATCTTGGCGCAGAACAGACCATCACGCTCAGGTTTGAACGTACGGTAGTTGATGGTTTCCGGCTTTTTAACTTCACCGAACGACCACGAACGGATCATCTCCGGCGAGGCCAATCCGATACGGATGGCGTCGAACTCTTCGACTTGACCCTGGTTTTTCAGCAAATTCAGTAGGTCTTTCAAGGCCTTTCCTCCTGGCGGAGCAGAGAGCGGGCAGTCCTGCCCCGCTCTCGATTCGCGTCACGTGTTATTCGGTTTCCAGATCGATATCGATGCCGAGGGAACGAATTTCCTTGATCAACACGTTGAAGGACTCGGGCATGCCCGGCTCCATACGGTGATCGCCATCCACGATGTTCTTGTACATCTTGGTACGGCCGTTCACATCGTCCGACTTCACTGTGAGCATTTCTTGCAGAGTGTAAGCAGCACCGTATGCTTCCAGTGCCCAGACCTCCATCTCCCCGAAACGCTGACCACCGAACTGCGCCTTACCACCCAGCGGCTGCTGGGTAACCAGGCTGTAAGAACCGGTAGAACGCGCGTGCATCTTGTCGTCTACCAAGTGGTTCAGCTTCAGCATGTACATGTAGCCAACGGTAACTGGACGCTCGAACTTGTTGCCGGTACGGCCGTCGGTCAGCTGCATCTGGCCGCTTTCCGGCAGGTCTGCCAGCTTCAGCATGGCCTTGATTTCGCTTTCCTTGGCGCCGTCGAACACTGGAGTGGCCATTGGAACGCCGCCACGCAGGTTGTTCGCCAGATCGAGGATTTCCTGATCGGAGAAGCTGTCCAGATCTTCGTTACGACCGCCGATCTGGTTGTAGATCTCGTCCAGGAAGGTGCGCAGCTCAGCCACTTTACGCTGCTCTTCGACCATCCGGTTGATCTTCTCGCCCAGACCTTTTGCCGCGAGGCCCAGGTGGGTTTCGAGAATCTGACCAACGTTCATACGCGAAGGTACGCCCAGCGGGTTGAGGACCACGTCGACCGGGGTGCCATTGGCATCGTGCGGCATGTCTTCAACCGGCATGATCACGGAGACCACACCCTTGTTACCGTGACGACCAGCCATCTTGTCGCCCGGCTGGATGCGGCGACGGATTGCCAGGTAAACCTTGACTATTTTAAGCACGCCTGGAGCCAGGTCATCGCCCTGCTGCAGTTTGCGCTTCTTGTCTTCGAACTTGTCGTCCAGCAGACGGCGACGATCAACGATGTAGGCCTGAGCCTTCTCGAGCTGCTCGTTCAGAGCATCTTCAGCCATGCGCAGTTTGAACCACTGGCCGTGCTCAAGACCGTCGAGAACTTCGTCGGTGATGTCCTGACCTTTCTTCAGGCCGGCGCCGCCTTCGGCCTTGTGGCCTACCAGAGCGGAACGCAGACGTTCGAAAGTCGCGCCTTCAACGATGCGGAACTCTTCGTTCAGATCCTTGCGGATCTCGTCCAGCTGGGACTTCTCGATCGACAGTGCACGAGCATCACGCTCAACGCCGTCACGGGTGAAGACCTGTACGTCGATGACAGTACCTTTGGTGCCGGTTGGCACGCGCAGGGAGGTGTCTTTAACGTCGCTGGCTTTTTCACCGAAGATCGCACGCAGCAGTTTTTCTTCCGGAGTCAGTTGGGTCTCGCCTTTCGGAGTGACCTTGCCGACCAGGATGTCGCCTGCGCCTACTTCAGCACCTACGTAAACGATACCGGCTTCGTCCAGCTTGTTCAGTGCGGCTTCACCCACGTTCGGGATGTCCGCAGTGATTTCCTCTGGGCCAAGCTTGGTGTCACGGGCCACACAGGTCAGTTCCTGAATGTGGATCGTGGTGAAGCGGTCTTCCTGAACCACACGCTCGGACAGGCAGATGGAGTCTTCGAAGTTGAAGCCGTTCCATGCCATGAACGCGATGCGCATGTTCTGACCCAGTGCCAGTTCACCCATGTCGGTGGACGGACCGTCGGCCATGATGTCGCTACGCTGAACGCGATCACCTTTACGCACCAGCGGACGCTGGTTGATGCAGGTGTTCTGGTTCGAGCGGGTGTACTTGGTCAGGTTGTAGATGTCGACACCGGCTTCACCGGTTTCAACTTCATCATCGGCAACACGAACCACGATACGGCTGGCATCGACGGAATCGATCACGCCACCACGACGAGCCACGACGCAAACGCCGGAGTCACGGGCTACGTTACGCTCCATGCCGGTACCTACCAGCGGCTTGTCAGCGCGCAGGGTCGGTACAGCTTGACGCTGCATGTTCGAACCCATCAACGCACGGTTGGCGTCGTCGTGCTCGAGGAACGGGATCAGCGACGCTGCAACCGACACAACCTGCTTCGGCGAAACGTCCATCAAGGTGACGTCTTCCGGCGCCTTGACCGTGAATTCGTTCAGGTGACGTACGGCTACCAGTTCGTCGATCAGGACTTTCTGCTCGTTCATGGTCGCCGAAGCCTGCGCGATCACGTGATCGGCTTCTTCGATAGCGGACAGGAACACGATCTCGTCGGTAACCACGCCCTCTTTCACCACGCGGTACGGGCTTTCCAGGAAGCCGTACTGGTTGGTGCGAGCGTACGCAGCCAGCGAGTTGATCAGACCGATGTTCGGACCTTCCGGCGTTTCAATCGGGCAGACACGACCGTAGTGAGTCGGGTGTACGTCACGGACTTCGAAGCCTGCGCGCTCACGAGTCAGACCACCAGGGCCGAGTGCGGAGACACGACGCTTGTGGGTGATCTCGGACAGCGGGTTGTTCTGGTCCATGAACTGCGAGAGCTGGCTCGAACCGAAGAACTCTTTCACCGCCGCAGCCACTGGCTTGGCGTTGATCAGGTCTTGCGGCATCAAGCCTTCGCTTTCAGCCATCGACAGACGCTCTTTGACCGCACGCTCAACACGTACCAGGCCAACGCGGAACTGGTTTTCGGCCATTTCGCCTACGCAGCGAACACGACGGTTACCCAGGTGGTCGATGTCATCGACGATGCCTTTACCGTTACGGATGTCGACCAGAGTCTTCAGTACCGCGACGATGTCTTCCTTGCACAGCACGCCCGAACCTTCGATCTCGGTACGACCGATACGACGGTTGAACTTCATCCGGCCGACCGCAGACAGGTCATAGCGCTCAGGACTGAAGAACAGGTTGTTGAACAGGGTCTCGGCAGCGTCCTTGGTTGGCGGCTCGCCTGGACGCATCATGCGATAGATCTCGACCAGCGCTTCCAATTGGTTGCTGGTGGAGTCGATCTTCAGCGTGTCGGAGACGAACGGACCGCAGTCGATGTCGTTGGTGTACAGGGTCTCGATGCGAACGACCTGAGCCTTGGCGATTTTTGCCAGGACTTCAGTGTTCAGCTCGGTGTTGCATTCAGCCAGGATTTCGCCAGTGGCCGGGTGCACGATAGCCTTGGCCGTGGTGCGGCCGAGGACGTAATCCAGTGGCACGTCCAGCGTCTTGATACCGGCTTTTTCGATCTGGTTGATGTGGCGCGCGGTAATACGGCGGCCCTGCTCAACGATGACCTTGCCCTTCTCGTCCTGGATGTCCAGAACCGCAACTTCACCACGCAGGCGCGATGGCACCAGTTCCAGGCTGAGGGTTTCGCCGCTCAGGTGGAATACGTTGGTGGTGTAGAAGGCGTCCAGCACTTCTTCAGTGGTGTAACCGAGTGCGCGCAGCAGTACCGAAGCCGGCAGCTTGCGACGACGGTCGATACGCACGAAGACGCAGTCTTTCGGGTCGAACTCGAAGTCCAGCCACGAACCGCGGTAAGGAATGATGCGAGCCGAGTACAGCAGTTTGCCGGAGCTGTGCGTCTTGCCGCGGTCGTGGTCGAAGAACACGCCCGGGGAACGGTGCAGCTGGGAAACGATAACACGCTCGGTACCGTTGATTACGAAGGTACCGTTCTCAGTCATCAGGGGGATTTCACCCATGTAGACTTCTTGCTCTTTGATGTCCTTGATCGCTTTGTTCGACGATTCTTTGTCGAAAATGATCAGGCGCACTTTTACCCGCAAAGGTACGGCGAAAGTTACACCGCGCAATACGCATTCTTTGACATCAAATGCCGGTTCGCCCAGGCGATAACCGACGTACTCCAGCGCAGCATTGCCGGAGTAGCTGATGATCGGGAAAACGGATTTGAAGGCCGCATGCAGGCCCACGTCGCGGAACTGATCTTTAGTCGCTCCCGCTTGCAAGAATTCACGATACGAATCCAGCTGGATGGCCAGGAGGTAAGGCACATCCATGACGTCCGGCAACTTGCTAAAGTCCTTGCGGATACGTTTTTTCTCAGTATATGAGTAAGCCATCAGCGTTCCCCAGCTTGGTCACCTGCTTGTTTGGCCCCTCCCGACGGGAGCAGCCAGAAAATCGTGCAAACCCCATGGTTTGCGCCACCGCATCGGGTGGTTACAGCGCCTTTATCGGCACCGACCCAGTCGGCTGCCAATAACGGAAAAAGGCCGGTGGCAAGAGCCACCAGCCATCAGCCTGTCGCTTGACGCTCGGGCTGGAGGAGCAAAGTCGATGCTTACTTCAGCTCGACTTTAGCGCCTGCTTCTTCCAGCTTCTTCTTGGCGTCTTCAGCCGCTTCTTTCGAAACGCCTTCAGCTACAACCTGAGGAGCGCCGTCTACTTTCTCTTTGGCTTCTTTCAGGCCCAGACCGGTCAGTTCACGAACTGCCTTGATCACGTTAACCTTCTTCTCGCCAGCTTCCAGCAGAACAACGTTGAACTCGGTTTGCTCTTCAACAACAGCGGCAGCTGCAGCTGGACCAGCCGAAGCGGCAGCAGCGGTAACGCCGAAGGTTTCTTCCATCGCTTTGATCAGCTCTACGATTTCCACTACGGATTTCTGGCCGATTGCTTCGATGATTTGTTCGTTAGTCAGAGACATGACTCAATTCCTGAATTGGGGGACGGCCTACGCGACCATCGAAATAAACAAAAAACGCGAGAAGTGACGAGCCTTAGGCTGCGGCAGCTTCTTTCTGGTCGCGAATTGCCGCCAGAGTACGAGCCAATTTGCTGGTAGCGCCTTGAATCACGCTCATCAGCTGAGAAATTGCTTCGTCACGGGTCGGCAGAGTTGCCAGTACGTCGATCTGATTAGCTGCGAGGAACTTGCCCTCGAACGCAGCTGCCTTGATCTCGAACTTGTCCTGACCCTTCGCAAACTCTTTGAAGATACGGGCAGCAGCGCCCGGATGTTCGTTGGAGAATGCAATCAGGGTCGGGCCGGTGAACACGTCGTTGAGGACACTGTATTGAGTGTCAGCAACAGCACGCTTGAGCAGGGTGTTACGTACAACACGTACGTAAACGCCAGCTTCACGAGCCTCTTTACGGAGTCCGGTCATTGCGCCTACTGTTACGCCACGTGCATCAACCACGACAGCGGACAGAGCGACTTTGGCAGCCTCGTTGACTTCAGCGACGATGGCCTTCTTGTCTTCGAGATTAATTGCCACGGGTTTAACTCCTGCTTGTTACCGTTTCATTCGATCGGAACCGAATGTCGTTTTGGTGTCTGATTCGGTAAGGAACCGGGAGCACCATCTGCGTAGGCTTGAGGTTTAAGGCTTGCGCCGCCTACGGTCTTGGATAGCCCCCGCCAGGCAGGGACCCCAATCTTTCAATTGGCGCGGCAATCCGCGCCAACCTTTGTCTTACGCGTCGAGCGAGCTCTGGTCGATAACCAGACCTGGGCCCATTGTGGTGCTCAGGGTAACGCGCTTGACGTAAATACCTTTCGAAGAAGCTGGCTTGATACGCTTCAGATCAGCGATCAGGGCTTCAACGTTTTCCTTCAGCTTGACGGCGTCGAAGCCGATCTTGCCAACGGAAGTGTGGATGATGCCGTTTTTGTCGGTGCGATAACGAACCTGACCAGCCTTGGCGTTTTTAACCGCGTTGGCTACGTCTGGAGTTACGGTGCCGACTTTCGGGTTAGGCATCAGGCCACGTGGACCGAGGATCTGACCCAACTGACCTACAACACGCATGGCATCCGGGGATGCGATCACTACGTCATAGTTCAGGTCGCCGCCTTTCATTTCGGCAGCCAGGTCGTCCATACCTACACGGTCAGCGCCGGCAGCCAGAGCGGCCTCAGCAGCTGGACCCTGGGTGAACACAGCTACGCGAACGGTCTTGCCAGTGCCGTGTGGCAGCACAGTAGCGCTACGAACGACCTGGTCGGACTTACGCGGGTCTACACCCAGGTTTACAGCAACGTCGAACGACTCGCTGAACTTGACAGTCGACAGCTCGGCCAGCAGAGCAGCGGCGTCTACAATGTTGTAGGCCTTGCCTGCTTCGATTTTGCCGGCGATAGCCTTTTGACGCTTGGTCAGCTTAGCCATTACACACCCTCCACGTTAAGGCCCATGCTACGAGCAGAACCGGCGATAGTACGCACGGCTGCATCCATATCAGCTGCAGTCAGATCCGCGTTTTTGGTTTTCGCGATTTCTTCCAGCTGAGCACGGGTAACGGTGCCAACCTTAACGGTGTTCGGACGAGCGGAACCGCTGGTCAGACCGGCCGCCTTCTTCAGCAGAACCGAAGCAGGGGTGGATTTGGTTTCGAAAGTGAAGCTACGGTCGCTGTAGACAGTGATGATCACTGGAGTCGGCAGACCTGGCTCAAGACCCTGAGTACGGGCGTTGAAAGCCTTGCAGAATTCCATGATGTTCACGCCGTGCTGACCCAGAGCAGGACCAACAGGTGGACTTGGGTTAGCCTGAGCGGCCTTCACTTGCAGCTTGATGTAAGCGGTAATCTTCTTGGCCATGAGGCACTCCAATTACGGGTTCGAACGCCTCGAAAGGCTCCCCGGTTACTTGCGCGTTTATCCCAGTGACGACAAAACCCCACAGCCTAAGGCTGCGGGGTTGGGATTGCTTGTCCAGTTAGACCTTCTCGACCTGACTGAACTCGAGCTCCACCGGAGTAGAGCGACCGAAAATGAGCACCGCCACTTGGATCCGGCTCTTTTCGTAGTTAACTTCTTCCACAACGCCATTGAAATCAGCGAATGGACCGTCGTTGACACGTACCGTCTCACCTGGCTCGAACAACGTCTTCGGCTTAGGCTTGTCGCTACCATCAGCAACGCGACGCAGAATCGCTTCTGCCTCTTTATCGGTAATTGGTGCAGGCTTGTCGGCAGTACCGCCAATGAAACCCATCACCCGAGGAGTATCCTTGACCAAGTGCCAAGTACCCTCGTTCATATCCATTTGGACCAGCACATAGCCTGGGAAAAACTTCCGTTCGCTTTTGCGCTTCTGGCCGTTACGCATCTCAACCACTTCTTCAGTGGGAACCAGAATCTCGCCGAAGCCATCTTCCATGCCAGCCAGCTTTACGCGCTCGATCAGCGAGCGCATCACATGCTTCTCGTAACCCGAGTAAGCATGCACAACATACCAACGCTTAGCCACGGGACACCCTTAGCCGACAATCAAGGAAACAAGCCAGCCGAGCAGGGAATCAAGCCCCCACAACAGCAACGCCATAACCAGAACAACAGCCACGACAATCAGCGTGGTCTGCGTGGTTTCTTGGCGAGTTGGCCACACGACTTTACGAATCTCGGTACGAGCTTCCTTAACGAGTACAAAGAAAGACTTGCCCTTCGCGGTCTGCAGGCCTACAAAGGCAGCTACAGCAGCAATGGCAAGCAAAGCGAGTACACGATACAGGATCGGCGAAGCAGCGTAATACTGATTGCCAACAACGCCAACAACCACCAAAGCAACTACTACAAGCCACTTGAGCAGATCGAAGCGAGAGCCTTGAGCTTCAGCGTTAGGAGTCATCTATGAAGATCCTGTGAAAAGAAAGCCAGACACACCGAGTGAATCTGGCAGGTCAGGAGGGAATCGAACCCCCAACCTACGGTTTTGGAGACCGTCGCTCTGCCAATTGAGCTACTGACCTAAAACAAAATCAGGCCGACCATTATGCCGGCCCGAAAAATACATTACAACCGCTTATTCGATGATTTTGGCTACGACGCCAGCGCCGACGGTACGACCGCCTTCACGGATAGCGAAACGCAGACCGTCTTCCATCGCGATGGTTTTGATCAGGGTAACAGTCATCTGAATGTTGTCACCTGGCATTACCATTTCAACGCCTTCTGGCAGCTCGCAGTTACCAGTCACGTCAGTAGTACGGAAGTAGAACTGTGGACGGTAGCCTTTGAAGAACGGAGTGTGACGGCCGCCTTCTTCCTTGCTCAGAACGTAAACTTCTGCGGTGAACTTGGTGTGCGGCTTGACCGAACCTGGCTTGACCAGAACCTGACCACGCTCAACGTCGTCACGCTTGGTACCACGCAGCAGAACGCCGCAGTTCTCGCCAGCACGACCTTCGTCGAGCAGCTTGCGGAACATCTCAACACCGGTGCAGGTGGTGGTGGTGGTGTCACGCAGACCAACGATTTCCAGAGCGTCCTGAACGCGAACGATACCGCGCTCGATACGACCAGTCACAACAGTACCGCGACCGGAGATCGAGAATACGTCTTCGATTGGCATCAGGAATGGCTTGTCGATCATACGAACTGGTTCTGGGATGTAGGTATCCAGAGTTTCAACCAGCTTACGAACGGCAGTGGTACCCATTTCGTTGTCGTCTTTGCCTTCCAGCGCCATACGAGCCGAACCGATGATGATCGGAGTGTCGTCGCCTGGGAAGTCGTAGGTCGACAGCAGGTCACGAACTTCCATCTCAACCAGTTCCAGCAGCTCAGCGTCGTCTACCAGGTCAGCCTTGTTCAGGAAAACCACGATGTACGGAACGCCTACCTGACGGGACAGCAGGATGTGCTCACGGGTTTGTGGCATCGGACCATCAGCGGCCGAGCAAACCAGGATCGCGCCGTCCATCTGGGCAGCACCGGTGATCATGTTCTTCACGTAGTCAGCGTGACCTGGGCAGTCAACGTGAGCGTAGTGACGAATAGTCGAGTTGTACTCAACGTGAGCGGTGTTGATGGTGATACCGCGAGCTTTTTCTTCTGGTGCGCTGTCGATCTTGTCGAATTCAACGACGGCCGAACCGAAAACTTCGGAGCAGACGCGAGTCAGAGCAGCAGTCAGAGTGGTTTTACCGTGGTCAACGTGACCAATGGTCCCAACGTTGACGTGGGGCAGGGAACGATCAAATTTTTCCTTAGCCATCGATATCACCCTCTACAGAAGAAATTAGACAAACAATATCAACCATTAAAACAAAGGCAGATATTTTCATATCTGCCTTGTTATATGGAGCTCTTGAGCGGATTTGAACCGCTGACCTCACCCTTACCAAGGGTGTGCTCTACCAACTGAGCTACAAGAGCAAAACCCTTTGCACAACCTGCAAACTTGGAGCGGGTAGCGGGAATCGAACCCGCATCATCAGCTTGGAAGGCTGAGGTTCTACCACTAAACTATACCCGCGGAGCCTGCAGCTCACGCTTAAATCTGGTGGAGGGAGAAGGATTCGAACCTTCGAAGTCGTAGACGTCAGATTTACAGTCTGATCCCTTTGGCCGCTCGGGAACCCCTCCTAATCAGGCCGGCATTCTATATCATGCCAAACCCCTGTCAAGCATTTTCTCATTTAAAAACCTGAGGTTAGCTGCGTTGACACACTTCACTTTGAATCCCGATTAAGGCGTTCGCTGTGGAGCGGGCGCCATTCTATGCAAACTATTGAGTGGGTGCAACCCCTTCGCACAGCATTATTTTATGTTTTAACTCATTGAATTCCTTGGAAAGGTTTTGCAACTGTTGATCGCCCAACAAACGCTGACCCTCCGGCGCAACGGCCAGCCAGTAACCGCTTCCGGCAGCATCTTTTGGCACGGATTGCACATTGACTCTCATTGCCAACAGACGCTGTTGCAACCTGGCAACTGAATCCTCATCAGCAAACCCACCGATGAACAGACATTGCTGACGCGGAGCAGCCTCCACTCTGCGCCCATCACTGGCTGTTTCGCTCAACAAACGAATATCCTGCTGCGAACCACGATATAAACTCAGAGGCGTCACGTCTTTGGCTCGCAAGGGCGCTTCCTGTTGATGCCAGACATAGTAAAAAATATTGAGAACTACAAGGAGCAGGAACAACCAACGCATATAAACCTCAGGACAAGGGACACGCCATGGCCAAGCCGACAAAAACCAGGTCGGGCACAACCCTGGCCTCAGGCACGACGCCATCCACCAACTCGGCATCCCCTCCCGTGATGAAGACCATAAAGTTTTCGCCCCAATATGCTCGAGCCAGCTCTAATTGAGTGAGAACGAACCCCCTCAGCATGAGAGAACAACCGCGCTCCACCGCCTCAACAGTGGTCCGTCCAGGTACATGGCTGGATAGGGCCCGCTCCGCCGCCTCATCACCATAGCGAATTTTACGCGTATGGGTGCGCAGCTGGTTTCGCATCAAAGGCATGCCAGGACAAATGAAGCCACCGAGATGCTCACCATCAGCGGCGACAAAATCGGCAGTGACAGCCGTACCGAAGTCGAGAACCAGGCAAGCATTCCCGGCAGCCAAGTGAAAGCCTCCAAGCATCGCCAGCCAACGATCAAGACCTAGACGCTCATAATCTTCATAGCCGTTTCGAACACCGGATATCTCCCGAGCGGGTTTCGCACCAACGACAGGAATACCGAACTCGCGCTCAATAAGCTCGATTAACGCGCCGGTTTCCTCATTAGTCCTGACACTCACCAAACGACAGTAGCGCAATGAAAGCGACTTTATGATCCGCAGACTCTCAATCAAAGCCTGACTGGAATCTACAACCCCTTCCGAGACCACTTCACTCGCGAGAGCATCCAACACGCGCCACTTTATAAAGCTGTTGCCGCAGTCAAGCTCAAGAATCATCACGCAACCTCAGACTGAGCTCTCCGCCACTAAAGACCTTTTCAACACCATCTATGCTCAAGCGCAGCCCGCCTTGGTTATCAATGCCGAGCACAACCCCGTCGATCTGGCTGTTCCCGGCTATCAACGAAACGGATCGACCCTGCCACAGATGATTTTCCGCCCACTCTTCCTGCAGACTTGCGAACCCTTCAAGCTGATGCTTATGGATATAAGCCTCGAGTTGATTACTCAACTCCGCCACCAGAGCATTGCGATCGCAGGACTTGCCTGACTCAAGCTTGATAGAGGTCCATTGCTGGTCTACCTCATCAGCAATCTGCATATTGACGTTGACTCCTATGCCCAATACAACATGACATACATCCGCCGGATCTCCGACGAGCTCGAGCAGGATGCCGGCTATTTTTCTATTGCCCGCCAAAACATCGTTGGGCCACTTCAAACCGGCTGTCGGCACGCCGCTGCTTCGCAAGGTTTGCATTACCGCCAAGCCAACAACAAGGCTCAACCCTTCAAGCTGACGCATGCCGCCTTCGATACGGAGTACAAGGCTGTAATACAGGTTTTCCGCGAATGGGCTCACCCACTTACGGCCTCGACGACCGCGCCCAGCCACCTGTCGCTCGGACAGCACCAAAAACGGCGCGAGAGCCCCCTTGTTAATGGAGCGCAAAGCCTCGGCATTTGTTGAATCGACAGAATCGAACACAGCTACCGGCCACTGAGGTGCTCTTCTGGTTATTTCCACGGGATCAAGCAGCGTCAGAGGCGCGGACAACTGATAGCCGCGACCGCGAACTTTATGGATCGACAGGCCCAGTTCAGCTTCAAGCTGCTGCAGCTGCTTCCATACAGCGCTTCGGCTAACTCCCAGGGCCACCCCTAGATCCTGTCCGGAATGGAATCGTCCATCCTTCAGAAGATTCAACAACGTCAACATGCAGGTTTCGCCTCACAATGAGGCCCGCATAATAGCCATGCCCCGGGCCGTTGCATAGAAATCAAACAGACACATTTCTCGCAGGCAAAACAAAACCCCAACTGCTTTCGCAATTGGGGTTTCGGAATTTAATCTTGACGATGACCTACTCTCACATGGGGAAACCCCACACTACCATCGGCGATGCATCGTTTCACTGCTGAGTTCGGGATGGGATCAGGTGGTTCCAACGCTCTATGGTCGTCAAGAAATTCGGGTACTGACTCGTGACCAGATGGCCTCGCTTCAGCAAATTGGGTATGTGACAGCTAGGTGTTTGTGAACTTCGAACTTTCGGTTCGTTTCGTCTTCACACACCGCAATCTGGTGCCTTTTCAGGTCAGCAAATTGCTTGGGTGTTATATGGTCAAGCCTCACGGGCAATTAGTATTGGTTAGCTCAACGCCTCACAGCGCTTACACACCCAACCTATCAACGTCGTAGTCTTCGACGGCCCTTCAGGGAACTCAAGGTTCCAGTGAGATCTCATCTTGAGGCAAGTTTCCCGCTTAGATGCTTTCAGCGGTTATCTTTCCCGAACATAGCTACCCGGCAATGCCACTGGCGTGACAACCGGAACACCAGAGGTTCGTCCACTCCGGTCCTCTCGTACTAGGAGCAGCCCCTCTCAAATCTCAAACGTCCACGGCAGATAGGGACCGAACTGTCTCACGACGTTCTAAACCCAGCTCGCGTACCACTTTAAATGGCGAACAGCCATACCCTTGGGACCGGCTTCAGCCCCAGGATGTGATGAGCCGACATCGAGGTGCCAAACACCGCCGTCGATATGAACTCTTGGGCGGTATCAGCCTGTTATCCCCGGAGTACCTTTTATCCGTTGAGCGATGGCCCTTCCATACAGAACCACCGGATCACTAAGACCTACTTTCGTACCTGCTCGACGTGTCTGTCTCGCAGTCAAGCGCGCTTTTGCCTTTATACTCTACGACCGATTTCCGACCGGTCTGAGCGCACCTTCGTACTCCTCCGTTACTCTTTAGGAGGAGACCGCCCCAGTCAAACTACCCACCATACACTGTCCTCGATCCGGATAACGGACCTGAGTTAGAACCTCAAAGTTGCCAGGGTGGTATTTCAAGGATGGCTCCACGCGAACTGGCGTCCACGCTTCAAAGCCTCCCACCTATCCTACACAAGCAAATTCAAAGTCCAGTGCAAAGCTATAGTAAAGGTTCACGGGGTCTTTCCGTCTAGCCGCGGATACACTGCATCTTCACAGCGATTTCAATTTCACTGAGTCTCGGGTGGAGACAGCGCCGCCATCGTTACGCCATTCGTGCAGGTCGGAACTTACCCGACAAGGAATTTCGCTACCTTAGGACCGTTATAGTTACGGCCGCCGTTTACCGGGGCTTCGATCAAGAGCTTCGCGTTAGCTAACCCCATCAATTAACCTTCCGGCACCGGGCAGGCGTCACACCCTATACGTCCACTTTCGTGTTTGCAGAGTGCTGTGTTTTTAATAAACAGTCGCAGCGGCCTGGTATCTTCGACCGGCATGAGCTTACGGAGCAAGTCCTTCACCCTCACCGGCGCACCTTCTCCCGAAGTTACGGTGCCATTTTGCCTAGTTCCTTCACCCGAGTTCTCTCAAGCGCCTTGGTATTCTCTACCCAACCACCTGTGTCGGTTTGGGGTACGGTTCCTGGTTACCTGAAGCTTAGAAGCTTTTCTTGGAAGCATGGCATCAACCACTTCGTCACCCAAAGGGTAACTCGTCATCAGCTCTCGGCCTTAAGATCCCGGATTTACCTAAGATCTCAGCCTACCACCTTAAACTTGGACAACCAACGCCAAGCTGGCCTAGCCTTCTCCGTCCCTCCATCGCAATAACCAGAAGTACAGGAATATTAACCTGTTTTCCATCGACTACGCTTTTCAGCCTCGCCTTAGGGACCGACTAACCCTGCGTCGATTAACGTTGCGCAGGAAACCTTGGTCTTTCGGCGTGGGTGTTTTTCACACCCATTGTCGTTACTCATGTCAGCATTCGCACTTCTGATACCTCCAGCAAGCTTCTCAACTCACCTTCACAGGCTTACAGAACGCTCCTCTACCGCATCACCCGAAGGTGATACCCGTAGCTTCGGTGTATGGTTTGAGCCCCGTTACATCTTCCGCGCAGGCCGACTCGACTAGTGAGCTATTACGCTTTCTTTAAAGGGTGGCTGCTTCTAAGCCAACCTCCTAGCTGTCTAAGCCTTCCCACATCGTTTCCCACTTAACCATAACTTTGGGACCTTAGCTGACGGTCTGGGTTGTTTCCCTTTTCACGACGGACGTTAGCACCCGCCGTGTGTCTCCCATGCTCGGCACTTGTAGGTATTCGGAGTTTGCATCGGTTTGGTAAGTCGGGATGACCCCCTAGCCGAAACAGTGCTCTACCCCCTACAGTGATACATGAGGCGCTACCTAAATAGCTTTCGAGGAGAACCAGCTATCTCCGAGCTTGATTAGCCTTTCACTCCGATCCACAGGTCATCCGCTAACTTTTCAACGGTAGTCGGTTCGGTCCTCCAGTCAGTGTTACCTAACCTTCAACCTGCCCATGGATAGATCGCCCGGTTTCGGGTCTATTCCCAGCGACTAGACGCCCTATTAAGACTCGCTTTCGCTACGCCTCCCCTATTCGGTTAAGCTCGCCACTGAAAATAAGTCGCTGACCCATTATACAAAAGGTACGCAGTCACAGAACAAAGTCTGCTCCCACTGCTTGTACGCATACGGTTTCAGGATCTATTTCACTCCCCTCTCCGGGGTTCTTTTCGCCTTTCCCTCACGGTACTAGTTCACTATCGGTCAGTCAGTAGTATTTAGCCTTGGAGGATGGTCCCCCCATATTCAGACAAAGTTTCTCGTGCTCCGTCCTACTCGATTTCATTGATAAGAGATTTTCGCGTACAGGGCTATCACCCACTATGGCCGCACTTTCCAGAGCGTTCCGCTAATCTCAAATCAACTTAAGGGCTAGTCCCCGTTCGCTCGCCACTACTAAGGGAATCTCGGTTGATTTCTTTTCCTCAGGGTACTTAGATGTTTCAGTTCCCCTGGTTCGCCTCTTGCACCTATGTATTCAGTACAAGATAACCATCTTATGATGGCTGGGTTCCCCCATTCAGACATCTCCGGATCAAAGTCTGTTTGCCGACTCCCCGAAGCTTTTCGCAGGCTACCACGTCTTTCATCGCCTCTGACTGCCAAGGCATCCACCGTATGCGCTTCTTCACTTGACCATATAACCCCAAGCAATCTGGTTATACTGTGAAGACGACATTCGCCGAAAATTCGAATTTCTCAACTAAGAGAACTCACAAATTTTACCTTAGCCTGATCCGTTACCAGTGAAAGTAACGTTCAGTCTATCTTTCTATCACATACCCAAATTTTTAAAGAACGGTCTAGTCAAAGACTAGAAATCAACATTCAACACCGTCTCGGTGGAATGCTCATTTCTAAGCTTTCAAACTTCAGAAGCAGTAGTGGTGGAGCCAAGCGGGATCGAACCGCTGACCTCCTGCGTGCAAGGCAGGCGCTCTCCCAGCTGAGCTATGGCCCCGTATTTCTACAGGCGTTTCCCACACAAAATTGGTGGGTCTGGGCAGATTCGAACTGCCGACCTCACCCTTATCAGGGGTGCGCTCTAACCAACTGAGCTACAGACCCAATTTCGGGCTGCTTCTATCGTCTTCTTCAATGAATCAAGCAATTCGTGTGGGAGCTCATGCAGCAGCTGATGTCGTCGATTAAGGAGGTGATCCAGCCGCAGGTTCCCCTACGGCTACCTTGTTACGACTTCACCCCAGTCATGAATCACACCGTGGTAACCGTCCCCCCGAAGGTTAGACTAGCTACTTCTGGTGCAACCCACTCCCATGGTGTGACGGGCGGTGTGTACAAGGCCCGGGAACGTATTCACCGCGACATTCTGATTCGCGATTACTAGCGATTCCGACTTCACGCAGTCGAGTTGCAGACTGCGATCCGGACTACGATCGGTTTTATGGGATTAGCTCCACCTCGCGGCTTGGCAACCCTTTGTACCGACCATTGTAGCACGTGTGTAGCCCAGGCCGTAAGGGCCATGATGACTTGACGTCATCCCCACCTTCCTCCGGTTTGTCACCGGCAGTCTCCTTAGAGTGCCCACCATAACGTGCTGGTAACTAAGGACAAGGGTTGCGCTCGTTACGGGACTTAACCCAACATCTCACGACACGAGCTGACGACAGCCATGCAGCACCTGTCTCAATGTTCCCGAAGGCACCAATCCATCTCTGGAAAGTTCATTGGATGTCAAGGCCTGGTAAGGTTCTTCGCGTTGCTTCGAATTAAACCACATGCTCCACCGCTTGTGCGGGCCCCCGTCAATTCATTTGAGTTTTAACCTTGCGGCCGTACTCCCCAGGCGGTCAACTTAATGCGTTAGCTGCGCCACTAAGAGCTCAAGGCTCCCAACGGCTAGTTGACATCGTTTACGGCGTGGACTACCAGGGTATCTAATCCTGTTTGCTCCCCACGCTTTCGCACCTCAGTGTCAGTATCAGTCCAGGTGGTCGCCTTCGCCACTGGTGTTCCTTCCTATATCTACGCATTTCACCGCTACACAGGAAATTCCACCACCCTCTACCATACTCTAGCTTGCCAGTTTTGGATGCAGTTCCCAGGTTGAGCCCGGGGATTTCACATCCAACTTAACAAACCACCTACGCGCGCTTTACGCCCAGTAATTCCGATTAACGCTTGCACCCTCTGTATTACCGCGGCTGCTGGCACAGAGTTAGCCGGTGCTTATTCTGTCGGTAACGTCAAAATTGCAGAGTATTAATCTACAACCCTTCCTCCCAACTTAAAGTGCTTTACAATCCGAAGACCTTCTTCACACACGCGGCATGGCTGGATCAGGCTTTCGCCCATTGTCCAATATTCCCCACTGCTGCCTCCCGTAGGAGTCTGGACCGTGTCTCAGTTCCAGTGTGACTGATCATCCTCTCAGACCAGTTACGGATCGTCGCCTTGGTGAGCCATTACCTCACCAACTAGCTAATCCGACCTAGGCTCATCTGATAGCGCAAGGCCCGAAGGTCCCCTGCTTTCTCCCGTAGGACGTATGCGGTATTAGCGTTCCTTTCGAAACGTTGTCCCCCACTACCAGGCAGATTCCTAGGCATTACTCACCCGTCCGCCGCTGAATCCAGGAGCAAGCTCCTTTCATCCGCTCGACTTGCATGTGTTAGGCCTGCCGCCAGCGTTCAATCTGAGCCATGATCAAACTCTTCAGTTCAAACATCTTTGGGTTTTTAAGAAACCCTAAACTTGGCTCAGCAATCGTTGGTTACATCTTTGATTTCTCGCGGAGCAACTTGTGATGCTGATAATCTTTTTGACTATCAGTCTGACTGCACAAGCACCCACACGAATTGCTTGATTCAGTTGTTAAAGAGCGGTTGGTTAAGATCTTTCGTCTCAACCGAGGCGCGCATTCTACAGCAGCCTCATTTGCTGTCAAGTGATTATTTTCAGAAGTTTTCGAAGAATTCTTCAACAACTTCAACCACTTGCGCTTCCGATCTCTCGTTAGCGGGAGGCGAATTCTACAGCGTTAATCGCTGCTGTCAACACCTCTTTTTCTCCGCTTTCGACCGAGAAGATCGAACCGTTAAAAGAGCCACACATCACTGCTCTTTCAACTCCTTCCAGACTTCGATGACCTGAAGCAAGCCGCTGCCGAAAACTGCGTAACTCTTTGAATCTCAAGGAATTTTCCGTTTCGACTGCGCCGGAAGTGGGGCGAATTATAGACCTCTAAAATTCGCCGTCAACCCCTAACTCCAACATTATTCAGATTTTAGCGTGATACGTGCAAAAGCCTTCTTGCCGGCTTGGCAAACGTGAGTCGCGCCCAGTACATATATAAAGGAGCGGTCAACCACTTCACCATCAACACGCACCCCGCCCACTGCCAACAGATCACGCGCCGCCGCCGAGTTCTTCACCAGACCAGCTTTATTAAGGACGGCTGCGATAGGCATGTCTTCTGCCGAAGCCAGTTCAATATCAGGCAAGTCATCTGGAAGCTCGCCATCCTTCATGCGGTTGCCAGCGCCACGGTGAGCATTTGCCGCCGCTTCTTCACCATGGAAACGCGCAACGATCTCTTCAGCCAGCTTGATCTTGATGTCACGCGGGTTCGCGCCAGCTTCAACGTCAGCCCGGAATGCGTTGATCTCATCCATCGAGCGGAAGCTGAGCAGTTCGAAGTAACGCCACATCAGCGCATCCGGAATAGAAACCAGCTTGCTGTACATTACGCCCGGCGCTTCCTGGATACCGACATAGTTACCCAGCGACTTGGACATCTTCTTCACGCCATCCAGACCTTCCAGCAATGGCATGGTCAGAATGCACTGAGCTTCCTGGCCATAACCACGCTGCAATTCGCGCCCCATCAGCAGGTTGAATTTCTGATCGGTACCGCCCAGCTCGACATCCGCGCGCAGCGCGACAGAGTCATAACCCTGCACCAGCGGATAGAGGAACTCGTGAATAGCGATTGGCTGATTGGTGGTGTAACGCTTGTCGAAGTCATCGCGCTCGAGCATGCGAGCGACAGTGTATTGGGAAGTCAGACGAATGAAATCCGCCGGCCCCATCTTGTCCATCCAGGTGGAGTTGAAGGCAACTTCGGTTTTCGCCGGATCGAGAATTTTGAAGACCTGAGTCTTGTAGGTCTCGGCATTCTCGAGAACCTGCTCGCGCGTCAACGGCGGGCGCGTAGCACTCTTGCCGCTCGGATCACCGATCATCCCGGTGAAGTCACCTATAAGGAAGATCACCTGATGCCCCAGCTCCTGGAACTGGCGCAGCTTATTAATAAGCACGGTATGACCCAGATGCAGATCCGGAGCGGTCGGATCGAAACCAGCCTTGATACGCAGCGGTTGACCGCGCTTGAGCTTCTCGACCAGCTCGGACTCGACCAATAGTTCTTCCGCACCACGTTTAATCAGCGCTAGCTGCTCTTCAACCGACTTCATAACAGACCCGCAAGGCTCAGATTCAAAGGGAACCAACCATACAAGAACGCGCACCAATTACAAGTTTTGCCCGGCGCACGGACACCAATCCACAGACCCAAGGTCTGCAGACTTGCTTCAGAGATGATTTGGTTATATTTTATACAGTTATTTCATCTTCATCATGTCATTCATCTTTTCCAATTCATCTATTTCAAAGTCAAAAATTACCTATGACCACAGAACCGTCTAAAGCGCCCCCGCTTTACCCGAAGACCCACCTGCTCGCCGCAAGTGGAATCGCCGCCCTTCTCAGCCTGGCGCTGCTGGTATTTCCTTCCAGCGATGTTGAAGCCAAAAAGACGACTCTGAGTCTTGAACTGGAAAGTCCTGCTGAACAACTGACACAAGATCAAGACGCTGCTGACGCGGCTCAAGCCACAAACGAGCCAGCAGCTTCGCCGTTCGCACAAATTGAAAACAGCGACGAAAGTGCCGCGCAAACCGCTGAAACCGCACCGGCGCCTGTTGCGCCTGCCGAGAAAGCAAAAGAGCCTGGTCACCGCGAGGTCGTGGTTTCCAAGGGCGATACGCTGTCTACCCTGTTTGAAAAAGTCGGTCTGCCAGCAGCCTCCGTGCACGAAGTACTGGCAAGCGACAAGCAAGCCAAACAGTTCAGCCAGCTCAAGCGCGGTCAGAAACTCGAGTTCGAACTGAATCCGGAAGGCCAGTTGACCAGCCTGCACAGCAAGGTCAGCGACGTTGAAACCATCACCCTGACCAAGAACGACAAAGGTTATTCGTTCAACCGTGTCACCGCCAAGCCAACCGTTCGCACTGCCTACGTCCATGGCGTCATCAACAGTTCACTGTCGCAGTCGGCTGCGCGCGCTGGCCTCTCTCACAGCCTGACCATGGATATGGCCAGCGTCTTCGGCTACGACGTCGACTTTGCACAGGACATTCGCCAGGGTGACGAATTCGATGTGATCTACGAGCAGAAAGTCATCAACGGCAAGGCTGTCGGCACCGGCCCGATCCTGTCCGCGCGTTTCACCAACCGCGGCAAGACCTATACCGCCGTTCGCTACACCAACAAACAAGGCAACAGCAGTTATTACACCGCCGATGGCAACAGCATGCGCAAGGCTTTCATCCGTACACCGGTTGACTTCGCCCGTATCAGCTCGAAGTTCTCCATGGGCCGCAAGCACCCGATTCTCAACAAGATCCGCGCCCACAAAGGCGTGGACTATGCCGCGCCCCGTGGCACGCCAATCAAGGCTGCCGGTGATGGAAAAGTGTTGCTGGCCGGCCGTCGTGGTGGTTACGGCAACACCGTGATCATTCAGCACGGCAACACCTACCGTACGCTATATGGCCACATGCAGGGTTTCGCCAAGGGTGTGAAAACCGGCGGTACCGTCAAGCAGGGTCAAGTCATTGGCTACATCGGCACTACCGGCCTTTCTACCGGCCCACACTTGCACTATGAGTTCCAGGTCAACGGCGTTCACGTCGATCCGCTGGGTCAGAAGCTGCCAATGGCCGATCCGATCGCCAAGTCCGAACGCGCGCGCTTCCTCGCGCAGAGCCAACCACTGATGGCGCGCATGGATCAAGAAAAGGCCACGATGCTGGCTTCGAGCAAGCGCTAAGCATGGCTCTGTATATCGGCGTGATGTCCGGAACCAGTCTCGACGGGCTGGACATCGCCCTGATCGAGCAAACCTCGGCGATCAAACTGATCGCCACCCACTACCTGCCAATGCCTGAATCCCTGCGCGCCGAGCTACTTGGCTTGTGCGCCAGCGGCCCCGATGAGATCGCACGCTCTGCGATTGCCCAGCAACACTGGGTCGAGCTCGCGGCCTCAGGTGTTCACGCCCTCCTCGCCCAACAACAGCTCCAACCCGACGCCATCCGCGCTATCGGCAGCCACGGTCAGACCATTCGCCATGAACCGGCACGCGGCTTCACCGTGCAGATCGGCAATCCAGCCCTGCTGACTGAGCTGACCGGCATTACCGTCGTCAGTGATTTCCGCAGCCGCGATGTCGCAGCGGGTGGCCAGGGCGCACCTCTGGTGCCAGCCTTCCACGAGGCTTTATTTGAAGAGCGTACCGGTAACCAGGCGGTCTTGAATGTCGGCGGATTCAGCAACCTCAGCCTGATTGAGCCGAACAAACCTGTAGCCGGTTTCGACTGTGGCCCGGGAAATGTGCTGATGGATGCCTGGATTCACCGGCAACGCGGCGAAAACTATGACCGGGACGGGCAGTGGGCTGCGACCGGCACGGTTCAGCCAAGCCTGCTCAAAGCAATGCTCAGCGACCCGTTCTTCGTGACCAAAGGCCCGAAGAGTACCGGCCGTGAAGTGTTCAATCTGCCCTGGCTGGAACAACATCTCTCGCGCCTGCAGAATTTTGCGGCCGAAGACGTTCAGGCCACGCTACTCGAACTGACGGCACTGACCATCGTCGAGTCGCTGCAAAGCGCTCAGTCGGACACCCAGGAATTGCTGGTGTGTGGCGGCGGTGCCCATAACGCCACGCTGATGAAACGTCTGGCGGATCTGCTGCCAAATACCCAAGTCGCCAGCACCGCAACTCACGGGGTTGATCCGGATTGGGTAGAAGCCATGGCTTTCGCCTGGCTCGCTCATTGCTGTCTGGAAGGCATCGCCGCCAATCGGCCAAGCGTCACCGGCGCTCGCGGTCTGCGCGTACTTGGCGCCATCTACCCGGCATAATCTTCAGACACAAAAACGCCGCAGAATCGAAAGGCTCTGCGGCGTTTTGTTGTGTGCGGTGAAGCGCGATCAGATCGAGAACGAAGACCCGCAACCACAAGTAGTTGTCGCGTTCGGGTTCTTGATCACGAAGCGCGAACCTTCCAGACCTTCCTGATAATCCACCTCGGCACCGGCCAGGTACTGGAAGCTCATTGGATCGACCACCAGGCTCACGCCTTCGCGCTCGACGATGGTGTCGTCATCGGCCACGTCTTCATCGAAGGTAAAACCGTATTGAAACCCTGAACAACCGCCGCCCGTAACGAATACGCGCAGCTTCAAGCGATCATTCCCCTCTTCATCGACCAGGCTCTTCACCTTGTGCGCAGCACCTTGAGTGAATTGCAAAGCCGTGGGGGTGAAGGATTCGACGCTCATGCTGACTATCTCCCGGCGTTACGCCGCCATAATGCGTGATGACGCGCATTATCCGCTTGTCCTAGAAAATTGGTCAACTATTAGAGGAGCAGCGGCAAGCTTCAAGCAGTGAGCTTCAAGCTTGCGGCTCATTACCGGTGGCTGCCGTTAAGGAAGCATGCCGGCGTGGGACAGGCCGAAACGCTCGTCCAGTCCGAACAGGATGTTCATGTTCTGCACCGCCTGGCCCGA
Source organism: Pseudomonas koreensis (assembly GCF_024169245.1). NCBI lineage: Bacteria > Pseudomonadati > Pseudomonadota > Gammaproteobacteria > Pseudomonadales > Pseudomonadaceae > Pseudomonas > Pseudomonas koreensis. Next base: position 637,851 of record NZ_JALJWP010000001.1, read on the forward strand.
GGCACCCTTGACCAGATTGTCGATCACCGAAAGCACCACCACCAGATCGCCATCCTGCGGACGATGCACAGCGATGCGGCATACGTTAGCGCCACGCACGCTTCGGGTTTCCGGATGGCTGCCGGCTGGCATTACATCGACGAACGGTTCGTTGGCGTAGCGCTTTTCGAACAGCGCCTGCAGATCCACCGAGCGATCGACCACGGTCGCATAGAGCGTGGAGTGAATACCGCGAATCATCGGCGTCAGGTGCGGCACGAAGGTCAGGCCGACATCTTTGCCCGCCGCGCGGCGCAGGCCCTGGCGGATTTCCGGCAGGTGGCGATGACCTTTTACCGCGTAGGCCTTCATGCTTTCGGACGTCTCGGAGTACAAAGAACTTACCGCCGCGCCACGCCCGGCACCGCTGACGCCGGATTTGCAGTCGGCGATCAGGCGCGAAGCATCGGCCAGACCCGCCTCAAGCAACGGCAGGAATCCCAATTGTGTAGCGGTTGGGTAGCAACCCGGCACCGCGATCAGGCGCGCTTTCTTGATCTGCTCGCGATTGACTTCCGGCAAGCCGTAGACGGCTTCGTCCAGCAGTTCTGGCGCGCCGTGCGGCTGGCCGTACCACTTGGCCCATTCATCAGCGTCTTGCAGACGGAAATCGGCCGATAGATCAATGACCTTGGTGCCCGCTGCCAGCAGTTCGCCTGCCAGTGCGTGCGCCACACCGTGCGGCGTTGCGAAAAACACCACATCGCATGCGCCGAGAGTTTTCACGTCCGGCACGCTGAACGCCAGGCCGTCATAGTGGCCGCGCAGGTTAGGGTACATGTCAGCCACGGCCAGACCGGCCTCGGATCGGGAAGTGATGACCACCACTTCTGCCTGCGGATGCTGTGCCAACAGACGCAGCAGTTCGACACCGGTGTAACCCGTGCCGCCGACGATACCGACCTTGACCATAAACCTGCCCTCAACGAACCCACTGGAAAGCCGTCGATAATAGGGGCCGCGCGCGCCTGCGACAACCGCCAAGGTGACGCGCGGACGCTCAAGCCTCTACTATCCGGCTACCGTGAATGAGGGAATAACCAAAAATGCTCTATCTATGGCTCAAAGCGTTTCACATCGTCAGTGTCGTCTGCTGGTTTGCCGGGCTGTTCTACTTGCCGCGCCTGTTCGTTTACCACGCGCAAAGCGCAGACACGATCAGCAAAGAACGCTTCAGCGTCATGGAGCGCAAGCTGTATCGCGGCATCATGGGCCCGGCGATGATCGCCACGCTGATCTTCGGTGGCTGGCTGATCTATCTCAACCCGACACTTTTCAGCCAGGGCGGCTGGATCCACGCCAAACTGACCCTGGTCGTAGTGCTGATCGGCTACCACCACATGTGCGGCGCGCAAGTAAAACGCTTCGCCCGTGGCGAAAACACCCGCAGCCATGTCTTTTATCGCTGGTTCAATGAAGTGCCGGTTCTGCTATTGCTGGCTATCGTAATTCTGGTCGTGGTCAAGCCGTTCTAATTTCTATAACTACAGATCTTCGGGGTGTTCACAATGTCGCTGCCCGCTTTGCTCGAACAATGTCTGCGTCTGCCCGTAGTAGCAGCGCCGATGTTCCTGATCTCCAATCCGGAGCTGGTGCTCGCCTGCTGCCGCAATGGCGTGGTCGGCAGTTTTCCAGCGCTGAACCAGCGCGAAAGCAGCGGATTCAAGGCCTGGCTGGAACAGATCGAGGCGGGCCTGGCGACGCTGGACAATCCAGCCCCGTATGCGGTGAACCTGATCGTTCATCACAGTAACCCGCGCCTGCAGGCGGATCTGGATATCTGCGTCGAGCACAAGGTACCGATTGTCATCACCAGCCTCGGCGCGGTGAAGGAACTGGTCGACGCGGTGCACAGCTATGGCGGTCTGGTGTTCCACGACGTGACCACGCGGCGCCATGCCGAGAAAGCCGCTGAAGCCGGGGTCGACGGGCTGATTGCCGTCGCGGCCGGCGCCGGCGGGCATGCCGGCACCTGGAGTCCATTTGCGCTGATCGCCGAGATTCGTCAGTTCTTCGACAAAACGTTGTTGCTTGCAGGATGCTTGAACCACGGCCATGAGATTCTCGCCGCACAGTTGCTCGGCGCGGATTTGGCCTACTTCGGTACGCGCTTTATCGGCACCACCGAAAGTCACGCGCCTGACGCTTACAAAGACATGCTGCTGACAGCCAAGGCGGCCGACATCATTCATACTCCAGCGGTGTCGGGAGTGCCGGCCAGCTTCATGCGCCAGAGCCTGGAGGCAGCCGGTTTCGACATGGCAGCGCTACAAGGCAAGGGCGAAGTGAATTTCGGCGACAAGCTCAAGCCGATCAATGATGAGGCCAAAGCCTGGAAGACCGTGTGGTCGGCGGGCCAGGGTGTTGGCCAGATTGACGATCTGCCGAACGTGGATCAACTGATTGCACGGCTCGACGCCGAATATCGTCAAGCCCAAACGCGCGCTGCACAGCTGCCACAACGCTGGCCGCGCTGAGAGATATACCTGGCCAGTCCTGATCAGACTGGCTGCCAAATTAATCGCGACAAGGATGCCTCGGCCATGAGCGAACCCCGTTACAAGATCGTCTTCGACGGCGCACTGCAACCCGGCGTCGACCTCACCACTGCCAAACTGAATCTGGCGGATCTGTTCAAAAGCGATGTGGCCGCCATCGAGCGCCTGTTCAGTGGCAGCGCCGTCGCCCTCAAACGGGATCTATCCCACAGTGATGCCCAGACCTATCTGCAAGCGTTGAGCAAAACCGGGATCGATGCGCGGATCGAAGCGGAAACTTCCATCGAGCTGAATCTGGCGGAGGTTCACGATAACACTGTCCCGGCGCCCGAGCCGGAGTCGCCGTACGCCCCACCGCGCGCAAATGTCGGTGAAGCTCTGCCGCCCTTCGCCACGCTCAAGCCATTCAGTGTTGAAGGCCGGATCGGTCGTCTGCGTTTTCTGGCTTGGACCATGGTCTTGACTCTGGTGACCCTGCCCATTGTCGGTGTGTTTGCCTTGTTTGCCTTGGGGCTGGTCAGCGGCGACTCAACCACCGGCCTGATCCTCGGCGGCATTCTGGCTGTCTTATTGTTCATTGGCTTCATGATCGTCAGCATTGTGTTCAGCGTTCAGCGCCTGCACGATATCGGCTGGTCGGGCTGGCTGTGGCTGTTGAATCTGGTGCCGTTCGTGGGCAGCTTTTTCCCGCTGGTGATCATGGTTGTTCCTGGCAATGCCGGCGCCAACCGCTACGGCCCGCCGCCACCGCCTAACAGCACGGCGGTCAAAGTGCTGTGCTCATTGTGGCTCGTGTTCTTCGCGCTGATTTTTGCCGCAGGTCTGCTTGGCGGCTTCTCGGCTGTGCAGGACGAATATGAAAGCAATCTGGAAAGCAGCTATGACAGCGGCTCGGTGACCGCCGACGAAGTTGAGGTCGTCGAACCGCCAGCGATTTCCACCGACGAGGCCGCCGAACCTGCGCAGGCCCCTGTAGACTCTGCAAAAGAATGAACAGCGCTCCCCGCCGTGACAACCGCGTCGCCGGCGCGGAGCTGTTGCGATGGAGAACTGCATGACCCGTTACGCTCTGATCACCGGCGCCTCCAGCGGCATCGGCCTGGCCATGGCCGAAGCGCTGGCCCGGCGTGGCCGCAGCCTGATTCTGGTGGCACGACAGCGTGATCAGCTGGAAAGTATCGCCATCGAGCTGACCCAGCGCTTTGATGTCGAAGTGTTGTTTCGTGCCTGCGACCTTGGCGAACCGTTGCGTCTGTCCGGCTTTTTGCTGGAGTTGGAAGAAGGCGACCGACAGATCGACCTGCTGGTCAATTGTGCCGGTATCGGTACATGTGGCCCGTTCCTCGCGCAGGACTGGATGACCGAGCAGGATTTGATCGAAGTGAATATCCTCGCTCTCACCCGCCTCTGTCATGCGGTGGGTAACAGCATGGCGCTTTTGGGGGGCGGGCATATCCTGAACGTCGCCTCGGTGGCCGCCTACAGCCCTGGTCCGTGGATGAGCACTTACTACGCCAGCAAAGCCTACGTGCTGCACTTTTCCGAAGCGTTGCGCGTTGAGCTTAAACAGAGCGGCGTGAAAGTCTCGGTACTGTGCCCCGGCCCGACCCGCACGGCGTTTTTCCGCACCGCGCAATTGAACAGCGAAAAAATCGACAGCAGCGATTCGATGATGAGCCCGGAAGAGGTCGCGCTGCACGCCGTGCGAGCGCTGGATAAAAACCGCGCCATCATCATTCCGGGACGACGCAACCGCTGGCTGGCGTTCCTGCCGCGACTGGGTTCGCGCTGGCTCAACCGGACGATTGTCGGCATGGTTAACAAGGCCTACTGCCCCCGTTGAACCGTCCTACGAAAATCACTGAGCAGCGATCTTTGCTCATGAGTACACTCAGACCAGCCCAAACAACGGAGAAAACAGCAGTGGATACTCTGTTCACCAAGATCATCAACCGGGAAATCCCGGCAAAGATCATTTACGAGGACGACCAGGTTCTGGCCTTCCACGACATCGCCCCACAGGCTCCGGTGCACTTTCTGGTGATCCCGAAGAAACCGGTACGCACGCTCAATGACCTGACCGAAGATGACAAGGCGCTGGCCGGGCATATCCTGTTCACCGCGCAACGTCTGGCGCTGGAACTGGGCTGCGAGGAAGGTTTCCGCGTGGTGATGAACTGCAATGAACTCGGCGGGCAGACTGTCTATCACATTCATATGCATGTGCTGGGGCAGCGTCAGATGAACTGGCCGCCGGGCTGAAACTCACCGCGGCCAGCGTGTAGGAGCTGCCGAAGGCTCGGGCCGCGTTCGGACGATCTTTTGATCTTGAAAAACCACAGCAAGATCAAAAGATCGCAGCCTTCGGCAGCTCCTACATGAAGCGCTTCAAACTCCCCAATGACCCAGCGCAAACCCTCGCCGGCCGATTCAGTTAAACTGGCCGCCGAGATTCTTCCCGGAGGTCAGCATGACTACCCAACGTCACTACTCGCCCATAGACCGCCTGCTGCTGCAAGCCGATGCCGCGATGCGCACGCTGTTGCCCTTCAGTGGCCAGCCGTATCGCCCATCCCCGGCGATTCTGCAGCCGGACACGCAGATGAGCGATGAAGACACCCGCCACGTGGCCGGCCTTATGCGCATCAACCATACCGGTGAGGTCTGTGCTCAGGCGCTGTACCAAGGACAGGCGTTGACTGCCAAGCTGCCGCAGGTACGTGAAGCCATGGAGCACGCGGCTGAAGAAGAGATCGATCATCTGGTCTGGTGCGAGCAACGCATCCATCAGTTGGGCAGTCATACCAGCGTCTTGAATCCACTGTTTTATGGCATGTCGTTCGGCATTGGTGCGGTGGCCGGGTTGATCAGCGACAAGGTCAGTCTTGGTTTCGTTGCGGCGACCGAGCATCAGGTGTGCAAACATCTGAATGAGCATCTGGAGCAATTGCCGGCCGAGGACGAGAAATCCCGGGCGATTCTTGAGCAGATGCGCATCGACGAAGAACATCACGCGGAAAGTGCTCTGGATGCGGGCGGGTTTCGTTTTCCGGCGCCGGTGAAGTTCGGCATGAGTTTGTTGGCGAAGGTGATGACCAAGAGTACCTATCGGATTTGAGTTCTGGGTCGATGCTGATGGCCTCATCGCGAGCAGGCTCACTCCTACAGGGCTCCGTATTCCAGCAATAAAAAAGGCGACTGCCGTGAGGGAGCCGCCTTTTTTGTGTCCGGGAATCTTAGGTCGGCATGTTGCGCGCGTAGAAGATTTCCAGCATTTCGTGTTTCACACGGTCGGTCACCTGGGCACGTTGCTCGGGCGAAAGGTTGCTGGTGGCGTCGCCGAACAGGTAGTTGTCCAGTTCGAAGTTCTTCAGCAGCATCTTGGTGTGGAAGAGGTTTTCCTGGTACACGTTCACGTCGGTCATCTGGTACGCGTCGCGGGTGTCTTCGGAGAGATAGTTCTGGATCGAGTTGATCTCGTGGTCGATGAAGTGCTTGTTGCCTTCAACGTCACGGGTGAAGCCGCGCACACGATAATCCACAGTCACGATGTCCGAATCGAACTGGTGAATGAGGAAGTTGAGCGCTTTGAGCGGTGAAATGACACCACAGGTCGACACGTCGATATCCACACGGAAGGTCGCAATACCATCGTCCGGATGGATTTCCGGGTAGGTGTGCACCGTGATGTGGCTCTTGTCGAGGTGGGCCAGAATGATTTCGGGCAACGGGCCCGGCGATTCTTCGATCTGGCTGTCAGTCGGGGTTACCGGCTCTTCCGAAATCAGAATCGTGACGCTGGCGCCCTGGGGTTCATAGTCCTGACTGGCAATGTTCAGGATGTTGGCACCAATGATCTCGACAACTTCTGTGAGAATCTGCGTCAGGCGTTTCGCGTTGTACTCTTGATTGATGTACTCGACGTAAGCCTGCTGGTCTTGCGGGGTTTCCGCGTAGCAGATGTCATAGATGTTGAAGCTCAAGGTCTTTGTCAGGTTATTGAACCCGTGGAGCTTGAGTTTGCTTTTCACCGTTAAAAACTCTCTATGTATGCGGCGCGGCCGCGTGATCAAGCATGCCCGTCAAGTGCGAACGACGCACCTGCGTAGGACGGTTAACACCTCTTCGCGATGGCGATTTTGGTTATCTGTTCAGGCGGATGACCTGTCGGCTGACCGATCACTGCCCTGAAAAAAGTGGCGCATTATGCAGACGTCAGCGGGGGATCGCCAGAGTCTGCATTGCTTTTATGATAGTTGAATGTCGGTTCAGCCGAGTTCAACGATTTCATAGTCGTGGGTGATCGCCACGCCAGCCGCGCCGAGCATGATCGACGCCGAGCAATACTTCTCCGCAGACAGCTCGATGGCGCGCTTGACCTGGGCTTCCTTCAGGCCCCGGCCCTTGACCACGAAATGCATGTGGATCTTGGTGAAGACCTTTGGATCTTCAGCCGCACGCTCGGCGTCGAGAAAGGCTTCGCAGCTTTCAACGGCCTGACGCGACTTCTTCAGGATGCTGACCACGTCGAAGTTGCTGCAACCGCCGACACCCAGCAAAAGCATTTCCATCGGGCGAACCCCGAGGTTACGACCACCGGCGTCCGGCGGGCCGTCCATCACCACGACATGACCGCTACCGGATTCGCCGAGGAACATGGCTTCGCCAGCCCATTGGATGCGTGCCTTCATCGCCCAGACTCCACTGTAAAAAAAGGGTCGCCAGCTTAGCACAGCACTTTGTCTGGGCAGGAACGACGTCCTAGGACAGATGATTTCTGGTTGTAGGTAATTTCTCGAATTTTCGACGAAGTGTCTGGTAAGCTGGCGCCAATTCGCTGGCGCCCATTCGTCAGCCCTGTAGCGACCGCCTTCAGCGCCTCATAAAAACTCAAACATCACCGTGCAGTCTTTTCGGGATACAACCATGGTTGCTATTACCCCCACACCCAAAATCAAGAACATCGACAAGCTGCTGATGCATTGCCAGCGCCGGCGTCATGCGGCCAAGAGCAACATCATCTGCGCCGGCGATCGCTCGGACACGCTGTACTTCATCATCAAGGGCTCGGTCACCATCCTCATCGAAGACGACGATGGTCGCGAGATGATCATCGCCTACCTGAACGCCGGGGATTTCTTCGGCGAACTGGGCCTGTTCGAACAAGCCGGCCACGAACAGGAACGCAGCGCCTGGGTGCGGGCCAAGGTCGAATGCGAAACCGCGGAAATCAGCTACGCCAAGTTCCGCGAACTGTCGCAGCAGGACCCAGACATTCTTTACGCACTCAGCGGACAAATCGCACAACGCCTGCGCAACACCACGCGCAAAGTCGGCGATCTGGCGTTTTTCGACGTCACCGGTCGAGTCGCCCGTTGCCTGCTGGAACTGTGCAAACAGCCGGACGCCATGACGCACCCGGATGGCATGCAGATCAAAGTCACCCGCCAGGAAATCGGTCGGATCGTCGGTTGTTCGCGAGAGATGGTCGGCCGCGTGCTCAAGGATCTTGAAGAACGCAACCTGGTCGACGTGAAGGGCAAGACCATGGTGGTCTTCGGGACTCGCTGAGCCTGTCAATCAGGCGCTGTAGATCTGCGCCAGCATCAAACGAAACAGTTCATCGAGACGCGCCAACGCTTGTGGCGCGTTGAATTTCTCATGCAGGGCGATGTGGCTTTGCGCCCTCACCCGCTGCTCCAGCCCGCAGGCTTCATTGAAGCGATTGACCGCGGCGACCATTGACTCGCGTTCGTCATCCATCAGCATCGCACCGTGCACCAAGCCAACCGGACGTTGTCCGCCCTGACTCTGACGCCAGCGCTGAGCGGTGCCGACCATCTTGCGGCCGTCGAGATTGACGTTGAAGCGGCCATCGCAGAATGCACCGTCGATTTCGCCCACCGACGATGTGCCACCCAATTCATCCAGCAACTGACAGATCGGATCGCACAAGCGGCGGTAGCCGGTTTCAATGCGGTTCAAGTCGCCCTCGCTGCGAGGCGGCGTATAGACCAGAGCAATGTTGATGGTTGCAACGGATTGCGGCACCGGCTCGCCGCCGGTCTCTCGCAGCAGCACCGGCCAGCCAGCGGCAGCGGAGACTGCGCAGGCGTGGTCGAATTGCGGGAGACGGTTGAGGCGGCGCGGCATGACTAGCGCGCGGTCGGTGGGTTGCCAGAACAGCAGGCCGAATTCGGCGTCGCCGGCGCAGACCGAGGCCAACAAGTCCTGTTCGGCTTGCAGGCCGGATTCGATGGTCAGCGGGGTTGGCAGCGACATGGAGGGGCTCCGGCAGATTGGATCTCTTTAGCGGAATTCAGGGCCTCTTCGCGAGCAGGCTCGCTCCCACACTGGAATGCATTTCCCTGTGGGAGCGAGCCTGCTCGCGAATGAGGTCGACTCGGTCAGTCGAGGGTCGAACCGCTTACTACCGGACCGCCGCGCTCCGGGAAGAACAGGCGTTGCAATTCAATCCCCGGATTTTCCGCACGCATGAACGCTTCGCCGACCAGGAAGGAATACACATCGCTGATTTCCATCAGCTCGACATCGGCCCGATTGAGGATGCCGCTCTCGGTAATCACCAGGCGATCGCGCGGGATGCGTGGCAGCAGGTCGAGGGTGGTTTCCAGGCTGACGTCAAAGGTGTGCAGGTTGCGGTTGTTGACGCCAACCAGAGGCGTGTCGAGGGTTTTCAGCGCGCGCTCCAGTTCGTCACCGTCGTGCACTTCCACCAATACGTCGAGACCGACGACTTTGGCCACGGCGGCCAGTTCGGCCATTTTCACGTCGTCGAGTGCGGAGACGATCAGCAGCACGCAATCGGCGCCAAGCGCGCGGGCTTCAACGATCTGGTACGGATCGATCATGAAGTCCTTGCGGATCACCGGCAGCTTGCACGCAGCGCGCGCCTGTTGCAGATACGCATCGGCGCCCTGGAAGTAATCGATGTCGGTCAGCACCGACAGGCAAGTCGCCCCGCCCTTTTCGTAGCTCTTGGCGATGTCGGCCGGGACGAAGTCTTCGCGGATCACGCCTTTGCTCGGCGAGGCCTTTTTAATTTCAGCAATCACTGCCGGCTGTTTCTTCTTCGCCTGCGCCAGCAAAGCCTGGGCAAAACCACGGGGTGCATCGGCCGCCTTGGCCAGACTTTCCAGCTCGCTCAGGCTGACCCGAGCGCTGCGCTCGGCGACTTCCTGAACCTTGCGCGCCAGAATGTTTTCCAGAACCGTCGGTACACTCATCCTTCATTCTCCACTTTGAATACCGCGGTAAAGGCACCCAGCTCCTCGAGCTTTTCCCGAGCGAGGCCGGTGTGCAGCGCGTCATGCGCCAGCTCCACACCTTGTTTCAGACTGCTTGCCAGGTCGGCGGCATACAGCGCCGCACCGGCATTGAGCACAATCATCTCGGCCGCTTTCTGGCCGTTTTCAGTTTTGCGCTTGCCGAGAGCATCGCGAATCAGCGCCAGCGACGCTTCCGGGCCTTCGACCGAGAGGCCGTGCAGGCTCTGGCTCTTCATGCCGAGGTCTTCCGGTTCGACCCAATACTCAGTGATTTCGTTGTTTTTCAGTTCGGCGACAAAGGTCGGCGCGGCGAGGCTGAATTCATCCAGACCATCCTTCGAATGCACCACCAGCACATGCTTGCTGCCGAGTCGCTGCAAGACTTCGGCCAGTGGCCGGCACAGCGCCTGAGTGAATACGCCCACCACTTGATGTTTCACACCGGCCGGATTCGTAAGCGGGCCGAGCATGTTGAACAGCGTGCGCAGGCCGAGTTCGCGGCGCGGGCCGGCGGCGTACTTCATCGCTTTGTGATGGGTCTGGGCAAACATGAAACCGATGCCGACGTTGTCGATACAGCGCGCAACTTGCACTGGAGTCAGGTTCAGGTAGATGCCGGCAGCTTCCAGCAGGTCGGCGCTGCCGCTTTTGCCGGACACCGCGCGGTTACCGTGCTTGGCCACAGTGCAACCGGCCGCGGCGACAACAAACGAGGAAGCGGTCGAGACGTTGAAGATGTTCGCACCGTCACCGCCGGTACCGACCACATCGACCACGCCGTCGAGGGTTTTCAGCTCGACCTGATCGGCCAGCTCACGCATCACCGACACGGCGCCGACGATCTCGTCGATGCTCTCGCTCTTCATGCGCATGGCCATCATGAACGCGCCGATCTGCGCTTCGGTGCACTGGCCGGTCATGATCTCGCGCATCACATCGCGCATTTCATCGGTGCTGAGGTCGAGGTGATCGACGATACGGCTCAGGGCTGTCTTGATATTCATGGGAAGTCCTTACCGCGTGCCGCCGGTTTGTTTGAGGAAATTGGCAAACAGTTCATGACCCTGCTCGGTGAGGATCGACTCGGGGTGGAACTGTACACCCTCGATGTTCAGGGTCTTGTGACGCAGGCCCATGATTTCGTCGACCGAGCCGTCGTCGAGTTGGGTCCACGCGGTCAGCTCCAGGCAATCGGGCAGGCTCTCGTGCTTGACGATCAGCGAGTGATAGCGGGTAACGGTGAGCGGATGATTGAGGCCGGCAAACACGCCCTTGTCCTCGTGGAATACCGGGCTAGTCTTACCGTGCATGACCTGGCGGGCACGCACTACATCACCGCCGAAGGCCTGGCCGATGGACTGGTGGCCGAGGCAGACGCCGAGGATCGGCAGTTTGCCGGCAAAGTGCTTGATCGCGTCGATGGAAACGCCCGCCTCGGTGGGCGTGCAAGGTCCGGGGGAAACCACGATGCGCTCGGGATTCAGCGCTTCGATTTCGGCGATGGTCAGTTCGTCGTTGCGCACCACTTTGACCTCGGCACCCAGCTCGCCGAGGTATTGCACAACGTTGTAGGTAAAGGAGTCGTAGTTGTCGATCATCAGCAACATGGCGTTTCGAACCTCTTGAATTCTGACTTGATGACAGCCTTCAGATGACTTGCCCGCAGGGCGCTGCGCGATGTCGGACGCGCAGAGGGCGCCAGCACAGCGGCATTTCAAACAGACAAGGAAGGCAAAGTGATACAGATCCGGCGGAGCCGGCAGAGAAGATTCAGGCGCGCCAACGCCAGCGGGCGTGTGCCTTGATGACTTGATCCAGAAGTTTGCTGGTGATCAACACGGGGAAGGTCTCGTTCATACGTTCCGGCACAGTAACTTAGCTGGGCGGAGCGTGCAATATGGCGGGGCCTGCGGCTTATAAAACGGCAGAAGGATTCGCGACCGATGGCAAAACGCCGAACGTTTTTGGTACTGTCGTTTCGTTCACCTACAACAATAAATAAACGGACTTGCCCATGATCAGACAGACGTTGTTTGTACCGCTGGCCAGCTGCTTGCTCGCAATGGCCTGCGCTCAGGCCAATGCAGCGCCCAATCCTTATTCGAGTTTCATCGTCTTCGGCGACAGCCTCAACGACGCCGGCACCTTCGCCGACTCGGGCGGCCCGGCGGGTTCCACCGAGCGTTATACCAACCGTACCGGGCCGGTTTATCAGGATGGCAGCGGCGAAGTTCATTCATTGAATTCCACGCAACTGCTCGGCGCCCGCCTGGGCTTTTCGCCCGACCAGACAGCCTCTTCCAGCTCCGCGGTGCGTGCGGAAAACGGCCAGCCCGACGGCAACAACTGGGCGGTCGGCGGCTATCGCACTGACCAGATTCTCGACTCGATCACCACCCAATCGGCCACCGGCGAACGCACCCGTGCCGGGTACCTGCCGTCGAACGGCTTTCGCGCCGACCCGAATGCGCTGTATTACATTTCCGGTGGCGGCAACGACTTCCTCCAGGGCCGCATTCTCAGCCTGCCCCAGGCCAACGCCGCAGCCGATCGGCTGGCCGACAGCGTGCAGACACTGCAGACCGCCGGCGCCAAATACGTGATGGTCTGGCTGCTGCCCGACGTGGGCCTGACCCCGGCGCTCAATGGCACGCCGCTGCAAGCGTTCAGCAGCACCCTCGCCAACCAGTTCAACAGCCAGTTGGTGACGCGCCTGCAAGGCATCAACGCCGAAGTCATTCCGCTGAATATCCCGGTGCTGCTCTCGGAAGTCTTCGCCGACCCGGGACGCTTTGGTCTGGCCACCGACCAGAACCTCACCGCGACCTGCTTCAGCGGCAGCGGCTGCCCGGAAAACGCCCGTTACGGGATCAACAGCGCCACGCCGGACCCGACCAAGCTAATCTACAACGATGGCGTGCACCCGACCGAATCCGGGCAGAAACTCATCGCCGATTACGCCTACTCCCTCCTGGCAGCACCGTGGGAACTGAGCTTGCTGCCGGAAATGGCCCATGGCACCGTGCGTGCGCATCAGGATGAATTGCGTAACCAGTGGCAGGCGGATTGGGAAAACTGGCAAGCGGTCGGCCAATGGCGCGCTATCGTCTCGGCGGGCGGACAGCATCTGGATGTCGACACCCAGAGCAGCGGCGCCAGTGCCGATGGCAGCGGTTACAACCTCAACCTCGGCGGCAGCTATCGCCTGAACGAAGCCTGGCGCGTGGGCGTGGCGGCCGGTTTGTACCGGCAGAATCTCGAGGCCGGCCACAACGACTCCGACTACAAACTCAACAGCTACATGGCCACCGCGTTCGCCCAGTTCCAGCAGAATCGCTGGTGGGCAGATGCCGCGCTGACCGGCGGCAAACTCGACTACGATAACCTCAAGCGCAAGTTCGACCTCGGCGCCAGCGAGGGCGCGGAGAAAGGCGATACCGACGGCAGCCTGTGGGCGTTCAGCACGCGCCTCGGTTATGACATTGCGCAACCGGGCAGCCAATGGCATCTGTCGCCGTTTGTCAGCGCCGATTACGCCAGTGTCGATGTCGACGGCTATTCGGAAAAGAGCAACCGCGCCACCGCGCTGACCTTCGATGACCAGAGCCGCGATTCGAAACGCCTGGGCCTGGGCATTCAGGGCAAGTACAACTTCACCGCGCAAACCCAGGTGTACGGCGAATACGCCCACGAGCGTGAGTACGAAGATGACGTGCAGAAGGTCAACATCGCCCTCAATACCCTGCCGGCCAATGACTTCACCCTTGAAGGCTATACACCGGCAAGTCACCTGAACCGCTTGAGTCTGGGGGTCAGTCACAAGCTGACGGCGGACCTGGCGCTGCGCGGGGGTTATACCTTGCGCAAGGATGATGACTTCAAGCAGCAGGGACTGAATGTCGGGGTTGTGCTGGATTTCTGAGTCGTAGGTGCAAAAAAAGCGGCGCCCTGACAGGCGCCGCTTTTTTTTAGGCTACACACAAATCGAATGTGGGAGCGAGCTTGCTCGCGAAGAGGGTGTGTCAGTCGCCATTAATGTTGCCTGAAACGCCGCTTTCGCGAGCAAGCTCGCTCCCACAGGGTTTGGTGTTGGCTCAGGCTTCCGGGGTCTGCTCGGCCAGGGCCACGGCGCGGAACATCGCGCGGCGTTTGTTCAGGGTTTCTTCCCATTCCAGCGCCGGCACCGAGTCGGCGACGATGCCGCCGCCGGCCTGTACGTGCAGCTCGCCGTTTTTGATCACTGCCGTACGAATGGCAATCGCGGTGTCCATGTTGCCGTTCCAGGCAAAGTAACCGACCGCGCCGCCATACACGCCACGCTTGACCGGCTCGAGTTCGTCGATGATTTCCATCGCGCGAATTTTCGGCGCCCCGGACAAAGTGCCCGCCGGCAGAATCGCCCGCAGTGCGTCCATCGCGGTGAGGCCCGACTTCAACTGGCCGGTGACGTTGGAGACGATGTGCATGACGTTGGAATAACGCTCGATGACCATTTTCTCGGTGAGCTTCACCGAACCGATTTCCGAAACGCGCCCGGTATCGTTGCGGCCCAGATCGATCAGCATCAAGTGCTCGGCGATCTCCTTGTCATCCGAGAGCAGATCCTGCTCCAGCGCCACATCGGCTTCTTCAGTCGCGCCGCGTGGGCGAGTGCCGGCAATCGGGCGCACGGTGATCAGGTTGTCTTCAACGCGCACCAGCACTTCCGGGGAACTGCCGACAACATGGAAATCGCCGAAGTTGAAGAAATACATATACGGCGTCGGGTTGAAGCAGCGCAGGGCGCGGTACAGATCGATCGGCGCAGCCTTGAAATCGATCGACATACGCTGCGACGGCACGACCTGCATGCAGTCACCGGCCAGAATGTATTCCTTGATGGTATCGACGGCTTTTTCGTAATCGTCCTGGGTGAAACTGGAACGGAACACCGGATCAGCCGATTGCTGTTTGCTGAAATCCAGGCCACGACGCGGGGTAATCGGCTGACGCAGTTGCTCGAGCAGTTCCTGCAAACGCGCCTGACCTTGCTCGAAGGCATCGGCCTGCGCAGGGTCGGCAAGGACGATCGCGTGCATCTTGCCGGCCAGATTGTCGAACACCACGACGGCATCGGAAACCATCAGCAGAATGTCCGGCACGCCCAGCGGATCCGGGTTCGGGCACTTGCCCAGACGCTTCTCTACATAACGTACGCAGTCGTAACCGAAGTAACCGACCAGGCCACCGTTGAAGCGCGGCAGACCGGCGATGGTCGGCACGTTGTAGCGCGCCTTGAAGGTTTCGACGAAGGCCAGCGGGTCTTCAACGTCGTGGCTTTCGGTCTCGACGCCATCAACAGTGATGCTGACGTGATGGTCGTGCAGCCGCAGCACGGTGCGGCACGGCAGGCCGATGATCGAATAACGGCCCCATTTCTCACCGCCCTGCACCGACTCGAGCAGGTAGGAGTTGGGCTGGTCGGCCAGTTTCAGGTAGATCGACAGCGGCGTGTCGAAGTCGGCCAGGGTTTCGCAGGCCAACGGGATGCGGTTATAGCCGTCAGCGGCCAGACGCAGGAATTCTTCGCGAATCATAAGGTGCCTCGTGGTGTGAGGTGCAATCAGTCAGTCAGGCAAACGCGCCGGCAGGGCCGGCCAGAATCAGTCAGGCGCGCCAACGCCAGCGGGCCAGGGCCTTGATGACTTTCATCCAGAGTTTGCGGGTGACCACCACGATGGCGTTTCCAGAAGGGGGTTGGACAGCGTCGGGCAACGTTATCCCACCGGCCAGATCCAGGCAACCGGGAATTAGTTTGCGCAAATCGTCGATCACCAGTGCCGGGGATTCTTCGGCAATCGGCCGGCCATGGTTGTATCCGTAGCTCAGCGCCACGCACTTGACCCCAGCCGCTTTCGCCGCCTGCACATCGCTGCGCGAGTCGCCGACGAACAACGATTGCGAGGCCGGAATGTTGGCCATTTTCATCACGAAAAACAGCGCCGCCGGGTCAGGCTTCTTCTGCGGCAGGGTATCGCCGCCGATGATCCACTTGAAGTAGCGGCCGATCTTCATCTGATCGAGCAGCGGCGCGACAAAGCGCTCGGGCTTGTTGGTAATCAGCGCCATGGCCACGCCTTGCTTGTGCAGCCACTTGAGCGTGTCGCGCACACCGGGATAGACCACGGTCAGCTCATGGCTGGCGCCGTACGCCTCCATGAAAATTTCCAGGGCGCGCTCGGCTTCGGCGTCATCCACCGCCGAATGCTCGATGCCACCCGCCAAGGCCCGACGTACCAGCACCGGCGCGCCGTTGCCGACCCATTCGCGCACCGCTTCGATGCCCGCCGGCGGACGGCCGAGGGAGAGCAGCATGGTGTCCACCGCCGCTGCCAGGTCGGGAACCGAATCGATCAGCGTGCCATCCAGATCGAACATCACCAACCGTGGCAGTTGCCCCGGGAACAGCTGCTCAAAACCGCTCATGGGCGCGCCAGAGCCAGTTCGGAACGCATCTTGTCGATGACTTCCTGATAGTTCGGCGCGTTGAAAATGGCCGAGCCGGCGACAAAGGTGTCAGCGCCAGCGGCGGCGATTTCGCGGATGTTGTTGACGTTGACGCCGCCGTCGATTTCCAGACGGATATCGCGCCCCGAAGCGTCGATGATCGCCCGCGCTTCACGCAGTTTGTCGAGGGTGCCGGGAATGAACTTCTGCCCGCCGAAGCCCGGGTTGACGCTCATCAGCAGGACCATGTCGACTTTGTCGATCACGTACTTGAGCACGTCCAGTGGGGTCGCCGGGTTGAACACCAGGCCGGATTTGCAACCGCCTTCACGGATCAGTTGCAACGAGCGATCAACGTGCAGCGTGGCTTCCGGGTGAAAGGTGATGTAGGTCGCGCCGGCTTCGATGAAGTCGCCAACGATGCGGTCCACCGGGCTGACCATCAGGTGCGCGTCGATCGGCGCGGTGATGCCGTACTTGCGCAGTGCTGCGCAAACCATCGGGCCGATCGTCAGGTTCGGCACGTAGTGGTTGTCCATGACGTCGAAATGGACGAAGTCGGCGCCGGCGGCGAGAACGTTGTCCACTTCCTCGCCGAGGCGGGCGAAGTCGGCGGAGAGGATCGACGGAGCAATTACGAAGGGCTGCATGACGCACCTGTGCTGAGCTAAATCACGATGGCGCGCATTGTATACCTCAAGTTTCCACGCGCGCACCGGGACCGCGATGATTGGGTTGTGCCATGCCCCTCAGCGAGCGTAACTCAGTAGGCCGCGCGATAGATCTTCTCGATGTCGGCGGCGCTGAGTTGGCGCGGGTTGTTGCGCATCAGCCGCTCGATACCGGCGGCCTCCACGGCCATCGCCGGAATTGCTTCCTCAGGCACACCGAAACTGCGCAGCCCGGCTGGAATTTCCACCGCCGCGCACAAATCGCTCATGGCCTGCACGGCTTTGTCCGCCGCTTCGCTGGCGCTCAGATGAGCGGTCTTCACGCCCATGGCTTCGGCAATATCCTGCATGCGTTCGACGCAGGCCATTTTGTTCCAGGTCATCACATAGGGCAGCAGCAAGGCATTGCTGACACCGTGGGCAATGTTGAAGCGCCCGCCCAGCGGGTACGCCAGCGCATGCACCGCACCGACCCCGGCATTGCCGAACGCCATGCCGGCCATGAGGCTGGCGGTGGCCATGTCTTCGCGCGCTTGCAGGTTGGCGCCGTTGGCGTAGGCCTTGGGCAGAGCCTTGGCGATCAGCTTGATCGCGCCGATGGCGAGGGAGTCGGTGATCGGCGAGGCATTGACCGACAGATAGGATTCGATGGCGTGCACCAGCGCATCGACGCCACTGGCGGCGGTGACGCTGCGCGGACAGGTCAGGGTCATTTGCGGACTGACCAGCGCCACGTCCGGCAGCAGATAGTCGCTGACGATGCCTTTCTTCAACTGCGCGACCTTGTCCGAGAGGATCGCCACGTTGGTGACTTCCGAGCCGGTGCCGGCGGTGGTCGGGATGGCGATCAGCGGCGGGCCCTTGCGCGGCACCTGATCGACACCGAACAGATCTTCCAGCGCACCGTGGTAACCGGCGTAGGCGGCGACGCTCTTGGCGATGTCGATGGCGCTGCCACCGCCGAGGCCGATCAAACCGTCATGCCCGCCCTCACGGTAGGCACGCATGCAGTCTTCAACGATGGCGATTTCCGGGTCGGGCAGCACCCGGTCGAAAATCTCATACTCGCGCCCGCCGAGTTGTACCAGCGCCAGCTCGACAGTGCCGGATTTGACCAGCGCGGCGTCGGTGACGATCAGCGGGTTGTCGATATCCAGACGGGTGAGCTCGGCGGCCAGTTGTTCGATGGCTGCGGCGCCGGTGATCAGTTTGTGAGCGATTTTGAACTGGGACAGACTCATGGTGCGCAGCCTCTTATAGATGTGGGAGCTGGGCACAAGATTAGCTGGGGATTGGGGGTTGTCTGCTATTCAGGAGGTGAATGGTTGATCGGTAAAAGATCAAGAGCCCCTCACCCTAGCCCTCTCCCGGAGGGAGAGGGGACTGACCGAGTTGTACTCTCGAAGTACATCGACCTGAATTACCGAGTCGAACTCCGGCCGCGAAAGCCACGAAGATCTGCTCCCTTCCCCTCGCCCCCTTGGGGGAGAGGGCTGGGATGAGGGGGTAAGCTTTTGATCTTGATTTTAGATCTGAGCGGTACGCAGTTTCTCGCTACGCCCACGCAGCCATTCCAGGGTCAGCAACAAGATCACAGAGAAGGCAATCAGCAACGTCGCCGCAGCCGCAATCGTCGGACTCAGGTTCTCGCGAATCCCACTGAACATCTGCCGAGGCAATGTCGCCTGCTCAGGACCTGCGAGAAACAGCGTCACCACCACCTCATCAAACGAAGTCGCAAACGCAAACAGCGCCCCGGAAATCACCCCCGGCGCAATCAGCGGCAAGGTCACCCGACGGAACGCGGTCAATGGCGATGCACCGAGACTCGCCGCCGCGCGCACCAGATTGTGATTGAAGCCCTGCAACGTCGCCGACACGGTGATGATCACAAACGGCACACCCAGCACCGCATGCACGACGATCAGCGAAAAGAAGCTGTTGCCCAGCCCCAACGGCGCGAAGAACAGATAACTCGCCACGCCGATAATCACCACCGGAACCACCATCGGCGAAATCACCAGCGCCATCACCAGCGATTTGCCGGGAAAGTCGCCGCGGGTCAGGCCGATCGCCGCCAGGGTGCCGAAGATCATCGCCAGCACCGTCGCGGCCGGGGCGACGATGATGCTGTTCTTCAGCGCACGCATCCATTCCGCCGAGGCGAAGAAGTCGTGGTACCACTGCAGCGAGAAGCCCTGCAGCGGATAGACCAGGAAACTTCCCGAGTTGAACGACAGCGGAATGATCACCAGCACCGGCAGGATCAGGAACAACAGAATCAGGCCGCAGAGGATCCGCAGGCTGTAGAACCACACCCGTTCGATGGGCGACATGTAAGGACTCAGCATCGCAAATTCCCCTTAGCTCAGGCGCAGGCGACTGGCGCCGACCAGCCAGCTGTAAATCAGATAAAGCACCACGGTCGCCAGCAACAGCAAGCCGCCGAGCGCGGTGGCCATGCCCCAGTTGATGCTGGTATTGGTGTAGAAAGCGACGAAGTAGCTGACCATTTGGTCGTTCGGGCTGCCGAGCAGCGCCGGGGTGATGTAGTAGCCGATGGCGAGGATGAACACCAACAGGCAGCCGGCGCCGACACCGGCGTAGGTCTGCGGGAAGTACACGCGCCAGAAACTGGCGAACGGATGACAGCCGAGGGAAATCGCCGCGCGCATGTAGGTTGGCGAGATTCCTTTCATCACGCTGTAGATCGGCAGAATCATGAACGGCAGCAGGATGTGCACCATCGAGATGTATACGCCGGTGCGGTTGAACACCAGTTCCAGCGGTTTATCGATGATGCCGATGGCCAGCAGCGCGCTGTTGATCAGGCCGCCGGATTGCAGCAGCACGATCCACGCGGCGACCCGCACCAGAATCGAGGTCCAGAACGGCAGCAGCACCAGAATCATCAGCAGGTTGCTCTGCCGCGAAGGCAGGTTCGCCAGCAGGTAGGCCAGTGGATACGCGAGCAACAGGCAGATCACGGTGATAACCAGGCCCATCCAGAAGGTACGGGCGAAGATGTCGAGGTAGATCGCCTGATCCGGGGTGGCCGGGGCGATTTCGCCGAGGTCGTCGATGCGATGATCGACCGCCGCCAGCAAATAGTATGGGGTGATGCTGCTGGTGTTGCGTTTGACCGCCTGCCAGTAGGCGGGGTCGCCCCAACGTTCGTCGAGAGCTTCCAGCGCTTCTTTATAAGAGGCCGGTTCGCTGGCGAAGGGCAGCGCCCGGGCGGTTTTGGTCAACAGGCTGCGATAGCCGGCCAACTCCATGTTCAAGCGCTTGGACAAATCGCCCAGCGTCTGGTTTTTGCGCGCTTCGGCGAGGTCTTCGCCGGCGGCTTTGTAGACCGGTTCAGCGGGCAGGCCACGGCCGTCCCAACTGGCGATGGCCGCCACGGTGCGCGGCATGCCGCCGACCACTTCGGGGTTGCCGACGCTTTTGTAGAGCAGCGCCACGATCGGCACCAGAAACACCAGAAGCAGAAACAGCACCAGCGGCGCAATCAGCGCCTGGGCCTTCCAGCGGTTGACCCGCTCGGCGCGCTTGAGCTTCTGCTTCAAGGTGGGGCTGGCGCCCTCGTTCAGGGGAACGGCGATGGCCATGACGTACTCCGCAAATCTTTGATCGTTACAGAGGTGGCGAACCACCTCGATCGATTGATGCACACAGATCCAAATGTGGGAGCGAGCTTGCTCGCGAAGGCGGCGCATCAGTCGACATCGATGTTGAATGTACTGGCGCTTTCGCGAGCAAGCTCGCTCCCACAGGAGGGCGAGCCCTCGGTTATTTGGCAGCCCAGGAATTGAAGCGCTGTTCCAGTTGCTCGCCGTTGTCAGCCCAGAAGCTGACGTCGATCTGCACCTGGTTGGCGATGTTTTCCGGGGTGGTCGGCATGTCCTTCAGGACATCCTTGGCCAGCAGCGGCACGGCCTGGGTGTTGGCCGGACCGTAGGCGATGTTTTCCGAGTAGGTCTTCTGCTGCTGCGGCTGTACCGAGAAGGCGATGAACTTCTTCGCAGCTTCGGCACGTTTGGCGTCCAGACCTTTCGGGATGGCCCAGGCATCGAAGTCGTAGATGCCGCCGTTCCACACCACTTTCAGGTTGGATTCTTTCTGCACCGCCGCGATGCGACCGTTGTAGGCCGAGCTCATCACCACGTCACCGGAAGCGAGGTACTGCGGCGGTTGTGCGCCGGCTTCCCACCACTGGATGCTTGGCTTGAGCTCATCAAGCTTTTTGAAGGCGCGATCCTGGCCGCCCTTGCTCGCCAGTTCCTTGTAGACGTCTTTCGGCGCTACACCATCGGCCATCAGCGCGAACTCAAGGGTGTATTTGGCGCCTTTGCGCAGGCCACGCTTGCCGGGGAATTTCTTGGTGTCCCAGAAATCCGCCCAGCTGGTCGGTGCGGTTTTCAGCTTGTCAGCGTTGTACGCCAATACGGTCGACCAAACGAAGAAGCCCACGCCGCACGGCTGAATCGCGCCTTTGACGTAGTCTTCACTATTGCCGAACAGCGCCGGGTCGAGTTGCTCGAACATGTCTTCGTCGCAACCACGGGAGAGTTCTGGCGATTCAACTTCCACCAGGTCCCAGGACACGCTCTTGGTGTCGACCATGGCTTTGACCTTGGCCATTTCGCCGTTGTATTCGCCGGCAACGATCTTGCCGTTGCCCGCCGCTTCCCACGGTGCATAGAAGGCTTTGACTTGCGCCGCCTTGTTCGCCCCGCCAAACGACACCACGGTCAAGTCCGGGCCGGCAGCCATTGCGCCGGTCGCACCCATCAGGCCCAGAGTCAGGGCGGTGAACTTCAGGGATCTCAACATTTATTGTTCTCTCCACGTGCAGGGTTGGTGTTGGTATTGCCGGGGCGCTTGGTGCGCCTCTTAATGCGCTTCTGAAAGCGGATCAAGCGCGCGTACGTGCTCGACCTGCCAGCCAAGCGGTACCACGTCACCGACGCTGAGCGCAGGATCGAGCTCGGCAATCGGCTGTTTCACGAAGAAGTCGGTCTTGCCGCAGACTTCCAGGCGCACCCGGACGTGGTCGCCCAGATAGATGAATTCCGCCACCCTCCCTGAGAAGCGGTTGACACATTGATCGCTCGAACCGTTGAGGCTGACGCGCTCCGGACGGATCGACAGGGTCACTGGCTCGCCGGTCTGGCCAACGTTGACGGCCAGTGCCTCGACCTTCTCACCGCGCCCCAACTCAACGACGCAGCGCTCGCCGCTCTGGCTGAGCAGGCGGCCGTTGAGGCGATTGTTCTCACCGATGAAGTTGGCAACGAAAGTGTTTTTCGGCTCTTCATAGAGCGTGCGTGGCGGCGCGATCTGCTGGATCTCGCCTTGATGGAACACGGCAACGCGGTCGGACATGGTCAGCGCTTCGCCCTGATCGT
Organism: Pseudomonas koreensis; assembly: GCF_024169245.1. Classification (NCBI taxonomy): domain Bacteria; kingdom Pseudomonadati; phylum Pseudomonadota; class Gammaproteobacteria; order Pseudomonadales; family Pseudomonadaceae; genus Pseudomonas; species Pseudomonas koreensis. The sequence goes on from NZ_JALJWP010000001.1 coordinate 660,245, forward strand.
GGGTCACGTAGACCACGGTCACGCCGAGACGCTGGTGCAGGTGCTTGATCTCCATCTGCATGTGTTCACGCAGTTGCTTGTCGAGGGCCCCGAGCGGTTCGTCCATCAACACCAGTTGCGGTTCGAACACCAAGGCGCGGGCCAGCGCTACACGCTGCTGCTGACCACCGGACAACTGCGCCGGATAGCGCGAAGCGAAGGCATCGAGCTGGACCATGCTCAGAACTTTTTTCACCCGATCGCTGACGTCGCTTTTGTTCAGGCCACGCACGGTCAACGGGAAGGCGAGGTTCTCCGCGACGGTCATGTGCGGGAACAGCGCGTAGTTCTGAAACACCATGCCGATGTCACGCTTGTGCGGCGGCACGTTGTTGATCGAACGCCCGGCCAGCAGAATCTCGCCAGCAGTCGGCGTTTCGAAACCGGCGAGCATCATAAGGCTGGTGGTCTTGCCGGAACCGGACGGCCCGAGCAGGGTGAGGAATTCGCCTTTGCGAATATCCAGGTTGAGGTCTTTGACGATCAGGTTCTCGCCGTCGTAGCTCTTCTGCACACCACGAAAGCTGACCAGCACATCACTGGCCCCTGCGCTTGTATCGACCTGGCTCATACCCACACCCTTGTTGTTGATGACTGCTTGTTCATCAAGCCTAGTGGCTGGCGCCAGCCACGCAAATCGGGGCGCAGGAGAGAATCGCTTAAGCACAATGGAAGGCTGGGGGTAGGGATTGCCCTACAAGGATGGCGTTAATGGATAAAGCACTGGCGAGCGGTGAGCTGCAAGCCGCAAGCAAGGGCAAAAGCACCTGTCGCTAATGGATATGCCAACCCGCAGATCCATTGTAGGAGTGAGCCTGCTCGCGATAGCGGTGCATCAGTCGATGAATTGTTCTCAGAGAGAACGCTATCGCGAGCAGGCTCACTCCTACAGTTGATCGCGGTGCTGGTCAGAGAAGTTTATGCTCCATCGCGTATTTGACCAGTTCGGCCAGCGAGGTGATGTTGAGCTTTTGCATCAGGCGCGCCTTGTGGGTGCTGATGGTCTTGCTGCTCAGGGCCAGTTGCTGGGCGATATCGTTGACGTTGGCGCCCTGGGCCAGGCGCTCAAACACTGAGAATTCGCGTTCGGACAGCAGCGAATGCAGCGGCCGGGTATCGGTCAGGCCGACTTCGAAAACCATGCGGTCGGCCAGTTCCGGGTCAATGTAGCGCCCACCCGCCGCGACCTTGCGGATCGCCGTGAGCAGCAGCGCCGGATCGCTGTCCTTGGTCGCATAGCCGGCGGCGCCGACCTTCAATGCGCGCGCGGCCATTTGCGCCTCGTCGTGCATCGACAGCACCAGAATCGCCGGCGGATTGTTCAGCGCACGGATGCGCGGGATCGCTTCAAGACCGTTGACGCCGGGCATGGAGATGTCCAGCAGCACCACCTCGCAAGGCACGCTGCGCAGGGTTTCCAGCAGTTGCTCACCATTGCTCGCCTCGCCCACCACTTGCAGATCCTTGGCCAGGCCGATCAATTGCTTGATGCCTTCACGGACGATGGTGTGGTCTTCTGCTACCAGTACACGGATCACGTTCTTCTCCTCAGCCAAAATATTTCGCGAGCAGGCTCGCTCCCACCTTGGAATGCATTCTCCCCGGTGGGAGCGAGCCTGCTCGCGAAGGCGTCAGCACTCACAACACAAACCTTCAGACCTCACTCACCGGCACCCACACCTTAAGACTGGTGCCCTCCCCCGGCTCACTCACAAGCTCCAGCCGCCCGCCCATGATCAGCACCCGCTCACGCATGCCGACCAGACCAAAGGACGTCGGCCTACCCTCGTCGACGGCGAATCCTACGCCATCATCGCTGACCGTCAGACACAATTCATCGCCCGCAAGCGCCAGGGTCAACTCCACCGTATGCGCCTGAGCATGACGCATCACGTTGGTCAGCGCCTCGTGCAAAATCCGGAACAGCCCCACCGCTTTGGCATCGCTGAGCGCCGGCAGGTTGTCCGGCACCTGCACCAGACACGGAATCTGCGTGCGCGCCTCGAAGCGTCGCGCCTGCCACTCGATCGCCGAGGCAATCCCGGCATCGAGAATCGGCGGGCGCAACGCCGTCGCCACATCGCGCACCAGCTGAAATAGTTGTGCGATCAGGCGTTTCATGCTGTTGAGCCGTTCGTTCAGACCCGGATCGAGTTGCGCGTAGGCCAGTTCGCACATCGACGTTTCCAGTTTCAGCACGGTGAGCATCTGTCCCAACTCATCATGGACCTCGCGGGCGATGCGCGCCTTCTCTTCTTCGCGCACGCTCTCCAGGTGCGCCGACAATTCACGCAACTGCTCGCGCGAAGCCGCCAGTTCCAGCTCGATGCGTTTGCTTTCGCTGATGTCCCAGACAATGCCGTCCCAGACGTAGGCGCCATCCTCCAGTTTTCGGGTGATCGCCTTGATCTCGGCCCAGCGCTGCTCGCCCTGGCGCGTGACGATGCGGCCCTGCCACGACCAGTCGCTGTCGGTGTCCAGCGCCTGATCCTGAGTGCGGTGATAACTGGCCTTGTCGTCGGGATGCACCAGACTGCGCAGGCCCATGTCGCGGTGAGCAATGGCCGCCGGCGCGTATCCGACCAGACTTTCACTGCCTTCGCTGATATAGGCAAAGTCGATCTGCCCGGTGACCGGCGCCCGTTCCAGCCGGAACACCAGACCCGGGACATTGGCGGCGATGCCTTGCAGGCGCGCTTCACTTTCCTGCAAAGCAGCGAGTGCGCGGCGGCGGTCTGTGACATCGGTGAGGTAGACCACCAGATATTCACTGTCACGAAAGCGCAGGAAACTCAGGGAAACATCCGCTGGCAACACGCTGCCGTCGGCGCGCAGGCAACTGGTTTCGAAGCTCAGCGGCCCTTCTTCGCTGGCCCGCGCACGCTTCCACAGGTTGAGCCAGCGGTCCATGTGCAGCCCGGGTTCAAAATCAATCAGCGGCCGCTCGATCAGCCCGCCCGAGGGATAGCCGAGCATGTTTTCCGCCGCCCGGTTGGCGTAGCGCACATGGCTGTCCCAATTCACCCAGAGAATGCCGACGGTGCTTTGATCGATGGAAAACTGCGTCAGCCGCAGGGCCTCTTCGCTGGCCGCGCGCAGTGCGATGTCCTCGCGGGCGCTGAGCAAGCGCTGCTCGAGGCTGTGTTGTTGGCGCCGCTGCCAGACCACGATCGCTGCGCAACTGAACAGCAGCACCGCGAACAGCAGGCTGAGGTTCTGCCAAAACCCCGGCGACTCGGTCAGCCGTGGGTATTTCGGTTGCAGCCATTGATTGTGCAGTTGTTCCAGATCCTTGGCCGGAATCGCACGCAAGGCGCTCTGGACGATGCCGGCCAGCTCCGGCCAGTCCCGCCGTGACGCCACGCGCAGCAATTGCGGCAGGCCGATATCGCCGACCACCACCAGTTCGGCGAACTCGGGCTCCACCGACAGGCGTCCCAACTGTGCTTCATCGACCACCGCGTAGGAGGCCTGCTGACTCAACAGCAACTGCAACGCCTGACGTTCCAGCGGCACGCCTTGCAGATTCAGGTGCGGATAGTTGCTGCGCAGGTAGTCGGCGGTGCTGCTCGGCATGCGCACGGCGACGCGAGTCTGGCTGTCGAGTTTTTCCAGATCGACCGTGCCGCTGCTTTTCTGGTCGCTGACCACCAGTTGCGGCACGCGCACGTACGGGTCGGAAAACTGCCAGAGGCGCAGTGCACTCGGGGTTTGACTCAGGCCCGGAGCGATATCGATTTCACCCTCGCGCAGAGCGCTTTCCAACTGCCCGAGGTCCTGGAAGTTGCGCCAGCTCAATTGCACGCCGAGGGTTTTGCCGAGCAGTTTCATCAACTCGACATTGGCCCCGGACAATCGCTGCAAGCGCCGATCGTAAGTCGCGTAGGGCGCCTGCAGGACCAGGCCGACGCGCAACTCATTGTGCTGCGCCAGCCATTGCTGCTGCTCTGGCGTCAGTTGCGCGGCATGGGCCGGTGGCGCAGGCGCCGCCCAGCCCATCAAGGGAAACCACAAACAGCCGATAACCCACAGGCAGCAAAATCGCTTCATTGAAGTCTCATACACTGACAAATTCTGACCAACCCATTAGGCTGCCGGGATACTTTCTGGCCTGGAATAACCGATGCCCTCTGTCTACCGCCTGGCACTGCCAGCATTGTGCCTGTCGCTGATCCTGCCCTGTGCGTTTTCCGTCGAAGCCGCCGACCCGGCGCCCGCCGCCACGGACAAGCCCGCCGAAGAAAAACCGGTCGAACGCCAGCCATTGCTTGAGCGTAGTCAGGAAGAGGCCGCCGCACTGCAACGTAAACTGCCGGCGCAAGAGCAGCAACAACTACAGGCAGGCAGCGACACCTTCCTCGCCTTGTGGAAACCGGCCAACACTGCCGAGCCCAAAGGCGCGGTGATCATCGTTCCGGGTGCCGGCGAAACCGCTGACTGGCCGCAGGCCGTCGGCCCGTTGCGACGCAAGTTGCCGGACGCCGAGTGGAGCAGCCTGAGTGTCACCCTGCCGGATCTGCAAGGCGACGCCATCGCCCCACGCGTGATCGAACCGGCCGCCGCGCCGAAAGCCCCGGAAACCGCGAGCAAAGACGCCACCACCGCGCAGCCGATCGAACAAGCCGCTGGCGGTGAAGCGGAAGTCGCTGAACAGGTGGTGGCCGAGACCAGCGAAGAACAAGCCAAGGCCGACGCTGATCGCATCTTTGGACGGATCGACGCGGCGATTGCCTACGCCGAACAGCAGAGCGCACGCAGCATTGTCGTGCTTGGTCACGGCACCGGCGCCTATTGGGCGGCGCGTTTTCTCAGCGAGCGGCAAACGCCGCAGGTAGAGAAACTGGTGATGGTGGATGCGCAGGCACCAGCCAAAGCCTCGCCTCCCCTGGCCGAACTGACCCCGACCCTGAAGCTGCCAACGGTGGATATTTTCTATATGGACAAAGCGCTGGATCGCAACGCGGCGCTGGAGCGCATGCAGGCGAGCAAGCGCTTGAAGACCTCAGCGTTCAGCCAGGTGGCGCTGAAGGTGTTGCCGGATAAAAAGGCCGAGCAGGAACAATTGTTTCGGCGGGTGCGGGGTTGGTTGAATCCTCAGGCTGTTGACTGACTGTCACATCGAGTCGCCCCTCTTCGCGAGCAGGCTCGCTCCCACATTTAACCGTGTTTTATCCGAAAGAACCGGGTCGAATGTGGGAGCGAGCTTGCTCGCGAAGGGGCCCTTGCAGGCGCCACATCTTTAATGCCTAGCGAAAATCCCGCCGCTCGCGGATCAACGTATAGGCACTGTGCAATTCCCGGGTACGCTCGGTCGCCTCACGCACCTGCGCCGGCGTCGCACCGCTGCCGGCGATCTTGTCCGGGTGATGGCGACTGAGCAAGCGGCGGTAGGCGCGCTTGATTTGCGCCGGCTCGCTGTTCGCCGACACCCCAAGCAATTTCATCGCGTCCTGATAGCTCACCGCCGCACTGACGATCGGCCGCTTGCCCGGCTCATAATCGCTGGCCAGGGCTTGCACCTGCTGCGGCGTCCAGCCCAGCCACTTGCCCCACTGCGTCAGCAACTCGCGTTCGCTGACACCGGCGCGACCATCGGCCCAGACCATTCGCCAACAAGCGCGCAACACGCCTTCAGTTGCATGCGGCTGCGTACTCAGACGGCGCAGATAGCCGCGCAGATGGTCGCTGCCGGACTTGCCGCGGTTGAATGCGGCAATGGCCCGTCGTGTCGCCGGCTCGCTCATTTCCAGCGCGCGCATTTCATTGCGCGCCTGCTGGATATGCCCGTCAGTGACACGCCCATCGCTCTTGGCCAGACGCCCGAGCAAGACGAACAGCAGTTCATCGTTGCGCAGCATCGGCCGGCCACCGAGCTTTTCCCGTAAGTGTCCCCAGCTCTGCAGCTGCAGGCGCCGATCCAGCGCCTGCCCCAACAATGCCCCAAGCATGGCCCCCGGAATGCTGGCAATCACATACCCCACTCCGGCTCCAATCAGAGTCCCTGGCCACAGCATGTCAGCGACTCGCTTCTATCAGGGCTTCAGCTTCGGCCAAGCGTTCATGAGTACCGACATCCACCCAGTGACCTTTGAGGCGCTCGCCCGTCACTTCGCCCTGGACCATGGCCTTGCGCAGCAATGGTGCAAGTTTGAAGGCGCCATCGCTGCAACCGTCGAACAGCTGTGGATGAAGCACGGCGATACCGCTGTAGGTCAGGGTCGCTGCATCAGGCTCGCCGTCCTGCACTTTGCCGTCGATCAGAGTGAAATCACCTGTCGGGTGATGCGCCGGATTGTCCGCCAGCACGAGATGCGCCAGACCGTTGATCGGCTGGTGCAACACGCTGAAGTCGTAATCGGTCCAGATGTCACCGTTGACTACCAGAAACGCATCGTCACCGAGCATGGGCAGCGCTCGGAAAATCCCGCCACCGGTTTCCAGCGGCTCGCCTTCCGGCGAGTATTGAATACTCACACCGAAACGCGAACCGTCGCCCAGATAGTCCTCAATCTGCTGACCGAGCCAGGCGTGGTTGATGACGATGTCGTTGAACCCTGCGGCCGCGAGGGCGCGCAGGTGATATTCGATCAGCGGCACACCGCCGGCACGCACCAGCGGTTTGGGCGTGGTCAGGGTCAGCGGGCGCATGCGCTCGCCTTTGCCCGCGGCCAGAATCATTGCTTTCATGCCGTCGCTCCAGCACGCAAGCTGCTGAACAGCGCTTGCAGTTCCGCCAGTTCAGGGCGGCGGGCAATCACTGCTTCTATATAAGAGAAGAAGCGCGGCACGTCCGCCAGATAACGCGGCTTGCCGTCGCGATGGCAGATCCGCGCGAAGATGCCGATGACTTTCAGGTGACGTTGCACCCCCATCAGGTCGCTGGCGCGCAGGAAGTCTTCGAAATCCGCCTGCACCGGGATGTCCAGCGCCGAGGCCTGCTGCCAATAACTTTCCAGCCAGCCACGCACACGTTCTTCAGGCCAACTGAGGAAGGCGTCCTTGAACAGGCAAGTAACGTCGTAGGTCACCGGGCCGTATACCGCATCCTGAAAATCCAGCACGCCGGGGTTGGGTTCGCTGAGCATCAGGTTGCGTGGCATGTAGTCGCGGTGCACCAGCACTTTCGACTGGGCCAGCGCGCTATCGATCAAAAGCTCACTGATGTGCTGCCACTGTTGCTGCTGCGCCGCATCGAACTCGACGCCCAGCTCGCGCTTGACGTACCACTCGGGGAACAACTCCAGCTCACGACGCAACAAGGCGACGTCGTAACTGGGCAACGGCGCAACCATCGGCAGCTGCTGAAATGCCAACAGCGCTTGCAGGGCATCGTGGAATAACGCGTCGGCATTTTCGCCATCGATCACATCGAGATAGGTCTTGTTGCCCAGGTCATTGAGCAAAAGAAAACCGCGTTCGAGGTCTTCGGCGTAAATTTTCGGCACATTAATTCCGGATTTCGCCAGCAAAAAGGCGATATCCACGAACGGTTTGCAGTTTTCCTGCGGTGGCGGCGCGTCCATCACGACGAAGCTGCGACCGCCGCCTTCCCAGCGGAAGTAGCGGCGGAAACTCGCGTCGCTGCTGGCCGCGGTCAACGTGGCCGGGGGCACGGTGCCCCAGCCCTGCTCGGCAAACAACTTTGCCAACTGCTCATCGAGCCAAACTTTCAGGTGTTGCAAGCGTACATCTTGGTCAGGCATTGCAAGGGTCTCCGACGGCGCTAGCCGTCAAGCGGGTCATGCTTTATTATCCAGCATCTTTTTCAGACCATCGAGAGGCGTGCGGCCCACACCGCGGGCAGATGGCACGCAGGAAGCCCGGACTAATAAGATGGCATTGAAATCCCCCGCGTTTCGTAAAAAATTTCCGTTGTTGGTAACCGGCAGTCTGCTGGCTATGCAACCTCTGGCCAGTCAATTCGTTGTTGCCGCCGAGCAGTATGACTGCTCCGTCTCGGCTACGGGTGGCTGGGACTGTGCGCCCAAGTCGCCCGCCGCGGCATTGCCGCCGCGCCCGGTGCACGACGGCAGTGCCGTCAGCGCCGCCGGCGAGCCTGTGGCCGACAAGGGTTCCGACGCCGACACTGGCGCGAAAACCGCACTGGTCACCGAAGCCAAGGGCCGCGGCCTGAAATCCCGTAGCGAAGACTACAGTCACCTCGACTGGGTTCCGCGCGAGAAGCTCACCGCCGCCCAATTGGCCGAGACCGGTCCTTACTGCTCTGGTTCCTATATCGAACCGATTCGTCCTGGCATGAATGACAAGACGAATAAAAGTGACGCGCCGACCTTCATCGGTGCCAAAGCGTCGCGTTATGAGCAGGACACCCAGGTCGCCAGCCTTGCCGGTGACGTGATCATGCGTCAGGGCAGCATGCAGGTCGAAGCCGACGAGGCCAATCTGTATCAGGCCGAGAGCCGTGGTGAACTGGCTGGTAACGTGCGTATCCGCGATAACGGTGCGCTGATCGTCGGCGACCACGCCGATGTGCAGCTCGACACTGGTGAAGCCAAGGTCGACAACGCCGAATACGTGATGCACAAATCGCGAATCCGCGGTAACGCGCTGTACGCCAAGCGTGCCGAAAACGCGATCATCCGCTTGAAGGACGGCACGTACACCACGTGCGAACCGAACAGCAACGCGTGGCAGCTCAAGGGCAACAACATCACCTTGAATCCGGCGACCGGTTTCGGTACCGCGACCAACGTGACCTTGCGCGTCAAAGACATTCCGATCCTGTACACGCCGTACATCTACTTCCCGATCGACGACCGTCGCCAGTCAGGCTTCCTGCCGCCGACCATCGGTTCGGGCAGCGATACCGGCTTCATGCTGGTCACCCCTTACTACTTCAACCTGGCGCCGAACTATGACGCCACGTTGTACCCGCGCTACATGAGCAAGCGCGGCATGTTGGTGGAGGGTGAGTTCCGTTACCTGACCAAGTCGAGTGAAGGTCAGTTTGGTGCCTCGTACCTCAACGACGAGAACGATGATCGCAAGCGTCAGTCCGACTACAACGAGACTCGCTACATGTACAACTGGCAGCACAAGGGCGGTCTCGACTCCCGCGTGCTGACCCAGGTTGACTACACCAAGATCAGCGACCCTTATTACTTCCAGGACCTGCAAACCGACCAGATCGGCGTCAAGAGCGACGATTTCGTCAATCAGCAGGGCTCGGTCACGTATCGTGGCGACAGCTACACCGCGCGCCTGAACGCGCAGCAATACCAACTGGCTACCGTCTCGAACATCACGCCGTATGGTCGTTTGCCGCAGATCACCTTCAATGGTCAGCTGCCGTACCACCCTGAGGGTCTGAATTTCGATTACGAGACCGAGCTGGTGCGTTTCGACCGTGATCTGCGCAGCGGCACGTTTGTACAGGAAGACGGCTTCACTACCGAGTCGCGCCTGGATAACAACATTCAGGGCCTGGCTCGCGCCAACGGCGACCGTTTGAATCTGAAGCCTGGCGTCAGCCTGCCGATGAACTGGACGTATGGCTTCCTCAAGCCGTCGCTGAAGTACCAGTACACGCAGTATCAGCTTGATCTGGACAACACCGGCAAATCGCAGATCGATGCGATGACCGCAGAACAGAGAAAGCTCAACGGCGAGTTCGACAGCAACCAGAACCGTGGCGTACCGATCGCCAGCATCGATGGTGGCCTGTACTTCGACCGCAACACCTCGTATTTCGGCAAGAACTATCGTCAGACCCTGGAACCACGCCTCTTCTACCTCTACGTGCCGGAGAAGGATCAGGAAGACATTCCAGTCTTCGACACCAGTGAATACACCTTCAACTACGCCTCGCTGTTCCGCGACAACCGCTTCTCCGGCTCCGACCGTGTCGGTGACGAGAACAAACTGTCGCTGGGCGTAACGAGTCGCTGGATTGAAGACAACGGTTTCGAGCGTCAGCGCATCAGCGTCGGCCAGGCTCTGTACTTCAAGGATCGCAAGGTTCAATTGCCAGGTATCGCTTTCAACGATCGTGACGACGCGAAATCCAACGTCTCGCCTTACGCGCTGGAATACGAATACCGCTGGAACCGCGATTGGCGCACCACCGCCGATTACAACTGGGACCCTGACAGCCGCAGCCCACGCTCCGGCAGTGCGATGTTCCACTATCAGCCTGAAGACAACCCGAACAAGGTGGTCAACGTCGGTTATCGCTATCGTAACGACCAGGTTCGTTATGACCAGAACACCGGTAAATGGCAGGTGGGCGGCGGCGACTACGGCACCCCGGGTCAGCCTGGCTACGTGAAGGACTACTACAAGATCCAGCAGCATGACTTCTCGGTCATCTGGCCGATCGTTCCGCAGTGGAATGCCATCAGCCGCTGGCAGTACGACTACAACCGCAATCGCACGCTGGAAGCTTTCGGTGGTTTCGAATACGACAACTGCTGCTGGAAACTGCGCCTGATCAACCGTTACTGGGTTTCCTATGACGAGTTCAGCCAGGAAGCTCCGCAAAACGAAAAAGGCGACCATGGCGTCTTCCTCCAAATTGTTCTGAAGGGACTCGGCGGCCTGACTGGCGCCAAAGTAGAGAGCTTCCTCGACAAAGGCATTCAAGGTTATCGTGAACGTGAAGACCAAGCTTTCTGATTGTCTGCGCCCGGTGCTGCTGGGCGCGTTGTTCCTGGGTACGGCGGCTAACGCCGCCGTACAGTCCATCGATAAAGTCGTGGCGATCGTCGACAACGACGTGGTCATGCAGAGCCAACTGGACCAGCGCGTTCATGAAGTTCAGCAGACCATCGCCAAGCGTGGCGGCGGCTTGCCGCCTCCGGGCGTGCTGGATCAACAGGTGCTTGAGCGCCTGATCGTTGAAAACCTGCAATTGCAGATCGGCGAACGTTCCGGCATCCGCATCACTGACGAAGAACTCAACCAGGCTGTCGGCACCATTGCCCAGCGCAACAACATGACGGTTGACCAGTTCCGTGCTGCGCTGGCTCGTGATGGCCTGAACTATGACGACGCTCGTGATCAGATCAAGCGCGAAATGATCATCAGCCGTGTGCGTCAGCGCCGGGTGGCAGAGCGTATCCAGGTGTCCGAGCAGGAAGTGAAAAACTTTCTCGCTTCCGACCTCGGCAAGATGCAGCTGTCCGAAGAACTGCACCTGGCCAACATCCTGATTCCGACCCCGGAAAGCGCCAACTCTGACGCCATTCAGAGCGCCGCGCGCCAGGCGATGGAGGTTTACCAGCAGCTCAAGCAAGGCGCCGACTTCGGCCAGATGGCTGTTGCCAGGTCCGGCAGCGATAACGCGCTGGAAGGCGGCGACATGGGCTGGCGTAAAGCCGCGCAACTGCCACCGCCGTTCGATCGTGAACTGAGCAGCATGGCCGTCGGCGACATCACCCAACCTGCACGCACCCCGGGCGGCTTCATCATTCTGAAGCTGCTGGGCAAACGTGGCGGCGAAGCGCAGATGCGCGACGAAGTGCATGTGCGTCACATCCTGGTCAAGCCAAGCCCGATCCGCGACGAGGCCAAGACCAAGGCGCTGGTGCAATCGTTGTATGACCGCATCACCGCCGGCGAAGACTTTGCCGAGCTGGCAAAAAACTACTCGGAAGATCCTGGTTCCGCTCTCAATGGCGGCGACCTGAACTGGATCGACCCGAACGTACTCGTGCCGGAATTCCGCGAAGTGATGGCTTCGACTCCACAAGGTCAGCTGTCCAAACCGTTCCAGACCCAATACGGCTGGCACGTGCTGGAAGTTCTTGGCCGCCGCGCCACTGACAGCACCGAACAGGCCCGTGAGCAGCAAGCCATGACCGTACTGCGTAACCGCAAATACGACGAAGAGCTGCAAACCTGGCTGCGTCAGATCCGTGACGAAGCCTACGTAGAGATCAAACTCCCTGGTGCAGACCAGGCAGCGCAGTGAAACCCAAGCGTTTCGCGCTGACACCCGGCGAACCGGCCGGCATCGGTCCCGACCTGTGCCTGCTGCTCGCCTCGCAAGCCCAGCCACACCCCCTGATTGCCATCACCAGCCGCGACCTGCTCCTTGAGCGGGCCGTGCAGCTGGGGCTGGCCGTCAACTTGCTGGATGTCGCGCCGGGGCAGTGGCCTGATTTTCCGGCGCCGACCGGCAGTCTGTATGTCTGGGACACACCACTCAGCGCACCGGTAGTTGCAGGGCAACTGGACAAGGCCAACGCGGCGTTTGTCCTCGAAACTTTGACCCGTGCCGGCCGTGGCTGCCTGAACGGCGACTTCGCCGGGATGATCACTGCGCCGGTGCATAAAGGCGTGATCAACGAATCAGGTATCGCCTTCTCCGGACACACCGAATTCCTCGCCGACCTGACGCACACCGCGCAAGTGGTGATGATGCTTGCGACTCGCGGTTTGCGCGTGGCGCTGGTCACCACTCACCTGCCACTGCGCGAGATCGCCGACGCGATCACACCAGAGCGGCTGGAGCGCGTCACGCGAATCCTGCACGCCGATCTGCAAGAAAAATTCGGCATCGCCCGGCCACGCATTCTGGTTTGCGGCCTCAACCCGCACGCCGGTGAAGGCGGCCACCTGGGCCATGAAGAAATCGACATCATCGAACCGACATTAGAGCGCCTGCGCAGTGAGGGCATGGACCTTCGTGGCCCGCTGCCTGCCGACACTCTGTTTACCCCCAAATATCTGGAGCACTGCGATGCAGTGCTGGCGATGTACCACGACCAGGGCTTGCCCGTGCTCAAGTACAAAGGCTTCGGCGCGGCCGTCAACGTGACACTGGGCCTGCCGATCATTCGCACGTCGGTCGACCATGGCACCGCCCTGGATCTGGCCGGCAGCGGCAGGATCGACACCGGTAGCCTGCAAGTCGCGCTGGAAACCGCCTACCAGATGGCCGAGACCCGTTTATGAACGAGCAATACCAACACAAGGCGCGCAAGCGCTTTGGCCAGAACTTCCTGCACGATGCCGGCGTTATCGACCGCATCCTGCGCTCCATCCACGCCAAGCCTGATGATCGCCTGCTGGAAATCGGCCCCGGCCAGGGCGCCCTGACCCAGGGTTTGCTTGGCTCGGGCGCGCAACTCGACGTGGTGGAACTGGACAAGGATCTGATCCCGATCCTCAACCAGAAATTCGCCGGCATGAGCAATTTCAACCTGCATCAGGGCGATGCGCTGAAATTTGACTTCAACACGCTGAACGCCGCACCGAACAGCCTGCGGGTGGTCGGCAATCTGCCGTACAACATCTCCACGCCGCTGATTTTTCACCTGCTGAACAACGCCGGCATCATCCGCGACATGCACTTCATGCTGCAGAAAGAAGTGGTCGAGCGTCTGGCCGCAGGCCCGGGTGGCGGTGACTGGGGTCGTCTGTCGATCATGGTTCAGTACCATTGCCGCGTGGAACATCTGTTCAACGTCGGCCCGGGCGCGTTCAATCCGCCGCCGAAAGTCGACTCGGCGATCGTTCGTCTGGTGCCCCACGCGGTACTGCCGCACCCGGCCAAGGACCATCGCCTGCTTGAGCGGGTTGTTCGCGAAGCCTTCAATCAGCGCCGCAAAACCCTGCGCAATACCCTCAAGCAATTGCTCAGCAACGCTGAAATCGAAGCCGCTGGCGTCGATGGCAGCCTGCGTCCGGAGCAACTGGATCTGGCCGCATTCGTGCGCCTGGCCGACCAGCTCGCCATCCAGGTCCCGGCCGCCCCTGCAGCCGACTGACCGGCGATGAACGCTATCGGGCAGCACACCACTCTGGTTTACTGCCCGATACTTGCCTAGACTGATTCCCCATCAGCTACGCCCCGCGTTTCGCTTCATAAGGCCTTCTTGCATGTCCGATTCCCGTTATCAGGTCGATGTCAGCGTCGTCACCCACTATCTGGCAGACCAATCGCAACCCGAACACGACCGTTTCGCCTTCGCCTACACCATCACCGTACAGAACAACGGTGAGATTGCGGCCAAGCTTCTCTCTCGGCATTGGGTGATTACCGATGGCAATGGCCATGTCGAAGAAGTGCGCGGTGAAGGGGTCGTCGGGCAGAAGCCGTTGATCGCCCCTGGTGATAGCCACACATACACCAGCGGCACCGTGATGACGACCAAGGTCGGCACCATGCAGGGCACTTATCAAATGCTCGCCGACGACGGCGAACGTTTCGATGCGATCATCAAACCGTTTCGCCTCGCCGTGCCCGGGGCCCTGCACTGATGACGACGTACGCCGTCGGTGACCTGCAGGGCTGCCTCGAACCGCTCAAGTGCCTGCTCAAGCAAGTCGCGTTCGATCCAGCGCTCGATCGGCTGTGGCTGGTCGGCGACCTGGTCAATCGTGGTCCGCAGTCGCTGGAAACCCTGCGCTTTCTCTACGAAATGCGTGAGTCGCTGGTCTGTGTGCTCGGCAATCACGATCTGCATCTGCTGGCCGCCGCGAAGAAGATCGAGCGCTTGAAGAAAAGCGACACACTGCGCGAAATCATCGAGGCACCGGATGGCCCGCAGCTGATGGAGTGGCTGCGCCAGCAGAAGCTGATGCATTACGACGAAATGCGCGATGTCGCCATGGTCCACGCAGGCATCCCGCCGCAATGGTCGCTGCGCCGTGCCCTGAAGTGCGCCGCCGAAGTCGAGACCGCACTGCGCGACGACAATGTGTTCCCCGCCTACCTCGACGGCATGTACGGGAACGAGCCGGCGAAATGGGACAGCGACCTCAAAGGCATCGATCGCCTGCGGGTGATCACCAATTACTTCACGCGCATGCGCTTCTGCACCGCCGAAGGCAAGCTTGACCTCAAGAGCAAGGAAGGCCTCGACAGCGCCCCGCCCGGCTACAAGCCGTGGTTTCAGCACAAGGAGCGTAAAACCAAAGGCCTGCGCATCATTTTTGGCCACTGGGCAGCGCTTGAGGGCAATATTCACGAGCCGGGCATTTCCGCGCTGGACACCGGATGCGTATGGGGCGGCAGCCTGACACTGATGAACGTCGACAGCGGCGAACGCCTGGCATGCAAATGCGATGAACACGGCGGGCTTGCGTCCTCGGTCGCGCCACTTATCTCCGAATCTTCGCCAGTCGGCGCACCGCGTTAGACTGCACTTTCAGTTGAGCTACAGGAACCCGCCATGAGCGAATTCAAACGAATCCCCCCGGAACAGGCCCAGGCCCTGCGTGAACAAGGCGCCGTTGTGGTCGACGTGCGCGATCCGGCGACCTTCGCCGCGCTGCATATCAGCGGTTCGAAGCATCTCGATAACCATTCGCTGCACGCTTTCATCCAAGGCGCCGACCTCGATGCACCGACCGTCGTGGTCTGCTACCACGGCAATTCCAGCCAGGGCGCAGCCGCCTATCTGGTCAGTCAGGGCTTCTCTGACGTTTACAGCATGGACGGCGGCTTCGAGTTGTGGCGTACGACTTATCCGTCGGAAACCGCGCAAGGCACCGCCGAATAATTTTTTTACGCGGCGCAGGCCCCGGCTTCCGTGGGCCTGCGCGCGGCAGACGAACGGTCTGCCACAACTAATTACGTATCTCGCCTTTACCTCTCGAATTCCCAACTATCCTTAAGCGCAGGCCATCCAAATCAGGGGAGAGCCGGTACACCGGCGCGCGGGTCATCGGGAGTAGCTTTCGCGGTTTGTCGACCGTGGAAGAATTCTGGGGGGTAAACAGCAGCTGCCACAGCGACTGCTGCCAGCATCGACTGAGTGATCCGGCGTCGGCTCCACGTATCGAGCGAGGTGACGTCATGAGTATCTTTAGCCACTTCCAACAACGCTTCGAGTCCACACGCCAGGAAGAACTCTCGCTGCAAGAGTACCTGGAGCTGTGCAAGAAAGACCGTAGCGCCTACGTTTCCGCCGCCGAGCGTCTATTGATGGCCATCGGCGAACCGGAACTGCTCGACACTTCGACCAATTCGAGGCTGTCGCGCATCTTCTCCAACAAGGTGATCCGCCGCTATCCGGCCTTTGAAGACTTCCATGGGATGGAAGAATGCATCGACCAGATCGTCTCGTATTTCCGCCACGCCGCCCAAGGCCTGGAAGAGAAGAAACAGATCCTCTATCTGCTCGGTCCTGTCGGTGGCGGTAAATCGTCCCTGGCCGAGAAGCTGAAACAACTGATGGAAAAAGTGCCCTTTTACGCCATCAAGGGTTCGCCGGTCTTCGAATCACCTCTGGGTCTGTTCAACGCCACTGAAGATGGCGCGATCCTCGAGGAGGATTTCGGCATTCCACGGCGCTATCTGAACACCATCATGTCGCCTTGGGCGACCAAGCGCCTGGCCGAATTCGGCGGCGATATCAGTCAGTTCCGCGTGGTCAAGCTCTATCCGTCGATCCTCAATCAGATCGCTGTGGCCAAGACCGAACCCGGTGACGAGAACAACCAGGACATTTCGGCGCTGGTCGGCAAGGTCGATATCCGCAAACTTGAAGAATTCCCGCAGAACGACGCCGACGCCTATAGTTACTCCGGTGCGCTGTGCCGGGCCAACCAGGGCCTGATGGAATTCGTCGAAATGTTCAAGGCACCGATCAAGGTGCTGCACCCATTGCTGACGGCTACTCAGGAAGGCAACTACAACAGTACCGAAGGCCTCGGCGCGATTCCGTTCACCGGCATCCTGCTGGCTCACTCCAACGAATCGGAGTGGCATACCTTCCGTAACAACAAGAACAACGAGGCGTTCATCGACCGTATCTACATCGTCAAGGTGCCGTACTGCCTGCGCGTCAGCGATGAAGTGAAGATCTACGACAAACTGCTCTTCAACAGCTCCCTGTCCAAGGCGCACTGCGCACCGGACACCTTGAAGATGCTCGCGCAGTTCACCGTGCTGTCGCGACTCAAGGAGCCGGAGAACTCCAACATCTATTCGAAAATGCGCGTCTACGATGGCGAAAACCTCAAGGACACCGATCCGAAGGCCAAGTCGATTCAGGAGTACCGCGATTCGGCCGGCGTCGACGAAGGCATGAATGGCCTGTCGACCCGCTTCGCCTTCAAGATCCTGTCCAAGGTGTTCAACTTCGATCCACACGAAATTGCTGCCAACCCGGTGCACCTGCTCTACGTGCTGGAACAGCAGATCGAACAGGAACAGTTCCAGGCCGAGACCCGCGAACGTTATCTGCGGTACCTGAAGGAATACCTGGCGCCGCGCTACATCGAGTTCATTGGCAAGGAAATCCAGACCGCATACCTGGAGTCCTACAGCGAGTACGGCCAGAACATCTTCGATCGCTACGTGCTGTACGCGGACTTCTGGATTCAGGATCAGGAGTATCGCGACCCCGAAACCGGCGAGATCCTCAATCGCGTGGCGCTGAACGAAGAACTGGAAAAAATCGAAAAACCTGCCGGCATCAGCAATCCGAAGGATTTCCGCAACGAGATCGTCAACTTCGTCCTGCGCGCCCGGGCCAACAACAACGGCAAGAACCCGACCTGGCTCAGCTACGAAAAACTGCGGGTGGTCATCGAGAAGAAAATGTTCTCCAACACCGAAGACCTGCTGCCCGTCATCAGCTTCAACGCCAAGGCCAGCAAGGAGGATCAGCAGAAACACAACGACTTCGTTACGCGAATGGTTGAACGTGGCTACACCGATAAACAGGTACGGCTTCTGTCCGAATGGTACCTGCGGGTCCGCAAGTCGCAGTGAGGCAGCTGCAAGCTATAAGCCACAAGCTGCAAGTACAAAGTGCGTGAACCCGCAAACACGGGCATTCGCTTCTACTTGCAGCTTGCAGCTCGAAACTTGAAGCTCCCCGGAGGGGCCTTATGAGCTATGTGATCGACCGACGCCTCAATGGCAAGAACAAAAGTACGGTGAACCGTCAGCGTTTTCTGCGGCGTTACCGTGACCACATCAAGAAGGCTGTCGAAGAGGCAGTCAGCCGGCGTTCCATCACCGACATGGAGCACGGCGAACAGATCAGCATCCCCGGTCGCGACATTGACGAGCCGGTGCTTCACCATGGCCGCGGCGGCAAGCAGACAGTGGTGCATCCTGGCAACAAGGAATTCACGGCCGGTGAACACATCGCGCGCCCACCGGGAGGCGGAGGTGGCCGCGGTCCGGGCAAGGCGGGCAATTCCGGCGAAGGCATGGACGAGTTCGTCTTCCAGATTACCCAGGAAGAATTTCTCGAATTCATGTTCGAGGACCTCGAACTGCCGAACCTGGTCAAACGCAACCTGACCGGCACCGACACGTTCAAAACCGTACGCGCCGGGATCAGCAACGAAGGCAATCCGTCGCGGATCAATATCATCCGCACATTGCGTTCGGCCCACGCGCGCCGCATTGCCCTGTCTGGCAGCAGCCGCGCGAAATTGCGCGAGGCCAAGGAAGAGCTGGCACGGCTCAAGCGAGAAGAACCGGACAACTTCGGCGATATTCAGGAACTGGAAGCCGAAATAGAGAAACTCAGCGCACGAATCCACCGCGTGCCGTTTCTCGATACCTTCGACTTGAAATACAACCTGCTGGTCAAGCAACCGAACCCCAGCTCGAAAGCGGTGATGTTCTGCCTGATGGACGTTTCCGGTTCGATGACGCAGGCGACCAAGGACATCGCCAAGCGCTTTTTCATCCTGCTATATCTGTTCCTCAAACGTAACTACGACAAGATCGATGTGGTGTTCATCCGTCACCACACCAGTGCCCGGGAAGTGGACGAAGAGGAGTTTTTCTATTCACGGGAAACCGGCGGCACCATCGTTTCCAGCGCCTTGAAGCTCATGCAGGAAATCATGGCCGAGCGCTATCCAAGCAATGAGTGGAACATCTATGCCGCTCAAGCCTCCGACGGCGATAACTGGAACGACGACTCGCCGATCTGCCGCGACATCCTGATCAACCAGATCATGCCGTTTGTGCAGTACTACACTTACGTGGAGATCACTCCGCGTGAACATCAGGCCCTGTGGTACGAGTACGAACGCATTGCCGAAGCCTTCTCCGATACTTTTGCCCAACAGCAACTGGTCTCGGCCGGAGATATCTATCCGGTCTTCCGTGAACTCTTCCAGCGCAGGTTAGTGACATGACCGCCAAAGAGCAGAAGCGCCAACCCATTTCCACCGGCTCTGAATGGACATTCGAGCTGATCCAGACCTATGACCGCGAAATCGCCCGGATTGCGGCCCGCTATGCGCTGGACACCTATCCCAACCAGATCGAAGTGATCACCGCCGAGCAGATGATGGATGCTTATGCCTCAGTGGGCATGCCGCTGGGCTATCACCACTGGTCCTACGGCAAACACTTCCTCAGCACCGAGAAATCCTACAGCCGCGGGCAGATGGGCCTGGCCTACGAGATCGTGATCAACTCCGATCCGTGCATCGCCTATCTGATGGAAGAGAACACCATCTGCATGCAGGCGCTGGTGGTGGCTCATGCCTGCTATGGCCACAACAGTTTTTTCAAGGGCAACTACCTGTTTCGCACCTGGACCGATGCCAGTTCGATCATCGATTACCTGGTATTCGCCAAGCAGTACATCATGCAGTGCGAGGAACGCCACGGCATCGATGCCGTGGAAGACCTGCTCGACTCCTGCCACGCGCTGATGAATTACGGTGTCGACCGCTACAAGCGTCCGTATCCGATTTCCGCCGAGGAAGAGCGCCGGCGCCAAAAGGATCGCGAAGAGCACATGCAGAAGCAGATCAATGATCTGTGGCGCACCATCCCCAAGGGTGCGGACAAATACAGCGACAAGGACAACGCCCGCTTCCCGGCCGAGCCGCAGGAAAATATTCTGTACTTCATCGAAAAGCATGCACCTTTGCTGGAGCCGTGGCAGCGCGAGATCGTGCGCATCGTGCGCAAGATCGCCCAGTATTTCTATCCACAGCGCCAGACCCAGGTCATGAACGAAGGCTGGGCGACGTTCTGGCATTACACATTGATGAATGACCTGTATGACGAAGGTCTGGTCACTGACGGCTTCATGATGGAGTTCCTGACGTCGCATACCAGCGTGGTGTTCCAGCCCGGCTTCGACAGCCCGTATTACAGCGGCATCAATCCCTACGCGCTGGGGTTCGCCATGTACCGCGATATCCGCCGCATGTGTGAAGAGCCTACCGAGGAGGATCGCCGCTGGTTTCCCGACATCGCCGGTTCCGACTGGCTGTCGACCATCAAATTCGCCATGAGCAGTTTCAAGGACGAGAGCTTCATTCTGCAGTACCTGTCACCGAAAGTGATCCGCGATCTGAAGCTGTTCAGTATTCTCGATGACGATCTTAAGGACGACCTGCTGGTACCAGCCATTCATGACGAGGGCGGGTACCGTATCATTCGCGAGACCCTTGCGGCGCAGTACAACCTCGGCAATCGTGAGCCGAACGTGCAGATCTACAGCATTGATCGACGCGGTGATCGCTCGCTGACCCTGCGGCATCAGCAGCACGACCGCAAGCCATTGGGCGATTCCACCGATGAAGTGCTAAAGCACCTGCATCGGTTGTGGGGCTTTGATATTCATCTGGAAACCCTGCAAGGCGACCAGATCATGAAAACCCATCATGTGCCGCCGCGCAGCGAGCACAGCGAAGGTGATTACGGCCGGCTCGACCTGGCCGTGATTCATCTTTGATTCGGTTCTGCCTCCGCAAGCCTGACGCAAGGGTTATCCTGTCAGGCTAACGGAGGTTTTTTATGCAGGTTTACAAGGTTGGCGGCGCGGTACGTGATCGCCTGTTGGGATTGCCGGTCACTGATGTCGACCGGGTCGTGGTCGGCGCGACCACTGAAGAAATGCTCGCCAAGGGATTCCGCCCGGTTGGCGCAGATTTTCCGGTGTTTCTGCACCCGAAGACCGGCGAGGAATACGCCCTCGCCCGCACCGAGCGCAAAAGCGGGCGCGGCTACGGCGGCTTCACTTTCCATGCAAGTCCCGAAGTCACGCTGGAAGAAGACCTGATTCGCCGCGACCTGACCATCAATGCCATGGCCGAGGACGATCAGCTCAACCTGACCGACCCGTATCACGGGCAGCGCGATCTTGAAGCGCGTATTCTGCGCCACGTTTCCCCGGCGTTCGCCGAAGATCCTCTGCGTGTGCTGCGCGTTGCCCGTTTTGCTGCGCGCTATGCCGGACTGGGCTTCACGGTCGCGGACGAGACAATGGACCTGATGCATCAGCTCAGCGAGTCCGGCGAACTGCAGGCACTGACTGCCGAACGCAGCTGGAAGGAAATTTCTCGGGCGCTGATGGAAAACCACCCGCAGGTATTCATCCAGGTGTTGCGCGACTCTGGCGCACTCAAGGTGCTGATGCCGGAAGTGGACGCCCTGTTCGGCGTTCCACAGCCGCACACTCATCACCCGGAAATCGACACAGGCCTGCACACCTTGAGCGTGCTGGAGCAATCAGCCCTGCACAAGCAGCCGCTGACGGTGCGTTGGGCTTGCCTTCTGCACGACTTGGGCAAGGGCCTGACGCCGGAAGAGGAATGGCCCCGACACATTGCTCATGAGCACACAGGGCTGAAGCTGATCAAAGCGGTCAACGAACGCTTCAAAGCCCCCAGGGATTGTCAGGAACTGGCGCTGCTGGTCGGCCAGTATCACACTCATGGGCATCGGGCGCTGGAGTTGAAAGCTTCGACGTTGCTGGAGTTGCTGCAGAGTTTCGATGTCTATCGCCGGCCGCAGCGCTTCGAGGAATTTATCGCCGCGTGCGAAATGGACGCCCGTGGCCGCAAAGGCCTGGAGCAACGCAGTTATCCACAGGCGGATTATTTGCGCGGAGCGGCGAAAGCCGCGCGAGAAGTGGCGGTGCAGCCATTGCTGGAAAAGGGCTTCAAGGGCCCTCAGCTGGGCGAAGCGCTGAAGCGTGAGCGGCTCAACGCGTTGAAGACCTACAAAGACAACGCCTGAAGCAAGATCAAAAGATCGCAGCCTTCGGCGGCTCCTACAGAGGAATTAGCGTTTCCCTGTAGGAGCTGCCGAAGGCTGCGATCTTTTGCTTTAAAGATTCGACGGAGTCAATTGCTGCCCATTCCATTCGAACGCAACCGGCGCCAACACCTGATCAATCTGCGCCTCAGCCCACAACGTCGCAAAACTCTTGCCCACACCCGGATGCACCCGCTGCGGCGCGATCAACGACAGCGGCCATAACACGAAAGCGTTTTTCAGGATCTCCGCCCGCGGCAGAATCAATCCGTCGAAATTACCCTCCAGATCGCCATACAGCAGCACGTCGATATCCAGCGGCAGCCCCTTGCGATCCGGCGCATAGCGACCGTTATCCGCCTCGATGAATTTCAAACGGCGGTCCAGCTCCATCAATGGCAGATCGGTGTACGCCGAAACCACAAAATTGAAGAACGGCCCGCTCTTGATGCCCACCGGCTGGCTCTCGAACACCGCCGAACAACGGATATCCACCAGGAACGTGGCCAGTGCATCGAGACCGGCGCGCAAATGGGTTTCCCGCTCGATATTGCTACCGAGCCCGAGGTAGACCTGAGTCAGCGACATCCGCGCTCGATCTCCACACCCACACCGCCCTTGGCCGCTGGCACGGCGCCCGGCTTGATCAGTTTCAGCCGTACCCAAGTGATGTTGAATTCGGCCATGAGCACTTCAACCAGACGCTCGGCAAAGGTCTCGACCAGTTGGAACTGCGCCTGCTCGGCAAAAGCCTGTATGCGCGTGGAAACGCTGGCGTAATCGAGCGCCAGGGTCAGGTCGTCACCGGCGGCGGCCGGGCGATTGTCCCAGGCGAAGCTCAGATCAAGACGCAGGCACTGACGGATGCCGCGCTCCCAGTCGTAGGCACCGATCACGGTGTCGACTTCCAGGCCCTCGATAAACACTCTGTCCAAGCACTTCTCTCCGCTGCACGACAAGGGCGCGATGCGCCGTTAGAATCAGGGCGTCCTCGCCCGGAATAGTTAGCATGTTTTGGTTACTGGCGATTCTCGCCTACCTGCTCGGCTCGCTGTCCTTCGCCATTTTGCTCAGCCGCCTGACCGGAAACCCGGATCCGCGAATGAGTGGCTCGGGTAATGCCGGCGCCACCAACATGCTGCGCCTGGCCGGTCGCAAACTGGCGATCCTGACCCTGCTCGGTGATCTGTGCAAAGGCCTGCTGCCGGTGCTGATCGCATCGAGCGCGGGCCTTTCGCTGCAGGATCAGGCGTGGATTGGCGTGTGCGCCGTGATCGGTCACCTGTTCCCGCTGTACTTCCGCTTTCGTGGCGGCAAAGGCGTCGCCACTGCCGCCGGCATGTTGCTCGGCCTGTATCCACCCGCCGCGCTGCTGGCGGTGTGCGCCTGGCTGCTGACGTTCTACCTGACTCGCACCAGTTCGCTGGCAGCGCTGATCGCCACGCCGTTGACCCTGCCGCTGCTGGCCTGGCAGGAACCGGAGGCCTTGCTGCCAATGAGCGCACTGACCTTGCTGATTGTCTGGCGTCATCGCGGCAATCTACGCGACCTGTTTGCCGGGCGCGAACGGCATTTTTGAATGCCGCCCGTGAGCGTCAGTCATCACAACGCCGACAACTGCTCCATCGGCCACCGTGCCTGCACGGTGATGGCCAGACTTTCCTGCTGACCGGCCTTGAGGCGCTGGCAACCGGCAAACGCGATCATCGCGCCATTGTCAGTGCAGAACTCGGGACGCGCATAGAACACATCGCCCTTCATATCGCCGAGCATCTTTTCCAGGGAAATCCGCAACGCCTTGTTGGCGCTGACGCCGCCGGCAATCACCAGACGCTGCATGCCCGCCTGTTTCAGGGCGCGCTTGCACTTGATGGTCAAAGTCTCCACCACGGCCTGCTGGAACGCCAGCGCGATGTCGCAACGGGCTTGTTCGCCGTCGTCCCCGGCGCTGACGCATTGCTGCCAGGTGTTGAGGGCGAAGGTTTTCAGGCCGCTGAAGCTGAAATCCAGCCCCGGACGATCACACATCGGACGCGGAAAGGTGAAACGTCCTGCGACGCCCTTCTCGGCCAGCTTGGCGATTTCCGGCCCGCCGGGATAATTGAGGCCCATCATCTTCGCGGTTTTGTCGAACGCTTCGCCGGCTGCATCGTCGAGCGTCTCGCCGAGCAGACTGTATTGGCCAATGCCATCGACCTGAACCAACTGCGTATGACCGCCAGAGACCAACAAAGCGACGAACGGGAATTCCGGCGGTTTCGGCTCCAGCATCGGTGCCAGCAAGTGGCCTTCCATGTGGTGCACGCCGAGCGCTGGAATGCCCCAGGCAAACGCCAGTGCCTGCGCGCAGGACGCACCGACCAGCAGCGCGCCGACCAGGCCAGGACCTGCGGTGTAGGCAATCGCATCGATCTCGGTCGGCACACAGTCGGCCTCGGCCAACACCTGACGGATCAAGGGCAGCATGCGTTTGACGTGGTCACGCGAAGCGAGCTCCGGCACCACACCGCCATAGACGCGGTGCAGGTCGATCTGACTGAACAGCGCATCGGCCAGCAGGCCGCGTTCGCTGTCATACAATGCGACGCCGGTTTCGTCGCAGGAAGTTTCTAATCCCAGTACTAGCATGGGTTTGCGCCTTGTTTAGGCTGAATTCGAAGGCGCGCATAATAGTCGCCACGTGATGCCCCGACCAGCGGTTTTCGATCAGAGGCTTTGCATTCCGAGCGATGAGGGGTTAACATCCGCAACCCTTAAAAACCGACGTCTTCAAGTGCTCTTTTGCCGCGAGGATGTTGACCCCGGTAATGAATGAAGGTAGCTCTGGATGCCAGCCGTCAAAGTAAAAGAGAACGAACCCTTCGACGTAGCTCTGCGTCGTTTCAAGCGCTCCTGCGAAAAAGCCGGTGTACTGGCTGAAGTTCGTAGCCGCGAATTTTACGAGAAGCCAACTTCTGAGCGTAAGCGCAAGGCAGCAGCCGCTGTTAAGCGTCACGCCAAGAAAGTTCAGCGCGAACAGCGCCGCGCCGTTCGTCTGTACTAATACACAGACGTTCGTAGCAAGCTTCTTGCCTAAGCCCGGCCCTCAGCCGGGCTAATGGCATTTGCGTAAAACGCTTGATGCTTCACCGTCGACGCCGCCGATGCGACCGAGACAAATCTGCTTCACCGCGTCAGGCCTGGCTCTTTTGCCAGCGGTGCACGTCTTTTCTGACGAGCCTTTCAAGGCTACTGACGAGCACACCCACTGATTCCTCTTACGACGATCAGCCCAAGGCACCTGCATGCGTGCCCGCTTTATTGAGCTATCCGAGGCCGACAACCGGCCGTCAGCGGATTCAGCGCAACACTTTCAAATAGTCGAAGACTGATAGGTACTAACGTCAGTGGATTTTCGGCAGATACACTTCCCGACAGCGATCACGCAAACGACACCGGTCGAGCCGCACTTTTCGTGCGTTTCCAGCAATGGCCCGCGTCCGACAGCCTGTCGCAACGGACTTATTGCAGCGCAGACGACGAGAATGCCATGGCCGGGCTGATTCCCCAGAGCTTCATTGACGACCTGCTGAACCGCACCGACATCGTCGACGTGGTCAGCTCGCGCGTGCAATTGAAGAAGGCCGGCAAGAACTACACCGCCTGCTGCCCGTTCCATAAAGAGAAAACCCCGTCATTCAGCGTCAGCCCCGACAAGCAGTTCTATTACTGCTTCGGCTGTGGCGCCGGCGGCAATGCCCTCGGCTTTCTCATGGATCACGACAACCTGGATTTCCCCCAGGCCGTCGAAGATCTGGCCAAAGCCGCCGGCATGGAAATCCCTCGCGAAGAAAGCGGTCGCGAGCGCAAGCCGCGCCAGCCGACCGATTCACCGCTGTACCCGCTGCTCACCGCCGCCGCCGATTTCTATCGGCAGGCACTCAAGAGTCATCCATCGCGCAAGGCTGCGGTGGATTACCTCAAGGGTCGCGGCCTGACCGGCGAGATCGCCCGGGATTTCGGCCTCGGTTTTGCGCCACCGGGCTGGGACAATCTGCTCAAGCATCTGAGCAGCGACACCCTGCAACAGAAGGCCATGATCGAAGCCGGCCTGCTGATCGAGAACGCCGAAACCGGCAAACGCTATGATCGCTTCCGTGATCGCGTGATGTTCCCGATCCGCGACACCCGTGGACGCATCATCGCCTTCGGCGGTCGCGTACTGGGCGACGACAAGCCCAAGTACCTCAACTCACCGGAAACGCCGGTATTCCATAAAGGCCAGGAACTCTACGGCCTCTATGAAGCGCGCAAAAACAATCGCAACCTCGACGAAATCATCGTCGTCGAAGGCTATATGGACGTCATCGCCCTCGCCCAGCAAGGCTTGCGCAATGCCGTCGCCACGCTGGGTACCGCGACCAGTGAAGAACATTTGAAGCGCCTGTTCCGCGTTGTGCCGAACGTATTGTTCTGCTTCGACGGCGACCAGGCCGGCCGCAACGCCGCGTGGCGCGCACTGGAAGCGACCCTGCCGTGCCTGCAGGACGGTCGCCGCGCACGATTCCTGTTTCTGCCCGAAGGCGAAGACCCGGATACCCTGGTGCGCGCCGAAGGCACCGACGCTTTCAAGGCGCGCATCAATCAGCACGCGCAGCCGCTGGCCGATTATTTTTTCCAGCAACTGACAGAGGAATCCGACCCGCGCTCGCTCGAGGGCAAGGCGCACATGGCCACCCTCGCTGCGCCGCTGATCGACAAGGTGCCGGGCGCAAACCTGCGCATCCTGATGCGTCAGCGCCTGACCGAGATCACCGGTCTGAGCAGCGAGACCGTCAGCCAATTGGTCCAGAGTGCGCCGCAGGAAGCACCGCCCGCCTACGATCCGGGCATCGATTACGACGCCATGCCGGATTACAGCGACTACCATCAGCCGCAGGCACAGGACATGTATGTGCAGCAGCAGGAATGGACGCCGAAGAAACCCGGCGCCGGCGGCAAGAAGTGGGACAAGAAGCCGTGGGACAAGAACGGCAAGCGTGGCGGCGATCGTGAACAGCAGCGCCCGCGCACGCCGATTGGCGTTGAATCGCCAACCCTGACGGCACTCAGAACATTGCTCCATCATCCGCAACTGGCCAAGCGCGTCGAAGACGCCGGGCACATTGCCGACGAAAATCAGACCAACGCCCAGCTGCTTGTGGCGCTGCTCGAAGCCGTACAGAAGAATCCCAAGCTAAACTCATTTCAGCTGATCGCGCGATGGCACGGTACTGAACAGGGTCGTTTGCTCAAGGCACTGGCAGAAAAGGAATGGCTGATTGACGGAGATAACCTTGAACAACAGTTTTTCGACACCATTACTAGCTTGTCAGCCCGCCAACGCGAGCGAAATCTCGAACAGTTACTCAGGAAAGCGCGGCAAAGCGAACTGAGCGTCGAAGAGAAAAATCAACTGCGCGACCTTTTAAGTCGCAATGTTTCCGCATCAAACCCGACCTCAACTGGCGCGTGAGGTCATAGCTCAGGTATAATCCTCGGCTTGTTTTTTGCCCGCCAAGACCTTCAGTGGATAGGGTGTTATGTCCGGAAAAGCGCAACAGCAGTCTCGTATTATTGAGTTGATCAAACTGGGTCGTGAGCAGAAGTATCTGACTTACGCCGAGGTCAACGACCACCTGCCCGAGGATATTTCAGATCCGGAGCAGGTGGAAGACATCATCCGCATGATTAACGACATGGGGATCCCCGTACACGAGAGTGCTCCGGATGCGGACGCCCTTATGTTGGCCGACGCCGATACCGACGAGGCCGCTGCGGAAGAAGCAGCCGCTGCGTTGGCGGCGGTGGAGACCGATATCGGTCGCACCACTGACCCGGTGCGCATGTACATGCGTGAAATGGGTACGGTCGAGCTTCTGACCCGTGAAGGCGAAATCGAAATCGCCAAGCGGATCGAAGAAGGCATTCGTGAAGTGATGAGCGCAATTGCGCACTTCCCTGGCACGGTTGACCACATTCTCTCCGAGTACACCCGCGTCACCACCGAAGGTGGTCGCCTGTCCGACGTCCTCAGCGGTTATATCGACCCGGACGACGGTATTGCGCCACCTGCGGCAGAAGTGCCGCCGCCGGTTGACCCGAAAGCCGTCAAGGCCGACGACGATACCGACGACGATGATGCCGACTCTTCCGATGACGAAGAAGAAGCTGAAAGCGGTCCGGACCCGGTCATTGCTGCGCAGCGCTTTGGTGCTGTGGCCGACCAGATGGAAATCACCCGCAAGGCCCTGAAAAAGCACGGTCGTCACAACAAGGCAGCGGTGGCCGAGTTGCTGGCCCTGGCCGAGCTGTTCATGCCGATCAAACTGGTGCCGAAGCAATTCGAAGCCCTGGTCGAGCGTGTGCGCAGTGCCCTGGATCGTCTGCGTCAGCAAGAGCGCGCGATCATGCAGCTGTGCGTACGTGATGCACGTATGCCACGCGCCGATTTCCTGCGTCAGTTCCCGGGCAACGAAGTCGACGAAAGCTGGTCCGACGCCCTGGCCAAAGGCAAGAGCAAGTACGCCGAAGCCATCGGTCGCGTGCAGCCGGACATCATCCGTTGCCAGCAGAAGCTGATCGCGCTGGAAACCGAGACCGGCCTGACCATCGCGGAAATCAAGGACATCAACCGTCGCATGTCGATCGGTGAGGCCAAGGCCCGCCGCGCGAAGAAAGAGATGGTTGAAGCCAACCTGCGTCTGGTGATCTCGATCGCCAAGAAGTACACCAACCGCGGCCTGCAATTCCTCGATCTGATCCAGGAAGGCAACATCGGTCTGATGAAAGCGGTGGACAAGTTCGAATACCGTCGTGGTTACAAGTTCTCGACTTATGCCACCTGGTGGATCCGTCAGGCGATCACTCGCTCGATCGCCGACCAGGCCCGCACCATCCGTATTCCGGTGCACATGATCGAGACGATCAACAAGCTCAACCGTATTTCCCGGCAGATGCTGCAGGAGATGGGTCGCGAACCGACCCCGGAAGAGCTGGGCGAACGCATGGAAATGCCTGAGGACAAGATCCGCAAGGTACTGAAGATCGCCAAAGAGCCGATCTCCATGGAAACCCCGATCGGTGATGACGAAGACTCCCATCTGGGCGACTTCATCGAAGACTCGACCATGCAGTCGCCAATCGATGTCGCCACGGTGGAAAGTCTGAAGGAAGCGACTCGCGAAGTACTGTCCGGCCTCACTGCCCGTGAAGCCAAGGTATTGCGCATGCGCTTCGGCATCGACATGAACACCGACCATACGCTCGAAGAAGTCGGCAAACAGTTTGACGTAACGCGTGAGCGGATACGTCAGATCGAAGCCAAGGCGCTGCGCAAGCTGCGCCACCCGACGCGAAGCGAGCATCTGCGCTCCTTCCTCGACGAGTGATACCAGAACCCCCGGCCCAGGCCGGGGGTTTTGTTTTATGGCAGATTAAATTCCCCGCCCCGCCCTCCCCGCCGCATACCCCGTCTACACTCGAAACAACCACCCCCGAGCCTTGACGAGAGCGTTATGCCCAGACTGGCGCCGGTGCTTTTTCTGCTGTCATTGATGATCTGCACCGCCACGGCTGACGCGCTGACTCTGACCGATGAAGAACGCAGCTGGCTGGCGGCTCACCCTGACTTGCGCCTGGGTGTCGATGCGTCGTGGCCGCCCTTCGAATTTCGCGACGACCAGAACCGTTATCAGGGTCTGGCTGCCGACTATATCGACGTGATCCGTCAACGTCTGGCGATCAAGCTGACGCCCATCGAACCGGTGAGCTGGACGGTGGTGCTGGAGCAGGTCAAGAAGGGCAAGATCGATTTGCTACCGGGGATCATGTCTACGCCGGAACGCCAGAACTATCTGTCATTCACCCGGCCGTACCTCGACTTTCCGATCGTCATCCTCGCCCATGTCGGCGGCGCCCAGCCGCGCAAACTCGATGACCTGTACGGGCTGAAAATCGCCGTGGTGGACAACTACGCCCCCCACGAACTACTACGCACTCACCACCCCGACCTGAATCTGGTCGCCATGCCCAACGTCAGTTCGGCGCTGCAAGCCCTGGCGACTGATGAAGTGGACGCGGTGGTCGGTGACCTGGCTTCCAGCGTCTGGAGCCTGCGCCAGCTCAAACTCGACGGCCTCTACGTCAGTGGCGAAACCCCGTACCGCTATCAACTGGCGATGGCCGTGCCCCGCGACAACAAGGTACTGGTGGGGATTCTCGACAAGGTCCTCGCCGACATGACGCCGGCGGAAATCAGCAGCATCCAGGAGCATTGGGTCGGCAATGTGCTCGACCATCGCTCGTTCTGGTCAGACCTGCTGGTGTATGGCCTGCCCGGTCTGTTACTGCTGATCACCGTCCTCGCCGTGGTGATTCGCATCAACCGCCGCCTGAGTTCGGAAATCACTCGGCGTATCGATCTCGAACAGGAATTGCGCAGCAGCGAATATCACTATCGCGGCCTGGTGGAAAGCCTGTCGGCCATTGCCTGGGAAGCGCGGATGAGCGACTTCACCTACAGCTATGTTTCGCCTCACGCTGAAGACTTGCTCGGCTATCCACAGTCCCATTGGCTGATTCCGGGCTTCTGGCACAACATCATTCACCCCGCCGACCTGACCCGCACGCAGAACTATTGCAAGGAAGCGCTGCGACAGGGCCGCGATCACATCGTTGACTATCGCGTCATCACCGCCGACGGCCGCTGCCTGTGGGTGCGCGACATTGTCAGTCTGATCGAGCATGGCCACGAACCGGTGATGCGCGGGTTGATGATCGACATCAGCGAAATCAAGCGCACCGAAGAAGCACTGCGCCTGTCGGAGCAGAAGTTCGCCTCGGTGTTCGAGCAATGTCCCGACATTCTGGTGATCGCGCGCTCGTCCGACGGCTGCTTGCTGGAGGTCAACGAAGCTTTCGAAGAGCAGATCGGCCTGCGGGCCGAGGACGTGATCGGCCAAACCGCCACCCACCTCAATATCTGGGGCATTCCCGGCGTCGGCCCGGGCCTGTTGCAGCGCTTGCAGGCCGGCAGCATTCGTAATCTGGAGATGCCCTTTCGCCGCAACAACGGCCAGGTATTCACCGGGCTGATTTCCGCCGAACCCTTCGACTTGGACACCACCCCGGCGCTGGTGGTCGTGGTGCGCGACATCAGCCAGCTCAAGGAAACCCAACAGCAACTGCAGACCTCAGAAGAGAAGTTTGCCAAAGCCTTTCATGCGTCGCCGGACGGTCTTCTGCTGTCGCGCCAGAGCGACGGCCTGTTGCTGGAGGTCAACGAAGGCTTCAGCCGCATCACCGGTTTCAACAGCGCGATGTCGGTGGATCGCTCGACTCTGGATCTGGGCATCTGGGTCAACCTCAACGAACGCAAACAGATGCTCGACCTGCTGCAACGCGACGGTTTTGTCCGCGACTTCACCTGTCACATCCGTCGCAGCGACGGACAGATCCGCCTGTGCGAGGTCTCCAGTCGCCCGCTGCCGATCGGCGACGAGGACTGCATGCTGACCATCGCCCGAGACATCACCGAACGCCATCTCATGCAGGAAAAACTGCAACAGGCCGCGACCGTTTTCGAGAGCACCGCCGAAGGTGTATTGATCACTGACACCCAGCAACACATCAGCGCGGTCAATCGCGCTTTCACTGAAATCACCGGCTACAGCGAAAGCGAAGCGCTGGGCCACACACCACGGCTGCTGGCGTCAGGGCTGCACGACAGCGCTTTCTACGCGGCGATGTGGCATCAGTTGACCGACGAAGGTCACTGGCAGGGCGAGATTTCCAACCGGCGCAAGAACGGCGAGTTGTACCCGAGCTGGCTGACCATCAGCGCCGTGCGCAATCGCGATAAGTTCATCACCCACTTTGTCGCGGTGTTTGCCGATATTTCCAGCCTCAAACATGCACAGGCCAAGCTTGATTACCAAGCTCACCACGACCCGCTCACCGGCCTGCCCAATCGCACACTGTTCGAAAGCCGACTGCATACGGCCCTGACCAGCCAGCAGGAAAATGGCGGCCAAGGCGCGGTGCTGTTTCTCGATCTCGACCGCTTCAAGCACATCAACGACAGTCTCGGTCACCCGGTCGGCGACCTATTGCTCAAGGGCATCGCCGTTCGTTTGAAGGAACAGTTACGAGATATCGACACCGTCGCGCGATTGGGCGGTGACGAATTCATCATCCTGCTGCCGGGCTTGCAGCAAGCCAGCGACGCCGACAACATCGCGACGAAACTGCTCAACTGCTTCGGCGCGCCGTTCCAGGCCGGCGAACACGAGTTCTTTATCAGCGCCAGCATCGGCACCAGCCTCTATCCACGCGACGGGTGCGACGTGGCCACGCTGGTGAAAAACGCCGACGCGGCGATGTACCGATCTAAAGCCAAAGGACGCAACCGCGTTGAAAGCTACACCCGTGACCTCACCGCCCAGGCCAGCGAACGCATAGCACTGGAACACGAATTGCGCCGCGCCATCGAGCGCAACGAACTCTTTCTCTACTACCAACCGAAAATCAGCCTTGTCGACCACAGTCTGGTGGGCGCTGAAGCATTGATCCGCTGGCGCCATCCGACCTTTGGCGAAGTGCCGCCAGAGCACTTCATTCCGCTAGCTGAAGAGAATGGCATGATCCTGCAAATCGGCGACTGGGTTCTCGAGACCGCCTGCAGGCAGATGTTCGAGTGGAATCAGATCCACGAACCGCTCGGTCCGCTCTCGGTTAATCTTGCCGGCGCGCAACTGCGCCAACCGAACCTGCTCGCGCGCATCGAGCAACTGCTCAAGGACAACCGCCTCAGGCCGGATTTACTGCAACTGGAAATTACCGAGAATTTCATCATGAGTCAGGCCGAAGAGGCGCTGGCGGTGCTGCACCAGCTCAAACACCTCGGCGTACAGCTGGCGATCGACGACTTCGGCACCGGCTACTCCTCGCTCAGCTATCTCAAACGCCTGCCGTTGGACATTCTCAAGATCGATCAGTCTTTCGTCCGCGGACTGCCCGACGATCCCCACGACGCGGCGATCGTGCGCGCCATCATCGCGCTCGGCCGCAGCATGCAATTCACGGTGATCGCCGAAGGCGTGGAAACCCAGGCGCAACAACAATTCCTCACCGCTGAGGGCTGTGAACAGATCCAGGGCTACATCGTCAGCCTGCCACTGCCACCGGACGAATTCGCCGCGACGTTTCTGCATGTGACCGTATCGGATTTTTCGGATAGCACAGCCGCGAAACCGTCGCTATAATCCGCGGCCTACTGAGGGCCTATAGCTCAGTTGGTTAGAGCAGAGGACTCATAATCCTTTGGTCCACGGTTCGAGTCCGTGTGGGCCCACCAACTCCAAAGCCGCGCATTGCGCGGCTTTCGCGTTTCTGGCGGAACCATCGCGGATACAGTCCTATGGTCCAAAGGTACAAATTAGGTACAGTGCGGCTTCGCTTGCACGCCTTTGGAGTCCTTCAGATGGCCACAATCGTCAAAACCCCTGCCGGCACCTGGAAGGCCGTCATCCGCAAAACCGGATGGCCGACCAACGCCAAAACCTTCCGCACCAAACGCGACGCCGAAGATTGGTCACGACGCCGAAGACGAAATGGTGCGCGGCGTGTACATCCAGCGCAGCGGATCCGAGCGACTTACGCTCGAAAAGGCGCTCCAGCGCTATCTCCGTGAAGTGAGCCCTACCAAGAAGCCGACTACACAGCGAGCAGAGGCCACCAAGGCGCAGCAGTTGATACAGCATCTGGGCAAGTATTCCCTCGCGGCGTTATCGTCTGAGGTGATCGCTAACTATCGCGACACCCGCCTGGGCTCACTCACCAACCGCGGCAATCCCACGAGTAACAATACCGTGCGGCTGGAGCTGGCTTTGCTAAGCCATCTGTTCACGGTTGCGATTCAAGAGTGGGGGCTTGGATTGACCTTTAACCCGGTGCTCAATATTCGTAAGCCGAGCCCAGGCGAAGGTCGAAATAGACGCCTCATGGCTGATGAGGAAAAACGCCTATTGGCAGCAGTGAACAAGCACAGCAACCCCATGCTGGGGTGGATTGTCCAGATTGCCTT
Source organism: Pseudomonas koreensis (assembly GCF_024169245.1). Lineage (NCBI taxonomy): Bacteria > Pseudomonadati > Pseudomonadota > Gammaproteobacteria > Pseudomonadales > Pseudomonadaceae > Pseudomonas > Pseudomonas koreensis. Next base: position 694,330 of record NZ_JALJWP010000001.1, read on the forward strand.
GGCAACGGGCATGCGCGCTTCTGAGATCGCGAGCCTACGTCGCTCACAGATTGATATCCAAAAACGGATAGTGCGGCTCTCAGACACGAAAAACGATAGCGCTCGTACCGTCCCTCTGAGCAAATTAGCTACCGAGGTATTTCGTACCGCCCTGGCGAACCCGGTTCGCTTGCGGGAAGGGGGGAGGGATGGGAAAGCAATACTATCCGCACCAGCCACATTTACAACAGTAGAATGGTGCCCTTGTGATACTAAAGATTTAACGGTGCTACCCATCAAGTAAATATCGCTAGCGATCAACGCTTTAAACTATCAAACACAAACACGTATTAAATGCTCAGCCGCCTCGGTAAACTTTACTTTAAATAGCTCAATTTGCTCTAGCTGATTATCAGCCCACTTCCGACGATCTCGCAATGTAACCACTTGCTCATGATTATCTAGATCAGCCAGCGGAACGTGCAACCACAGACTGTTTTGAATTAGAACGTTTGCATCTTCAATATCACCAATTCTGTAGTTAGTTGGAAGACCATTAGCAACAGGCTGATATGTTTTTATTCCATCCTTAAGAACAACTACCAAATCTCGATCCACTGCGGCAACTATATGCTCATGCATAGTTTCATCAGCTTGCAACATTTCTTTTTCACCAAGCTCAGCACCAGCTAAAATTTCAGCACTTGTTCGTCTTTTACGTGCCGTATCAAAGCCGTTAAATATCCAGCCTGCAAAAACAGGCTGGCCTAAATCGTCAAATGTATTGAGGTGCGCGTTAGTCGTTTTGAAGCGTTGCAACCCCATATTCCAGTCAGCCACAAACGCTGGCACCATCTGCCCTATCAGCCCCACACAATAAACACTAAAGTTATCAGATGTACACGGAACAATGTAGTAGTCTGATGAGTAAAATGCGGCTCTAACTAGAGCACCAAATGATGGCGGCAAATCAACTATAACGTAATCATAGTTTGCACCATTAATCTTCTCGGCCGCAGCAATTATCCGCTTTAAAACGACATACCTCGAAAGCCCACTCCCCATCAGCAGGTCGTTACCAACATTTAAAGAGTCAGCATAGATATTGAGCCAAAAGTCCCCAGCAACAAGATCTACGTTTTCATTCGTGAACTCACCCTTATGCAAAAATAACTCTTCACCACCAGTATTTTGAAGAAAATGCTGAAGAAAAGAACGTATCGTAGATCCGTATGGTGATGTCTTGGTGCCCAATGTTTCCGCAAACCTTTCCTCACCCAACATAGCGATGGAAAGATTACATTGCGGATCAAAATCAACTAGAAGAACTTTTTTACCAAGTTCCCCCAAGGCATGTCCCAAATTCCAACAAATGGTAGACTTTCCTACCCCACCTTTGTTGTTGAATATTGATATTTGCTTTGCCATATTATTCCCTTATTAGCATTTAGAAAATCGTTAATCTGTTTGAGTTATTAATGTACTTACCCCAAGCCAGAGCCTTTCCAAGCGCATGATGGCAAGACGACAGTAGTATGCAGAAAACAATCTGCGATTACTACGCAGCCACTCCGCGCTCCGCTGGGGCAACCCCTTCGGGTGCATCCCGTGTCCGAACTTGCCGGACCGGCCGCGAGGCAGGCACGGCGGGCGGAGCCCTTGACCTCCCCTAGCGATAGGCTGAGCGCTTCCTGTGGAGTCTAGGGTACGGCTACGCCCGTCATCCTCACCCGTTCGGTGCTCGCCTTCGGCTCCGCTCCGCATGCGGCCTCCGGTACCGCTCTTGACACCACATCCAGCAAAAACCTTGGTACTTTCACACATGCGAGCTTTCGCGCTCTTACGGGGCCAGCCAAGATCGCGCACATCTGACACTGCCTCAAACCGCTATCCCTTAAATGATCAGGAATTCTTAAAAATCATCAGGAACCTATGACTTCAGGCGACCAAGAAACCGCGCAACATCAAAGCAACATTGAGATTTCAGCCGGAGTTGACCACCCCAAGGTATCCCAACTCTCGGAGGCTGAGCGGAATAAGCGAAGGGAGGCCGTCGCCTTTGCCAATGCCTCAGCAAACCTGTCTGCATTTGAAATCACAGACGGTATGAAGCGCCTCGGCGAGCGTTACATCAGCGGTGAGACTAATCTGGAGGAATCTGTAGCCACCTCTCGGAAAGAAAACGCCTAGTGAGTGACTTCCACATATGCCCAGACTTTCATTGCAGGAGCGCACATCGGACCGGAAAAGCTTGTTCATGAACGGTGCTACAAGGGATAGTGCTGTTTACCGTGTACGCATACCGGCTGACCTGAAATCAGAATGGGAAGCGCACTGCGAGAAAAAAGGCAGCTCCAGCACGGCATGATCCGAGCGCTAATACGCTACGTCATCCTAGATGGAATGCCCCCAGACGTTCAGGATTGGATATCAGGACAAATCGCAGGAGAACCTGACGAAGGTCCGAAACAACGGCTTGAGGTTCGACTTACACCAAGTGAGCACCATGAGGTCGTGGCACGTTCAGAAGCCGAGGGCTGTTCAGCTCAACGCTGGGTAATAAATTGCGTACGAGCTAGTTTGACCAATCAGCCCCAATTCACCATGGAGGCCACTAAGGCGCTTTGGGATTCGTCGGACAGCTTCGAGCCATTGGGAGAAACCTGAATCAAATAGCCAAAAAACTGAATGATGGCAGCGGCCAGGGACTTTCTACGAGGGGAATAAAGCAGCTTTCCGATTATATCCACAGCCACACCGAAGTTGTTTCTGAGCTCCAAGACGCTAGCTTGAGCCGATGGAAAATTACCTAAGGGAGTAAGGGAAAATCTTTTGAAACCCCGTAGCGGTGAGGCGGAGAAAACCTAAGGTGGTCTCAGAGAGACGGTGACCACAAACCTTCATAGGAGCGTTTATGAAACTACTCAACGTTTATGATGAGCGAGAGGAAGCGGAGGTAGCAGCTGAAAAGCTTTCCGGCAGCAAGCGTCTAGCGAGTGAGCGTGACTCAACTACTGTCATCTATAACCTTTTCGGGCTACCCAGTTGGGGAAATTTCCATCGATTGGGAATGTATGACCTCGACGAACTGAAAATCCTGCTCAGCCGCCGCGCCGCCTGGGAAAGTGAGGACCGTGCCAAGCATGCGCGGATCATAGCTGCTCTGCAGTTGGCATCCAAAAATTATACCCTTGAGATACCCAAGCATTGGCTCTAGATGATCGCGACAGCAGAAACTGAGCGATTTGCGTGTACCACTGATAAACGGAATGCAGAGCCCGTCGACCTCCCACGTAGCATGTAATACGATCCCATCTGTCAGGGGGCCCTGAACGAGGATTCCCCAAGCGTGCATCCGGGACGGCCGGCAGAACATGTTCCTTGGCTGCGGCGCTGCTAGAGGGCAGCACTAATTACTTTAGGAAAGCTGTTACCTGGGCCTGGTAAAAAACTGAAAGCTCAGCGCCGGACACACGTTTTTTGAGTACTATGTTGAAAATGGGCAGGCATTTTGCCTCCACAGCATCAGGACAACGCAAGGAAGCCGCTATTCATGATTTCATTTCCGATTTGCGAGCAGCTCGACATCATGGGGTACGGGCTTTACCCCGGCGAGTCTGGCAATCATGAGTTAAAGATTGATTTCCGACCTGGCCTCACGTTAATTTTGGGTGCAAACGGTCTCGGGAAAACGACCTTAATTACATTACTCTTTCGCATGTTAACTGGCCCTGCCGACCTGAGACTTAGAGGCGGTGAAGCTATGGGGACTTCATCACTTGACGCCATAGATATAGCCTCTGAAAAGCGTCGCGAATTTGCCCAAAGGGTAAGAGATGGCGCTGACTCAGCAAGTGCGACACTAACTTTTAGTCTTGGCTCGTCCACCATAAAAGTCACCCGCGCCCTCCGAAACCTTCAGATCCAAGCTCTTTCAATAGATGGCGCCGAATTAACATCTGATGAGAGCACTTACATTTCTGAAGTGTGCTTGAGGGCTGGCGTCTATGCTTTCGGTGACTTTCTGCTGTTACTTCGCCAACTGATCTTTTACTTTGAGGATCGACGCTCGCTGGTGTGGGATACTATCGCTCAACGCCAGATACTAAGAACTCTTTTTTTAGTTCCAGAAGAAGCCAAGCAATGGTCTCTGCTGGAAAGAATCGCATTAAAACTGGACAGTGAACTACGAAACATCCAAGCCGTAATGACGCGAGAGGAACGAAGGACTGACAACACTGTTAAGCGCCTAGTCAACGTCTCAGAAATTCGAATACAGCTGGAGACCGCTGAAAAAATTATTCGAAATGACGTTTTAAGGCAAGAATTTCTAGGATTGCGGGCTGCGGAATTAGACTCAGTTCTTACAGGTCATCGGCTCAGCAAACTAAGAGCCGAACAGACAGCCGACGGCGCAAAACGCAATGTAGAAAGAGCACAACTATCTGTAATAGAGCGAGCATTTCCGTCTATCGATGAAAGCATGCGCTATATTTTCGCTCAGCTTGTAAGCGATGGTATATGCCGCGCTTGTGGTCAGAAATCACACTCCGCCGTAGACAGAATGTACAAAAATCTCGAAAACAGGCTGTGTGCAATCTGCGATCATCCTCTACCCGACGGTAATGTTGTCTCAGCGGCTGAACTCTCTACCAAACGCATCGAAGTTGCTCGAGATGAAGCTAGAAACGCTTATCAGCACCTTCTATCTGTAGAACGCGTATACAAAGAAACTAATGCGGAGTATTCAGGGGTTCAACTAGAACTAGCCGAGCTCAGTAACCGTATAGATCAACAATATCAAAAAATAAGATCTTTGACTAAGCAGCTCCCACCCGAGGAAGCGTCAATTCGAGAAGCTCAGAATAGCGTCGAATCTCTGCGATCTCGGGTAGAGGCACTCCGCGCGCAGTTAGCGGAAGCACAAACCAACTTCTCCGAGTTCGTAGGCATCCGAACTCGCAGAATGCATAACATTGCAGAAGAGCTAAAATCCGCCTTTAGCAAATACGCGGAAGGTTTTTTACTCGAAAAAATATCTCTCAGCTGGTCTCCAGTACAACAGAAAGTTGGTCAGTTTCGTGACAATCCGTTCATCGAGTTTCCAGCATTTGGTTTAGATATTACCGGAAGTGACTTTCCGGAACCTGTAAGGCGGGATGGCCCCGAGCAAGTAAGCGAAAGCCAACGAGAATTTATCGATTTAGCATTTAGAATGGCACTGATTGAGGTGTCAGCGGCTAACAGCGATGGAACACTTGTAATTGATGCACCAGAATCGTCACTAGATGCCGTTTTTGTTAAAAGGGCAGCAGAAGTACTAGGTCGATTCGCAACTGCTGGTAGTAATAACAGGTTGGTAGTGACATCCAATATTCTCTCAGGCGACTTACTCCCAGAATTAATTAGAGCCTCTAGTGACGACAATCATACGGCGTACATCGTGGACCTATTTGAACTTGGAGTGCCCACTGCCGCCATTAAGGAGCTTCACGAAGAATATGCCCACTTCAGAAGCAGCCTTTACCAGCAGATAGAGCTGCGAAAGATTACTGGAGTTGCAGATCAATGACTATGGTTGATATACCTGATCAACCGGAGGATCGGAATCTCGATTTGCTGCGTCAAATACGAATTCTACTTCTTCTGGACGGCGCTGCCGATGCCGGGCTTGAACCGGTACCACTCCCAATTCTTCACTCATTGGCTTACCTCAGCAACGCACTCGCCCCTGTCTGGAATCTGCAAGCGTTTGATGGAAAAGTACTAAAACGTCGCGGGAGTCCGTTCTATCCAATACTTCAATGGGATGTGGACCACCTAGTTGGAAGGGGAATAATAAAAGTAAATGATGTCAGATATTCACAATACGATGGACAGTGGCGAATAGATGCTAGTTACACACTAAATGAATTAGTAGCACCAAAAATATTATTAGCTATCAATGACACTGGATATGAACCCGGCCTAAAGGAGTTCTGCTCAGAACTCGCCCAAGCAGTGGCTTCATTACCTTATGACCTGTTGACCGCGATCCTCGGTGAAGATGCCTCTTATGGAGATCCAACTATTGAGGTATCCAACGTTGTAAATTTTGGAGAAGGACGCTCCGTGAACTTCACAGCAAATTCAGCGGAAGCATTTCGCCCAGACTTAGCGCTTACACCGAGCGAACGAGTCCACATGTATGTCCAGCATTTGCAAGACAGGGCCGAACGCCATGCTAGTTAACCAAAATCCTCTAGGCCCTTGGGAGTCAGATCGTTCCGAGCTTGAGCGGGCCACAGCAGATGGCACCGGGCTTTACGCTGCTATAGACCCTAATTTAGAGTTCAGATCCTCTACCATGAAGCTTGTGTCGTCTGAATTAAATGCAGCAAATAACTCCTTTAAAAGCCCTGTTTATTTTGTCCTTTCGGAAAAAGAAATCTTCCAAAAGGTTAGGCCTAGCAGCGAAAGGGTTGTGCCGCTTAAGCGCGCTAGCCGCTCAAAAAAGCTTGATGGCAATCTTTGGTTCGTTCCAAGATCGTTGGCAATGGGCTTTGCCGTAGACGTGCGCGACAAACCTGCACCAGAGGTGTTCGATATAATCGAAAGTTATGACGCGGGAGAGTTATTTACGGTAATGTTCGACCCCGCATCCGCAGGACAGTTTTACATCTATCCTGATGGAGTATCCAACCCTTCATCATCTGAAGTGATAGATTTAATTTCGCCTAACTCGTTAAGCGTAGATGACATCATTGCAGCACTTGATGGATTGTACACGCTAATACGATCGCCGGATCAAATGAAAGCTTTACCACTTTGGCTTGCGCCTTCAAAGTGGCATCCGATAGAAAAAGCTGAAGACGCGGTTCAAAATGAGGTAACGAGGGCACTCGCAGGACGGCTAGCCCCGTTTGTAGATGTTAGATCAGAACAGCCTTCTACTATTGGCCGGACCGACATAGAACTTATACAAACATTTGGATTAAAGAACGGCGAATTGATACGCCATGCATTAATAGAGTTAAAAGTATTAAGAAGTTATGGATCAACCGGGAAAAGCGTATCCCCGAAAATTATAACCCGCCACATAAGCCAGGGCGTGCGGCAGGCAGCACTTTACGCGACAACTGCAAGAATCAAGATGCTATGCTGCTACGACATGCGAACCACTGATCACGGTGACCAAGCATGTTTCGCTCCATTCCTTACGGCAGCCCACGATCGAGAGGTCTTTCTAAAAAGGTACTACCTTTACAACTCGTCGCAGGCATTAAGAGAAGCACTGGATGAACAGAATGTAGCGATGGGAGCTACTGCTTTGCCAGGATAACCAGGGTTTCTGCCAGCTGTTGCTTTCCTCCTTGCTGAGCAGAAGCTCGCATCGAACGAAACGGCTCTCTATCCTTGAAACTCAGCCCCCAACTGGGGGCTAATTCAATTAAGATTTGGTCTACATCAATCGAAATACCCGCATACTGGCTATTTCCGACTACCATCCATATTTCTCCTCCGCGCTTCAACGCTTTAGAACATCCAGTCAAAACGGTGCTCATGTCTGAGAAATATGCACCTACCATTTCCGGAATCCATGGACTCCAGAGCAAACTTCTTTTCTCCTTTAGAAGTGCCATAGTATTATTTAAGGTTTGAGAGCCCGGCGGTGCTTCGGAGTATTCCCTAGATACCTGAACATGAGATGACAACGTTGATTTTCGAAGCACTCTATTATCATAGAAATTAGTCAAATAGCCCAACATCCATAACTCGACATTATACACATCGGTATAATCAAACGAATTGGGATAGGGTGGCGAAAAAACCACTAAATCAACATTTTGGATACTGGACACTGCCAGTCTAGAGTCCGCATTGATTACCTGAGCGAGTCCATTACGACGATTTGAATGAGCATCAATTTCTTCGATTGCCCTAGACGCGCTTTTTGAAAACATATCCAACACAGAAGAAGCTAAAACTGTCTTATTTTGCCAGCCTCTTCTATAGCGACGGCCTTTACCATTGACATATACGTTACTCACTGCAACGAGTATTCCACCTAAAAGAACTCGAAATAAGCGCTGATGTGATTCATCAGCAAGCCTCTCAATTGCAGTTAATAATCCAGCCAAAACGGTAGCTATTTCAATGCTGAATATATAACGCCCTTTTACACCTGGCTCTATAAATGTGGGCGGACACACAGAAAATCTATCTAGCGACACTTTGTTGCGCATTACACTTCGAACAATTACACCCAGATCATGGGTAAGCATTCCACTATCATATTGATGCGTTTTTGCCTTAATTACGTCAGCCAAAAAAGGATTTATTTCGATCGAAGTCGAGTGAACTCCTAAAAATTGCGCTGCGAGAGCACTAGTTCCTGATCCACCGAATGTATCCAACATATGCCGAACGGGAATAGCCGACTCCTTCACTGCTCGCTCAATCAATTCCGGCGCGTATGCTTCTTTAAATCGATGCCATGTCTGGAAAGGCAAAAGCTTTGCTCCAGCGTTCGTACCCAACGTGGGGAGCTGACGGTTTTGGGTCCAATCCTTAAACTGAACCTCCGCCGTCTTGCGCTCACTCAAGCAGTTTTGCCAGTCCATTCCTTCACCTTTTTCAATCCAGCGACATCACAGTCAGCGGATGCTGTTAAATTTTGGCAGTATATCATCCTTGCCTCAGGGAGCCTCGATAGCATTCTTTCAGTGCCACCTCCACCCAGGCCGAGCGCTCATACGGCTTCAAGAATTGGCAGGTAAAAGATAGGGCCTTTAGTGCAAATCCTGTGAGATTCATGCCCGGCACATCAGTACAATCAAGGTACAGTACCCAGCTTGAGCAACCTTCTCAAAATTACGCTCAACACCAGTAACGACGGGGCCTCCAGCTATGCCAACCTACGTTCACCTACGAACGACTTCTCTAGGCATACCAGCTCGCCCAGCAACTCATAATCCTTTGGTCCACGGTTCGAGTCCGTGTGGGCCCACCAAATTGAAAAGCCGCGCTGAATGCGCGGCTTTTTTGTGGGCTGATGATTTCTCAGTCTTGCCAAGCTAGACGCTCGGAACATGGCCGAGTTCTCTGACCAAGCAACCTGGATCGATCTTGCTCTACCCGATTTGAGAACGCTCTCGAAAGAACTTCGATCAGCCGCAACCGAGGAAATAAAAAGGGCTGACGATCCCGCAGCCGCCTTGGGAATACTTTGGATTCATCGATGAGTCAGTCATGGCCGTGACTATCCTGACGCCTATTGGAAACGTTGCGGTTGGGAGAGACAAACTTGCCCACATCGTTGAAAAACGCCCGGACTCGCGCGAGCGCTATGTTCGACACGCTATCGATACCTTAACGGGCCCCTTTGAAATATGGAAAGTCCGCTACGATAACGGCGGACACCGCGTGGCATTCATCAATGCGTATGAGGCGAAGAATGACATGCTCGTGGTTGTGGATATTCGCGATGGACACGTTCTCTGGAATTTCATGCATGCTCCGGCGAGAGCCATGAACAGGCATCGAAAAGGCGAACTTTTGTATAAGCGGTACATTCTTACGGACAAAAAAAGGGCAGCCATCGGGCTGCCCGTAACATCTGAATCCTGATATTTGCATCCTCAGGAAATGGGATGAAGAGGTCTCACCTGACACCGATGTTGCAGCATCGCTGAGGTACCTACATCTGCTGATGCCCTGCAAGGCAGCAGATTTCGCGCTCTTGTTGGCATTCTTGGGAAACAGGGCAGACAAGTCAAATCAATTGTCAGAACATTTGTTTCAGCAAAACCATCCGCGACCACTTTGCTATGGCGCAGAAGCTTATCGTTGTTTGCCTGTAGAGTGCGCCTCCCTCCGACCCAACGCCAATGGAACCTCCCTTGCCAGATACCCGCCACCCCACTCTCGACGAAATCGACCGCCAGCTGATCGCCGCGCTGCAAATCAACGCCCGCGAAAGCGTGGCCATGCTTGCTCGGCAACTGGGGATTGCGCGTACGACGGTCACGTCGCGCCTGGCCCGGCTGGAAAAGGCCAAAGTAATCACCGGCTATGGTGTGCGCCTCGGTCGGCGTGTGGTCGATGGTGGATTGCAGGCCTACGTCGGGATCAAGGTGCAGCCACGCTCCGGCAAGGATGTGCTGCGGCGCTTGAGTGCGATGGCGCAGGTGCAGCAGCTGTGTGCGGTGAGTGGCGAGTTTGATTATGTAGCGTGGTTGCGCACCGATTCGCCGGAGCAGCTGGATCAGTTGCTGGATCAGATTGGCAGTGTTGATGGGGTGGAGAAGACCACGACGTCGATCATTTTGAGTAGCAAGATTGATCGTGGGCAGCCGGTTTGAGGTTTTGACCGAGCTTCTCGGGTGAATTTCAGAGCCTCTTCGCGAGCAGGCTCGCTCCCACATTTTGGTCAGTGTGTAGTCGCCGCTCGTCATATTGAACGTTAATCTGGCAAAACGACGACACATTGCGCCTTATTAACGCGCTCCACGCTCCCTAGAATGGCTGGCATCTTTTCCTATACTCAAACGCGAATCCTGCGTCGGGTCGCCAATAAGGTCAGCCATGAACAAGAACAATCGCCATCCTGCAGACGGAAAAAAACCTGTCACCATTTTCGGTCCGGACTTTCCGTTCGCGTTTGACGACTGGATCGAACACCCGGCCGGTCTCGGCAGCATTCCTGAGCACAATCACGGCGCTGAAGTGGCGATTGTCGGCGCGGGTATCGCCGGGCTGGTAGCCGCTTACGAGCTGATGAAGCTCGGCTTGAAACCGGTGGTTTACGAGGCGTCGAAACTCGGCGGTCGTCTGCGCTCGCAAGCCTTCAACGGTACCGATGCCATCGTCGCTGAGCTCGGTGGCATGCGCTTTCCAGTGTCCTCCACGGCGTTTTATCACTACGTGGACAAGCTCGGCCTCGAAACCAAGCCTTTCCCCAACCCGCTGACCGGCGCTTCGGGCAGCACCGTGATCGATCTGGAAGGCGAAACCTATTACGCCGAAAGCCTGAAGGATCTTCCTGCATTGTTCCAGGAAGTAGCCGACGCCTGGGCGGATGCGCTGGAAGCCGGTTCGCAGTTTTCCGATATTCAACAAGCCATTCGCGATCGCGATGTGCCGCGCCTGAAAGAGCTGTGGAACAAGCTGGTGCCGCTGTGGGACGACCGGACCTTTTACGACTTCGTCGCCACCTCGAAGGCCTTCGCCAAATTGTCGTTCCAGCACCGCGAAGTGTTCGGTCAGGTCGGTTTCGGTACCGGCGGCTGGGATTCGGACTTCCCCAATTCGATGCTGGAAATTTTCCGCGTCGTGATGACCAACTGCGATGATCACCAGCACTTGGTGGTCGGTGGCGTCGAGCAGGTGCCGCAGGGCATCTGGCGCCATGTGCCGGAGCGCTGCGTGCACTGGCCGGCCGGCACCAGCCTGAAATCCCTGCACCGTGGCGCGCCGCGTTCCGGGGTGAAGAAAATTGCCCACGCGCCGGAGGGCCGCTTCGCCGTTACCGACAATAACGGTGACACCCGTGAATACGCCGCAGTGCTGACTACCTGCCAGAGTTGGCTGCTGACCACCCAGATCGAATGCGACGAAACCCTGTTCTCACAGAAGATGTGGATGGCCCTCGACCGCACCCGCTACATGCAATCCTCGAAAACCTTTGTCATGGTCGACCGACCGTTCTGGAAGGACAAAGACCCGGAAACCGGTCGCGACGTGATGAGCATGACTCTCACCGATCGCCTGACCCGTGGCACCTATCTGTTCGATAACGGAGACGACAAGCCGGGAGTGATCTGCCTGTCGTACTCGTGGATGAGCGACGCGCTGAAAATGCTCCCGCATCCGGTGGAGAAACGCGTCGAACTGGCGCTGAACGCGTTGAAAAAGATCTACCCGAAAGTCGACATCGCCGCACGCATCATCGGTGATCCGATCACTGTGTCGTGGGAAGCCGATCCGTATTTCCTCGGTGCTTTCAAAGGCGCCCTGCCCGGCCATTACCGCTACAACCAGCGTATGTACGCGCACTTCATGCAGGACGACATGCCGGCCGAGCAGCGCGGGATTTTCATCGCCGGCGACGACGTGTCCTGGACACCGGCATGGGTCGAAGGCGCGGTGCAGACTTCGCTGAACGCGGTGTGGGGCATCATGAAACATTTCGGCGGATCGACACATAAAGAGAACCCGGGCCCGGGTGATGTGTTCAAAGATATCGGCCCTATCGCCCTGCCCGAGTAAGAGGATTCCCCGATGCGCGTAGCCGTTTACCAATGTCCACCGCTGCCACTGGACCCCGTCCCCAACCTGCATCGCCTGCACCAGGTGGCGATGGAGGCCAAGGGCGCTGATCTGCTGGTGCTGCCGGAGATGTTCATGACCGGTTACAACATCGGCGCCGAAGCGGTCAGCACGCTGGCCGAGGTTTATAACGGTGAATGGGCGCAGCAGATCGGCAGGATCGCCAAGGCTGCCGGTCTGGCGATCGTTTACGGTTACCCGGAGCGCACCGCCGACGGGCAGATCTACAACGCCGTGCAACTGATCGACGCCCACGGCGAGCGCCTGTGCAATTACCGCAAGTCGCATCTGTTCGGCGACCTCGATCGGTCGATGTTCAGCTCCGGCGAAGCGGAGCTGCCGGTGGTTGAGCTGAACGGCTGGAAACTCGGTTTCCTGATCTGCTATGACCTGGAGTTCCCGGAAAACGCGCGGCGCCTGGCCTTGGCCGGCGCCGAGCTGATTGTGGTGCCGACGGCGAACATGATTCCGTTCGACTTCGTCGCCGACGTCACGGTGCGGGCGCGAGCCTTCGAAAACCAGTGCTACGTGGCGTACGCCAATTACTGCGGACATGAAGGCGACATTCAGTACTGCGGACAAAGCAGCGTCGCCGCACCGGACGGCAGCCGTATCGCCCTGGCAGGTCTGGACGAAGCGTTGATCGTCGGTGAACTGGACCGCCAATTGATGAACGACTCACGCGAAGCCAACCGCTATCTCAGTGATCGCCGGCCAGAGCTTTACGGCGCGCTGAACCGTCGCTAATCCGCTAGCATGGGCACTTCACTGTTCTGGAAGTGCCCATGCCCGCGCCGACTCATCCCCGTTCCCATACTGAAACCCTGGCCAACGGCTTGCGCGTGACCCTGCGCCACGTGCCCGGCCTCAAGCGCAGCGCTGCCGTGCTGCGCGTGGCGGCCGGCAGTCATGACGCGCCGTTGGCATGGCCGGGGTTGGCGCATTTCCTTGAGCATTTGCTGTTTCTCGGCACCCAGCGTTTTCCCACAGACGAAGCGCTGATGGCCTACGTGCAACGTCACGGCGGGCAGGTAAATGCCAGCACGCGCGAGCGCACCACTGATTTTTTCTTCGAGCTGCCCGTGCCGTTGTTCGGCGCAGGGCTCGAGCGTCTGTCAGACATGCTCGCCCGGCCGCGTATGAATCTGGACGATCAACGGCGTGAACGGGAGGTGCTACAGGCAGAATTCGTCGCCTGGTCGCAAGATCCGACCGCACAGCAGCAATTTGCCTTGTACGACGGTTTACCAGAGCAGCACCCATTGCGCGGTTTTCATACGGGCAATCGGGACAGCTTGCAGGTGGATTCGCCGGCGTTTCAAACGGCACTGAAGGGTTTCCATCAAAGGTTTTATCGAACCGGGCAAATAAGCCTGAGTCTGGCTGGGCCGCAGAGTGTCGATGAGCTGCGCGAGTTGGCGCTGCAATTCGCAGCGGTATTGCCGATCGGCGATAACGTTGCCCAGGTCGCGCCGCCACCGCTGACAGTGAAAAGTTATCAACAGGTCGGCGCTCACGCGAACCTGCTGTTTGCTTTTGACGCCTTGCCTGACTCATCCGCCGAAGCGCTGGCCTTTCTCTGCCATTGGTTGAATAGCGCCAAAGCCGGTGGATTGCTCGCGTATCTGCAACAACAGAACCTGGCTGACAATCTGAAAGCCACGCCGGTTTATCAGTTCGCCGGACAAGCGCTGGTGCATCTTCAATTCAATGTTGATGGCGGCCGGTTGAATGCCATTCGTGAGCAACTGCTGGACTGGCTGAGCTTTTTCGCCCGCCAAGACTGGACGCCGCTGCGCGAGGAATACACCGCCCTGCTTCAGCGCCAGCAACAAGTCAGCGGCGCATTACAACTGGCGCGCCTCGATGTTGAGCAGCATGCACTCGGCCTGTCCGAATCGGGCGCTGCCGCACTTGCGCATATCCTCCGCGAAATCGGGGTTGTGGATAACTTCAGCGAACATTGGCACCGGCCCGCCGCCAATCCTTTCCTGCGGGCCAGTGAACCGCCGGCCAACGCCGGGCTGATTCGCGGCCAGACCAGCGCCCACCGTGGCCTGCGCACGTTCGCCCAGGATCGCTCGCGCAGTCGTCGTGAACGCTCGCCGATGCAGTTCAGCCAGGCGCTGACGGACAACAGCGATGAAGGCGCAATTTATCTGCGTTGGCAGGTCGAAGCGGCAGCCAGTGCAGATCTGCGCTCAAGATTGCAGCGCAGTCTGCGCCAGACACGACAGGACGCGGCCGAGGCCGGAGTGGATATGTCTTTCAGCGCCGCGGGTAACCAATGGCTGCTGAAAATGACGGGGCTGCAAGAATCCATGCCCAACGTCCTGGAGCATGCGCTGAAATGTCTGACGGCCATCGGCCCCGATTCGCCGCGCGACGATGCACAGACTCCCTCGATGCCGATCCGCCAACTGCTCGAAGCGTTACCGGAAACGTCCCTGCCGACAAATGAAACCAGCGATGACGCCAAACAGCTGTGGACAACTTCGCGCTGGGACGGCCTTGCCCTCGGGCTTAATCAACAAACCCAATCAGCCATGGGCCTGGCGCTCAGCCGCATTCCCGGCACACCCGACAACCAGCTACCGATGACTGCGCGCAACAACGGCGAGTTCCGCTGGAGCCGAATCGACACGGCCTCCACCGAACATGCCCTACTGCTCATCTGCCCGACCGCCAGCCACGACATCGCTGATGAAGCCGCTTGGCGCCTGCTTGCGCAACTGTGCCAGACGCCTTTCTACCAGCGCCTGCGCGTCGAACTGCAATTGGGTTACGCCGTATTCAGCGCGTTGCGTCAGTTGCATGGCAAGACTGCGATTGTCTTCGGCGTGCAATCGCCAACGACCTCAACGGTCATCCTGCTTGAACATGTGCAAGCGTTCTTCAAGAGCATTCCAGCGCTGGTCGAAACGCTCGACGACACGAGTTACAAGCAACAGCGCCAAAGCCTCGCCGATCAGTTCGACGACGCCACACTGTCCACCAAGGACACAGCCGAACTTCTCTGGCAGGGTAAACTCGCCGGCCATTCGTCGGCTTACCGTGAACAATTGATCAGGGCGATCCAGCAGCTCGATCGCGAGGCTATGCTGGCCGCTGCGCAGCGCCTGATCAATGCCGAGGGTGGCTATCTCTGCCTGGCCAATGAATCGATGCCCGGCGCGCCGTGGCAAGCGGCAAACTGATCATTACCGAGTCTGCAAGGAGCTTTCTCAAAGATTCACGGGTCACTGCGCTGAAATTTTGAGTAACATAGCCGCCTAACCAATTGGAACGTCATCGCGCTGCCGTGGACTATAACTATGGATAGCGCTATCCCAACCCACAGAAGGAGACATCTCATGGCCTGGACCAAACCTGCTTACACCGACCTGCGTATCGGCTTCGAAGTCACCATGTACTTCGCCAGCCGCTGAGTTCTGCTAACGCAGAATCGCAGTGCAACGCCTCGGCTCGCCGGGGCGTTTTATTTTCCGCGTTGAAATGATGGAGCGTTCATGTTCGTCCAGATTCTGGGATCGGCCGCCGGAGGCGGTTTTCCGCAGTGGAACTGCAACTGCGTCAACTGTGCAGGCTTTCGCGACGGTAGCCTGAATGCCAAGGCCCGCACCCAATCCTCCATCGCCATTTCCGATGACGGCGTGAACTGGGTGCTGTGCAATGCCTCGCCGGACATCCGCGCGCAACTGCAAAGCTTCGCACCGATGCAACCGGGTCGGGCCCTGCGCGACACCGGCATCAGCGCGATCATCCTGATGGACAGCCAGATCGACCACACCACCGGCCTGCTCAGCCTGCGCGAAGGCTGCCCGCATCAGGTCTGGTGCACGGACATGGTTCACGAAGACCTCAGCACCGGTTTCCCCCTGTTCAAGATGCTCACCCACTGGAACGGCGGGCTGGAATGGAACCGCATCGAACTCGACCAGAGTTTCACCGTAGCGGCCTGCCCGAACCTGCGTTTCACGCCGTTGCCGTTGCGCAGCGCCGCACCGCCGTATTCGCCGCACCGTTTCGATCCGCATCCGGGCGACAACATCGGCTTGATCGTTGAAGACCTCAACACCGGCGGCAAGCTGTTTTACGCGCCGGGCCTGGGCAAGGTCGATGCGCCGCTGCTGGAAATCATGGCGGGCAGCGATTGCCTGTTGGTGGACGGCACGATGTGGGACGACGATGAAATGCAGCGCCGTGGCGTTGGCACGCGTACTGGCCGTGAGATGGGCCATCTGGCGCAGAACGGGCCTGGCGGCATGCTCGAAGTGCTGGAGCAACTGCCTGAGCAGCGCAAAGTGCTTATCCACATCAACAACACCAATCCGATTCTGGACGAGGATTCGCCGGAGCGCGCGGAGCTGGCGCGGCGTAATGTTGAAGTGGCGTATGACGGCATGAGTATTGTGCTGTAAGCATTTGAGACCGCTGCGCGGTCTATCGCGAGCAGGCGAAGGCCTACATTGGAATGCGATCACCTGTAGGAGTGAGCCTGCTCGCGATGAGGCCGGTACAGACACCAGAGATTTCCAGGGTTGTTCCCGGAGAACAGACATGACCGACACCCCGCTGTCCCCCGCCGAATTCGAAGCGGCCCTGCGCGCCAAAGGCGCCTACTACCACATCTACCACCCCTACCACGTGGCGATGTACGAAGGCCGTGCGACCCGCGAGCAGATTCAGGGCTGGGTCGCCAACCGCTTCTACTATCAGGTGAACATTCCCCTGAAAGACGCGGCGATCCTCGCCAACTGCCCGGACCGCGAGATTCGTCGCGAGTGGATTCAGCGCCTGCTCGATCACGACGGCGCGCCCGGTGAAGACGGTGGCATTGAAGCCTGGCTGCGCCTCGGCCAGGCTGTCGGTCTCGATCCGGATCAGTTGCGTTCCCAGGAACTGGTGTTGCCCGGTGTGCGTTTCGCCGTCGATGCCTACGTCAACTTCGCTCGGCGCGCCAGTTGGCAGGAAGCCGCCAGCAGTTCGCTGACCGAACTGTTCGCGCCGCAGATCCACCAGTCACGCCTGGACAGTTGGCCGCAGCATTACCCGTGGATCGACCCGGCCGGTTATGAATATTTCCGCACCCGCCTCGGTCAGGCGCGACGTGATGTCGAGCATGGGCTGGCAATCACCCTTGAGCACTACAAGACTCGCGAAGGCCAGGAGCGCATGCTGGAAATTCTCCAGTTCAAACTGGACATTCTTTGGAGCATGCTCGATGCCATGAGCATGGCCTACGAACTGAACCGTCCGCCGTATCACAGCGTGACCGAACAACGGGTCTGGCATAAAGGAATCACCTTATGAGTTTCGACCGCAGCCAAGTGCCGAAATGGCGTCCCGGCTACCGCTTCCAGTACGAACCGGCGCAAAAAGGCCATGTGTTGCTGTATCCGGAAGGCATGATCAAGCTCAACGAAACGGCTGCGCTGATCGGCGGCCTGATTGACGGTGAGCGTGATGTCGCGGCGATCATTGCCGAACTGGACAAGCAGTTCCCCGGCGTACCCGAGCTTGGTGACGACATCGAGCAATTCATGGAGGTTGCCCGTGCACAGCACTGGATCGAACTTGCCTGATTCGTCCGTGCAAGTCCCGCCAAAACCTGAAGTCGGCCTGCCGCTGTGGCTGCTCGCCGAGCTGACCTACCGTTGTCCGCTGCAATGCCCGTACTGCTCCAATCCATTGGATTTCGCCGAGCAGGGCAAAGAGCTGACCACCGAACAATGGATCAAGGTTTTCCGCGAAGCGCGGGAGATGGGCGCGGCGCAGCTGGGCTTTTCCGGCGGCGAACCGTTGGTGCGCCAGGATCTCGCCGAACTGATCCATGAAGCGCGGCAGTTGGGTTTCTACACCAACCTGATCACCTCCGGCATCGGTCTGACCGAGCAGAAGATCAGCGACTTCAAAAAGGCTGGACTCGACCACATCCAGATCAGTTTCCAGGCCAGTGACGAGCAAGTGAACAACCTGCTCGCCGGCTCGAAAAAGGCCTTTGCGCAGAAGCTGGAAATGGCTCGTGCGGTGAAGGCCCACGGCTACCCGATGGTGCTGAACTTCGTTACCCACCGGCACAACATCGACAAGATCGACCGTATCATCGAGCTGTGCATTGCGCTTGAGGCCGACTTCGTCGAACTCGCCACTTGCCAGTTCTACGGCTGGGCGCAGCTCAACCGTGTCGGTCTGTTGCCGACCAAGGAACAGCTGGTGCGCGCCGAACGCATCACCAACGAATACCGAGCCAAACTGGAAGCGGAAGGGCACCCGTGCAAGCTGATTTTCGTCACCCCCGACTACTACGAAGAACGCCCGAAAGCCTGTATGAACGGTTGGGGTAGCATCTTTCTGACGGTGACTCCGGACGGCACGGCCCTGCCCTGCCATGGCGCCCGCCAGATGCCGGTGCAGTTTCCCAACGTGCGCGATCACAGCATGCAGCACATTTGGTATGACTCGTTCGGCTTCAATCGCTTTCGCGGTTACGACTGGATGCCCGAGCCGTGCCGCTCTTGCGACGAGAAAGAAAAAGACTTCGGCGGCTGCCGCTGCCAGGCGTTCATGCTCACCGGCGATGCCAGCAATGCCGACCCGGTGTGCAGCAAGTCCGAACATCACGGGGTGATCCTCAAGGCCCGCGAAGAAGCCGAGACCGCCACTCAAACCATCGAACAACTGGCCTTCCGCAATGAACGAAACTCACGCCTCATCGCCAAGGGCTGAGCCTTTCAGCGCCGCCCAGGCCGTCGCTGCCGGAACCGACTTCGCCGAACTGCAGCTCGGCGTCCACGGCCTGTTCTGGAATGAATATCGCCCAGAGGATGCCGCATGCCGAATCTGGCATTGGCGCGAGGGCGTGGCGAAACGTCTGACGCCGGATGGCTTCAGCGTGCGTAGCCGCGTGTACGAATATGGCGGTGGCGCGTTTTGTCTGACGCCTGACGGGGTGGTTTTCGTCAATGAGGCGGATCAGCAGATGTATCGGCAGGCGCTGGATGGCGCGCCGGTCGCGCTGACGTCGACTGACTGCCGCTATGGCGATCTGCAATTTGCCAGTGGTCGGGTGCTGGCGGTTGAAGAGCAGCATGATCAGCATCGGCTGGTGGCGATTGATCTGGCGACCGGCACGCGACAAGTGCTGGCGGAAGGAGCGGATTTCTACGCGGCGCCAACGTTGAGCCCGGATGGTCAACGTCTGGCTTGGATCGTGTGGAGCCGACCGCATCAACCGTGGACGGCGACCCGTTTGATGGTCGCTGAAGGTGATTTTTCTGCGCCTCGTTGTGTGGCTGGCAACGATATCGAAGAGTCAATCCAGCAGCCGCGCTTCGATGCCGATGGCCGTTTGTATTGCCTGACGGATCGTGGCGGTTACTGGCAGCCGTGGCTTGAAACGTCCCGAGGCTTGCAAGCGCTGCCCGGTGCCGAGGCCGATCACGCGCCCGCACCCTGGCAGCTTGGCGGCTGCACCTGGCTGCCCGTCGGTGATCAATTTCTAGCCACTTGGAGCGTGGATGGTTTCGGTCGCCTGACCCTTGGCGATGAAGATTTCAGCGGTGACTACAGCCGCTTCCGCCACTTGGCGATGGATCAACAATTCATCTATTGCATCGCTGCATCGCCGGTAAGCCCGTCGGCAGTGATCGCCATTGATCGTGTCTCTCATGCCGTGAAAATCCTCGCTGGCGGCGTGGCTCCATTGCCTGCCGAACGCATCAGCCGCCCGCAAACCTTGCGTTATCCGAGCGGCTCCGGCGAGGCGCACGGTTTCTTCTACCCGGCCATGAGCGGTGAAGCGAAACCGCCGCTGGTGGTGTTTATTCACGGCGGCCCGACGTCGGCGTGCTATCCGATCCTCGATCCGCGCATCCAGTACTGGACCCAGCGCGGCTTTGCTGTCGCCGACCTCAACTATCGCGGCAGCAGTGGCTATGGTCGTGAATATCGTCAAGCGCTGCATTTGCGCTGGGGCGAGGTGGATGTCGAGGATGCCTGCGCGGTGGTCAGCTACCTCGCTGACCAAGGTTTGATCGAGGGTGACCGCGCGTTCATTCGCGGCGGCAGCGCGGGCGGGTACACGACACTGTGCGCGCTGGCGTTCAGACAAGTCTTCCGCGCAGGCGCCAGCCTCTATGGCGTCAGCGACCCGGTGGCTTTGGCGCGGGCCACGCACAAGTTTGAGGGCGATTATCTGGACTGGCTGATCGGCGATCCCGAGCTGGATGCCGAACGCTATGCCTCCCGCACGCCATTGCTGCACGCAGACAATATTCGCGTGCCGGTGATTTTCTTCCAGGGTGAACTGGACGCGGTGGTCGTTCCGCAACAGACCCGCGACATGGTCGCGGCGCTGGAGCACAACGGCATTGCGGTGGAAGCGCATTACTACGCCGACGAACGTCACGGCTTTCGCCGCGCGGCCAATCAGGCGCATGCGCTGGAGCAGGAATGGAAGTTTTATCGGCGGGTGATGGGACTGGCTGACTGAAAACCGTGTCGTCCCGTTCGCGAGCAGGCTCGCTCCCTCAGGGGACTTGTGTACAACACAGATCCAGTGTGGGAGCGAGCCTGCTCGCGAAAGCTATCTAAGTTGCGCTACCGGACTCAACGCTTGGCGATGATATACACCGCATGCACGATCCCCGGAATGTAGCCGCACAGCGTCAGCAGAATATTCAGCCAGAACGCCCCGCCAAACCCGACCTGCAGAAACACGCCCAGTGGCGGCAACAGAATAGCGATGATGATACGAATGAAATCCATGGGGCAGCTCCTGAATGGGGGTTGGCTCACTTGAGCCATACAAGCTAATCGACCTGCGCCGTTCGTCAGGGTTCACTACGGTTGCTATTTGATCGCCAGCACCACAAAAAAACGCCCCACGCCAAAAGAATCAGGCGTGAGGCGTGCGTTATACCGCGAGACGGTTCGGGTATTTCAATTCAGACGGCAATGCCCTTGCGGCATTGCAACTGGGCAGTGCGCACTCGCGAGAAGGCGCGGCCCAGACGCAGGAGCATTTCGTCGATGTTGGCTTTGCTGACAGTGAGGGCCGGGGTGAAGCGCACGCAGTCGGCTTGCGCGGCGTTCAGGATCAATCCCTCGTGCAGTGCGGCGTGAACGACGGCGTCGGCGCATTCGTCGGACAACGTCAGGCCATAGAACAGGCCTTGGCCGCGCAATTCGCCGTGGTTGTAGCGGTGAGCCAGTCGCGCCAGACCTTCGCGCAAGTGCTGGCCGTTGTCGTTGACCTGCTGGAGGAAGCTGCGGTCATGGATGCTGTCGAGCACCACTAGACCGGCCGCCGTCATTAGTGCGTTACCGTGATGAGTGCCGCCCAATTCGCCAACGCCGAAACAGCAGGCCGTGCCCCGCGCCAGCAAAGCCGCCAATGGCAATCCGCCGCCAAGGCCTTTGCCGAGCACAACGATATCGGCGCGAATGCCGTAGGACTGTTCAGCGAGCAAGGTGCCGCAGCGACCGATGCCGGTCTGCACTTCGTCCAGAATCAGCAGAATGCCCAGGTCACGACACAGTCGCTCGACGCCTTTGAGATAGTGCCCGGCCGCGGGAATAACCCCGGCATCGCTATGGATCGGCTCAAGCATGATCGCAACGGTCTGCGCGTCGACCGCCGCGTGCAGGGCCGGCAGGTCGTTGAATGGCACTCGATCGACCGTCGCCAGACTGCGGCCATGGCAACCCTCCTGCGCCACGATGATCCGCGAAGCGCCGCCGCGATGCAGTTGCCCCCATCTGCGCGCCAGTTTGATTGCCGCGTCACAAGCCTCGCTGCCACTGTTGGGCAGGTACGCCTGATCGCTGGACGTGCTGGCGCACAAACGTTCGGCGAGGCTGAGCATGCCGCGGTTACGCAGATTGAAGCCGGGATTGATCAGCGCCTGGGCCTGATTGGCGATGGCTTTGACCAGCGCCGTAGGGCTGTGGCCAAGGCTGTTGGCGCCGCCGGCCTGGGAAAAGTCCAGGTAGGCGCGATCATTGCTGTCCCACAGCCAGGAGCCCTGGCCGCGAACGAACACTTGATGCGGCCGCTCGACACTGGGCATCAGGCGTTGGGCATTGAGGTGGTCGGTCATAGCGGACGGCCCCGCCTCGAAGGTGAGGTCATCCAGACTCGGCGTCTGGCGCCGCGAACTGAACAGATTCATGCGGAAAAACCTCGCTTGAGGTCTTTTGAACTGCCTATGTAATCACGAACGAAGCAAATGGAATTCGTCACGCTTTCTGGCCCTGCAAGCCTTGTGAATACGGTTAGACTAGGCGCGCGGGCGGCTTCCGGCCATTTCGATTTCCAAGCTATTTCGATAAGCATTACTTATGGATTTCAAACAACTGCGTTATTTCGTCGCGGTCTACGAAGAAGGACACGTCGGCCGTGCGGCTGAGCGTTTGTCGATCTCGCAACCAGCGCTGTCGCAGCAGATTCGTCAGCTTGAGCAGAACCTTGACGTAACGCTGTTCGAACGCAGCAGTAAACGCCTGCTGCCGACCCTCGCTGCGCACACCTTGTACAACCACGCGTTACCGCTGCTCGATGGTTTGCAACGAGCACGCGAGGCCTTGGGTAATTTCAAGGGGCAGGCGTTGCGAACCCTGGCGATCGGCGTGCTGCAAACGGTGCACACCAGCCTCGTGCCGCAAATGCTCGAGCGTGTGCGCAAGGCGCAGCCGCATCTGGTGGTGCAAATCTATGAACTCACCGGACTGGAAATCGAGCGACGTCTGCTCAATGGTTCGCTGGACATTGGCATCAGCTATCTGCCGCCGCGCCAACCTGGGCTGCATGGCGTGTTGCTGTACGAGGATGAACTGACGCTGGTCATCCCGGCGGATCATCCCTTGCGTGATTTCAAGAAGGTCTCGATGCGCCAGGCCGCTGAGCTGCCAATGTTGCTGCTCGGCGAAGAGTTCCAGATCCGGCAGATCTGGCAGGCACAATTGACCAGCCTCGGACGTCGCCCACAGGTGCAGGCCGAGTTGAACAATATGCTGGGGATTCTCGACAGCCTGCCGCACACCAAGCTGGCGACGGTGCTGCCGGGGCGCTCGCAAAAGGAATACGACGATGAGTATCTGCTGTGGAAACCGCTGAGCGAGCCACGCGTGCCGTTGAAAGTCGGCCTGGTGTGCCGCGATGTACAACGCCAGCAGGCTTCGTTGGCTCTTTTGCGGACATTGCTTGAAGAAGTCATCGACCGCGAAGTGCAACGGCCGCTGGATCCGCTGGGCTGAAAACTTTTCTTCAGGCAAAAGAAAACCCCGCCGAAGCGGGGCTTTGCAGACTGTTTCCCTGACATCCATTTCACTCCGCCACCCTGGCAGAATCCTACGTGTCCGTGTTGTTTACTTTGCGCTTCCTGCGCGACGTCCATGAAATGTAGATTAGCCGTGGATCCAATGTACGCATATGGGAGAACAGCAGCACGTCACGTAAGCAAATGCTTACATGACGCGCGCGGGATCAGAACTGTGCAGCATCGAGCAGGAAGAGCGACTCGCTACCGGCCTTGACCGACGCGCTCAGCGAATGAATACGCGGCAGCAGGCGGGCGAAATAGAAGCGTGCGGTGCCCAGCTTGCTCGCATAGAAATCATCTTGCGCCTCCTTGCCCAGCGCGGCTTTGGCCATCAATGCCCACATGTAGGCGTAAGCCGTGTAGCCGAACGCTTGCAAATATTCGACCGAGGCCGCGCCGATTTCGTTCGGATTGTTTTTCGCCCGATCCAGCAGCCACGCGGTCAGCTCGTCGAGGGTGTCGACGGCATCGTTCAGCGGCTTGGTGAACTCGCTCAGATCGGCACTGGCGGTTGCGGTGAAATGGCGGATTTCATCAGCAAACAACTGGTAGAACGCGCCGCCGCTGCCAACGATCTTGCGCCCGACCAGATCCAGCGCCTGAATGCCGTTGGTGCCTTCGTAGATCTGGGTGATGCGTACGTCACGCACCAGTTGTTCCTGGCCCCACTCGCGGATGTAGCCGTGGCCGCCGAAGATCTGCTGCCCGTGGACGGTGGTTTCCAGACCCAGATCGGTCAGAAAGGCTTTCGCCACCGGCGTCAGCAACGCCACCAGGTCTTCCGCGCGCTTGCGGGTGGTCGCATCCTCGCTGAACTTGGCGGTGTCCAATTGCATCGCCACATAAGTGGAGAACGCACGGCCGCCTTCGTTCGAGGCTTTCATGGTCAGCAGCATGCGCCGAACGTCCGGGTGGACGATGATCGGGTCAGCAACTTTGTCCTTGTTCTGCGCGCCGGTCGGCGAACGGCTCTGCAGACGATCGCGCGCGTATTCGATGGCATTCTGATAGGAGCGCTCGCCTGTGGCCAGGCCCTGAATGCCTACGCCCAGACGCTCGTAGTTCATCATGGTGAACATCGCCGCCAGGCCTTTGTTCGGCTCGCCGACCAGATAGCCGACGGCTTCGTCGAAGTTCATCACGCAGGTCGCTGAGGCCTGGATGCCCATCTTGTGTTCGATCGAACCGCAGTTGGCCGGGTTGCGCGCGCCAAGACTGCCATCGGCATTGACCATGAACTTCGGCACCAGGAACAGCGAAATGCCTTTCGGACCGGCCGGGGCGTCAGGCAGCTTGGCCAGTACCAGGTGAATGATGTTTTCGGTGAGGTCGTGCTCGCCACCGGTGATGAAGATCTTGGTGCCGCTGACCTTGTAGGAACCGTCGGCCTGAGGTTCGGCTTTGGTGCGAATGATCCCCAGATCGGTGCCGGCGTGCGGCTCGGTCAGGCACATGGAACCGGCCCAGATGCCGGCGTACATGTTCGGCAGATACGCGGCTTTCAGCTCTTCGCTGGCATGGGCATTGATCGACAGGCAGGCACCGGCGGTCAGCATCGGGTACAGACCGAACGCCAGGCTGGCGGAGTTGACCATTTCTTCAACCTGCGCCGACACGGCTTTGGGCATGCCCATGCCACCGTAGGCCGGATCACCGCCGACGCCGACCCAACCGCCTTCGGCATAAGTCTGATAAGCCTGTGGGAAACCGGCCGGCGTGGTGACGGCACCATCCGCCCAATGGCAACCTTCCTCGTCAGCGGCACGGCTCAGTGGCGCGATGCATTTGCTGGTGACCTTGCCGGCCTCTTCGAGAATCGCTTCAACGGTTTCGGCGTCGACGGTCTCGGCCAGCGCCGGCAGCTCGGCCCAGAGTTTGGCGACTTCGAACACTTCATTGAGGACGAAGCGCATATCGCGCAGCGGCGCTTTGTAGTCAGCCATGGCAAACCTCGCAAGATCTAAACAGGTGGTTCGTGGAATGATGTTTTCGTTGATCCGGAGTGTACCTCAACAACTTTTGCGACACATAGGGTCAGCCGGTGACTGTTTTGTTATTTTTAGTCACCACAAAAAATCGCAGCCTTCAGCGGGTCCTACAAATAAAACGCGATCCCCTGTAGGAGCTGCCGCAGGCTGCGATCTGTTGTTTTACCTAAAGCGCAAACGACTCCGCCGGCAAAGTCATCAAGCAATCACTCCCCGCCTCGATTGCCGCCTGATGCGAAGCCGTACGCGGCAACAAGCGCTTGAAATAGAACTCGCACGTCGCCAGTTTGCCCTTGAGGAAATCAGCCTCACCCTCGCCTGCGTCCAGCTGTGCCTGCGCGACCAACGCCATGCGCAGCCACAGGTAGCCAAGGATGATGTAGCCGCTGTACATCAGATAATCGACCGATGCGGCACCGACTTCATCCGGGTTTTTCATGGCGGCCATGCCAACCTTCATGGTCAGCTCACCCCATTGTTGATTGAGCCCGTCGAGTTGCGCGACGAAGCTGCCCAATTGCGCATGTTCGGCATTCGCTGCGCAGAACTTGTGGACGATCTTGGTGAAGCCGCGCAGCAGCTTGCCCTGGCTGCCCAGCACTTTGCGCCCGAGCAGGTCGAGCGCTTGAATGCCGTTGGTGCCTTCGTAGATCGGCGCAATCCGGCAATCACGCACCAGTTGCTCCATGCCCCACTCACGAATGAAACCGTGGCCGCCAAACACCTGCATGCCGTGGTTGGTCACTTCCAGGCCGGTGTCGGTCATGAACGCCTTGCAGATCGGCGTGAGGAATGCCAACAGATCTTCGGCTTCCTGACGCGCCTGGGCATGGCTGCTCAGGTGCGCAACATCAAGCATCTGCGCGGTGAAATAGGTCAGCGCGCGGTTGCCCTCGTTGAAGGCTTTCATGGTCAGCAACATACGCCGCACGTCCGGGTGGACGATGATCGGGTCGGCAGGTTTTTCCGGGGCTTTGGCACCGGTCAACGCGCGCATCTGCAGGCGGTCATTGGCGTATTTGACGGCGCCCTGAAAACTCGCCTCGCCCAGACACAGGCCCTGCATGCCGGTGCCCAGCCGCGCGTGGTTCATCATGGTGAACATGCAGTTGAGGCCCTTGTTCGGCTCGCCGATCAAGTAACCGGTGGCGGCATCGAAATTCAGCACGCAGGTGGCCGAGGCCTTGATGCCCATTTTGTGCTCGATCGAGCCGCAGGAAACGCCGTTGCGCTCGCCTGCTTCGCCTGCTGCATCAGGGAGGAACTTGGGCACGATAAACAGGGAAATGCCCTTGGTTCCGGCCGGTGCATCCGGCAGCTTGGCCAGCACCAGGTGGATGATGTTGTCGCTCAGGTCATGCTCGCCGGCGGAAATGAAAATCTTGCTGCCGGTGATCGCGAAGCTGCCGTCAGCCCGGGGCACCGCGCGGGTCTTGATGATGCCCAGATCGGTGCCGCAGTGGGCTTCGGTCAGGCACATGGTGCCGGTCCACTGGCCAGCGGTGAGTTTGCTCAGGTAAGTGTCTTTCTGCTCGGCGGTGCCGTGG
The DNA here is from genome assembly GCF_024169245.1 of Pseudomonas koreensis. Taxonomy (NCBI): domain Bacteria; kingdom Pseudomonadati; phylum Pseudomonadota; class Gammaproteobacteria; order Pseudomonadales; family Pseudomonadaceae; genus Pseudomonas; species Pseudomonas koreensis. The sequence continues at coordinate 721,477 of NZ_JALJWP010000001.1, forward strand.
GCGTGGATCGCCGACATCGCGCCGTGGGTCAGGCCCGGGTACATGCCCCAGGACGTGTTGCTGGAGCCGACCATCTCGCTGATCACCAGCCCCAGCGAGCTCGGCAGCCCTTGGCCGCCGTAAGCCGGATCGGCCGCCAATCCGTGCCAGCCGCCCTCGACATATTGTGCGAAGGCTTGCTTGAAGCCTGTAGGCGTTGTCACCACACCGCTGTCGAAATGGCAGCCCTCTTCGTCACCGCTGCGATTGAGCGGGGCCAGCACGTTTTCGCAGAACTTCGCGCCTTCCTCGAGGATGGCGCTGATCATGTCCGGGCTGGCGTCATGCGCGCCGAGCTTGGCGTAGCTGGTGTGGAAGTCGAATACGTGATCGATCAGAAAGCGCATGTCGCGCAGGGGAGCTTTGTACTCGGGCATGGTGGCTTCTCCGTCAGCAGATGCCACCAACCTACTGCCGGCCACCCCGCCCCGACAATCACTGTGCGGGCGCTGAATGCGCCGTCATCACTCAACCCGCAGCGGTGTCCATGCGCACCGCGCCACGACGGTTCTGCCCGAATGCCATGACGCAGTTACGCCCGGCGCCCTTGGCGCTGTACAACGCCTGGTCGGCGGACTTGAGCACTTCTTCCGGGGTGCGCTGCTCCACGCGTTCGGCGACGCCGATACTCACAGTCACCGACACGGCCGAGGCGCCAGAACCGCTGCGCCGCTGGCGCCCTTGCTGATCATCCTGCGGACGGTTTTCCTGGTTGCGCAACTGAATGCTGTAGGACGCAATCGATTCACGAATCACTTCCAGGTGTGGCATGCATTCCTCAAGGGTTTTGCCTGCAAACACCAAGGCAAATTCCTCACCCCCGTAGCGATACGCCCTACCGCCACCGCTGATTTTCGACAGTTTGCTGGCGACCAGACGCAGCACCTGATCACCGACATCGTGGCCGTGGGTGTCGTTGAATTTCTTGAAGTGGTCGACGTCGCTCATCGCCAACACGTAGTTGCGCCCCAGGCGTTGCATACGTTCGTTGAGCGCGCGTCGACCCGGCAGACCGGTGAGTTCGTCGCGGAAGGCCATTTGATAGGCCTCATGCGCAACCGCTGCGGCGATCATCAACATTACCTGGCTGCACATGATGTTGAGGGTGAACGGCAGAATGAACGTCTTCGGCAGCATCCAGAATACCCCGAGCAAGCCGACCAGTTGCGCCGCGTGCAAGGGACGCGGGTTGCGCCAGTATTGCCAGGCCAGCAACAGGAAGGCCGAGATGAATACCGGGTAGGACAACTGGATCAGGCTCATCCAAGCGCCATGCAATGCCGGCCAGCGGATCTCCGACAGCCACAGCAGCAGCGCTTGTGGATAACTTTGTTCCAGGCCCAGCGCCACACTGCCAAACGCCAGCAGCACAGCGAACCGCGCGACCATGTCCTGAAACAGATGGGTACGCTCCTGCCATGCCGCGAACAGCCCGAACAATAACGGCAGCAGCAGACAGACCAGATGGAACACCACTGCAGCGTCTTCGCGCACTTTGCCGTTGTCGCGGTAAAAGTCGGTCTGGGTGTCGAGCAGAAAATAGGCGATGTACACCGTGAGCATCAGAAACAGTTCGCGCTGACGCCGGTACACCGCGCAATACGCTCCGCCGAGCAGAAGAACCAGGGTCGGCAAGACGTTGAACAGGGACGTGAAGAACACACTGAGGTCTTTGACGTACGCAGCCGCCAGCCCCGCAAGCAATAACAGCAGTGATGGCAGGAAATGGCTGAAACGTACAGCGGAAGAACGCGGCAAGGGTAAGCTCCGACCCGTCATAGCAAAGAGATGGCATTGTGCCTGCAAAGTGCGGCCAAGCCCACACAATGTGATCCAGATCACATACGGTCTCTTTAACGGCCGGAAGCTCGACTTACTGAGCGGTCCGCAAACAAAAAAACCGCTGCCCCCTAACGGGAGCAGCGGTTTTCGGCAGACTGCGGTAAGGCTTAGTAGCCCAGTGCGAAGTCTTCTTCTTTCATGTCCATCAGGTTGCCAGCGCCCGACAGCATAGTGGCCACGTGTGTACGGGTACGCGGCAGGATGCGGTGGAAGTAGAAACGCGCGGTTTGCAGCTTGGCGGTGTAGAACGCCTCGTCCGTGGTGCCGGCAGCCAGTTTTTCCGCAGCCAGACGCGCCATGTCCGCCCAGAAATAGGCCAGGCAGGCATAACCGGAGTACATCAGGTAATCCACGGAGGCCGCGCCGACTTCTTCGCGATCTTTCATGGCGGCCATACCGACCTTCATGGTCAGCTCGCCCCATTCCTTGTTCAGTGCAGCCAGCGGCGCGACGAATTCCTGGACGGCTTCGTTGCCTTCGTTGGTCTGGCAGAACTTGTGGACGATCTTGGTGAAGCCTTTCAGAGCCTCGCCTTGAGTCATCAGCACTTTACGGCCGAGCAGGTCGAGGGCCTGGATGCCGGTGGTGCCTTCGTACAGCATCGAAATGCGGCTGTCGCGAACGTTCTGCTCCATGCCCCACTCGGCGATGAAGCCGTGGCCGCCATAGATCTGCACGCCGTGGTTGGCGGCTTCGAAACCGACTTCGGTCATGAACGCTTTGGCGATCGGGGTCATGAATGCCAGCAGTGCGTCGGCCTTCTTCTTCTCTTCTTCATCGACGCCGTATTTGACGATGTCGACTTGCTTGGCGGTGAAGTAGACCATCGCGCGGTTGCCTTCGGCGAACGCCTTCATGGTCAACAGCATGCGGCGCACGTCCGGGTGAACGATGATCGGGTCAGCGGCTTTGTCCGGCGCTTTCGGGCCGGTCAGCGAACGCATTTGCAGACGATCGCGAGCATATTTCAGACCGCCCTGGAAGCCGATTTCAGCATGGGCCAAGCCTTGCAGCGCGGTACCGAGACGAGCGGTGTTCATAAAGGTGAACATGCAGTTCAGACCTTTGTTCGCCGGGCCGATCAGGTAACCGGTGGCGCTGTCGAAGTTCATCACGCAAGTGGCGTTGCCGTGGATGCCCATCTTGTGTTCCAGCGAACCACAGCTCACTGCGTTGCGCGCGCCGATGGTGCCATCGGCGTTCGGCAGGAATTTCGGCACGATGAACAGCGAGATGCCTTTGGTGCCAGCCGGTGCATCCGGCAGGCGCGCCAGTACGATGTGGACGATGTTGTCGGCCATGTCGTGCTCACCGGCGGAGATGAAGATCTTCGTGCCGGAAACCTTATAGGACCCGTCAGCCTGAGGTTCGGCCTTGGTGCGCAGCATGCCCAGGTCGGTGCCGCAGTGCGGTTCGGTCAGGCACATGGTGCCGGTCCATTCGCCGGACACCAGTTTGGTCAGATAGGCTTCCTGCTGCTCAGGGGTACCGTGCTCGGAGATGGTGTTCATCGCGCCGTGCGACAGGCCTGGGTACATGCCCCACGACCAGTTGGCTTCACCAACCATTTCGCTGACTGCCAGGCCCAGCGACTCCGGCAGGCCCTGACCGCCGTGCTCAACGTCGTGCGCCAGGCTTGGCCAGCCGCCTTCGACGAATTGCTTGTACGCCTCTTTGAAGCCAGTCGGGGTTTTCACGCCGGACTCGCTCCAGGTGCAGCCTTCCAGATCGCCCACGCGGTTCAGCGGTGCCAGTACCTGCTCACAAAACTTGGCGCCTTCCTCGAGGATGGCGTCAACCATGTCCGGCGTGGCGTCTGCGCACGCTGGCAGGCTCTGATAGTGCGCTTCGTAGCCGAGCAGCTCGTCACGAACGAAGCGAATATCACGCAAGGGGGCCTTGTAGTCAGGCATAGCGATAAACCTCTGCTGATGTAACCGGGAATGAACGACCGTGTTGAGTTGTTGTGACGGTCAAACAGTTGTTTGAAACATACGTTTACGCCGAAATCTTGTCAAGCATCGATCTTTTGCCGTTCGTCATCAGCTTTTCCAAACGCGGGAAACGAAAAATCGCCGCGACTTCATATAGGCCACGGGCGTTGAAGAAAAGATGAGTTGAGCAAGAAGGACTTAAACGAAAAACGCCGCGACAAGGCGCGGCGTTTCGGGGTTAAAGCAAATTCGATCAGGCGAAGGTGTCGATGATCGTCCCCAGCACTTCGTCGGACGCCTTGGCCACCTTCACACCCAGCTCCGCCTGGATCCTGCCCTGCGACAGCTCGACGATATTGCTGGTTAGATCCGATTCTTGCGCGCGATCCACACCGCGCAGGCGATTGACCTGCACTTCGGACGACTGGCTGGTCACCGAGCGTTCGATGGTGTTGTTGGCGATCTGGCTGGCAGCCTGATCGACGCGGTTCTGCCCGGACTGAATCGAGCTCAGCCCCGCATAAAAAGCTGTGTTGCCGGAGATTTCCATAGTCGCTCTCATCCTGCAAAGGATCAATGGTCGCCATTGAAGCAGACGCGCCTGCAAAACACCCGTCAAAAACACTAATGGCACAGTGCCTGTTCATAGTGAAAAACTTAGTCGAGCAAATCCAGCTGCAAATGCTCGGCGACCGCTTCGGCACTCAACGCCTTGAGTTTCGGCACGCGGCCCAGGCACGGCGCGGGGATGCGCTCGGCGAGGGTTGCAAGATTTTCCTCCAGCCGCGAAGTCTTCGGATCGATGATATTGGCCACCCAACCTGCCAATTGCAGGCCATCGCGGGCGATCGCCTCGGCAGTCAGCAACGCATGACTGATGCAACCCAAGCGCACGCCGACCACCAGAATCACCGGCAGCTTCAGCGCAATCGCCAGGTCCGACAGATTGTCCTGATCGGCCAACGGCACCCGCCAGCCGCCCGCGCCTTCGATCAGGGTGAAATCAGCGTTCATTGCGAGGATTGCGCGCATAGGCGCCAGCAGCGATTGCACCGTCAGCGCCACCCCTGCTTCGCGCGCCGCCAGATGCGGAGCGATCGCTGGCTCGAACGCCACCGGGTTGACCTGTTGATACGTCAGCGGCAACGAACATTCGGCCAGCAGCGCCAGGGCGTCGGAATTGCGCAAACCCTTGGGCGTAACATCACACCCGGAAGCCACCGGTTTGCCCGCCGCCGTGCTCAAGCCTGCAGACCGCGCCGCATGGAGCAATCCGGCAGCGACGGTGGTCTTGCCCACATCCGTGTCGGTACCGGTGATGAAATAGGCTGCGCTCATAGGGGTTTCTCCAACACGGCGTACACCACCTGATACGTTGCCGGCAGTCCCGACGCCTGACGGAACTGCTCATACGCCTCGATCAGCCCGAGTATCCGCGCCCGCCCGGTCAGACCGCCCGGCCGCCCGGGGTTCAGATTGTGCGCGCCCAGCGCCTTCAGCTCATGAGTCAGGCTGCGCACATCCGGGTAATGCAACACGTGCGGCTGATTCTCCAGCGCCACGACGCGCATGCCACTGCCAGCACACAACTGTTCATAACGGGCGAACTCGCGGAAGCGATTGACATGCACCAGCCCGTCGACCTTCCGCCAACTTTCCCGCAACTCGAACAGCGTTCCTGTACACAGACTAGCAAACGCAAAAATCCCGCCCGGTTTCAGCACGCGAAAAGCCTCGCGCAGCACCGCGTCAAAATCGTCGCACCACTGCACGGCGAGGCTGGAGAAAATCAGGTCCGAACTCGCATCCTGCAACGGCAGCCGCTCGGCATCGCCCGCGATGAAATGCTCAGCGCCACCCAGCGGCCGTGCGTGATTGAGCATGCCCTCGGCGATGTCCAGCGCGACACCGCTGCTCTGGGTAAAACGCGAGGCCAGCGCCCGGGTGAAATAGCCGGTCCCGCAACCGAGATCGAGCCACCGCGACGGCATGAAACTCGCCGGTAAACGCTCAATCAGCTGCGTGCCGACGTCGCGTTGCAACTCGGCGACGCTGTCGTAACTGGCCGCTGCACGGGAAAAAGACGCCGCCACCTGGCGCTTGTCGGGCAAGCCTTGAGGCAGCACAAGAGACAGATCAGTCATCAGCGCACTCATGAAGAAACGCCAGGATCGCGCCCGCGATTCCGTGCGGGTCTTCCAGCAGAAAAGCATGGCTGGCCTGTTCGATCAGACCAATTTCGATATCCGGCAATTGCGCGAATAACGCGCCGGCCGCCTCCGCCGGGACCAGCGCGTCCTGTCCGCCGAACAGATGAAACTGCGGGCCGCGAAACGCCTGCAACGCCTGACGCGTGTCCAGTTGCGCGAGCAATTCCAGCCCCGCCATCAGCGCAGTCGGCGCGGTGGCAGGCGCGCCACCCAGCAGCAAGCGCGACAAGCCACGCGGATCTGGCGAACCTTGCGCACATAACAGAGAGAAGCGCTTGAGCGTGGTACGCGGGTCGGCCTGGCAACCGGCAAGAAACGCATCGAAAGTCTCGCCAGGCATCGCGTTCGGCCACTGCTCATGGGCGACAAACGCAGGGTTACTCGCCAGCGTCAGCACACCGCAGCACGCCTCACCGCGTCGTGCCGCCAACTCAGAGGCGAGCATGCCGCCCAGCGACCAGCCACCGAGCCAGACTTCCTGGGGAATGCGTGCATCGAGTTCGTCGAGCCAGTCTTCAAGATCAGCGGAGTCCAGCTCCGGCAGCGGCTCGATCTCGACCTGCAGGTGTTCGTCGAGGCCACGCAATGCTGCGGCCAGCGGTTCCAGCGGCGATACGCCGAGGCCCCAGCCGGGCAGCAGGATCAGACGATTACGCATGGCCTGGCTCCAACGACAATCGGCCAAAACAATCCGCCAACCCCTCCAGCAACTGTTGCACCTGCGCCTCGCTGTGGGCGGCGGTCAGAGTGACGCGCAACCGCGCGCTGCCGGCCGGCACAGTCGGTGGGCGAATTGCGGTCACCATCAAGCCGCGCTCGCGCAGCATCTGCGATAGCCGCACGGCGCGCCCGGCTTCGCCGATCATGATCGGCTGGATCGGCGTGAAACTGTCCATCAGCTCCAGCCCGATCTGCTCGGCGCCGTGGCGGAACTGGCGGATCAGCGTCTGCAAATGCTCACGGCGCCAGTGTTCGCTGCGCAGCAGCTCGAGGCTTTTCAACGTCGCGCAGGCCAGAGCCGGTGGTTGGCTGGTGGTGTAGATATACGGGCGGGCGAACTGGATCAGGCTTTCGATCAACTCTTCGCTGCCGGCGACAAACGCTCCGGCAGTGCCGAAAGCTTTCCCGAGGGTGCCGACCAGCACCGGCACATCGTCCTGGCTCAAGCCAAAGTGCTCGACAATACCGCCACCGTTGGCGCCCAACGGGCCGAAGCCATGGGCGTCATCAACCATCAGCCACGCGCTTTTGGCCTTGGCCTCGCGGGCCAGCGCCGGCAGGTCGGCGATGTCACCGTCCATGCTGAACACGCCGTCGGTGACCACCAGCGTGTTGCCAGTGGCTTTCTCCAGTCGTTTGCCCAGGCTTTCGGCGTCGCTGTGCAGGTAGCGATTGAAACGCGCGCCGGACAACAGGCCCGCGTCCAGCAAAGAAGCGTGATTGAGCCGGTCTTCGAGCACCGTATCGCCCTGCCCGACCAGCGCGGTGACCGCGCCGAGGTTGGCCATGTAGCCGGTGGTGAACAGCAGCGCACGCGGTCGCCCGGTCAGATCGGCGAGTGCTTCCTCCAGCGCGTGATGCGGGCTGCTGTGGCCGATGACCAGATGCGACGCACCACCGCCGACGCCCCAACGCTCAGCGCCGGCGCGCCAGGCTTCGATGACTTGCGGGTGATTGGCCAGGCCGAGGTAATCGTTGTTGCAGAAAGCGAGCAACGGTTTGCCGTCGACTACTACTTGCGGGCCTTGCGGCGATTCGAGCAGCGGACGCTGGCGGTAGAGGTTGTCGGCACGGCGGGCAGCAAGGCGTGCGGCGAGATCGAAAGACATGCAGGCCTCACATCAGACAAATAACTGGGTAGGAGCTGCCGAAGGCTGCGATCTTTTGATCTTGTTTTAGAAAGTCAAAGTCAAAAGATCGCAGCCTTCGGCAGCTCCTACAGGGTTTTGCATTTCAGCAGCGGTCAGATGGCAGCGTTGTAGAACTGCTCGCTACTCTTCTGCTCCACCAGTACCTGCTCGATCGCCGCCTGGTGCACTTCATCGGCGTGCTCTTCACGGGCCTCCGGCTGGATACCGAGGCGTGCGAACAGCTGCATGTCCTTGTCAGCCTGCGGGTTGGCGGTGGTGAGCAATTTGTCGCCGTAGAAAATCGAGTTGGCGCCGGCGAAAAAGGCCAGGGCCTGCATCTGCTCGTTCATCGCTTCACGCCCGGCGGACAGGCGCACGTGGGATTGCGGCATGAGGATGCGCGCCACGGCGAGCATGCGGATGAAGTCGAACGGGTCGATGTCTTCGGCGTTTTCCAGCGGCGTGCCGGCGACTTTCACCAGCATGTTGATCGGCACCGATTCCGGATGCTCCGGCAGGTTGGCCAATTGGATGAGCAGATTGGCGCGGTCGTCCAGCGACTCGCCCATGCCGAGAATGCCGCCGGAGCAGATTTTCATTCCCGACTCACGCACGTAGGCCAGCGTTTGCAGACGCTCGCTGTAAGTGCGGGTGGTGATGATGCTGCCGTAGAACTCCGGCGAGGTGTCGAGGTTGTGATTGTAGTAATCGAGACCGGCCCTGGCCAGCGCTTCGGTCTGCTCCTGATCGAGACGCCCGAGGGTCATGCAGGTTTCCAGGCCCAGGGCTTTAACGCCTTCCACCATCTTCAACACATACGGCATGTCTTTCGCCGATGGATGCTTCCACGCTGCGCCCATGCAGAACCGCGTCGAACCAATGGCTTTGGCCCGGGCCGCTTCTTCGAGGACCTTCTGCACTTCCATTAGTTTTTCTTTTTCCAGACCGGTGTTGTAGTGCCCGGATTGCGGGCAGTACTTGCAGTCTTCCGGGCAAGCGCCGGTCTTGATCGACAGCAGCGTCGAGACCTGCACGCGGTTGGCGTTGAAATGTGCGCGGTGCACCGTTTGCGCCTGGAACAGCAAGTCGTTGAATGGCTGTACGAAGAGTGCTTTGACTTCGGCCAGAGACCAATCGTGACGCAGGGTGGCGGTGGTGCTCGCGCTCATGGGCAATTCCTTGGTTATGCTTGGCCGGCGCCGGGGAAAACGGAATACCCACAGGCGCTACACGGATGTTCGGCATATTTAAGGAAGAGCGATGCGCTGTCAACCACAATACCAAGGTCAGGTTTACATCTGTTTAAAAAACGTACAGTCCTGCTTGTTATGCGACGAGCCGGCAGAAGCAGAAATGCCAATATGCGTGGCCTGCGAAACCGAACTGCCCTGGCTCGGCAGCCACTGCCAGAGCTGCGCTTTGCCGCTGGCTGCCGATGGCCTGACCTGCGGCGAGTGCCTGCTAGAGCCGCCGGCCTTCGAGCAGGTCGCCGTGCCTTGGGTCTATGCATTCCCGGTGGACAGTTTGATCACACGCTTTAAACACAACGCGAAATGGCCGTTTGGTCACCTGCTCGCCGACGTTCTCGGTCAATACCTGCAGCATCGCTTCGAAGAGGACTTACCGCGCCCGGATGTGTTGCTGCCGGTGCCGCTAGCGAATAAACGTCTTCGGCGACGAGGTTTCAATCAGGCGTCGATGCTCGCGCGCTGGTTGAGTGTTTCGCTGGATTTGCCGTGTGAAGAACAGGTACTGCGGCGAATCATGGATACCGATGCCCAGCAAGATCTCGACGCCAAGGCGCGTAAACGCAATCTGCGCAATGCCTTCGCGCTGGCACCTGAGGCGCAGGTAAGGGGCCGTCATTTCGCGCTGGTTGACGACGTCCTCACCACCGGCGCGACCGCTCAGGCACTGGCGCGATTGTTGATGAACGCAGGTGCGGCGCGGGTCGATGTGTATTGCCTGGCCCGCACGCCGAAGCCTGGCACCTGAGCCCAACACCATTCTCCTGTAGGAGTGAGCCTGCTCGCGATAGCGCCGGTATTGCCAACAACGATGCTGACTGATCTACCGCTATCGCGAGCAGGCTCACTCCTACAGGGGATGTGTGTCGGGCTTGACTCGTACGTTGCAAGTAGCCAACGTCCATTTCATCGCCCGAGCCAGAAGCGTTCTGCCATGTCCCTGCCCTCCCTGCTCTCCCAACACATCGTCCGCCGTCCGCAACGCATCGCCCTGCTGCAACACATCGCCGAGCAGGGCTCGATCACCCGTGCGGCGAAGAGTGCGGGGCTCAGTTACAAGGCGGCGTGGGATGCGATCGATGAGCTGAACAACCTGGCGCAAAAACCCTTGGTCGAGCGCGTGGTGGGCGGCAAGGGTGGCGGTGGCGCCAGGCTGTCCAGCGAGGGCGAACGGGTGCTGCGCCTGTATCAGAAATTGCAGGCGTTGCAGGCACAAGTGCTGGAAGCGGCGGAAGACGCCAGCGATCTGGATCTGCTCGGGCGCCTGATGCTCAGGACCAGCGCGCGCAATCAGCTGCACGGCACGGTCGTGGCGATTCAGGCACAAGGTCGCAACGATCTGATCCGCCTCGAACTGGCCGAAGGCATTGGTCTTGATGCGCAGATTACCCACGACAGCAGCATGCATCTGGAGCTGCAGCCCGGTACTGAAGTCGTGGCGCTGATCAAGGCCGGTTGGCTCGAACTGCTTGGCGCCGAACAGCCTGCAACGCCCGGTCATAATCTTCTCAAAGGCATCATCGAAGCCGTTCTTGACGCCGAGGACGGCCCCAGCGAAGTACGCATTTCCCTGCCCAACGGCCACACTCTTTGCGCCTTGGCCGAACCGCTGCACTTGCGCAATCAGGGACTCGCCGTGGGGTCTGCGGTGCAGGTGCAATGCGCGCCGTCCAACGTGCTGATCGGCACGCCGCTCTGATTCGCCTCTGCAACGAAAGCGTCATCGACCCGCATTAAGGTGTTGGCCATAAACCAAGCAGGGAGCCTGATGTGAGCCTATTAGAAGAAAACCAATCCACTGATCTGGAAAAAATGGTCGGCCTCAGCCGTCGCGGTTTCATCAGCGCCGGTGCGTTGTGCGGCGCGGCGATGTTCCTGGGCGGCAACCTGTTGACCCGCAGCGTCATGGCCGCCAGCGTCAGCGCCGGCAACAGCCGTCTGCTCGGTTTCGAGAGCATCCCGGCAGCGACCACCGACGCCATCAGCCTGCCAAAAGGCTACAAGTCGTCGGTGCTGATCAGTTGGGGCCAGCCGCTGCAAAAGAACGGCCCGGCCTTCGACTCGAGCGGCAATGGCACCGCCGCCGCCCAGGAAGTGCAGTTCGGCGACAACAACGACGGCATGAGCCTGTTCGCCTTCCCCGACGACAAGAACCGCGCGTTGATGGCGATCAACAACGAATACACCAACTACCGTTATCTGTATCCCCACGGCGGCATGCCGCAATCGGCCGAAGACGTGCGCAAGGCGCTGGCGTGTGAAGGCGTGTCGGTGATCGAAGTGCAGCGCAAGAACGGCCAATGGCAGTTCGTCCAGGGCTCGCGCTACAACCGTCGCATCCACGGCAACTCGCCGCTGCGCATCAGCGGTCCGGCCCGCGGCCACGACTTGATGAAAACCGCCGCCGACAAGCACGGCAAGAAAGTTCTCGGCACGTTCCAGAACTGCGCCAACGGCAAGACGCCATGGGGCACCTACCTGACCTGCGAAGAAAACTTCACCGACTGCTTCGGCAGCAGCAACGCCCAGCAGCAGTTCGACGCCGCGCAAAAACGCTACGGCGTCGTCGCCAGCAGCAAAGACATCAACTGGCACCCGCACGACCCGCGCTTCGACATGGCCAAGAACCCGAACGAACTCAACCGCCACGGCTGGGTTGTCGAGATCGATCCGTTCGACCCGCAATCGACTCCGGTCAAACGCACCGCACTGGGCCGCTTCAAACATGAAAACGCCGCACTGGCCGAGACCGATGACGGTCGCGCCGTGGTGTACATGGGCGACGACGAGCGTGGCGAGTTCATCTACAAATTCGTCAGCCGCGACCGCATCAATCACCGCAATCAAAAGGCCAACCGCGACATCCTCGATCACGGCACCCTGTATGTGGCGAAATTCGATGCCGGTGACGGCAACCCCGATCACCCGAAAGGTCAGGGTCAGTGGATCGAACTGACTCACGGCAAGAACGGCATCGACGCCAGCAGCGGGTTTGCCGATCAGGCTGAAGTGCTGATCCACGCGCGCCTTGCCGCCAGCGTGGTTGGCGCCACACGCATGGACCGCCCGGAGTGGATCGTGGTCAGCCCCAAGGACGGTCAGGTCTATTGCACCCTGACCAACAACGCCAAGCGCGGCGAAGACGGGCAACCAGTCGGCGGGCCGAACCCGCGCGAGAAGAACGTCTACGGGCAGATTCTGCGCTGGCGCACCGACCGCGACGATCACGGCTCGAAGACTTTTGCCTGGGATCTGTTTGTGGTTGCCGGCAACCCGGGCGTGCATGCCGGGACGCCGAAGGGTGGCTCATCGAACATCACCCCGCAGAACATGTTCAACAGCCCGGACGGTCTGGGTTTCGACAAGGCCGGACGCCTGTGGATTCTCACCGACGGCGACTCGAGCAACGCTGGCGACTTCGCCGGTATGGGCAACAACCAGATGCTCTGCGCCGATCCTGCGACCGGTGAGATTCGCCGTTTCATGGTCGGGCCGGTGGGTTGCGAAGTGACCGGGATCAGCTTCTCACCGGATCAGAAAACCCTGTTTGTCGGGATTCAGCATCCGGGCGAAAACGGTGGTTCGACCTTCCCCGAGCATCTGCCCAATGGCAAACCGCGGTCTTCGGTGATGGCGATTACCCGCGAGGATGGCGGGATCGTCGGCGCCTGATCCATCGCCTTCGCGAGCGAGCTCGCTCCCACATTTGGAATGCGATCCACTGTGGGAGCGAGCTTGCTCGCGAAAGGACCGACCAGACACCAACCACCTCCCCCGCTGCCATCTGCGTTACCATGCCGAGCCGGACGCAGCAGCCTGCTGCGCGCAGGAGTCAGCATGGCCCACCCGTTTGAAACCCTCACCCCCGATCTTGTCCTGGATGCCGTTGAAAGCATCGGTTTCCTCAGCGACGCGCGCATTCTGGCGCTCAACAGCTACGAAAACCGTGTGTATCAGGTCGGCATCGAAGACTCCGAGCCGCTGATCGCCAAGTTCTACCGTCCGCAGCGCTGGACCAACGAGGCCATCCTCGAAGAACACCAGTTCACCTTCGAACTGGCCGACATCGACATTCCGGTGGTGGCGCCATTGATCCACAACGGCGAAACCCTGCATGAGCACGCCGGTTTCCGCTTCACCCTGTTTCCGCGCCGAGGTGGGCGCGCGCCGGAGCCGGGCAACCTTGATCAGCTGTATCGCCTCGGCCAGTTGCTCGGGCGCATGCATGCGGTGGGCGGCACCAAGCCGTTCGAACATCGCGAAGCGCTCGCCGTGGAGAACTTCGGCCATGCTTCGCTAAACACTTTGCTCGAAGGTAATTTCATCCCCAAAAGCCTGCTGCCGGCGTACGAGTCGGTGGCCCGCGACCTGCTCAAACGCGTCGAAGATGTCTACGCCGCCACGCCGCACCGGAACATCCGCATGCACGGTGACTGCCACCCCGGCAACATGATGTGCCGCGACGAGATGTTTCACATCGTCGACCTCGACGACTGCCGCATGGGCCCGGCGGTGCAGGACATCTGGATGATGCTCGCCGGCGATCGTCAGGAGTGTCTGGGGCAGCTGTCGGAATTGATGGACGGCTACAACGAGTTCCACGATTTCGACCCGCGCGAACTGGCGCTGATCGAACCGCTGCGCGCCCTGCGCCTGATGCATTACAGCGCCTGGCTGGCGCGGCGCTGGGACGACCCGGCGTTCCCGCACAGCTTTCCGTGGTTTGGTACGGAACGGTATTGGGGCGATCAGGTGCTGGCGTTGCGCGAGCAGCTGTCGGCGCTCAATGAAGAACCGCTGAAACTCTTCTGATTCACCCCGCCCCCTGTAGGAGTGAGCCTGCTCGCGATAGCGGACGGACATTCAACATTGATGTTGGCTGACCCGGCGCTATCGCGAGCAGGCTCACTCCTACAATTGAACTGTGTTCACAAATTCACAACTCACTTGCAGACAAATCTCCTTACAATCCCTCCTTTGTCAGTTGCCTGAGCAAGGATTCTGCATGCAAGCCGCCAACCCGCGTCGCGGGTACATTCTGGGCCTGAGCGCCTACATCATCTGGGGCCTGTTCCCGATCTATTTCAAAGCCATCGCCGAAGTCCCGGCAGTCGAGATCATCATCCATCGGGTGCTGTGGTCAGCGCTGTTCGGTGCGTTGCTGCTGATGGTCTGGAAACATCCCGGCTGGTTGCGCGAGTTGCTGGACAACCCCAAACGTCTCGCGATCCTCGCATTGAGCGGTACGCTGATCGCTGCGAACTGGCTGACTTACGTGTGGTCGGTGAACAACGGCCGCATGCTCGAGGCGAGTCTGGGTTACTACATCAATCCGCTGGTCAACGTGCTGTTGGGCATGGTGATCCTTGGCGAACGACTGCGGCGTATGCAGTGGGTGGCGGTGGGTCTGGCTGCGGTGGGTGTGGCGCAACAGGTGTGGCAGGTCGGCAGTTTGCCGTGGGTCTCGTTGGCGCTGGCGTTGACCTTCGGTTTCTACGGTCTGATCCGCAAGCAGGCGCCGGTCAAGGCGTTGCCGGGGCTGGTGGTGGAAACCTGGATGCTGGTGCCGATTGCGATTGCGTGGTTGCTGTTCAATCAGACTGCGACCAGCGTGCAACCTGCCTTCTGGACTACGTCCGAGGCGTGGTGGCTGGTGGCCGCCGGCCCGGTGACGCTGGTGCCGCTGGTGTGTTTCAACGCCGCCACCCGCCATCTGCCTTACACCACCATTGGTTTCCTGCAATACATCGCGCCGACCCTGGTGCTACTGCAGGCCGTGCTGCTGTTTGGCGAGCATTTGTCGTCCAGCACGCTGGTCGCCTTCATGTTTATCTGGGCCGGTCTGGCGGTGTACAGCGTCGATGCGTGGATAAGTTTGCGCCGACGCGCCTGATCAAAAAACGCACAAACCTCCGCAGGCCACAGTTCTCGTGGCCTGCATCGTTCCTTCCCAAGGTTATCCACAGCGTGATCCCCGCCGTTTGTGCGCAAGTCACTGAATGTTGGCGGTTTTTTGATCAACGGGCGCAAAGCCACAGCCGCCGTGGCGTGGCGGCCTGTCTCTACAGGTTATCCACAGGCAGGTGCACGTTAAACCTGAATAACCTCTGCGGCGTTCAATCCTCGGTGCGTAGCACCAGTTCCACCATCAACTCGTCGGCCAGCGTTTCCAGGCGCGCCTGCAACTCATCCAGGGACAGCGTCAGCGGCACCGCCAGAATCGCCTCGGCATGAAACAGCAGCTCGCTGCTCATCGGTGCCGGGCGCACCTCAGTCACCAGCCGTTCCAGGTTCACGCCCTGCTCACCCAACAGTTGGGTGATATCACGGACGATACCCGGGCGATCATTGCCGACCAGTTCCATGGCGATCGGTTTCCAGGTGCAGGATTGTTCGACAGCGCTCTCGGCGATCAACACGCGGATGCCATGCGCTGACAGCGCCTGCAGGGAGTCGACCAGTTCATCGTAAGCCTCCGCCGGAACGCCCACGCGCAGAATCCCGGCGAACTGCCCGGCCATCCGCGACATGCGGCTTTCCAGCCAGTTACCACCGTGCTCGGCGATGCATTGGGCGACGCGTTCGACCTGCCCGGGCTTGTCCGCGGCGAAAACGGTGAGTACGAGATGGTCCATGGCGCAGCCCTCTGTGCATGACTTTTGTTAACGAAGGGCAAGTATAGGCAAGGGCTGGTTTTGCGTTGAGTTGACTGGCCCCTTCGCAAGCAGGCTCGCTCCCACACGGATCGCATTGCAGATGTGGGAGCGAGCCTGCTCGCGAATAGTGGCATCAGCGACATGTCCGAAAAACAAATCGTGTACAACTTTCGATATTTAGCTGGAACAATCCAACACTTTTTTGAGAACATCGCGCTCCGCGACGTGACCGCAATGCGTCATGAGGTCGCAGAACGACGTAATTAGTCTGATTTTCACAAGCGCAACTCATCATGTAGTATGCCGCAGCGCGCACTACATAACGCTGGATCGATGTCTGCCCAAGGTCCTTCGCAACCCTGAAAGCCCCGTCAGCAAGGCCTCCAAGCCGTTGATTGGTCCTGGCCCAGCCGCCTGCAATGGCATGTACTGGTCGGCAGGTTTGTGGTTTAAATGGCCGGAAGCTTCATTGTTAAATTGACGAGCTGAAAAGCGAAATAGCTGAGCAGAGTGAGGCAAGCAATGACTGAACACGTTCAAGTCGGTGGCCTGCAGGTCGCCAAAGTCCTGTTCGACTTCGTGAACAACGAAGCCATTCCCGGTACCGGCCTCACCGCCGAACAATTCTGGGAAGGTGCCGACAAGGTCATCCACGACCTGGCGCCGAAGAACAAAGCCCTACTCGCCAAACGCGATGACTTCCAGGCGCGCATCGATGCCTGGCATCAGCAGCATGCCGGCCAGGCGCACGACGCCGTGGCCTACAAAGCTTTCCTGCAAGAGATCGGTTATCTGCTGCCAGAAGCGGCTGATTTCCAGGCCACGACGCAAAACGTCGATGACGAAATCGCCCGCACCGCCGGTCCGCAACTGGTAGTGCCGGTGATGAATGCGCGCTTCGCACTCAACGCCTCGAATGCCCGCTGGGGTTCGCTGTACGACGCCCTCTACGGCACCGACGCGATCAGCGAAGACGGCGGCGCGGAAAAAGGCAAAGGCTACAACAGGGTGCGTGGCGACAAAGTCATCGCCTTCGCCCGCGCCTTCCTCGATGAAGCCGCGCCACTGGCCGCGGGCTCCCACGTCGATTCGACCGGCTACAAGATCGCTGACGGCAAACTCGTCGTCACTCTGAAAGGCGGCAGCAACAGCGGTCTGCGCGACGACGCTCAGTTGATCGGTTTCCAGGGCGATGCCAACGCGCCGATCGCAGTTCTGCTCAAGCACAACGGCCTGCACTTCGAAATCCAGATCGATGCCAGCACCCCGGTCGGGCAGACCGATGCCGCCGGCGTCAAAGACATCCTCATGGAAGCGGCGCTGACCACGATCATGGACTGCGAAGACTCCGTGGCCGCCGTCGATGCCGACGACAAAGTGCTGATCTACCGCAACTGGCTCGGCCTGATGAAGGGCGATCTGTCGGAAGAAGTCGCCAAGGGCGGCCAGACCTTCACCCGTACCATGAACCCCGATCGCACCTACACCGCGCCGAATGGCGGTGAAGTGACCCTGCACGGTCGTTCGCTGTTGTTCGTGCGCAACGTCGGCCATCTGATGACCATCGACGCGATCCTCGACAGTCAAGGCAACGAAGTACCGGAAGGTATCCTCGATGGTCTGGTGACCTGTCTTGCGGCAATGCACAACCTCAATGGCAACACCTCGCGGCGCAACACCCGCACCGGTTCGGTGTACATCGTCAAACCGAAGATGCACGGCCCGGAAGAAGCAGCGTTCACCAACGAGTTGTTCGGGCGTATAGAAGATGTCCTGCGCCTGCCGCGCAACACCCTGAAAGTCGGGATCATGGACGAGGAGCGCCGCACCACGGTCAACCTCAAGGCCTGCATCAAGGCCGCCAGCGAACGCGTGGTGTTCATCAACACCGGTTTCCTCGACCGTACCGGCGACGAAATCCACACCTCCATGGAAGCCGGCCCTGTAGTGCGCAAGGCTGACATGAAGGCCGAGAAGTGGATCGGCGCCTACGAAAACTGGAACGTCGATATCGGTCTGAGCACTGGCTTGCAGGGTCGTGCGCAAATCGGTAAAGGCATGTGGGCGATGCCTGATCTGATGGCGGCGATGCTCGAACAGAAGATCGCTCATCCGCTGGCCGGCGCCAACACTGCCTGGGTGCCATCGCCGACCGCCGCTGCGCTGCACGCGTTGCACTACCACAAGGTCGATGTGTTCGCGCGTCAGGCCGAACTGGCCAAACGTGCCCGCGCCTCGGTGGACGACATTCTGACCATCCCGCTGGCGGTCAACCCGAGCTGGACGCCGGAGCAGATCAAGAACGAACTGGACAACAACGCCCAGGGCATTCTCGGTTACGTGGTGCGCTGGATCGACCAGGGCGTCGGTTGCTCGAAAGTGCCGGATATCAACGACGTTGGCCTGATGGAAGACCGTGCGACGCTGCGTATCTCCAGCCAGCACATCGCCAACTGGCTGCGCCACGGTATCGTCACCCAAGAGCAAGTGATGGAAAGCCTCAAGCGCATGGCGCCGGTGGTCGACCGTCAGAACGCCAACGACCCGCTGTATCGCCCGCTGGCACCAGATTTCGACAGCAACATCGCCTTCCAGGCGGCCGTCGAACTGGTGATCGAAGGCACCAGGCAGCCCAATGGCTACACCGAGCCGGTGCTGCACCGTCGTCGTCGTGAGTTCAAGGCCGCGAATGGTCTGTAACGTACGTTGATGGTTGAAATGAAAAAGGCCCTGATCGAGAGATCAGGGCCTTTTTTGTTTATGTGCTCGGCGTCGGCTTGGCGGAGCTGCGCAGATCCAACCCCCTCACCCCAACCCTCTCCCCCAAGGGGGCGAGGGGGAAAGGGAGCCGATCTTTGTGCTTTTCAGAACCGGAGTTCGACTGAGGAGTCTCAGGTCGGTGTACCACAATATTCACCGCGGTCAGTCCCCTCTCCCTCCGGGAGAGGGTTAGGGTGAGGGGCTTCTAGGGTTCTATACCCAATTCGTGTTTCACCAAACCCAACAACTTCCCCGTATCAATCGGCTTGAGCAGAAAATCCACCACGCTCAGATGCATCGCCGCGATCGCGTCTTTCACATCGGCATCGCCCGACACAATAATGATCGGCATCGCTGCGCGCACCGATTCGCGCACCTGGCGGATCAGGTCGAGGCCATCGACATTGCCCATGCGCAAATCGGTAATGACCAGCCCGATCGAGGGCTTTTGCTCAAGCATTTTCAGCGCCGTTTCACCGCTGGCTGCGGTCATGCAATGAATGCCATCGAGCGCGAGAATCTCCGACAACAGCTCGCGGGCGTCCTTGTCGTCGTCGACGATCAACACACGCTGCGGCGGCAGATCGGGTTCGAGCATTACTGCGCTGAGCGCTTCACGCTCGGCGTCGCTCAAAATATCGTGGTCGGACATGGCGCTCTCTAAATGTTCAATCAATCCCTGGCAAGTCGTCAGACATCGCCGGACAGCGCTTCAATGTGCACTTCGTCGGATTTTTTTCCAAGGGGCTACGACGAGCTTTTCCGAGCTTTTGCGTAGGTTATTTCCGAAAATCGGCCGATGGTGGCAAAACCTAGACTTACGTCCAATGGGCACCCTGCCCGTCGGGGTCGACCATGGCCGCAACGATCCGACAACAACAATTCGAAAAAGACTGCGGTAATGGTTATGAGCAAAGCGGACGCCTTCACCCAGGCAGGGAAAACCGCGGTTTTGCAGAATATTCAGGGCACCCTGCAATTCCTTCAGCGCTTCCCGCCCTTCAATCAGATGGAACACGCCCACCTCGCCTATCTGGTGGAGCAATGTCAGCTGCGTTTTTTTGCCCAGGGCGAGAGCATCATCAAACCGGCCGACGGCCCGGTCGAACACTTTCACATCGTCAAACAGGGTCGGGTGGTCGGCGAACGCCAGCACATCACCAGGCCCGGCACCGAGACCACGTTCGAAATCACCACCGGCGAATGCTTTCCGCTGGCGGCGCTGCTCGGTGAGCGCGCCACACGCACCGAGCACCTCGCCGGCGAAGACACCTTCTGCCTGCAACTGAACAAACTGGCGTTCATCAAACTGTTCGCCCTCTCCAGCACCTTCCGCGACTTCGCCCTGCGCGGGGTCAGCAGCCTGCTCGATCAGGTCAACCAGCAAGTGCAACAAAAAGCCGTGGAAACCCTCGGCACTCAGTACTCGCTGAACACCCGCCTCGGTGAACTTGCGATGCGCCATCCGGTGACTTGCAGCGCCGATACGCCACTGCGTGAAGCGGTGAAGCTGATGCACGAGCAACAGGTCGGCAGCATCGTCGCGGTTGACGAGCACAAGGCGCCGCTGGGAATTTTCACCCTGCGCGATTTGCGCCATGTGGTGGCCGAAGGTGTCGGCGATTTCAGCGACGCCATCGAACAGCACATGACCCGATCGCCGTTTTGTCTGTCGCCGGATCACAGCGCATTCGATGCGGCGATCGCCATGACCGAGCGGCATATCGCCCACGTGTGTCTGGTCAAGGATCAGCGCCTGTGCGGGGTGGTTTCCGAACGTGACCTGTTCTCCCTGCAACGGGTCGATCTGGTGCATCTGGCCCGGACCATCCGCAGCGCGCAACGGGTCGAACAACTGGTGACCCTGCGCGGCGAGATCGGCCAACTGGTCGAACGCATGCTCGCTCACGGCGCGTCGTCGACGCAGATCACCCACATCATTACGTTGCTCAACGATCACACGGTGTGCCGGGTGATCGAACTGACTCTTGCGGAAAAAGGCGACCCGGGGGTGCCGTTCAGTTGGCTGTGTTTCGGCAGCGAGGGCCGGCGCGAGCAGACACTGCACACCGATCAGGACAACGGCATTCTCTTCGACGCCCGCGATGCGGCGCACGCGGCGGAGATTCGCGGCAAGCTGCTGCCGATCGCCCAGCATATCAACCAGAGCCTGGCGCAGTGCGGCTTCACCCTGTGCAAGGGCAACGTCATGGCCGGCAATCCCGAGCTGTGCTTGTCGCGGGCCGAGTGGGCGCGGCGCTTTGCGGCGTTCATCCGTGAAGCCACGCCGGAGAACCTGCTGGGCTCAAGCATTTATTTCGACCTGCGCGTGGTCTGGGGCGATGAGCAAGGCTGCGAGCAATTGCGCCGGGGCATTCTCGATCAGGTCGGTGACAACCGTTTGTTCCAGCGCATGCTCGCCGAAAATGCCCTGCGCAATCGCCCCCCGGTCGGGCGTTTCCGCGAATTCGTGCTGGCCCGCAAGAACGGCGAGAAGGCCACGCTGGACCTGAAAATCCAGGGTTTGACGCCGTTCGTCGACGGCGCCCGCCTGCTGGCGCTGGCCAATGGCATCGACGCCAACAACACCCTCGAACGCTTCCGCCAACTGGTGGATAAAGAAGTTATCGAGCCACTCGACGGCGCGGCGTATGAAGAGGCCTATCACTTCATTCAGCAAACGCGGATGCAGCAGCACCAGCTGCAGACCCGGGAGAACCAGCCGTACTCCAACCGCGTCGATCCTGACAGCCTCAATCACCTCGACCGGCGCATCCTGCGCGAATCCCTGCGGCAGGCGCAGCGCCTGCAAAGCAGCCTGACGTTGCGGTATCAGCTATGAGCCTGTTTTCCTGGCTGCGCCCGGCCAGTCCCGTCGTGCCGGCCGCGTTTGCGCAGCGACTGGCGCAATTGCCGAGCATCACCGAGCTGAGCGCATGCAGCCTGCGCGAGCAGCGCTGGGTGGTGCTGGATCTGGAAACCACCGGCCTTAACATCAACAGGGACCGTGTGTTGTCGATCGGCGCCGTGGTGATCGAGGACGGCGCGATCGATTTCCGCCAGCAGTTCGAAAGGACCTTGCAATGCCGGGAATTGAAGCTCAGCCCCAGCGTGCTGATTCATGGCCTCGGGCCGAATGCGATTGCCGCGGGTAGTGATCCGGCGGAAGCATTGCTGGAGTTGCTGGAGTTCATCGGCGACAGTCCGGTGCTGGCTTTTCATGCGCCGTTCGATCAGCACATGCTCGGGCGTGCCCTGAAGGAACATCTGGGGCATAAGCTGCAGCAGGTGTTTCTGGATGTGGCGGACATTGCGCCGCTGCTGTGTCCGCAGGCACAGATTCGCGAGGCCGGGCTGGATGAGTGGATCGAGTGGTTTCGCCTTCAAGTGTTCGAACGGCATAACGCCAGTGCCGATGCATTGGCCACGGCGGAACTGGCATTGATTCTGTTCAGCCGGGCGCGGGCGCAGCAGATTGACAGCCCGTTGCAGCTGCAGCAGCGGTTGAGTCAGTGGAAGCGCAGGCAACAAACTCACTCTTTCTAGCACTACCCCTGTAGGAGCTGCCGCAGGCTGCGATCTTTTGATTTTATAAACAGCAAGATCAAAAGATCGCAGCCTGCGGCAGCTCCTACGGGGGCATGCGACCATATCACCTGACCAGTGGCCAATTGCTAACCATTCCCACCTCTGCCAGAATCGCGAACTATTCTCGTTAGTTAACATTTCCCAATCGGTGATGTCCGGTGTCGTCAGTGCCCAACCCCCACAGTGAGCTCGTCGGTGCGATGTATCGCGACCATCGCGGTTGGCTGCTGGCGTGGTTGCGGCGCAATGTGGCGTGCCCGCAGCGCGCCGAGGATTTGAGTCAGGACACGTTCGTGCGCCTGCTCAACCGCGACGAATTGCTGACGCCGCGCGAGCCGCGGGCGTTTCTGGTGGCGATCGCCAAAGGCCTGTTGTTCGACTACTTCCGCCGCGCCGCGCTGGAACAGGCCTACCTCACCGAACTGATGCTGATCCCCGAGGGCGAACAGCCATCGGTGGAAGAACAGCAAATGATCCTCGACGACCTCAAAGCCATCGATCGCCTGCTCGGCAAGTTGTCGACTAAGGCTCGTGCGGCCTTCCTGTATAACCGCCTCGACGGCCTCAGCCACGCCGAGATCGCCGGCAAACTCGGCGTCTCGGTGCCGCGCGTGCGCCAGTATCTGGCCCAAGGCCTGCGCCAGTGCTACATCGCCCTTTACGGTGAGCCGACATGACCGCGGCCAGTTCGCGCCCGGTGCCGGCCCATGTGCTGGACGCGGCGATTGCCTGGCAATTGACCCTCGATTCGAGCACCGCGCTGGAGCGCGAGGAGTTCGCCAAATGGCACGCGGCCCATGAAGAACACGCCCGCGCCTGGCGTCAGTTGGGCATGCTCGATCAGCGCTTCAGCGTCGCCAAGGGCCCGGCGCGCAGTGCGTTGCTGCAATCGCGCGAAGGCATCCGCCGGCGCATACGCAAACTCGGCAGCGGGCTGGCCAGTGTCGTCGTGATAATCGGTCTCGGTCTGTTTGTCAGTGAGCGTTATCTGCCGCTGGATTACTGGCTCGCCGATCAGCGTACGGCCACCGGCGAACAGCGCACCGTGCGCCTGTCCGACGGCACCCTGCTCAATCTCAATACCCACAGCGCGGTCGACGTGCGCTTCGATGACAAGCGCCGCTTGATCGTGTTGCAGGAAGGCGAAATCCTCGTCGAAACCGGGCATGGCGATGCGCGGCCGTTTATCGTCGAAACCCGCGAAGGCAGCATGCGCGCGCTGGGCACGCGGTTTCTGGTCAAGCGCGAGGACGATGGCACGCGCCTGAGCGTGTTGCAGTCGGCGGTCGCGGCGCATGCCCAGGCCGACCCGCAAGAACAGATTCTGCGCGAAGGCCAACAGGTGTTGCTGCGCAGTGACGGGCTGGGCTCGATCGTCGCCCTCGCCCCCGGCGCCGATGCCTGGACGCGCGGCATGCTGGTGGTCGACAACGCGCGGCTGGGCGATCTGGTGCATGAGTTGGGGCGCTACCGCCACGGGCATCTGGGCGTGGCGCCGGAAGTGGCCGAACTGCGGATTACCGGCAGCTTTCCGTTGCACGACACCGACAAGGCGCTGAGTGCATTGCTGCCGACCCTGCCGGTGCAGATCGAGCGGCATACGCCCTATTGGGTCACCGTGGCGAAGGCTGAGACCTCCTCCCCTTGACATGATCGTTCCCACGCTCTGCGTGGGAATGCAGCCCGGGGCGCTCTGCGTCCCTGCCGAAGCGGACGCAGAGCGTCCATTGAGGCATTCCCACGCGGAGCATGGGAACGATCAATGTGGGAGCGAGCCTGCTCGCGAAGGCGCCATCAGCCGCACAACCATTTCCAGCAAAAAAAGAATTTCCACCCAGCCCTATCACTTTTCCAATCTCATCCGGCACACAGGCAATTGAGAAATATTTCCATTCAGGAGCCGCCGTATGTCCCGTTCGCCAGACACCTTGTTGCGCCCCAGTCTGCTGGCTTTTGCCATCGCTTTCGGCACGCCGCTGATCAGCACTGCGTTGCTCGCCGCGGAGCAAGCGTCCAGCGTGCGCGCCTACAACCTGCCGGCGGCGCCACTGTCGACCACGCTGAACCAGATCGCCAGCCAGGGCGGCCTCGCCCTGTCGTTGAATCCGGCACTGGCAGCAGGCAAGACCTCGGCGCCGGTCAATGGCCAGTACGACGCCGCCGGCGCCCTGCGCGCGGCGTTGCGCGGCACCGGTCTGCAACTGGAGCAAAGCAGCGCTGGCACCTACACCCTGGTGGCCGTGCCGGAAGGTACGCTGGCCCTGCCGGAAACCGCGGTCATCGGCGTGGAAAATCTGGAAAGTGCCTGGGGCCCCGTCGAAGGCTACACCGCGACCCGCACCGCCGCTGGCACCAAGACCGACACCGCACTGGTCGAAGCACCGCGTTCGATCTCTGTTGCCACGCGCCAGCAAATGGACGACCGCAGCGTGCACAGCCTCGACGATGCCGTGCGCTACATGCCGGGCATCACCGCCAGCAGCTACGGCAGCGACACCCGGGCCGACTGGCTGCGCGTGCGCGGCTTTGAACCGACCCAGTTCCTCGATGGCCTGCCGCTGCCCAAAGGCGTGTACGCCAACCCGAAACAGGAAACCTGGAACCTCGACCGCCTCGCCCTGCTCCGTGGCCCGGCCTCGTCGGTGTACGGCCAGACCCCGCCGGGCGGTTTGCTCGACATGGTCAGCCGTCGCCCGAGCGCCGAGGCCAGCAGCGAAATCCAGCTGCAATACGGCAGCGACAATCACCGCCAGATCAACTTCGCCAGCACCGGCAAGATCGATGAGGCCGGGCAGTTCCTCTATGGCCTCAGCGGCGTGGTGCGCGACAGCGATACGCAAATCGACCACATCGACAACAAGCGCTACAACATCGCACCGAGCCTGACCTGGAACATCGACGACGACACCAGGTTCACTCTGCTGACGCAGTTCACCCGCGACGATACCGGCGTCACCAGCCAGTTTTATCCGATCCAGGGCACCAGGATCGACATGCCATTTGGCAAGATTTCCCATCACAAAAACCTGGGCGATCCCGACTACGATTATTACGACCGCACCTATTACGCGCTTGGTTATGCCTTCGAACATCGGCTCAACGATGTCTGGCAGTTCAAGCAGAATCTGCGCTACACCAAATCTGACCTGTCGTTCCAGACCGTCACCGTCAACAGTTACAACCCGTCGTTTGCCGGATTTACCGTGGACGATCAGGGCAATGTCGGTCGCAGCACCACCAACGCCGATGAAGACATCAGCCAGTTCGCCGTGGACAACAACTTCCAGGCCGACTTCGCCACGGGTGATATCCGCCACACCTTGCTGCTGGGTCTCGATCATCAGCGCAGCAACACCAACTACACGTCAATCTTCGGTTCGGCGCCGAGCATCAACGTCAACAATCCGGTCTACGGCCAGCCGATCGTACGTCCGGCGCGCTCCACTGCGTTTTACGATTACAACCAGAAGACCTACCAGACCGGTCTCTACGTGCAGGACCAGATGGCTCTCGACCAGTGGCGCCTGACCCTCGGCGGGCGTGAAGACTGGGTGCACACCAGCACCGAATTCTTCAACAAGGGTGACGCCACCAATACCCAGCGTGACAAGCAGTTCAGCGGCAATGCGGCGCTCAGCTACGTCTTCGACAACGGCTTCGTGCCGTACCTGTCCTACGCCGAATCGTTCCAGCCGACTACGGGCGCCGACGCCACCTCGACCGGCTCGCTCAAGCCGACCGAAGGCAAGCAATGGGAACTGGGCATCAAATACCAGCCGCCGGGCAGCAAGACCCTGCTGAGCGCCGCCGTGTATGACCTGACCCAAAAGAACGTCGCGGTGAACACCTTCGTCAATAACGTCTCGGTGACCAGCCAGACCGGTGAAGTGAAGGTCAAAGGGCTGGAGCTGGAAGCCGTGTCCGACGTTACCGACAACCTGAAAGTCATCGCCGCCTACACCCTGGCCAAATCCGAAGTGCAAAAAGGTGTCGACAAGGGCAACCGCCTGCAACTGATGCCCAACCAGCAAGCCTCGCTGTGGACCGACTACACCTGGCACAGCGGCGTGCTCGACGGTTTCGGCGTTGGCGCCGGCGTGCGCTACACCGGCAACACCTACGGCGACAAGGCCAACACCTGGCTGGGCAAGGCCGATGCCTATACCGTGTTCGACGCCAGCGTGCATTATGATCTGGGCCGTCTGGACAACAGCCTCAAAGGTGCGTCGCTGGCGGTGAACGCGACCAACCTGTTCGACAAGGACTACATTTCCACCTGCGACAGCTTCTACTGCTACTACGGCGACCAGCGCAGTGTCGTCGCCAGCGCCACTTACAAGTGGTAAGCCAGTGAGCTGAAACAGGCCCTGTTCCCAGGCCGCCCGCACCGGGCGGCTTTGGTGTTTTTGAAGGTCATGCAATGAAAAGTAAAACCATCCGCCGCTGGTCGTTCATCCACACCTGGACCAGCCTGATCTGCACGGTATTTCTGCTGATGCTCGCACTGACCGGTCTGCCGCTGATTTTCAGCCACGAGATCGATCACTTGCTGGGCAACGCCCCGGAGCTGCGCGAGATGCCGGCCGACACGCCGCAACTCAATCTGCAGCAACTGGTCGATGCCGCGCAGAAACATCGCCCGGGCCAAGTCATGCAGTACTTCGGTTATGACGACGAAGACCCGAACGCGGCGTTCGCGATCATGGCCAAGACCGCTGACACCGAGCCGAACTCATCGCACACCTTCATGCTCGACGCGCGCACTGGCGAAGCGCTGGAAACGCCTTCGGCCAACGGCGGTTTGATGCTGTTCATCCTGCGCCTGCATGTCGACATGTTCGCCGGGCTGCCGGGCAAGTTGCTGCTGGCGTTCATGGGTGTGCTGTTTGTCGTGGCGATCGTCTCCGGCACGGTGCTGTACCTGCCGTTCATGCGCCGCTTGAAATTCGGCACCGTGCGCCAGGACAAATCAACCCGCCTGCGCTGGCTCGATCTGCACAACCTGATCGGCGTCGTGACCCTGACCTGGTGCCTGGTGGTGGGTGTGACCGGAGTGATCAGCGCCTGCGCCGATCTGCTCATCGCCGCGTGGCGCAACGATGCGCTCACCACGCTGATCGCACCGTATCGCGATGCCCCGCCGCTGACGCAACTGGCGCCGGCCACGCGGCTGCTCGACATCGCGGAGGAAGTCGCACCGGGGATGAAACCGGATTTCATCGCCTTCCCCGGCACACGCTTTTCCAGCGAGCACCATTACTCGGTATTCATGAAGGGCGGCACGCACCTGACCTCGCACCTGCTGACGCCGGTGCTGATCGACGCCACGACCTTGCAGGTCACCGCCGTGGCCGAACGGCCGTGGTACATGGACGCCATGGGCATGTCGCAGCCGCTGCACTTTGGTGACTACGGCGGCATGCCGATGAAGATCCTCTGGGCGACGCTGGACGTGCTGACGATTATCGTGTTGACCAGCGGAGTGTATCTGTGGGTGGTGCGGCGCAAGGCGTCCAAGCCTGTGCTGGAAACGGCGGAGGCCTCGGCATGAAGCCGCGTCAGTCGAGTTTCTGGAAAGTCTTCAGCACACCGATCGTGATCGCCCTGCTCAGTGTGGCGGGGCTGTTTGCGGCGTTGCTCGGGGACGGGATCTGGGATGCGTTGAGCTGGGTCGGCCTTGGCGTGCCCGCGGTTTTGGCCATGAAGGGATTGCTGCAGCGCGGGTGATTATTGTTGCCTGACATGGCGCCTTCGCGAGCAAGCTCGCTCCCACAGGGGAACGCATTTCAAATGTGGGAGCGAGCTTGCTCGCGAAGGCGTCAGTCAGCACACCATCGAATCCTCGCCAGCCGAGCGTGATGTGATTAGGCTAATCTCCTGCTCTTCGCCGACCACCGAGGTTCATCCATGTCCGCCCCCAGCATGACCCTGTACCACAACACCCTGTCGCCCTTCGTCCGCAAGGTCATGGTGCTGCTGCACGAAACCGGTCAGCAGGATCGTGTCGCGCTGCAAGACTGTGTGCTCAGCCCGGTCAGCCCGAACCCGGCGCTGATCGCCGACAACCCGTTGAGCAAAATCCCCGCCCTGCGCCTGGCCGACGGCAATGTCATCCATGACAGCCGCGTCATCCTTGAGTACCTCGACCAGCAGCACGTCGGCAACCCGCTGATCCCCCGTGAAGGCGCGGCGCGCTGGCGGCGCCTGACCCTGGCGTCGATGGCCGACGGGATCATGGATGCCTCGGTAATGGTGCGTTACGAAACCGTCCTGCGCCCGATGGAAAAACACTGGGACGAATGGCTCGACGCCCAGCGCGACAAGATTCGCCGCGCCCTCGCCGTGCTCGAGAACGAAGCGATTGCCGAGCTGACCAGCCATTTCGATGTCGCGGCGATCAGCGTGGCCTGCGCACTGGGCTATCTGGACCTGCGCTTCCCGGACATGGACTGGCGGGCGGCCAACCCGCAACTGGCCAACTGGTATTTCGAAGTGAGTCAGCGACCGTCCATGGTGGCGACAATGCCCAAGCCTTAAAGCTGCGCTGCCTGTTCCGGCCTCTTCGCGAGCAGGCTCGCTCCCACAGGATGGATGCCATACCCGAATCCCTTGTGGGAGCGAGCCTGCTCGCGAATGCACCACCTCGGTTCTGGCGGCAGCGCTGCAAAAATCAGCGTCAGCAACACCGCTACTTCCCTGCGCTCAGCTCTCAACCCGCTCATTGCATCGCCTCCACATCAAACTCCAGCGGCTTGGCCGACTTCGTGCCAATCCCGTACCAGTCCAGTTTGCGCGTCAGCACCATGAACACCCCGAGCAGACCGAACAGCATTAGCGAGCCCATCAGCAGCGCGTAATCCTCGGCGCTGAGCAATCCGTACAACAGGCCATACAGCGCCGCCAGCCCCGCCGAAAAACTCAAACCATGCCGCGCGCTGCGCAAGACGTGGCTGACGTAGAAACCGATCAACAGCACGCAGCCACTGGCCGACAACAGATACGCCAGAGCAAAGCCGATGTGTTCCGACAGCGACAACAGCAGCAGATAGAAGAACGCCAGCGCGACACCGACCAGGGCATATTGCACCGGGTGCACCGCCAGGCTCTTGAGCACTTCGAAGAGGAAGAAACCGGCGAAGGTCAGGACGATGAACAGCAGCGCGTATTTGATCGCCCGATCGCTTTTCAGGTACTGATCCACCGGGTCGATGAAACTGACGCCGAAGCTGCGCCCGTTGAGTGCATCACAGTCTCCAGCGACGCAGCGTTCCATCGCTTCTTGCAGGTTGGTGGAGAAAAACGAGGTCTGCCAATCGGCGCTGAAACCCTGATCGTTGATCTCGCGCTTGGCCGGCAGGAAGTTGCCGACGAAGCTGGGGTGCGGCCAGTTGGCGGCGAGGCTGACGCTGCTGGTCCTGCCCACCGGCACCACGCGCAGCGAGCCGGTGCCTTGCAGGCGCAGGTCGAAACCGAACGTCAGTTGCGTGGCTTTACTGGCGTCGAGGGCCGGGAGGATCACATGCACGCCCTCACCGATCCAGGCCACTTCGCTGCCGGGCACGAAATCCAGCTGCTGGCCGGCGAGCTCCAGTTGCAGCGCCTTTTCGATGCCGCGAATGTCGCTGATCCCCACGGCGAGGAACGGCGCGTCGAATTGATAATCGGCAAAGTTTTCCTTGATGCCCAACTGCGCCGGCAGGGAAAAATGCCCATCGATGCGGTTGTCGGCGTGGAACAGGCGCGCCTCGTAAATCCCACGTTTGCGCAGCTCGGTCTGCACCTGGCCGTCGAGTTCGAAGCGCTCCGGCAGAAAGTACAGACGCCCGCGCGCCTCGCTGACTTCTTCGTAGCGCTTGTTGGTTTTTTCGTTGGTCTTCCAGGTGCGCACCACCTTGCGATACGGCACCACCATGACCGGCCCGGTCAGTTGCTGGCTGTAACTGGAACTGCGGGCGATGTCTTCGAGCACGCCGTCGCGCAGTTGCTGACGCTCATCGATGATGCCGTCGATCATCAGCAACGGAATCAGCAACAGCAGGATCAGCAAGGCAATCGCGCCGAGCTTGATGGTCAGATTCTTGTTCATGGGACTCTCCCTGTTTGAATGGGGGGAGTCTGCTGATGCGGTGTGGTGGGAATGTGGGGGGAATATGGAGATTGTGTGGAAAGATCAAAAGATCGCAGCCTTCGGCAGCTCCTACAGTCGTACCGTATTCCAAATGTAGGAGCTGCCGAAGGCTGCGATCTTTTGGCTATCTCAAGGCAGGTGCAACACCACCTCAACCCCGCCCTCGACATTGCCAATGCGCATCGCCCCGCCATGCAATTTGACTACCTCTTCAACAAAATTCAGCCCCAGCCCGGTGCTCTTGCGCCCGCTATCCGGGCGCGGCAGCGAGTAGAAGCGTTCGGTCAAACGCGGCAAGGCGTAATCGGGAATCGCCGTGGTCTGGTTGAACAGGCGAAACTCGATCTGCTCGCCAACCCGCTCGGCACTCAGGCGCAACAGGCCCTGCATAGGTGTGAAATCCAGTGCGTTTTCCAGCAGATTGCCCAAGGCCTGACGGAGCAGAAACGGCTCGCCAATCAGCAGCAGATCCTCGCCGATCGCTTGCTCGACACGCAGTTGTTTGCCCTCGATCCGCGCTGCCTGCGCCTTGAGCAGTTCTGCGACCAACAGCGCCAGCGGCACTGCCACGCGCTCTTCCAGCCCTTGGCGTTGTTCGACCTGCGCCAGATTGAGCAGGCGCTCGATCAACTGCTGCATTCGCGCGCTTTCGCTGTCGATGTTGCTGACAAAGCGCAAACGCTGGACGGGCGGCATCTCACTTTGCAGCAACTCTGCCGCGCCCCGAATCGCCGCCAGCGGACTTTTCAATTCATGGGTCAGAGTGTGCACATAGCGCTCGACGTAGGCCTTGCCTTCGAGCTGGGTGCGCATCTGCTCGACCGCCGTCGCCAGTTGTTCCAGTTCGCCGCCGCGATAGTGCGGCACTTCCACGCGCCGGCCCTCGCTGACCGCTTGGGCATAACCGGTCAAACGGTGCAGCGCACGACTCAGCCACCATGACAGCAAGGCGCCGAACAGCAGGCCGAGGCCGATCAGTCCGGCGCCGTAAAACAGCAAGCGCCGCTCGGTGCGATCGACATAGGGCTGCAGCGAGCTGTTGGGCTTGGCCACGGTGACCACGCCGATGATCTTGCCGTTGTCACGGATCGGCGCGCCAACGTGCATCACCGAAGAGCTCGGATCGTCAGGATCGCTGCGGCTGGAGCGCGCGCCGTACTCGCCGCGCAGGGTCAGGTAGACATCGTTCCAGCGCGAATAATCCTGGCCGACCGCAACGCCGCTGGAGTCGAGCACGACGATGCCTTTGGCGTCAGTGACGTAGATGCGGTGGTTGACCTGGTTCTTCGGCAAGCCCCAGATGGTCGCTTGCGGCTGGCGCTCGCCATAGGCACGGAGCAGTTGCGGCCAGCGGTTCTCGCTGAGGGTGCCGGCCTTGAAATCGTCGCGCAGGATTTCTGCCATCAGGTTGGCGGTATCGACCAGCGTTTCCTCGGTGGACTGGCGCACGCCGGGACGGATTTCCTCCATCACCGTGTTGAGCACGAAATAGCCGGTGAGGCCGACAAACAGCACGTACACCAGAAAGATCCGCAGCCCCAACGACATCAGCTGTGCCCCGGGCTGTAGCTGTAACCGAGGCCGCGATGGGTCTGGATCGGCTCGGCCTCGGCACGTACCAGACGCAACTTGGCGCGAACGCTTTTGATGTGGCTGTCGATGCTGCGCTCGTAACCGGCATCAGCGGCAACGCCCAGTGCATCGAGCAATTGCTCGCGGCTGAACACGCGTTCGGGTTGTTCGAGCAGGCATTGCAGCAGACGGAATTCATGGCGGGTCAGGCTCAGCGGTTGGCCGCGATAGCTGATCTGCACGCGTTCGGGGTCGATGCGAAACAGCGTTGAGCCTGTTTCCGGGCTTGGACGCGGCGCCATGCGTTTGAGGATGGCTTTGACCCGTGCCGCCACTTCTCGCGGGCTGAACGGCTTGACGACGTAATCGTCGGCGCCGATCTCGAGGCCGACCACGCGGTCGATCTCGGCATCGCGGGCACTGAGAAACAGCACCGGCACTTCAGTGAAGCGCCGCAGCTGCTTGCAGGTTTCGAAGCCGCTGATGTCCGGCAGGCCGATATCGAGGATGATCAGGTCGGCCGGGGTTTGCCGCTGATGCTCCAGCGCCGCCACGCCGAGGCTCAGCCACGTGGTGGTGAAGCCCTCGCCCTGCAAGGCAAAAATCAGCGTGTCGGCAATCGCCGCTTCGTCTTCGACAATCAGGATGTGCGGCATGGCGTCCGAGCCCGTGGCAGGTAATGCGCGAACGGTGCCCCAAGCCCGGGGTTACGTCAATCAGACCACTTAGCAGTCAGGCTTGTCGGCGGTATAGCGCCGCGCCGGATTGACCGCCGCGCCGAACTCGCGCAAGGCCTTGGCGCCGATCAGCAGCGGGTAGTTGAAGTGGCTGCGGTCGGTCAGGTTGACCTCGACGGTACGCTTGACGTTGCCCAGGCACAGTTCCAGATCGACCACCGGGCGCTTGGCGACATCGCTGCTGTCGCGCTCTTCATCGTCCTCGTCGGAACGGCTTTTGATCTTGCTGATGCGCGCGACCTTGTGCTCAAAGACTTTGTTGCTGGCGTCCTTGGTGGCGAGGCGGAAACGCACCCAGTCTTCGCCATCGCGGGTGAAGGTCTCGATGTCCTTGGCCGACAGCGAGGCGGTCAGCGCGCCAGTGTCCATCTTGGCCTTGAGCACTTCGCCACCGATTTCCGGCAGCGCGATGTATTCGTAGCGACCGTACAGCGTCGGCTCGGCGGCCATGACCGGCAGCGCGACGAGGGCAAACAGAGCAAGGAGGGATTTCACGTAAGGGGCTTCCTTGGGAGGTTGGGCAACGGCAGTTTAGACCGTCGCGCGGTTGATCGTTCCCACGCTCTGCGTGGGAATGCATCCAGTGACGCTCTGCGTCACAGGGGACGCGGAGCGTCCCGGACGGCGTTACCACGCAGAGCGTGGGAACGATCAGGTTAACGGGACTGAAGTGAAACATTCGTCAGCGCCGATTTGGCCTGTCGCGCGAAGCTGCTTATCATGGCCCGCCCCTGCCACTTCATAGAGTTGCTTATGCGCCGCCTGCTCACCGGCTGTTTCGTCACCCTGCTGTTGTTGCTCAATACCCTGATCCTGATCGGGCCGTTGATGGTGTTTGCCCTGCTCAAACTGGTCGCACCCGGGCGCTGGCGTGATTACGCATCGTGGGCGGTGATGTGGATCGCCGAGACCTGGGCCGAGATCGACAAGCTGATCTTCCGGCTGTGCATTCCGACGCAGTGGGACATTCGCGGCGGCGACGATCTGCGCCGCGACACGTCGTATCTGGTGGTCAGCAACCATCAATCGTGGGTGGATATTCCGGCACTGATCCAGACCCTCAACCGACGCACGCCGTTCTTCAAGTTCTTCCTCAAGAAAGAGCTGATCTGGGTGCCGTTTCTCGGTCTGGCGTGGTGGGCGCTGGATTACCCGTTCATGAAGCGCTACACCAAAGCCTTTCTGGCGAAGAATCCGGAACTGGCGGGCAAGGATCTGGAAATCACCAAAGCGGCGTGCGAGCTGTTCAAGCGCCAACCGGTGACGGTGGTGAATTATCTGGAAGGCACCCGCTACACCTTCGCGAAAAGCACACAGCAGGATTCACCGTTCAGCCATCTGCTCAAACCCAAGGCCGGCGGTGTGGCGTTCGTGCTGGCGGCGATGGGCGAACAGCTCGACGCGATGCTCGATGTGACGGTGGTCTATCCGCAGGAAAAGATTCCGGGCTTCTGGGACCTGATCAGCGGCAACGTGCCGCGGGTGATCATCAACATCAAGACCCGCGAGCTCGACCCGGCGCTGTGGCAGGGCGATTACGAGAAGGATCCGGCGTTCCGCCAGCGCGTCCAGAACTGGGTCAACCAGCTCTGGACCGAGAAGGATCAGCGCATCGTCGCGTTGCGCAACGAGCGCCGCTGAATCAACTGCCGGTGCCAGTGCCCCAGATGCTGCCCAGGCTGCTCAACAGCGAACCGCCGACGCCTTGCTGACCGAGGTATTGCAGCAACACCGGGGCAAACTGGCCGATCATGCCGCTGTCCATGCCCAGCGCGCTGAACGCATTGTTCAGGTCGTTGCTGTCCTTGACGTTGCCCAACGCATTCTCAAGGCCAGCTGACTTGCCGGAGGAACCTAGCAACGCCCCCAGCGCCGCGAGATTGCCGCTGCCACCGGACAACTTGTCGATGCCCGGCACTTCCTTGGCCAGTTGCGAGTAATCGGTGCTGCTCAGCTGATTCTTCGCCAGCCCGAGCATCGCGCTGGTGCCGCCCACGGCCTGCTCCGGCGTGACATCCAGCGCACTCAGCGCACTGAGCAAACCAGCGGTCTCCGAAGTCGGCGCCGCAGCGGCCGCCTTGTCGCCGCCCTGCATCCCCGAAACCGCACCAGCGACGTCATTCAGACTGAAACCGGCAAACACCGGCCCGGCGGCCAGGGTCAGGAGCGATGCCAAGGCAAAACCGCGTGAAATCTTCATTCAGACATCCTCTTGGGAAAAGCTGCCACCGGACAACGGCGACGAAACTGCGGGTTTGACCGGGGATCGGGCGGCATGTTCCAACCATTCCAATTCGATATTTTCACTATTCCAAATCGATCCTAAAAACTGTCAAACCTGACAGTTACCACCTCAATTCAAGTCAATTACATTGGCTTCGAGACAAGTTTGCCGCGGATCAATTTCGAGGGAGGTACTGCGATGGAAAAGCGAATGTCAGACCGCGACGACTCGATCATCCCGCCGGTGAACGGACCGCTGAAGGACGCCGCAAAGGATGTGATTGCCCAACCCTCATCAATCATCTTTTGCGTTGATCCTGACGACCCAATCATTGGAAAAATCAGGGCTGGAAGAAGGGTCAGTTATGAAGTGATAAAAAGCGATACAGGGCAGCAATACGCAATCAACGTTCGACTGGTTCGCGGCAAAAAAACAGGTAAATCCTTGTCGTGATCCCTTGGTTTTGAAAAGCAAACAGGAAGCATGGACATGTCAAACAGACAGAACGGTACTGTAAAGTGGTTTAACGACGAAAAAGGCTTTGGCTTCATTACCCCTGAGGGTGGGGGTGATGATCTATTCGTCCATTTCAAGGCTATTGAATCCGATGGATTTAAATCCTTGAAAGAGGGCCAGAAAGTTTCTTTCGTTGCTGAACCCGGACAAAAAGGAATGCAAGCAGCTCAAGTTCGCGCTGAATGAACCATAACAAAACGGCGACCCTGAGGTCGCCGTTTTACGTTTCGGAAAAACCCTACGCCGCACTAAACAACTTATGCGGATCAATCACAAACTTCTTCGGCACGCCGGCATCGAACTCGCCATAACCTTCCGGCGCCTGATCAAGGCTGATGACCTGCACGCCAACCACTTCGGCGATGTTGATGCGGTCCCACATGATCGCCTGCATCAGCTGGCGGTTGTACTTCATCACTGGAGTCTGGCCGGTGTGGAAGCTATGGGACTTGGCCCAGCCCAGACCGAAACGAATGCTCAGGCTGCCCATTTTCGCGGCGGCATCCACAGCCCCCGGATCTTCGGTGACGTACAGGCCCGGGATACCGATCTTGCCGGCCACCCGCACCACGCCCATCAGTGAGTTGAGTACGGTGGCCGGGGCTTCGGCCTTGACGCCGTCGTGGCCGTGGCCGCGTGCTTCGAAGCCGACGCAGTCCACCGCGCAGTCCACTTCCGGCTCGCCCAGCAATGCGGCGATCTGTTCGTGCAGCGGGGTGTCCTTGGACAGGTCGACGACTTCGAAGCCCTGGGCCTTGGCGTGGGCCAGGCGGATGGTGTTGACGTCGCCGACAATCACCACCGCAGCACCGAGCAAACGTGCGGAAGCGGCAGCGGCCAGACCGACCGGACCGGCGCCGGCGATGTAAACGCTGCTACCCGGGCCAACGCCCGCAGTGACGGCGCCGTGGTAGCCGGTCGGGAGGATGTCGGAGAGGCAGGTCAGGTCACGGATTTTCTCCATGGCCTTGTCGCGGTCCGGAAGTTTCAGCAGGTTGAAGTCGGCGTACGGCACCAGCACGTATTCAGCCTGGCCGCCGGTCCAGTCGCCCATGTCGACGTAACCGTAAGCGCCACCGGCACGGGCCGGGTTGACGGTCAGGCAGACGCCGGTGTGTTGCTCCTTGCAGGAACGGCAGCGCCCGCAAGCCACGTTGAAGGGAACGGAGACCAGATCGCCGATCTTCAGGTTTTCGACGTCAGAGCCCTTTTCGATCACCTCGCCGGTGATTTCGTGACCCAGCACCAGACCGGTCTGCGCCGTGGTCCGGCCGCGCACCATGTGCTGGTCGGAGCCGCAGATGTTGGTGGAAACCACTTTGAGAATGACCCCGTGCTCGATCTTGCGACCGCGCGGGTCCTGCATTTTCGGGTAGTCGATTTTCTGTACTTCGACCTTGCCAGCGCCGAGATACACCACACCACGATTGCCAGACATGCTTTCACCTCGCTGTTGTTTTTATGGAACTGCGTTGCCCCGGTTGGGCAGCGCGTTGAGTGCTCGGTAAATCAAAAGATCGCAGCCTTCGGCAGCTCCTACATGGATCGCACGCCCCTGTAGGAGCTGCCGAAGGCTGCGATCTTTTAGCGTTCTAGAGAACGACTGTTCTATTGGCGTTGAGAAACACTCTTCGCTCAATGTGATACCCAACCGCCCGCGCCAGCGTCAGGCCTTCGATATCGCGCCCCTTGGCGATCAGATCCTCGGGGTAATGACTGTGATCCACCGCTTCGACGCCCTGGGCGATGATCGGCCCCTCGTCGAGGTCGTTGTTGATGTAGTGCGCCGTCGCGCCAACCAGTTTCACGCCCTTGTTGTAGGCCTGGTGATACGGCTTGGCGCCCTTGAAGCCCGGCAGCAGCGAGTGATGAATGTTGATCGCTTTGCCATCGAGCTTGCGGCACAGCTCCGGCGACAGCACCTGCATGTAGCGGGCGAGGATCACCAGTTCGGCACCGGCCTCTTCGATCACCTGCCAGACCTGACGCTCCTGCGCCGGCTTGTCATTGGGGTCGAGAGGGAAATGGTAGTAGGGAATCTGGTGCCAGTCGGCCAACGGCTTGAGATCCGGATGGTTGGACACCACCGCCGCGACATCCATCGACAACTGGCCGATGCGCTGGCGGTAGAGCAAGTCGTTGAGGCAGTGATCGGCTTTGGAGACCATGATCACGACTTTCGGTCGGTAGTTCGGCGCGGTCAGCTCGAAGAGCATGCCGAACGCCTCTCCGCGCTCGGCCAGGCCGGCGCGGAAGGATTGCTCGTCAAAACCGTCCGGCTGGCGGAATTCCACGCGAATGAAGAAGCGCCCGGAGAGGCGATCATCGAACGAGTGATGCTCGGTGACGTAGCACCCCTGCTCGAACAGAAAACGCGTCACCGCGTCCACCGTGCCGAGGACGCTGGGGCAGTCGGCGGTCAGAATCCATGTGTCTGGGGCGCGGCTCATGGTGCGGTGACTCCTGTTCTTTGTGCGGGGTGTCAGGGTTTTCCCCTCACCCTAGCCCTCTCCCAGAGGGAGAGGGGACTGACCGTGGTGCTCTTTCGAGCTACGCCGACCTGAAATATCGCGGGTGAATATAGATCACAAAAACACCCGAGATCGGCTCCCTTTCCTCCTCTCCCCCCTGGGGGAGAGGGCTGGGGTGAGGGGGTAGCTCTTGATCTTAGGCCTGAACGCTGAGGCCGTACTCGGCCGAAGCATCCTGCAACCACAACCACCAGTAATCCGAGAAGCTGCGACGGATCAGCAGTTCCCAGGTGTCTTCGGCGGTATGGCGAATCATCAGCTGCGACTTGGCGAACACCGTGCCCACCGCTTTACCGACCGGGAAGTTGTTCGGGTGCACGTCGTAGCTGGTGGATTTCATCAGCACCTGTCGCACGTTCGGCCCGCTCAGTTCGAGGATCTGCTGGCCGCCGCTGACGTTGACGATAGCAATGTGCAGATCGCCCAGCGCTTCGCGCAGTTTCTGCTCCGCAGCGAATTCTTCCCCGCTCGGGACGATCAGCAGCCACTCGTCCGGGCCCATCCATTGCAGGCTGGTTTCGCCTTTGACGATCACGCTCAGAGCGCCGGGCAATTCAATGCCCAGCGCCTTGTGCACACCGGCAGCGAACGCTGCATCGTGACCATCGCCACGAATGGTCAGGTGGCCGAGGAGTTTCTTTTCCCGCACGATCACCCCGGCGTTCTTGCGGCCCTTGCCGACCAGGCTGGCGAGGTCGGCATGGTGCAGCGACGACTCGGCACGGGCACCGGTGGTCGGGCGTTGTTGGTACACGTTGGCTGTGGTCATAAAGCACCTTCTTGTATTGATCGTTCCCACGCTCTGCGTGGGAATGCCGCCATGGACGCTCTGCGTCCGCTCTTGGGACGCGGAGCGTCCCGGGATGCATTCCCACGCGGAGCGTGGGAACGATCAGTGTCAGATGTTCTGGCGATCACCCTTCGGATCGAAGAACACCGAAGAAACGATTTCCGCCTCGATCACGCTGCCATCGGCCAGCGGTGCGAACACCCGCTCGCCCATGCGCTTGAGACCGCCCTTGACCACACCCATGGCAAACGAATAACCGAGGGAGTTGTGTGCGTAGCTGGAGGTCACGTGGCCGACCATGGTCATCGGGATAGCCTGTTTGGTGTTGAACACCAATTGAGCACCTTCCGGCAGCCACTTGGTCGGATCGACCGGCTTGAGGCCCACCAGCTGCTTGCGCTGATCCTTGACGCAATCTTCACGGTTCATGCCGCGCTGGCCGATCCACGAGAACGGTTTGGTGCGACCGACACACCAGCCCATGTTCAGGTCGTCCGGGGTCATCGAGCCGTCGGTGTCCTGGCCGACGATGATGAAACCCTTCTCGGCACGCAGCACGTGCATGGTTTCGGTGCCGTACGGGGTCAGGTTGTACTGCTTGCCGGCCTCGACGATTTTCTCCAGCACGCCCATCGCGTAGTCGGCCTGCACGTTGACTTCGTACGACAGCTCACCGGTGAACGAGATACGGAACACCCGTGCCGGCACGTCGCCGACCAGACCTTCTTTCCAGGTCATGAACGGAAACGCTTCGTTGCTCAAATCGATGTCGGTCACCGCGCTGAGCAGCTTGCGGCTGTTCGGCCCGGACAAAGTCATGGTCGCCCAGTGGTCGGTGACCGAAGTGAAGTACACCTTCAGGTCCGGCCATTCGGTCTGGTGATACAGCTCCAGCCACTGCAGTACGCGCGCGGCGCCGCCGGTGGTGGTGGTCATGACGAAATGGTTGTCCGCCAAGCAAGCCGTTACACCGTCGTCGAAGACCATGCCGTCTTCCTTGCACATCAGACCGTAGCGGGCCTTGCCCACGTCGAGCTTGGTCCAGGCGTTGGTGTACACGCGGTTGAGAAACTCGCGGGCATCCGGGCCCTGGATGTCGATCTTGCCAAGGGTCGAAGCGTCGAGCAGGCCAACGCTGTCGCGCACGGCTTTGCATTCACGCTTGACCGCCGCGTGCAGGTCTTCGCCGTTTTTCGGGAAGTACCACGGACGCTTCCACTGACCGACGTCTTCGAATTCGGCGCCGTTCTTCACATGCCAGGCATGCAGCGCGGTGTAGCGCACCGGTTCGAAGATGTGCCCACAGTGCCGACCGGCCACGGCGCCGAACGTGACCGGCGTGTAGTTCGGGCGGAACATGGTGGTGCCCATCTGCGGGATGGTCACGTTCAGCGAACGGGCAGCAATGGCCAGGCCATTGACGTTCCCAAGCTTGCCCTGATCGGTGCCGAAACCCAGGGCGGTGTAGCGTTTGACGTGCTCGACCGATTCGAAACCTTCGCGGGTCGCCAGTTCGATGCCACCGGCGGTGACGTCGTTCTGGAAGTCGACGAATTGCTTCGGTGCGCGCGCCGAGTTCTTCTCGTGCGGCACCTGGAACAGCGCCAGGGTTGGCTCTTCGAGACGGCTCAGGGCTTTCGGCAACACGCCTTCGACGGTCTGGAAACCGGCCTCGGCAGCAGCGCGCACGCCACCTTCAAAACCGTCGGCCAACGAATCGCCAAGGGCGTAGACGCCATTGATGCCACCCACGCACACGCGCTTCTGCGGTGCTTCGCCCGGTACGAAACCGAGAATGTCT
Source organism: Pseudomonas koreensis (assembly GCF_024169245.1). Taxonomy (NCBI): domain Bacteria; kingdom Pseudomonadati; phylum Pseudomonadota; class Gammaproteobacteria; order Pseudomonadales; family Pseudomonadaceae; genus Pseudomonas; species Pseudomonas koreensis. The sequence goes on from NZ_JALJWP010000001.1 coordinate 761,902, forward strand.
TCACGCCAGACCGGTTTGCCGCCGAGGTGCGAAGCCAGGTGAACCACCGGGCTGTAACCGCCGGAACTGGCAACCAGGTCGCAGTCGAGCCACTCGCCTGGGCTAGTCACAGCGTGTGCTTTGACGTCAATCGCAGCGACGCGGGCAGCGCTGACACGCTTGCTGCCACGCACTTCGATGACGGCGCTGCCGGTGAGGATGCGAATGCCTTTGGCGCGCGCCTCTTCGACCAATGCACCGCGCGGATTGCTGCGCGCATCGGCGATCGCCACCACTTGCAGACTGGCGTCGAGCCAGTCCAGAGCGACGCGATAGGCGTGGTCGTTGTTGGTCGACAGCACCAGTTTTTTGCCCGGCGCTACGCCATAACGACGTACGTAAGTCGACACCGCGCCGGCAAGCATGTTGCCCGGCACGTCGTTGTTGCCGTAGACCAGCGGACGCTCGTGGGCACCGGTCGCCAGCACCACACGCTTGGCGCGGACACGGTGGATGCGCTGACGCACCTGACCGATCGGCGCGCGGTCACCGAGGTGATCGGTGAGGCGTTCGTGAATGGTCAGGAAGTTGTGGTCGTGGTAACCGTTGACCGTGGCGCGCGGCAACAGCAGCACGTCCGGGGTGTTCTTCAGTTCAGCGATGACGCTGGCAACCCATTCCATCGCCGGTTTGCCGTCGAGGCTTTCGCGGGAATCGAGCAGGCTGCCGCCGAACTCTTCCTGCTCATCGGCCAGAATCACGCGGGCACCGCTGCGCGCAGCGGCCAGGGCTGCGGCGAGACCGGCCGGGCCGGCGCCGACGATCAGCACGTCGCAGTGCTGGTTCATGTAGTCGTAGGTGTCCGGATCGTTCTCGGTCGGCGAACGGCCAAGACCGGCAGCCTTGCGGATGTACTTCTCGTAAGTCATCCAGAACGATTGCGGGTACATGAAGGTTTTGTAGTAGAAACCCGGCGGCATCAGCTTGCCGCCGACCTTGCCGAGAATGCCCATCATGTCGTTGTTGACGCTCGGCCAGCCATTGGTGCTGGTGGCGACCAGGCCCTGATACAACGCCTGTTGCGTGGCGCGCACGTTGGGAATCTGCGTGGCTTCGGTGGCACCGATCTGCAGCACGGCGTTCGGCTCTTCGGAACCGGCGGCAAAGATGCCGCGAGGACGCGAATACTTGAAGCTGCGGCCGATGATGTCGACGCCGTTGGCGATCAGTGCAGCAGCCAGCGAGTCGCCTTCATAGCCTTTGTAGGTCTGGCCGTTGAAGGTGAAGCTCAGCACTTTGTTGCGGTCGATCCGTCCACCGTTGGACAGGCGATTGGTCTGGCTCATACCTTCTCTCCCAGCGCCGTCGCGGCTGTTTTCGCAGTGCCAGCCTTGTCGGTGAATTGCGGCTTCTCGCCGATCTTGTAGCTCTCGAGAATCTCGTAGGTCACGGTATCGCGAGTGACGTTGAAATACTGCCGGCAACCGGCAACGTGGTCCCACAACTCATGGTGCAGGCCGCGCGGGTTATCGCGGAAGAACATGTAGTCGCCCCACTCTTCATCGGTGCAGGCGTTCGGATCCAGCGGCCGCGGGATGTGCGCCTGGCCGGATGCATGGAATTCCTCTTCGGAGCGCAGTTCGCCGCAGTGAGGACAGAAGATGTGCAACATAGGGATTTCTCCTGTTAGTGGGCGACGGCAGCAGCGCCGTGTTCGTCGATGAGCGCACCGTTGTGGAAACGGTCAATGGAAAACGGTGCGGCCAGCGGGTGCATTTCACCCTTGGCCAGACTCGCGGCAAACACGTTGCCCGAACCCGGTGTGGCCTTGAAGCCACCGGTGCCCCAACCGCAGTTGAAGAACATGTTCGGCACCGGCGTTTTCGAGATGATCGGGCAAGCGTCCGGGGTGGTGTCGACGATGCCGCCCCACTGGCGGTTCATGCGTACCCGGGACAACACTGGGAACATCTCGACGATGGCCTGGATGGTGTGCTCGATCACCGGGTACGAACCACGCTGGCCGTAGCCGTTGTAACCGTCGATACCGGCGCCGATCACCAGGTCGCCCTTGTCGGACTGGCTGATGTAACCGTGCACGGCGTTGGACATGATCACGCTGTCGATAATCGGTTTGATCGGCTCGGACACCAGCGCTTGCAGCGGGTGGGATTCGATCGGCAGACGAAAACCGGCAAGCTTGGCCATGTGCCCGGAGTTACCGGCCGTCACGACACCGACGCGCTTGGCGCCGATGAAACCCTTGTTGGTTTCAACACCGATGCACACGCCGTTTTCCTTGCGGAAACCGATCACTTCGGTCTGCTGGATCAGATCCACGCCCAAGGCATCGGCGGCACGCGCGAAGCCCCAAGCCACGGCATCGTGACGGGCCACGCCGCCGCGACGCTGCACAGTGGCGCCCATGATCGGGTAGCGGGTGTTCTTCGAGCAGTCCAGGTACGGAATCTCGTCCGCCACTTGCTTGGCGTCGAGCAGTTCGCCGTCGACGCCGTTGAGGCGGTTGGCGCTGACCCGACGTTCGGAATCACGGATGTCCTGCAGGGTGTGGCACAGGTTGTAGACGCCACGCTGGGAGAACATCACGTTGTAGTTGAGATCCTGCGACAGGCCTTCCCACAATTTCATAGCGTGTTCGTACAAGTGCGCCGACTCGTCCCACAGGTAGTTGGAACGCACGATGGTGGTGTTGCGCGCAGTGTTACCACCGCCCAGCCAGCCCTTCTCGACCACGGCGACATTGGTGATGCCGTGCTCCTTGGCCAGATAGTAGGCCGTCGCCAGGCCGTGCCCGCCGCCACCGACGATGACCACGTCGTAGACTTTTTTCGGGGTGGGCGTGCGCCACATGCGCTGCCAGTTTTCGTGGTGGCTGAGCGAGTGTTTGAACAGGCCGAAGCCGGAATAGCGTTGCATAGTCATTACTCCAAAGCCGACTCAGCGATAAACCGGGAAATCTGCACACAGGGCCGAGACCTGCTGGGCGACATTGGCCTCGACATCGGCGTCGCCGAGGTTGTCGAGGATGTCGCAGATCCAGCCCGCGAGGGTTTCGCACTGGCTGACCTTGAAGCCACGCGTGGTCACCGCCGGGGTGCCGATGCGCAGGCCCGAGGTCACGAACGGCGACTGCGGGTCGTTCGGCACGGCGTTCTTGTTGACGGTGATGTGCGCGCGGCCCAGCGCGGCGTCGGCGTCTTTGCCGGTCAGGCCCTGACGGATCAGGCTGACCAGGAACAGATGGTTGTCGGTGCCACCGGAGACCACATCGTAGCCACGCTTGATGAACACGCTGGCCATCGCCTGAGCGTTGTCGATCACTTGTTGCTGATACGCCTTGAAGCCAGGCTCCAGCGCTTCCTTGAAGCACACCGCTTTACCGGCGATGACGTGCATCAGCGGACCGCCCTGGGCGCCGGGGAATACCGCAGCGTTGAGCTTCTTCTCGATCTCTTCGTTGGACTTGGCCAGGATCAGCCCGCCACGGGGACCGCGCAGGGTTTTGTGGGTGGTGGTGGTGACCACGTCGGCGTACGGCAGCGGGTTCGGGTACAGGCCGGCAGCGACCAGACCGGCGACGTGAGCCATGTCGACGAACAGCAGCGCACCGACCTTGTCGGCGATCTGACGGAAGCGCGGGAAGTCCAGAGTCTTCGAGTAAGCCGAGAAACCGGCAACGATCATTTTCGGTTTGCACTCGACGGCCAGACGCTCGACTTCGTCATAGTCGATCAGCCCGGTGTCGGTGTTGATGCCGTACTGCACGGCGTTATAGAGCTTGCCCGAAGACGAGACTTTCGCGCCGTGGGTCAGGTGACCGCCGTGGGCCAGACTCATGCCGAGAATGGTGTCGCCCGGCTGGATCAGCGCCAGGTACACGGCGCTGTTGGCCGAAGAACCGGAGTGCGGCTGGACGTTGGCGTAATCGGCGCCAAACAGCTGCTTGGCGCGTTCGATGGCCAGCGCCTCGACTTTGTCCACGTGCTCGCAGCCGCCGTAGTAGCGCTTGCCCGGGTAGCCTTCGGCGTATTTGTTGGTCAGGCCGCTGCCTTGCGCCTGCATGACGCGCTTGCTGGTGTAGTTCTCCGACGCGATCAGCTCGATGTGATCTTCCTGACGTTGCTCCTCGGCATTCATCGCCGCCAGCAGTGCATCGTCGTAACCCTGGATCTGGTCTTGCTTGCTGAACATCGCGTCTCTCCCAGCGGCATCTGTGCGCCATTCGTCTCGGTAAGGCACCGGCAGTGATGGCAGTGCCCTTTGATGCGATGGTATGACCGGCTTCGAGTGCTCAAATGCCTGCGGACGCCACGCAAAGGTGCGTTTACGACATGGCTGGAAATGACCCGAAGAATGCACTGTCCCTGTAGGAGCTGCCGAAGGCTGCGATCTTTTGACTTTGACTTTGAAGATCAAAAGATCGCAGCCTTCGGCAGCTCCTACAGGGCTTATGCGATCAACTGGCGGGCGGCGAGCAGCAGGAGGAAATGCGCGGGATACAGCGCATACGCCCAGCGCCGCATCGGTGGTGGCCGGACATGTCGCCCATGTCGCAACAAGAACATTCCGAGCATCGGCGCAAACACGCACGTCGCCAGACCAAGAATCGCCACGCTGCTGCCGAACCGCGCCGATTCGAGCAGCACCTGCCATTGGTTCGCCGCCAGACACACCAGCCCCGGCAACAGGCTGAAATACCAGGGTCTGCGAAAAACCAGCAGCATCGCCAACGGCAACAATACGCCGAAGAAACCGAACATCAGTCGATCTGAAAAAACCGCCGCAACCACCAGCGCGGTCAACCCGAGTAATCGCGACAGCGACGCAGAATCCTGCCAGCCGCGTGTCACCAGCAAGCCCAGCGCCAGCGTCGGCATCACGTTCAAGGTGTCAGGCTCGGGTATGTACAAGCGATAGGGGATTTCGCTGACGGCGCTGAACAACAACAGCCAGCCCAGATAGCGCCATTCCATCTTGCGCGAACCGTCGCGCGCCAGGTTCGCCGCCATAGCCAGGCAAAACCACGGAAACGCCAGCCGCCCCGGCAGATACAGCCAGTCGACGGAGAAGCCGACATATCGCAGGTGATCGAGCAACATGCTCAGCAGCGCCAGCCACTTGAGCAGATCCAGGGCACCGTCGCGTTGGCTCAGGTGCATAATCGGCCCATAAACTGGTAATTTTCCCCACCCGACATTGCATGTGCTCCCCGGAAGATCTTCGGTAAAGTGCGCATCCTCATTGACCACGAGCCTTCACAAGAGTCTCGATTACGGAAGCCGGCCATGACCGACAAGAGCCAACAATTCGCCAGCGACAACTATTCCGGTATCTGCCCTGAAGCCTGGGCCGCCATGGAGCAGGCCAACCACGGCCACCAGCGCGCGTATGGCGACGATGAATGGACCGCGCGCGCGGCCGATCATTTCCGCAGACTGTTCGAAACCGACTGCGAAGTGTTCTTCGCCTTCAACGGCACCGCCGCCAACTCGCTGGCCCTGTCGTCGCTGTGCCAGAGTTACCACAGCGTGATCTGCTCGGAAACCGCCCACGTCGAAACCGACGAATGCGGCGCTCCGGAATTCTTCTCCAACGGCTCGAAGCTGCTGATCGCCGGCACTGAAAACGGCAAGATCACCCCGCAGTCGATCCGCGAAGTCGCGCTCAAGCGCCAGGACATCCACTACCCGAAACCGCGCGTGGTAACCCTGACCCAGGCCACCGAAGTCGGCAGCGTCTACACCCCGGAAGAAGTCCGCGCCATCAGCGCGACTTGCAAGGAACTGGGCCTGCACCTGCACATGGATGGCGCACGCTTCTCCAACGCCTGCGCATTCCTCGGCTGCTCGCCTGCCGACCTGACCTGGAAGGCCGGCGTCGACGTGCTGTGCTTCGGCGGCACAAAGAACGGTATGGCGGTGGGTGAAGCGATCCTGTTCTTCAACCACAAACTGGCCGAAGACTTCGACTACCGTTGCAAACAGGCCGGGCAACTGGCATCGAAAATGCGCTTCCTGTCGGCACCGTGGGTCGGCATTCTGGAAAACGACGCCTGGCTCAAATACGCCCGCCACGCCAACCACTGCGCGCAACTGCTGGCAGAGCTGGTCAGCGATATCCCCGGCGTCGAACTGATGTTCCCGGTGCAGGCCAACGGCGTATTCCTGCAACTGTCCGAGCCGGCAATCGCCGCGCTGACCGCGAAGAACTGGCGCTTCTATACCTTCATCGGCAAGGGCGGCGCGCGCTTTATGTGCTCGTGGGATACCGAAGAAGAACGCGTGCGCGAACTGGCGGGCGATATTCGTGAGGTCATGTCGGCCTGATTCTCCTCCCGCGTTGCATTCCCATGCTCAGCACGGGGATGCAACCCGGGAGGCTGCGCGTCCCAGACCTGCATTTTCAGAATCGGACTACACCAAGGCCTACAGAAAGCACAAAAATCCCGCCATAGACTGCCCGCTCCCGACTCAAGGAGCGCACGCGATGGCCATTCCCGGCTACATGACGATCACGGGCAAGACCCAAGGGCTGATTTCGGCAGGCTGCTCAACGCCTGATTCGGTCGGCAACAGATATCAGGCGGCACACACCGATGAAATCATGGTGCTGTCGTACAGCCACAACCTCGCCAACATCGACAACTCTCACCGAGCCACCCACGCTCCGGTCATTGTCACCAAAGTCGTCGACAAATCTTCACCGCTGCTGGCTCAGGCGCTGACCAACCGTGAAGAGATCGACTGCAAGATCAATTTCTACCGAACCTCCCCTCAGGGTCAGCAGGAAAAATACTTTTCTGTCTCGATCGACGGTGCGGTGCTCACCGAACTGAACCTGGATATGCCCCACGTCATTCTGCACAACGACGCTGAACCTCAAGAGCAGGTCGCGATTCGTTATCGTGGCATCAGTTGGGTACATCACCTCGCCGGGACCAGCGGCCATGCCTCGTGGGGCGAAGAAGGTTGAGCGATCAGCGCCATGGCCTCGGCGACGTTCGACACGTTGCCGGCGAGCTGCTCGCACAGGCACAGACAGTCGGCTCACGTCATCTGGCATTCGGCAGTGCGCGCGTGCAGTTCAATCAGGCCATCGCGCGCTTCGCCAAGGGTATTGTCGATGATGTCGCCAACGGCCGTCTTTCAGCGGACATGGGCCTTGACGCCCTCGCACAGGAACAGCGCCATCTTCTGAACCAATCCAGATCTCTGGTACGCAACATCAAAGGCGCCATTCCTGAAGCGGTGAAAAAACGTCCGTTATCGATGCTCAGGCAGCATCCCTCGCGCTCCGATCCAGACAGGTTGCTGCGCGCGATTCATCAGCAGAACCTCAGAGTGACGCGCCTGGACACCAGCAACAACGCTGGGCCCCACCCTGTCGACGACTTGAAGTTCTTCCCCAGCGAACACTGGCCGCAAGAACGTCCAGCCCCACCGGAGCCGGGGTTTTACGTCGTGCCGAAAAGCATTGTCGCCGAGAAGCTCGAGGCACAGCTTTTTCCCTCTGCCAAGCCGAATGTCATCGCCAGATTCAGGAGCTTGAATCCGAACGCGGACATGATTAAAGCCGGTTCGATGATCGTGCTGAGCGATCCTGACAATCAACAATGCACATACGAAGAAGCATTGCTGATGCAGACCGCGCGTTTTGTCAGTGCGACGCTGGAACCGCTGACCGTGGAAGAAGCGGATTTCATGGCGCAGCACTATGGCGTGATCCAGACCGCACTCGCCTATGAATCAAAAGTGATCGGGGTCGTCACGGCCATGGCGGCCAATCATCTGGATGGCATAAAAAATGTCCTCGCAGATCTTGAGAAGTTGCATGTTCATACGCTGGACGTAAAAGGCAGCCTGAACTCGAAGCCGTTCAAAAAACAGCGTGCGCAGTTGCTGGAAAAACTGGACGTCCATCTCAACCAGTTCACCCGGCAAAGCATTGGTCTCCCGGATCACCCGAGTCTCAAGACCGCTCTCGGCATCGATCATCCTCACCTGGTGCACCGCTGGCGAAAAGCCGGCGGAATCGGCCAGAACCCGGGTTATGCCACGCATATTAGGGCTATCAGCCAAGCGTCACAGTACGTCAAATATGGCGGCTGGATCGGCACAGCAGTAGGCGGTGGCGCCTCGGCCTTGAAGGTGCAGGATGTGTGCCTGCATGGGAATACCGAGGCGTGTGAAAAGGTGAAATTCACGGAAACCGGAAGCTTTATGGGTGGCATGGCTGGAGGAGCAATCAGCAGTCGCCTCTTGACTGCGCCACTAGCAGCGAAAATTTGTCTGGGAATAGGCGTTCCGACAGGAGGAGTTGGCACCTTGGTCTGCGGTGCAGTAGCGGTGGGCGTCGGATCTCTTGCAGCGGTAATAATAGGTGAAACATTGGGCGAAGATGCTGCTGAGATAATTTACCAAGATACTCGATGAGTCGCCTGACCAAACATTGCCCAAAACAAAACCAGCGAACACTCCAAGCAGAACCAAATAGCGTTTTTCTTTATGAAACCACGAACAAAAATATGCAAAACATGCAGCGCCAAAAATAAAAAGACGCTTTTCAAATGTCATGTTTGTGGCAGCAGGTTTGAAAAACGCCTGCCGCAGCCAAGCAAATGGTTTGCCCTTACACCGAGAAGGCGTGGACTTCTGATATGCGACCTGACGACCCTATGCTTGTTTATCTTTGCTGCTCGCGCAATTTACAAACAGAGCATTCAATTACCTTACAGAATTCAGAGAAAAACCCAATGGTACGAATTTAACGGATTGGAAATAGCAGCCCCCTTGTCAGCAATGTTTATGCTTGCGGTTTTGATGATGACTTTTTCAATCATAATTGGAGACCAAGGCAAACATTTCAATTCAAAGCCATTTGATCGGATCTTGATTTTCAGTTTCATCACAACTCCACTGCTTTATTTCAGCGCATCGTTTTTTGGACATCCCGTCCGGTAGATCTGGTGCGTAAAAGCGGTAGAACTTCATACAGATACAACATCGAAAAACAACTGCCATGACTTGTCCGTCATGGCAATTAGGAATTGCCTTTACTTTTCTTAATTAAAACTCAATCCGCACATCCCCCTTCGGCACGCTGCAGCACGACAAGATAAACCCCTCGGCCTCATCCTCCTCGGTAATCCCGCCGTTGTGCTCCATCTCCACTTCGCCGCCAAGTTTCAGCACCTTGCAGGTCCCGCAAATGCCCATGCCGCAGGCTTTCGGGATCATCAGGCCGAGCTTGGCGGCTGCTGCGTGGACGGTTTCCCCCGGTGCCACGCGAATGCTTTTACCGGAAGCGGTGAATTCGACCTGATGCAGATCCGCTGCGTCGATTTCCGGTGCATCGGCGGCTTGTTCGGCTTGCTCCACCGCGTCGGCACGCGCTTCCGGTGGCGTGGCGCCGAAGGATTCTTCGTGGTACCGCGACATGTCGTAACCGGCCACTTCCAGCAGGCGCTTGACCGCGTTCATGTACGGCGTCGGGCCGCAGCAGAACACTTCGCGCTCGAGGAAATCCGGGACCATCAGTTCGAGCATCTTGTGGTTCAGGTAACCGCGATAGCCGGCCCATGGCTCACCCAGGCCGTGCTTTTCACAAATCAGGTGCAGGCTGAAGTTGTCGATCCGCGACGCCATGTGCTCGAGCTCGCGGTGGTAAATGATGTCTTTCGGCGAGCGTGCGCTGTGCACGAAGGTCATGTCGACGTTGGCATTGGTGTCGTAGAACCAGCGCGCCATCGACATGCACGGCGTGATACCGACGCCGCCGCTCAAGTACAGGACTTTCGGGCTCGGGAAGTCCATGGCATTGAACAGACCGACCGGCCCGTGCACCGCCAGCTCTTGCCCCTCATGCAAAGTGTCATGCAACCAGTTCGAGACCTTGCCGCCCGGCACGCGCTTGATCGTCACCGAGAAGCTGTACGGCACCGATGGCGAGCTGGAAATCGTGTACGAGCGCATGATCGGCTGGCCTTCGATTTCCAGCTCGAGGGTGACAAATTGCCCCGGTTTGAAGAAGAACAGGATCGGCTGGTCGGCCATAAAGCAGAAGGTGCGCACATCCCAGGTTTCCTGGATGACTTTGACGCAACGGACAATGTGTCGGCCATTGGCCCAGGTCTGGGTGGTGACCGGATTCAGGAAGCTGTTGGACATGCTGTTCTCCACGGCCGACTGTCGGCCTCTTGTCGGCGATTCTGCGTATAGCGCAGAGCGCGCGTTTACCTATCCGCGACATTGACATACTTATCGCGACCAGCCCTTGAACACCGGGGCTTGCGCGTCGGGAACAGATTGCACCATGTCGCGCATGGATAAGGTTCCGCCCAGCGCCGGCCCCACACTCGCCCCAACACAAGACGACTTCTTTACACCTTGCGTAGCAACCGTTTTGCAGCACACCTGATCAGCCACTTTCGCCGGCCACGCAGAGGGCCATGAGGATTACATCGATGGACGTCACCGCAAAAATCAGCCTGGGCGATCCGCTGGAACCCGCACGCAAGGCCACCGCGCAAATGCTTCAGGAGCGCGAGCGCACCTTTTCCCTGCCGCAACCGTTCTACAGCGATGAGCGGCTGTTCGATATCGACATGCAGGAGATCTTCCAGAAGGAATGGTTGATCGCCGGCATGACCTGCGAGATCCCGGCCAAAGGCAACTACCTCACCCTGCAGATCGGCAAAAACCCGATCATTGTCATTCGTGGCGCCGAAGGCGTGGTGCATGCGTTCCACAACGTCTGCCGCCACCGTGGCTCGCGCCTGTGCACCAGTGAAAAAGGCAAGGTCGCCAAGCTGGTCTGCCACTACCACCAGTGGACCTACGAGCTGGACGGTCGCCTGCTGTTCGCCGGCACCGAAATGGGCGCCGACTTCGACATGAAGCAGTACGGCCTGAAGCCGGTGAACGTGAAAACCGCTGGCGGCTACATCTTCATCAGCCTGGCGGAAAACCCGCCGGCCATTGATGATTTCCTGTCGACGCTCAACCATTACATGGAACCGTACGACATGGAGAACACCAAGGTGGCGATCACCACCACCTTGATGGAGAAGGCCAACTGGAAACTGGTGCTGGAAAACAACCGCGAGTGCTACCACTGCAACGCGTCGCACCCGGAACTGTTGAAAACCCTGCTGGAATGGGACGACGTCACCGACCCGCGTGCCGATCAGGCGTTCAAGGATCACGTCGCCGCGTCCGCCGCTGCCTGGGAAGCGGAAAAGATCCCTTACGCCCACGCCAGTTTCGGCCTGCGCAACCGCATCGTGCGCATGCCGCTGCTCAAGGGCACCGTGTCGATGACCCTCGACGGCAAACAGGGCTGCGCGAAGTTGATGGGCCGGATCAAGAACCCGGATCTGGGCTCGATGCGCATCCTGCACCTGCCGCACTCGTGGAACCACTGCATGGGCGATCACATCATCGTCTTCACCGTGTGGCCGATCAGCGCCCAGGAAACCATGGTCACCACCAAATGGCTGGTGCACAAGGACGCGGTGGAAGGTGTCGATTACGACGTCGAGCGCATGCGCCAGGTGTGGGACGCGACCAACGATCAGGATCGGCGTCTGGCTGAGGAAAACCAGCGCGGGATCAACTCCACCGCTTACCAGCCGGGGCCTTACTCCAAGACTTACGAGTTTGGCGTGGTCAACTTCGTCGACTGGTACAGCGAGCGGATGCTGAACAACCTCGGCGCCGAGCCTGCGCCTTACCTCAAAGGCGTGCCGGTCCAGGGCTAAAAGCAACAGCTTCGCGAGCAGGCTCGCTCCCACATTTGGAATGCGTTTCACCTGTGGGAGCGAGCCTGCTCGCGAAGAGGCCGGCCCAGTCACCGCCTCATTTGGATGACCACCTCACACTGCCATCCTCGCCAATAAACTCCTCGAAAATCTCCTCCCCCACCAGCCTGATCTTCGCGTACCCATTCAACACCCGCAGCGGATACGCCGGGTCGTTGGCATCCTGGGTCTCCGACCACAACACCCGCGCATGCCCGTTCAGCTCGCTGGCATTGCCATAGGGAATCGCCCCGTGCCCGGCACAGCGCGCATGCAGACCGCCCTGCTGCGCATAGACGATGCCGTTGTGCAGATGCCCCCAATACCAGTAATCCGGCTCGCGCCCCAGCGCATCGCACACCGGTTGATAAAGCGCCGTCTTGTGGTGCCCGGAAATATCGAAGCCCTGATGATGACTGAGCACCATGAGTTTTTTGCGTTTCGGCAGACCTTTCATCCACTGGATCTGCGGCTCGTTCAGGGTGCCGTCCATGTACAGATTCATCGCATCAGACGCATAGGCAGAATCCAGCCCGACCACCAGCCAGTCATCATTGATCAGGGCAAAATAACTGGTGCCCTGTTGTCCGGGAAATTGCTTGGCCAGTTCCTTGAAGTAGCCATGGGCGCCGCTGTACATCTCGTGGTTGGAGTTGAGGGTGAACGAGCCGTGTGAGCCCATCGGCCAACCCGCCATGTCGACGTCTTCCTGGGAATGACTGCCGGCGTAATACACATCGCCCAAATGAATGGTGAAATCGGCCTGGGCCAGTTGCATCTGGTTGGCCACCGACACCGCCGGCGCATGGCTGTCGAACGGTCCGGTGCCCCAGTCGCCGGCAATCGCCAGGGTCACGTCGCGATCCATTTGCACCACCGCCGGGTCAGTGCCGAACGTTGCGTGATGGCGCAGGTTTTCGATCCACTTCAGCAGCGCCTCGCTCCACAGCAGATCGAGCAGTTCCCACTTGCGGCACCCGAGCAGGCTGCCGTCCTTGAGCACCCGGGTCGCCAGTTGATCGGTGGACTGCGGCAACGGCGTGGCATTGCCGATGCGCAGGATCGACAGACCATGGGCCAACTCCCACGGCACCGCCGGCTCGTCAGTCGGCAATTCGCCGTTTTTCAGCACGTAATGCGCCTGATCGTGGCCGCGCTGCAACAGCTTGATGATCGCCTGAAATTCCTGCGGCTCCAGCTCGCTGATGAGCTTCATCCAGGCCATTTCCATGCGCGTGAACAAGCCGTGAATGCGCAATTTGACCTTGTCATATTCGTGTTCCAGATGACTGACCAGTGACATGGCGTAATCCTCTCTCCGTAAGGGTTCACAGGGTTTTCATGAATTCGATCAACGCGCGTTTGTCGTCGTCCGACAAGGTCGTGCCGTACAGGTGACCGCTGTTGTGGTTGCCCTCCAGGCGCGTGTCGTATTTGAAGTCGGCCGAGGCTTTGGCCTGGGCGCCGCTGGTGACGAAACCGACGTTTACCGGGTCGTAGATGTCCGAGCCGGTGATGAACACCTGCGGACGTTTTTCCGGCGGTTGCAGCAAGTCCCACAATGTCGGTACCGAACCGTTGTGCAGGTAGGGCGCGCGCAACCAGACGCCGTCGGTGGGCGTGTTGCTGTAGCTCTGGGTCTTGCGATACGCGCCGAAGTCGAACGGCGGCTTCTTGAAGGTGTGGAATGCTGCGACCAGCCCCGTGGTGAACGAGTCGAGCCGGTGCGGATCGGTGCCGAGCTGGTCGATTTCGGTGGTGACCTGGCCGGTATCGGCACGACCAAAATCATGACAAGCCGCGCAGTTGGCCTCCCAGATCGGCTTGCCCTGGGCAACCCTGGCCTGATCCAGCGCCCACGGCCACGCCGGTGCCTTGTGCCCGAGCAGCCAGTTGGTCACGCGGTTGAAGCTGGGTGGCAGCACCGATTCCGGCGTCGCACCCACGGCCATCGCGGCGGCGTAGTTGCGTTCGTGAATCTTGTTGTTATTGCCATCCCAGTGCAGGTACATCGATTCCCGGGGTTTCTGGTTCCACACTTGCGGCAGGTCGACGGTGCCGATGGTCGAGTCATCCGGGAAGCCGAACACCACCATTTTCGTCGGGTTGAAGGTATCGGTGCGGCCCGGCCCCTGTTGCGGGCGCAGCTTCTGCCAGGCGTAGGCCTGCTTCTGCTTGAGCAAGGCGCTTTTGGCCATCGGCATGATCAGGTAGCGGTTGTAGAGTTTCTCGAAAAAGCCCAGCTGGAATTTTCCGTTGATCGCCGCCATCACCGCGTCGGTGGTGAATTTCGGATCACTGGCGCAATCGTAGGCAAACCACTGGAAGGCTAGCAGTTGCAGAGTGTTGGCCGGCGCGCTCGGCACGTTGACGGCGACGTCGCTGGCATTGGCGCGGTAGGAACCGGTGTGGCACAGCGCGCAGTTCGGCTCGACGGTCGGGTAGCCGATCTGCCGTTTGGCCATGCCGATCGGCAGGTCCTTGCCGTTTTCAAAGAGGAAGCCGAACACCTCCCAGCCGCCGGGTTTTGGCATCTTCTCCGGGCACATTTGCGGCAGCACCGCGAACAGGTAATAGGGAATGCGCGCTTCGATGCCGAGGCCAATGGCGGCGTACTTGTAGTGGTCTTCGTCGGAGGCATACTCCTGTTCAGGAACGACGCGGAGCATCTGATACCAGGTCTCGTAACCGATGAAGCCGAGCACCGCGACCACCACCAGTGTGCCGACCTTGAAGGCGTGGCTCTGCCATCGCCGCTGCCATGCCGCGCGCCATTCGCGACAGCCATCGCACAGCAGCGCCCATGGTCGGTTCGCCGGCGTGGTGCCGAGGTAGAGCAAAATGCCGAGGATCAGAAAGAAGCTCAGATCGCCCATCAACATCGGCACGAACAGCGAGCCCTGGGTGCTGGTGTTGATCAGGTAAATCCAGAAGATCACGGCGATCAACCGCGTCAGCACGCACAGCCAGGAATGCACCACGTAGCGCGGCGCGTTGAAGCCCGACGGCATGTACAACACGCTGATGCCGACCAGCAGCATCCCGGCGTTTTCCAGCCACGGGTCGGAGAGTTGCGGCGGCAGCCCGACCACCGATGTCAGCAAGCCCGGCGCGAACAGCGCGGGGATGGCGAACACCATGTTCATCGCAATGCCGATCCAGATGAAGCGTTGAAACCAGCGGATGTAGCTGTCCATGTCATCCATTTCCTTGTGCAGACCGGAGAAATGCAGCGCCTGATAACCCGCTATCGCGAGCAGGCTCACTCCTACAACTGGAATGCGTGCCCCTGTGGGAGCGAGCTTGCTCGCGAAGCGGTCGACTCGGTCTGCAGTCAGCCGAGGGCCGTTTTCTCCAGGTGTTCAAGGATGATCGGGTAAACATCGACCACCGCGTTCTTGCCGAACATGCAGTCGATATGGCCGTAGCCCGGCACCACCTGCCGGCTGTAGCGCTCCGGCCCGTTGACTTCGCACACTCGCTGGTAGGTCTTGAGCGTACTTTCCGGCAGATAACACTGGTTGTCGGCGCCGCTGATAAAGCAGATCGGCATGGTCAGCCGATCAAAGTGCGGCATGTACACATCGTTGCCTTTGAAATCCACCAGATGCCCTTTGCGCACGATCAGCGCCAGATGTTCGAACGTCTCGATATTCGATTCGCCGAACAGTTCGTGCAGGTTGTCGTGCAGGGTTTCGTTGAGGGTGTCGTGGCGATACAACGACGCGTACATGAAGGTGATGCGGTGACACACCGGGTTGGTGCAGTAACCCTGCGCCTCGATCCGCGCGTAGCCATTGAGGGCCTTGTCGTAGAGTTTGTTGAACCAGTTTTCCTTGCTGTCGGCGTAAGCGGTCATCGACTTGATGCCGATCGCATCGAGCATGCCCGGCAGGTGCAATCCGGCTTTCAAACCCGTCGCGGTGGCGACCACGGTGTCTGCGGCAATTTGTGAGCAGACCACCGAACGCACGCCCTGCAAACCGGCGAGCAGCGACATGAAGAAGGTCGTTGCACCGTAGCAATGCACCACGCATTGCACATCACGGGCGTGGGTTTCCTGCTGTATCTGCGCGATGGCCGCCTTGAAGTCGTAGCGGGCGATCTGATCGCCGTTCCACTCCTTCTTGCTCGCTGGCAGCAAAATGCTCACGCGAAAATCCAGCAACCACACGTCGTAGTCGTGCTTGCACAGGTACTCCAGCAGATTGGTCTGGATGGTATCGGTGGAAAAAATATTCGACCCGACACCCAAGCCATGCACCAGCATCACCGGTCCCTTGCTCCCGGCCTGATAACGGGTCAGACGCAGTTCGACGCCATCCTCGGTGGGGAAGAAATGCACCGTCGGGGCTGGCGCATCCAGCGGTCGTTTCAGCCGTGGCGGCGCGTCGGGGTTGAAGTAGATATCGCCGGCAAACACCCCGCCATAACTCTCCCAGAGAATCCCGGCGAAGAACTTGCCGAACCGCGCCAGGCCTTCGATGCGCTCACGTTCATTGCGTGCATTGAGCACTTTCATGGTGGTCATCTGCTTGGCGAAATCGGTCGGGTGAATGTGCATCACTCCCGAGCCGATCACCTCGCCCGACTTGTCCGGCCCGCGATACAGCGTCACGTACAGCGTGCTGGTGTCGTGCCAGATATTCAGCACGCCGTTGTCTTCCGGCACGGTTTTGAAGGCGCTGAAGAAATAGTCGTTGCCGTCCTCGGCGGTCAGTTTCATGTCGTATTTCATATGGCGCGTATCGACCTGCTGCTCGAATTGTTCGAACAGGTTGAACACGCCGTTGCTGGCGGTCAGCGGTTGCAGTGACAGTGCCGGGGCGTTCAACGTGCCGACAATGGTCGCCGCGTGTTCCGGCTCCTTGATCATCCGGTTCATGTCGCTGGCGGTGATCGTCAGGGTGAAGTCGATCGGCGAGTTGTCCTCCTCTCCGCGCTTGGCCGCTGCTTCATAAACTTTCAGGTCGGTGCTCTGCGCCGCCGTGAAGGCGCGGGAGAAATAGCCTTTCATGGTTTCCGTGAACTGCACGCCGAGGGTGGGCGGCGCCACCGGTTTGCGCGGCGCAGAAGGCAGCGTGTAGTCGATCTGCCAGCCACGGTCGGCGGCGAGCAGGCCCATGTTGCGCTCACTCACGGCAGAGATGGTCAGCAGCGGATTGACCGCCAGCGAGGTCGGAATCACCGCGCCATCGGTCACGTACAGATTGGCGTAAACATCGCTGCCACTGGCGCCGCTGAACACCTGGCCCTTGTGATTGACCACACCTTGCGCCGCGTCTTCACCCATCACGCAACCGCCCAGCGGGTGTACCGAAACGATGCTGTGCTTGAGCAGTTTGGTCCAGATCGGGTTCTCCACCCACACTCCGCCCAATGCCTTGGTGCTCTGGTGCAAACGTTCGTTACCGAGTTTGAAGTTCTCCTGCTCGCCAACACCCGGCCAATCGATGCGCAGCTGATCCTTGCTGTCGAGGACCATCCGCCCCTGACCACTGTCATGGCTCATGATCAGGTAGGTCTGCATGTTGTGCAGTGCGCCGTAATAAGGGCCGCGCAGGAAGCTTTCGG
The DNA here is from genome assembly GCF_024169245.1 of Pseudomonas koreensis. Classification (NCBI taxonomy): domain Bacteria; kingdom Pseudomonadati; phylum Pseudomonadota; class Gammaproteobacteria; order Pseudomonadales; family Pseudomonadaceae; genus Pseudomonas; species Pseudomonas koreensis. The sequence goes on from NZ_JALJWP010000001.1 coordinate 779,273, forward strand.
CTTCACGTTCCTTGTACTTCAACTTGCCACTGAAGCTCTCGTCAGTGGCCACGCCGATCATCTCGGCAAACCCGGCCATCGCCGGCACCATCGGTCGGCCGAGGGCGCCGGGGATCGAACCTTCCTCAATGACCATGCGGCTGCGCCAGTCGCCTTCGGTGCGCATGTCGATGACCGAGGTGATGCACGGGCCGACCGGGTGCAGCTCCTTGGCCGGGTGCGCACCGAAACCGATGCCGTTGATGGTCTGCTCGCAGTTGTGACCGAAGCCGAGAATGTCGCCATTGCCGCTCATGTTCTCGCCGAGCTGGCCGGACATCGCCACACCTTTGTCGCGTGAGCGCAAAAGAATTGCCGTGGAGCCGAGGGTGCCGGCGGAAACCACGACGATGTCGGCCTTCACGAACAAAGTCGGTGCGCTGAACAACTCGCGACCACTGTCCAGGTACTGGAAGTGCACGATCCAGCCATCACCGTTGCGCTCCAGATGCCGCACTTCGGCCTGACAGAAAATCTCCGCGCCGTGGTTCCAGGCGTCCGGCAGATAGTTCATCAGCGTGGTGTTCTTGGCCTTGTTGTTACAGCCCGACACGCAGTCGCCGCACTGGTTGCACGGCAGTTGCTCGACGCCGACGTGGTTGAGATTGTTCGGCAGTTTGTCGAAGGTCACGTTGATCGGCGGTTTGTAGAAATGCGCACCCTGCTGGAGGTAATCGGCGGACTTCTTGTTGGCGTCTAGTTTCGGCAGGTTCGGTGCAGTGCTCGGGTAAGGGTTGGGCTTGAGCATCTCCCGGGCGCGGGCGTAACCGTCCTTGAGCAACGTATCACGGTGTTCTCGCACCGCTTGCGGCCAGCGCGGATCGTCGAATACGCCGGGCTCCGGCTCAAGGGCAACGTTGGCATTGATCAGCGACGTGCCGCCGAGGCCGCAACCGACCACGACGTTTTGCTGGGCGTTCACGTGCAAATCGAACAACCCGGTACGCGAACCGATATGCCCGTCCGGGTCATGCACCTGCAGTTCCTCGGTGGCGGCGATCATGGTGTTGGGGTATTCGCCGGGCTGGATTTCCCGACCGCGTTCGAGCAGGCACACACGCTTGCCGGCACGGGACAGGCGCGAGGCAGCAATGCCGCCGCCGTAGCCTGAACCAATGACAATCACCTCGTAGTGTTCCTTGATCTCGCTGATGGGCGTTGCGATCCGTGTCATGAAGTGGTTCCTCTAATCAGGCAGATGGGGCAACTCTGCGGTTGCCTGCAATCAATGGGCGAACGGGCACCTGGCCACCGGAGCTAATCCGGCGACAGCACAGCGGTCTGGCGGGTGTGGCGCGCTACAGGCGAGCGTGCTGATTGGCAGCGCGTCGGAGCGTGCGCTTGCGTGGCGAGGGCGGGGGGCGGTGCGGCTGGCTATCCATCATGCGTTCTCCCAGAACCTGATGTGGATAAATGACGGCTGTCCTTGTGCAACTGCAGTGAAGACAGCACAGGAATCGAAGTCAAGGCCATGCCTTAGAACTGTATGAAATCTGATCAATTGCCGTTTGGACTAAGCTGGGCGGGGCTTGCCAGGTTTGGCGAACAAGTTATCCACATAGCCACCCACAGCAAATGGGGGTAAATGTGAATGACTGGAAAAATAACCGCCTGATTTGTGTAGAAAAATCGTGACTTATGCAGAACAAGCGTTTGCGCGGAACATTGATTGTTTTTTAATCATATCTTTGCAAGCCATGATTTTAATGGCCTGTGGAGGATAGTGAACACGTTATCCACAGAAGCGCCAACAGAGTTCGGGGGTAACTTTGCCACGCCTGTGGAAAAAAGCTCAAACCTGCGAATAACCAGGGCTTACAGATGAATTCGAGGCTGAAAGGCGCAAAGCGATCAAATATTGACCAATCCCGTACAGGGCTCGGTTTATAAGGCTCCCAGCGGGCAACGAACATCTTATCCACAGAAGCACCAACAGAGATTGGGGGCAACTTGTGGCGTTATCCCGCAGAAAAACCTCGTAAAAACCGTAAGTTAGGTTGGTTGTTTTTTGATCTGCGGGCTGCAGGCCACGGTTTGCGTGACCTGTGATGAAGGGCGAACACGTTATCCACAGACTGACCAACAGGGATTGTGCGTAACCGCTGTCCGGTGGATAACCCAACGCTAAGCGCGGTGCATCAGATAGGCTTCTCCGGTTACCCGAATCAGCGGATGCGGCGTGACCTGGCAAGTCTTGATGATGCGGAAGCCATGGCGCTCATAAAATCGCCGCGCACCGGTGTTGGCCGCGTAGTCAATCAGGCTCAGGCCGTTTAGCGCCATCTGATCAGCGCGCGCCTGAGCATGCTCGAGGAACTGCACACCCAGGCCCCGATTGCGCCAGTCTTCATGCAGCGCCAGGCTGGAGATGTACAACGAATCGGGCACTTCCATATCGGCGTACGGTGCCAGCACCGGATCAGTGGACGGCGTCGGCTCGGGATCCTCGCGCATCGCATAACTGTGCATCATGCCAACGACCCGGTCTTCGGCCTCGGCGACCATGCAGTTCTGCCAGGAGAAATCCACATCGTCGCGGGCATAACGGCGCTCGCCGACATCCAGCAGCGCCTCCCCAGGCTCCGCCAACTGGCTCCAGATGTAATCCGAGGCGCCTTCCGAGGAAATCTGAAACAGACGCGCAATGTCGCGCGCATCCGAGCGCCGGGCAGGGCGAAACTTGACGGTCATTCAGTTGACTCCTTGTGGGGTGAGTGGCTTTTTACCCTGCGTTTGAAACCGGCCGCAAACAGAAGCGCCAGGTTTTTCGTGTCAACCAATGACAGCTGTCGGCCCGCCCCCACGAGCAATGGTTGCGGGGGTCAGCGGACCACGCCTTCCTCGATCAGCAACTTGAGGATCGCTTCGGCACCGGCCTGCGGGGTGACACCCTTCAGCACTTGCCCGCCGCCGCCACTGGCTTTGGCGGTCGCAGCCTTCATGCGGTCGGCGCCGCTTTTGGCTTTGATCACTTTCAGGCGTTTGGGCCGTGGTTTGGCCGGTTGCAGAGTGGCGACAGACAAGAGCTCATCGTCGACGACTTCAACCTCATCAGCCTCCAGAATCCCTCGCCGCGCCGGGCCATAGGCGCTCTGTCGAGGCTTCGGCGCGGCGTTATCCACAGTGGCCAGAAACGGCAGTTTGACCTTCAGGCGCCGCCGCGGCCCACGCGGCAAAGCTTGCAGGACCAGCGCCGAACCGTCAGTGATCGACTCGACCTGCGCCAGGCCCACCACCAGCGGCCAGCCCAGACCTTCCGCCAGCAGGAACGGCAACATCCCCGAGCCTTCACCGGTTTCCGCCTGACTGCCGGTCAGCACCACCTGCGCCCCGGCATCGCGCAGATACGCGGTCAGCGCCGGCAAGGCGTCGGCGCCAGCGGGTTGCTCCAGTACATGCAGCTGTTCCAGGCCCATGCCCAGATAGGCGCGCAATGCCGGTTCGGCGACGTCGCCGGCGTGCAGCACTTGCAGGTTATCCCCAGCCAGTTGCAGACCCAGTTCCACTGCGCGGGCATCCTGATCGGCGCGGCGCGGGCGGCCGGAAGTCGGGTGAGCGCCGATTGAAACCAGACTGATAACGTTTGTGTTCATAGCGTTTCCTTAAGCCGCATCGCGCTTGGCTTCGTTGCGGTAAGCCGCGACCGCTTCGATCAACGCTTGCAGAATCTCTGCGCTTTCGCCGATCACCGAGAGGTCGGCGCGTTTGATCATGTCGCAACCCGGATCAAGATTGATCGCGACCACCTTGTCGCAGGCGCCAATGCCTTGCAGATGCTGGATCGCTCCGGAGATACCCACAGCCACATAGACCCGCGCGGTGACCCAGGTGCCGGACGCGCCAACCTGGCGATCACGGGCCATGAAGCCATCGTCCACCGCCACCCGCGACGCGCCTTCGGTAGCGCCGAGGGCTGCCGCCGTTTCATGAAACAGCGCCCAGTCCTTCACGCCATTGCCGCCGGAGAAAATGAACTCGGCCTCGGCCATCGGGATCGCCGCCGGATCCACCGCCACCGCGCCGAGATCTTCGATTCGCGACAGGCTGCGCGCGACGCTTGTGGATAACTCCACCGGCAATGCTTCGTGACGGGTTTCGCTGACCGGTTCTGCGCATTCGGCAGCGGCGAGAATCAACCGTGCGACCGGACGCGCCAGGTCCTGCAACCCGGCACCGGCGCGGCCGATGCATTTCTGATCCTTGACCTGCCAGACCCGTGTAGCCGGGCGTTCGCCCAAGGCTGCGGCAAAGCGCCGGCCGAGTTCACCGCCGCCGCTGCGGCTGTCCGGCAGCAACCAGTGACGCGGGTTGAACTGGTTATCCACAGCGCGCAAACCCTGCACCCGTTGTTCCGGTGCATAACCGCTGAAATGCTCGCCTTCGAGCACCAGCAGGCGATCGACGCCAGCGGTTTCGAAAGCGCTTTCCTTGTGCTCACCAAAAACCACCGCCAGCACCGCGCCGTCCGTGCCGGCCAGTTGGTGAGCGAGGCCGAGCAGATCGCGATCGTGGCTGCTCAGGCGGCCGCCGACCATATCCGGCACCACGCTGATGTAGAACGCCGGAGCCGGTACCTGATGCAGCGGCAACTGCACTTCAACAGCAGCCGAGCGTTTGACCGCCCCGCCCTGTTGCGCGCCGCTGCGGTCGATCCGTTTGACGCCATTGGGGCCGATAAAACCCATGCCGTGCAGATTCTTGCGGATGACGCCATTGGGCCCCATCCAACTGTGCTGCGCCGGCTGCATCGCCGCGTGCAGCGGGTGCAGGCGGTTGCGCGCAATCCATTCGGCGCGCGGGTCGCGGCGGATAATGTCGCTCATCAATGCACCTCCGCTGGTTCACGTTTGGCCGGCGTGGCAGGCTTGCTTGGCGCGGCGTCTTCGAGCAGCGCGTCGGCCACCAGTTCGGCGATGTCCTTGATCAGCGGACGCGGTTCGACCACACCTTCGAGCATCGCCGTGCACTGTGGACAACCCACCGCCACCAGCTCGGCGCCGGTCTCGCGGATGTCTTCCATGCGCATGTCGGGGATGCGCTGTTTGCCCGGAATGTCGGTGATCGGCGCGCCACCACCGCCGCCGCAGCAGCGCGAGCGGAAACCGGACCGTTGCATCTCTTTGACTTCGATGCCGAGCGCACGCAGCACTTCTCGCGGTGCTTCGTACTCGCCGTTGTAGCGGCCCAGGTAGCACGGATCGTGATAGGTCACGCTGGTGCCTTTGTGCTGACCGAGGTTGAGCGCACCGGCCTGAATGATCTCGGCCATGTAGGTGCTGTGGTGCTGCACCAGGTAATTGCCGTCGAACGCGCCGTACTCGTTTTTCAGCACATGGAAACTGTGCGGATCGCAGGTGACGATGCGGTTGAAGCTGTATTTGGCCAATGTCTGGATATTGCGTTTGGCGAGCTGCTGGAACGTTGCTTCGTCGCCGAGACGGCGGGCGACGTCGCCGCTGTCACGCTCTTCGAGACCGAGCACGGCGAAGTCGATTTTTGCCGCTTTCAGCACTTTGACGAAGGCACGCAGGGTGCGCTGGTTGCGCATATCGAAGGCGCCGTCGCCGACCCAGAACAGCACGTCGGTGGATTTCTTTTCGCTGAGCAGATTGAGGTTCAGATCCGCCGCCCAATTCATCCGCCCGCCCGGGGCGAAACCGCCGGGGTTGTCGGTGGCGATCAGGTTTTCGAGGACTTCGGCGCCCTTGTTCGGCGTCGCGCCTTTTTCCAGGGTCAGGTGACGGCGCATGTCGACGATCGCATCGACGTGCTCGATCATCATCGGGCATTCCTCGACGCAGGCGCGGCAGGTGGTGCACGACCACAGGGTTTCGGCATCGACCAGACCGTTGACGATCGGCTGGTGCGGATTGCCTGAATGCTCGCCGACTGGTTTGCCCGGATACGGGCTGCCGGCGAACTTCGCGTCAGTGCCGCCAGCAAGACCGACGACCATGTCCTGAATCAGCTTCTTGGGATTGAGCGGCTGACCGGCGGCGAAGGCCGGGCAAGCCGCTTCGCACTTGCCGCACTGCACGCAGGCGTCGAAACCGAGCAACTGGTTCCAGGTGAAATCCTTGGGTTTTTCCACGCCCAATGGCGCATCGGGATTATTCAGGTCCAGCGGTTTCAAACCGGTCGAGCGACCACCGCCAAAACGTTCCGGGCGACGGTGCCAGGCCAGGTGCAGAGCACCGGCAAAGGCGTGTTTCATCGGCCCGCCCCAGGTCATGCCGAAGAACAGCTCCGATACGCCCCACAGCACGCCAACACCGAGGATGACTGCGAGCAGCCAGCCGCCGAAGTTTTCCGGCAGGATCCCGGCGACCGGCAGGGTCACCAGGAAAAACGACGCCGAGAACGCCAGCAGGCTTTTCGGCAGACGCATCCACGGGCCTTTCGACAGACGCGCAGGCGGATTGACCCGACGCAGGTACATGAAGATCGCGCCGACGAACATCACCGCCGACATCAGCAGCAAGGCGTAGCCGAGGATGCGGTTATGCAGGCCGAAGCCGTGCACAAGGATCGCCAGCACAATCGACGCCACCGCACCGCCCGCCGTGGCGACGTGGGTGTTGGCAATGTATTTGTCCCGCGCGACGACGTGGTGCAGGTCGACCATGTAGCGCTTGGGCATGGCCAGCAGACCGCCGAGCAGATCGACCTTCGCCGCCCGCCCCCGGCGCCACATGTTCATCCGCCGCAACGCGCCGAGGGCAGCGAGGCCGATGGCTGCGAACAACAGAATTGGAAGAAGGGTGTTCAACATAGGTGTTGCTCCCAAAGACCGCAGGGTCTTGCAGGTCGAGTTACCTTACTCGGTCACTGTGGGAGCGAGCTTGCTCGCGAAGGCGGACTGACATTCAACATCGATGTCGACTGATCCACCGCTTTCGCGAGCAAGCTCGCTCCCACAGGGTTGTGTGCAAGCCTTTAGAAGTCTTTACACAGTCTGAGTGCGTCGTAGATCGCGGCGTGTGTATTACGCTGCGCCACGCAGTCGCCGATGCGGAACAGCAAGTAGCCGTCACCCGCTTCGCTCAGCGAAGGCTGCGGCTGGATCGCGAACAGCGCTTCGACGTCGATCTGGCCCTTGTTGCGCGAGCCGTCCTTGAGGGCGTAGTAGATTTCCTCGTCCGGGCGAACGCCGTTTTCGACGACCACCTGATCGACCACCCGCTCCTCTTTCGCGCCGGTGTATTCGTTCTCCAGCACCGCGATCAGCTTGTCGCCTTCGCGGTAGACCTTCTCCAGCATCATGTCACCGGTCATGATCACTTCTTTCGGGTACATGCTGCGGTAGTAGGTCGGGAACGACGTGCCGCCGATGGCCACGCCCGGTTTGATGTCGTCGGTGACGATCTCGACCTGGCTGCCCTTGTCGGCGAGGAAGTCGGCGACCGACATGCCGGTGAACTCGCAAATGGTGTCGTAGACCAGCACGTTCTTGCCCGGTGCGACTTTGCCGTCGAGCACGTCCCAGCTGCTGACCACCAGCCCTTCGGCGGCGCCCCAGTGTTCGTTCTGCTCAAGGTACGGATGACCGCCAACCGCCAGCACCACGACATCCGGACGCAGGTCCTTGATGGTGTCGGCATCCGCCGCCGTGCCCAGGCGCAGATCGACTTTCAGCCGCGCCAGTTCCAGCTGGAACCAGCGGGTGATGCCGGCAATCTGATCGCGCTGCGGCGCTTTCGATGCAGTAGTGATCTGCCCACCGATGAATTCCTTCTTCTCGAACAAGGTCACGTCGTGGCCACGCTCGGCAGCCACACGCGCAGCTTCCATCCCCGCAGGGCCGGCACCGACCACTACGACTTTGCGTTTCGGCCCAGTGGATTTCTCGATGATGTGCGGCACGCCCATGTATTCACGGGACGTCGCGGCGTTCTGGATGCACAACACATCGAGACCTTGATACTGGCGGTCGATGCAATAGTTGGCGCCGACGCACTGTTTGATCTGGTCGATCTGGCCCATTTTGATCTTGGCGATCAGGTGCGGGTCAGCGATGTGCGCGCGGGTCATGCCGACCATGTCGACGTAGCCGCCCTCGAGAATCCGCGTGGCCTGGTTCGGGTCCTTGATGTTCTGCGCGTGCAGCACCGGCACCTTGACCACTTCCTTGATTCCGGCAGCCAGATGCAGGAACGGCTCCGGTGGATAACTCATGTTCGGAATCACGTTGGCCAAGGTGTTGTGGGTATCGCAACCCGAGCCGACCACGCCGATGAAATCGAGCATGCCGGTGTCGTCGTAATACTTGGCGATCTGCTTCATGTCCTCGTGGGACAAGCCGTCCGGGTGGAACTCATCACCGCACAGGCGCATGCCCACACAGAAATCGTCACCGACCTCGGCACGCACCGCTTTGAGCACTTCCAGACCGAACTTCATCCGCCCTTCGAAGCTGCCGCCCCATTCGTCGGTCCGCTTGTTGACGCGCGGGCTCCAGAACTGGTCGATCATGTGCTGGTGCACGGCCGACAGCTCGACGCCATCGAGGCCACCGGCCTTGGCCCGGCGCGCCGCCTGAGCGTAGTTGCCGATCACCCGCCAGATCTCTTCCGGCTCGATGGTCTTGCAGGTTGCGCGGTGCACCGGTTCACGGATGCCCGACGGCGACATCAGCGTCGGCCAATTAAAACCGTCCCAGCGCGAGCGACGGCCCATGTGGGTAATCTGAATCATGATCTTGGCGCCATGCTTGTGCATGGCGTCGGCCAGATTCTGGAAGTGCGGAATGATCCGGTCGGTGGACAGGTTGACCGAACTCCACCATTCCTGCGGGCTGTCGATGGCCACGACGGACGAACCGCCGCAGATGGCCAGGCCGATGCCGCCCTTGGCCTTCTCTTCGTAATACTTGACGTAACGGTCGGTGGTCATGCCACCGTCAGTCGCGTAGACCTCGGCGTGCGCGGTGCTGAGCACGCGGTTGCGGATGGTCAGTTTGCCGATCTGGATCGGCTGGAACATTGCTTCGAAAGCCATGGCACGGTCCTCGGCTTACAACGGCTTGACGATGAACAAGCCGTCATCGTGGCCCTCTTCGGAGCCTCCGTAGACTTGTTCGGCCACAGTACGGATCTTGCTGCCACGGGCTTCGAGAATCTGGTCCATGGCGCCGGCGAACCAGCCGGTGAACATGTAATCGACCTTGCGCCCGACCTTGCCGTAGACATACACAAATGCCGAGTGCTCAAGCTTGACGCTGGCGGTGCCTTTGTCGAGGTCGATGTCCTGAATCTTGAACAGGCCCCAGCCGCGCTGCGACAGGCGCTTCATGTAGTGCTCGAACACTGCGACGCCTTCCAGGCCATGGCATTCGGCTTCCTTTTCGCACCAGTGCCAGGCGGATTTGTAGCCGGCCTTGTAGAGGATTTCCGCATAGGCTTCAGCGCCCAGAACTTCCTCGATGCCCATGTGGTTGTTGACGAAAAAGTGACGCGGCACATAGAGCATTGGCAGGGCGTCGGAGGTCCAGACACCGGTCTCGCTGTCGACTTCGATAGGCAATTGCGGGGCGATCTTGGCCATGGAAACTTAACTCCAGAAAAATTATGGTTCAGTGGTGGCCGCGGCCCTCACCCCAGCCCTCTCCCGCAGGAGAGGGGGCAGTTCGGCGGCGGTCGTGAAAGCGTTATTCGCCCCAGACGTCCTTGAGGACTTTCACCCAGTTCTCGCCCATGATCTTGCGCACCACGCGCTCGGAATGGCCGCGCTTGAGCAGGGTCTCGGTGAGGTTGGGGAATTCGCCGACGGTACGGATGCCCAGCGGGTTGATGATCTTGCCGAAGCTGGTCAGGCGGCGGGCGTAGCCCTTGTCGTGGGTCAGGTATTCGAAGAAATCCTGACCATGACCCTGAGTGAAATCGGTGCCGATGCCGATGGCGTCTTCGCCAACGATGTTCATGGTGTATTCGATGGCTTCGGCGTAATCGTCGATGGTCGAATCGATGCCCTTGGCGAGGAACGGCGCGAACATGGTCACGCCGACAAAACCGCCGTGGTCGGCAATGAACTTCAGTTCTGCGTCGGATTTGTTGCGCGGGTGCTCTTTGAGACCCGACGGCAGGCAGTGCGAGTAGCAGACCGGTTTTTTCGATTCGAGGATGACTTCTTCGGACGTCTTGGAACCGACGTGGGACAGGTCGCACATGACGCCGACGCGGTTCATCTCGGCGACGATCTCGCGACCGAAACCCGACAGCCCGCCGTCACGCTCGTAGCAACCGGTGCCGACCAGATTCTGAGTGTTGTAGCACATCTGCACGATGCCGACGCCGAGCTGCTTGAACACCTCGACATAGCCGATCTGGTCTTCGAAAGCGTGGGCATTCTGGAAGCCGAAGAGGATGCCGGTCTTGCCCTGCTCCTTGGCGCGACGGATATCGGCGGTGGTGCGCACCGGCATCACCAGGTCGCTGTTTTCGCGGATCAGTTTCTGACTGGCAGCGATGTTATTCACGGTCGCCTGAAAGCCTTCCCACACCGACACAGTGCAGTTGGCTGCCGTCAGACCGCCCTTGCGCATGTCTTCGAACAGCTCGCGGTTCCATTTGGCAATGATCAGACCGTCGATAACGATGCTGTCGGCGTGTAATTCGGCTGGGCTCATCAGGCGTCCCCTTATTGGCGATTCATGCGCCGAATCGTCTGCCGGCGCTTTGGGGCCAGCATATGCCTCGGTGCCGGGGCGACCGGGTGCAAAAACGACAGGGGAATTGCCGAAAGCGTCAATCCGCGACAAAGGGTCGTCAGCCGCCCTCCTCGGCTGGCTGTTCAAGCCCGCGCGCTTGCGCCAGAATCTGCCGCAGCCTGCACACACCCACGGATTAGAGCGACCCCAATGAAATCGATCTTCCTCGCCCTGGCACTGATTGCGACCGGCGTTCACGCCGCCGAAGAATCCGAGAACAACCCGTGCGACGCGGTGGAAAACGACATCCAGACCCTGGAATGTTCCGCCTACAGCCGCACCACCGCCGAAGACCTGCTCAAAGACAACTACGCCAGCCTCAACGAACGCATGCAGGCCGCCTACGGCAAGAACCCGACGCAACTGGCCGACATCACCGCCAAACTGAAAACCGCCCAGCAGCAGTGGTTGAAGACGCGGGATGCCGATTGCGCGGTGGAAGCCTTTCCGGCTACGACGGGGAGTAAAGCGTTCACCATTGCGCAGAATGATTGTGTGGCGCGGATGAGTGATGAACGGTCGGAGTTTTTGGAGTCGATCGGGCAGGAGTGATCGAAATTTTAGAAGGCTACCGCGGCCTCATCAACGGAACTTCTTGCTGAACCATTGCTATCGGGCCCACACGCTTCGCTTTGATAGCGAAGAATGACGCGCCCACGCAACATGCCGACACGCCTTGTTTATTGGTCACTGGAAAATATAAGTAAAGATTCGCGAATCTTATAAAAGACTTATATTGTTCTATGAACAGCATCCACTGGACTCGCAAAGCTGTTAAGCAGCTTTTGAAATTGCATTCCGTGCACCAAGGGAAGGTTCGCGACGCCGTCACGGCGCTTGCCGACATGCCCGATGTTGGCAACGTAAAAGCATTGGTTGGTCATGACTACGCTTACCGACTGCGTGTCGGCAATTATCGAGTTATGTTCGACTGGGATGGCGCAATCAAAGTGGTCAGTATTCAAGAGGTCAAAAAACGTGATGAACGCACCTACTGACGTTCAAATAATCAATGACGCCGAGGGTAACCCTGCGTTCGTGGTTATCCCCTACGCTCAATATGTCGCACAGAAAATACAGCCCGATCTGATTCCCCATGAGGTGGTCAGTCGAATCGTTGATGGCGCGACACCGATCCGCGCATGGCGCGAACATCTCAACCTGACGCAGGAAGAAGTGGCGAAGCGCATGGGCATCTCACAACCGGCGTTTGCCCAGCAGGAAACAGTCGCCAAGCCGCGCAAGGCCACCCGCGAGAAAATTGCGTCGGCGTTCGGCATCACCGCCAATCAGCTAGAGCTGTAAGCTGCCCTATTCACTTCAAGGAATTTCCCATGAACATCTGCGGCATTGAAATCAAAGGCAGCGAAGCGATCATCGCCGTGGCGGCGCTCGACGGTTCGACGTTGAGCCACGTCCCTCTCGCCACGAAAAAGATTGCTCTGGATGACGATGACGAGGCGGCGAACGTGCGGCGGTTCGCGGCGCAGGTGGCATCGTTTGTGCGGGAGAACTCGGTGGACCGGATTACGATCAAGAAGCGCAGCAAAAAGGGTGAGTTTGCCGGTGGGCCGACGACGTTCAAGATAGAGGGCGTGTTTCAGTTGCTTGATGGTTGTGAGGTGACGCTGCTGTCGCCGCAGACGATCAATGCGCAGGCCAAGAAGCACAATTTCGAACTGCCGGGGACGTTGAACAAGTATCAGCATGAGGCTTACAAGGCGGCGTGCTCGGCGTTGGTGAAGAAATAATCAAGAGCAAGGTCAAAAGATCGCAGCCTTCGGCAGCTCCTACAGGGAAATGCATTCCAAAGTAGGAGCTGCCGAAGGCTGCGATCTTTTGATTTCAGGCCTGCGCGGTACGCCGGTCTTCGCGGGGACAGCGGGCGAAGCGGGCACGGTAACTGCGGGTGAAGTACGACGGTGACTCGAAGCCGCAGGCGATGCTGACTTCAAGCACGCTCATGTCGGTCTGGCGCAGCAATTGCCGGGCCTTTTCCAGCCTCAACCGCAGATAGAAATTGCTCGGCGTATCGTTCAGGTGCAGCCGGAACAACCTCTCCAGTTGCCGCCGGGTCACTTTGATCGATTCCGCCAGTTGCAGCGTGCTCAGCGGCGGTTCGCTGTGCTGTTCCATCTCGCCGATCACCTGCACCAGTTTCTTGTTGCTGATGCCGTAGCGCGTGGCGACCTCCATGCGCTGGTGGTCTTTGCGCGGGCGGATGCGCCCGAGCACAAACTGCTCGCTGACCTGGATCGCCAGTTGCGGGCCGTGGGCCTGGGCGATCAGGTCGAGCATCAGATCAATCGACGCCGTGCCACCCGCCGAAGTGATCCGCCGCCGGTCGATCTCGAACAGTTCCTGGGTGACGCTGAGCTGTGGATAAGATTCCTTGAACGCATCGATCGCCTCCCAGTGCAGGGTCAGGCGATGGCCATCGAGCAGACCTGCTTCGGCGAGGACGAAGCTGCCGGTGTCGATGGCGCCGAGGGTCACGCCGTCCTTGTCCAGCCTGCGTAACCAATGCTCCAGTGTCGGCGTGATGAATTTCAGCGGTTCGAACCCGGCCACCACCAGTAACGTTGCGCCTTTTTTCAGCGGCTCCAGCGCCGCATCGGCGTTGACCGACATGCCGTTGCTTGCCAGTACCGCGCCGCCATCGGCGCTGAGCACATGCCAGCGGTAAAGCTCGCCACGAAAGCGGTTGGCCACCCGTAGCGGTTCGATCGCGGAGATAAAGCCGATGGCGGAGAACCCCGGCATCAGCAAAAAGTAGAAATCCTGGGACATGGGCGCACTCGGTTGGCGGACGCGTGGCTCGTTGATACGCCGATTGTCAGCGGCGTTCAAGCGCGCAGGTCGCTACAGTGCAAATGCCAGTCGCCGCAGTGCGCTTTCACGGGCGCATAGCTGCGTAACTTGGCCTCACCGGCGCGCAGATGCCGGGAACCACAATAATCGAACTGCCGAGGAACCCGACATGAAACGACTGATCAGCAGCTGCGTTCTTGCACTCAGCGGTACCGCTTTCTTCAGCACCGGCGTGATGGCGGCCGAACCGGCCTCCTGCAAGAACGTACGCATGGGTGTGGTCAACTGGACTGACGTGATCGCCACCAGTGCCATGACCCAGGTCCTGCTCGACGGCCTCGGCTACAACACCAAACAGACCAGCGCCTCCCAGCAGATCATCTTCGCCGGGATTCGCGATCAGCGCCTGGACCTGTTCCTCGGCTACTGGAACCCGCTGATGACGCAGACCATCACGCCGTTCGTCGAGGCCAATCAGGTGAAGGTGCTCGAGGCGCCAAGCCTGAAGGACGCGCGCGCCACCCTTGCCGTACCGACCTACCTGGCCGACAAGGGCCTGAAAACCTTTGCCGACATCGCCAGATTTGAGAAAGAACTGGGCGGCAAGATCTACGGCATCGAGCCCGGCTCGGGCGCCAACACGCAGATCAAGGCGATGATCGCCAAGAACCAGTTCGGCCTCGGCAAATTCCAGCTCGTCGAATCGAGCGAGGCCGGCATGCTCGCCGCTGTCGATCGCGCCGTGCGCCGCAAGGAAGCCGTGGTGTTCTTCGGCTGGGCGCCGCACCCGATGAACGTCAACATTCAGATGACCTATCTGACCGGCAGCGAAGATGCCCTTGGCCCGAACGAAGGCATGGCTACGGTGTGGACGGTCACTTCACCGAAATACGCCGAGCAATGCCCGAACATCGGCCGCCTGCTGACCAACCTGACCTTCACCGCCGAAGCAGAGAGCCGGATGATGCAGCCGCTGCTCGACCACAAGGATGCCTTCGAATCGGCCAGGCAATGGCTCAAGGATCACCCCGAAGACAAGCAGCGCTGGCTCGAAGGTGTGACGACGTTCGATGGCAAACCGGCCGCTGAAAACCTCCAGCTGACCAGCAAATAACCTGGCGATCAAAAGCCCCCTCACCCTAGCCCTCTCCCGAGGGAGAGGGAATGTAACGACGCTTCGCAGCCCCGCCACGGGCTGCGGACAGACCCATCACGCCTGAAGGAAACGCACCATGAACCACGACGTCATCATCACCTGCGCACTCACCGGTGCTGGCGACACGACCGCCAAGAGCCCGCACGTGCCGGTCACCCCGAAACAGATCGCCGCTGCAGCGGTGGAAGCGGCCAGGGCTGGCGCCACCGTGGTGCACTGCCATGTGCGCGATCCGCAGACCGGCAAGTTCAGCCGTGACGTGGCGCTGTATCGCGAAGTGATGGAGCGTATTCGCGAGGCCGACGTCGACATCATCGTCAACCTGACCGCCGGGATGGGCGGCGACCTGGAAATCGGCGCTGGCGAGAAGCCGATGGAGTTCGGCCCGAACACCGATCTGGTCGGCCCGCTGACCCGTCTCGCCCACGTTGAAGAGCTGCTGCCGGAAATCTGCACCCTCGATTGCGGCACGCTGAATTTCGGCGACGGCGACACCATTTACGTCTCCACCCCGGCGCAACTGCGCGCCGGCGCCAAGCGCATCACCGAACTGGGGGTGAAAGCCGAGCTGGAGATTTTCGACACCGGGCATCTGTGGTTCGCCAAGCAGATGATCAAGGAAGGCTTGCTCGACAATCCGCTGTTCCAGCTCTGCCTGGGCATCCCGTGGGGCGCGCCGGCCGACACCACCACCATGAAGGCCATGGTCGACAACCTGCCCGCCGACGCGGTGTGGGCCGGGTTCGGCATCGGCCGCATGCAGATGCCGATGGCGGCGCAAGCAGTGCTGCTCGGCGGCAACGTGCGGGTCGGGCTGGAAGACAACCTGTGGCTGGACAAGGGTGTGCTGGCGACCAATGGCCAATTGGTTGAGCGCGCCACGGAGATCCTCAGCCGCCTCGGCGCCCGCGTGCTCACACCGGCGGAAGGCCGGAAGAAAATGGGCCTGACCCAGCGCGGTTAATTGCCCCACCTCAAAACCCTGTGGGAGCGAGCTTGCTCGCGAATGCGATGGCTCTGCTGATGAAGATGCTGCGGATGTAACGCCCCCTTCGCGAGCAAGCTCGCTCCCACAGTGATCGCCGAACTATTCAGGAATGTCGCCATGAGCTTTATCACCGAAATCAATACCTTCGCCGCTCTCGGCAGCGGTGTCATCGGCAGTGGCTGGGTCGCCCGCGCGCTCGCCCACGGTCTCGATGTAGTGGCCTGGGACCCGGCGCCCGGCGCCGAAGCGGCGTTGCGCCAGCGCGTGGCCAATGCCTGGGGCGCGCTGGAGAAGAACGGCCTGGCGCCGGGCGCTTCGCAGGATCGTCTGCGCTTTGTCGCCACCATCGAGGAATGCGTGCGCGACGCCGATTTCATTCAGGAGAGCGCCCCTGAGCGGCTGGAACTGAAACTCGATCTGCACAGCAAAATCAGCGCCGCCGCCAAGCCCGACGCCTTGATTGGCTCGAGCACTTCGGGCCTATTGCCCAGCGAGTTCTACGAGAGCTCGACGCATCCTGAACGCTGCGTGGTCGGGCATCCGTTCAACCCGGTCTATCTGTTGCCGCTGGTGGAAGTGGTCGGTGGCAAAAACACCGCGCCGGAAGCGGTGCAAGCGGCGATGCAAGTCTACGAATCCCTCGGCATGCGTCCGTTGCATGTGCGCAAGGAAGTGCCGGGGTTCATCGCCGATCGCTTGCTTGAAGCGCTGTGGCGCGAGGCGCTGCACCTGGTCAATGACGGTGTCGCGACCACTGGGGAGATCGACGATGCGATTCGTTTTGGCGCCGGCCTGCGCTGGTCGTTCATGGGCACTTTCCTGACCTATACCCTGGCCGGCGGCGATGCCGGCATGCGCCACTTCATGTCGCAATTCGGCCCGGCGTTGCAGTTGCCGTGGACGTACCTGCCAGCGCCGGAGCTGACCGACAAGTTGATCGACGATGTGGTCGATGGCACCACTGATCAGCTCGGTCGGCACAGCATTTCGGCGCTGGAGCGCTATCGTGATGATTGTTTGCTGGCGGTGCTTGAGGCGGTGAAGACCACCAAAGAGAAGCACGGGATGAGTTTCAGCGAGTAATCCGCTACCTGATCGTTCCCACGCTCTGCGTGGGAATGCAGCCCGGGAACGCTCCGCGTCCCAGAAGCGTGACGCAGAGCGTCACAAGAGGCGTTACCACGCAGAGCGTGGGAACGATCGCCGCCAGGAGAAACCATGCCCCACCTCACCACCTACCAAACCACCATCATCCCCGACTGGGTCGACTACAACGGCCACCTGCGCGATGCTTTCTATCTGCTGATCTTCAGCTACGCCACCGACGCGCTGATGGACCGTCTCGGCATGGACAGCAGCAACCGCGAAGCCAGCGGCCATTCGCTGTTCACCCTCGAACTGCACCTCAATTACCTGCACGAAGTGAAGCTCGACACCGAGGTCGAAGTGCGCACGCAAATCATCGGCCACGACAGCAAGCGCCTGCACCTCTACCACAGCCTGCACAAGGTCGGCGATGAGCAAGCGCTGGCCGGCAACGAACAGATGCTCCTGCACGTCGACCTCGCCGGCCCGCGCTCGGCGCCGTTCAGCCCCGATACGCTGCATCGCCTGCAGGCCATCGTCGCTGAGCAAACCGACCTGCCCGCTCCCGCTTACATCGGCCGCGTGATCGCGCTGCCACCCGCCCGGTAAATCCGCCCACTGCCAAGGAGCCGCCATGAACACCGCCGTCGCTGTTGCCGATTTTCGTACTTATCCGTTGATCAGCGCGCTGCGTGGCGTGCAGGGTCTGGCGGATCGCGTTGTCATCGAATGGGCTGACAGTCGTGTCAGCCCGTTTCACCATGTCTGGTTGCGAGACAACTGCCCGTGTGATCGCTGCGTCTACAGCGTCACCCGCGAGCAGGTCTTCGAGAGCGTCGATGCCGCCGAGGATCTGCAACCGCTGGCCACGCGCATCGACACCGACGGCTGCCTGCGCATCGACTGGCAGGATGGTCACCTCAGCCGCTTCGATCCGGGCTGGTTGCGCGCTCACGCCTATGACGACGAGTCCCGCGCCGAACGCCTGGCCGGCAAACCGCAGAGCCGTTTGTGGCATAGCGATCTGCAGCTGCCGGTGTTCGAATACGCCGCTCTGATGAACGACAACGCTGCGCTGCTGCAATGGTTGCTCGCCGTGCGTGACGTCGGCCTGACTCAAGTGCGGGGCGTGCCCACCGAGCCGGGCTCGCTGAAGCTCATCGCGCAACGGATTTCCTTTATCCGCGAAAGCAATTTCGGCGTGCTGTTCAATGTGCAGTCCAAAGCCGACGCCGACAGCAACGCCTACACCGCCTTCAACCTGCCATTGCACACGGATTTGCCGACTCGCGAGTTGCAACCGGGGCTGCAATTTCTACATTGCCTGGTGAACGATGCCGAGGGTGGCGAGAGCATTTTCGTCGATGGTTTTGCGATTGCCGACGCCTTGCGCCTGGAGGAACCGCAGCTGTTTCAGGCGCTGTGTGAAATCCCTGTGGAATTTCGCAACAAGGACCGCTACAGCGACTATCGCTGCCTGGCGCCGATCATCGCTGTGGATGCGTTGGGGCGGGTGGCGGAGATTCGCATGGCGAACTTTCTGCGCGGGGCGTTCGAGACGTCGGTGGCGCAGATGCCGTTGCTCTATCGAGCCTATCGACGCTTTATCGCGATGACCCGCGAGCCGAGATTTCGGCTGATACAGCGGCTCAATCCGGGAGAGTTGTGGTGCTTTGACAACCGTCGCACGCTGCATGCGCGCAATGCCTTTGACCCGGCGACCGGGGCGCGGCATTTTCAGGGCTGCTATGTCGACCGGGATGAGCTGTTGTCGCGGATTCTGGTGTTACAAAGATAGACCGCGTCATCGACCTTCGCGAGCAAGCTCGCTCCCACATTGGAATGCATTTCAACTGTGGGAGCGAGCTTGCTCGCGAAAGCGTCAGTCCAAACAACGCGCTACTAACTGAATCACAGGCAAAAAAAACTCCGATCAAGCCGTGACAGGATCGGAGCTGAGGAGGGTACTGTTGAGGAGCTGCCAGGCGAGGGTGACCAAACCTTCGTGAAGCGAGCTGGGGCCAGTTTGCCTACTCGCCCATTCAGTCGGTTAGCCGAAAACGACCTGTTCATAGTCGTCCCGGCCACCGCGACAAAACGCCCTTGCCGCGTCCGGTCGGGGCCACCAGAATCGAGCCAAGACCTCCGTTGCCACAGAAGGATTTGCGTAATGATGTACGCCGATTTGATTGACCAGGAAGATCTGTTGGGCCAGCTCAAGGCCTTGGGTATCCAGGTGCCGAGCGGTACCACCGCCGAGCAGGCCTGTGAGTGTGCGGTGCGAGGATTGGATAACGTCCGCGCGTTTGAACTGCGCAAGATGGTCAAGGACATGTACACCAGCGGCGCCAGCATCCAGCCGGCGGTGCGTCAGGCGATCGACAAGCAGTTGTTGCCGGCTCTTTCGGATTACCAGCAGTCCCACAGCGCCTGAGAAAAGATCAAAAGATCGCGGCCTTCGGCAGCTCCTACATTGATCGTTCCCACGCTCTGCGTGGGAATGCAGCCCGGGACGCTCTGCGTCCCACAAGGCCGAACGCAGAGCGTCCGTTGAGGCGTTCCCACGCAGAGCGTGGGAACGATCACATCTTTTGCTTTACAGCCTTACACTGGCAAACGTCGACTCATTGCGCGCCTGACTCAGCGCCGACATCGGCCCCGACAGCGGCGACATCACGATCGCCTGCGGCAGCGGCAGCATGGCCACTTGCTGGGTGGTGTTGGAGCCGACGCGTTCGTCACGCGGCGGGATGCCGAAGTATTCGCGGTAGCACTTGGAGAAGTGCGGCGTGGAGACGAAACCACACACCGACGCCACTTCGATGATCGACATCGGCGTCTGCTTGAGCAGTTGCCGGGCGCGAATCAGCCGCAGTTTGAGGTAGTAGCGCGACGGCGAGCAGTGCAGGTATTTCTGGAACAACCGCTCCAGCTGTCGACGCGACACCGCGACATACACCGCCAGTTCATCGAGGTCGATCGGCTCTTCCAGATTGGCTTCCATCAGTGCGACGATTTCCTGCAGCTTCGGCTGGTTGGTGCCAAGCATGTGCTTGAGCGGCACGCGCTGGTGATCCTGCTCGTTGCGGATGCGTTCGTAGACGAACATTTCCGAGATCGCTGCGGACAATTCGCGACCGTGATCGCGGCTGATCAGGTGCAGCATCATGTCCAGCGGCGCGGTGCCGCCGGAGCTGGTGAAGCGGTTGCGGTCGAGGGTGAACAGGCGTGTGCTCATGGCCACGCGCGGGAAAGCTTCCTGCATCGCCGCCAGACATTCCCAGTGCACGCTGCAATCGAAGCCGTCGAGCAGACCGGCACAGGCCAGTGCCCAACTGCCGGTGCACACCGCGCCAAGCCGCTTGGACTGGCGCGCCTGGCTTTGCAGCCAGGAAACGTGCTCACGGGTCACGGTGCGTTGAATACCGATGCCGCCGCAGACAATCACAGTGTCCAGTGGCGGGGCTTTGTGCATCGAGGCGTCAGGGGTGATTTGCAGACCGTCACTGGCCCAGACCTGGCCGCCGTCGACAGTGAGGGTGCTCCAGCGATACAGCTCGCGACCGGACAATTGGTTGGCCATGCGCAGTGGCTCAACGGCGGACGCCAGGGAAATCAGCGTGAAATTGTCCAGCAGCAGAAAGCCGATGGATTGAGGCGCACGGTTCTGGGGTTGGGCCCCGGAGTTGAACGACGTCATCGCGGTATCTCCTCACACAAAGCGGGTGGTGGCCTCAGGCGGAGGCTCTTGTTATTGCCGGCGTTCTCACGAGGGAAGCAGGCTTTGTTATGACAGAGCAATTGCCATGCCTAAAATTGGATGGCCATTCAATAACTCCTGAAAACGACCTCGCGACGCGTCTATACGAGACCTCGGATCACGGCATTTCGAAGTGCCATCAAGCGCCTTAACCGCCCTGCCGCGCAGCCTGTGAGCAGATCGGTAGCACTTGTGGGAACTGGCCTGCAGAGGTTTTGCAAAGAGTGTCACCGCAAGCACGGGCGACGGACGGTCAGGTAACGACTGACAAGTCACGACTGACAATGGCTCTTGTCTGATTGCGACGCGCCAAAAGGTGGCGTGGCTGGATCGAGGTGTTCTTTTGTTGAGCAATTTTGACTGGTCTGGCGCTTTCGCGAGCAAGCTCGCTCCCACAGTAGATCTCCAGTGAACACAATATGTGTGAACCCAAGGTTCCAATGTGGGAGCGAGCTTGCTCGCGAAGAATTCACCTCGGTGTGGCGGGTTCAGCATTCAACCGCGCTGACCGCCAACCCACCGCGCGACGTTTCTTTATATTTGTCATGCATATCGGCGCCGGTATCGCGCATGGTGCGTATCACCCGGTCCAGCGAGATGAAGTGCTGACCGTCGCCACGCAGGGCCATTTGCGCCGCGTTGATCGCCTTCACCGCCGCAATCGCATTGCGCTCGATGCATGGCACTTGCACCAGCCCACCGACCGGGTCGCAGGTCAGACCCAGGTTGTGCTCCAGGCCGATTTCCGCCGCGTTGCACAATTGTTCAGGCGTGGCGCCGAGAATCTCCGCCAGCCCCGCCGCTGCCATGGCGCAGGCCGAACCGACCTCGCCCTGGCAACCGACTTCGGCGCCTGAGATCGAAGCGTTCTTCTTGCACAGAATGCCGACCGCCGCTGCGCTGAGGAAATAGTCGACGACGTTGGCGTCGGTGACCGCCTCGCTGAACTTCATGAAATAGTGCAGCACCGCCGGGATGATCCCCGCCGCACCGTTGGTCGGTGCGGTGACCATACGCCCGCCGGCAGCATTCTCTTCATTGACGGCCAGGGCGAACAGGTTGACCCACTCCATCGCGCTCAGGGTCGAGCCGATGACATTGGGTTTGTTCAGTTCCTGCAAACTGCGGTGCAACTTTGCCGCACGCCGCCGCACGTTCAGGCCACCGGGAAGGATGCCTTCGTGCTTGAGGCCCTGCTCGACGCAATCCTGCATCGCCCGCCACAGCTTCATCAGGCCGGCGCGGATTTCTTCTTCGCTGCGCCAGACCTTTTCGTTGGCCATCATCAGTTCGGCAACGCGCAGGTTGTGTTTTTTGCACAACTCCAGCAGCTCGACCGCACTGGAGAAGTCGTAGGGCAATTCGGTGCGATCCAGATCGACCACACCGCTGGCCGCTTGCGCCTCGTCAACGACAAAGCCGCCGCCGATTGAATAGTAGGTGTCACGGTGCAGTTCACCGAACTCGCCTTCGGCAACCAGGGTCATGGCGTTGGGATGGAATGGCAGGTTTTCGTCGATCAGGCGCATGTCCCGCGCCCAGACAAACGGCACCGACAGACGACCATCCAATAACAGCGTATGCGTCTCGCGCAGCGCCTGAATGCGCGGGCCGATCTGCGACGGGTCGATTGCGTCCGGCCACTCGCCCATCAGGCCCATGATCACCGCGTTGTCACTGCCGTGGCCGACACCGGTGGCCGACAGCGAACCGAACAACTGCACCTCGATGCGCCGCACCTGTTCCAGCTGATGCTTGTCGCGCAGCGACTCGACGAACAGCGCGGCGGCGCGCATCGGCCCGACGGTGTGGGAACTGGAAGGGCCGATGCCGATTTTGAACAGGTCGAAAACGCTGATAGCCATTGCTGCAGAGCTCCTGAGAATACCGGTCCGGGCGGCAAAAGCGCCCGCTGGCGGAGCTGCTACGCTCAAGCTGCGATCCGCCGAATGCCGGCATCATCGGGCTTTTGTCGGCGCGCACGGCGTCTGACACCGACGCACTCATGTCCAGCAGCGTCGTTACGTTTTCGCCCCGCAAATACGCCGTTTTTATGCAGTTGCGCAGGTCCTCGGGGGCGGAAAAAAGCTGTAAGCGACGTCACCGACACTGGAAGCGACCATCCCTGTACTGGATACGACCCTCCCTGTAGGCGTCAGATTTTCACTGGTACATGATCGGGATGACTCGATTGCCAGGCGCTGCGGTAGAGCTGTCTTACGAACGCCACCAACCGCAACCCATAAGTGCGGTGGTCCACAGTCGGAACACTGCCAAAAAAAACACCAAGGAGTCCATCCATGAAAGGTTCCCCGTCGTTGTTGTTGGCCGCCCTGCTGAGTCTGCCGTTACTGGCGCAAGCCGCAGAACCGGCACAGTGCAGCCTCGTTAACTTCTCCGATGTCGGCTGGACCGACATCACCGCGACCACCGCCACCACTTCCGTTGTTCTCAACGCCCTCGGCTACAAGACCAAGACCACCATGATCTCCGTGCCCGTGACCTACAAGTCGCTGGCCGACGGCAAGAACATGGACGTGTTTCTCGGTAACTGGATGCCGACCATGGAGAACGACATCAAGCCGTACCGCGATGCCGGCACTGTCGACACCGTGCGCACCAATCTCAAGGGTGCCAAATACACCCTCGCCGTGCCGCAAGCCCTGTACGACAAAGGCCTGCATGATTTCGCCGATATCGCCAAATTCAAGAAAGAGCTCGACGGCAAGATCTACGGCATCGAGCCAGGCAACGACGGCAACCGGCTGATCCAGAGCATGATCGACAAGGACGCCTTCGGCCTGAAAACCGCCGGTTTCAAAGTTGTCGAATCCTCCGAGGCCGGCATGCTCTCGCAAGTCGACCGGGCGCAGAAGCGCGACACCGCCGTGGTCTTCCTCGGCTGGGCGCCGCACCCGATGAACAAGCGTTTCAAGATTCAGTACCTGACCGGTGGCGATGACTTCTTCGGCCCCGATTTCGGCGCAGCCACCGTGGCCACCAACACCCGCAAGGGTTACGCCGAAGAATGCAGCAACGTCGGTCAGCTGTTGAAAAACCTGGAGTTCACCGTCGACATGGAAAGTGAACTGATGGGCAACATCCTCGACGACAAGATGAAGCCTGACGCGGCCGCCAAGGCCTGGCTGAAAAAGAATCCTCAGGTGCTCGAAACCTGGCTCGCTGGCGTGACCACCATTGGCGGTAAACCAGGCCTGGAGGCCGTGAAAGCCAAGCTCGCGCCTTGATTCGAGGGGCATCGCTTATGCCGGGCAGGCGTGCCTGCCCGGGCTGTTAATTTCCTTGCATGCGGACGTTCACTACCATGCTGATTGATCAGAAAATACCTCTAGGCCAGTACATCGCGGGCTTCGTCGAATGGTTGACGCAACACGGCGCCAACACCTTCGACGCAATCGCCGTGACACTGGAAACGATGATCCACGGCGTGACGTTTGCGCTGACCTGGTTCAACCCACTGGTGCTGATTGGCCTGATCGCCATCATCGCCCACCTGATTCAACGCAAGTGGGGCCTGACCGCGTTCGTGGTCGCCTCGTTCCTGCTCATCCTCAATCTGGGGTACTGGCAGGAAACCATGGAAACCCTCGCCCAGGTGCTGTTCGCCACCCTGGTCTGCGTGTTGATCGGCGTGCCGCTGGGCATCGTCGCCGCGCACAAACCGATGTTCTACACCATGATGCGGCCGGTGCTCGATCTGATGCAGACCGTACCGACCTTCGTTTACCTCATTCCTACCCTGACCCTCTTCGGGCTGGGTGTGGTACCGGGCCTGATCTCCACGGTGGTCTTCGCCATCGCAGCGCCGATCCGCCTGACCTACCTGGGCATCCGCGATGTCCCGCAAGAACTGATGGACGCCGGCAAGGCCTTCGGCTGCTCGCGTCGCCAACTGCTCTCAAGGATCGAACTGCCGCACGCCATGCCAAGCATCGCGGCCGGCATCACCCAGTGCATCATGCTGTCGCTGTCGATGGTGGTGATCGCGGCACTGGTCGGCGCCGACGGACTCGGCAAACCGGTGGTCAACGCACTGAACACTGCTGATATTGCGCTGGGCTTCGAAGCAGGCCTGGCAATCGTACTGCTGGCGATCATGCTCGACCGTATCTGCAAACAACCCGACGCCAAAGTAGGGGGTGACGCATGAGCATAATTCGCTTCGAAGACGTCGACGTAATCTTCTCCAAAGACCCGCGCGAGGCGCTCAAGCTGCTCGATCAGGGCATGACCCGCAACGAGATCCTGAAGAAGACCGGGCAGATCGTCGGCGTGGAAAAAGCCACGCTGGACATCAACAAGGGCGAGATCTGCGTGCTGATGGGCCTGTCCGGTTCGGGCAAATCCAGCCTGCTGCGCTGCATCAACGGCCTCAACACCGTGAGCCGCGGCAAGTTGTTCGTCGAGCATGAAAACCGCCAGATCGACATCGCTTCCTGCACGCCCGCCGAGCTGAAGATGATGCGCACCAAGCGCATTGCCATGGTATTCCAGAAGTTCGCCCTGATGCCTTGGCTGACGGTGCGCGAGAACATCAGTTTCGGTCTGGAAATGCAGGGTCGACCGGAGAAGGAACGCAAAAAACTTGTCGATGAGAAACTCGAACTGGTCGGCCTGACCCAGTGGCGCAACAAGAAGCCGGACGAACTCTCCGGCGGCATGCAGCAGCGCGTCGGCCTCGCCCGCGCGCTGGCCATGGACGCCGACATTCTGCTGATGGACGAACCGTTCTCGGCTCTCGACCCGCTGATCCGCCAGGGTCTGCAGGATGAACTGCTGGAGCTGCAACGCAAGCTGAGCAAGACCATCGTGTTTGTCAGCCACGACCTTGATGAAGCACTCAAACTCGGCAGCCGCATCGCGATCATGAAGGACGGTCGGATCATCCAGTACAGCGTGCCGGAAGAAATCGTCCTCAACCCGGCGGACGACTATGTGCGCACCTTTGTCGCCCACACCAACCCGCTCAACGTGCTCTGCGGCCGCAGCCTGATGCGCACGCTGGACAAGTGCAAACGCATCAACGGCTCGGTGTGCCTGGATCCTGGCGGCGACTCGTGGCTGGACCTGGCTGAAGGCAACACCATCAAAGGCGCACGCCAGAACGGCTCGGTGCTGAACCTGCAGAACTGGGCACCGGGGCAAGCGGTGGAAGGCCTGGAGCGCAAACCGACGCTGGTGGACTCGAACATCGGCATGCGTGACGCGCTGCAGATCCGTTATCAGACCGGCAACAAGCTGGTCCTGCACGATAACAATCATGTGGTGGGGATTCTGGGGGACAGCGAGCTGTATCACGCGTTGCTGGGCAAGAATCTGGGGTAAACCCCGCAGACACGAAAACGCCGCGAGACTATCGCGGCGTTTTTGTTTGAAGATCAAAAGATCGCAGCCTTCGGCAGCTCCTACAGGGGGAATGCGATCCATGTAGGAGCTGCCGAAGGCTGCGATCTTTTAAAGGAACAACGCGGTGCTTCAGACAGAAACACCGCGCTCTTACGGTTTAGCTATACACCCGGCCAAGGAGCTGCCGATGGCTTTCAAACTGATCCAGCACATCCCGCGTAATCTGCTCAGGAGTGAAGCCCATCAAGTCGTAGTCCTGACTGCCATTGTGCAGATACACCTCAGCACGGTAATAACGCTGGCGCGCTTCATCGGACTGTGCCGATTCGGTCGGAGTCGCCAGATAACCATCCAGGCTCACTTCGTAAACGAAAGGGTTGCCCTCCTCCATCTCGACCCGCACGCCCATGCAACGCTTGGCCTTGCCCAGCAGCGTCTGCACTTCAATGCCCTGATTGCGCAATTGCGCCGCTGCATCTTCCAGCGCCGGAGTGACGTGCTTGTCCATGAAGCGCTGCACCACCGATTGGCTCGGCTGCAGATCCAGTTGCGTCAGGCGCTCGCTGAAACCACGGCGCCCGCGCTCGGCCAGTTGCGCTTGCTCCTGTTCGATCTGCACGTCCTGGCGCATCGCCTTGTGCAGGCCGAACATGAAGCAGATCAGCACCACCGAGAACGGCAGGCCGGCCAGCACCACCATGGTCTGCATGGCTTCGAAGTTGCCGGCGAACAGCAGGCCGATGGTCACCAGGGTGATCACCACCGACCAGAAGATCCGCAGCCAGTGCGGCGCGTCTTCATCGACGTTGCCGCCCTTGCAGGAAAGATTCGCCATCATCACCGCGCCGGAGTCGGCCGGGGTCAGGAACAGCACGAAGCCGACAAAGATCGACACCCCGATGACGACTTTCGACGCCGGGTAATGCTCAAGCAACTGATAGATCGCCATCGACGGCTGTTCCAGCGCCGTCTTGCCCAGCTCCACCGCGCCCTGATTCATCACCAGATCCAGCGCCGAGTTGCCGAAGATCGACAGCCACGCCAAGGTGAAGCCCAGCGGAATCAGCAGCACGCCAGCAACCAGCTCACGCACGCTGCGGCCACGGGAAATCCGTGCGATGAACATGCCCACGAATGGCGCCCAGGAAATCCACCAGGCCCAGTAGAACAGCGTCCACAGGCCCAGCCAGCGATCGGACTTGGCGCTGTCGCCTTCATAGACGTACAGGTCGAAGGTCTTCAGCACCACGCCGTTGAGGTAGTCACCGATGTTCTGCACGAAGCCGTTGAGCAGGTGCAAAGTCGGGCCGAACAGCAGAACGAAAATCAGCAGGCCGCTGAACAGCACGATGTTCAGGTTGGACAGACGACGGATGCCGTTTTCCACACCCGACACGGCGGCGATGGTCGCCACGGTGCTCATGACGATGATGACGATCAGCAGGTTGGTGTTGCTGTGCTCCATGCCGAACAGGTTTTCCAGCCCGGACGACACTTGCAGCGAGCCAATCCCCAGGTTGGTCACCAGACCCAGCAGGGTGACGAACATGCCGAAGCCATCCACCGCGTGCCCGGCCGCGCCCTTGACCCAACGCTCGCCGACCAGCGGATACAGCGCCGAACGCAGCGCCAGCGGTTGGTTATGCCGATAGGCAAAATACGCCACGGCCAGACCGACCAGCGCGTAGATCGCCCAGCCGTGCAGGCCCCAGTGCAGGAAGGTCAGTTGCACCGCCTGCCGCGCGGCCATATTCGTGGCCGAGGTGCCTTCCGGCGGATTGAAATAGTGATCCAGCGGCTCGGACGCGCCGAAGTACAACAGCGAAATGCCGATGCCCGACGAGAACAGCATCCCCGCCCAGGCGCCGTAACTGAAATCCGGGGTGTCGTCCTTGCTGCCCAGTTTGAGTTTGCCGTACGAGGAAAACGCCAGACCGACCACGAACACCAGGTAGGCAGCGATCACCACCATGTAGTACCAGCCGAAGCTGCGCGACAACCAGGCCTGGGCCATCCCCAACATTCTGCCGGCCTCTTGCGGGGCGATGATCAGAATGGCGGTCAACAACAGAATCAGCGCGGTCGAGGTGTAGAACACCCAACCGTTGACCGTCACCTTCTCGGGCGGGGTCTTTATTAGCGAGGCAGAACTCATGGCACAAATGCTCCAGGCAGTGCGAGAGAAGAACACAAGGCATCACGGAACCCGACCAATCGGTTAGTTGGCAGCCGACCGGCGGGTGATATAAAGACACTCCGAAAAAAGCCCGAACCTGCCGAAATGGCGTTGCGTATTCGCTTTCGTGGCCAGAGGTGCCGGACGTTCATCCGAAACCTGGCCCCGAGCGTCTTGCCCTTTCAACACGTCCATCGAATCGCGAACCGCGCCATGCCCCACGCAGGTTTCGAGCCGTTTCAGGTGTCGGTTTTTATCGTCATCACGCGTAGGAATTTTCTGTAGGCAGCGACGAATTGTCGCAGATCTTATTCTTTGTTGATTGAACGTTCAATCAAAACAAAATAGACTGGCCCTCAATCCGATCGGCGTCATTCGCCCCTCGGAAGGCCTAAGGAGATGTGCAAGATGCCCAAGGTCGGTATGCAACCCATCCGCCGCCAACAACTGATCGAAGCCACTTTGCAGGCCGTCGATCAGGTCGGAATGGGGGACGCCAGCATTGCGCTGATCGCCCGTTTGGCCGGTGTCTCGAATGGCATCATCAGTCATTATTTTCAGGACAAGAACGGCCTGATCGCCGCCACGATGCGGTACCTGATGACCGCCCTCAGCGAGAGCGTCACCGCGCGCCGTCAGGCGCTGGCAGATGACAGCCCACGGGCGCATCTGCAGGTGATCATCGAAGGCAACTTCGACGCCAGCCAGGTCAATGGCCCGGCAATGAAAACCTGGCTGGCCTTCTGGGCCACCAGCATGCACCAGCCGTCTTTGCACAGGTTGCAGCGGATCAACGATCACCGTCTGTATTCCAACCTGTGCTGCCAGTTCCGCCGTGTGCTGCCGCTCGAAGATGCGCGCAGCGCCGCCCGGGGTCTGGCAGCGTTGATTGACGGCTTGTGGTTGCGCGGCGCGCTGTCGGGAGACGCTTTCGACACGGCGCAGGCGCAACAGATCGCTTACGAATACATGGATTTCCAATTGGCCAAGCAGGTGAGTTAGAGCACACAGAAACCGCTCGACCCCTGAACTCCACCGCAGCGTGATCGCGGTGGTCAACGCCAACCACTTATGCACTTGCGAGGACACTATGGCCCGTTTCGAACTGCAAAAACTCTACATCGATGGCGCGTATACCGATGCCGGCAGCGATGCCACCTTCGAAGCCATCAACCCGGCGAACGGTGAAGTCCTCGCACTGGTGCAACGTGCGACCAAGGACGACGTCGAGCGCGCCGTGGTCAGCGCTGAAAAGGGCCAGAAAATCTGGGCCGCAATGACCGCCATGGAGCGTTCGCGCATCCTGCGTCGCGCCGTCGACATCTTGCGCGAGCGCAACGATGAGCTGGCCGCGCTGGAAACCCTGGACACCGGCAAATCCTTCTCCGAAACCAAGTACGTCGACATCGTCACCGGCGCTGACGTGCTGGAATACTACGCAGGCCTGGTGCCCGCCATCGAAGGCGAGCAGATCCCGCTGCGTGACACCTCGTTCGTTTACACCCGTCGCGAGCCGCTGGGCGTGGTCGCCGGTATCGGCGCGTGGAACTACCCGATCCAGATCGCCCTGTGGAAATCCGCTCCAGCCCTGGCGGCCGGTAACGCGATGATCTTCAAGCCAAGCGAAGTCACCTCGCTGACCACCCTGAAACTGGCTGAGATCTACACCGAAGCCGGCGTGCCGAACGGCGTGTTCAACGTCCTGACCGGCAGCGGCCGCGAAGTCGGCACTTGGCTGACCGAGCACCCGCGCATCGAGAAAATCTCCTTCACCGGCGGCACCGACACCGGCAAGAAAGTCATGGCCAGCGCTTCGGCTTCGTCGCTCAAGGACGTGACCATGGAACTGGGCGGCAAGTCGCCGCTGATCATCTGCGACGACGCCGATCTTGATCGCGCTGCCGACACGGCGATGATGGCCAACTTCTATAGCTCCGGTCAGGTCTGCACCAACGGCACTCGCGTGTTCGTACCGGCGCACCTGAAAGCCGCTTTTGAAGCCAAGATCGTTGAGCGCGTTGCACGCATCCGCGTCGGCAACCCGGAAGACGAAAACACCAACTTCGGCCCGCTGGTCAGCTTCGCCCACATGGAAAGCGTGCTGGCCTACATCGAAAAAGGTAAGGAACAAGGTGCCCGCGTACTGTGCGGCGGCGGTCGTCTGACCGACGGCGAATTCGCCAAAGGCGCGTTCGTGGCGCCAACCGTGTTCACCGATTGCAGCGACGACATGACCATCGTGCGCGAAGAAATCTTCGGCCCGGTCATGGCGATCCTCTCCTACGAAACCGAAGAAGAAGTGATCCGCCGCGCCAACGATACCGACTTCGGTCTGGCTGCCGGTATCGTCACCAAAGACCTGAACCGCGCGCACCGCGTGATTCATCAACTGGAAGCCGGTATCTGCTGGATCAACGCCTGGGGCGAGTCCGACGCGAAAATGCCGGTTGGCGGCTACAAGCAGTCGGGCGTGGGCCGTGAGAACGGCATCAGCTCGCTGAACAATTTCACCCGCATCAAATCGGTACAGGTCGAGCTGGGCGATTACGTCTCGGTGTTCTAAGACCCGAGATTTGCATTGCTCGCGAGGCCGTCTTCGCGAGCAGGCTCGCTCCCACAGGTTTGGTGTCATGCACCAAATCTGTGGCATCCCCAATCCCCTGTGGGAGCCAGCCTGCTGGCGATTGAGTGCAAAGCACTCACCAGGCCTGACCTGACCACTATCAAAGAGGGTGCATTCAATGTCCCAAGAATTCGATTACATCATCATCGGTGCCGGCTCGGCCGGTAACACCCTGGCGACCCGTCTGACTGAAGACGAAGGCGTCACCGTTCTGCTGCTCGAAGCCGGGGGCCCGGACTACCGCCTCGACTTCCGTACCCAGATGCCCGCCGCGCTGGCGTTCCCGCTGCAGGGTCGTCGCTACAACTGGGCCTATGAAACCGATCCAGAGCCGCACATGGACGGCCGCCGCATGGAATGCGGTCGCGGCAAGGGCCTTGGCGGCTCTTCGCTGATCAACGGCATGTGCTACATCCGCGGCAACGCGATGGACTATGACGGCTGGGCGAAACTGCCGGGCCTGGAAGACTGGTCGTACCTCGATTGCCTGCCGTATTTCCGCAAAGCCGAAACCCGTGACATCGGCCCGAACGATTACCACGGTGGCGACGGCCCGGTCAGCGTGACCACGCCAAAGGCCGGCAACAACCCGCTGTTCCACGCCATGGTTGAAGCCGGCGTGCAGGCCGGTTATCCGCGCACCGAAGACCTCAACGGCTACCAGCAGGAAGGCTTCGGCCCGATGGACCGCACCGTGACGCCGAACGGCCGCCGTGCTTCCACCGCCCGTGGTTACCTCGACATCGCTAAAAAGCGCTCGACCCTGACCATCGTCACCCACGCCCTGACCGACAAGATTCTCTTTGAAGGCAAGCGTGCGGTCGGCGTGCGTTACCTGATCGGCGACGCTGAGGAACGCGTTGAAGCCAAGGCGCGCAAGGAAGTCCTGCTGTGCTCCGGCGCCATCGCATCGCCGCAGATTCTGCAGCGCTCCGGCGTCGGCCCGGCGAAACTGCTGGAAAGCCTCGACATCCCGGTGGTTCACGATCTACCGGGCGTTGGTGAAAACCTGCAGGATCACCTTGAGCTGTACCTGCAATACGCCTGCACCCAACCGGTCTCGCTGTACCCGTCGCTGCTCTGGTACAACCAGCCGGCGATCGGCGCCGAGTGGCTGTTCAACGGCACCGGCATCGGCGCCAGCAACCAGTTCGAGGCCGGCGGCTTCATCCGTTCGCGTCCTGAATTCGAATGGCCGAACATCCAGTACCACTTCCTGCCGGTGGCGATCAACTACAACGGCAGCAACGGTGTGAAAGAGCACGGTTTCCAGGCGCACATGGGTTCCATGCGTTCGCCGAGCCGTGGCCGCATCCAGGTCAAATCCAAGGATCCGCGCCAGCACCCGAGCATCCTTTTCAACTACATGGCCACCGAGCAGGACTGGCAGGAATTCCGCGACGGCATCCGCCTGACCCGCGAAATCATGCAGCAGCCGGCACTGGATGCGTTCCGTGGTCGCGAAATCAGCCCGGGCATCGACGTGCAAACCGATGAGCAGCTCGACAAGTTCATCCGCGAGCACGCCGAAACCGCGTTCCACCCGTCCTGCTCGTGCAAGATGGGCACCGACGAAATGGCGGTGGTCGATGGCGAAGGTCGTGTGCATGGTATGCAGAGCCTGCGTGTGGTCGATGCCTCGATCATGCCGATCATCACCACCGGCAACCTCAACGCCCCGACGATCATGATGGCCGAAAAAATCGCCGACAAAATTCGTGGCCGCAAGCCACTGCCGCGCAGTAATGCGGCGTACTACGTCGCGAACGGCGCGCCGGTCAAGGGCAAGCCGATGCGGGATATCACCCCGGTTGTTCAGTAAGTCGTAGTACCGAGGCGCGGCCTTCGCGAGCAGGCTCGCTCCCACATTGGAATGCATTTCAACTGTGGGAGCGAGCCTGCTCGCGAAGGGGCCCTCAGATTCAGCACAAATTCCCCCGCTGCACAGTAAAACCTCCTACACCCCCTCTTCACTTGATCCTACCCCCACGCAGGCCTACTCTAGACCTCGCGCAACCGTTTCACCCCTCCCCGCTGTCGCCATGCCGCTACTCCATTACAAGGAGGTTCCCGAATGTTCGATTTCCACCCCCAGCTCAAGCAGCGCTTCGCTGCCTTGCGCACGGGCGCTGAATTTTTTTCCCTGCGGTATGTGCGCGAGTCCGGGCAGTACCTGTCGGTGCGCAAGAACGTCGCCGAACCGCCGAGCCTGAGCCGCGACGAAGGGGCGATGCTCACCGTGCGCGTCAATGGCGTCGAAGCCTACGCGGCGACCAATGACCTTTCGCAACAAGGCCTGCAAGCGGCCTTGGAACGCGCCGAGCAACAGGCTCGCCGACTCAAGCCGCACGCCTTGCTCGATCTGCGCGAGCAGCCGGTTTCCAGCGACCGCGCTGATTATTTTTCACCCAATCTCGAACAGCCCTTTCCTTCCCTGAACGAATGTTTCGAACTGCTCGGCGCGGAATCCGCTGCGGTGCCCAAGGATGAGCGCCTGGTCAATTGGCAGGTGAGTATCGGCATCACCCACGTCGAGCAGATCTATCTGAGCAGCGCCGGCGCCGAATTGCGTCAGGCCCAGCGCTTCGTCTATCCGGGCCTGGACGTCACTGCCTACGATGGCAACGACAGCCAGACCCGCAGCCTTGGCCGGGAGAATTTCGGCCAACAGGGTGGCGCCGATGTCATCAGCCGCTGCGGTCTGGTCGGCGCCGGCCCGCAAGTCGCCGATCAGGCCCTGCAATTGCTGCTCGCGCCGAACACCCCACAAGGCCCGCGCGACCTGCTGCTGATGCCCGATCAGATGATGCTGCAGATCCACGAATCCATCGGCCACCCGCTGGAGCTCGACCGCATCCTCGGTGATGAGCGCAATTACGCCGGCACCAGTTTCGTCAAAACCAGCGATTTCGGCAGCCTGCAATACGGCTCGAATTTGCTCAACGTGACTTTCGATCCGGATATTCCCGAAGAACTCGCCAGCTATGGCCATGACGACGACGGCACTGCGGCAAGCAAACAATTCCTGATTCGCGACGGACTGCTGCTGCGGCCACTGGGCGGAGCGCTGTCGCAATATCGTGCCGGGCTCGATGGCGTTGCCAACAGCCGCGCCTGCGGCTGGAACCGCCCGCCGATCGACCGCATGGCCAACCTCAATATCGAGCCCGGCGATCAGACGCTGGAGCAGATGATCAGCGGTATCGAGCACGGCATCTTGATGAGCACCAACCGCTCGTGGTCGATCGACGATGCCCGCAACAAATTCCAGTTCGGCTGTGAATGGGGCCAGCTGATCGAGAAGGGTGAGCTTAAAGGCGTGGTGAAAAATCCCAACTACCGGGCGATTTCCGCGCACTTCTGGAAGAGCCTGCGCGCCGTCGGCGATGCCAACACCGTCAAGGTGCTGGGCACGCCGAACTGCGGCAAGGGCGAACCGAACCAGGTGATTCGCGTCGGGCACGCTTCGCCGGCCTGCGTATTCAGCAATATTGATGTGTTTGGGGGAGACGCCTGATGAGCATTTCGAAGCGTCAGTCCGACGCCTTCAAGGTCATGGTCAACTGGTTGCGCGACAGCGTGCGCGAGCCGGAACAGTTCACGCTCAGCTACGCCGCCGAAGCCTCGGCGTTCGTGCGTTTCAATCACGCCAAGGTGCGCCAGGCCGGGCAAGTGCAGCAGGCCAACGTCGGTCTGAAACTGATCAATGACGGTCGCCACGCCGACCTGCAGATCACCTTGTCCGGGGATCAGGAAGCCGATCTGCAACGGCTCGCCGAAGGCC
The DNA here is from genome assembly GCF_024169245.1 of Pseudomonas koreensis. Classification (NCBI taxonomy): domain Bacteria; kingdom Pseudomonadati; phylum Pseudomonadota; class Gammaproteobacteria; order Pseudomonadales; family Pseudomonadaceae; genus Pseudomonas; species Pseudomonas koreensis. The sequence goes on from NZ_JALJWP010000001.1 coordinate 813,768, forward strand.
TGCAGCAATTGCGCGAAACCTTGCCGCTGCTGCCGCAGGATCCGTACCTGCTGCTCAATCACAACAGCTGGCAGAGCACGCACATACAAGCGCATCCGCTGCCGGACACCGAAGATGTCGTCGGGCAAATCTGCGCCGCCGCTGAAGGTCTCGATCTGGTCGGTTTTTATGCCGCTGGTCCGATCAGCCGCGGTTTCGCCAGTTCCGCCGGTGCGTTCGGCTGGCATGAGGCCAACAGCTTCAATTTCGATTTCAGCCTGTTCCATGAAAATGGCGAAGCGGTGAAGGCCAGCTACGCCGGGCACGACTGGAGCGATGAGGGGTTCGCCCGGCGTTTCGCCCAGGCCCGCGAACAGCTTGAGTTTCTCGGCCGACCGTTACGCACTTTGGCGCCCGGTCAGTACCGCGCCTATCTGGCGCCGGCGGCACTGGAAGAGATTATGGGCATGCTCAGCTGGGGCGGGTTCTCGGCGCAGTCGATTGCCAGCAAGAGCAGTCCGTTGCAGAAGCTCTACGTCGGCGATCAGGCCTTCAGCCCGCTGCTGTCGCTGGACGAAAAGGTCAGCGAATCGCTGAGCCCGGCGTTTTCCGCCGAGGGTTATCCGCGCAGCGATCTGCGTCTGATCGTCGAGGGCAAGGCCGGCGATCAACTGGTCGGCTCGCGCAGCGCTGCCGAATATGGTCTGGCGGCGAACGGCGCGGGTGGCGGCGAGATGCCCAGCGCGTTGAGCATGGCTGCAGGTGATCTGTCGCAGGAAGAGATCCTCAAGCAATTGGGCACCGGGCTGTACATCAGCAACCTGTGGTACCTGAACTACTCGGATCAACCGGCGGCGCGCATGACCGGCATGACCCGTTTCGCGACCTTCTGGGTCGAGAACGGCGAGATCCAGGCGCCGGTCAGCACCATGCGTTTCGACGACAGCGCTTACAACCTGCTCGGTTCGCAGCTGGAAGCTCTGACCACGGAACGCGAACTGCTGCTGTCGGCCAGTACGTACAGCCAGCGCAATACTTCGTCGGCATTGCTGCCGGGGGCGCTGATCAGCCGGTTGACGCTAACGCTGTAAATGCAAAACCTGTGGGAGCGAGCCTGCTCGCGAAAGCGGTAGATCAATCGACATCAATGTCGAATGAAATGGCCTCTTCGCGAGCAGGCTCGCTCCCACACTGACTGCGCTCGACTCCGAAATGCACTAACCACACGAGGTTCCATGCCCAACCGCCCGCCTCTCGACGCCATCACCGCCCGCTGGTTGCCGTGGGTCGTCGCCATTGCGTTCTTCATGCAGTCCCTCGACGGGACCATCCTCAATACCGCGCTGCCGGCCATGGCCAGCGATCTGGCCGAAGACCCGTTGCGCATGCAGGGCGTGATCATTGCCTACATGCTCACGGTGGCCCTGCTGATCCCGGCGTCAGGCTGGATCGCCGACCGCTTCGGCACCAAGAAAATCTTCTTCGGCGCGATCCTGCTGTTCAGCTTCGGCTCATTGCTCTGCGCCTTGTCCAGCAGCCTGAGCATGCTCATCGGTGCACGGGTGATACAGGGCCTCGGTGGTGCGCTGATGCTGCCGGTCGGGCGGCTGGTGGTGCTGCGTGCCTACCCGCGCTCGGAACTGGTGCGGATCATGGGTTTCATCACCATTCCCGGCCTGCTCGGTCCGCTGATCGGACCGACCATGGGCGGCTGGATGGTGGAATACCTGACGTGGCACTGGATCTTTCTGATCAATCTGCCGGTCGGGGTGATCGGTTGTTATGCAGTGTGGAAATTCATTCCCGACCTGCGCGGCACCGAGCGCACGCGCTTCGATAGCCTCGGCTTTCTGCTGTTCGGCGCGGCGATGATCCTCATCACCATTGCCATGGAAGGCCTTGGCGAATTGCATCTGCCGCATCTGCGGGTGATGTTGCTGCTGTTCGCCGGCATGGCCTGTCTGGCGGCGTACTGGCTGCGCGCCGGGCACATCGAAAACCCGTTGTTCGCGCCGTCGCTGTTCAAGACCCGCACCTTCGCCGTCGGCATTCTCGGCAACCTGTTTGCGCGCCTGGGCAGCGGCGCCCTGCCGTTTCTGGTGCCGTTGTTGCTGCAAGTCGCGTTGGGCTATTCGCCTTCGCAAGCCGGGATGAGCATGTTGCCGCTGGCCGCTGCGGCGATGGTCGCCAAGTGGGTCGCGCGGCCGCTGATCGAACGGCTCGGCTATCGCATCGTCCTCACCGGCAACACCCTGGCGCTGGGGATCATGCTGGCGAGCATGGGCCTGGTCAGTGAGCAGACGCCGTACTGGCTGCTGTTGTGCCTGCTGGCGGTGCTGGGGGCGATCAACTCGCTGCAATTCACCGCGATGAACACCGTAACCCTGATCGACCTCGACGATGCCAGCGCCAGCAGCGGCAACAGTCTGCTGTCGGTGGTGGCGCAGTTGTCGCTGAGCCTCGGGGTGGCCTGCGCCGGCGCGCTGCTTGGCGGCTTCACTGCGAAGGTCGGCAACGATGGTGTGGAAACCGTGCTCGGCGCCTTCCAGCTGACCTTCGTCACGGTCGGGGTGATGGCGATGCTGGCCGCGACGATTTTTTCGCAGCTGTCGAAAGAAGACGGACGCCGGGCGAAACGGCCGCAGGAGCACATCGAACATTAATCGCTGTTCGTCCAGAACTGTCGAGGAAACCGGCACGGGGCTGCTACACTGCGCGACATTTTGTTTTGCAGGCCAGTCCCGTGACCACCATCGCCACCGCTTTTAATACTCTGCCGCTGTCCGCCGCCATGCTGGCTAACCTCGAATCACTCGGTTATGCCCAGATGACGCCGATCCAGGCGCAGAGCTTGCCGGTGATCCTCAAGGGGATGGACCTGATCGCCCAGGCCAAGACCGGCAGCGGCAAGACCGCCGCGTTCGGCATCGGCCTGCTCAACCCGATCAATCCGCGCTACTTCGGTTGCCAGGCGCTGGTGATCTGCCCGACCCGCGAGCTGGCCGACCAGGTGGCCAAGGAAGTCCGTCGTCTGGCCCGTGCCGAAGACAACATCAAGGTCCTGACCCTCTGCGGTGGCGTGTCGTTCGGCCCGCAGATCGCTTCGCTCGAGCACGGCGCGCACATCATCGTCGGCACCCCGGGACGCATTCAGCAGCATTTGCGCAAGGGTTCGCTGGTGCTCGACGGCCTGAACACGCTGATCCTCGACGAAGCGGACCGCATGCTCGACATGGGTTTCTACGACGCCATCGAAGACATCATCATCAAGACCCCCGAGCGCCGCCAGACTCTGCTGTTCTCCGCGACCTACCCGGTGGGCATCAAGCAACTGGCATCGAAATTCATGCGCGATCCGCAGACCGTCAAGGCCGAAGCCTTCCACGACGACACGCAGATCGAGCAGCGCTTCTACGAGATCTCCCCGGAAGAGCGCATGAGCGCGGTGACCAAAGTCCTGCACCACTTCCGTCCGGCGTCCTGCGTGGCGTTCTGCTTCACCAAGCAGCAAGTGCAGGAAACCGTCGATCACCTGACCGCCAAAGGCATTTCCGCCGTCGGCCTGCACGGCGATCTGGAACAGCGTGACCGCGATCAGGTGCTGGCGATGTTCGCCAACCGCAGCACCTCCGTACTGGTCGCCACCGACGTCGCGGCCCGTGGTCTGGATATCGATGCACTGGACATGGTAATCAACGTCGAGCTGGCGCGGGATTCGGAAATCCACATCCACCGCGTCGGCCGTACCGGTCGCGCGGGCGAGAAAGGCATTGCCATCAGTCTGGTCGCGCCGTCCGAAGCACACCGCGCGCAAGCCATCGAACAACTGCAGAAGGCGCCGCTGAACTGGGATCAGATCGACAACCTCAAGTCTCAGGGCCTGGCGCCGCTGCAACCGCCGATGACCACCCTGTGCATCGGCGCTGGCCGTAAAGACAAGGTGCGTCCGGGCGACATTCTTGGCGCATTGACTGGCGAAGCGGGCATTCCCGGCGCGCAGGTTGGCAAGATTGCGATCTTCGATTTCCAGGCCTATGTCGCTGTCGAGCGCACCGTGGCCATGCAGGCCTTGCAGCGCTTGAATGACGGCAAGATCAAGGGCCGCTCGTTGCGCGTACGCATTCTCTGACCTGATCGTTCCCACGCTCTGCGTGGGAATGCATCCCGTGACGCTCCGCGTCACATAACAACGGACGCAGAGCGTCCATGGCGGCATTCCCACGCAGAGCGTGGGAACGATCATTGTGTGAGGACACCGTTTTGCGCTCTACCGAAGTCGTGATCATTGGCGCTGGCGCGGCCGGCTTGATGTGTGCCCTGACTGCCGCCGGGCGCGGGCGTCAGGTATTGCTGCTCGACCACGCGAACAAGGCCGGCAAGAAAATCCTCATGTCCGGCGGTGGTCGCTGCAATTTCACCAACATGTACACCGAACCGGGCAATTTCCTTTCGCAGAATCCGCATTTCTGCAAATCCGCGCTGGCGCGTTACACCCAGTGGGATTTCATCGGTCTGGTCGGCAAACACGCCGTGCCCTACCACGAGAAGAAACTCGGCCAACTGTTCTGCGATAACAAATCCAGCGACATCCTCGGCCTGCTCCTTGATGAATGCGATCAGGCCGGCGTCGATCTGCATCTGGACACCTCGATCCAGACCATCGAGAAAGTCGACAGCGGCTACCTGCTCGACACCACCCTCGGCCAGGTCCAATGCCAATCGTTGGTGATCGCCACCGGCGGCCTGTCCATCCCGACTCTGGGTGCTACCGGTTTCGGTTATCAGGTCGCCAAGCAGTTCGGCCATGAACTGCTGCCGACTCGCGCCGGGCTGGTGCCATTCACCATCACCGATCAGCTCAAGGATTTGTGCACGGAGCTATCCGGCACCTCGGTGGATTGTCTGGTCAGCTGCAACGAGCAGAGCTTTCGCGAGAACATCCTGTTCACTCACCGTGGCCTCAGCGGCCCGGCGATCCTGCAGATTTCCTCGTTCTGGGAACCCGGTGACACGGTAGAGATCAACCTGCTGCCGGACCACGACGCGGCGATCTGGCTGCAACAGCAGGTCGCCGAACGCCCGAACAGCGAACTGAAAACTTTGCTTGGCGAAATCTTCACCAAGAAGATGGCCAATCTGCTGGCGGACAACTGGTTTGTCTCCAAACCGATGAAGCAGTACACCCACGCTGAACTGGCGGATATTGCCGAAAAGCTCGGCAGCTGGAAGGTAGTGCCGGCGGGGACTGAAGGCTATCGCACCGCCGAGGTTACACTCGGTGGCGTCGATACCCGCGAAGTGTCGTCCAAGACCATGGAATCGCTGAAAAGCCCGGGCCTGTATTTCATTGGTGAAGTGCTTGACGTCACCGGGCATCTGGGCGGATTCAACTTCCAATGGGCCTGGGCCTCCGGTTACGCCGCTGCGCAGTACGTCTGATCCAACACAAATCACAACTGTGGGAGCGAGCCTGCTCGCGAATGCGGTATATCAGTCGACATATCTGTTGAATGACACTCCGCTTTCGCGAGCAGGCTCGCTCCCACAGTGGTTTGTGGTGTAAGTAAAAGGAACACTTTTTGCTGTCAGATGTGCTCGGCGCCATTGCGTCGGCGTCATTACTGGCTCAATTTAGCGGCATCGCCTCGGAAGGCCATCGCACTTCATGTCCTCGACCTCGTTTCGTCAGTCTTTGCGGCGCCTGTGGGCGCTGGATAAATTCAGTTACAGCGTGCGGGTATTCATCGCCCTGACCGGCAGTATGGCGCTGTGTTGGCATCAGGATGAAATGGGCCTGCTGATCCCGTTGTTCCTCGGCATCATCGCCAGCGCCCTGGCCGAAACCGACGACAGTTGGCAGGGCCGCCTCAACGCCCTCGCGGTGACGCTGGTGTGTTTCAGCATCGCCGCGCTGTCGGTGGAATTGCTCTTTCCCTACCCGATCATTTTTGCCGTGGCCCTGGCGCTGGCCAGTTTCAGCCTGACCATGCTCGGCGCGCTGGGCGAGCGTTACGGCGCGATCGCCTCGGCGACGCTGATTCTCTCCGTGTACACGATGATCGGCGTCGATCAGCGCGGCGGCGCGGTTACCGATTTCTGGCACGAACCGATGCTGCTGGTCGCCGGCGCGGCGTGGTACGGTCTGCTGTCGGTGCTATGGCAGGCGCTGTTTTCCAATCAACCGGTGCAGCAAAGCCTGGCACGATTGTTCCGTGAACTGGGCCTGTATCTGAAGCTGAAATCCTCGTTGTTCGAGCCGATCCGGCAGATGGACGTCGAGGCCCGCCGCCTCGAACTGGCGCAGCAGAACGGCCGGGTGGTCGCCGCACTCAACACCGCCAAGGAAATCATCCTGCACCGGGTCGGCAACGGTCGGCCGGGCTCGAAAGTCAGCCGTTATCTCAAGCTGTACTTCCTCGCGCAGGACATCCACGAACGCGCCAGCTCTTCGCACTACCCTTATAACGCACTGGCCGAAGCGTTTTTCCACAGCGACGTGCTGTTCCGCTGCCAGCGCCTGCTGCGTCAGCAAGGCAAGGCCTGCCGGGCGTTGGCCGAATCGATCCAGATGCGCCAGCCGTTCATTTACGACGCCAGTTTCGCCGAAGCCCTGAACGACCTCCACGCCTCCCTCGAACACTTGCGCATCCAGAGCAACCCGGCATGGCGCGGCCTGCTGCGTTCGCTGCGCGCACTGGCAGCCAACCTCGGCACCCTCGACCGCCTGCTTAGCGACGCAAGTAATCCCGACGCCTTGGCCGATGCCACCGACAGCAGCCTGCTCGACCGTTCACCGCGCAATCTCAAGGACGTGTGGATTCGCCTGCGCACGCAACTGACGCCCACCTCGCTGCTGTTCCGCCATGCCCTGCGCTTGCCGCTGGCCCTGAGCATCGGCTACGGCATGGTGCACCTGATTCACCCGTCGCAAGGCTACTGGATCATCCTAACCACGCTGTTCGTCTGCCAGCCGAACTACGGCGCCACACGGCGCAAACTCGGTCAGCGGATCATCGGCACGGCCATCGGCCTCACGGTGGCGTGGGCGCTGTTCGATCTGTTCCCCAACCCGGTGGTGCAGTCGTGCTTCGCCATCGCCGCCGGGGTGGTGTTCTTCACCAACCGCACCACACGCTACACCCTGGCGACGGCGGCGATCACCATCATGGTGCTGTTCTGCTTCAATCAGGTCGGCGATGGCTACGGGCTGTTTCTGCCACGGCTGTTCGATACCCTGCTGGGCAGTCTGATCGCCGGACTTGCGGTGTTCCTGTTTCTGCCGGACTGGCAGGGCCGACGCCTGAACAAAGTGCTGGCCAACACCCTGACCTGCAACAGCATCTACCTGCGCCAGATCATGCAGCAATACGCCGCCGGCAAGAGCGACGACCTCGCCTATCGCCTCGCCCGACGCAACGCCCATAACGCTGACGCGGCGCTGTCGACGACACTGGCGAACATGCTCATGGAGCCGGGGCATTTCCGAAAGGAAGCGGACGTTGGCTTCCGTTTCCTGGTGCTGTCGCACACGTTGCTCAGCTATTTGTCAGGGCTCGGCGCGCACCGTGAAACACAGTTGCCAGCGGAGGTGCGGGAGCATCTGATCGAAGGCGCCGGGGTGAAACTGGCGAGCAGCATCGACGAAATCGCCCAAGGCCTGGCGAGCAAGCAGCCGATTGCGATTCAGAGTGATGAAGAAGAAGCGCTGGCCAACGAGCTGGAGCAGATGCCGGACGAGATTGATGAGGGGCAGCGGCTGGTGCAGACGCAGTTGGCGCTGATTTGCCGGCAGTTGGGGCCGTTGCGCACGTTGGCGGCGCATCTGATCAAGGACACCAGTGAAATCAGCGCTGGCTGACAGGGCGTCATCGCGAGCAGGCTCACTCCTACAAGGGAACGCATTCCAACTGTAGGAGTGAGCCTGCTCGCGATAGGGCCATCAGCCCCACAATAATTCCAGCTCAGCCCTCACATTCCATGCCGCCGCAATAACTTCTCGTAGGTCCCGTCAGCCTTCATCGCTGCAATCGCCCGATCAAACCCGGCCACAATTTGCTCATGCTGCGGATTCTTCAGGCTGACCAATATGTGCAGGCTGTTCTCACTCAACGGCTTGGGTAGAAACTCGACCGAATTGCGCACCTTGGCCGATTCCCGCGCCAGGTAATATTTCGCCACGTATTCGTCTTCCAGCGTCAGCTTGACCCGGTCCGCCGCGAGCATGCGCACGCCCATGGCGAAGTTGTGCACAGGGACTTTCTGCATCGCTGTGTCGGCATCGAACGGTGCGGAATAGGCATACCCGCGCACCACCGCAATCGGGAAGGTGTGCAGTTGTTCAAGGTTGCTGTAGTCGATGGGTGCGTCTTTGCGCTTGAGGAACCGGATGCGGTTGATCAGGTACTCGGCGGAAAACTGGCCGATCTGCGTGCGTTCGTCGTTGTACCAGGCGTTGACCAGCACGTCGTAACGTCCCTCGCCGACCCCCAGCAACGCCCGCGCCCATGGCACTTGCTCGTAACCGCTGGCGTAACCGGCGCGCGCCAGTGCGGTGCTGACAATGTCGGTGGCCAGTCCTCCGTTGACCAGCGCATCGTCGGTAAACGGCGGCCAGTTATCGAACGCCAGCCGCAGCTTCTGCGCTGCAGCATCCTGGCCCAGCACCAGCAGTCCGATCAAAGCAACGGCTTGAAGCAATCGCAGCATGCTTGAACATCCTCAGCGGGCAACCGCCCGACGTGGTTTCACGTCAAAATCCAAGGCCCCTTACCGGCAAAACCCAAGCATTGAACATTAGCTCATGGGAGCCAGTACGCAGTGCCCTTCAGCAGATTACACAAAGTCTTGGGCGCCGCGAGAAAGGAATGATGGCATTTTGACCTTTGTCACAGACTGATACGCCATACAGACATCCGCAGCGGGTGCGCTTAGTATCGGGCGACGTGTTCAAGGAATCGAAAAATGACAATCGAGTGGATCTGCAAACATCACAGCGATCTGGGCAAAGAGCAATTGTATGCACTGTTGAAATTGCGCTCTGACGTGTTCGTGGTCGAACAGAAATGCGCCTATCCGGACCTCGACGGTCAGGATCTGGAAGGCGATACCTACCATCTGATGGGCTGGGAAAACGATCAGTTGATGGCTTACCTGCGCCTGCTCGATCCCGAATCCCAGGGCGGCGACGTGGTGATCGGCCGCGTGATCACCGCCCCTGTCGGGCGTGGCAAGGGGCTGGGGCACGCGATGATGGAACAGGCATTGAAACAGGCCGGGAAGCACTGGCCGCAGGTGCCGATCTATCTGTCGGCGCAGGCGCATTTGCAGGGGTATTACGGCAGATACGGATTTGCAGTGGCGGGTGAGGAATATCTCGAGGATGGCATTCCGCACATCGGGATGCGTCGCGCCTGAAGACCCCTTCGCGAGCAAGCTCGCTCCCACAGGAGAATGTATTCCAAATGTGGGAGCGAGCTTGCTCGCGAAGGCGTCAGGAACGTCGCCGCAGGAATCAGGGGTATTCCAGCACCGCTTTTATCTGCCGCAAATTCCGCTCGATCCACCCCCGATCAATCGCCCCCCAATCACGAATCCGGTAGCGCCCCGCATGATTGCGCGCGCCCTCTTCCTGCTCGAATTCACAAACGATATCCAGATCGGCCAGCGCGGCGATGGTGTCCTGCGCCGTGCGCCGGGGCATGCCGGTGACTTCGGTCAGCGCCGGCACGCTGGGCGCCAGGCCACTGTCGATCAGATGGGCCACATACAATCGGCGGTAGAAACTGCTTTTGGTCTTGCTTACGTCCATCTAAACACTCCCAACGTTAAAAGATCGTCCGAACGCGGCCCGAACCTTCGGCAGCTCCTACAGAAGATCGCATTCCAACTGTAGGAGCTGCCGAAGGCTGCGATCTTTTGATTCTTACTGCATATCCCGCCACGTCAGGTACACGCGCAGATCGAACTCGATCTGGTGATACCCCGGCAGCATGTGCTCGCACAATTTGTAGAACGCCTTGTTGTGATCCGATTCCTTGAAGTGCGCCAGCTCGTGCACCACGATCATCTTCAGAAAGTCCGGCGCGGCGTCCTTGAACAGCGAAGCGATGCGAATTTCCTTGTTGGCCTTGAGCTTGCCGCCCTGCACCCGCGAGACCGTGGTGTGCAGACCGAGGGCACGGTGAGTGAGGTCGAGGCGGTTGTCGAACAGCACCTTGTCGATGGCCGGAGCGTTGCGCATGTACTGCTGTTTCAGATCCAGTGCGTAGCTATACAACGCTTTGTCGCTTTGCACGTCATGCCGGCCCGAATAACGTTGATCCAGGTAATCACCGAGGCGCCCTTCGGCGATCAGTTGGCGCACCTGATCCTGCAAACGCTCGGGGTAGGCCTGGAGGTACTTCAACACAGTCATGGACGGCGACACGGCTCGGAAAATGGTGCGCCAGTGTAGCGAATTCAGCCAGGCAGCGCGCTCCAGTCGAACGGCTCGGCGAAGCGGATCGCATCCTCGGCCGTCAGCGGCCGTGCGACGAGGAAGCCCTGTACATACTCGCAGCCATGGGCTTGCAGCCACTGATATTGCTCAAGGGTTTCCACCCCTTCGGCGATCACCAAGAGACCGTATTGCTTGCACAGATCGATCACCATCCGCACCAGCGACGCGTCGCGGGGCGAGCCCGGCAGACGCGCAATCAGCTGGCGGTCGAGTTTCAGTGTGTCCAGCTCCAGATCGCGCAGATGCGCCAGCGAACACGGCCCTGAACCGAAATCATCCAGCGCCACGCGCACCCCGAGATGGCGCAGCAGGCGCAGTTGTTTGCGGGTTTCGTCCGGGTTCTGCATCAGCGCGTCTTCGGTGATTTCAACTTCCAGTTGCCGGGGCTCCAAGGCATGTCGCTCTATGACCTGGCGCAGCTCAGTGACCAGGTTCGGCAGGCCGAACTGGGTGTTGCTCAGGCTCACCCCGAGCACCAGATCGTCACCGAATAGCGATTCCCAGGCTTTGCGCTGGCCGGCGCCATGGTGATAGATCCAGCTGCCAAGGCGACTGATCAAGCGCGCCTCTTCCAGCAACGGCAGAAACAGCCCCGGCGGCACATCGCCGACACTCGGATGCTGCCAGCGCAGCAACGCTTCGAACCCCCGAGTCTGCCCGCTACCGATCGCTACCTGCGGCTGATAGACCAGATTGAAATCGCGATTTTCGATGGCCTCGCGCACGCTGTCTTCCAGCATCAGGCGTGAGCGGGCGCGGCCATTCATTTCAGGGTCGTAGAAGCGATATTGCTGACGCCCGGCGCGCTTGGCTTCGTACATGGCAATGTCCGAGGCGCGCAGCAAACCGTCGAGATTGCGCCCACAGTCGGGATAGGTGGCGATACCGATACTGGCGCCAAGGACAATATCGAGACCTTCGATCTGCTGACAGACCGATACCCGCTCGATGAGCTTCTCGGCAATCTTCGCCGCTTGCTCGGGAAATTCCAGATCCAGCAGCGCAGTGAATTCATCGCCGCCCATGCGCGCCAGGATATCGAACGGCCGCAGACACGCCTTCAACTGCTCGGAAACCCAGCGCAACACGCGATCGCCGGCGTCATGGCCGAGGGAATCGTTGACCCGCTTGAAACCGTCGAGATCGAGATAAAGCAGCACCCAGCTACTGTCGCTGCGTTCGCCGCGCAACAGCAGGTTTTCCACGGTCTGGTAGAAACCCCGCCGGTTGAGCAGTCCGGTCAGCGGATCGGTCACCGCCTGAAACTCCAGTTGCTGGTGCAAGTGACGCACCACTGACATGTCCAGCACAGTCACTACCATCGCGTGCTGCTCTGAGGACAGCGGCGCACAGGACAACGCCACCGGCACTTGCTGCCCGGGCGCCGTGCGCAATAACGCATCATGCAGACGCAGGGTCTCGCCACGTTGATAACCGGCATAAAACTCGGAATCGGCCCACAACGGAATGTGCGGCTTCTGCAGGAAATCGAGAAATTCCTTGCCTTCCAGCTCTTTGACCGGCGCATTGAGCAGCCGCGAAATCGCCGGGTTGGCAAAGCGGATCACACCGTCCTCGCTCAGCACCAGAATGCCCTCGGCAGCGTTGTCCAGCACGGAAGCATTGAAGGCGCGCGCCACTTCCAGGTCATGACTCAAGCGCTGCAGCGCCCGGCGATTGCGCTGGTGTTCGAGCAACGCCTGGACCTTGGGCTTGAGAATTTGTGGGTCGAACGGTTTGAACAGGTAATCCACCGCACCGCTGGCATAGCCCTTGATCACGGCATCCTGGGACTGCTCGTTGGCGGTGAGGAAGATGATCGGCGTCAGCCGTGTGCGCTGACTGCCGCGCATCAGCCGCGCGACCTCGAAACCGTCCATGCCGGGCATCTGCACATCGAGCAGGACCAGATCGATATCGTGCTTGAGTAAAAGGTTGAGCGCCTCGAAACCGGAGGCGGCCGTCATCACCTGCCAATCCTGACGCTGCAACAATGCGCGCATGCTGATCAGGTTTTCGGGGTAATCATCGACGATCAAAAGGACCGAGCTGCCTTCACCTGGCTGGGGTTGCGCGCATTCCATGCTGCTTCTCTTATCGGGACCGGTGGCCGGCAAAACTGTAGACGTACTGAGCCTTCACTCTAGTCGCGGATGCCGCAAAGCAGAAGCTGTCGTCGCGCCATCAGTTGGCCAATGTTCCGCCGAGCCGACTAACGGTCGACTCTACAGCCCCCGAAAACCGGGCAGGATGGCACTTCGACAGGATGTTGACGTCAATCATCCGCCAGACGGGCATTAACAAAAATTGCCGCTACGCTTATAAAGGCGCCCCGAAAAGGCGCGGGCTAGAGCTTCTGGCACCCGCGTTCAGGATGAACCGAGTGGAAGAACCGACATGATCGATCTCGCAACCTGGAACCTCAGCGTTCCCGTTGGCAGCCCGCCCTACACTGTCGAAACCGAAAAACTGGTGAATGGCTTCAAGGATCAATACTTCCATTCCGATACCGGGACCTTGTTCTTCTGGTCCCCGGTAACCGGGTCAAAAACCGAAAACGCCATCTACCCGCGTACCGAACTGCGCGAGACCTACAGCAATGGCACCCTGCGCAACTGGTACTACCCGGACGCCGACAACCTGCTGCGCGCCACCCTCACGGTGAACAAGGTGCCCAGCTCCGGCAAGATCGTCATCGGCCAGATTCACGCCTATGAAAGCCAGCGGCCGATGGTCAAGCTCGAATATCAGTACAAAGAGAAAACCCAGGCGGGCAATCTGGTGATCAAGGTGCGCATGCGCCCCGATGACGAAGAAAGCCGTGTCATTACCCTCGCCACAGGTATCAAGCTCGATCGCGAATTCAACTACCTGATCCACCTCAGCCCCGGCGGCGCGTTGGGTGTGAGTGCAGCGGGTTATCAGTGGGATTCACAGATCAGCGCGACGTGGCGGGACAAGCCGTTGTACTTCAAGGCCGGGGTGTATGTGCAGGACAACACCGGGTACACCAGTGAGGGTGGGCAGGTGACCTTCTCCAAACTCGACATCGATCACGACAAATAAATCTCCTGGCACGCACTAACAGATCATAAAAACCGATAAAACGGCAGACTATATGAGTCTGCCGTGCTGCATCAGACCGATGTCAGCCGCGGTTTCCTAGAACTCAAAATCGCCTTTTACGGAAAAGACTCCTTCCTCAGATAGATTAAAGACCCCTTTTGGACGGTCTCCGCCTTTGGTCAAACGAAAAGTACCACTCGCATTTTTATCACCGCTTACCCAATCAAATTCTAAATGAGCCCAAATTGGACCATGATCATTCCCCTCTAGTTTGTATTCCTCACCAGCGACGAGATCTTTTTTAAACTTAACTCCCATATAATATTCGTGACCTCCGAAAGTCCTATACTTGGGATTAAGATAGAAAAACTCTTTGTCAGAGTACAAACCTTCATTTTTAAGATTAAGCGGGTGAGAACCATACTCTGGATGTTTGTAAGTGATATTAAGGTCACCCGCAACTCGTTTATCAACTTCCAGTTCGATTTTCATTTCTTCGTCCTACAAAATAAATGAATTCAAAGATTAGTGTTTCGACTGGACCGGCACACCTGTCATATCTGACAGGTTTTTATATCAAGAAGACATATACTTAACACCTTTAATAGCCAAACTCTCCGCTGATCTGCTATTCCCCGCCAATTTACTGCGCTCATTCAAGTGCAGAAAAATCTGAAACCCCATCTGATGACCGGGTTTCCCTCAGAGGTTACCAGCGGGCGATGGCGTCGAATTACTTCTCGAGGTATCCGAAATCTGTTGACCACTACACTTCCATATTTCCTTTAAGTATAAAACTCATCGCAAAAAGGCCTAAATACCTGTCAACTCTGACAGGTGACGAAATGTGTGCAACTCCATAACCTCACTTCGGCAATATAAAAAGGGAAGGGGAAACTCGTCTTTTCACCACTCATCACCACAATGAAGGAGAAACTTCATGGGCCAAGTTAACCCGAACGGAATTTACAATGGTCGCGTATTCGATAGCGGCGCGAGCAATGAAGCATCCCTCACAATCACAGCATCGGATCCGGAGAAGGGCAACATTAGTCAAGCCAGCATGCAGTATTACGGTATGAACTGGACAGTAACTGGCTTTTTCGCTTATGCGAACCTGACAGATGAATCCCCTGTATCCTTTAATCTTCGAGCGGAAGTAAACAGCGGGGAACACAACGTACACACCATCAGCTTGCGATCGCCTGATAGAAACTATTCCCGCTTGGAGGGCACAGTTCATGTAGACCGCGGGGGGCCGAATGTGGGTAAAACCTACAACATCGAATTTACAAAAAAATGATCTCGTCCTAAAGCGTAAAAAACCCGTCTCACGACGGGTTTTTTATTACCACTTAGAACTGTAATGAATCAGTTGACCTTCGCGTTCAGCTCACCCTTCAGATAACGCTGGTACATCGCTTCCAGCGAAATCGGTTTGATCTTCGAAGCATTACCGGCAGTACCGAACGCTTCATAACGAGCGATACACACGTCACGCATCGCAGTCACGGTGGCACCGAAGAATTTACGTGGGTCGAATTCGCTCGGGTTGGTGGCCATCAGGCGGCGCATGGCACCGGTGGATGCCAGGCGCAGGTCGGTGTCGATGTTGACCTTGCGCACGCCGTGCTTGATGCCTTCGACGATTTCTTCAACCGGGACGCCGTAGGTTTCTTTGATGTCGCCGCCGTACTGGTTGATGATCGCCAGCCACTCTTGTGGCACGGAGGACGAACCGTGCATCACCAGGTGAGTGTTCGGGATGCGCTTGTGGATTTCCTTGATGCGGTCGATCGCCAGCACGTCACCGGTCGGTGGCTTGGTGAATTTGTAGGCGCCGTGGCTGGTGCCGATGGCGATCGCCAGGGCGTCGACCTGGGTGCGCTTGACGAAGTCAGCGGCTTCTTCCGGGTCGGTCAGCATCTGGCTGTGATCCAGAACGCCTTCAGCGCCGATGCCGTCTTCTTCACCGGCCATGCCGGTTTCCAGCGAACCCAGGCAGCCCAGCTCGCCTTCTACCGAAACGCCGCAGGCATGAGCCATGGCCACAGTTTGTTGGGTAACGCGGACGTTGTAGTCGTAGTCGGTCGGGGTCTTGCCGTCTTCGCCCAGCGAGCCATCCATCATCACCGAGCTGAAGCCCAGTTGAATCGAGCGCTGGCAAACGTCAGGGCTGGTGCCGTGGTCCTGGTGCATGCACACCGGGATGTGCGGGAATTCTTCGATCGCGGCGAGGATCAGGTGACGCAGGAATGGCGCGCCGGCGTATTTGCGAGCGCCGGCCGAAGCCTGGACGATCACCGGGGAGTCAGTCTTGTCAGCGGCTTCCATGATCGCGCGCATCTGCTCAAGGTTGTTGACGTTGAAAGCTGGAACGCCGTAGCCGAACTCGGCTGCGTGGTCCAGCATCTGGCGCATGCTGATAAGTGCCATTGTGTGTGTCTCTCCCGGTTGAGGGTCGTTGATCGTGCCAGCCTGCCGGAGCGGCGGCGGCTATTCAAGTTAATGCAGATCGGGGATTGAGGCCCGGTCTGGTGATTCGATAAAGCATAATCCTGAGAACTACACAGATCCCCTGTAGGAGTGAGCCTGCTCGCGATAGCTATCTTGCAGTCAAGATTGCAGCGACTGTCATACCGCTATCGCGAGCAGGCTCACTCCTACAATGGGCCTGCGGTGTTGCAATTACTCGGCTTTGCATCCACGGCCTATCAGGTCATTGGTGGCGACCCAGTACACCAGGCCTTCGTCACCCTTGACGTGAAACGCCAGCATGCCATCGCTGTACAGCGTGCCCGAGGCGCCCGGCTCTTCTTTCAGGCGATAGACCTGATCACCGCCGCCGAGACGAACGTCGACTTCCTTTTGGCCGGCATCGGCGTAACGCCACAACACCTTGGCCTGGCTGTCGCAGGTCCAGGTTGTCCAGTTGTCCGCCGGGGCCGACGACTGAAACAGGTTCAACTGCGCGCAACCGCCCAACAATGCCAGCGCCGCAATGGCGATCAAGCCTTTCATCCGTGTTCCTCGACTGACGACACACGCCGCCAGCCCTGAGTTAAAGAGTCAGACCCGTCAAGGACAACCATGTTCCTTGGCCGGGGTTTGCGTCTCGTATTTGTCCAGACCGTCCGGGCCCGAGCGCTTATTTAGCACCGGGTTGGTTTCGGCCTGCCAGTCGGCCTGATAACAGCCCTTCTGCGGCTCGCTCGGTGCAGGCGTCGCTTCGGCCTTCGGGTTACCCCCGCAGGCCGCCAGCGTACCGCTCAGCAACAACAGCGCTAACGACTTGACCATGAAAACACTCCTTTGCCTGGCCAAACGGGCGGCCTCAGGCCTTGGCCCGGGTTTCCAGGACTTCAACGGCTGGCAGCACCTTGCCCTCGACGAATTCGAGGAACGCGCCACCACCGGTGGAAATGTAGGAGATTTGCTCAGCCACGCCATATTTATCGATCGCCGCCAGGGTGTCGCCGCCGCCAGCAATCGAGAATGCCGAGCTTTCAGCGATGGCCTGGGCGAGCACTTTGGTGCCGTTGCCGAACTGATCGAACTCGAACACGCCGACCGGGCCGTTCCACAGAATGGTTTTCGACGACTTCAGCAACTCGGCGAAGTTGGCTGCGGTTTGCGGGCCGATGTCGAGAATCATGTCGTCAGCCGCAACGTCAGCGATCAGCTTGACGGTAGCTTCGGCGCTTTCGGCAAATTCCTTGGCGACCACGACGTCAACCGGCAACGGCACGCTGACTTTCGCCGCGATTTCACGGGCGGTGTCGAGCAGGTCCGGTTCGTACAGCGACTTGCCGACCGGATGGCCAGCCGCGGCGAGGAAGGTGTTGGCGATGCCGCCGCCGACGATCAGTTGATCGCAGATCTGGCTCAGGCTGTTCAGCACGTCGAGTTTGGTCGACACCTTGGAGCCGGCCACGATGGCAGCCATCGGTTTGGCCGGCGCGCCGAGGGCTTTGCCCAGTGCGTCCAGTTCAGCGGCCAGCAGCGGGCCGGCGGCAGCGACTTTGGCGAACTTGGCTACACCATGCGTCGAACCTTCGGCGCGGTGAGCAGTACCGAAAGCGTCCATCACGAACACGTCGCACAGGGCCGCGTATTGCTGAGCCAGGTCGTCGGCGTTCTTTTTCTCGCCCTTGTTGAAGCGCACGTTTTCGAACAGCACGATATCGCCAGCCTTGACCTCCACGCCACCGAGGTAGTCAGCCACCAGCGGCACTTCACGGCCCAGCGCTTTGCTCAGGTAGTCGGCGACAGGTTTCAGGCTGTTCTCGGCAGAGAACTCGCCTTCGGTAGGACGGCCCAGGTGCGAGCAGACCATCACTGCCGCGCCTTTTTCCAGGGCCAGCTTGATGGTCGGCAGCGAAGCCAGGATGCGCGCGTCGCTGGTGACAACACCGTCCTTGACGGGGACGTTGAGGTCTTCGCGGATCAATACGCGCTTACCTTGCAGATCGAGGTCGGACATCTTCAACACGGTCATGGGTCGCACTTCCTACGGTTTTTTTGAAGTTGCTGTTTGCAGATAGTGATCTGCAACGTCCAGCATTCGGTTGGCAAAACCCCACTCGTTGTCGAACCAGGCCAGGATGTTCACCAGTTTGGGACCGGAAACACGGGTCTGACTGGCATCGACGATGGCCGAATGTGGGTCATGGTTGAAATCACAGCTGGCGTGCGGCAACTCGGTGTAGGCCAGAAGGCCTTTGAGCGGGCCGCTGGTGGCGGCTTCGCGCAGGATCCGGTTGACCTCGTTGGCGTCAGTCGCCGTGGCGGTCTGCATCGTGATGTCGAGGCAGGACACGTTGACTGTCGGCACGCGCACGGCTTTGGCCTGAATTCGTCCGGCAAGTTCCGGCAGCAGGCGCTCGATACCGCGTGCCAGACCAGTGGACACCGGGATCACCGACTGGAACGCCGAACGGGTGCGGCGCAGGTCTTCATGGTGATAGGCGTCGATCACCGGCTGATCGTTCATCGCCGAGTGAATCGTGGTGATCGACACGTAATCCAGACCGATCGCCTGATCGAGCAGGCGCAGCAGCGGCACGCCGCAGTTGGTGGTGCACGAGGCGTTGGACACCAGCAGCTCGTCGCCCGTCAGGCAGTCCTGATTGACGCCGTAGACGATGGTGGCGTCGACATCCGCTTCACTGGCCATCGGCTGCGAGAACAGCACACGCGGCGCGCCGGCATCGAGAAACCGCTGGCCATCGGCACGGGTGTGGTAAGCGCCGGAGCACTCGAGCACCAGATCGACGCCCAGCGACGCCCAATCGATGCCTTCGGGGGTGGCACTGCGCAGGACCTTCACGCAGTCGCCATTGATATGCAGACAATCGCCCTCAACCCGCACTTCGCCCGGAAAACGGCCGTGGGTGGAGTCGAAGCGTGTCAGGTATTCGATGCTGGCCATGTCGGCAAGATCGTTGATCGCGACAATTTCAAACCCGGCCTTAGCGCCGCGCTCGAACAACGCCCGCAAGACGCAACGACCAATGCGGCCGTAGCCGTTGAGTGCAACTTTGTAGGGATGCGGTTGAGGCATGGGGTTCTCGATAGATTCGCTAACAACACAACCCCATGTAGGAGCTGCCGAAGGCTGCGATCTTTTGATCCTGTTTTTTAAGATCAAGATCAAAAGATCGCAGCCTTCGGCAGCTCCTACAGGGGAACGCGGCGGCCAGGGCCACCGCATTCGTACTGCTTAGTCTTCCAGCAGCTCTTCAGCCTGACCCAAGATGTTTTCCAGGGTAAAGCCGAACTCTTCGAACAGTGCCGAAGCCGGCGCCGACTCACCGTAGGTGGTCATGCCGATCACGCGACCTTCCAGACCCACGTACTTGAACCAGAAGTCGGCGTGGGCCGCCTCGATGGCAATACGCGCGCTGACCTGCAACGGCAGCACCGACTGCTTGTACTCCGCATCCTGAGCGTCGAACGCGCTGGTGCACGGCATCGATACCACGCGAACCTTGCGGCCCTGCCCGGTCAGTTTGTCGAAGGCCTGCACGGCCAGACCCACTTCCGAACCGGTGGCGATCAGGATCAGCTCAGGCTCGCCTGCGCAGTCCTTGAGCACATAACCACCACGGCTGATGTTGGCGATCTGGCCAGCATCGCGTTCCTGATGCTGCAGGTTCTGCCGCGAGAAGATCAGCGCCGACGGGCCGTCCTTGCGCTCCAGAGCGTTTTTCCAGGCCACCGCCGATTCCACGGCATCGGCTGGACGCCAGGTGTCGAGGTTCGGCGTGCTGCGCAGGCTGGTCAGTTGCTCGATTGGCTGGTGCGTCGGGCCGTCTTCGCCCAGACCGATGGAGTCATGGGTGTAGACGTGAATCACGCGTTTCTTCATCAGCGCCGACATACGTACGGCGTTGCGCGCGTATTCCATGAACATCAGGAAGGTCGCGCCGTAAGGCACCAGACCGCCGTGCAGGGTGACGCCGTTCATGATCGCGGTCATGCCGAATTCGCGCACGCCGTAGTACATGTAGTTGCCGCTGGCGTCTTCTGCGTTGACGCCCTTGCAGCCTTTCCACAGGGTCAGGTTGGAACCGGCGAGGTCAGCCGAGCCGCCCAGCAGTTCCGGCAGCAGCGGACCAAAGGCGTTGAGGGTGTTCTGGCTGGCTTTGCGGCTGGCAATGGTCTCGCCCTTGGCCGCGACTTCGGCGATATAGGCCGAGGCTTTTTCCGAGAAGTCGGCCGGCAGTTCGCCGCTCAGACGACGGATCAGCTCGTTGGCTTCGGTCGGGAACGCAGCGGAGTAGGCGGCGAAACGCTGATCCCACTCGGCTTCGACCGCGCGGCCAGCTTCTTTGGCGTCCCACTCGGCATAGATCTCGGCCGGAATTTCGAACGGGCCGTAGTTCCAGTTCAGCGCCTGACGGGTCAGGGCGATTTCCGCGTCACCCAACGGGGCGCCGTGGCAATCTTCCTTGCCCTGCTTGTTCGGCGAACCGAAACCGATGGTGGTCTTGCAGCAGATCAGTGTCGGCTGGGCGCTCTTGCGCGCGGTTTCGATGGCGGTCTTGATCTCTTCCGGATCATGGCCGTCGACGTTGCGGATCACCTGCCAGTTGTAGGCTTCGAAACGCTTCGGCGTGTCATCGGTGAACCAGCCTTCGACTTCACCGTCGATGGAAATGCCGTTGTCATCGTAGAAGGCAATCAGCTTGCCCAGGCCCAGCGTGCCGGCCAGGGAGGCGACTTCGTGGGAAATGCCTTCCATCATGCAGCCATCACCGAGGAACACGTAGGTGTGGTGATCGACGATGTCGTGGCCGGGACGGTTGAACTGCGCGCCCAGCACTTTTTCCGCCAGGGCGAAGCCCACAGCGTTGGCCAGACCCTGACCCAGCGGGCCGGTGGTAGTTTCGACGCCCGGGGTGTAACCGAATTCCGGGTGGCCTGGAGTGCGGCTGTGCAGTTGACGGAATTGCTTGAGGTCGTCGATCGACAGGTCGTAACCGGTCAGGTGCAGCAGCGAGTAGATCAACATCGAGCCGTGGCCGTTGGACAGCACGAAGCGGTCACGGTCGGCGAAAGACGGGTTGCTCGGGTTGTGCTTAAGGTAGTCGCGCCACAGCACTTCGGCAATATCTGCCATACCCATAGGGGCACCGGGATGGCCGCTGTTGGCTTTTTGCACGGCATCCATGCTGAGGGCACGAATGGCGTTGGCACGCTCACGACGGCTAGGCATCGCTGATCTCCTGGGTGTGAATAGACTGGAACGGAAAAAAGGAGGGCATTTTCCCTCACCCATGCGCCTCGGGGCAATGACAGATAGTCATCGGCAGGCGTTTTTCCAATCGATAGCACAGGTTTCGCTTGGTGAAACCTTTCCGCTATTGGTTTGTAGAGACTGCCGTGCGCCGAGAAGTGCCATTTATCGAGCAATATCAAAACTTTTTGATATTGACCTTGCGGTGCCTTGCCCCCGTCTCTAGACTGCCAGCCCTATGAACTTACGC
The DNA here is from genome assembly GCF_024169245.1 of Pseudomonas koreensis. Classification (NCBI taxonomy): domain Bacteria; kingdom Pseudomonadati; phylum Pseudomonadota; class Gammaproteobacteria; order Pseudomonadales; family Pseudomonadaceae; genus Pseudomonas; species Pseudomonas koreensis. The sequence goes on from NZ_JALJWP010000001.1 coordinate 835,302, forward strand.
GTGCCTTCCATTCGCCATGACGATTGCGACGAGCTGGCGGCCCTGTGCAAGGCCGGCGGCGATCCGCTGCGGCTGAATGTATTGCGCGCGCTGGCCAACGATTCGTTCGGCGTGCTGGAGCTGGCGCAGATTTTCGGCATCGGCCAGTCGGGCATGAGCCATCACCTCAAGGTGCTGGCACAAGCCGATCTGGTGGCGACACGCCGTGAGGGCAATGCGATTTTCTATCGTCGCGCCCTGCCTCACAGTGATTTGCTCGGCGGCAAGCTGCACGCCGCATTGCTGGAAGAAGTCGACAACCTGGATCTGCCTGACGAGGTGCAAGCGCGCATCGAACAGGTTCACGGCCAACGTGCCGCGGCGAGCCAGGACTTTTTCGCCCGGGTCGCGGAGAAATTCCGCGCCCAGCAAGATTTGATCGCAGGCCTGCCGCAGTACCGTGACAGCGTGCTGGCCCTGCTCGACAAACTGAACTTCGATGGTGCAGCCACGGCCATTGAAGTCGGCCCCGGCGATGGTGCTTTTCTGCCGGAACTGGCCCGTCGCTTCGGCACCGTAACCGCGCTGGACAACAGCCCGGCGATGCTCGAACTGGCGCGTCAGGTGTGCGAACGTGAACAGCTGGCTAACGTCAGCCTGCAATTGGCCGATGCATTGAACGGCACAAGCCTTCGGGCCGATTGCGTGGTGTTGAACATGGTCCTGCACCATTTCGCCGCCCCGGCCGATGCGCTCAGGCACATGGCCGACCTGCTGCAACCGGGCGGTAGCCTGCTCGTGACAGAGTTATGTAGCCACAACCAGAGTTGGGCCAGGGAGGCCTGCGGTGATCTCTGGTTGGGGTTTGAACAGGACGATCTGGCCCGTTGGGCCACCGCTGCGGGACTCGTTCCCGGGGAAAGCCTCTATGTAGGCTTACGTAATGGTTTCCAGATCCAGGTTCGCCACTTTCAGCGACCGGCTGGCGACACTCACCATCGGTAAATTCAGGAAAACATCGAGATGAGCGAATACTCCCTCTTCACCTCCGAGTCCGTGTCTGAAGGACATCCGGACAAAATCGCCGACCAGATTTCCGATGCGGTGCTGGACGCCATTATTGCCCAGGACAAACACGCTCGCGTGGCCGTGGAAACCCTGGTCAAGACCGGCGTGGCCATCGTTGCCGGTGAAGTGACCACCAGCGCCTGGGTCGACCTGGAGCAGATCGTTCGTGACGTGATTTGCGACATCGGCTACACCAGCTCCGAAGTCGGCTTCGACGGCGCCACCTGCGGCGTGATGAATATCATCGGCAAGCAGTCCCCCGACATCAACCAGGGCGTTGACCGGGCCAAGCCTGAAGATCAGGGCGCCGGCGACCAGGGCCTGATGTTCGGTTACGCCAGCAACGAAACCGACGTTTTGATGCCAGCACCGATCACCTTCTCGCACCAGCTGGTGCAGCGTCAGGCTGAAGCACGCAAGTCGGGCCTGCTGCCGTGGCTGCGTCCGGATGCCAAGTCGCAAGTGACCTGCCGTTATGAAGGCGGCAAGGTTGTCGGTATCGACGCGGTTGTTCTGTCGACCCAGCACAACCCGGAAGTGTCGTACAAGGACCTGCGCGAAGGCGTGATGGAGCTGATCGTCAAGCACGTACTGCCTGCCGAACTGCTGAGCAAGGACACCCAGTTCCACATCAACCCGACCGGCCAGTTCATCATTGGCGGCCCGGTAGGTGACTGCGGTCTGACCGGCCGCAAGATCATCGTCGACAGCTACGGCGGCATGGCTCGTCACGGCGGCGGCGCGTTCTCCGGCAAGGATCCATCGAAGGTTGACCGTTCGGCGGCCTACGCTGGCCGTTACGTGGCCAAGAACATCGTTGCGGCCGGCCTGGCCGAGCGTTGCGAGATCCAGGTTTCCTACGCGATCGGTGTGGCTCAGCCTACCTCGATCTCGCTGAACACCTTCGGCACCGGCAAGATCAGCGATGACAAGATCATCAAACTGGTGCGTGAAGTGTTCGACCTGCGTCCATACGCGATCACCACCATGCTCGACCTGCTGCACCCGATGTACCAGGAAACCGCAGCCTACGGCCACTTCGGTCGTGCTCCGCAAACCAAGACCGTTGGCGAAGACAGCTTCACCACGTTCACCTGGGAAAAAACCGACCGCGCCGACGCCCTGCGTTCCGCCGCTGGCCTGTAATACCCTGGCTGCATGAAAGCCCCGCACGGTTCTCGCCGTGCGGGGCTTTTTCTTGAAAGAGCAAAAGATCGCAGCCTTCGGCAGCTCCTACTTTGGAATGCGTTTCCTGTAGGAGCTGCCGAAGGCTCGGGCCGCGTTCGGACGATCTTTTGACTTTGATGTAACGACATACCCCGCAAAACTCCCGCCCGACCTTGCTCGAAATTCTGACTAGCCTTCAAGAACTATCCCCGAGCAAGGATGCTCACCATGCGCTCGCTGCTTGCCTTACTGCTGATTGTTATTGCCCATCCGACTCTCGCCAACTGCCCCGACTGGACTGCTTCCAAAGCACAGAAGGAAATCACCACCCTGCAAAACCGGATCGACCAATGGGACGACGCCTATCACCGCGAAGGCCGTTCATTGATCAGCGACGAACTCTATGATCAGTCCCTGCTACGGCTGAATGAGTGGCAAGCCTGTTTCAACCAGCCCTCATCATCGCAGCCCTTGCGCACCGCGTCCGGCGCGGTCACGCACCCCATCGCCCACACCGGTCTGGACAAGCTGCACAAAGCCGAAGACGTTGCCAACTGGCTGCGTGATCGCCAGAACGTCTGGGTGCAACCCAAAGTCGACGGCGTGGCCGTCACGCTGATCTACCGCCAGGGAATATTGCAGCTAGCCATTAGCCGAGGTGACGGCGTCAGCGGCCAGGACTGGACAGCCTCCGCGCGAAAGATCGCTGCCATTCCGCAACGCCTGACGCTGCCACGCGATCTGCTGGTACAGGGCGAACTCTATTGGCACCTGAACGCGCACGTTCAATCACAGGCCGGCAGCGTCAATGCCCGCGCTACCGTGGCCGGGCTGATGGCACGCAAATCCCTCGATGCAGAACAGGCTGCCGGGATCGGCCTGTTTGTCTGGGACTGGCCGCAAGGCCCGGTGCGGCTGCCGGAGAGATTGTCCGAACTTCAGGCATTGGGGTTCGCTGCCACCGAGCCTTATACACAGCCCATTAGCCAATTCGAAGACGCGCAAAAATGGCGCGAGCACTGGTATCGCTCGCCCCTGCCTTTTGCCACCGACGGCGTGGTGCTGCGCCAGAGCCAACGGCCAACCGCCGAACGTTGGCAGGCCAAGGCACCTTATTGGGCGGTTGCCTGGAAATATCCCTTCGCTCAGGCATTGGCCGAAGTGCGCAAGGTCAACTTCAAGATCGGCCGCACCGGGCGCATCACGCCGGTGCTGGAACTGCTGCCGGTCAGGCTCGATGACCGCGAGATAAAGCGGGTCAGCGTCAGCTCGCTCAAGCGCTGGCAAACCCTCGACATCCGTCCCGGCGATCAGGTGGCAATCAGTCTGGCCGGGCTGACCATTCCACGCCTGGACAGTGTCGTGTTGCGTACCAGCGAACGGCCAGACATCAGCATTCCCAATACTGACGACCACCACGCCCTCAGTTGCTGGCAACCGACGTCCGGCTGTGAAAGCCAGTTTCTCGCGCGTCTGACCTGGCTGAGTGGCAAGCAAGGTCTGGCCATGCAACATGTCGGGCGCGGGACCTGGGAGAAACTTTTGGAAACAGGCCGTCTGAAACACCTGCTGGATTGGCTGACCCTCGATGCGTCAGAGCTTGCTAACATTGCCGGCCTCGGCGAGCGCAGCAGCGCACGTCTGATCCACAGTTTTCACGGCGCGCGGCAAAAGCCGTTCGCTCAATGGTTGAAAGCACTGGGCATGCCGCCGGCCGGACAGGCACAACTGGCCGATTCGTGGCAGACCCTGGCACAACGCGACACTGAACAATGGCAGGCAGAAGCCGGCATCGGCCCGGGACGTGCAGCGCAACTGAGCGCATTCTTTCGCGACCCGCAGGTACTGGCTTTGAGAGAAACCTTGAGAGCCGCCGGAATCGACGGCTTCTGAACCTGCAATCCCCGCCCGACGGGAACCCAATGGCCGGCCAGACGCTCCAACAGCGCAGTGCCCTCCCCACCCCGATTGCCTTTGCACATGGAGCTTTTATGAAATTTTTCGCACCGCTCGCCCTGCTTACTCTTTGCGGCGTCATGGCCGCCCCGGTCATGGCCGAAGAAGACGGCCCGGGTCTGACCGGTTGCGCTGCCAAGAAGCAGGGCATCATCAATCAGATCGAACAGGCCAAATCCCGCGGCAACATGGAGCAGCAGGCAGGCCTGGAAACCGCACTGCGCGAAGTGACCGAACACTGCACCGACGCCGGCTTGAAGAAAGAACGTGAGAACAAGGTGCTTGAGGCCAAGCATGAGGTCAGCCAGCGTCAGGCGGATCTCGACAAGGCCATGAAGAAAGGCGATCCGGAGAAGATCAACAAGCGCAAGGAGAAGCTGGCCGAGTCGCGCAAGGAACTGCAGGAAGCGCTGGACGAGATCGATAAGTAAGCAGTGATGCAGTGAGTTTGATGGCCTTTTCGCGAGCAAGCTCGCTCCAACAAGCTTTTCCGGGGTACACAACATTCATGCTCACTGAAGACCATTGTGGGAGCGAGCTTGCTCGCGAAGGCGTCAGCTCAAGCAATAGAAATCAATGATCTCGAAACTCTTTATGGCAAGCACTGCAGGCATCCTCGACTTTCTGCACTGCCGGTCCGAGATTGCTGGCCTTGTACGGCTGAGCCTGACTGGCGACCACCAGTTCACCGGTGGCCGCTTCAAGGGCGCGGGCCAGTTCCTGAAAACGCGCCTGTTTTTGCCAGACATCGTCCCTGGCGCTGGTGTGATCTTCTTCGCGCACCTGCGGGAAATGCTTCCACGGTTCATGGGACAACGCATCAAGCCTGACCGCGCCCTCGGCAAATTTCGGTCCGTCGAAGGCAATGCGCCCGCGCAACATGCCGCCGAGGTCTTCGCTGGTCTTGAGCATCTGCTTGAAAATGGCCTTGCGCTGACCCAGCGGCGAATTCGGGTCAACGCCGCCACAGGCGGACAAGGTCAGGCAGGCCAGCAATACAACAGCAAATCGTTTCAGAGTCATGGTGGCTTCAGGTCACGGAAATCGGCGGCCAGTATCCCCGGCTCACCGGAAAACACCAATAGCCCTATTAAAAATACGGGTTGGTCGAGCGCATGGAGCACTCGTCCAACCGGCACAGGAATCACTCCATGAACAGCCGCTTCACGGCCTGGCGTCACCCGCTTCTCGTCACCCTGCCAATCCTGGCCGTCCTCGCTGGCTGCACCGGCGGCGACAACGCTGAACCGAAGACCCATGCGCTGGCCACCTATTCCAGCGCGACCTGGGAAGCCTTGCCGGCAGTTTCCGACAGCGATCTGGTCGCCGGTTTCGGCTCGTGGCGCAGCGCCTGCACCCGACTCAAAGCCGACACAATCTGGGGCCCGACCTGCGTTGCGGCGGCCAATGTGCCGCAGAGCGCCGCCGAGATTCGCACGTTCCTCAAGCAGAACCTCGATGTCTACGGCCTGCGCGCCGAAAACGACAACCCCAACGGTCTGATCACCGGCTACTACGAACCGGTCTACCCCGGCAGCCTGACTCCAACCGAAACGGCAAACGTGCCGGTGTATGGCGTCCCCGAAGACATGATCATTGTCTCGCTCGACAGCATCTACCCCGAATTGAAAGGCAAGCGCCTGCGCGGGCGCCTCGAAGGTCGCGTGCTCAAGCCTTACGACGACGCGGCGACCATTGAGTCAAAAGGCGTGAAAGCGCCGGTGGTCGCCTATCTGACTGACCCGATGAACCTGCAATTTCTGCAAATTCAAGGGTCGGGCCGGATTCAGACCGAGGACGGCAAACAATTGCGCATCGCCTACGCCGATCAGAACGGCCACCCGTACCGGCCGATCGGTCGCTGGCTGGTAGAGCAAGGCGAGCTGAAGAAAGAAGAGGTGACCATGAGCGCGATCAGCAATTGGGCCAAGGCCAACCCGACGCGCATTCCGCAACTGCTCGCCAGCAACCCGAGCTACGTGTTTTTCACCCGCAACCCGGACAGCAACGAAGGCCCGCGCGGCTCGCTGAACGTGCCGTTGACCGCAGGCTACAGCGCGGCGGTGGACCGCAAGGTGATCCCGTTGGGCAGTCTGTTATGGCTGTCGACCACCAAACCCGATGGCACACCGCTGGTGCGCCCGGTCGCGGCGCAGGATACCGGCGGTGCGATCGCTGGCGAGGTGCGTGCGGATCTGTTCTGGGGCACCGGTGATGCAGCCGGGCAACTGGCCGGGGACATGAAGCAGCAGGGGCAGATCTGGATGCTCTGGCCTAAAGGGGCGGCGTTGCCGCAAGTGCCGCAGGTGGCTGACAAACCTTGAAAGCAAAAGATCGCAGCCTGCGGCAGCTCCTACAGGGTTGAACACGAACCCTGTGTAGGAGCTGCCGAAGGCTGCGATCTTTTGATCTTGCTTTACATGGACACAAAGAAAAACGAAGCAATCAGCGCCATCCCGATAAACCACACCACCGAGCGCAGTGCAGCCCAGTCGGCCAGGTAGCAAATGATGTACAGCAGGCGACTGGTGATAAACAGCACGGCCAGCACATTGACCGTCACCAGCTCCGCCGTGCCGACCAGATGCGCGACGATCACCGCCGCCGCAAACGCCGGCGTCACTTCAAAGCTGTTCAGTTGCGCGGCATGGGCGCGACGGGCGACGCCATCGACGCTGTCGAGAAAATCCCGTGGATCGTAATTGTCCTTCAGGCGAAAACCGCCGCTTGCCTTCGCCACGATCGTGCACACGTACGGCAGAAAAATCGCGATCAACACACACCAAAGAGCCACCGTCATAACGTCGTCCTTTTTTCGATTCGAGTAATTGGCGAGCGGTCAGAACTTCATCACCCAGCATGCCGATCAACACCTGCCCACAGGCTAAGAGCCGTGGCCGGCCGAAAGGTTCTTTCAGGTGGGCATATCACGGCACTTCCAGTGAGCCGTCGATTAGTCAGATTATTGATTCGCCATGTGTCAGCAGCTGTTTATACTGCACCTCACCACGCCGTACTCAGCTGCACACCCAAAAATTCCAATAAAAGCTGCCTGCTCCGCTTTCTTCGAAAACGGTCGCTGGCACGCGTATGCCTGATCAAAGCGTCAAGACTACTGACAGAGACCTTGCGCATGCCCCTCGCCTTGCTTGCACTCGCCGTTGCCGCATTCGGCATCGGCACCACCGAATTCGTCATCATGGGCCTGCTGCCCGATGTCGCCCGCGACCTTGCCGTGAGCATTCCACACGCAGGCCTACTGATTACCGGTTACGCCCTGGGCGTGGTGTTCGGCGCGCCGATTCTGGCGATCGGCACCGCCAACATGCCGCGCAAAGCGACGCTGCTGGGCATGACGCTGATGTTCATTCTCGGCAACGTGCTCTGCGCACTGGCACCCAACTACGCGACGCTGATGGCGGCGCGGGTCGTCACGGCGCTGTGCCATGGGGCGTTCTTCGGCATTGGTTCGGTGGTTGCCGCCGGATTGGTGGCACCGAACAAACGTGCACAGGCCATCGCGATGATGTTCACCGGCCTGACCCTGGCCAACGTCCTCGGCGTGCCCTTGGGCACAGCGCTGGGCCAATACGCTGGCTGGCGTTCGACCTTCTGGGCGGTGTCGGTGATCGGCATTGTCGCCGCGCTGGCGCAATGGTTGTGGTTGCCCAGACACATCGCGATGGACAAGGCCAACCTCGCCAGCGAATTCAAGGTTTTGGGCAAGGCCAACGTGCTGCTGGCGCTGGGCATGAGCGTGCTGGCCTCGACCAGCCTGTTCAGCGTGTTCACGTATATCGCACCGATTCTGCAAGACATCACTGGCGTCAGCCCCCACGGCGTGACGGTGATGCTGCTGTTGTTCGGCGTCGGCCTGACGGCAGGCAGCATGCTCGGCGGGCGTCTGGCCGACAGCCGTTTGCTGCCGTCGCTGGTCGGTGTGGCACTGGCGGTCGTGGTGATTCTGGCGGCGTTCAGCCAGACCAGCCGTGCAGTCATTCCGGCAGCGATCACGCTGGTGCTGTGGGGAATTTTCGCGTTTGCGCTGTGCCCGATTCTGCAGCTATTGATCATCGATCAGGCGCATGAAGCGCCGAATCTCGGTTCGACGCTGAACCAGAGCGCGTTCAACCTCGGCAATGCGGCAGGTGCCTGGATCGGCGGGCTGGTAGTGGCCAGCGGCGCGGATCTGGCGGACTTGCCTTGGACCGGGGCGCTGGTCGGCGTGCTGACGGTTCTGACGGCGCTGCTGTTCATTTACCTGCAACGTCGGCGGGCCAGTGCGGTCAATGTGTCTGGCTGATTGTGGGGTGCCAGATGCAGCCCTCACCCTAGCCCTCTCCCAGTGGGAGAGGGGACTGATCGGGGGATGCTCGATACCCACGCCGACTTGAACGTGCTTTGCTGAATCCATAATCGCCCCGGTTGTTCAGGTCGATGCATCTCGCCAGACACCTCGGCCGGCCCCCTCTCCCTCTGGGAGAGGGCTGGGGTGAGGGCTGTTGAATTTGACTCCGGATTCGGATGTGCCCTCAGCCACACCCGTCCCATCAAACCCCTGCGTCCAAACTCCGGTCGCGTTCCATTCACCCTCCATCCAAAGGACCCCGGATGCTTGAACTTGTCGCCGCTTTTATCTGTTTGACCACCCTCCTGACCTTCGTCAATTTCCGCTTCATCGGCCTGCCGCCGACCATCGGTGTGATGGTTACCGCCCTGCTGTTCTCGCTGATCCTGCAAGGCCTCAGCGTGCTCGGTTTTCCGGGGCTCGAAGACCGTGTGCAGCAACTGATCGGCCAGATCGACTTCGGCGATCTGCTGATGAACTGGATGCTGTCGTTCCTGCTGTTCGCCGGCGCCCTGCACGTCAACCTGAATGATTTGCGCAGCTACCGCTGGCCGATCGGCCTGCTGGCCACCTTCGGTGTGCTGATTGCCACTGTGGTGATCGGCAGTCTGGCCTTCTACATCTTTGCCCTGTTCGGCTGGCACGTGAGTTTCCTCTACTGCCTGTTGTTCGGCGCGCTGATCTCACCGACCGACCCGATTGCGGTGCTCGGCGTATTGCGTACCGCCAATGCTTCGAAACCGCTGAAAACCACCATCGTCGGCGAATCACTGTTCAACGACGGCACGGCGGTGGTGGTCTTCACCGTGCTGCTGGGCATCGCGCAACTGGGCGAAACCCCGACCGTCAGCGCCACGGCCATGCTCTTCGTCCATGAGGCGATCGGCGGTGTGTTGTTCGGCGGGCTGATCGGTTATCTGGTCTATCGGATGATCAAAAGCGTCGAGCAGCATCAGATCACGGTGATGCTGACTCTGGCCCTGGTGATCGGCGGTTCGGCGATGTCCACCGAACTGCACGTCTCGGCGCCGATCGCGATGGTGGTTGCCGGGCTGATCATCGGCAACCTGGGGCGCAATCTGGCGATGAACGACATGACCCGGCGCTATCTGGACGGTTTCTGGGAGTTGCTCGATGACATGCTCAACGCCCTGCTGTTTGCACTGATCGGCATGGAGTTGTTGCTGCTGCCGTTCAACTGGCTGCACATGGCCGCCGCAGGCCTGCTGGCGGTGGCGATTCTGCTGTCGCGCCTGCTTACCGTGGCCCCGGCGATTCTACTGTTGCGCCGCTGGCGCTCAGTGCCGGCCGGCACCATCCGCATCCTGACCTGGGGCGGTTTGCGCGGCGGTGTTTCGGTGGCACTGGCGCTGGCCCTGCCGCTGGGCCCGGAGCGCGATCTGCTGCTGAGCATCACCTACATCGTCGTGCTGTCGTCGATCCTGCTGCAGGGCCTGACCATCGGCAAACTGGTCAAGCACGCGACGCGCAACGAGCCGGCCAGCGTGCCTGAGCCATCCCACCACTGATCATTTCTTGATCGACTGCGGATCGGGCTCAACCGTCTGGTCCGCAGGCTCCTTTGGCGCACCGCTTTCACTGCGAATCTGCGCATGGCTGATCAGCGCGAAGATGAAACTGCCGCCAATGATATTTCCCGCCAGCGTCGGCGCGGCGAACACCGCCCAGAAATCACTCCACGGCAATTCGCCGGCAAACACCAGATACGACACTTCAGCGGATCCGACCACGATGTGGGTGAAGTCGCCCAGCGCCATGAAATAGGTGATGAGGATGATGATCCACATCTTCGCGCTCTCCATGGACGGAATCATCCAGACCATGGTGGCGATCATCCAGCCGGAAACAATACCCTTGGCGAACATCTGACTGGCGCTGTGCTCCATGACCTTGCGGCCGATCTCGAGGAAGGCGACGTCGGTCTTGCTGTCGAAGATCGGCAGTTCCAGCATCACGTACGCAACCAGAATCGTCCCGCAGAGGTTGCCGACCAACACCACGCTCCACAGGCGGATCAGCCGGGCGAAATTCAGCAGCGTCGGCTTGGTCATCACCGGCAGCACGGCGGTCAGGGTGTTTTCGGTGAACAGCTGTTGGCGCGCAAGGATGACTGCGAGGAAACCGGCGCAGTAGCCGAAGCTGGCGATCACCTTGAATTCGTCGCCCTCGGGCAGACGCGAATTGAGCAAGCCCATGCCCATCAGGGACAGGCCCATGGTCAGGCCAGCCGCCAGCGCCGACCACCACAGCGCGGCAATGCTGCGCTCCAGTTCCTGGTCGCCCTGGGTGCGGATGATTTCATGCAGAACGGCCGCGCGCGGCGGCTGGCTCTTCTCGACTTCGTGCTGCTCCTTGGCCGAGAGGTCGGGGGTCTTGTCGCTGGTGGGGGTGGTCATGGCGTGGCAACCGGTGGGGGGCGATGTAGCTACGACCGTTGCGCTTCATGGCTGTTCAGTGGCCAGGCGAATCTTCGCTGACCGGGCAAGCGATTTCGCGAGCAGGCTCGCTCCCACAGGGATCGCCCGTACCTGTGGGAGCGAGCCTGCTCGCGAAGAATGCGCCGCCGATCTTATTGAACGGCTTCGTCATCCTTGAACTGGTCTTTCACATATTTGATCTCGGTGCGCCCGTGCGGCGCCGGCAGGCCGTCTTCGCCGAGGTTGACGAAGACCATCTTCTCGACGGTCAGAATGCTCTTGCGGGTAATCTTGTTGCGCACTTCGCAGGTCAGGGTGATCGAGGTGCGGCCGAATTCGGTGGCGGTGATGCCCAGTTCGATGATGTCGCCCTGGCGCGAGGCGCTGACGAAGTTGATTTCCGAGATGTACTTGGTCACTACACGCTGATTGCCCAATTGCACGATGGCGTAGATCGCCGCTTCTTCATCGATCCAGCGCAGCAGGCTGCCGCCGAACAGGGTGCCGTTGGGGTTGAGGTCTTCGGGTTTAACCCATTTGCGGGTGTGGAAATTCATGTTCACTCCTGAGCGCGTGCCGAAAGATGCGCCCATCTTGGCAGACTGATCAGTCAGGCTCCAGGCAGCTGCGACTATGGTCGCCATTGGCGATCTTCATCTGGCCGACAGAAACCCTTTGGAAGATCAGCACGGACGGCTATAATCGCCCCCGTTTCAAAAAACGGTAACGTTCACTGGCTACCGTTTTCCCGCCACCTGTCCGAGGGGCGCTGCAGCAGGTTCGACCTGTCAGGCTCGGATGGGGCGTTGACCGGCTCATCCCGGACACTAAACGCACAACGGCGCCCATTCGCATACATTACGAATGGAGGCTCTTCATGAGCGCTGTCAACACGCCTGCCGATTTTACCGATTACAAAGTTGCCGACATGTCCCTGGCTGCCTGGGGCCGTCGCGAAACCATCATCGCCGAATCGGAAATGCCTGCCCTGATGGGTCTGCGCCGCAAGTACGCTTCCGAGCAGCCGCTCAAGGGCGCGAAAATCCTCGGCTGCATCCACATGACCATTCAGACTGCCGTGCTGATCGAAACCCTGGTTGCCCTGGGTGCCGAAGTACGCTGGTCGTCCTGCAACATTTTCTCCACTCAGGACCAGGCCGCTGCCGCTATCGCTGCCGCCGGTATCCCGGTGTTCGCCTGGAAAGGCGAGACTGAAGAAGAGTACGAGTGGTGCCTGGAGCAGACCATCCTCAAGGATGGCCAGCCATGGGACGCCAACATGATCCTCGACGACGGCGGCGACCTGACCGAGCTGCTGCACAAGAAATACCCGCAAGTGCTCGATCGCGTTCACGGCGTCACCGAAGAAACCACCACTGGCGTGCACCGTCTGCTGGACATGCTGGCCAAGGGCGAGCTGAAGATCCCGGCGATCAACGTCAACGACTCGGTGACCAAGTCCAAGAACGACAACAAGTACGGCTGCCGTCACAGCCTGAACGATGCGATCAAGCGCGGCACCGACCACCTGCTGTCCGGCAAGCAAGCGCTGGTCATCGGTTACGGTGACGTGGGCAAGGGCTCGGCTCAGTCCCTGCGTCAGGAAGGCATGATCGTCAAGGTGTCGGAAGTCGACCCGATCTGCGCCATGCAAGCCTGCATGGACGGTTTCGAACTGGTGTCGCCGTTCATCGACGGTATCAACGACGGTTCCGAAGCGAGCATCGACAAAGCGCTGCTGGGCAAGATCGATCTGATCGTGACCACCACCGGTAACGTCAATGTTTGCGACGCGAACATGCTCAAAGCCCTGAAAAAGCGCGCCGTGGTCTGCAACATTGGTCACTTCGACAACGAAATCGACACCGCTTTCATGCGCAAGAACTGGGCATGGGAAGAAGTGAAGCCACAGGTGCACAAGGTTCACCGCACCGGTGCCGGCAGCTTCGATGCACAGAACGACGACTACCTGATCCTGCTGGCCGAAGGCCGTCTGGTGAACCTGGGCAACGCCACCGGTCACCCGAGCCGCATCATGGACGGTTCGTTCGCCAACCAGGTCCTGGCGCAGATCTTCCTGTTCGGCCAGAAGTACGCCGACCTGTCGCCAGCGCAGAAAGCCGAGCGTCTGACCGTTGAAGTCCTGCCGAAGAAACTCGACGAAGAAGTGGCCCTGGAAATGGTTCGCGGCTTCGGCGGCGTGGTCACCCAACTGACCAAGCAACAGGCTGACTACATCGGCGTCACCGTCGAAGGCCCGTTCAAGCCGCACGCCTACCGCTACTAACAGGCGCTGAATGCTCGCTCTCCCTGTGGGAGCGAGCTTGCTCGCGAAAGCGGTTTATCATTCAGCATCAATGTTGTCTGACCCGCCGCTTTCGCGAGCAGGCTCGCTACCACACGGGATTGCAGCGCCTCGAAGGTTCTTGTTTCCAAGGGTATGACCATGTCCCAAGACCGTCGCTACAGCTTCGAGTTTTTCCCGACCAAGACCGACGCCGGGCAAGAAAAGCTGCTCGCCACTGCCCGTCAGTTGGCCACTTACAATCCTGATTTCTTTTCCTGCACCTACGGCGCTGGCGGTTCGACCCGTGATCGCACGCTCAACACCGTGTTGCAGCTGGAAAGCGAAGTCAAAATACCGGCCGCACCGCACCTGTCGTGCGTCGGCGACAGCAAGGACGACCTGCGCGGCCTGCTCAACGAATACAAGGCTGCCGGCATCAAGCGCATCGTCGCCCTGCGTGGTGACCTGCCGTCCGGCATGGGCATGACCAGCGGTGAGCTGCGTCACGCCAATGAACTGGTGGAATTCATTCGTGAAGAAACCGGCGATCATTTCCACATCGAAGTCGCGGCTTACCCGGAGATGCATCCGCAAGCACGCAACTACGAAGACGATCTCGCCAACTTCGTGCGCAAGGCCCGCGCCGGTGCCGACAGCGCGATCACCCAGTATTTCTTCAACGCCGACAGCTACTTCTACTTCGTCGACCGTTTGCAGGCGCTGGGCGTGGATCTGCCGATCGTGCCGGGGATCATGCCGATCACCAACTACAGCAAGCTCGCGCGTTTTTCCGATGCCTGCGGTGCGGAAATTCCGCGCTGGATCCGCAAGCAACTGGAAGCCTACGGCGATGACACGCAAAGCATTCAGCGCTTTGGCGAACAAGTCGTCAGCGAGATGTGCGAACGCCTGCTGCAGGGCGGCGCACCGGGGCTGCATTTCTATTCCATGAACCAGGCCGAGCCTAGCCTGGCGATCTGGAATAACCTGAAGTTGCCGCGTTAAGCGTCAAATCAAGGTCAAAAGATCGCAGCCTTCGGCAGCTCCTGCACATCCCCCGCAGGAGCTGCCGAAGGCTGCGATCTTTTGCTTTCAAGCCCGCGAAACAGAGCTTGTGCAGGCACTTTCTGGCTCTTTCGGGTTTCTCGTCGTAATCTCCAGCCATGTCTTTGATCACGCAATTATTCGCCGTACTGGTTTTTGCTTGCCTGAGCTTCGCCGCTCGGGGCGAGAAGTTGCGTATTGTCACCGAGCCATGGGCGCCGTACGTGTACGAACAGGGCGGGCAGAATCTCGGGCTGGACTACGAAACCACCGCCATCGTGTTCAAGCGGCTGGGCATTGAAGTCGAGTGGCAGTTCCTGCCGTGGAAGCGCTGCCTGTCGATGCTCGAAACCGGTCAGGCCGACGGTGCGCTGGACATTTTTCACAGCGCCGAGCGCGACGCCACCCTGCTCTACCCCAGCGAACCGTTGTCCGACGTCGAATTCGTGATGTTCTACGCCAACGATCGGCCGCACCCGTTCAGCACCCTCGATCAACTCAAGGGCCTGACCATCGGCACCTCGCCCGGATATCTGTACAGCCCGGATTTCAGCCAGTCGACCCTGTTCAGCCGTGAGCCGGCACCCACCCATGAAGCCAATTTCGGCAAACTGGTACGCGGGCGTATCGACCTGGTGATTACCGATCGCCGCGTCGGCCAGCATTTGCTCGATGAGTTGAATATCCGCGATCTGATCACGGAAAATCCGACCGTTATCAGCCGTCAGAGCCAGTTTCTGGCGGTTCGGCGCAATGCCGGGATGGATCTGCTGGTGCAGCGTTTCGGTGCCGAGCTCAAGCGCTTCAAGCGCGAACCGGCCTACGCCGAGCTCAGTGCGCGCTATGGTGCTGCCCCCGTCGACAGCGCTTCTTTACGCTCGGCCACGGCCAGCGGCAAAACCGTTGAGCAGCAGGAAAGCAGCGCGCAGTGATTGCTCTGTTATACTCCGGCGTTCCCGCCAGGCTCACGCCCGGACGCCCGGAACCGTAACAGGCCTCACGACCCGCTACAGCGCAGCTTTCAGCCCGCGCGAGCGCTCCTGACGAGCCTTCGGAACCGCCGCTGGACCGGACGGGATTGCGTCCTCTTAAACGTGATTCGCGCCAGGCAAGACTCCCATTGGGCCAAGCCCTAACTAAAACAGGATTACTCATGTCCTTTGCTTCCCTCGGTCTCTCCGAGGCTTTAGTCCGTGCCATCGAAGATGCGGGCTATACCGAGCCTACTCCGGTGCAACAGCGGGCCATTCCCGCCGTGTTGCAAGGTCGCGACCTGATGGTTGCGGCTCAGACAGGTACCGGTAAAACCGGCGGCTTCGCCCTCCCGATTCTGGAGCGGTTGTTCCCCAACGGTCACCCGGACAAATCCCAGCGTCATGGCCCGCGCCAACCGCGCGTACTGGTCCTGACCCCGACCCGCGAACTCGCGGCCCAGGTCCACGAGAGCTTCAAGATCTACGCCCGTGACCTGAAATTCGTCAGCGCCTGCATCTTCGGCGGCGTCGGCATGAACCCACAGGTCCAGGCCATGTCCCGTGGCGTCGACGTCCTCGTCGCCTGCCCGGGTCGTTTGCTCGACCTCGCCGGCCAGGGCAGCGTCGATCTCTCCCACGTCGAAATCCTCGTTCTCGACGAAGCCGACCGCATGCTCGACATGGGTTTCGTGCACGACGTGAAGAAAGTCCTCGCGCGCCTGCCGGCCAAGCGTCAGAACCTGCTGTTCTCGGCAACGTTCTCGAAAGACATCACCGATCTTGCCGGCAAACTGCTGCACAACCCGGAACGCATCGAAGTGACGCCGCCGAACACCACGGTCGAGCGCATCGAACAACGCGTGTTCCGCCTGCCGGCCAGCCACAAGCGTGCGCTACTGGCGCACCTGATCACCGCCGGCGCGTGGGAACAGGTACTGGTCTTCACCCGCACCAAGCACGGCGCCAACCGTCTCGCTGAATACCTGGACAAACACGGCCTGCCGGCGGTGGCGATCCACGGTAACAAGAGCCAGAACGCGCGCACCAAAGCTCTGGCCGACTTCAAGGCCGGCGAAGTGCGCATCCTGGTTGCCACCGACATCGCCGCCCGTGGTCTGGACATCGATCAGTTGCCGCATGTGGTCAACTTCGAGCTGCCGAACGTCGATGAAGACTACGTGCACCGTATCGGCCGCACCGGCCGCGCCGGTCGTTCGGGCGAGGCGATCTCGCTGGTCGCCCCGGACGAAGAAAAGCTGCTGAAAAGCATCGAACGCATGACCAAGCAGAAGATTGCCGACGGCGATCTGATGGGCTTCGACTCCAGCACCATCGAAGCCGAGAAGCCGGAAGCCCGCGAGCGTCCGGACATCCGCAACCCGCGCAATTCCCGTGGCCCGCGCGGCGACGGCCCGAATGGCGGCGGTGGTGGCGGTGGTCGCAAGGACAAAGGCAAAGACAAGGGCAAGGAAAAACCGGCCGGTGATCGTGGCGAGCGCCCTGCCCGTCAGCAAAAACCCCGCGAAGGCACGCCGAGTCGCGAACAGCGTCCGAGCCAGCCACCGCGTGCAGCGGCTGACCGTGCCCCGGACGAGTTCCTCGACGACGATATCGATAACTTCGGTAACCGCGTCGACTACGTGCCGAAGGCGGCTCCAGCTGGCGGCCGTGGCCGTCGTCCGGGCGCCCCGGCGCAAGGCGCAGGCACTGGCGCACCACGGGGCGGTCAGCCACAGGGTCGGCAGAACGGTCCGCGCAACAGCAACGGTTCGAGCACCGGCACCCCACCGGCCAAACGCAGCGGCCCGCGCAATGGCGCGCCGCGTGACGGTCAGGGTCGTCGTGACGAATCCGCCCCACGCAACCGCCGCCCGGCCCGTGACGATCAGCCACGTAGCGAACCGGCGGTGCAGAACCCGCGCAGCAACGGGCCGAAGATCATGCACAAGGAATCGAAAGCCGACCGCTTCCCGACGCCTGAGCAGCTCGACCAACTGCCGACCCGCCCGCGTGGCGAAAAACCAGCACTGCTGACCCGCAATCGCTGAGTTCAAGCCGCAATGAAAAATGCCCCGGTTCGAAAGAGCCGGGGCATTTTTTTGAGCACTGCAATGGTTTCATGTAGGAGCTGCAGAAGGCTGCGATCTTTTGATCTTGATCTTCAAAAATCAAGATCAAAAGATCGCAGCCTGCGGCAGCTCCTACAGGGGATCTGTGTTCTGGCAAAAAAAACGCCCCCGGCCTTGCGACCGGGGGCGTTTTTCAGGTGGCGGCGAAATTTATTTCGCTTTCACACCTTCAAACGAAACATACAGCTCGACCGCATCGGACTTCGGGCCGAGGTCTTTTTGCTTGCCGAAATCGGATCGCTTGATGGTGGTGGTGCCTTCGAAGCCGGCACGATAGCCGCCCCATGGATCCTTGCCTTCGCCCAGGAAGGTCGCCTTGACGACAACTGGCTTGGTCACGCCCAGCAGGGTCAGATCGCCGGTCACGTCGGCCGTGTTGGCACCAGTGGATTTGACGCTGGTGGATACGAAAGTGGCCTTGCCGAATTTGCTGGCGTTGAGGAAGTCAGCGCTGGCGATGTGCTTGTCGCGCTCGGCGTGGTTGGTGAACACGCTGGCAGTGTTGACGTTGAACTCGATCTTGCTGTCTTCAGGCTTGGCAGCGTCGAAGCTGAACTTGCCGTCGATGTCCTTGAAGGTACCGGTGATGTAGCTGTAGCCCAGGTGGCTGATCTTGAAGTCGACGAAGGCGTGCTGGCCTTCTTTGTCTACTACATAGTCAGCAGCCATTACGTTGGCGGACAGCACGGCAGAACCGATTGCCAGAGCGGCCAGAGTCTTTTTCAACATGCTTTCTTTTCCTTTGAGTCGAGGTTGAATTTCAGGCTTTGCGACCGAGCATTCGGGTCAGGGTCGCATCACGATCGATAAAGTGGTGCTTCAATGCTGCCAACGCATGGAGACCGGAAAAAATTACCAGTGCCCACGCCAGCCAGAGATGAATCACCCCAGCGGTATCTGCCTGATCCGGTAGTCCGGAGAGCAGAGCAGGAACTTCAAACAGGCCAAACACCGGGATCCCGACACCGTCTGCGGTGGAAATCAGGTAACCGGCAATCATCACAGCGAACAGCGCCAGATACAGAAACCCGTGACCGAATTTGGCCCCGATACGGGTCATGCGGCTGTAGCTTTGCAGCGTTGGCGGCGGCGGGCTGATGAAACGCCACAACACCCGCAACACCATCACAGCGAGCAGCACCAGGCCGATGCTCTTGTGCAGGTCCGGCGCGTCTTTGCGCCAGGTGCTGTAGTAATCCAGCCCGACCATCCACAGACCCAGCGCAAACAGCCCGAAGACCGCCAGCGCCACGCCCCAGTGCATGAAGATGCTGACCCAACCATAGCGCGAAGAAGAGTTACGTAGCTGCATTGCCCAAATCCTGTGAGAACTGCGAACCAAGACTAGCGAGTTATCTATCGAATTAAAGCGGAAAATTTTGCTTTGAAATATCGAGAAATACGATCAAGAGTCTGCGAGCGGGGTGTTAAGGAAGGATTAAAGGCGATTCCTGCGTGGAGCGCTTGTACAAATGACGGGGGCTGCATTGACCATCGTCATCTCTGCACACGCAGACGGCGAAACTCGCCCCTGATAACTATGTACCGCTGATGCGCAGTTCAAACCTGCTCGAATGATGCTTCTTTTCATTATTCAAACAGGCACGAAAACATGGCTCTGCGATATACGCCCTTTCAAGCAAGTGGTTCTTCTGTACTGCCGCCCAATCAAACGATGTCTGCGGGCCAATTCCTGCAATCCGAGAACGGTCGATTTCGTCTGATGCTGCAAAGCGACGGGAACCTCGTGCTCAAGGACGGTGAGGCGATCATCTGGATCGCCGACGCCAATCAACCTTACAGCGCAACTTTGCACCCGAAGAAGATGCGCGAGCCGCTGCAGTTTGTGATCAGCAACAGCGGCTTTCTTTATGACCCCTCCAGGCGACGATTATGGATCGCGGAAAGCACGCACAGCGCCGACAAGTCGCTTTGGTACAACACATACATGACTGTGCAGGACGATGGAAACCTGGTGATTTACGACCAGCGCACGGGCAGTCTGCGCTGGGCGCGTTTCGGTTTCATTCCCGGGCGCCTGCGCAAACCCAAGCAAAAGTGGCTGAGGAAACTGCCGAACGGAACAGAGTTCTTCAAGTGGGAGTTTTAACTGACCAGCCATTCATGGCCGGTCAGTTATGAAGTACCGCCGGCGGTTGCAGGCATTCGGCACTGTAGGGGTCTATCTGGCACTTGTGCGCCAGTTCAGAACCATAGCCGCCGGGGAAAAATTGCCCTTTGCTACATCCGGAAAGTGCAATCAAAACCAGTATCGCGATAAACGTTTGCATAGCATGCCTCCAATTTTTTCCAGCATAAAATTGGTGCGCTGGCAGCCGCTATCACCTGGTTCCGAGTGTCTTGTGGGAAGCCTCCGGTACGCAGGTAAGTCCCGTAACCGGATGACGAAGGACAGAAACGCAGGGCAAAAAAAACGCGACCCGAGGGCCGCGTTTTTCATGGGAACAAAGCCTTACTGCGCCTTGGTCTCGGTCGTTGCAGCAGGCTTGGCCGCTGGCTTCTTCGCCGGTTCAGCCTTCTTCGCCGCCGGCTTTTTCGTGTCGGTTTTTGCCGCCGGTTTCTTCGCCGCTGGCTTGGCCGCTGCTCTCTTCGCCGGTTCAGCTTTCACTGGGGCCGCTGGTTTCGGTGCTTCCACCGGAGCTGGCGCAGGTGCCGGGGTCGGTGCAGGCGCTGGAGCGACCGGAGCAGGTGCTGGCTCTGGCGCTTTCACTGGCTCAGGCTTCTTCTCGTCATCCGAGCCGCCGAACAGGTTAGTGAAGAAGTTGCCCTTCTTCGCCGCCGCCGCACCCGCCGCGCCTGCCGCAGCTGCAGCCGGCACCACTTTGACCGGTTCGAACGATTTGCCTGCCGCCAGATCTTCCACCTGGCTGGCCGCGCGCTGGCCGGTGCGCAGTGCGCCTTCGAGGGTGCCCGGGTACAAGGTGTCGGTGTGTTCGCCGGCGAACGCTACGCGTTGCAGCGGACGTTCCCACAGGCGCCAGAACTTGCTGATCTGCCCCGGGCCGTAAGCCAGGTAGGCGCCGCCCATCGACGGGTCGGTGCTGTAGCGACGGATTTCATAACCGGTGAACGAACCACGGGCCTGTGGATAAAACGCGTGCAGACGGATCAGCACTTGGTCGACCATCTGTTTGTCGCCGAACGCCTGCATCACACGAGCGTTGTCGCCGGACAGGTTGATCACCACGTTGGCGCCGCCCTTGAGCGCCGGCTCGATCCAGAGCATGCCCAGGCCAGTATTGCTGTAGATTTCGCCAGACATGCGCGACTTGCTTTCCCACACCGGCGTCTTGAATTTCAGCATGATCTGGTCGCGCCAGCCGTAGTTGGTGCCCTTGATCGCTGCCAGATGCTGAGCATCCAGTGCCGGGGTCAGCGAGATCTTGTTCAGTGCGCGCAGCGGCACCGCCAGCACCACGTAATCCGCCTGATAACCGACGCTGCCGACTTTGACGGTCACGCCGTCCTTGTCCTGGGTGATGGCCGAGACCGGCGAGCTGGTCTTGATGGTCTTGATCTGTTTGACGAAGGCCTGGGCCAGCACCTGGCTGCCGCCGACCAGACGCGAGGCGCGCAGGTCACGGTCAGAGACGCCGCGATAAACGCGGTTCTGCTGAGCGAAATACAGCAGCGACAGACGCGAAGGTTCGTCGTAGTGAGTGCGAATGTCCTGGTTGATCAGCTGACGCGCGGTGGCCGGCAGGTTCTGCTTGTCGAGCCAGCTCGATACGGTGATCTGATCCAGCGCATGCAGGGTGGCAGTCGCCGCCGGGTTCTGCGGATCGTCGATCGAGCGCGCCAGATCGTCGAGGGTGTTCTGGTAGCGCTTGAGCGCATCGGCGGTGGCGGGCTGCTTGGTGGCCAGATCAGCAGCGGAGAAATAATCGCCGTCGATCAGATAGCTCGGGGTACGGACGAATTCCGGCGCCGGCGTGGTGCCGAGCTTGAATGTCGACACGTACTTGTTCAGCACCGGCTGGGTCTTGTCGTTGCCGATCCACTCGCTGGTGGCCATGCCCGAGCGACCGCCCAGGCTCGGTTTGGCTTCCAGCAGGGTGACCTGCCAGCCTTTGTTCTGCAGCTCGTAAGCGGCAGTCAGACCCGACAGGCCACCGCCGATCACGATTGCGGTTTTATCCTTGGCCAGCGCCGTAACGCTGAACAGCCCCAACATCACCAGCGCACAGGCGCGCAGCCAACCGACAGACATTCAGCGAACTCCGGAAAACATGTGGGAAAAAGCAGTTTTGCGAGTCAGACGACTCAAAGAACCGCGAAGAATACGTTAGCCATCAAAACGCCGCCAGCGACGTCTATCGACTCAGACAAAGTAGCTCAATCGACACAATGGGTTGTTCCCGCGCGATGCATTGCATAGGCTTGCGCGATTGTTCGCCCGCGCCTGACGCGAGCCGCCTCGAGGAGACTGTAAATGGGCCTGAATAACCAGTGGATGCAACGCGATCTCGCGGTGTTGTGGCATCCCTGCACCCAGATGAAAGACCACGAACAGCTGCCGCTGATCCCGATCAAGCGCGGCGAAGGCGTCTGGCTCGAAGATTTCGAAGGCAAGCGCTACCTCGACGCGGTCAGCTCCTGGTGGGTCAATGTGTTCGGCCACGCCAACCCGCGCATCAACCAGCGCATCAAGGATCAGGTCGATCAACTTGAACACGTGATTCTCGCCGGTTTCAGTCATCAGCCGGTGATCGAGCTGTCCGAGCGCCTGGTGAAAATGACCCCCGAAGGCCTGAATCGGGTGTTTTACGCCGATAATGGCTCGTCGTGCATCGAAGTCGCACTGAAGATGAGCTTTCACTACTGGCTCAATCGCGGCCAGCCAAACAAGAAGCGCTTCGTCACCCTGACCAACAGCTACCACGGTGAAACCATGGCGGCGATGGCGGTCGGCGACGTGCCGCTGTTCACCGAGACCTACAAAGCCCTGCTGATGGACACCATCAAAGTGCCGAGCCCGGACTGTTACGGGCGCCCCGACGGCATGAGCTGGGAGGAACATTCGCGCAACATGTTCGCCGCCATGGAACAGACGCTGGCGGAGAATCATGACAGCGTCGCGGCAGTGATCGTCGAGCCGCTGATTCAGGGCGCCGGCGGCATGCGCATGTATCACCCGGTCTACCTCAAGCTGCTGCGCGAGGCCTGCGATCGTTACGGCGTGCACCTGATTCACGACGAAATCGCCGTCGGCTTCGGCCGCACCGGCACGATGTTCGCCTGCGAGCAGGCCGGCATCCGCCCGGACTTCCTCTGTCTGTCCAAAGCCCTCACCGGCGGCTACCTGCCGCTAGCCGCGTGCCTGACCACCGACGAGGTCTACAACGCGTTCTACGACGACTACCCGACCCTTCGCGCTTTCCTGCACTCGCACAGCTACACCGGCAACCCGCTGGCCTGCGCGGCGGCATTGGCGACGCTGGATATCTTCGAGCAGGACAACGTCATCGAGAACAACAAAGCCCTGGCTCAGCGAATGGCCTCGGCGACCGCGCATCTGGTCGATCACCCCAACGTGTCCGAAGTGCGCCAGACCGGCATGGTCTTGGCCATCGAGATGGTCAAGGATAAAGCCACGAAAGAAGCCTACCCTTGGCAGGAACGACGCGGTTTGAAGGTGTTCCAGCATGCGCTGGAGCGTGGCGCGTTGTTGCGGCCGCTGGGCAGCGTGGTGTACTTCCTGCCGCCGTATGTGATCACCCCGGAGCAGATCGACTTTCTGGCCGAAGTGGCCAGTGAAGGCATCGACATTGCGACGCGTGACAGCGTCAGTGTCGCGGTACCGAAAGATTTCCATCCCGGTTTCCGTGATCCTGGCTAACCGTAATTTCTCGTTCCCACGCTCCGCGTGGGAACGCAGCCCGGGACGCTCCGCGTCCCAAAAGCGGACGCAGAGCGTCCGGTGAGGCATTCCCACGCGGAGCGTGGGAACGATCTAATCTGAGAGACCCGAAATGAGACTGTCCCGCTTCTTTATCGACGCCCCGCTGAGCACCGGCGAACACGAACTGCCGGAAGCCCAGGCGCATTACATCAGCCGCGTGCTGCGCATGGCCGAGGGCGATGCGGTGCAGTTGTTCGACGGTTCCGGCCATGAGTTTCGCGGTTCGCTCGTCGAAGTCGGCAAGAAGCGCGTCGTCGTGCAGATCGACGAGCAATTCGCCGGACAGGTCGAATCGCCGCTGCAGATCCACCTGGGCCAGGGCCTGTCCCGTGGCGAGCGCATGGACTGGGCGATTCAGAAAGCCACCGAGCTGGGCGTGAATGAAATCACGCCGATCTTCAGTGACCGCTGTGAAGTCCGCCTCAAGGACGAACGCGCCGACAAACGCCTGCTGCACTGGCGCCAGGTAGCGATCAGCGCGTGCGAGCAATGTGGGCGCTCGCGGGTGCCGGTAATTCATCCGCCAGTGTTGTTGGCGGACTGGATCAAGCAGACTGAAGCGGAGTTGAAGCTGGTGTTGCATCCGGTGGCAGAGCCGCTGGTCAGCCATGCCAGACCGGCGACGCTGGCGTTCCTGATCGGGCCGGAAGGTGGCTTGTCAGATGGCGAAGTCGAGCAGGCCAAGGCCAACGGCTTCCACGCCGCCCGCCTCGGCCCACGGGTGCTGCGCACCGAGACCGCGCCGGTGGTGGCATTGGCTGTTGCACAACAGCTTTGGGGTGACTTTTAGAGTCTCGATTGGAATACGTCCCTGTAGGAGTGAGCCTGCTCGCGATAGCGGTGTATCAGCCACCACTCATTGACTGAACTGACGCAATCGCGAGCAGGCTCACTCCTACAAGGGAATGGCGGTGTTTAGAGGACGTAGAACAGAATCGCGACAAAGTGCAGCAGACTCCCGGCGATCACGAACAGATGCCAGATGCCATGGGCATGCCGCAAGCGGTGATCCAGGGCGAAAAAGATAATCCCTACCGTATACAGCACGCCGCCCGAGGCCAGCCAGGCAAACCCCGCCGTCCCGAGTGCTGCAATCAGCGGTTTGACCGCGACCAGCACGATCCAGCCCATCACCGCGTAAATCACGATCGAAAGAATCCGCGCCTCGGAGCGCGGTTTGATCTCTTGCAGAATGCCGATCAACGCCAGCCCCCAGACAATCCCGAACAGCGTCCAGCCCCACGGCCCGCGTAACGTCACCAGGCAGAACGGCGTGTAGCTGCCGGCGATCAGCAGGTAGATCGAAAAATGATCGACCTTCTTCATGATCGCTTTCTTGCGCCCGCGCACGCTGTGGTACACGGTCGAAGCGCTGTACAGCACCAGCAAGGTGAACGCATAAATCGCCACGCTGACAATCTTCCATGGACTGCCGTCGAGGCTGGCGATTACCAGCATCCACACGCCGCCGATAAACGCGGCGATGGCTCCAACCAGATGGGTCCACGCGTTGAGTTTTTCCCCGTGATACATGTATTGCTCACCTCACATTCGTTACCGCAGCGCGCAAGGCTCGGGCCTTGAGCGTAAAAGCGCAATGTTTCCGTTTAAAAGATCAAAAGATCGCAGCCTGCGGCAGCTCCTACAAAGCGCCACGCATACCGTGCACAATCGGCCGATACCAAAAAGAGTCCGCGCCATGCTGATCGACGAAGAATTGACCCTGAAAAAACTCGAGGTGTTCCTCGCCTTCATGCGCACCGGCAACCTCGCCCGCGCCGCCGCCGAATTGCAGACCAGCAACGTCAGCGTGCACCGCGCCATCCACTCTCTGGAAAGCGCCTTGCGTTGCCCGCTGTTCAAACACGAGGGGCGCAACCTGACGCCGCTGGAAAGCGCTTACGTGCTGGAAGAGCGTGCGCAGAAGCTGATCAACGACGTGGTCGAAAGCGTGCGCCTGACCCGCGAAGCTGCCGGATTCTCCGCCGAGCGTTTCAAGCTCGGCTCGCTGTATTCGCTGACGGTGAAGACCGTGCCGCAGCTGATCATGGGCCTGAAAATCCGCCGCAGCGAACTCAACATCGACCTGATCCTCGGCTCAAACATCGACCTGCTCTACAAGCTGAAAAACATGGAAGTCGACGCGATTCTGGTGTCGCTGGACGACAGCATCAACGATCCCGATTGCGAACAGATTGCGCTGTTTTCCGACGACATTTTCCTCGCCACTCCGGCCGATTCAAAATTCGCTCAGCGCAGTGAAGTGGATCTGGCGGAAGTGCGCGATGAAACTTTCATCACCCTGACCCAGGGCTTCGCCACGCATCAGGACGGTGTGCGGGTGTTCAAGCAGGCAGGGTTCGAGCCGAAGGTGGCGATGCAGGTCAATGACATTTTCACTTTGCTGAGCATGGTCAGCTCAGGGGTGGGCTACGCCTTGTTGCCGGGGCGGATTGCGGCGGTGTACGAGAACCGGGTGAAGCTCATCCCGTTGCAGGAGAAGTACCGCTTGCAGCAGCACATTGGCGTGGTGTTTCTCAAGGCCAAGGAGCGTGATCCGAATCTGCTGGCGTTGCTGGCGGAGTGTCGGATGTATGCCAATCGCCAGATCACCCCATGATCGTTCCCATGCTCCGCGTGGGAATGCCTCAATGGACGCTCCGCGTCCGCTTTGGGACGCAGAGCGTCCCGGGCTGCATTCCCACGCAGAGCGTGGGAACGATCAGTTAGAGGCTCAACCGACAATCGCGCGAACAATGAAGAACAACAGCGACGGCCCCAGCAAACACCCAAGACCGGTATGAAAGGTAGCCGTCAACGCCCCGTACGGCACCAAGCGCCGATCCGTCGCCGCCAGCCCCGCGGTCACGCCACTCACCGTCCCGGCCAGCCCGCCAAAGACCATCGCCGAACGCGGATTGTCCAGACCCATCCAGCGCGCCGCAACCGGGGTGCCGACCATCACCAGAATCGCCTTGATCAACCCGGTGGCAATCGACAACGCCATCACATCCGAGGTCGCGCCGATCGCCGCACCGGTCACCGGCCCGACGATGTAAGTCACCGCACCCGCGCCGATGGTGGTCATGCTCACCGCGTCGCGATAACCGAAGGTCCAGGCCATGCACGCGCCGACAATGAACGGCAGGATCGTGCCCAGCAGCAAGGCGATCACGCCGATCATGCCGGCCTTCTTCGCTTCGGTGGCCTGCACTTCGAATGCGGTGGCGACGATGGCGAAGTCACGCAACATTGCCCCGCCCATCAGGCCGATGCCGGAGAACAGCGTCAGATCGGCCAGGCCTTTCTGTCCGCCGGTCATGGTGCCGCCGACCCAGGCCAGCACCAGGCCGATGACGATGGCAATCGCCGAGCCGTGGATGCGTCCGAAGGTCAGACGCCTGGAGAGAATCACCGACACCCACATGATCACGCCGACGAAGGCGAATGCGGTGATCAGCCCATTGTGCTCCAGACCTTTTTCGATGAGATCCCACATGTCAGCGACCTCCTACCGGGGTGCCGACCGGGGAAATTTCCGCCGGTTCGTCGGGCAACGGTTCGCCCTTGTGAGTGCGGCTGATCAGGGCAATCGTGCAACCACAAACCGCCACGGAGCCGATTGCCGCCAGCACCGCCACCGGGCCGCCGTGCAGGGCGGTGACGACGTTCTGCTGCGCGGCCATTGCCACCACCACCGGAATGTACATCGCGCCCCAGAAGCCGACGCCCATCTCGCAATCCTTGGTCATGCCGCCGCGCTTTTGCATCCACAAGCGCGCGCAGATCAGCAGGATCATCGCAATGCCGACCCCGCCGACGTTGGATTTGACGCCCAGCAACACGCCAAGCATGTCACCCATGATCACCCCTGCCAGCGTACAGATCGCCAGCAGCGCCACACCGTAAATAATCATTGTTGTAGTCCTCAAAGTGCATCGTCGAATGTTGTTTTTGTTGTTCGAAGCTTGAGTCGGCGGTTTTAGAGTTGGCGGCCACCCTCCTCGCGCAACAGCGCTTGCAGGGTGTCTAGGCGGGCACTGTCGAAGGCAGTGACGGTGCCCTGCTCGAACACCCGGCGCGCCAGCCCGGTCAGCACCGCACCGGGCGGCAGTTCGATCTGTAGACGCACGCCGCGCTCGTAGGCGCTTTGCACGGTGCCGCGCCAATCCACCACCCGGCACATGTTGAAAGCGAGGTCATCGCGCAGCGCTTCGACTTTGGTCACAGGCCGCGCGCGACTGCCGCTCAGATAAGCGATTTTCGGGTTCTTCAGTTCAACCTTGGCGAAGGCGTCGGCAAGCGCCTGCGCCGGTTTTTCCAGCAATGGGCAATGCGACGGCACGCTCACCGCCAGCCGTTTCGCCACTCCGGCGCCGCGACCGCGCGCCAGTTCGGCCACCGCTTGCATGGCCTTGTCGCTGCCGGCAATCACCACTTGGTTATCGGCGTTGATGTTGGCCAGATACACCGGCGTTTCTTCACTGTGCACCTGGGCCAGTAGCGTTTCCACTGTGGATAATTGCAGACCGATGATCGCGGTCATGCCGTAGCCCTGTGGATAAGCCTGCTGCATCAGCTCACCGCGCAGGCTGACCAGATGCAGCGCATCGCTGAAACTCAACGCCCCCGCCACCACCGCCGCCGGATAAGCGCCGATGGACAGGCCGGCGACGTAATCCGCAGCCAGTTCATCCTGCAATAACTGCCGTGAGCCAGCGACACCGGCGATCAGCAGGCACAGCTGAACCGCTCTGGTCGTGCGCAATGCCTCGGCACAATCCAGCAGCAAGACATCCTCGCCGAGCACATCACTGGCCTCGACCAGCGTTTCCCTTGGCAAGCGCTGGAGCATGCCGGATTGCTGCGCGCCCTGGCCGGGAAACACCAGCAAACTGCTCACGCTGCTTGCTCCTGCGGGTTCCACGGGTCCGTCACCAGACACGCCTGATGGGCATTTTTCAGCAGCACTCGGGACGAACCACGGGCCCATTCGCGCAAGGCCACCGCACCGAATGGCGTCTGCAATTGCGCGTCGACCCGGCACACGGTTTGATCAAAAAGCGCGACCAGTTCGCGTGCCTGATCACGGCGGATCATCTGCGGCGTACGCAGGATCAAATCGAGATCGCTGGCAGCGTGCATCGCGGCAAAGCCACTGGCCAATTCAAATCCGACACTGCCGCTGACACCCCAGACCCAGCCGCAATCGTCGAGCAGCGGTCGCAGCTGTTGCAGCGCCTGCATCACCGGCAAATCACGCGGGCTGTCGACATGACACAGCGCTTCAGGACTGACCTGCAGGGCAATCGAATCAACCGGCATGAACGCCGCCAGGCGCTGCTCGCGCAAAACACCACGCACACCCACCGCGACAAAACCGGCAGCACTCAAAGCCCGCCGCACCACCACCGGTTGCCCAGCCGCCAGCACCTCGACCGCCCACGCCGGCGCATCTGCCGGCAACTGCGCCGGTGTCATACCCCAGAGCAGATCGTGGGCCAGGGGCAGGTTCACCACTGCGCCCTCAGCAGTTCGCGGACGCGGCTGGAAGCAGCACGATTGCTCGCACCGAGGCGCCCTTTCAAATCACTGCTGCTCACATCATCGATCGCCTGCTCCAGGCACTCGCGCACCCGCGCCAGATCTTCCGCCGTCGGCTGTTCAATCTGCTGCACCGAGAGAGTTTCCCAAAGCAGACCGAGGCTGGCGTAGCTGTCGATGTCGTAGGCCATGGGCGGCACGCTGGCGGCCAGCGCTTCCAGCTCTTCAACACTGCGCAATGTCACCCGCGCCGCCGAGGCCTTGCCCATCGCGTGCACCATCACACCGGGATCACGCAAAGCAATCAGCCGATTGGCCTGATAACCATGCGCGAGAAATGCGCCCGACATCGCTTTACCCACCAGCAGCGCAATCACCGGATGCCCGGCCAGACGCGCCCGGGCATAACTGTCCGCCGCGCCAGCCAGGGCCTGATGAATGCCGAGGGCTTCTTCACGCCGGCCATACGCCTGACTCGGCACATCGACGATGGCGATGATCGGGCGCTTCCGCGCGTTGTCGCGATCGGCGCTGATCGCGTCATCCACAGCCTTGGCCAGACCCCAGCCTTCGAGCAAGCCGACTTCGCCGTTTCGGGCGCGAGGGAAACGATTGTCCGGATCGGCGACCACGGCGATAAAACGCCCCAGCTCAGCGTCAGCCACCCGCAACGACGGCGGTAGACCTTCAACGCTTTCAGCGCCAGCGCTCAAGGCGTTGAACCAGTGCAAACCGCGCAGTGAATAGCCACTCATGAGCGCTCTCCTTGATACAGATCGCGAACCACCGACGGTTCGATTTGCTGGTCAGTGTTCAGCTTGCCGATGCGTTGCAGAAACCACTCGGCGCGCTGGCTGCGCGGCTGTACCGGCAAGCCTAGCTGGAGCAATTCTCCGACCTGCTGACGAATCTGCGCCACGTCATCGCCGACATAACGATCCACCAGACCACTGTTGAAACGCTGTTCGCCGCCGGTCAGGCTCCAGATGAATGGCCGGTCGCGGGAGTCGTATTCCTCGATCCCGGCTTCCTGCTCGATCACCTGCGGGCCGTTCAGGCCGAGACGTGCTTCCTGGGTCACCAGCAGATAGCTGCACAGCGCTGCGGCAATCGACATGCCGCCGAAGCAACCGACACTGCCGGCGACCACGCCGACCACCGGTTGGTATTGCTGCAAATCGACAATCGCCGCGTGAATATCGGCAATCGCCGCGAGGCCGAGATTGGCTTCCTGCAAGCGCACGCCGCCGGTTTCCAGCAGCAACACCGCACGGGTGACGATGCCGTTGCGGTTGTCTTCGGCGGCCAGTTCCAGCGCGCCGGCAATCTTCGCCCCGCCGACTTCGCCAAGGCTGCCGCCCTGGAATGCGCCTTCAATCGCCGCGATCACTACCGGCAGACCGTCAAGACTGCCCTTGGCGATGATCACGCCGTCGTCGGCCTGGGGCACCACACCCTGGCGTTCGAGCCATGGCGACATCACCCGTTGAAACGGATCGAGCAGTTCGCGAAAGGTCTCGGCGTCGAGCAAGGCTTTCGCCCGCTGTCGCGCACCGAGCTCGACGAAGCTGTGTTTGTTGAGCAACGCTGCGCTGTCAGTCATGGCCGATCTCCTCGAAACCCTGCTCCAGCCGCAAGCGCACCACACCCGGCGTCGCGCCGAAATCGTGGATGTCGATGGCCATCGCCGGCGGCGTGGTGCCGTCGAACATCCGCGCAAACAGGTGTTGCCAGCGCTGCTGCGCGCCGTTGACCGAGGTCTGCACATTGATCGTCAGCTTGCCGGCGAGGCCCGGTTCGATCAGCACTTCCAGATCACCCGAACCGACACAACCGACCAGCGCACGACCGCGTGGCGGCTGCCCGGCGGGGAATTCAAACGATAGGCTTTCCATCAAAATGCTCCCTGAACAATGCCGTCGCGCTCGATGCGATCGAGCAGCAGCGTGGCTGCGAGCAAGTCGGCGGCGCCACCGGGCGAGGCATTCAATGCGATGAGTTGTTGATCCAGTTCGTGCAGGCGCCGGCGACCGCTGAGGCTGGCGCTGCCGCCGGCGTCGAGCACCGCTTGCGCCCCCGACTGCATGGCGTGCAGGCCGGGTTCGCCAGCGCGGTAGAGCACGCAGGTGTCGGCCAGCTCGGTCATGATCGCCAGCAAGGCGTCGAGTCGGGCGTTCTGTTCGCCGTGGCCGTTGGCGCGACTTTTGTGCAGTTGCGGCAGGCCGCGTTGCAGCACGGACGGAAAGCCCAGTTGCGCTTCTTCGCGGGCACCGTGTGCGCCGTAGCGCTGGGCAACTTGTGCGCCGTGGCTGAGCGGTTTCGGTGCGTAGCGGTCGTCGAGCAGTGCCAGGCGTGCGGCACACAGGGCGATGGATTTCGGTTGCAGCGCGGCGGCCGTCACCAACAGTCCCAACGCCCAGATCGCGCCGCGATGGGTGTTGACGCCGTTGGTGGTCACAAGCATGGCTTGCTCGCCTTCACGGCCGATGCGACCAATCGCTTCGCGCAACGGCAAACCGACTTCGCCAATGTCCAGCGCTGCCTCGGCCATTTCCTTGAACGCTGGCCACAAGGCCAACGCGGACGCGTGCATCAGGCCCAGGTGCAGATCGGTGTGTGCGCCATTGCCGCGACGATCAACCAGCGCCGGTTTCGGCGACAGATCCGCTTCGTCGATCAGCGCGTCCACTGCCAGATCGGCCAATCGATCAGCCAGTGACAGCGGTTGCGCTTGCAGGTTGAATGCGTGCATTACCAGCTCCTGAATTTGGCGGGCGGGTTATAGAGACCGCCGGACCACTCGACCAGATCGGCCACGCTTTTCGCTGCGAGCAATTCGCGGGTGGCGTCGGTGCGGCGGATGCCAAGGTCTTCGGGCAAGGCGATCAGGCCTTCGCGGCGCATGCGTTCGGTGTCTTTCGGGTTGTGCCGCAGGCCGATGGCGGTAACGCCGGCCACCGCTGCGATCATCGCCTGGCGCTCTTCCAGCGAGCGCGCCTTGTACAGATAGGCAATGCCTTCTTCGGTGAGCAGGTGGGTGACGTCGTCGCCGTAGATCATGATCGGTGCCAGCGGCATGCCGCTTTTCTTCGCCACTTCGACCGCGTCGAGGGTTTCGACGAAGGTCGGTTTGCCGCCCTCCTGGAACGTCTCGACCATTTGCACCACGAGTTTCCTGCCGCGTTCGAGCATCGGTTGCGGCGCATCGGCGTGGCGCATGTCCAGCCACGCCGGAGTACCGTGACGCCGACCGCGCGGGTCGTGGCCCATGTTCGGCGCGCCACCGAAACCGGCGAGACGGCCACGGGTCACGGTCGAGGAATGGCCGTCGCCATCGACCTGCAATGTCGCGCCGATAAACAGATCCACCGCGTATTGCCCGGCGAGTTGGCAGACCATGCGGTTGGACCGCAGCGAACCGTCGCGGCCGGTGAAGAACACATCTGGCCGCGCGGCAATGTAATTTTCCATGCCCAGTTCGGTGCCGAAGCAATGCACGCTTTCGACCCAGCCGCTCTCGATCGCCGGGATCAGCGTCGGGTGCGGGTTGAGCGTCCAGTTGCGGCAGATCTTGCCCTTTAACCCGAGGGATTCGCCGTAGGTCGGCAGGATCAATTCGATGGCCGCCGTGTTGAAACCGATGCCGTGGTTGAGCGACTGCACGTTGTGTTTTTCGTAAATGCCACGGATCGCCATCATCGCCATCAGCACATGCACAGGCTTGATGTGGCGCGGGTCGCGGGTGAACAGCGGTTCGATGTAGAACGGCTTGTCGGCCACCACCACGAAGTCGACCCACGACGCCGGAATGTCCACGCGAGGGAGTTCGCTGACGTCGTCGACCAGTTGGTTGACCTGAACGATGACGATGCCGTCGCTGAACGCTGCCGGCTCAATCAACGCCGGGGTGTCTTCGGTGCTGGGGCCGGTATAGATGTTGCCGGCACGATCAGCCATGAACCCGGCCGAGAGCACGACGTTGGGGATCAGGTCCACGACGAGGCGGGCGTAGAGTTCGATGTACGTGTGGATCGCGCCGACTTCGAGCAAGCCATCTTCGAGCAACTGGCTGATGCGCAGGCTCTGGGTGCCGGCGAAGGAGAAATCGAGCTTGCGGGCGATGCCGCGTTCGAACAGGTCAAGGTGCTCGGAGCGGCCAACGCTGGGCATGATCATATGCAGATCGTGGAGTGTGGCCGGATCGGCCTTGGCCAGCGAGCGCGAAAGGAAATCCGCCTGCTTCTGGTTGTTGCCCTCGAGCACCACGCGATCGCCGGGATGGATCAACGCTTCGAGCGCGGCGACGATTTTGTCACTGGGCAACACCGCGCCATCGGCCAGCCCGCGCACCTTGTCGAGCCGGCGCTGCTTCTCGTCACGCCGCCGCGTCCAGCGCGAGTCGGGGGAAATTGTTGTTGTCATGCTCACTCCACGGGGTTCGCTGTCGTGGAGCCAAGTTAGGCGTGTGCGGTCAGGGCATCAATCAAGCTGGGTGGTGAATCATTACGCTGAGCGTAACGTTTTAAATAGCTATCGCGAGCAGGCTCACTCCTACATTTTGGAATGCGTTCCCCTGTAGGAGTGAGCCTGCTCGCGATGGCCTCGGTGGGCTCACCACATCTCAGTCGGTTGGCACCATTTTGTCCAGCACCCGGTTCACCGCCATCTCCGCCACCATGACAATCTGCGCGATGCCCTGCAGGGTCTTGCGCTGTGAGCCGTCCACCGAGGCGGCGTGGTTGTGCAACATGACTGTCGCCGAACCCAGGGTTTCGCAGGCGTCGGCCAGCAAGGACTCGGTGTCGGCCTCGGGATTGGCCATGTACAGCGTGTTGGGGGTGTACGGCGGGGCCATGAAGTCGGGGCTGGGCGGGCCGAGGTAATGGTCGAGGGCGCGCTCGGCGGCTTCGTGGAATTTCTTTGAGTCGGGGGATTCGTAGGGGGATGCCGGGTCTTTGGTCGGCGGGTTTGGCGATGGTTTTTTCATTTTCAGGTTCCGGATAAAGCCGCAACCGCTTCTCTGCTAAAAGAAGGGTGGCAGCTGAACGCAGGTTAGCAGACCGGGGAACCTAAGGAAGCCGGCGCGCCGAAGCGCCCTGCGCACAGCCGCCATCGAGTGCAGGCGTGAAGCCTGACTGACGGTGCTCGTGCAACCTTAGATTAACCACGGGCTGCTAAACCCGATCACTGCGAATCAGTGACCCGATCCAAGTTACGCA
This sequence comes from Pseudomonas koreensis, assembly GCF_024169245.1. NCBI lineage: Bacteria > Pseudomonadati > Pseudomonadota > Gammaproteobacteria > Pseudomonadales > Pseudomonadaceae > Pseudomonas > Pseudomonas koreensis. Next base: position 869,378 of record NZ_JALJWP010000001.1, read on the forward strand.
GCATGCCCTGGGCGCACAAGCCGGCGGATTCTGGCGCAGGCGTAGGCAGCGGCGCAAGGATTTGTAGGCTGGCGGGGCGTAACACCGGGTGTCTTTAAACACAGGCGCGGCTTGATGTTGATCGTTCCCACGCTCTGCGTGGGAATGCCTCCACGGACGCTCCGCGTTCGGCTTCTGAAAGGGACGCGGAGCGTCCCGGGCTGCATTCCCACGCGGAGCGTGGGAACGATCAAGCGAAAGCCTTGGGTCAGCGGGCCAGGCCAGCCTCCACCAACAACCGCTCCAGCCCCAACAGATCAGGCACCTTCGCCACCTGCTCGCCAACCTGCACCGCCGCCTGCTCCAGCGCACACAACGGCACATCCACGTAACTCAACTGACTGTCCAGTTTGTAAGACCGAGGAATCCCCTGCACCAGCAAGGCAATGAACTTCAACTCCGGCAATCCACCCAGCGCATTCAAAATCACAATTCGCGCCCGTTCGCCGATGACGATTTTCTGCCCGCAGGCCGATTCGAAACTGATCAGCGGAATCTGCCGCTCGCGCCACGTCACCCGGCCCAGATACCACGGCGGGGTGTCGAGGTCGAAGGCGCTGGCCTGGTAGTCGATGAGCTCGGCGATGGCGACGTTCGGCAGGATCAGATTGCGATCGGCCAGCGGCAGCAGCAGCCCGGTCAACTGGCCGGTGCGCGGGTTGTGCCGGTGTTCATGCATGTTTCTTGCTCCACTGGGCGATGCTCTCCAGCAACACCGATTCCTGATACGGCTTGCCGAGGTAATCGTTGACGCCGATGGCCATGGCGCGGTCGCGGTGTTTCTGCCCGGTGCGCGAGGTGATCATGATGATCGGCAGATGTTGCAGGCGTTCATCGGCGCGCACCTGAGTGGCAACTTCGAAGCCGTCCATGCGCGGCATTTCAATGTCGAGCAGCATCAGATCGGGCATGTGCTCTTCAAGCAGCAGCATCGCATCGACACCGTCCTTGGCGGTCAGCACGTTCATGCCGTGGCGCTCAAGCAAACGGCTGGTGACCTTGCGCACCGTCACCGAGTCATCGACGACCATGATCAGCAGCGGCTTGTGCGGTTCGCTGTCGATCTCCGTGCGCGCCGGCTCTTGCGAAAGACGCGCCTGCATCGCCCGGATCGGTGCGAGCAGATCCAGAATCAACACCACCCGGCCATCGCCGAGAATCGTCGCCCCCGACACGCCCTGCACCGCCGCGAACTGCGGGCCGAGGCTCTTGACCACGATCTCGCGGGTGCCAGCCATGGAGTCGACCAGCACGGCAATGTGGCGGTCGTTGTAATGCACCAGCAGCACCGGCAACGGCAGGTTCTGCCCGAGCAGCTTCGGCCGTGGCGCAGTCTTCAACAGCTCGCCCAGATAGCACAGCTCATAACGCTGACCGCCATATTCATATCGCGGCGGATCGTGACGGAAGTGCCCTTCCAGATCATTCGGCAACACGCGCACGATGCCTTCGATGGTGTTCAGGGGGATCGCGTATTGATCCTCGCCACACTGCACCATCAGCGCGCGGTTGACCGACACGGTGAACGGCAGGCGAATGCGGAAATGCACGCCCTGCCCCGGCACCGAATCGATGCTCATGCTGCCGCCGAGCTGGCGCACTTCTTCGTGGACCACGTCCATGCCGACGCCACGCCCGGAAATCTGGGTGATCTTTTCCGCCGTGGAGAAACCCGGCTGGAGGATGAACTGCAACACATCGCGGTCGCTGATCTCGGCATCGGGCGCCAGCAGACCGCGCTTGATCGCCTTGCGCCGCACGGCTTCCAGCGGCACCCCGGCGCCGTCGTCGCGGATGTCGAAAACCATGTCGCCGCCTTCGCGAGACAGATCGAGGCTGATCTGCCCCTGCGCCGGTTTGCCCGCCGCCAGCCGCACCTCGGCAGATTCCAGGCCGTGGTCGACGGCGTTGCGCAGCATGTGTTCCAGCGGCGCGGCCATGCGCTCAAGGACATTGCGATCCATCTCGCCATCGGCATTGCCGACAACGAACGCGACATCCTTGCCCAGCTCTTCGGCGACCTGACGAACGATGCGTTTCAGACGCGGCACCATGCGTTCGAACGGCACCATGCGCGTGCGCATCAGGCCTTCCTGCAGCTCGGTGTTGATTCGTCCCTGTTGCTGCAGCAGGTTCTCCGCGTCGTGGTTGCGGCGGTCGAGGGTTTCCTTGAGGTCGAGCAGGTCCGAGGCGGATTCGAACAGCGCCCGCGACAGTTGCTGGAGCTGCGAATGGCGATCCATTTCCAGCGGGTCGAAGTCTTCGTAACCGAGGCGCTCACCATCGACTTGCTGGCGACTGAGAATGCGCCCCTGGGTTTCCGTGTCGAGGCGGCGCAACTGATCGCGCATACGTTCGATGGTGGTTTCCATCTCGTTCAGGGCGATCTGCGCATCGTTGACCTGCTGCTCGATCCGCCCGCGAAAGATCGAGGTCTCACCGGCCAGATTGACCAGCTCATCGAGCAATTCGGAGGACACCTTGACCATGTCCGCGCCGGCGTCGGCGGTCGGTGGCGCAGCCTCAGGCTTGATGACCGGAGCTGGCGCTGGCGGCGTCTCAACCTGCGCCGGATGGCTGAAATTCTGGATCGCGCTGATCAGCCGATCGGCCGGCGGGCACGGCTGCCCGGCGCGCACGCCATCGAGCATTTGCGCCAGTCGGTCATGGCCGCGCTGCACCAGCGCGAACAGTTCGGCAGAGGGTTGCAGCGCACCGCTAGAGAGGCTTTCGTAGAGAAATTCCAGCTCATGGGCGAGGTCACCGATCGGGCCGATTTCGACCATTCGCGCGCCACCCTTGAGGGTGTGCAGATCGCGCAGCAGGGTTTCGATTTCCTGACGGTTGCCCGGCTCGGCCTGCCAGCGCAACAGCGCGGCGCCCGAGCTTTCGATGATGTCGAAACCTTCTTCGAGGAAGATCTCCAGCAGTTCCGGATCATGCCCGGCGTTGTCGTGCTCGACCGTTGCGGGCAGCGTTTCGTTGGCAACCTGGCCCTGCCGCAGCTGACGGATCGCGTCGATCAGATCCTGCGCCGGGGTCAGTGCTTGATGTGCTTGCAGTTGCTCGAGCATCCCTGCCAAGCGTGCATGACTCTGCTGCAGCAATCCTTCGAGCGCGGCGCTGTGGTTGTAGCGTCGATCGACCAGGCCTTCGTAAAGGTTTTCCAGTTCCTGGGCGAGGTCGCCGACGGCCTCGACTTCGGCCATGCGCGCACCGCCCTTCAGCGTGTGCAAGTCGCGCTGTAACGACGACAGCGGCGCGGCATTGTCCGGATCCTTGAGCCAGCGCTGCAAGGCTTGTCCGGCGCTGTCGAGGATGTCCACCGCCTCTTCGAGGAAGATTTCGACGATCTCGTCGTCCGGCTCGAGCGCGGTAGCCGATTGCTGCAATTGGGCGGTGGCGCTGCCCAGTTCGCGAATGTCCAGGGTGCGGCTGCCATCGCTGCGGATCAGGCCCATCGCCGCCGGGTCGAGGCCTTCGTCGAGCAGTTCCTGCAAGGCGCGGATCCGCTCCGGTTGCGGGGTGATTTCCTGGCCGGCGGCGAGTTCGTCGAGCATGTTGATCAGCGCTTCGTGGGCCAGTTGCGCTTCGTGGAAAAACCGCTCGCTGACCGCCAGGCTGCTTTCTTCCACCGCGCCATACAGGTCGAGCAAGGCTTCGCATAAACCGTCGACCGGCAGCAGATCGGCAAGGTGCGCGCCTTCGCCGAGGGTGGTCAGTTCATCGAGCAAGGCACTGAGTTCCTGGCGCTCGCCGGGGTGTTGCTGCCAGCGCTGCAAAAGGCTTTCGGCGTCGAGGAGGATGTCCATGCCCTGGGCGAGGAAGTTGTTGATCAGTTGCGGATCGCGCTTGAGGCGCAGCCCGCTGTCAGCGCCATCGGAGCTGGCTTGCAGGCGTTCGGCGAGCAGCGCGTCGGTGCGTTTGATCAGCGACTGCGCACCGACAATCGGCGCCAGCGGATCGTGCTTGAGCTGACGCAGGCCGACACGGAACAGGCCTTCGGCTTCGAGCAGCAATTCCACTTCATCCAAGTCCAGCGGCAACTGATGCGCCTTGAACTCGCGGGCCAGTTGATCGAGTGACGCGGCAAGTTCGGCCATCGGCAAGACACCGGCCATCGAGGCACTGCCCTTGAGCGTGTGCAGTGCGCGTTGCAGCTCGTCGCTGGCCGGCAACGGCACGTGCTCGGCGGCTTGATCGAGGAAGCGGTTGAGGCTGGCGAGGTGGGTTTCGGCTTCTTTGCGGAAGATCTCCAGCAGCAGCGGATCCAGCGCGGCGACGTCGTCGGTGTCTTCGGCGGCCAGCGGTTCATCGCCCTTGGCCAGCGCGTGGGCGCGGGCGGCGAGCTGGTCGACATCGCTGCGCTGGCGTTGGCGCTGGGTGGCGAATTCGTTGATCAATTCGGGCAGCAGTAACAGCGTGTCGCCGAGCAATTGGCGCAGCACTGCGCCGGGTTCGACGCTTTGCTCGAGCACGCGGTTGAGCAGGTTTTCCACCGCCCAGGCCAGTTCGCCGAGGACCAGCGCGCGAACCATGCGCCCGCTGCCCTTCAAGGTGTGGAAGGCCCGGCGCAGTTCGGTCAGCGCGGCGCGGTCCTGGGGATTGGCGGTCCAGCGCGGCAGGTATTCGTGGAGGACTGCGAGGACTTCGTCGGTCTCCTCCAGGAACACTTCGCGCAGCTCATCGTCCACCGGTTCTTCATCGGCCGGCGGCGGCATCAGGCTGTCGGGGGTATTGCGTGCCGGCGGGTTGAGCGTCGACACCGGGCTGGCCAGCACCTCGGCCAGTGACTGCACGACTTCAGGGTCGTCGAGGGTTTGCAGGCCTTGCATGACCTGCGCTTCGTCAGGGCTGAGCACTTCATCAAGCACTGGCACCTGCGCTTCGCCGGGCTGCTCGTTGGGGAAGAAACCGAGGCTGGCGAGGCTGTCCTGCGCGACATCGAGCAGATGTTCGGCGGGTACTTGCGGATCGTCGCTCAGGCGTTCGAGGTAATACTCGAGGCTGCTGATCGCATCGGCCAGATGATCGAGTTGTTCCCAGCCCGGTTCGTGAGCCTCGAGCATCAGATGCTCGCGAATGAAGCCGTTGCAGGCCTCGACCAGACTCGCCGCCCGTGGCAGTGGAATCATCGCCAGCGCGCCGCGTACCTGGGTCAGCAGGTCGGGCAGCGCTTGCAGGTGCTGGCGGTCCCAATCGGCGTCGATGTAGTCGACGATCATGTCCTTGGCCTGTTGCAGGCAGATGCGCGCTTCCTTGATCACGATCTGGTGGATCTGCGTCAGGTCGGTGGTCGGCAGGCGCGCATCGTCGGCGCTTTGCGTCTCCACCGTACCGACCATGCCGGCCAGCGTCGCTTCGACGTAGAGCAAGGCTCCGGCGACGTCCATGAGGATCGCGTCGTTCGGTTCGCGCTGGCCCTGGGCGAGGCTGAGGACCACCGCCAGTTGATCGATGATGACTTTGCGCGGCTGGCCGAAACCCAGCACCGCGAGGGTGTCGGCGATTTGCCGCAGCGGTGCGAGCAGGCTGTCCAGATCCGAGGCGTGCTGGCGGTCGCTGCGCACGAACAGATCGAGGCGCTCCTTGACCCGCACCAGCTCTTCGCACAGCGCCGCCAGCACCGAGCGCATGGCATCGCGGTCGGGGCCGGCGAGGCGCGCGCGTTCTTCATCGACCATCGCGCTGTCGGGCAACGCGTCGTCCAGGGAGTAGCGATCTTTCATGGTCAGCATCTGCCCGGTGGGATGTTCGGCTTTGGCAATATAGAACAACAGGCTTTTCAGCAGCTCGGCCGGCGCCGGTTGATTGAGCCCGACGATGCCCTGCTCGAGCAGGCGCTTGAGCTCTTTGTCGGCGTCCTTGAACAGGCTGCGCAGCGCCGGACTGTTGGCGATGACGCCCTCGCGCATGCCCTCGACCAGCGCCGAGGCGACCTGCCACAACGGGCTTAACGGCGCGTCGCCGCTCAACGCTTCCAGGCGAGTAAAGACCTTGGCCAGATAACCGAGGTGCGTCTGGTCATCCTGTTCGCGCAGCAGACCGACCAGGGCCATTTGCAGCATCTGCCGCAGTTTGCGCAGCACGTTCGGCAGATCGGGCGGTTCCAGTGCAGCGAGTGCTTCGTCGCCGAGCGGCGCCAGCTCGGGCAATGGCGGGCTGAACAGGCTGGTCTCCGCCAGCAGGCTTTCACCACGGGCGCTGCGCAGGTCGTTGATCAGCGGCAACACCACCAGCGGCAGGTCACGGCGGGCGCTTTGCACGCGGTCGAGGTACGCCGGCAATTGCCCCAGCGCTTGCAGCATCAGGTGCAAGGCTTCGTCGCGGTGCGGCACGCGATCATGTTGCAGAGCTTCGACCAACTGCTCCATTTCCTCGGCGAGCAATGCCGCGCCGTAGAACTCGACCATTTGCAGACTGCCGTGGACCTGATGAATGTACGCCAGGCATTCGTCCAGCCCGGGGAAGGCCTGCGGATCGTCGAGCACGGCTTCGATCGCCTGATGCGCAAGCTTCAGCGTTTCGGCAATTTCGCCCTTGACCCACTCCAGGGCCACATAGTCGTGCCGATCACCCATAACCACTCCACTCACGCTTTATCTGTCGCCGCCGGCAAGGTGAAACCGGACACCGAACGGCGCAACTGACTGGCCATTTTCGCCAGGTTGCCGATGCTCTCGGCGGTGGCCGTTGACCCCGACGAAGTCTGCGAAGTGATCTGCTGGATCACGTTCATCGTCAGCGAGATCTGCCCCGCCGAGGACGTCTGCTGCTGCGCCGCGTTGGAAATGCTCTGGATCAGCGCCGCGAGGGTCTTGGAGACGCCTTCGATTTCTTCCAGGGCCACACCGGCATCCTGCGCCAGTCGCGCGCCGCGCACCACTTCGGTGGTGGTCTGTTCCATGGAAATCACCGCTTCGTTGGTGTCGGCCTGAATCGCCCGCACCAGTGTTTCGATCTGCCGGGTCGCGGCGGACGAACGTTCGGCCAGACGCTGCACTTCGTCGGCGACCACAGCAAAACCGCGCCCGGCATCACCGGCCATCGATGCCTGGATCGCCGCATTGAGAGCAAGGATGTTGGTCTGGTCGGCGATGTCATCGATCAGGCTGACGATGTCGCCGATTTCCTGGGACGACTCGCCGAGGCGCTTGATGCGCTTGGCAGTGTCCTGAATCTGCTCGCGGATGTTGTCCATGCCGTGGATGGTGTTGTGCACCACCTCGTTGCCCTTGTTGGCGATTTCCACGGAGCGCTCGGCCACCGCCGACGATTCGGCAGCGTTGGCCGAGACCTGATCGATGGACTCGGCCATGTCGCTGATCGCCGTCGAAGCTTCGGAAATCTGCTGGGCCTGTTGCTCAGACGCTTGGGCCAGATGCATGGCGGTGGCCTGGGTTTCCTGCACGGCGGCGGCAACCTGGCCGGCGGTAAGGTTGATGGTCGCCACCAGATCGCGCAACTGGTCGACGGAATAGTTGATCGAGTCGGCGATGGTGCCGGTGAAGTCTTCGGTCACCGAAGCGGTCACGGTGAGGTCGCCATCGGCGAGGTCTTCGATCTCGTCGAGCAGGCGCATGATCGCGTTCTGGTTGCGCTCGTTCTTCTCGGCGGTCTCGCGCAACTGGCGATTGGTTTCGCGCACCATCACCAAGCCGATGAGGATGATCGAGGCCAGCGCCAGCAAGCCCAGCACATAGCCGCCAATGGTGTCGGTGTTGCGCCCGCCGGCCAGATGTTCGAAACCGGTGGCCAGGTGCGAGGCTTCGTCGAGCAGGGTTTGCGACAGGGTGAAGATGTTGCTCGCCGATTCGCGGACCTTGAACAGCTCCGGCGAGGTTTCGAGGATTTCATCCACGGAGCCGGAAACGAACTGGAACAGCTCGGAAATTTCGCTCAAACGGGCGCGGGCGTCGCGGTCTTGGACCTGGCTGATTTTCAGCGCCGGGTTGCCTTGCAACATGCCGTTGAGCACCAGACCGAACCGCGCGGCATCGCGGCCAAAGGCATCGGCGGCCTGCTGCGAGTTTTCATCGCCGGCGAGCACGGTGTTAACCGCACCGAGGATGCGTTCAGCCAGCAGCGATTGCCGTTGCGCCATCGCCACCTGCGCCGCCGGAGCGCCGCGCTGCAAGAGGATTTCCACGACTTTTTCGTATTCGATCTGCAACTGCGGCACGGTTTCGGCCAGCGTTGCGGCGACCTGATGCAGCGACAGCACAGTCTGTTCGCTGCTGAGGATCGCATCGGTGTTTTTCAGCAGGCGTTCCCAGTCCATCTGCACCGCGCGCATTTCCGGGCGCACGGCGACGGGTGCGGGGGGCAGGCCGGTGTTCGGGTCACCTTTCTTCAGGTAACTCCAGCGCTGGGCGAAGTCGTTGCGCGCATCGCTGAGCAGTTTGAATGCGGCCGCCTTGCCCGCCGCCGCTTCGGTGGCGTTCTTGGCGATACGTTGCGAGAGCACGCGCAGCTCACCGGCGTGGCCGATGTACTGCTTGTCGTAGTTCGCCTGGGTGTTGAGGTAAGCGAAGTTGGCGAACAGCAGCATGATGAACACGATCAGCGCGATAAACAGCACGATGATCTGCGCGCGACTGCGCGATGCTTCTGCCGACTTGCCTGTTTTTGCTTTTGTCATCGGTCCTCGCCTATGAAACCTGCCATGGCCCTTGTGGGAGCGAGCCTGCTCGCGAAGGCGGTGGGTCAGCCAGCATCAATGTGCAGGGCAGACCGCATTCGCGAGCAGGCTCGCTCCCACAGGGATGGTATTCAACCAATCAGATTGCGACACCCATGAACACCGGGGATCTGGCCAGTGCAAACAGGCTGAACACCCGCCAGTTCTGTTCGCGGCGGAAGTAGCCTTTGACGAACTCGGCCTTGGAGCCCTGGCGCTTGCTGATCGACAGCGGCTCGAAACTGCCCTGCTCGAAATGCTGCAAACCGATGACCTCGTCAACCATCACCCCGGCGAACACGTCTTCGTGTTCCACCACCAATACCCGGCGCTGTTTGCGCAGCGGCGACAGCTCGTGGCCGAAGAACCCGCACAGGTCCATGATCGGCAGCAGCCGCCCGCGCAGGTTGGCCACGCCCTTGACCCACGGCTTGACCCCGGGCACCTGGGTGAAGCGCGGCTCGTGCAGGACTTCGCTGACTTCGCCCATCGGCGCCACATACCAATGCTCGCCGAGGCGAAAGCCGATGCCGCTCCAGCGATCCGGGCGCGCCGCTTGCGAGGGCAGGTCCGCCGCCAGCAGGCGGCAGCGCTGGTCGATCTGCCAGAGCAGTTCGAACGCGGTCAGCGATTCGCTCATGATTGCGCGATCAGCCCTTGAGCACGTTGTTCAGGGTCTTGATCAGGGTGTCTTCGTCGACCGGTTTGGTCAGGTAATCCTTGGCGCCCTGGCGGGTGCCCCAGACCTTGTCGGTTTCCTGATCCTTGGTGGTGATGATGATCACCGGGATGTGCGCGGTGTCGGCATCCTTGGTCAGCTGCCGGGTCGCCTGAAAACCGTTGAGGCCAGGCATGACGATGTCCATCAGCACCGCGTCGGGTTTTTCCTGACGGGCCAGGGCCACGCCGTCGGCGCCGTTCTCGGCCTTGAGCACTTCATGGCCGTGCTTCTCGAGCATGCCGGTGAGTTTGTACATTTCAGTCGGCGAATCATCGACGATCAGGATACGTGCCATGGTCTTCCCCATTTTTCTGGTCGACTGCCGGCCCGCTGGCCGAGCGTCACTGTGCGTGTCTTACTGCGGCAAAACGGCGGCGAAGCCCGGAACATGGGCCTGGATCGCGTTGAGCAGTTCTTCTTTGCTGAACGGCTTGGTCAGAAATTGATCAGAGCCGACAATCCGCCCCTTGGCCTTGTCGAACAGACCGTCCCTGGATGACAGCATGATCACCGGCGTCGCCTTGAAAGCGCTGTTGTTCTTGATCAGGGCGCAGGTCTGATAACCATCCAGACGCGGCATCATGATGTCGACGAAGATGATCCCGGGATGGTGGTCGGCAATCTTCGCCAGCGCATCGAAACCGTCGATGGCGGTGATCACTTCGCAACCGACGTTCTTCAACAATGTTTCGGCGGTGCGGCGAATCGTTTTCGAGTCGTCGATCACCATGACCTTCAAGGCGCTGGACTGCTGTTCCATAAGAGGGTTCTACCGTCGCCTTTGCGAATCAAATTGTCCGATTTACTGTGAATAATGGCCTGAAACCCTTGATAGCCAAGGGCCGGCGCGATCTGCCAGCCTTTTTAGCACAGTCTCCAGATGCAATCTATCGACGGGTTTTTCCTTGACCCGAAACCCGCCCGGCGCCACTCTGGCGGCACTTTTTCAATACCGATCCGGTAGCCAAATTTCGAGGAAAACCCAATGAGCGTTCGCGTCGGGATTGTCATGGACCCTATCGCCAGCATTTCCTATAAAAAGGATAGCTCGCTGGCCATGCTGCTGGCCGCGCAGAAGCGCGGCTGGGAACTGTTCTACATGGAACAGAAAGACCTGTATCAGGCCGAGGGCCAGGCGCGGGCGCGGATGAGCCCGCTGAAAGTCTTCGCCAACCCGGACAAGTGGTTCGAACTGGACGCCGAGCAGGACAAGCTGCTGAGCGAGCTGGACGTGATCCTGATGCGCAAGGATCCGCCGTTCGACATGGAATTCGTTTACTCCACCTACCTGCTGGAACAGGCCGAAGCCGCCGGCGTGCTGGTGGTGAACAAGCCGCAGAGCCTGCGCGACTGCAATGAAAAGCTGTTCGCCACGCTGTTCCCGCAGTGCACGCCGCCAACCATCGTCAGCCGTCGCCCGGATGTACTGCGCCAGTTCGCCGATCATCACGGCGACGTGATCCTCAAGCCGCTGGACGGCATGGGCGGTTCGTCGATCTTCCGCCACACCGCCGGCCACCCGAACCTCTCGGTGATCCTCGAAACCCTGACCCTGCACGGCAAGCAGCAGATCATGATTCAGGGTTACCTGCCGGCGATCGTCGATGGCGACAAGCGCATCCTGATGATCGATGGCGAGCCGGTGGATTACTGCCTGGCGCGGATTCCGGCTCTGGGCGAAACCCGTGGCAACCTCGCCGCCGGTGGCCGGGGCGAAGCGCGTCCGCTGACCGAGAAGGATCGCTGGATCGCCGCCCAGGTCGGCCCGACCCTGCGCGAGAAAGGCCTGCTGTTCGTCGGCCTCGACGTGATCGGCGAGCACCTGACCGAAATCAACGTCACCAGCCCGACCTGCATCCGCGAAATCGACAATGCGTTTGGCACTGACATCGGCGGCATGCTGATGGATGCAATCGATAAAAAGCTGCACGCCGCCGGCAAAAAGCCAAAAGCCTGATGCACGTCACATGCAGTCTGTCGCTTGAAGCGTGAAGCCCAAGGCGCGAAACCAACATTGCGTTATCATGCGCAGCCTCTGAAAAACGCGATGTTGGTTTTCTTGTCATGACCCTCCCGTCCGATCTGCCCGCTGAACTCGCCCATCGTGGCGTGCGCCCGGCCGATCGCCTCGGTTTTACCCTGTTTCTCGCGGCGCTGATTCATTTGGCGCTGCTGCTGGGCGTCGGCTTCACCATGGTCGAGCCGCAGCAGATCAGCAAAACCCTGGAAATCACCCTGGCCACCTTCAAGGCCGAGAAGAAGCCGGAAAAGGCAGATTTTCTCGCCCAGGAAAATCAGGAAGGCAGCGGCACGCTGGACAAGAAAGCCCTGCCCAAGACCACTGAAGTCGCGCCGTTCCAGGACAATCAGGTCAAAAAGGTCAGCCCGCCACCCGCGGCCAAGCCAGAAGTGCAGGAAGCCGCACCGAAAGCAGCGGTGACCACCGTCGCGCCGAAACCGAAGAAAGCGCCGACCAAAAAAGAAGAAAGCAAAACCGAGGTCAAACCGACCGTCGATGCGCCGGCGTTCGACAGCTCGCAGCTGTCCAGCGACATCGCCAGCCTCGAGGCGGAACTGGCCAAGGAACAACAGCTGTACGCCAAGCGCCCGCGCATCCACCGCTTGAGCGCGGCGTCGACCATGCGCGACAAGGGCGCCTGGTACAAGGACGACTGGCGCAAGAAGGTCGAGCGCATCGGCAACCTCAACTACCCCGAAGAAGCACGGCGCAAGCAGATCTACGGCAATCTGCGCCTGATGGTCTCGATCAACCGCGACGGCTCGCTGTATGAAGTGCTGGTGCTGGAGTCGTCCGGCCAGCCGCTGCTGGATCAGGCGGCGCAGCGTATCGTCCGCCTCGCTGCGCCGTTCGCCCCGTTTACCGGCGATCTGTCGGATATCGACCGCCTGGAAATCATCCGCACCTGGAAATTTGCCCGGGGCGACAAGCTCTCCAGTAACTGACACACCGCAAATCCCTTGTAGGAGTGAGCCTGCTCGCGATAGCGGTATGTCAGAACCTGAACATTTGACTGACACACCGCTATCGCGAGCAGGCTCACTCCTACAGTTGATCGGTGTGTTGCTTACATCTCCGGCTTGTCAGTTCGCCCCCCGAACGCCACACTAGCGCTCATGAAAAACGTCAGCCCCAGCTACCTCAAGCATCACTTCCTGATCGCCATGCCACACATGGCCGACCCGAACTTTGCCCACACCTTGACTTACATCGTCGAGCACACGGCCAATGGCGCTATGGGGATTGTGGTCAACAGGCCGCAAGAGCTGAATCTGGCCGACATCCTCGAGCAATTGCGCCCGGACATCGACCCGCCAGCACTGTGCCAGCACGTACCCATCTTCATCGGCGGCCCGGTGCAGACCGATCGCGGTTTTGTCCTGCACCCGGCGGGCAAAACCTTCCAGGCCACTGCGCAACTGGACGGCAATCTGGCTCTTTCGACTTCGCAGGACGTGCTGTTCGCCATCGCTGACGGCGTCGGTCCGGCGAAAAGCCTGATTGCCCTCGGTTACGCCGGCTGGGAAGCCGGGCAGCTGGAAGCGGAACTCGCCGACAACGCCTGGCTGACCTGCCCGTACGACGCCGACATTCTCTTCAACACCAGCAGCGAATTGCGCCTCGAAGCCGCGGCGCGGCACCTGGGCATCGACCTCAATCTGCTCACCAGCCAGGCAGGTCACGCCTGATGGCCCTGCGCCTGATTCTCGGCTTCGACTACGGCACCAAACAGATCGGCGTCGCGGTCGGCCAGGTCATCACCGGCCAGGCCCGCGAGCTGTGCACTTTGAAAGCGCAGAACGGCGTGCCGAACTGGGATCAGGTCGAAGCGCTGATAAAAGAATGGAAACCCGACGCCGTGGTGGTCGGCCTGCCATTGAACATGGACGGCACGCCCAGCGAGATGTGCGTGCGCGCCGAGAAATTCGCCCGCCGCCTCAACGGCCGCTACAACCTGCCCTTCTATACCCACGACGAACGCCTGACCACCTTCGAAGCCAAAGGCGAGCGACTGGTGCGTGGCGGGCAGAAAGGCAGTTACCGCGACAACCCGGTGGACGCCATCGCCGCCGCCCTGCTGCTGCAGGGCTGGCTCGATGAAAACACTGCATTGTTTGAATCCTGACAAGCGCTTCGGCGCTTTTCTTTTGGTTATAAACCGAGCCTTGTCCGGCAGGACGCGGCCCGGATTCACGAAGGAGCAACCATGAGCCTGCCCAATCCCGCCGATCTGATCAGCCAGATGGCGACCCGCCTCAAGGCGCACCTTGCCCAGCGTGACATCAGCGAACCGCGTTACATCGGCATTCGCACCGGCGGCATCTGGGTCGCGCAGGCGCTGCTCAAGGAACTGAACAGCGATGCGCCGCTGGGCACCCTGGATGTGTCCTTCTACCGCGACGATTTCAGCCGGAACGGCCTGCACCCGCAAGTGCGCCCGTCCGCCCTGCCCTTCGAGATCGAAGGCCAGCATCTGGTGCTGATCGACGACGTGCTGATGAGCGGTCGCACCATCCGCGCGGCGATGAACGAATTGTTCGATTACGGCCGCCCGGCCAGCGTCACCCTGGTCTGCCTGCTGGACCTGGACGCCGGTGAGCTGCCGATCCGCCCGAACGTGGTCGGCGCCACCCTGACCCTGGCCGGCAACCAGCGGGTCAAGCTGTCCGGCCCCGAGCCACTGAGCCTCGAACTGCAAGACGTCACCCTTTAATCCGCCCTATTGAGAGTCCCCCTCGCGATGACGCCTCTAGATACCAAGCGCCCGCTGCAGCTCAATGATCAGGGCCAGCTGCGCCACTTCCTCTCGCTCGACGGCTTGCGCCGCGAGCTGCTGACGGAAATCCTCGACACTGCCGACTCGTTCCTCGAAGTCGGTGCCCGGGCGGTGAAGAAAGTCCCGTTGCTGCGCGGCAAGACCGTGTGCAACGTGTTCTTCGAAAACTCGACGCGCACCCGCACCACGTTTGAACTGGCGGCCCAGCGGCTGTCGGCGGACGTGATCACCCTGAACGTGTCGACATCGTCGGCAAGCAAGGGCGAAACGTTGCTCGATACCCTGCGCAACCTTGAGGCCATGGCCGCCGACATGTTCGTCGTGCGCCACGGCGACTCCGGTGCGGCGCACTTCATCGCCGAGCATGTCTGCCCGCAAGTGGCGATCATCAACGGCGGCGACGGCCGGCATGCGCATCCGACCCAAGGCATGCTCGACATGCTCACCATCCGTCGGCACAAGGGCGGTTTCGAAAACCTCTCGGTGGCGATCGTCGGCGACATCCTGCATTCGCGGGTGGCGCGCTCGAACATGCTCGCGCTGAAAACCCTCGGCTGCCCGGACATCCGCGTGATCGCGCCGAAAACCCTGCTGCCGATCGGCATCGAGCAATACGGCGTCAAGGTCTACACCGACATGGCCGAAGGCCTGAAAGACGTCGACGTGGTGATCATGCTGCGCCTGCAACGTGAGCGCATGACCGGCGGCCTGCTGCCCAGCGAGGGCGAGTTCTACCGCCTGTTCGGTCTGACCACCGCGCGTCTGGCCGGGGCCAAACCGGATTGCATCGTCATGCACCCGGGGCCGATCAACCGTGGTGTGGAGATCGAGTCAGCGGTGGCCGACGGCCCGCACTCGGTGATCCTCAATCAAGTGACCTACGGCATCGCGATTCGTATGGCCGTGCTGTCCATGGCCATGAGCGGGCAGACTGCGCAACGTCAATTCGAGCAGGAGAACGCCCAGTGAAGCTCAGCATTCTCGGCGCACGCGTCATCGATCCAAGCAGCGGCCTGGATCAACTCACCGACATCCACGTTGAAGCCTGCAAGATCGTCGCCCTCGGCGCCGCGCCGGCCGGTTTCAGCGCAGTAGAAACCATCGATGCCCAAGGCCTGGTCGCAGCTCCCGGCCTGGTCGATCTCAACGTTGCCCTGCGCGAGCCGGGTTACAGCCGCAAAGGCTCGATCGTCAGCGAAACCCGCGCTGCCGCTGCCGGCGGCGTGACCAGCCTGTGCTGCCCGCCGAAAACCAAACCGGTGCTCGACACCTCGGCCGTGGCCGAACTGATCCTCGACCGCGCCCGCGAAGCCGGCAACACCAAGGTGTTCCCGATCGGCGCACTGAGTAAAGGTCTGGACGGTGAGCAACTGGCCGAACTGGTGGCCCTGCGTGACGCCGGTTGTGTGGCGTTCGGCAACGGTCTGGAGAGTTTCCGCAACAGCCGCACCCTGTGCCGGGCGCTGGAATATGCGGCGACGTTCGACCTGACGGTGATCTTCAATTCGCAGGATCACGACCTGGCCGAGGGCGGTCTGGCCCACGAAGGCGCGGTCGCCAGTTTCCTCGGCCTGCCGGGCATTCCGGAAACCGCCGAAACCGTCGCGCTGGCCCGGGACCTGCTGCTGGTCGAGCAGACAGGCGTGCGAGCGCACTTCAGCCAATTGACCAGCGCTCGCGGCGTCGCCCTGATCGCCCAGGCGCAGGCCCGTGGCCTGAAAGTAACGGCGGATGTCGCGCTGTATCAGTTGATTCTGACTGACGAAGCGCTGATCGACTTCAACAGCCTCTATCACGTGCAACCGCCGCTGCGCACCCGCGCCGACCGCGATGGTTTGCGTGAAGCGGTGAAGTCCGGTGTGGTTTCGGCCATTTCCAGCCATCACCAGCCCCACGAACGCGACGCCAAACTGGCGCCGTTCGGCGCCACCGAGCCGGGCATCAGCAGTGTTGAGTTGCTGCTGCCACTGGCGATGACCTTGGTCGAGGATGATTTGCTCGACTTGCCGACGCTGCTGGCTCGTTTGAGCGCAGGCCCGGCCGAAGCGCTGCGTCTGCCGGCGGGCAAACTGACGGTGGGTGGTGCGGCGGATATCGTGATCTTCGATCCGAAAGCATCGACGGTGGCCGGCGAGCACTGGCTGTCGAAGGGCGAGAACTGCCCGTTCATCGGGCACAGTTTGCCGGGTGTCGTTCGCTATACGCTGGTGGATGGGCGGATTACGCACCAGGCTTGATAGCCAGCTGACCCCCTCGCGAGCAGGCTCGCTCCCACAGGTTTTGCCGTGATTCCTGTGGGAGCGAGCCTGCTCGCGAAAGCTTACTGGAAGGCGCCGCGATTCTGCGCGTTACGCACCGACACCTGATCGTTCAGCGTCCAGAAGTCATACAGCACACCAATAAAGAACAACCCGCCGGTCAGCAGATACAGCAAGCCGCTGATCCATTTGCCCTGATACATGCGGTGTACGCCGAACACACCGAGGAAGGTCAGCAGGATCCACGCGACGTTGTACTCGATCGGCCCGGCGGCAAAACGCAGGTCGGCCTCGCGATCCATCGCCGGGATCAGAAACACGTCGATGAGCCAGCCAATCCCCAGCAAACCAAAGGTGAAAAACCAGATCGTCCCGGTCACCGGCTTGCCGTAATAAAAGCGGTGCGCACCCGTGAATCCGAAAATCCACAGCAGGTAGCCGATGACTTTGCTGTGAGTGTCTTTTTCTTTCACGCGGGGTAGCTGATAGCTGTTCATTAAGACCTCATTGCACTCGATAGATAAATATTCTTCATTTCTTTGTGACTTTTTTACAGGTGGCCGACGTATGGCAAATGTTACCGTTGCTAGCGCGAAACCCTTGTAGAACCTGACTTCTGTCGGACAATTGCGTACTTTTTGAGCGTTTTTGGTTCCGTAGCCGGCCGAATGAATCGATGAACGGCCTCGGAACGGCAAAAAAAGCTGTTATAAAGTTGCGCGCTATCACTTACGAGCCACGCCTAATGCGACCATTTTTCAAGACATGGCTGACTATTTGCCTATTAATGCCACTGGCCGCCCACGCCACCAATCGTGAGCAACGTCTTCCTAACGTTAACGGCTTTACCCCGAAATCCCATGCTTCGGCTCCAGCGAGCAAAAGCAGCAAGAGCAAGACCACCACGCTGAGCAGCAAGAGCCGCAGCAAACTGGTGCCACCGATGGCGAGCAAGGAAAGCAGCAATGTGCTGAGCCGTGCGGTGAACGTCCTCGGTACACCTTATCGTTGGGGCGGCAGCAGCCCAAGTAAAGGCTTCGATTGCAGCGGCTTGGTGAAATACGCGTTCAACGACGCTACGTTCGACCTGCCACGCACCTCCAACGCCATGGCCAGCGGTCACGGCGAGAAAGTCGAGCGCAAGGATCTGAAGCCGGGCGACCTGATTTTCTTTAATATCAAGAGCCGTCGGGTCAATCACGTTGCCATCTACCTGGGCAACGACCGCTTCATCCACGCCCCGCGCCGTGGCAAAGCGGTGAGCATCGACACGCTGAACAAGCCCTACTGGGAAAAGCATTACGTCGTGGCCAAGCGCGTGTTGCCGAAAGAGCAACAGCAGCTGCGTGTAGTCCAGCGTTAAAGATCGAAAGATCGCAGCCTTCGGCAGCACCTACATTGGGATCAGCGTTTCCCTGTAGGAGCTGCCGAAGGCTGCGATCTTTTGCTTTTGGCTGCTAGAAATTATCCGGGGTACGCGCTTTCTCGCGGGCATGCTCGCGGCTGATCAAACCCTTTGTCACCAGATCCTTCAGGCACATATCGAGTGTCTGCATCCCCAACGACCCACCGGTCTGAATCGCTGAATACATCTGCGCCACCTTGTCCTCGCGGATCAGGTTACGGATCGCCGATGTCCCCAGCATGATTTCATGCGCCGCCACCCGCCCGCCGCCGATCTTCTTGATCAACGTCTGCGACACCACCGCCAGCAACGACTCCGAGAGCATCGAACGCACCATCGACTTCTCGTCGCCGGGGAACACGTCGACGACACGGTCGATGGTCTTCGCCGCCGAGGTCGTGTGCAGCGTGCCGAACACCAGATGCCCGGTCTCGGCGGCGGTCAGCGCCAGGCGAATGGTTTCCAGATCGCGCATCTCGCCGACCAGAATCACGTCCGGATCCTCACGCAACGCCGAGCGCAGCGCGGTGGCGAAGCTGCGGGTATCGCGATGGACTTCGCGCTGATTGATCAGGCATTTGCGCGATTCGTGGACAAACTCGATGGGGTCTTCAATGGTGAGGATGTGGTGATGGCGATGGGTGTTGAGGTAATCGATCATTGCCGCCAGCGTGGTCGATTTGCCGGAACCGGTCGGCCCGGTCACCAGCACCAGCCCTCGCGGCGCATCGGTGATCTTGCGGAAAACATCGCCCATGGCGAGGTCTTCCATGTTCAGCACTTTCGAGGGAATGGTGCGGAACACCGCGCCGGCGCCACGGTTCTGGTTGAATGCGTTGACCCGAAACCGCGCCACGCCGGGCACATCGAAGGAAAAATCGGTTTCCAGATTTTTCTCGAATTCGATGCGCTGCGTGTCGTTCATGATGTCGTAGATCAGATCGTGCACTTGCTTGTGATCCAGCCCCGGCAGATTGATCCGTCGCACATCGCCATCGACGCGGATCATCGGCGGCAGGCCGGCCGACAGGTGCAGGTCGGAAGCGCCCTGTTTGGCGCTGAAGGCCAGCAATTCAGTGATATCCATAGCGTCCCTCAATTCCAGTAGAATGCCGCGAACCTACAGACCGCCGGCGCCTCTTGATGTCCACGATAGCAGACAACATCCTTCAGGTTAGTTCGCGCATCCAGGCAGCGGCGAAAGCTGCGCACCGCGACGAAAACAGCATTTATTTGCTCGCCGTGAGCAAGACCAAACCCGCCCAGGCCCTGCGTGAAGCTTATGCCGCCGGGCTGCGCGACTTCGGCGAGAACTACTTGCAGGAAGCCTTGGGCAAACAGCTGGAGCTGGCCGACCTGCCCTTGATCTGGCACTTCATCGGCCCCATTCAATCGAACAAGACTCGCGCGATTGCCGAGCATTTCGATTGGGTGCACTCCGTGGATCGTCTGAAAATTGCCCAACGCCTGTCCGAACAACGCCCCGCCGAGCTGCCTCCACTGAATATCTGCATTCAGGTCAATGTCAGCGGCGAGGCGAGCAAATCCGGTTGCACCCCGGCCGATCTGCCAGCGCTGGCCGCGGCCATCAGCGCCCTGCCCCGGCTGAAACTGCGCGGGCTGATGGCGATTCCCGAGCCGACCGAAGTACGCGCCGAGCAAGACGCTGCGTTCGCCGCCGTGCAGACCTTGCAGGCGAGCCTCGATCTGCCGCTCGACACCTTGTCCATGGGCATGAGCCACGACCTCGAGTCGGCCATCGCCCAAGGCGCCACCTGGGTGCGGATCGGTACCGCGCTGTTTGGCGCCAGAGATTATTCCCAGTCTTGAACGTTTCCAGATAAGGACCACACATGAGCAACACACGTATTGCGTTTATCGGTGCGGGCAACATGGCGGCCAGTCTGATTGGCGGCCTGCGCGCCAAGGGTCTGGAAGCGGCGCAGATCCGCGCCAGCGATCCGGGCGACGACACCCGCGCCAGGGTCAGCGCCGAACACGGCATCGAAACCTTCGCCGACAATGCCCAGGCCATCGATGGCGTCGATGTCATCGTGCTGGCGGTCAAGCCACAGGCGATGAAAGCCGTGTGCGAGGCGATTCGCCCGAACCTGAAGCAGAATCAACTGGTGGTGTCGATCGCCGCCGGGATCACCTGCGCGAGCATGACCGCGTGGCTCGGCGAACAGCCGATCGTGCGCTGCATGCCGAACACCCCGGCGCTGCTGCGTCAGGGTGTCAGCGGTCTGTACGCGACCAGCGAAGTTACCGCCGAACAGCGTCAGCAAGCCGAAGAGCTGTTGTCCGCGGTCGGCATCGCGCTGTGGCTGGACGAAGAACAGCAACTGGACGCAGTCACCGCAGTGTCCGGCTCCGGCCCGGCGTACTTCTTCCTGCTGATCGAAGCCATGACCGCCGCCGGCGTCAAACTTGGCCTGCCAAAAGCAATCGCTGAGCAACTGACCGTGCAGACCGCGCTGGGCGCCGCGCACATGGCGGCGTCCAGCGATGTCGACGCAGCCGAATTGCGTCGCCGCGTGACTTCGCCAAACGGCACCACGGAAGCTGCAATCAAATCATTCCAGGCTGGCGGCTTCGAAGCGCTGGTTGAAACCGCACTCGGCGCCGCCGCGCACCGCTCGGCCGAAATGGCCGAACAACTGGGCAAATAAGGAGCCTTACATGATCGGATTGAACACCGCAGCGGTTTACGTGCTGCAAACCCTCGGCAGCCTGTACCTGCTGATCGTGCTGCTGCGCTTCGTCCTGCAACTGGTGCGGGCGAACTTCTACAACCCGCTGTGCCAGTTCGTGGTCAAGGCCACCCAGCCGCTGCTCAAGCCTTTGCGCCGGATCATCCCGAGCCTGTTCGGCCTCGACATGTCGTCGCTGGTACTGGCGATCCTCGTGCAGTTGCTGCTGATGGCGCTGACCCTGCTGCTGACCTATGGCACCACCGGCAACCCGCTGCAACTGTTGATCTGGTCGCTGATCGGCGTCACCGCGCTGTTCCTGAAGATTTTCTTCTTCGCCCTGATCATCAGCGTGATCCTGTCGTGGGTCGCACCGGGCAGCCACAATCCGGGCGCCGAACTGGTCAACCAGATCTGTGAACCGGCGCTGGCACCGTTCCGCCGCTTCCTGCCGAACCTCGGCGGCCTGGATCTGTCGCCGATCTTTGCCTTCCTGGCGCTGAAATTGATCGACATGCTGGTGATCAACAATCTGGCGGCGATGACGATGATGCCGGAGATTCTGCGTTTGCTGATGTGAGCCAGTGCGCTCGGTCTGACTGACCGAGTCGCCTTTTTCGCGAGCAGGCTCGCTCCCACATTGGAATGCATTTCAACTGTGGGAGCGAGCCTGCTCGCGAATGGCTGCACCTCGGTCCGAAGCGAAAACGCCGGACCTGATCGTTGCTTGCCGCTAACCCCCCCGGTCTTTAGACTTACG
Organism: Pseudomonas koreensis; assembly: GCF_024169245.1. Taxonomy (NCBI): domain Bacteria; kingdom Pseudomonadati; phylum Pseudomonadota; class Gammaproteobacteria; order Pseudomonadales; family Pseudomonadaceae; genus Pseudomonas; species Pseudomonas koreensis. The sequence goes on from NZ_JALJWP010000001.1 coordinate 890,730, forward strand.
CCTCATTTCAACGAGAGCAGGGTCGATGCCAACTGCCTTTCCCGCCGATTCTGTTGGTCTGGTGACACCACAAACCGCGCACTTCAGCGAACCGCTGGCGCTGGCCTGTGGCCGTTCGCTGGCCGCCTATGATCTGATCTACGAAACCTACGGCACGCTGAACGCCCAGGCGAGCAACGCCGTGCTGATCTGCCACGCCTTGTCCGGCCACCACCACGCTGCCGGTTATCACAGCGTCGACGACCGCAAGCCCGGCTGGTGGGACAGCTGCATCGGCCCCGGCAAGCCGATCGACACCAACAAGTTCTTCGTGGTCAGCCTGAACAATCTCGGCGGCTGCAACGGCTCCACCGGCCCGAGCAGCGTCAACCCGGAGACCGGGAAGCCGTTCGGCGCCGACTTCCCGGTGCTCACCGTGGAAGACTGGGTGCACAGCCAGGCGCGTCTGGCTGACCTGCTCGGCATCGGCCAGTGGGCAGCGGTGATCGGCGGCAGCCTCGGCGGCATGCAGGCCCTGCAATGGACCATCACCTACCCGGATCGCGTGCGGCACTGCCTGGCGATCGCCTCGGCACCGAAGCTGTCGGCGCAAAACATCGCGTTCAACGAAGTCGCGCGGCAAGCGATTCTTACCGATCCGGAATTCCACGGTGGTTCGTTCCAGGAAGCTGGCGTGATCCCCAAGCGCGGGTTGATGCTGGCGCGCATGGTCGGGCACATCACCTATCTGTCCGACGATTCCATGGGCGAGAAATTCGGCCGTGGCCTGAAGAGCGAAAAGCTCAACTACGACTTCCACAGTGTCGAGTTCCAGGTCGAAAGCTATCTGCGCTATCAGGGCGAAGAGTTCTCCGGGCGCTTCGATGCCAACACCTATCTGTTGATGACCAAAGCGCTGGATTACTTCGATCCGGCGGCGAACTTCGACGATGATCTGGCGAAAACCTTCGAAAAAGCCACAGCCAAATTCTGCGTGATGTCGTTCACCACCGACTGGCGCTTCTCCCCGGCGCGTTCGCGGGAACTGGTGGATGCGCTGATGGCCGCGCGCAAGGACGTCAGCTACCTGGAAATCGACGCGCCGCAGGGCCACGACGCTTTCCTGATTCCGATCCCGCGTTACTTGCAGGCGTTCGGCAATTACATGAACCGCATTTCGTTGTGAGAAAGCCATGAGAGCTGATCTGGAAATCATCCAGGAATGGATCCCCGCCGGCAGCCGCGTCCTCGACCTCGGTTGCGGTGACGGCGAACTGCTGACCTGGCTGCGCGACAACAAGAACGTCACCGGCTATGGCCTTGAAAACGACGCCGACAACATCGCCGAGTGCGTGGCCAAGGGCATCAACGTCATTGAGCAGGATCTGGACAAGGGCCTGGGCAACTTCGCCAGCAACAGTTTCGACATCGTCGTCATGACCCAGGCCCTGCAAGCGGTGCATTACCCGGACAAGATCCTCGACGAAATGCTCCGCGTCGGCCGCCAGTGCATCATCACCTTCCCGAATTTCGGGCACTGGCGCTGCCGCTGGTACCTGGCGAGCAAGGGCCGCATGCCGGTCTCGGAATTCCTGCCGTACACCTGGTACAACACGCCGAACATTCACTTCTGCACCTTCGAGGATTTCGAAGAACTGTGCCGCGAACGTGATGCCAAGGTCATTGATCGGCTTGCCGTGGATCAACAGCACCGCCACGGGTGGGCCAGTAAGCTATGGCCTAATCTGTTAGGTGAAATCGGTATCTACCGCGTCAGCAGCCCGCAACTGGCGGACCACCGAGTCGCGGTCTGAACCAGGCCATTTCGAGGAGCACGAACATGAGTCGTCTAGCGTTGTTGTTACTCACTGCCTGCCTGAGCGCCGGCGCCCTGGCGGCGGACGTCATCAAAGGTGAACGCAAGGAAACCTTCGGTGACATCACGGTGCACTACAACACCTTCAACTCGACGTTTCTGCAACCGGACATTGCCAAGGCTGCGGAGCTGATTCGCAGCAAGAACCAGGGCGTGATCAACGTCTCGGTGGTCAAGGACGGCAAACCGCTGATCGCCAGCGTCACCGGCACGATCAAGGACCTGACCAGCAACAGCGTGCCGCTGAAATTCCGCCAGGTCACCGAACAGGGCGCGATCTACTACATCGCTCAGTACCCGGTACCGCAGCAGGAAACCCGCACCTTTGAAATCAAGGTGCAGAACGGCGACAAGATCAACACCATCAATTTCAACCAAGAACTTTTCCCCGGCGAATGATGAACATCAAGCAGCTCGTACTGGCCAGCCATAACGCCGGCAAACTCAAAGAACTCCAGGCCATGCTCGGCGACTCGGTGCAACTGCGCTCGATTGGCGAGTGGAGCAAGGTCGAGCCGGAGGAAACCGGCCTGTCGTTCGTCGAGAACGCGATCCTCAAGGCCCGCAACGCCGCGCGCATTTCCGGGCTGCCGGCACTGGCCGACGACTCCGGGCTGGCGGTGGATTTTCTTGGCGGTGCGCCGGGCATCTACTCGGCGCGTTACGCCGACGGCCAGGGCGACGCGGCGAACAACGCCAAACTGCTCGATGCGCTGAAGGACGTGCCGCAAGCCGAGCGCGGCGCACAGTTCGTCTGCGTCTTAGCACTGGTGCGCCACGCCGATGATCCGCTGCCGATTCTCTGCGAAGGCCTGTGGCACGGGCGCATCCTCACCGCTACCAGCGGTGAGCACGGTTTCGGTTATGACCCGCTGTTCTGGGTGCCGGAGCGCGACTGCTCCAGTGCCGAGCTGAGCCCGGCCGACAAGAACCAGATCAGCCACCGCGCCCGTGCAATGGATCTGCTGCGCCAGCGTCTGGGCTTGAAATGACCACTGATTCTTCCGCGTCGTCGCTGATCATCGGCGGCGCCGCCTCCTCGCCTCGGGCGCCGCTGCCAACCCTGCCGCCCCTGGCGCTGTACATCCACATCCCGTGGTGTGTGCGCAAATGCCCGTATTGCGATTTCAACTCGCACACCGCCAGCCCGGTGCTGCCGGAGCAGGAATACGTCGACGCGCTGCTGGCCGATCTCGATCAGGATCTGCATGCGGTGTATGGCCGTGAGCTGACTTCGATTTTCTTCGGTGGCGGGACGCCGAGCCTGTTCAGCGCCGAAGCCCTCGGGCGCTTGTTGAAGGGCGTCGAACAACGCATCCCGTTCGCCGCCGACATCGAAATCACCCTGGAAGCCAACCCGGGCACCTTCGAGCAAGAGAAGTTTGTCGCTTATCGCAAGCTGGGGATCAACCGGCTATCGATCGGTATCCAGAGCTTTCAGCAGGAGAAGCTTGAGGCCCTTGGCCGCATCCACAACGGTGACGAAGCCGTGCGTGCGGCAGGCATGGCGCGGCAGGCCGGGTTCGATAACTTCAACCTGGACTTGATGCACGGTTTGCCCGATCAGTCGCTGGACGATGCCTTGAGCGATCTGCGCCAGGCCATCGCGCTGCAGCCGACGCACATCTCCTGGTATCAGCTGACGCTTGAACCCAACACGGTGTTCTGGAATCAGCCGCCGGTGCTGCCGGAAGACGACACCCTGTGGGACATTCAGGAAGCCGGCCAGGCGCTGCTGGCCGAGTACGGTTACGCGCAATACGAAGTGTCGGCATATGCCCAGGCCGGGCGACCGGCGCGGCATAACCTCAATTACTGGAGGTTCGGCGACTTCATCGGCATCGGCGCCGGCGCCCATGGCAAGTTGAGCCACCCGGACGGACGCATCGTCCGTACCTGGAAGACCCGCTTGCCGAAGGACTACCTCAACCCGGCGAAAAGCTTTCAGGCCGGCGAGAAAGCGCTTACCAATGATGAGATGCCGTTCGAGTTTCTGATGAATGCCTTGCGCCTGACCGCTGGCGTCGAATCACGGCTGTATCCGGAACGCACCGGGCTGTCGCTGGACAGCCTCGCCGAAGGCCGGGCAGCGGCCGAACAAAGCGGCCTGTTGCAGGTCGAACCGTCACGCCTGGCGGCGACCGAACGCGGCCAGCTGTTCCTCAACGATTTGCTGCAACAATTTCTGAACTGACTTCAGCTCAAAGGGAAAACGCATGGATTTGATACTCGACCTGCTGGCCACCGTCTCCCGCTGGAGCCGCAGCAATCTCTCGGAAATCGCTTTGGCGCTGGTCGGTTGCCTGCTGGTGCTGTTCGGGGCTGACTTCAAAGGCTGGGTCGAGCAACGCCTGGGCAGCATTGCCGGCGCCCTGCGCGTGCCCCTGATGGCCCTGCTCTGCCTGATCGGCAGCGGCGCCGCGCTGATCTACGCCACGCCGTGGGTGATCAAAGGCCTGAGCCAGTTCAATAACTACAGCCTGGCACCGGTGCTGCTGGTAGTGCTGGTGTTGATCGGTGTGGTCGCCGACCGCCGCTGATTCCGCAAACACCCCGAAACGAAATGTGGGAGCGAGCCTGCTCGCGAATACGGTGTGTCAGTCAACATCAGAGTTGAATGAACAACCGCTTTCGCGAGCAGGCTCGCTCCCACAGTTTTATTGCGTGATGCTTAAGCGAGTTTTTCGAACTTCAGATCCCACACGCCATGGCCAAGACGTTCGCCGCGGCGTTCGAACTTGGTGATCGGACGTTCGGCCGGGCGCGGGACGCATTTGCCGTCTTCGGCGAGATTGCGGTAGCCCGGGGCGACGTTCATCACTTCCAGCATGTACTCGGCATACGGTTCCCAGTCGGTGGCCATGTGCAGAATGCCGCCGACCTTCAACTTGCTGCGCACCAGTTCAGCAAACGACGCCTGAACGATACGACGTTTGTGGTGACGGCTCTTGTGCCACGGATCCGGGAAGAACAGCATCAGGCGATCGAGGCTGTTGTCGGCGATGCAGCGGTTGAGCACTTCGATCGCGTCGCAATCGTAGACGCGCAGATTGGTCAGCCCCTGGGTCAGCACACCATTGAGCAGCGCGCCAACACCCGGACGGTGCACTTCAACGCCGATGAAATCCTGCTCCGGCGCCGCCGCGGCCATTTCCAGCAGCGAATGGCCCATGCCGAAACCGATTTCCAGCGAGCGCGGTGCCGAGCGGCCGAACACCTGATCGTAATCGACCGGCGCATCGGCCAGCGGCAGCACGTACAGCGGCGCGCCCTGATCCAGGCCGCGTTGCTGGCCTTCGGTCATGCGCCCGGCGCGCATCACGAAACTCTTGATGCGGCGGTGTTGGCGCTCGTCGCCTTCGTCCGGCTGGACAGGCGTGTCGTTCGATTCAGTCATCAATGGCTCTTACTTGATCAGACCATCCAGCGGCGAAGAGGCGCTGGCATAGAGTTTTTTCGGCATGCGGCCGGCGAGGTACGCCAGGCGCCCAGCGACGATGGCGTGCTGCATGGCTTGCGCCATCATGACCGGTTGCTGGGCGTGGGCGATGGCCGAGTTCATCAGTACGGCGTCGCAACCCAGCTCCATGGCGATGGTCGCGTCGGAAGCGGTACCGACGCCAGCATCCACCAGCACCGGGATCTTGGCTTCTTCGAGGATGATCTGCAGGTTGTACGGATTGCAGATACCCAGACCGGAGCCGATCAGACCGGCCAGCGGCATCACCGCGATGCAGCCGATTTCCGCCAGTTGCCGGGCGATGATCGGGTCATCGCTGGTGTAGACCATCACGTCGAAGCCTTCCTTGACCAGCGTTTCCGCGGCCTTGAGGGTTTCGATCACGTTGGGGAACAGGGTTTTCTGGTCGGCCAGCACTTCCAGCTTCACCAGGTTGTGGCCGTCGAGCAGTTCACGCGCCAGGCGGCAGGTGCGCACGGCTTCGATGGCGTCGTAGCAACCGGCGGTGTTCGGCAGAAAGGTGTAGCGCTCCGGCGACAGCACTTCGAGCAGGTTCGGCTCGCCTTCGATCTGGCCCAGATTTGTGCGGCGCACGGCGAAGGTGACGATCTCGGCACCCGAGGCTTCGATGGCCTGGCGGGTTTCTTCCATGTCACGGTACTTGCCGGTACCGACCAGCAAACGCGACTGGTAAGTACGACCGGCCAGCACAAAAGGCTTGTCGCTACGAACGATGCTCATGGGGAATCCTCTTTAAGGGTGAGGGTCTTGCAGAATTCTGTGCCCTTGCAGGCCGGGACAATCAGCCGCCGCCGATGGCGTGGACCACTTCGACGTTGTCGCCGTCGTTTAGCATGGTATCGGCATGCTGGCTGCGCGGGACGATGTCCAGATTGAGCTCTACGGCCACACGGCGTCCGGTCAGATCCAGACGAGTGATCAGGCCCGCAACGGTTTCACCGTCGGGCAATTCAAAGGACTCACCGTTCAACTGAATGCGCATGCACAACGCCGCCATCATTTTTAGGGGCTGGCATTCTAGCCCGATCAGTCAGGCTGACCCAAGCCATTCGTCTTGAAACCGGTCCGTGTAGGAGCTGCCGAAGGCTGCGATCTTTTGATCTTGAAAACAAAATCAAAAGATCGCAGCCTTCGGCAGCTCCTACGCGGAGAGCGTCAGATTCAGGATAGGCGCCAGGCGGCGAAGCCGAGGCAGATCCAACCGACCAGAAACGCGAGGCCACCGAATGGAGTAATGATGCCGAGCTTGCTGATGCCAGTGGTGGTCAGCAGATACAGGCTGCCGGAGAACAGCAGGATGCCGACGGTGAAGGACACGCCGGCCCAACTGATCAGGCGCCCTTGAATTTGCGTGGCCAGCAGCGCCACCCCGAACAGCGCAAGAGTGTGCACCAATTGATAGGTGACGCCGGTATGGAAAATCGTCAGGTATTCCGGGGTCAGGCGATTTTTCAGGCCATGGGCGGCGAAAGCGCCCAGCGCAACACCGGTAAATCCGAAAAAAGCGGCCAGCATCAAAAAGCCACGCAGCATGGGGAACTCCAGTCAGACGCGATCGGCAGGGTCTGTATAATGGCCCGCTCCACGGGTTCGGCCAAGCCATCTCTATGCTGCGTTCAATTTTCCGTCGTCTCACGAAGGCCCTGCTCTGGTTTGCCGGCGGCAGTGTCTTGCTGGTGCTGGTGTTTCGCTTCGTGCCACCGCCGGGCACGGCGTTGATGGTCGAGCGCAAGGTCGAATCCTGGGTCGACGGTGAGCCGATCGACCTGCAGCGCACCTGGAAACCGTGGAATGAGATCTCCGATGACTTGAAGGTAGCGGTGATTGCCGGCGAGGATCAGAAATTCCCCGAGCACTGGGGCTTCGATCTGCGCGCGATTCAGGCCGCTCTGGCCCACAACGAACTGGGCGGTTCGATTCGTGGCGCCAGCACCTTGAGCCAGCAAGTGTCGAAAAATCTCTTTCTGTGGTCGGGCCGCAGCTATCTGCGCAAAGGCCTGGAAGCGTGGTTTACCGCGTTGATCGAAGTGTTCTGGCCCAAGCAGCGGATTCTTGAGGTGTATCTGAACAGCGTCGAGTGGGATGACGGCGTGTTTGGTGCCGAAGCGGCGGCAAGGCATCATTTTGGCGTGAGCGCGAAATCGTTGTCGCGGCAGCAGGCGAGTTATCTGGCGGCGGTACTGCCCAATCCGCGGGTGTGGAGCGCCAGTCATCCGACCGGGTATGTGTCGCGTCGGGCTGGGTGGATTCGCCAGCAGATGAGTCAGTTGGGTGGGGACAGTTATTTGCTGGGGCTGAACGATTCGCGGCGGGCGCCTTGGGCTGAATAAATCAAAAGCAAAGATCGCAGCCTTCGGCGGCTCCGACATGGGATTGCGTTTCACCTGTAGGAGCTGCCGAAGGCTGCGATCTTTTGATCTTCCAAATGAAAACGCCCCGATCATCGCTGATCGGGGCGTTTTTTGTTGCTGATGCGCTGGTTACGCGGCGATCGACAACTTGAGCTTGTTCATCGCGCTCTTCTCGAGCTGACGGATTCGCTCGGCCGACACGTTGTACTTCTGCGCCAGGTCGTGCAGCGTGGCTTTCTCTTCCGCCAGCCAGCGCTGGTAGAGGATGTCACGGCTGCGCTCGTCCAGCACCTCCAGTGCTTCGTGCAGGTTGGTGTTGGAGTTGTCGCTCCAGTCGGCATCTTCCAGTTGACGCGCCGGGTCGTACCGGTGGTCTTCCAGATAGTTGGCCGGCGACTGGAAGGCACTGTCGTCGTCGGCTTCGGCAGCCGGGTCGAAGGCCATGTCGTGGCCGGTCAGACGGCTTTCCATCTCGCGCACTTCCCGCGGCTCGACGCCGAGGCTTTCCGCCACACGGTGGACTTCCTCGTTGTTCAGCCACGCCAGACGTTTCTTCTGGCTGCGCAGGTTGAAGAACAGCTTGCGCTGGGCCTTGGTGGTCGCGACTTTCACAATGCGCCAGTTGCGCAGGATGAACTCGTGAATTTCCGCCTTGATCCAGTGCACGGCGAACGACACCAGACGCACACCCATTTCCGGGTTGAAGCGCTTGACGGCCTTCATCAGGCCGACGTTACCTTCCTGGATCAGGTCAGCCTGAGCCAGACCGTAGCCGGAGTAGCTACGGGCAATGTGTACGACAAAACGCAGGTGGGCGAGCACCATCTGCCGAGCCGCCCCCAAATCCTGCTCATAGTAGAGACTCTCGGCCAGTTCACGCTCCTGCTCCGGCGTCAGCAATGGAATGCTGTTGACGGTGTGCACGTAGGCTTCCAGGTTCGCACCCGGAACCAGCGCATACGCAGGTTGCAAAGAATTGGTCATACGAAAAAACCTCCCACTCACATACTCGTGCCTCTCGGCACTGCGAAAAATTGACCGGGAACTCAGGTACAAGTTCCCATAAAAACCGCAAGGTCAATCACGCGCAAAAAAGATTCTACTTCGGCGCCAGCTCCCTGAGATGACGTGCGACTGCAATCCATGCACCGATATAACCCAACAGCACCGCGCCAAGCAAGAGCGACAGACCGTCCGCCACTGGCACACCGGCCAGGGCGAAATCACTGCCGTACAAGCCGGCCAGTCCAACCACTGCATCGTTCAGCCAGTTCAGGCCGAACGCCAATACACCCCAGGACAACAGCCCCGCACCGAAGCCATACAACGCGCCCATATAAAGGAAAGGGCGGCGCACATAACTGTCAGTGCCGCCGACGAGTTTAATCACTTCTATCTCGGTGCGGCGGTTTTCAATATGAAGACGAATGGTATTGCCTATCACCAAAAGTAATGCAGACACCAACAACACCGTCAGACCGAAGACAAAGCGGTCGCCAAGCTTGAGGATGGCGGCCAGACGCTCGACCCAGACTAGATCAAGTTGCGCCTGTTGTACCTTGGGCAGCTCGGAAAGTTTTTGTCTTAATGCTTCGAGTGTCGGCTTGTCGACTTCGTTCGGCGTTACCAGCACCACCCCCGGCAACGGGTTCTCTGGCAGCTCACGCAGGGCTTCACCCAGACCGGACTGCTGCTGGAACTCTTCCAGCGCCTGATCGCGGCCGACATACTCGGCATCAGCGACGCCGGGCATGCCTTTGATCTGCTCACGCAGCGCTTCGCCTTGCTCCGGGCTGGCGTCGAGTTGCAGGTACAGGGAAATCTGCGCCGCGCGCTGCCAGGAACCGCCGAGACGCTCGACGTTGTTGAGCAACAGCGACAGCCCCATCGGCAGACTCAACGCCACGGCCATCACCATGCAGGTGAAGAAGCTGCCGATCGGCTGTTTGCCGAGACGGCGCAGACTGTCGAGCAGGCTGGCGCGATGGCTTTCGATCCAGGCGCGAAACAGCGTGGCGAAATCCGGGCCGTCGTCATCGTCGTGTTTTTTCTTCTTCTGCGGTTGCGGGTCGGCGGCTTTCGGGGCCACGCGCTCGGAAACCTTCGGACTGCGTGTCGCACTCATACCCCGGCCTCCCCGTCGCCGATCAAGCGGCCGCGTTGCAGGGTCAGCATGCGGTGACGCATGCGCGCGATCAGCGCCAGGTCGTGACTGGCGATCAACACGCTGGTGCCCAAACGATTGATGTCTTCGAACACGCCCATGATTTCCGCCGCCAGTCGCGGGTCGAGGTTACCGGTCGGTTCGTCCGCCAGCAGCAAGGCCGGGCGATGGACGATGGCGCGGGCGATGCCGACGCGCTGTTGCTGACCGGTGGACAGGTCGCCCGGGTACAGATCGGTTTTATCCGACAGCGCCACGCGTTCCAGCGCCGAATCGACGCGCTTGGCGATCTCGACCTTGGACAGGCCGAGAATCTGCAGCGGCAAGGCGACGTTGTTGAACACTGTGCGATCGAACAGCAACTGGTGATTCTGGAACACCACGCCAATCTGTCGGCGCAGGAATGGAATCTGCGCGTTGCTGATGGTGCTCAGGTCTTGCCCGGCGAGCAGCAGCTTGCCGCTGGTCGGCCGTTCCATTGCCAGCAACAGGCGCAACAGCGTGGATTTACCGGCACCGGAGTGACCGGTGACAAACAAGAACTCGCCACGACGGACTCGAAAGCTCAGCTCATGCAAGCCGACGTGACCGTTCGGGTAGCGTTTACCGACCTGTTCGAAACGAATCATGAACGCTCCCGCTCGGCAAACAGTGCCTGGACAAAGGGTTCGGCTTCAAAGGTGCGCAAATCGTCGATGCCTTCACCGACGCCGATATAGCGGATCGGCAGGCCGAACTGCTTGGCCAGGGCGAAAATCACCCCGCCCTTGGCGGTGCCGTCCAGCTTGGTCAGCGCCAGGCCGGTCAGTTCGACGGTCTGGTTGAACTGCTTGGCCTGGTTGATGGCGTTCTGGCCGGTGCCGGCGTCGAGCACCAGCAGCACTTCGTGCGGTGCGTCAGCGTCGAGCTTGCCGATCACCCGGCGAACCTTTTTCAGTTCTTCCATCAGGTTGTCTTTGGTGTGCAGACGACCGGCGGTGTCGGCGATCAGCACATCGATGCCACGGGCCTTGGCCGCTTGCACGGCATCGAAGATCACCGAAGCCGAATCGGCGCCGGTGTGCTGGGCGATGACCGGGATCTTGTTGCGCTCGCCCCAGACCTGCAATTGCTCAACAGCTGCGGCACGGAAAGTATCGCCGGCCGCCAGCATGACTTTCTTGCCTTCCAGTTGCAGCTTCTTCGCCAGTTTGCCGATGGTGGTGGTCTTGCCGGCGCCGTTGACGCCGACCACCAGAATCACGAAAGGCTTGTTCTGCGAGGCGATTTTCAGTGGCTGTTCAACCGGCTTGAGCATCGCCGCCAATTCGGCCTGCAAGGATTTGTACAGGGCGTCGGCGTCGGCCAGTTCCTTGCGCGCAACCTTCTGGGTCAGGCGCTGGATGATCTGCGTGGTGGCCTCGACGCCGACGTCGGCAGTGAGCAGGCGAGTTTCGAGGTCGTCGAGCAGGTCATCGTCGATGGTCTTGCGCCCGAGGAACAGGCTGGCCATGCCCTCGCCGATGCTGGCGCTGGTCTTCGACAGGCCTTGCTTGAGGCGGGCGAAGAAACCGGCTTTGGTTTCTTCGGTGCGCGGGGTTTCGACGGGCGCTTCTACAGGCGCTTCGACTGGCACGATCGGAGCGACAACTGGTGCCGCGGCAAGCGGTGCAGGCGCAGGCGCAGGCTCGGACGGCGGGACAACCGGGGCGACGGGTTCGGAAATGACCGGCGCGGGCTCGGCAACCGGTTCAGGCACAGGCTGCGCAGCCACCTCGGCAACCGGCGCAGGAATCACTGGCGTCACATGTGGCGCCGCTTCTTCAACCAGCGCGACCGGTTCTTCTGCCACCGGCAAGGTCAGCCACGGCTCGGCGGCGGGCGTCAGCGGCAGTTCGGGAGCGGCCGGCGTTTCGGGCTCGGCTTCAGCCTCAGGTTGCAGCACCGGTTCGGCGATCGGCAGGACAATCGGCGCCGGTTCTTCTTCTATTGCAGGTGCTGGAGCGGGGGCCGGCTCAGGAATCGCGGGCGGCTGTTCGACGACGGGTTCCTGCGGTTTCTTCCGCAGCCATCCGAACAGGCTTTTCTTCTCGCCAGCCGCAGCTGGGCTCTTCTTGTCGTCGTTGGAACCAAACATGGAGGACGGCTATCTCACGGTAGCGACGCGCCATAAGGGCGCCCCGGCAAATAAATATTCGATGCAGAACAGACTGTGTTTCATCCAGCTTGTTCACGCGCAACATTTTGTCGAGGCACCGCAGGCACCTCAAGGATCGTTTTTACGATGGTCTAAACCGGCAAAGATCGGCGAAAACGCGGAGTTTAGTGGGAAAAACACAGCTTTGCGCCGCTAACCTAATCAGCTTTATCACACCCTCTGGCCTGATAGACGTGGTCGCCGGTAAAACGGATCAGTATCCTAGCACCCTCTCGCCCGCCGACGCTAAGACCAAGCGGGCAGCCCAACAGGTTGAAAAACGAATGAATGCTCTAGCCCGCCGCGCTGCTGGCCTGCTGCTCAGCGCAGTCTGCCTGCCCCTTTCGGCCCTGGCGGCCGACCCGCAACCGACCCATGAATTCACCCTCGACAACGGTCTGAAGGTCGTCGTGCGCGAAGACCATCGTGCGCCAGTCGTTGTTTCGCAGATCTGGTACAAGGTCGGCTCCAGCTACGAAACCCCGGGCCAGACCGGTTTGTCCCACGCGCTCGAACACATGATGTTCAAGGGCAGCGAAAAAGTCGGCCCCGGCGAAGCCTCGCTGATCCTGCGCGACCTCGGCGCCGAAGAGAATGCCTTCACCAGCGACGACTTTACTGCTTACTACCAAGTGCTGGCCCGCGATCGCCTCGGTGTGGCCTTCGAGCTGGAAGCCGACCGCATGGCCAACCTGCGCCTGCCGGCCGACGAGTTCGCCAAGGAAATCGAAGTCATCAAGGAAGAGCGCCGTTTGCGCACCGATGACAAGCCGATGTCCAAAGCCTACGAGCGCTACAAGGCAATGGCCTACCCGGCCAGCGGTTACCACACGCCGACCATCGGCTGGATGGCGGATCTGGAACGCATGAAAGTCGAAGAACTGCGCCACTGGTACCAATCCTGGTATGCGCCGAACAACGCCACGCTGGTAGTGGTCGGTGACGTCACTCCGGACGAGGTGAAAACCCTCGCCCAGCGCTACTTCGGCCCCGTCGCCAAACGCGAGGTACCACCGGCGAAAAAACCGCTGGAACTGGCCGAGCCCGGCGAACGCCAGATCACCCTGCGCGTGCAGACCCAGTTGCCCAGCCTGATGCTCGGCTTCAACGTGCCAAGCATTGCCACGGCCGAGGACAAACGCTCGGTCAACGCCCTGCGCCTGATCTCGGCGCTGCTCGACGGCGGCTACAGCGGACGCATTCCGACGCAACTGGAACGCGGCGAAGAACTGGTTTCTGGCGGTTCGTCGGACTATGACGCCTACACCCGTGGCGACAGCCTGTTCACCCTGTCGGCGACGCCGAACACGCAGAAGAAAAAGACCATCGCTCAGGCTGAAGCCGGCTTGTGGAAACTGCTCGAGCAGCTGAAAACCACTGCACCGTCGGCCGAAGAGCTGGAACGCGTGCGAGCACAGGTCATCGCCGGTCTCGTCTACGAGCGCGACTCGATCACCAGCCAGGCCACCGCGATCGGTCAACTGGAAACAGTCGGTCTGTCGTGGAAGCTGATGGACACCGAACTGGCCGATCTGGAAAGCGTGACCCCGCAAGACATCCAGAACGCCGCGAAAAAGTATTTCACCCGCGAACGTCTCAGCGTCGCCCACGTCCTGCCTTTGGAGACGACTCATGAGTGAGCGCAAAACCCCACGCCTGATGCTGCTCGGTCTGATTGCTGTCGCGGTGATCGGCTCGGCAGCGGTTTATCTGTCGCCAAGCGCTGACAGCAAGGCCAGCGAAGCACTGGATAACGCCAAAACCAGCCAAAAGTTGCAATCGCTGGCCGAACTCGACGGCAAGGCCCCGGCCAGCCGCAAGCTCGACGTGCAGACCTGGAACACCGCTGAAGGCGCCAAAGTGCTGTTTGTCGAAGCGCATGAGCTGCCGATGTTCGACATGCGCCTGATCTTCGCCGCCGGCAGCAGCCAGGACGGCAACGTGCCGGGCCTCGCGGTGCTGACCAACGCCATGCTCAACGAAGGCATCGCCGGCAAAGACGTTGGCGCCATCGCCCAGGGTTTTGAAGGCCTTGGTGCCGACTTCGGCAACGGTGCGTTCAAGGACATGGCGCTGGCTTCGCTGCGCAGTCTGAGTGCTGCCGAGCAGCGTGAACCGGCGCTGAAACTGTTCGCCGAAGTGGTCGGCAAACCGACCTTCCCCGCTGATTCATTCGCGCGGATCAAGAACCAGTTGCTCGCCGGTTTCGAATACCAGAAACAGAATCCCGGCAAACTCGCCAGCCTCGAGCTGATGAAGCGTCTGTATGGCGATCACCCGTACGCGCATTCCAGCGACGGCAATCCGCAAAGCGTGCCGAAGATCACCGTCGCGCAATTGCGTGAATTCCATGCCAAGGCCTATGCCGCCGGCAATGCGGTGATTGCGCTGGTCGGTGATTTGTCGCGCGCCGAAGCCGAGGCGATTGCCAATCAGATTTCCGCTGCCCTGCCGAAAGGCCCGGCACTGGCGAAGATCGCTGCGCCGCAGGAACCGAAGGCCAGCGTCAATCACATCGAGTTTCCGTCGAAACAGACCAACCTGATGCTCGCGCAACTGGGCATCGATCGCGACGATCCGGATTACGCCGCGCTGTCGATGGGCAACCAGATCCTCGGTGGCGGTGGTTTCGGTACGCGCCTGATGAGCGAAGTGCGCGAGAAGCGTGGCCTCACGTACGGCGTGTATTCGGCGTTCAGCCCGATGCAGGCCCGTGGCCCGTTCATGATCAACCTGCAGACCCGCGCCGAGATGAGCGAAGGCACCCTGAAACTGGTGCAGGACGTGCTCGCCGACTACCTGAAAACCGGGCCGACTCAGAAAGAACTCGACGATGCCAAGCGCGAGCTGGCCGGCAGTTTCCCGCTGTCCACCGCGAGCAACGCCGACATCGTTGGCCAACTCGGCGCCATGGGCTTCTATAATCTGCCGCTGAGCTATCTGGACGACTTCATGCGTCAGTCGCAGAGCTTGACCGTCGAACAGGTTCGCGATGCGCTGAACAAACACCTGAGCACGGAGAAAATGGTCATCGTCACCGCTGGCCCGACCGTGCCGCAAAAGCCGTTACCGGCCCCATCTGATAAACCTGCCGAGCAACCGCTCGGGGTTCCGGAGCATTAATGGCGACTCGAGCACCGAAAAAACCTGTGCAGAACGTGCACAACGGCGTCAATCAGCTGCGCATCATTGGCGGCCAGTGGCGCAGCCGCAAACTGAGCTTCCCTGACGCGCCGGGCCTGCGCCCGACGCCGGATCGGGTGCGCGAAACCCTGTTCAACTGGCTCGCACCGTATGTCGAAGGGGCCAAAGTGCTGGACCCTTTCGCCGGCAGCGGCGCGCTGTTTCTCGAAGCGCTGTCCCGTGGCGCGGCCACCGCTCAGGCACTGGACGCCAGCAACGTTGCGGTATCGAGCCTGAAAGAACACCTCGGCACCCTGCGCTGCAGCAACGGGCAGGTGCAGACTGCCGACGCGCTGCGCTACCTGGAAACCCAGACCGCGACGCCGTTCGATCTGGTGTTCCTCGATCCGCCGTTCAATCAGAACCTGCTGCCAGCAGTCTGCACTCTGCTGGAAGAACGCCAATGGCTGGCGGCCGATTCGTGGATCTACACTGAAAGCGAAACCGCGCCGTCGACGCTGGGCCTGCCGGGCAACTGGCGTCTGCACCGCGAGCAGAAATCCGGTCGTGTGTATTACGCGTTGTGGCAACGCACGGCAGACATTACCGGTTAACGAAAGGCAAAACCTGCGGCGAGGGAGCGCTCTCCCTCGCCATACGCACATCGAGAACCCTCGTGCCCCCTTCGCCAGAACACTTCACCCCAGCCTTCGGCCTCGGCAATCCGCACCTGCAGACCTTGTGGGGCCCGCTGTGGCGCAAGACCGTGCACATCGAGCGCGAGCGGGAACGCCTGTGGCTCGAGGACGGCGACTTCCTCGACCTCGACTGGCACGGCCCGCACAGTGCCGAGGCGCCGCTGGTGCTGGTGCTGCACGGGCTGACCGGTTCTTCCAATTCGCCCTACGTGGCTGGCATTCAAAAAGCGTTGGCCGATCAGGGCTGGGCCAGCGTCGCGCTGAACTGGCGCGGTTGCTCCGGCGAGCCGAATCTGTTGCCGCGCAGCTACCATTCCGGCGCCAGCGAAGACCTTGCCGAAGCCATCCAGCACTTGCGCGCGAAACGTCCGTTGGCACCGTTGTATGCGGTCGGCTATTCGTTGGGCGGCAATGTGCTGCTCAAACATCTGGGTGAAACCGGCAGCAATAGCGGCGTGCTCGGTGCGGTGGCAGTGTCGGTGCCGTTCAGGCTCGACCAGTGCGCCGATCGCATCGGGCAAGGATTTTCGCGGGTTTACCAGGCGCATTTCATGCGCGAAATGGTCGCCTACATCAAGAACAAGCAGCGCCAGTTCCAGCATGACGGGCGCGAAGACGGGTTGGCCAAACTGGCGGCGCTCGGTTCGCTGGAGAACATGCGCACGTTCTGGGATTTCGACGGCCGGGTGACCGCGCCACTGCATGGTTTCAATGATGCCGAGGATTACTACCGCCGCGCCTCGAGCCGCTACTACCTCGGCGAGATCCGCACACCGACGCTGATCATTCAAGCGGCGGATGACCCCTTCGTGTTCCCGCACAGCCTGCCGCAGGCCGATGAGCTATCGGCCTGCACCGAGTTCGAACTACAGGCGCGTGGCGGTCATGTAGGCTTCGTTGACGGCTCGGTTCGCCGGCCCGGGTATTACCTGGAGCGGCGCATACCGCAATGGCTCGCCGCACTCGGTCATTGAGCGCCGCATATCCCCCTGTAGGAGTGAGCCTGCTCGCGATGGCGGTGTGTCAGTCTGGAAATTCACTGCCTGACAGGGCGCCTTCGCGAGCAAGCTCGCTCCCACAGGGGTCTGCGCTTTGATCAAATTTTGCGATGTAATAAAAGACTTTGTGGGAGCGAGCTCGCTCGCGAAGGCGGTGGGTCAGTTGCCATTTAATTCACCGACATACCGCCATCGCGAGCAGGCTCACTCCTACAGGGGGACTCGGTGATTATTCGCCGGTGGCTATGCCGCGCGAAGGCTGATTGATCCACTCGCTCCACGATCCGGCATACAGCGCACCCAGCGGATAGCCCGCCAGGCACAGTGCAAACAGGTTATGACACGCCGTCACCCCGGATCCGCAGTACGCGACCAGTTCCGACGGCGAACGCTCGCCCAGTTTCGCGGCAAAGCGCTGCTTGAGCTGCTCCGCCGGCAAAAACCGTCCATCACTACCGAGGTTATCGGTGAACGCCGCACACTGCGCGCCGGGAATGTGTCCGGCGACCGGATCGATCGGTTCCACTTCGCCCTTGAAGCGCGGCAAGGCGCGGGCGTCGAGCAGGGTCAGCGTTGGCTGACCGAGGCGTTGCTGCAATTGCTCGGCGCTGAGCAGAAGGCTCATGTCCGGCTGACCGCTGAAGTGGCCCGGCGTCACGCTCGGCGGATCCAGGCTCAGCGGCAGGCCGGCCGCGTGCCAGGCCTTGAGCCCGCCATCGAGAATGAACACGCCGTCGCGCTTGCCCAGCCATGCGAGCAACCACCACGCCCGCGCCGCGTATGCACCCGGGCCGTCGTCGTACAAAACCACATCACTGTCGTTGTTGATGCCCCAGGCTTGCAGGCGTTCGATCAGCGCCGCCGGCTCGGGCAGCGGATGACGTCCGGTCACGCCCTTCTCGACCTTACCGCTCAGATCACGCTCCAGATCGGCGAAACTTGCCCCGGCAATGTGTCCTTCGGCGTAGCTGCGCTGGCCGTAATCCGGATCTTCGAGGGCGAAACGACAATCGAGAATCACCAGACCCGGCTGCTCTTTGCGAGCGTCCAGTGCTTGTGGGCTGATCAACTGCGCAATCGACATATCAGGCTCCTGTGGAATTCGGCTGAACTGTTTATTTCACGTCTTCAAGGGCTTGGGCCAGCGGCACATAGAACTCGTCGAACAGCGCATTGACTTCATCCCGCGCCTGATCAGTGACAAACCCCGCTTCCAGCACCAGCACCTGATACACGCCACGCTTCACGGCCTGTTCGCTGAGGTGGTTGGAGTTTTCCCGCGTGGTGCACAGAAAGCGTACCCACGAGGTCAGGATGATCCAGGCGTTGAGAGTCAGCGATTCGATCTGCACGCGATCCATTTTCAGGATGCCGGCGGCGACGAAGCCTTCGTAGATTGCCGCCCCCTGGATCACGCAGCGCTGGGAAAAGCGCCGATAACGCGCGGCCAGTTCCGCATCGCTGTCGAGCAGATGCTCGAGGTCGCGGTGCAGAAAACGGTAGCGCCACATGGCAGAAAGCAGTTCCTTCAAATAGAAACGCTTGTCCTCGACGGTCGCCGGACGGCCTTGGGGCGGACGCAAAAAGCTGTCCACCAAAGCTTCGTACTCACTGAACAACACGGCGATGATCGCCTGCTTGTTGGGGAAGTGGTAGTACAGGTTGCCCGGAGATATCTCCATGTGCGCGGCGATGTGGTTGGTACTGACGCTGCGCTCGCCCTGCTGATTGAACAGCTCCAGGCTGTTCTGAACGATGCGCTCGCTGGTTTTTATTCGTGGGGCCATGGCTTGAGCTTTAATTCAGAGTGCGTTGACGGCGCATCTTACGACCTAACCGGAAATGGATAAAACACTGCCGTGCACGGAAGTCGTTTGACTTTCTAGAGCTTAGACTCTAGAAAGTGCCCACTACAATAAAATCCGGAGCCTGCGATGACTGCCGACATTGCCTACCTGCAAACGCTGCAACAGCCTTTTGAAACCCTCGATCGGCAGTTCCAGGCGCAACGGGCGGCGTATGCCGCGAACCCGATGCCGCCTGCTGCGCAACGCCAGCAGTGGCTCGGTGCTTTGCGCGATTTGCTCAGCGCGGAGCGTCAGGCATTGATAGAGGCGATCAGCGCCGATTTCAGTCATCGCAGCGCCGACGAGACCCTGCTCGCCGAACTGATGCCGAGCCTGCACGGCATTCACTACGCCCGCCGTCACCTGAAAAAATGGATGAAGCCCTCGCGGCGCAAGGTCGGCATGGCGTTCCAGCCGGCCTCGGCGAAGGTGATCTATCAGCCGTTGGGCGTGGTCGGTGTAATCGTGCCGTGGAATTATCCGCTGTATCTGGCCGTGGGCCCGATGGTTGGCGCCCTGGCGGCGGGCAATCGGGTGATGCTCAAGCTCAGCGAATCGACCCCGGCCACCGGGCTGTTGCTCAAGCAATTGCTGGCGCGGATCTTCCCCGAAGACCTGGTCTGCGTGGTGCTTGGCGAGGCAGATGTTGGCGTGGCCTTCTCGCAACTACCGTTCGATCATCTGCTGTTCACCGGTTCCACCAGCGTCGGCAAACACGTCATGCGCGCTGCAGCGCAGAACCTGACGCCGGTCACTCTGGAGCTGGGCGGCAAGTCGCCGGCCATCGTCTCCAGGGACGTGCCGCTCAAGGACGCCGCCGAACGCATCGCCTTCGGCAAAACCCTTAACGCCGGGCAGACCTGTGTCGCCCCCGACTATGTCCTGGTGCCGGAAGACCGCGTCGGCGCTTTCGTCGAGGCCTATCGTCAGGCCGTCCAAGGCTTTTACCCGACCCTTGCCGACAATGCCGACTACACGGCAATCATCAACGAGCGCCAGTTGGCGCGGCTCAACGGTTACGTCAGTGACGCCACCAGCAAGGGCGCGTTGCTGATCCCGTTGTTCGAGCAAGGTCAGGGCCGACGTATGCCGCACAGCGTGCTGCTGAATGTCACCGATGAGATGACGGTGATGCAGGACGAAATCTTTGGCCCGCTGCTTCCGATCGTGCCGTACCGCGATCTGGAACAGGCATTTTCCTACATCAATCAGCGACCACGTCCTCTCGCTCTTTACTACTTTGGCTACGACAATCGCGAACAGAACCGAGTGCTGCACGAAACCCACTCCGGCGGTGTGTGCCTGAACGACACCTTGCTGCACGTCGCCCAGGACGATATGCCGTTTGGTGGCATCGGTCCGTCTGGCATGGGCCATTACCACGGCCACGAAGGGTTCCTGACCTTCAGCAAGGCTAAAAGCGTACTGATCAAACAACGCTTCAACGCGGCCCGGTTGATTTACCCGCCCTACGGCACGTCGATTC
The DNA here is from genome assembly GCF_024169245.1 of Pseudomonas koreensis. Lineage (NCBI taxonomy): Bacteria > Pseudomonadati > Pseudomonadota > Gammaproteobacteria > Pseudomonadales > Pseudomonadaceae > Pseudomonas > Pseudomonas koreensis. The sequence goes on from NZ_JALJWP010000001.1 coordinate 910,909, forward strand.
AGAAACTGATTCAGAAACTGTTCATCCGCTAAACACTGTCGACCCGGGTAATAACAACAATGCACCCAAGCCTGACCGAAACACCTGCCTTGTCGCGCCGTGGCCTGCTGAAATTCAGCCTCGGCGCCACCGCGTTTCTCGCCACCGCTGGCCTCGGCGCCAGCCTCACCGGCTGCTCGTCGAGCGTCAGCGCCAACGGCTTCGTCAGTTTGCGCGACGGTGATCTGCTGTTTCTGCGCGCACTGATTCCGGTGATGCTCAATGGCGCCGTGGCGGCGGAGAAAATGCCCGCAGCGGTCGACGGCACACTGAAGTCGCTGGACTACAGCATCAACCACCTGTCGCCGGAAATGCTCAAGCTCACCCGACAACTGTTCGACGTGCTTGGCATGGCCGTGACTCGTGGGCCGCTGACCGGCATCTGGGGCAGTTGGGAAAATGCCAGTTCCGAGGCGATGCGGCATTTCCTTGATCGCTGGGAGAACAGCTCGCTGAGCCTGCTGCGCATGGGGCATAGCTCTCTGCGGCAGATGGTGATGATGGGCTGGTACACCCGCGCCGAATCCTGGGCACATTGCGGTTATCCCGGGCCGCCGAAGGTCTGAAACCGGGGCGCGGCCTTCGCGAGCAGGCTCGCTCCCACATTTGAAATGCATTCCCCTGTGGGAGCGAGCCTGCTCGCGAAAGGGCCTGCTGCATCACCACAGCATCCAGAATAATAAAGAGAACCTGACCGATGCCCGTACCTGATCTCTTCCGCGAAGGCCTCGCCCGAGGCTGGAAAACCTACAACGGCGCGCAACTGAGCGACGATCTCACCCTGGAAGCCGATGTCGCCATCATTGGCAGCGGCGCCGGCGGCGGTACCACAGCGGAAATCCTCAGCACGGCCGGTTACAAAGTCCTGCTGATCGAAGAAGGCCCGCTGAAAACCAGTTCCGATTTCAAAATGCTCGAAGACAAGGCCTACAGCAGCCTCTATCAGGAAGGCATCGGCCGCATGAGCAAGGACGGCGCAATCACCATCCTGCAGGGGCGCGCAGTCGGCGGCACAACGCTGATCAACTGGACATCGTGTTTTCGCACCCCGCAGCCAACCCTCGAACACTGGGCCAGGGAACACAATGTCACAGGCCACAGCCCCGCCGAGATGGCGCCGTGGTTCGAGAAAATGGAACAGCGCCTCGGCGTCGCGCCGTGGATGGTGCCGCCCAACGCCAACAACGACGTGATCCGCAAAGGCTGCGAGCAACTCGGCTACAGCTGGCACGTGATCCCGCGCAACGTCCGCGGTTGCTGGAACCTCGGCTATTGCGGCATGGGCTGCCCGACCAACGCCAAGCAATCGATGATGGTCACGACCATTCCGGCAATGCTGGAAAAGGGCGGCGAGCTGCTTTATCTGGCTCGTGCGCAGAAGCTGCTGATCAGCGGCGACAAGGTCACTGGCCTGCAATGCATGGCGATGGATGAGCGCTGTGTCGAACCGACCGGACGTACAATCAACGTCAAGGCACGGCATTACGTATTGGCTGGCGGTGGCATCAACAGCCCGGCGCTGTTGCTGCGTTCGGACGCGCCGAACCCGCATGACAACTTGGGCAAACGCACTTTCCTGCACCCGGTGAACATGTCCGCCGCGCGCTTCGACGAAGTCATCAACCCGTTTTACGGAGCGCCGCAATCGATCTATTCCGACCATTTCCAGTGGAAGGACGGCATCAACGGACCGATGGCCTTCAAACTCGAAGTGCCGCCATTGCATCCGGCACTGGCAGCCATGTTGCTCGGCGGCTTCGGTCAGGAAAGTGCGCAGCACATGGCTGACCTGCCGCACACCCACGCCATGCTGGCCTTGCTGCGTGACGGTTTTCACCCGGACAGCCCGGGCGGTTCAGTCGAGCTGCGTGGCGATGGTTCGCCGGTCCTCGACTATCAGGTTTCACCCTATGCCTGGGACGGCTTGCGCCGGGCGTTTCACGTCATGGCCGAGATTCAGTTCGCTGGCGGCGCAAAAGCAGTGATGCCGTTGCACGCCGACGCCCATTACGTGAAGACCGTGGCCGAAGCCCGCACGCTGATCAATGGTTTGAGTCTTGAGCTGTACCGCACGCGGCTGGGCAGCGCCCATCTCATGGGCGGCTGCGCAATGGGTGAAGATCCGAAAAGCGCGGTCGCCGACAGCCTTGGTCGCCATCATCAACTGAGCAATCTGTCGATTCACGACGGCTCGCTGTTCCCCACCAGCATCGGCGCCAACCCTCAGCTGTCGGTGTATGGCCTGACCGCGCAACTGGCAACGGCCCTGGCGGATCGACTGAAAAATCCGTAAAAAAGCAGCATATTCCTATCGTCTATAGTGCTTTCTTACCCAACAGGCGACTTGGCCGACCGGGAAGGCTGCGATACCATCCGACTCCCCAACGGACTCCCGCCAGGACGACGCGATGAACCGAGTGTTGTACCCAGGTACCTTCGACCCTATTACCAAGGGCCATGGCGATCTGGTCGAACGCGCCTCGCGCCTGTTCGATCACGTGATCATTGCGGTCGCCGCCAGCCCGAAAAAGAACCCGCTGTTCCCGCTGGAACAACGGGTCGAACTGGCTCGCGAGGTCACCAGGCACCTGCCGAATGTGGAAGTGGTCGGTTTCTCGACGCTGCTCGCGCATTTCGCCAAAGAGCAGAACGCCAACGTGTTCCTGCGTGGTCTGCGCGCGGTGTCGGATTTCGAATACGAATTCCAGCTGGCCAACATGAACCGCCAACTGGCCCCGGATGTGGAAAGCCTGTTTCTCACGCCGTCGGAGCGCTATTCGTTCATTTCCTCGACCCTGGTGCGGGAGATTGCCGCGCTGGGCGGCGATATCAGCAAGTTCGTTCACCCGGCGGTGGCCGACGCGCTGACCCTGCGCTTCAAAAAGTAGGAGCTGCCGAAGGCTGCGATCTTTTCGTTTTTGGATCGCAGCCAACAGTGCCCTTGATCGCCCCCGCGTGCACTGCGCTCGCCAATGCGGCACAATTGCGCGCATTGATTTATAGCGCCCGGGCCTGCCGCCCCGGCTGGAGTTAGCATGTCCCTGATCATCACCGACGATTGCATCAACTGCGACGTCTGCGAACCCGAGTGCCCGAATGCCGCCATTTCCCAAGGCGAAGAGATCTACGTGATCGACCCGAACCTGTGCACCCAGTGCGTCGGCCATTATGACGAACCGCAGTGCCAGCAGGTCTGCCCGGTGGATTGCATTCCACTGGACGAAGCCCATCCGGAGACTGAAGAGCAGTTGATGGAGAAATACCGCAAGATCACCGGCAAGGCCTGATTTGCTAAAAAGATCGCAGCCTTCGGCAGCTCCTACATGGATCGCATTTCTCTGTAGGAGCTGCCGAAGGCTGCGATCTTGTGATCTTGCCCTTCACTCCCGCTGCTCAAACCCTTCCCCTATACACCCCAGACACCGCACAAACGCCGCTTTCGCCGGATCAACCACCAGCGCCTGTCCCGCATCGCCCACGCCGCCCCCCAGCGCGGTAAACGGCAACGACACCACAAACGCTCCCGCACCGATCACCGTCGCCACCACCAGCAAGGGTCGGGCGATCAGCAGGTCGCCGAGCATGGCGTACGCCGGGGGATTCTGGATGGTGTAACGCGGGTCACCGCTGCCGTTTTCCGAGGCCTGAGCAGCGAGGCTGGAACACAGCAGCAGAGCGACGAAGACGACTTGCAGGACTTTCATGGCACGATCCTTCGGGCTGAGTAGTGAGACTTCTCACTATAGACCCAAGGATTTTTTCAGGTCTGGCAGCGCGGGCAAAACACGCTGGCGCGCTGGCCGAGCTTCACTTCGCGCAGGCCGGTACCGCAGATTTTGCAGTGCTGACCGCCGCGGCCGTAGACAAACAGTTCCTGCTGGAAGTATCCCGGCTGACCGTCACCGCCAATGAAATCGCGCAATGTCGTACCGCCACGTTCGATGGCAGCGGCGAGGATGCGTTTGATCTCGATCGCCAGTTTCAGATAACGCCCGCGGGAGATGCCCCCGGCTTCGCGGCGCGGATCGATGCCAGCGGCGAACAGGGCTTCGGTCGCATAGATATTGCCGACCCCGACCACCACCGCGTTGTCCATGATGAACGGCTTGACCGCCATCGAACGTCCCCTTGAAAGCTGGAACAAGCGCTCGCCATCGAACAGATCGGTCAGCGGCTCCGGCCCGAGGCGAATCAGCAGCTCGTGATTGAGCGGGTCGTTGCTCCACAACATCGCGCCGAACCGTCGCGGATCGGTGTAGCGCAGGGCCAGTCCCGATTCCAGTTCGATGTCGACGTGTTCGTGCTTCAAAGCTGGCAATCCGGCTTCGACCAGACGCAGATTGCCCGACATGCCCAAGTGACTGATCAACGTGCCGACCTCGGCGTTGATCAACAGGTACTTGGCCCGCCGCTCGACCAGCACGATGCGTTGCCCGGACAGGCGCACATCGAGATCGTCCGGGATCGGCCAGCGCAGACGCCGGTCGCGGACGATGACCCGGCTGACGCGCTGGCCTTCCAGGTGCGGGGCAATTCCGCGACGGGTGGTTTCGACTTCCGGCAATTCAGGCATGGTGTCCTCGGATCAATGCGCGCCGAGGTCGCGAATCGTTTGTTTGAGCGTTTCGAAGTCGTAATCCGACAGGCCAACGTAATCCAGCACCATCGGCCCGACCGCGATCCACTCGAAATCTTCGGTCTGGTTGCCCAGCACCCGGTACGAGGCGCAAATGTGCTCGGCCATTTTCAGGATCGCCAGCAGATTTTTCAGTTGGCTGTTCTTCGACGATTCGTCGCTGAAAATCGCCAGCGCATTGTGGTGGTTGGCGATAGCGGCGCTGACATGCTCCGGAAGGCGCCAGGACTTGGCGGTGTAATAACCGACCACCGCGTGGTTGGTGTTGAACACACGGTTTTCGGTATCCACCACACGGCATTCCGGGCTGGCGCTGGCGTAGGCCTCTTCCAGAACGGTCATGTAGTTGGGAAACCGTTGCAGCATCAATGGTACGCCGCAATCGTGAAACAGGCCCAAGGCATAGGCTTCGTCACCGGCCTGAGTGCCGATGCGCTTGGCCAGGGTCAGGCAGGTCATCGCCACATCCTGCGCGGTGTCCCAGAAACGGTTGAGGGTGACGATGGTGTCGTCGTTCATCTCGCCCTTGATTGACTGCGCGTTGATCAGGTTGATGATCGAACGGCTGCCCAAAAGATTCACTGCCCGCTGGATCGAGGTGATCTTGTTGCTCAGGCCGTAATACGGCGAGTTGACGATTTTCAGCAGCGCGCCGGACAGGCCTGGATCCTGGGAGATCAGTTTGGCGATCACCTCCAGGTCCGGGTCGGGCATGTACTGCTCCATTTGCAGATCCACCATGATCTGCGGTTGCGCCGGCACACTGATGCCTTGCAGCGATTGTTGAATCTGTTCGGTGGTCAGCTCTTGGGACATAAGTACACACTCCGGGGCAGGCGGCGATTCTAACCGCTGAAACGGCAGGGCGACACACCGATGGGCACATCGCCGGAACTTTCATCCGCGCACAGGCTTCGGACTCTGTAGGGCGCATCGAACCTCAATGGTTCGCTGCGAAGGCAAAATCTCCACAGACTCAGGAGCTTACCGATGGCAACTTCCCTCAATGGCAAACGCGTGGCTATTTTGGTAACCGATGGTTTCGAACAGGTCGAAATGACCGGTCCCAAGGATGCCCTGGAGCAGGCCGGCGTGCAGGTCGATATCCTTTCGGCAGAAACCGGTACGGTCAAAGGCTGGAACCACGACAAACCGGCGGACGACTTTCCGGTCGCCAACACCTTCCAGGCTGTGAGCATCGATCAATACGATGCCGTGCTGCTACCGGGCGGCGTGCAGAACTCGGACACCATCCGCATCGATCAGGACGCTCAGCACCTGGTCAAGACCGCCGCATCGGCCGGCAAGCCGATTGCCGTGATCTGCCATGGCAGCTGGCTGCTGATCTCGGCGGGACTGGTCAATGGCAAGACCATGACCAGCTACAAAACGGTCAAGGACGATCTGGTCAATGCCGGCGTCAACTGGGTCGATCAGGAAGTGGTCAAGGACGGCAACCTGATCAGCAGCCGCCAGCCGGATGATGTGCCGGCGTTCAGCCAGGCCCTGATTGACGCACTGGCTGCGTAATCTTCGCGGTCCCGTTCGCGAGCAGGCTCGCTCCCACACTTGAAATGCATTCCCCTGTGGGAGCGAGCCTGCTCGCGAAGGCATCATCAGCGTTTCATCGCATCCTCAGCCCGGCGCAAACCGCAACACGCTATACTCCCGCTCTTTTTTTCGGAGCGACGTCATGTCCCTGCCCAGCCTGCGCCTCAAAGCCAACGCCGACCGTCGCCTGCGCAACGGCCACTTGTGGGTCTACAGCAATGAAATCGACGTGGCTGCCACGCCTCTGCACGGCTTCAAGGCCGGCGATCAGGCGGTGCTCGAAGCCGCCGGCGGCAAGCCGCTCGGCATCGTAGCGATGAGCCCGAACAACCTGATCTGCGCCCGCCTGCTGTCGCGCGACATCAAACTGGCCCTGGACAAGTCGCTGCTGGTGCATCGCCTGAACGTCGCGCTGTCGTTGCGCGAGCGGCTGTTCGACAAGCCGTTCTACCGTCTGGTCTACGGCGACTCCGACCTGCTGCCGGGTCTGGTGGTCGATCGTTTCGGCGACATCCTCGTGGTGCAGATCGCTTCGGCGACCATGGAAGCGCATAAAGATGACGTGATCGCCGCGTTGACCCAGGTACTGAAGCCAAGCGGCATTCTGTTCAAGAACGACTCCGCCGCCCGCGACGCCGAAGGCCTCAACCGTTACGTTGAAACCGTGTTCGGTCTGGTACCGGAGTGGGTTGCGCTGGAAGAGAACGGCGTCAAGTTCGAAGCGCCGGTCATTCAGGGTCAGAAAACCGGCTGGTTCTACGACCACCGCATGAACCGCGCGCGTCTGGCACCGTATGCCAAAGGCAAACGCGTGCTCGACCTGTACAGCTACATCGGTGGCTGGGGTGTGCAGGCCGCTGCTTTCGGCGCCAGCGAAGTGTTCTGCGTCGACGCCTCCGCATTCGCCCTCGACGGTGTCGAGCGCAACGCTGCGCTGAACGGCTTCGCTGACAAGATGACCTGCATCGAAGGCGATGTCTTTGAAGCGCTGAAGGAACTCAAAGCCAGTGAAGAGCGCTTCGACGTGATCGTTGCCGATCCGCCGGCCTTCATCAAACGCAAGAAAGACATGAAAAACGGCGAAGGCGCCTACCGTCGTCTGAACGAGCAAGCCATGCGCCTGCTGACCAAGGACGGCATTCTGGTCAGTGCTTCGTGCTCCATGCACTTGCCGGAAGATGATCTGCAGAACATTCTGCTGACCAGCGCCCGTCATCTGGATCGCAATATCCAGATGCTCGAGCGCGGCGGCCAGGGCCCGGATCATCCGGTGCATCCAGCCATCGCCGAAACCCGCTACATCAAGAGCATCACCTGCCGTCTGCTGCCCAACAGCTGATTGCGGTTGAACACGGGGAGCCGCTGAGCTCCCCGTTTTTTTTGCGCCACCCTCCCCCGCTTCTTCACACTCGACATGAGTGTTCCGCCTGCTTCCTACAATTACATCCTCTCCGCTTTGAAGGAAGTTTCGCCATACCTGTTAATTAAGGAAATTAAACCTACACAGTTAGCCCCCGGCAAAAGATCACTCCGACAAAATTACTGGAATATTCCTACTTAATATCCGCTTGCCAATATTCGATTACAAACTATTATGAAGTTGTCGCCACGAAGCGACTTCAACTTTCTATGAACAAGGAGTTCACATCATGAAAACCATTTATCTGGAAACAAATAAAATCGCCAACCTCGCCTTTCTGGTTGCAGCCAACGCCCGCTAAGTAAGTCTGGACGCCGGAGAGTGCCGGCACTTCGGCGTCCTCAAGACTTTCCCTGAGTGATCTGAATCAATGTATATCAATCCTTTCCTGTTTATATTGCCGCGCCCGCCCGGACAAGTTGTCTGGAATTACAAGAACCATACTCAACACGAGCTTGATCTTGACTACTCCCATCGCCTCGCCAGACTTATACACAACCCAGACTTGTTTGACCCGAACAACATAATAGACACACAACTTCTGGACGCTGGCATTCTAACAGTTTCAAAAATAGACAGCCCGAATTGGGGTTGGGACGAACTGTCGAAGATTTATCACATCGGCACGCAAAATATTCCCTGCGAATCTACGCCACAGAACATTCACGAGTGGTCGAGACAATATCTCGCGCATTGCAGCGAAGTATTGGCGAAGCCAGAACCTTCAACAGACAGGAAGCCGCAGTCAGTTGAGGCGCTCATCACCTTGCCTGCACCCGGCGCAATGAACGATGACAGCCTGACCCAGGCATTGCTGAGGCGCAAAACCTGTCGTTCCTACACCGGTGCGGCGGTGACACTGGACGAGGTTGGCACGCTGCTGTACTTCACCCTCGGCTATTTACCCGCGCGCAAAAATGCACACGACGATCCTGTCGCGCCAGGCCTTGAGGCCCGTCGAAGCAGTCCCTCAGGCGGCGGTCTGAACGCCTGTGAGGGCTTTCTTCTGGCGCAGAACGTCGTCGGACTCGAACCCGGCATCTACGCCTATCACCCTGCCGAGCACGCCTTGAGTCAGGTCAATTCCTTACCTGAGCCTGCCCTGGGTCAATTACTCGGCGGCCAACACTTCATCAATAACCTGCCGCTGGGCGTATTCATCACCGCCCGGTTCGATCGACTCTGGTGGAAGTACGAACACTCGCGCGCCTACCGTATGGCGTTCATCGAGGCGGGGCATCTTTCGCAAACCTTTCAGTTGGTCGCGACGACGCTGGGACTCAACACCTGGCTGACCGGCGCGTTCGCCGACGGACAGGTGGAAAACCTGCTCGGTCTTGAAGGCAGCGCCGAGCAGCCATTGTTCTTTATCGGTTGCGGCCAAAGCGATGGCCAGGCGATGTGCCAGGAAATGCGTGATCTGCTGTGCGGGGTGTCGTCATGATTTCTCCAATGATCGATGAGAGCGAGGCCCCGGTGTCATGGTCGCTCAAATTTACCCTTCCCGAGTGGGAAAGCCGCGCATCGGTACGCACCAGTACCCACGACTATCGGTTGCCGGGCGATGTCGAGCAACAACTGCAAACCCGCTACTGGTTTCCCCCAGCCTTTCTGCCCTATCTCGAGCATCCCGCGATCCAGGCCAAGGGGCGCGAAACACTGCACCGTCTCACAGCCAATCACCTGGTGTATTTCCTCGATTACACCACTTTGCTTGAACATCGCATCGTTAACCGCGCAGTGGAAGTCATCGTGCATCGGGAACTGCCCATCTACATACCGCTACCGATGAAGCATGCCGCGCTGCAGCTGTACACAGACGAGGGCTACCACGCGTTGTTCTCCAACCAGATTGCCGAGCAGATTGCCGCGCTCTACAACATTACCCGGCGCCCCGTCGTCCCGAAGCGCATCGCCCGCATGAACGCCCTGATTGCGCGCGCATCGGAGAAAAACCGCGCACTGGCCTGGTTTCTGCTTGGATTTGTTTCGGAAACCATCATTGCCCGTGAGTTGCTGGAGGTGTGCCGCGACACGCTGGTTTCCAGCGTAAACGACATGCTGCGCGATCACCTTGCCGACGAGGCCCGGCACAGTCGTTATTTCGCTGAAGCTTTCCATTATTTCTGGATCTCTATGAACAGTCGTCAGCGGCTTTTCGTAAGCAAGACGCTGGTGGAGATCATTTCGATTTTCTTCGAGGCCGACGAAAACTGGCTGCAACAAAGCCTGCGATCAGCCGGTCTTGCAGACAGTGACGTGGCGGAGATTGTCAGCGGTATGGCGACCGTGCAGGCCAGCCGCACCCGTGCCCGCGCCGGTTCCAAAGCGACCCTGGAAGCCCTGCACAAGGCTGGTTTTTTTGCGCTGCCCCATAACCAGAAACTCTTCGCCAAAGCAGGATTGATCGATGGATAAACACAGCCGCGTAATCACCCGCCGCCAACAGCGCGGTGCCGTCGGCCTGTTGCTGGCGATGATCCTGCTCGGCGTATTTCCGCTGGATGTGCTGCTACCCTCTTTCCCGGCGCTGGCGGCACACTTTGATCGATCACCAGGCGATATTGCGCTCTCGATCAGTCTGTTCGCCGTGGGTATTGCGTTCGCCCAGTTGTTGATCGGGCCGCTGTCCGATGTGATCGGCCGCAAGGGCCTGCTGCTCGCAGGCATGAGCGTGTCGCTGCTCGGCGCGCTTGGCTGCGTGCTGAGCAACGACTACACGATGTTCCTGATTTTCCGGGTGATACAGGCGCTGGGATGCGGTTGCTTCGTGCTGTCCCAGGCACTGGTACAGGATCTGTTCGAAGGCCATGAACGTGATCGCCTGCGGATCCTGATGGTCACCGCGACGGGCATTTTCATTTCGGTTTCACCACTGGCGGGTACGTTCCTTCAGGCGGCGCTTGGCTGGCGCGGCAGCTTCTGGGTATTCATCGCCCTGGCCGCTGTGGTTCTGATCAAAACATGGCGACTGCTCGACAACAGCCGGCCCGTTCAGAACGGTCCACACCTGGGCTTCATTCAGTCCTACCGAATGGTGCTGAGCAATTTCCCGTTCGTCGGCTATTGGCTGATCTCCGCATTCGCTTTCGCTTGCCACTTTTCCTTCATCGTCACTTCGCCGCTGATCTTCATGGAGCAGCTGCAAATGGCCCCCTACGATTTCGCCTTGATCCTGCTGGTCTACGGTGCCGCCTATGTCTTCGGCGGCCTGCTCGCCAGCGTGCTGAACCGGCATATCAATGCGCAACAGCAAATTATCACCGGGCTGAGTCTGATCCTGGTCTCGGGGCTAGTGATGCTTTACCTCGCCGCCAACCATGAGTTGTCAGCCGCGACGGTGCTTGTTCCGATGCTGATCTGCACAGTGGGCACCACCATTTCGCGGCCACCGGCGACCTCCCGTGCCATGAGCCTGTTTGCCGAAAATGCCGGCGCATCGGCGTCTGCTGGCAGCACCATCATCTTCATCTGTGGTGGGCTGGTCAGCGCTTTGATCAGCCTCGGTCCGGCCAATCTGCAAGCAACGCTGGGCTACGGTTTCGTGGTACTGAGCGGCGTATCCCTGATGCTGAACAGCGTGATTGGCCATCGCCCCAACAAGCTGCGCAGCAACAGGTTGATGCCGGGAGGCGACCATTGACCCTGCCAGTCGTCATTGCGCAAGCCCCTTCGGCACGGGAACAATGCTTTGCGCCATTCCCTCACGACGCCAGCGGTGTAGAATCGCCTCATTCATCGCCATTCATCCCCGGCGGGTTTATGAGCTCAGGCTGAGACCAGCGGCGATCCCGCAACGTCATTGGCAACTTCCGGACACACGGCCATTTTTCGGGTGTTTCAGAGGTCAACAGAAGCTCACTCCCCTTTAGTACGTGATTAGCCGCCCGGAGTGCTCCATGCCAGATTACCGCTCGAAAACATCCACCCACGGCCGCAACATGGCCGGCGCCCGCGCACTGTGGCGCGCCACCGGGATGAAGGATGACGACTTCAAGAAGCCGATCATCGCCATCGCCAACTCGTTCACCCAGTTCGTCCCGGGGCATGTGCACCTGAAGGACCTGGGTCAACTGGTCGCCCGCGAAATCGAACGCGCCGGTGGTGTGGCCAAGGAATTCAACACCATCGCCGTCGATGACGGCATCGCCATGGGCCACGACGGCATGCTGTATTCGCTGCCGAGCCGCGAGATCATCGCCGACTCCGTCGAGTACATGGTCAACGCCCACTGCGCCGACGCCATCGTGTGCATTTCCAACTGCGACAAGATCACCCCGGGCATGCTGATGGCTGCACTGCGCCTGAACATCCCGGTGATCTTCGTTTCCGGCGGCCCGATGGAAGCCGGCAAGACCAAACTCGCCTCCCACGGTCTCGACCTCGTCGACGCCATGGTCATCGCCGCCGACTCCAGCGCTTCTGACGAGAAAGTCGCCGAGTACGAGCGCAGCGCCTGTCCGACCTGCGGTTCGTGCTCCGGCATGTTCACCGCCAACTCGATGAATTGCCTGACCGAAGCCCTGGGCCTGGCCTTGCCGGGCAACGGCTCGACCCTGGCCACCCACAGCGACCGCGAACAGCTGTTCCTCCAGGCCGGGCGCACCATCGTCGAGCTGTGCAAGCGCTACTACGGCGAGAATGACGAGTCCGTACTGCCGCGCAACATCGCCAACTTCAAGGCGTTCGAGAACGCGATGATGCTCGACATCGCCATGGGCGGTTCGACCAACACCATCCTGCACTTGCTCGCAGCCGCCCAGGAAGCCGAGATCGATTTCGATCTGCGCGACATCGACCGTCTCTCGCGCAGCGTGCCGCAGCTGTGCAAAGTCGCACCGAACATCCAGAAATACCACATGGAAGACGTGCACCGCGCCGGCGGCATTTTCAGCATCCTCGGCTCGCTGGCCCGTGGCGGTCTGCTGCACACCGACCTGCCGACCGTGCACAGCCGCAGCATGGAAGAAGCCATCGCCAAGTGGGACATCACCCAGACCAGCGACGAAGCCGTGCACCACTTCTTCAAGGCAGGCCCTGCGGGCATTCCGACCCAGACCGCGTTCAGCCAGTCGACCCGTTGGGAAACCCTCGACGACGACCGTGAAAACGGTTGCATCCGCAGCTTCGAGCACGCCTATTCGAAAGAAGGCGGCCTCGCCGTGCTGTACGGCAACATCGCGCAGGACGGTTGCGTGGTGAAAACCGCCGGGGTCGACGAGTCGATCCACGTTTTTGAAGGCAACGCGAAAATCTTCGAAAGCCAGGACAGCGCCGTGCGCGGCATTCTTGCCGACGAAGTGAAGGAAGGCGACATCGTCATCATTCGCTACGAAGGCCCGAAAGGCGGCCCGGGCATGCAGGAAATGCTTTACCCGACTTCCTACCTGAAATCCAAAGGCCTGGGCAAAGCCTGTGCGCTGCTCACCGACGGCCGTTTCTCCGGCGGTACTTCCGGCCTGTCGATCGGCCACGCTTCGCCAGAGGCTGCGGCCGGCGGCGCGATCGGTCTGGTGCAGGATGGCGACAAGGTGCTGATCGACATTCCGAACCGCTCGATCAACCTGTTGGTCAGCGACGAAGAACTGGCGGCACGCCGCGCCGACCAGGACAAGAAAGGCTGGAAACCGGTAGAGGTGCGCCCACGCAAAGTGACCACCGCCCTGAAGGCCTACGCCCTCCTGGCGACCAGTGCCGACAAGGGTGCTGTGCGTAACAAAGCGATGCTCGACGGGCTGTAAGCGTCAAATCGCCGAAACAACAATGCCCCGCCATCGTGCGGGGCTGATCGTTCCCACGCTCTGCGTGGGAATGTCTCAAGGGACGCTCCGCGCCCAGTGACGCGGAGCGTCACGGGCTGCATTCCCACGCAGAGCGTGGGAACGATCAAAAACAAGATCAAAAGATCGCAGCCTTCGGCAGCTCCTACATGTGATCGTGGCTTACTGGATGTCTTCCGGTTTGACGATCACCCAGTTCTTGTCCGCCGTCACCGGCAATCCTTCCTTGGCCTGCGCCGCCGCGTGCTTGGCCATCATGCCGTTGATCTGCGCCATGTACTTGTCCTTGCGGTTGATCCACAAGTGGATGCCGCCCTTGGCTACGTCGACATCGTGGAACAGCATGTAACCATCGCTCGTCGGGGTATCGCCACCGACCAGTACCGGTTTTTTCCACTCATCGATGTAGGTGAGGATCGCCGCGTGCTTGCCGGCCATCCACGTTGCCGGGGTCCACAGGTAAGGCGTCAGCTCGAGGCCGAGGTTGGCCTTCTCGTCATATTTGCCGGCGGTGATCTGCTTGCGCGCGGTGGTCAGCTCGCCAGTCTTCTGATCCTTGAGCAGCAGTGAAACGCCGATGACGTTCTGCGGTTTGACGTTGTAGCCGTACTTGGGGTCCGCCGCGACCATGCGCACCAGTTCCTCGGAGGCGGCGGTCATTACGTAGACCTCGATGCCGTTTTCCATCAGCTTGTTGTACAGCTCCTGCTGGCCAGTGAAGATCTTCGGCGGATTGACGTCGAGCTTCTTCACCACATCGCCTTCGTAATACGTCGCCGGCACCGGTTTGCCGGAAGCCATCAGCTCATCGACGTAGCCCTTGAGCTCCTTGAGGGTGAAACCGGAAAACACCTGCGCCACCCACGGGTAGCAGACCATGTCGTCGACTTCGCAGAGCCGGTAGTAATAGCTGAACAGACTCTCCTTGTGCTCGGCGGTGTCCTTGAAGGGCATCAGTTTCAACGAGGGATCGAGCTTGTCACGGGTGATCAGTCCCTTGTTTTCCATGAACGGCAACAGAGACTCTTCGAGGTCGTAGCGGTAACTGGTGTTGTCCATGTCGAACACCGCGTAGTTACCCTTGTTGGCGTTGGCCGCGATCATCGCGTCCAGCGCCTTGGCCTGATCTGCCGGCCAATGCTTGAGCTCGGTGGCGAAGGCCTGACCAGTCAGGCCAGCCGCCAGTGCCACAGCCAACAACGTGCGTGCAATTGTCATAGCGCTACTCCCCGATGCAAAGAGTTCGACGCTAACAAATAAGTGTGACAACCCTCGCCTGTCAGCGACCGCGCACGTCCCCTGCGCGCCAGCTGCATTGCCGACAGCGACCCGCGCTTATTCCAAAAACGACGGACACCCTGCCATTTCGGTATTAAATCATTGCAAATCAAGCTGTTAGGCTTGCCGGTTCGCAGCAGCCCCGGATGGCTGTTGGCACAGTCTTTTCTGGAGTCCTCATGAATCTACCGCTGATTCTCAACCTGCTGGTGTTCCTCGCCCTGCTCTTCGGTCTGGCGCAAACCCGCCACACCACCTGGAGCCTGGCGAAAAAAGTCCTGCTCGCACTGGCCCTCGGCGTGGCGTTCGGCGTCGCCCTGCACACGATCTACGGTGCCGGCAATCCGGTGCTGAAAGCCTCGATCGGCTGGTTCGATCTGGTCGGCAACGGCTACGTGCAGTTGCTGCAGATGATCGTGATCCCGCTGGTGTTCGCTTCGATCCTCAGCGCCGTCGCTCGTCTGCACAACGCCTCGTCGCTGGGCAAGATCAGTTTCCTGACCATCGGCACGCTGCTGTTCACCACCGCCATCGCGGCGCTGATCGGCATCGGCCTGACCAACCTGTTCGGCCTCACCGCTGAAGGTCTGGTCGCCGGCACTCAGGAAATGGCACGCCTGCAAACCATTCAGAACGACTACGCTGGCAAGGTTGCCGACCTGAATGTGCCGCAACTGCTGCTGTCGTTCATCCCGCAGAACCCGTTCGCCGATCTGGCCCGAGCCAAGCCGACCTCGATCATCAGCGTGGTGATTTTCGCCGCGTTCCTTGGGGTTGCCGCGCTGCAACTGCTCAAGGACGACGTCGAGAAAGGTCAGAAAGTGATCAACGCCATCGACACCCTGCAGGCCTGGGTGATGCGTCTGGTGCGTCTGGTGATGAAGCTGACCCCGTACGGTGTGCTAGCGCTGATGACCAAAGTGGTCGCCGGTTCCAACCTGCAGGACATCATCAAACTCGGCAGTTTCGTCGTGGTCTCGTATATCGGCCTGGGCCTGATGTTCGTGGTGCACGGCGTGCTGGTTTCGGCCGCCGGGATCAACCCGCTGCGCTTCTTCCGCAAGATCTGGCCGGTGCTGACGTTCGCTTTCACCAGCCGCTCCAGCGCCGCGACCATTCCGCTGAGCATCGAAGCGCAGACCCGTCGTCTGGGCATTCCGTCGTCGGTCGCCAGTTTCGCCGCATCGTTCGGCGCAACCATCGGCCAGAACGGTTGCGCCGGCCTCTATCCGGCGATGCTGGCGGTGATGGTCGCGCCAACGGTTGGCATCAACCCGCTGGATCCGCTGTGGATCGCGACGCTGGTGGCGATTGTCACGTTGAGTTCGGCCGGCGTGGCCGGGGTTGGTGGCGGTGCGACGTTCGCCGCCCTGATCGTGCTGCCGGCGATGGGCCTGCCGGTGTCGCTGGTGGCATTGCTGATTTCGGTCGAGCCGTTGATCGACATGGGCCGCACGGCGTTGAACGTGAGTGGCTCGATTACCGCCGGTGCGATTACCAGTCAGGTGATGCAACAGACGGATAAAGCGCTGCTGGATGCGGATGAGCATGCGGAGCTTGCTCAGGCTTGATTAGCGCCTGACAGACCGCTATCGCGAGCAGGCTCACTCCTACAATTGGAATGCGTTCCCCTGTAGGAGTGAGCCTGCTCGCGATGCTTTTTAGGCTTTTTCCCAGACTTCGAAGTTGTACGCCGGCTTATCTTCAACCGCCGGGTTTTCAACGTTGGAAACCAGTTTCCACTCGCTCAGATCAAACTCCGGAAACCACGCGTCCCCTTCCGGGCTCAGCGCCACGCGGGTCAGATAGAGACGATCGGCCTGCGCCAGCCCTTGCGCGTACAACTGCGCGCCGCCAATCAGCATCAGCTCATCAACGCCCTGCGCTTTCGCCCACTCTTCGGCGCGAACCACGGCAGCTTCCAGCGACGGATAAACCTCGGCACCTTCGAGCACTAGATCGGCCTGACGGCTGACCACAATATTCAAGCGACCGGGCAACGGCCGACCCAGCGAATCCCAGGTCTTGCGGCCCATGATGATCGGCTTGCCGAGCGTGGTCGCCTTGAAGTATTTGAAGTCCCCCGGCAGGTGCCAGGGCATGCTGTTGTCGACGCCGATCACGCGGTTTTCACCGAGGGCTGCGATCAGGCTGAGGGGGAGTGATTTAGTCATGGCGGCGAGGATACCAGAGCCGCGCTTACCCCGATAAGCGCCACAGCGGTTATGCTCAGCGCTCGATTTAGCGACGGGACGCCGCGTGACTGAACTGACTCCACTGCAAAACCTCTGGCTCACCGAAACCATCCGCCTGCGCGAAGAACACGCGGGGCCGCTGGATGATCTGGAAGCCAATCGTCTCGCCCGCGCCGCTGGCGGCGATCTGCCGAGCCGCATTCAGCGCCGGGCGTTATGGCTGGCCGAGCGCGACGGGCTCACCGCCGCCCTCAAGCATTGGCTGCAAGGCGCGCGCCTGGCGCTTGTGCTGTTGATGATTTTCGCCGTGCTCAGCGGCGCCGGGCTGGCATTCGCCGCACTTGGACAGACGCCGGTGAATGTGTTCTGGGCGCTGGGCAGTCTGCTCGGGATCAATCTGATATTGCTGCTGAGTTGGGCGCTGGGCTTGATCTTCGCTGGCGAACACGGCGCTACCCTTGGGCGCTTGTGGCTGTGGCTCAGCGAAAAATTCGCCCGCGATGCCAAAGCCGCGCAACTGGCGCCGGCCTTGCTGTTGCTGCTGCAACGCAAAAAACTCAATCGCTGGGCGCTGGGCGCTTTGGTCAATGGCCTGTGGCTGCTGGCGATGCTCAGCGCGCTGATTCTGCTGCTGACGCTGATGGCCACCCGGCGCTACGGCTTTGTCTGGGAAACCACGATCCTCGGCGCCGACACCTTTATTCACGTTACCCAGGCTCTCGGCTATCTGCCGTCAATGCTCGGCTTCAACGTGCCGACCGAAGAAATGATCCGCGCCAGCGGCGCCGGCGCCCTCGACATCGAAAGCGCACGACAGGCCTGGGCGACCTGGCTGGTCGGCGTGCTGGTGGTCTACGGCGTGCTGCCGCGCCTGCTGCTCGCCCTGTTTTGTTTCTGGCGCTGGAACAGCGGCAAAGCCGCGCTGCGCCTGGATCTGAACCTGCCCGGCTACGCGCAATTACGCGAACGGCTGATGCCGACCAGCGAGCGCCTCGGCGTCAACGACCCGGAGCCGGCGCAACTGCATCGCGTCGAAAGCAACGTCGGCGAGCTCGTCAGTGAAGGCGCGCTGCTGGTAGCGATCGAGCTCGACGAACAACGCTCGTGGCCACCGGCGCTGCCAAAAAACGTCAGCAATGCCGGCGTCCTCGACAGTCGCGAATCGCGGCACAAACTGCTCGAACAACTCAGTCGCTTCCCGCCGGCGCGGCTGGCCATCGCCTGCGATCCGCGACGTTCGCCGGATCGTGGCAGCCTCGCGCTGATCGCCGAACTGGCACGCAATGCCGGCGCTACCCGCGTCTGGCTGCTGCAAGCGCCACCCGGCGAAGCGCTGGATGGTCAACGTCTGGGTGACTGGCATGCTGCGCTGCAACAGCTGGAATTGCCGTTCGCCGATTGCGCGCCGATGAACTGGCTGGAGAGCGGACATGACTGATGCACGCAAAGCCCCATTGAAACTCGCGGTGGTTGGCCATACCAACGTCGGCAAGACCTCACTGCTGCGCACGCTGACCCGCGACGTCGGTTTCGGCGAAGTCTCTCATCGCCCGAGTACCACACGGCATGTCGAAGGCGCGCGGTTGTCGGTGGACGGCGAACCGTTGCTCGATCTGTACGACACGCCGGGGCTGGAAGATGCGATCGCCCTGCTGGATTTTCTCGAACGTCTGGAACGCCCGGGCGAACGCCTCGACGGTCCGGCGCGGCTAGCGCGGTTTCTCGACGGCAGCGAGGCGCGCCAGCGTTTCGAACAGGAAGCCAAGGTACTGCGGCAATTGCTCGCCTCGGACGCCGGTCTGTATGTGATCGACGCTCGCGAACCGGTGCTGGCGAAATATCGCGACGAGCTGGAAGTGCTCGCCAGTTGCGGCAAACCGCTGCTGCCGGTGCTGAATTTCGTCAGCAGCGCCAACCATCGCGAGCCTGATTGGCGCGAGGCACTGGCGCGGCTGGGACTGCACGCGCTGGTACGTTTCGACAGCGTTGCGCCGCCCGAGGATGGTGAACGCCGACTGTACGAAAGCCTCGCCCTGCTGCTGGAGAATGCGCGGCCACAATTGGAGCGGTTGATCGCCGATCAACAGGCCCAGCGCCGAGTCCGTCAACACAGTGCCGCGCGCTTGATTGCTGAGTTGCTGATCGACTGCGCCGCGTGCCGGCGCAGTGTGGTCAGCGAGGCTGAGCAGGAACAGCAGGCGATCAGCGAACTGCGCAAAGCCGTGCGTCAGCGCGAACAAAAGTGTGTCGAGGCGCTGCTCAAGCTCTACGCGTTTCGCCCGCAGGATGCGGCGGCCAGTGATTTGCCGTTGCTCGACGGGCGCTGGGGCGATGATCTGTTCAACCCGGAAACCTTGAAGCAGCTCGGCGTGCGCGTCGGCGGCGGCATTGCTGCCGGTGCGGCGGCAGGGGCTGGCGTGGATTTGCTGGTCGGCGGGATTACCCTCGGCGCAGCGGCACTGGCCGGCGCGATTGCCGGCGGTGCGCTGCAAACCGCGCGCAGTTATGGCAGTCGCCTGCTCAGCAAAATCAAAGGCCAGCGGGAATTGACGGTAGATGACGCCGTGCTGCGCCTGTTGGCGCTGCGTCAGCGCCAGTTGGTGTTGGCTCTGGATCAGCGCGGGCATGCGGCAATGGATAGCATTCAGGTGGCCACGCCTGTGGATAAAACCTGGCGCGAGGGCAAGCTGCCCGAAGCCTTGAACAAGGCCCGGGCGCATCCGCAATGGTCGTCGTTGAATCCGCATGCGAAGTTGAATCAGGGGGAAAGGCAGGAGCAGGTTGAGGCGCTGGTTGATCGGGTGCTTGAGCTTTAGATCGCTCCCCCTCACCCCAGCCCTCTCCCGGAGGGAGAGGGGGCCGACCGTGTTGCTCTTGGGTCATACACCGACCTGAGATATCCAGTCGAACTCAGGTTGGAAAAGCATGGAGATCAGCTCCCTCTCCCTCCGGGAGAGGGCTGGGGTGAGGGCTGCAATCACTCAGCTGACAACAAAACCTCAGCCTTGCGCTTCAGCACCGCCAAATCCATCACCGGCACCGCCCTCTTCTTCGCCAACTCATCCCAGCGCCGCATGTGCAGACTCAGCACACACAAGGGATCCGCCTCGAACGCGTCCGCCTCAGCCTCGCTCATCACCCCGCCCTGATATTGCAGCGTGCGCCGACTCGCCTCACTCAACTGCGCGTGATACCCCGGCTCACGCAACGTCAGATAACGCTTGGCCTGCACGTGATACTCCACCAGCCGCGCCAGCCGCTCGCTTAAACCCGCCTCACGCAGATAATCCGCACCGAGCCGTTCATGGCTGACCACGCCATAACCGCCCATGTTGTCCGCGCCTTCGGCACATAGATGGCCGATGTCATGGAAAAACGCCGCCAGCACCACCTCATCATCACAGCCCTCGGCCATCGCCAGCTCGGCCGTCTGGGACATGTGTTCGATCTGCGACACCGGCTCGCCGATGTAATCGCTGGCACCGAAGCGCTCATACAGGCCGAACACCCGCGCCACCACCTGCTGGTGATTCATGCCTCCTCCAGCAACTGCGCGATGTTGCGCTCGGCCAGCGCCGGGCCGACGCTCATGCCGACGCCGGTGTGCATCAGCGCCACGCTCAAACCCGGCGCCGGGCGCAGGAACGAGAACGGGCCGGGGCCGCGAGCGCCATAGACGCCCTGCCAGCGCTCGACTACTTGCACTTGGCAGCCCAAGGTCTGCTCGGCGAGTTCAAGCATCCAGTTGTCGACCTGCTCGGCGTTGAACGGTGAAGCATCGCTGCCGTAGTGATGTGAGTCGCCGATGATCAGCTCGCCATACGGCGTCGGGCTGATCAGCAGGTGAATGCCGTTGGCGTGCAGGTGCGGTTGTTCACAGAGGATCTGTGCCTGCACCGCCGCGGCTTCCGGCAAATCGGCGAAGGCGCCGTAGTGCACGCAGCTCAGACCGGTGAGCACGGCGTGTTGCAGATCGAGATTGATCAGCGGTCTGGCCCGGAGCATTTGCAAGCGGCAGACTTGTGGCGCGAGCGCGGCAATCGGCTCGGCGAGCAGGGTCTGATAATCATGGCCGGAGCAGACGATGATCTGCTTCGCGGCAAAACTGCCGGCGGTGCTGTGCAGATGTCCCGGCTCGACGTCGCGCACAAGCGTGGAAAAGTGAAACTCGACGCCGAGGTCGCGACGCAGGTAGTCGATCAGCGCCGGGATGGCTTCGCGCGAGTACAGCTGTTGATCGTCGATGCCGTGCAACGCGGCGCGATGATGGCTGAACTGGCCGCCATACAGATCATGCAACGCCGCGCCGCGCAGCAGTTCGACGTTGTAGCCATGCTCGATCGCTCGCCCGGCGCAGAAGGCTTCGAGCAGGTGTTCTTCCGCTTCATTGCGGGCGAACAAATAGGAGCCGTTGCGCTTGATCTGCAGACCGGCGAGTTGCGCCCAGTCGCCCCAGATCTCGCGACTGGCCTTGGCCAGTGCGAGCATGGTGCCGGGTGGCTGGCCGGTGACCAGCGCTTGGCCGAAGTTGCGCACCGAAGCGCCAAGGGGCGTGGCGGTGCGTTCGAATACCGCGACTTTGAGACCGCGTCTGGCAGCCGCGTAGGCGTGGGACAGGCCGAGGATGCCGGCGCCGACGATGAGCAGGTCTTTGGGTTGTGTCATTTGGATTTATCCTGAATTCAGAACCGCTATCGCGAGCAGGCTCACTCCTACAGGGGAACGCATTCCAATTGTAGGAGTGAGCCTGCTCGCGATGAGGCCTTGGCAGCTTGCGAAGATTTATTTGGCAGCCACTTTCTCGGACTTGCCGTCATAGCGCTTGCGCCATTCAGCCAGGATCTCGTCGCGGTTCTTCGAGGCCCAGGCAAAGTCGTTCTTGATCAAACGCTGCTCATAATCGGCTGGCAATTCGGTCTGCGGCTTGGCGATGCCCGGTTGCGCGAGGACAGCGAAGTTCTCTTTGTACAGATCCATCGCCTCGGCGCTGGCGGAGAAGTCGGCGAGTTTCTTCGCCGCTTCTTCATGCGGGGTGCCTTTGATCACCGCCGTCGCCTCGATCTCCCAGCCCAGACCCTCCTTCGGCAGGATGATGTCCAGCGGCGCGCCCTGGCGTTTCAGCTGCACGGCAGGGTATTCGAAGGAAATCCCGATCGGAAACTCCCCCGCAGCTGCCAGTTTGCAAGGCTTGGAACCGGAGTGGACGTACTGGCCGATGTTCTGGTGCAAGCCATCCATGTAGACCCAGCCCTGCTTTTCGCCGAAGGTTTGCAGCCAGGCGCTGACGTCGAGGAAACCGGTGCCGGACGACGCCGGATTGGGCATGACGATCTTGCCCTTGTATTCAGGCTTGGTCAGGTCCTGCCAACTCACCGGTTTGCTCAGCCCCTGCTTTTCGGCTTCGACGGTGTTGAAGCAAATGGTCGCCGCCCACACGTCCATGCCGACCCAGGCCGGCGGGTTGGCGGCGTCGCGGTAGTTCGCGCCGATCTTGCCGAGATCCTTCGGCGCATAGCTTTGCAGCATGCCTTGCTGATCGAGGATCGCCAGGCTCGACGCCGCCAGGCCCCACACCGCATCCGCCTGCGGCCGGGCTTTTTCGGCGAGCAGTTTGGCGGTGATGATCCCGGTGGAATCGCGCACCCATTTGATCTCGACGTCCGGGTTGGCCTTTTCGAAGGCTTCCTTATAGGACTTCAACTGTTCGGCTTCGAGGGCGGTGTACACCGTCAACTCGGTTTTCGCCGCGAAGGCATTCAGGCTGAAAGTCGCGAGCACCGCAGCGGCCAGGGCCATAGGCTTGAACATGAGCGTTTTCCTGTAGGTGAGTTGAATCAGTGGCCGGGGGCGGTTTGCCGCCAGGCCTGGGAACGGCGCAACAGGCCGCGCGAAGACCACGCCAGCAGCAAGGACACGCCCGCCGAGGTGAACAGAATCAGGGTCGACATCGCCGCCGCGCCGCCGACGTTGCCAGCATCATCCATATTCAGCACAGCGACTGCCGCGAGGATGGTGTCGGGGCTGTAGAGGAAGATCGCAGCGGAAACCGTGGTCATCGCCGAGACGAACAGGTAGCGCACGATGTCCAGCAGCGCCGGCAGGCAGATCGGCACGGTCACGCGCAGGTAATGGCGGTACAGCGGCGCCTTGAGCGACAGCGCCGCCGCTTCGAACTCGGCGTCGAGCTGGCGCAGCGCGGTGGTCGCGGTCATTTGTGCGGTGGTCAGATAGTGCGCAATGGTGCAGACGATCAGCAGCGTCATCGTCCCGTAGAGCACGTGCAGCGGATTGCCGCTGAGGTTGAAGAAGAAAACGTAACCCAGGCCGAGCACCAGCCCAGGCACCGCCATCGGCACGAAGCTGAGCATGCGCAAAGTCAGGTTCAAGCCGCGCTGGGTGCGGGTTTTCTCCATCAGATAGGCGCCGGTGAAAATCAGCACGCTGCCAATCAGCGCCGTGCCCAATGCCATCTTCAGACTGTTGCTATATGCGAGCCAGCCACCGCCGGCGGTCTCGTTGAACTGATAGTGGTTGAGCGACAGCGACAGGTTGTATGGCCAGAACTTCACCAGCGACGAAAAAACCGCCATGCCGAACACCAGCAGCAGCGCGGCGCAGATCAGCAAAACAATCGCCAGATAGCAGCCGTCGCGCCATTTCGATGCCAGCGGTTTGAACACCTGCGCACGGCCGCTCATCGAGTCGCCGTGACGCCGACGGAGCCACGCATCGACGCCGAAACTGAATAGCGCCGGCAGCAACAGCACCATGCCGATCAACGCGCCGCGACCGAATTGCTGCTGGCCGACCACCGCTTTGTAGGCTTCCAGCGCCAGCACTTGATAGTCGCCACCGACCACCACCGGCACACCGAAATCGGTGATGGTCAAGGTGAACACCAGACAGAACGCCGCAAACACCGCCTGCCGCGTTGCCGGCCAGGTGATGCTACGAAACGCCTTGGCCGGACTGGCGCCCATGCTCGACGCCGCATCGAACAGACGCGCATCGGCCAGCGACAATGCCGAGAGCAGAATCATCAGCGCATGGGGGAAGGTGTAAATCACCTCGCCGAGCACAATGCCCCAGAAGCCGTAGATGTTGTCCGAGAGCAGCCCACGCAGCATGCCTTGGTTGCCGAACAGATAGACCAGCGCAATCCCCGGCAGCATCGACGGCGCCATCAGCGGCAGCAGGGAAATCCCGCGCCAGATGCCTTTGCCCGGAATCAGCGTGCGTTGCAGCGCGTAGGCAAACAGGTAGGCCAGCGGTACGACGATGGCGGCGACGCTGAGGGAAACTTTCAGGCTGTTGCCGAGCAGCCAATGGAAATTGGCGCTGGTCACCAATTCTTTCGCCGCGAGCCAGCCACCCCCCTGCCCGGCGTCGTCGCTGAAGCCGCGCCAGAAGATCGCCAGCAAGGGCAGCAGCACCGCGACGCCGAGCAACAGCAGCAGAAGGACTTTGCCGCCGACGACAAAAATGCGATCGCCGATCTCGGCTTTCGAGGACTGTCGCACCTGCTTGTGCGGAAGCGGCAGCGCGAGGTTGCTGTTCATCAGGCGAACACCTGCAAACTGCGCGGCGGCAAGGCGACCGTGATCTGCTGCGCGCCGAGACGCGGCATCGCTTCCGGGGCAACTTCGGCGAGCAGTGCGTGGCCCGGCAATTGATCGAGTTCGAAGCTCATCCGGCAGCGATTGCCGAGGAAAGTGATCTCGCGCACCTTGGCCGGAAACAGATTTTCTTCGTGCACCAGCGGATTGACGTTGATCGCCTCAGGGCGGCAGAACAGTCGACCCGAGGCACTGTGCACGCTGCCATCGGCCAGGCGCAGATTCATCCCGCCGACCTTGGCGTGGCTGTCGCTGCTGCGCTGGAACGGCAACCAGTTGCCCTGGCCGACAAACTCGGCCACGAACGGCGTGGCCGGGCGGTCGTAGATTTCCTGCGGGGTCGCGTACTGCTCGACGCGACCGTTGTTCATCACCGCGATGCGGTCGGCCATCAACATCGCCTCGTCCTGATTGTGCGTGACCATCAGCGTGGTGATGCCGAGGTTGCGTTGCAGCTGGCGCAGCTCGGTGCACAGATGCTCGCGCACCCGAGCGTCGAGCGCCGACATCGGTTCATCGAGCAATAATAGCGACGGGGCCGGCGCCAGGGCACGGGCGAGCGCCACGCGTTGTTGTTGGCCGCCGGACAATTGGCCGGGGTACTTTTTCTCACTGCCGCTGAGGCCGACCAGTTCCAGCATCTGACCGACGCGGCGGCGCACTTCATCACGACCGCTGCCGGCGAGGCCGTAGGCAATGTTCGCCTCGACGGTCAGATTGGGGAACAGCGCGTAGGACTGGAACAGGATCCCGTAGTCCCGCGCTTGCGGGGCGAGGTGCGAGACATCGCGCTCACCCAGATACAGCTCGCCGCTGTCCTGCTTCTCCAGCCCGGCGATGCAGCGCAGCAACGTGGTCTTGCCACAGCCCGACGGGCCGAGCAGACACACCAGTTCACCGGCGGCGACATCGAGGGAAACGTTATCCAGCGCAGTGAACGCGCCGAAACGCTTGTGCACGCCGCGCACTTTCATCGGCGCACCGGGGTGGGTCAGGGCAGTTGCGATGGCAGGATTCATGGACAGACCTCATCAAGCAGATGAGGCCAATCCTAGGGTTGTAATGCGTCCGTCATGTGGCAGTGAGGCAAAAACGGCCGATAGTGGTATTCGGGGATTTTGGTTCACTGCAGATCGTTCCCACGCTCCGCGTGGGAATGCAGCCCGGGACGCTCCGCGTCCCAAAAGCCGAACGCGGAGCGTCCGTTGAGGCATTCCCACGCGGAGCGTGGGTACGATCATTAAGCGGGGGACATTTCCTGTGCGAGCCCCAAAAAGGCCGCCGGCAACCGCGCACCCTTTCTTTCCTTGAGGCAATACAGATACTCCGGAATCTGCGGTGCATTCTCGATGGTCAGCACGCGCAACTGCGGGTCATGCGGCACTTCCTGACGGGCAATGATGCTGATGCCGATATTGCGCAGCACCGCCTCGCGAATCGACTCACGGCTGCCAATCTCCAGCAACGGCCCGAAACTCACCCCGGCACTCGCGAGCAACTCTTCGGTCAGGCGCCGGGTGGTCGAGCCGGACTCACGCATCAACAACGTATGCCCGGCCAGCGCATTCAGCGTCACATGTTCCTGTGCGGCCAACGGATGGTTGCGATGTACCGCCAGCACCAGCGGATCGGTGCCGAGCACACGGCGAATCAATCGCGAATCGTCGAGCAACTGTGACGACGCGGCGACATCCACGCGGTAATCCTCCAGCGCTTCCAGCACTTGCTGCGAGTTGCCGATCTCCACCGACACTTCCACCTGTGGCAAACGCTCGCGAAAGGTCTTTACCAGATCGAGAATGTAATACGGCGCGGTAGCGGCAATGCGCAGCGTGCCCTGCACCTGGCCACTGTTACGCAAAAAGAACTCGATGTCGGCCTCTTGCTGCAACAGCGTCTTGACCATCGGCAGCAAGCGCGCGCCTTCTTCGCTGACACTCAAACGGCGCCCGCCACGGTAGAACAGCTCTACCGAATACTGACTTTCCAGATTACGGATCTGCGTGGTCACGGTCGGTTGGCTGAGGCCGAGTTTTTTCGCCGCCAGCGTGATGCTACCTAGGCGGGCGACCATGTAGAACGCTTTCAGCTCGGCACTCAGCACAACCATCCCTCACGTTTATTTGCGCAGCAGCCGCAAACCGTTGAACACCACCAGCAGGCTCACGCCCATGTCAGCGAACACCGCCATCCACATGGTGGCGAGCCCGGCGAAGGTTATCGCAAGAAAGATCGCCTTGATCACCAGCGCCAGGGCGATGTTTTGTTTCAGGATGCTCGCGGTGTTGCGAGACAGGTTGATGAACGCGGGGATCTTGCGCAGATCGTCGTCCATCAGGGCGACATCGGCAGTTTCGATCGCCGTGTCGGTGCCGGCCGCGGCCATGGCGAAACCGATCTCGGCGCGGGCCAGTGCCGGGGCATCATTGATGCCGTCGCCGACCATGCCGACCCGGTGGCCCTGCTTATAGAGATTTTCGATGGCTTGCAGCTTGTCGGTTGGCAACAAGTCACCGCGCGCCTCGTCGATACCGACCTGAGCGGCAATCGCCTGCGCGGTGTGGACGTTGTCGCCAGTGAGCATCAGGGTTTTCACCCCGAGTTCATGCAACTGACGAATCGCTTCGCGGCTGGTTTCCTTGACCGTGTCGGCGACGGCAAACAACGCCAGCGGGCCAGAGCTGTCGAGCAGCAGCACTACGGACTTGCCCTGTTTTTCCAGCGCGAACAGCTTTTCCTCCAATTGCGGCGAGCACAGACCCAGTTCCTCGACCAGACGATGGTTGCCCAGGTGATAGGTCTGGCCGTTGATATCGCCTTTGACGCCACGCCCACCCAGCGCTTCGAAGTTATCCACAGTGGGCGCCGCGGAATCTTTATCCACAGCAGCGTTGGCAATGGCCAGCGATACCGGGTGATCGGAGCGCCCGGCCAGCGCGGCAGCAATTGCCGGCGCAGTAGCGTCGGCCGTCGGGTCGAGTGACAGGTAATCGGTCTGCACCGGTTTGCCGTGGGTGATCGTGCCGGTTTTGTCCAGCGCCAGATAATCAAGCTTGAAGCCGCCCTCCAGATACACGCCGCCCTTGACCAGAATGCCCTTGCGCGCCGCTGCCGCGAGTCCACTGACGATGGTCACCGGGGTGGAAATCACCAGCGCGCACGGGCAGGCCACCACCAGCAACACCAGCGCGCGGTAGATCCAGTCGAACCACGCCGCGCCCATGAACAGCGGCGGGATGATCGCCACGGCCAATGCGAAGACGAACACCGCCGGGGTGTAGATTTTCGAGAATTGGTCAACGAAACGCTGGGTCGGCGCCCGCGCGCCTTGGGCCTGTTCGACGGCGTGGATGATCCGCGCGAGTGTCGAGTTGTTCGCCGCAGCGGTCACCGTATATTCCAGCGAACCGGCCTGATTGATGGTGCCAGCGAAGACTTTGTCACCGACAGTTTTCTCCACTGGCAGGCTTTCCCCGGTGATCGGTGCCTGGTCGATGGTCGAGCTGCCGCTGACCACCGCGCCGTCCAGCGCAATGCGCTCGCCGGGTTTCACCCGTACGCGGGCGCCGAGTTCGACGCTTTTCACCCCTTGTTCGCGCCAGTTGCCATCGGGTTGCAGCACCGTAGCCTGCTCAGGGGTCATCTGCATCAAACCACTGATCGCGTTGCGCGCGCGGTCCAGCGAGCGTGCTTCAATCAGCTCTGCGACGGTAAAGAGGAACATCACCATCGCCGCTTCCGGCCACTGGCCGATGAGGATGGCACCGGTTACGGCGATGCTCATCAGCGCATTGATGTTGAGGTTAAGGTTCTTCAGGGCGATCCAGCCCTTTTTGTAGGTGCCGAGGCCGCCACTGAGAATCGACACCAGCGCAACAATTGCCACCACCCAGTCGGGCGCAGCGCTGGTGAAATGAATGACTTCGGCACCTAGCGCGGTCAGGCCGGACAGCGCCAGTGGCCACCAGTGTTTTTTCACGGGTGCCGGGGCCGGCGTGTCGACGCCCGCCTCCAGCGGCTCGGCGTGCATGCCGAGGGATTTGATCGCTTCGGTGATGGGCTCGGTGCCCGGCAGATTGTGGGTCACGCCAAGTACGCGGTTGATCAGGTTGAATTCCAGCTGCTGCACCCCAGCCAGTTTGCCCAGCTTGTTCTGGATCAGCGTCTGCTCGGTCGGGCAATCCATCGCCTCGATGCGAAAACTGCTCAGGCGCGCATCGGCGCTGGTTTTATCGCTTAGTTGCACCCGCGCAGGCGCTGCGGCTTTCGACGAACAGCAGGAGTCGCCGCCGTGGTCATGTTTATGCACTGGCTGCAATTTATGACTGTGATCGTGCCCGTCGCCAGGCTTATGGGTGTGCAGGGAATCGCTCATTGGTCGCGTCCATGAAGGTGCCTGTTGCCAAGTAAAGACCCTGTAGCCACTATAGGGTCAAGCACCCATTTGGAGATGGCCGTCATGAAGATCGGCGAACTGGCGAAACTCACCGATTGCGCCGTGGAAACCATCCGCTACTACGAGCGCGAAAACCTCCTGCCGGAACCGGCGCGCAGCGACGGCAACTACCGCGTCTACACCCAGTCCCACGCCGAACGCCTGACCTTCATCCGCAACTGCCGCACCCTCGACATGACCCTCGAAGAAATCCGCAGCCTGCTCGCCCTGCGCGACAGCCCGCAGGATCAGTGCGAGAGCGTCAATGCGCTGATCGACGAGCACATCCAGCATGTGAAGGCGCGGATTGATGGGTTGTTGGCGTTGCAAACACAATTGCTCGACCTGCGCCAACGCTGTGGCGAAGGGCCGATGGCCGATCAATGCGGGATTTTGCAGCGCCTGGAAGTGAGTGGCGGGGTGGTGGCGACGGAGGTCGAGCACTCCCATGTCGGCAGAAGTCATGGGCATTAGTCCTTCGTCGCCGACAGCGCTTACACCAGTTTGAACTCCAATTCACCCCGGGAACCCATGCCATAGGCCAGACCGGGGACCATACCGGACCCGAGGAAAACACTGCAGAACAAATGAACAGTCTCACCGCGATGCGCCTGGTAGACCGTCGGCTCAATCCGAAAGTTGAGTGATGAGTCGGGGCTGACCGTCAGTTTGCGTTGGTAATCCCGCCAGGCGCCGGTCTGTCCGCCGCTGGTGCTGCTTTTCCAGAACATTTCAATGGCGTTGTTGGGTCTCAGGTTTTCAATCCGTGGAATAGTCAGGCAAACACCCTCGGGATGCCGATCAATTTCAAGGACGCCTTGCGAGACGGCCTCAATAAAAACCGGACCTGTCTGTGCCAGTTCCGGCGCAAACGTCATATACAACGAAGAAGAGGGCAAGGAACCTGCTTCTCTTTCAATGACAAAAAAGACTTCGACCCGATCGCCTGTGAACGTTCTTGCGATTTCGTCGGTAACCGCAAAATGCAAAGGGGTGTAACTCACCACTGTCTGGGGTTCCGATCTATAGCTGCCCCCGGAGCCGCCGAGTGCGTTCCATTGCACCCGAACCGGATCGCCAATCCTGAAATCCTGCTCATTGACCGACACACCGACACGCAGCGAGTCGATGAAGATCGGCGCGCCATTGAATATTTCCATGGGCACCACGCACCCCCATGGATCAATACTCGGAATGGAATGAAAGAGTCCCGAACGACTTTCACAGCCGATAAACGGCCAACTGTTCAATTGCTTCGATCCGGTTGGTGCGAAACCGAAAGAGACCTCCGAGAACCCAGCCGTCGCGCCAGATGCTGTACTTGTCATGATGAAGCTCCTTAAATGAAAAAAGAGGATGTTTGACTGACCTACGTCCATTAGGCCCGTGGTCAGTCAAACACCCTCTCTTTCATTTGCCTACTGTCAGACATGACAGTCCGGTAGACCTATACCGAATATAAAAGCTTTCGAGCCAGTCTTTCAGACCGCCATCGGCGCGGTCATTGGCGCGTGATGCTCATAGCCTTCCAGCGAGAAGTCGCTCGGCTCGACCAGCTCCAGCCATTCCGGCTGATAAACACCGGTCTTGGCAAACTCCGGCACACGGTCGGAGATCTTCAGCTTCGGCATGGCGAACGGCTCGCGCTTGAGCTGTTCATTGAGCATGTCCAAGTGGTTCTCGTAGACGTGCGCATCGCCGATGAAGTAGGTGAACCAGCGCGGCGTGTAACCGGTCAGGCGACCGATCAGGCTCAGCAGGGCGGCGCCTTCGGTGAGGTTGAACGGCGTGCCCAGACCCAGATCGTTGGAGCGGATGTACAGGGTCAGCGAGATCTCTTTGGTCTCGGCGTTCGGGTGGAACTGGTACAGCAGATGGCACGGCGGCAGGGCCATTTCATCGAGCTGCGCGACGTTCCAGCCGTGGAACAGGATGCGCCGGCTGCCCGGATCCTTGATGATCGTGTCGACGCACTGGCGCACCTGATCGATCGCCTTGTACAACACGACGTAGGCCTGACCGTCTTCTTCGCCCTGGGCGATCTGCTTGTAGCCGTTGCTCAGGGTTTGTTCGATGGCGGCGGTGTTGCTCAGCGGGATCTGCTTGTACGCCGGCCACTTGCGCCATTGCACGCCGTAGATTTCACCGAGGTCGTCGTCGCCCTGACGGAACGGGTTGGCCAGCCACTGCGCGTTTTCGTTGGCGTTCTGGTCCCAGACCTTGCAGCCCAGCGCGCGGAATTCGGCGGCGTTGTTCACGCCACGCAGAAACCCGCACATCTCGCCGATGGCCGACTTGAAGGCCATCTTGCGCGTGGTGATCGCCGGGAAGCCTTCCTGCAGATCGAAACGCAGCATCGCCCCCGGGAAACTGATGGTGTTGATGCCGGTGCGGTTGGCCTGTTTGCTGCCGTTCTGAATGACGTGCGAGACCAGTTCGAGATATTGCTTCATGAGTTACCTGTGTCCTTTGAGCCCCGGCGTCGCGCGCCGGGGTTCGTAGTTTAAGCCGTCGGCGCGAGTGGCGCTGCCGGGGCGCGACGATAGGCCAGCCAGATCAGCAACAGCCCGCCGACGATCATCGGCACGCAGAGCACCTGACCCATGGTCAGCCAGTTCCAGGCCAGATAGCCCAGCTGCGCATCCGGCACGCGGACGAACTCGACGATGAAACGGAAGATGCCGTAGAACAGCGCGAACATGCCGGAGACGGCCATGGTCGGGCGCGGTTTGCGCGAGAAGATCCACAGGATCAGGAACAGCGCCACACCTTCGAGGGCGAACTGATACAGCTGCGACGGGTGGCGCGGCAACTGCGCCGGATCGCTGAACGGCGGGAACACCATGGCCCATGGCACGTCGGTGGCCTTGCCCCACAGCTCGGCGTTGATGAAGTTGCCGATGCGCCCGGCGCCCAGACCGATCGGCACCATCGGCGCGACGAAGTCCATCAGCTGGAAGAACGACTTGCCATTGCGCTTGCCGAACCACAGGGCCGCGAGCATCACGCCGATGAATCCGCCGTGGAACGACATGCCGCCCTTCCACACTTCGAAAATCAGCGTCGGGTTGGCCAGGTACGCGCTCAGGTCATAGAACAGCACGTAACCCAGACGGCCGCCGACGATCACGCCCATCGATAGCCAGAACACCAGATCGGAGAGCTTCTCCTTGGTCCAGGTCGGGTCGAAGCGGTTGAGCCGGCGCGACGCCAACAGCCACGCGCCGCCGATGCCGATCAGGTACATCAGACCGTACCAGTGGATTTTCAGCGGACCGATGGCCAGGGCCACCGGGTCGATCTGCGGGTAAGGCAGCATTGCGACTCCTTGTTAGAGTTGAAAGCGAAATTCCCGGGTGACGCTGCCACCTCAGGATTAAGCCAGGATTGCCACGCGGTCAGAGCAGAAAGCTCAAGCCCACGCAGAACAGCAAAGCGGCGAACAGCCTTTTCAGCAAGCGCGGCGACAACCTGTGTGCCAGACGCGCGCCGAGCCGGGCGAATACCATGCTGGTCAGGGCAATGCCCAACAACGCCGGCAAATACACAAAACCGAGACTATGGGCCGGCAGCAACGGTTCGTGCCACCCCAGAATCATGAAACTTAACGCACTGGCCAGAGCGATCGGCAGGCCACAGGCCGACGAGGTCGCCACGGCCTGCTGCATCGGCACGCTGCGCCAGGTCAGAAACGGCACGGTCAGCGAGCCGCCACCAATGCCGAAAATCGCTGACGCCCAGCCAATCACCGTACCGGCCGCAGTCAGACCGAGCTTGCCCGGCACCGTTCGGCTGGCCTTGGGTTTGACGTCCAGCGCCAATTGCACGGCGATCACCAGAGCAAACACGCCGATGATCTTTTGCAGGTTCGGCCCGGAGATCGCTTCCGCGGTCAGCGCACCGAAACCAGCACCGAGCAGAATGCCCACGGTCATCCAGCGAAAAATCGCCCAGCGCACCGCGCCACGGCGGTGATGTTCACGCACGGCGTTGACCGAGGTGAAAATGATCGTCGCCAGCGACGTCCCTACCGCCAGGTGCGTAAGAATCGACTGATCGAAACCCTGCAGGGTAAAGCTGAACACCAGCACCGGGACGATGATGATCCCGCCGCCGACGCCAAACAGCCCGGCGAGCACGCCCGCGCAGGCGCCGAGCGCCAGGTAGAGCAGAAATTCCATGACCGTCTCCGGCACGCGTCGGCAAAACAGGACCGGCATGGTAACGGATGCGCAGCCTTCTGCTCCACTGGCGATGGATGCACGGACGCCGGATGCGTAGAGTGGGCAAAAAACACACAAGGACCACCTTATGTGCCTGATTGTTTTCGCTTGGCGCCCGGGCCATGCCCAGCCGCTGATCGTCGCGGCCAACCGCGACGAATTCTATGCCCGCCCCAGCCTGCCATTGGCGCCGTGGCCAGAAGCGCCGCAGGTGCATGCCGGGCGCGATCTTGAGGCCGGCGGCACCTGGCTGGGGATCGGCGCCAACGGGCGCTTTGCTGCGTTAACCAATATTCGCGACCCGCAGCAGCCGCCGGCCACCAAATCACGAGGCGAACTGGTGGCGCGCTTTCTCATGGGTGATCTGTCGATTGATGATTATTTGAGCGATGTGGTGGGTCGTGCGGGCGAATATGCCGGGTTCAATCTGCTGTTGGGCAATGCCCATGAGCTGTGGCATTTCAATGCGCGGTCGTCGGAGCCGGTGATGTTGCAGCCGGGGGTTTATGGTTTATCCAACGCGGGGCTGGATACGCCCTGGCCGAAACTGCTCAAGGCCAGGGCGGCGTTGAGCGCGGTACTGGATGATCCGCAGCCTGAGCGTTTGTTGACCTTGCTCAGCGATGCACAGACCGCACCCGAGGCCGAATTGCCGGATACCGGGGTGGGCATGGCGACGGAGTCGTTGCTGTCGAGCGTGTTTATTGCCAGCCAGAGTTACGGAACGCGGGCGAGTACAGCGTTGGTTTTGCAGGCGGACGGAACGCGGCGGATGGTGGAGCGCAGTTTTGGGCCGTATGGCGGGCATTTGGGCGAGGTGGAGATTGTGGTTTAGCGGTGCCTCAACTGGCGCCCTCGCGAGCAGGCTCGCTCCCACATGGGTCTCGTGATCGATACGAATCCCTGTGGGAGCGAGCCTGCTCCGGGCGGCGTTCCGACGAAGAGGGCATCAGCCTTTTAGAGAGCCTTGGTCACCACCGGCGAATTCATCTTCGCCAACCCGAGATTCTTCAGCGCCAACTGCAGCGAGCTGTGGATAACCTGCGGGTTATCGATCTTCATCAGTTCCGCCAGCATCTCCTGCGCCTTGCTCAGGTTCACCTGGCGCAACATCCACTTCACCTTCGGCAGGTTGGTGGCGTTCATCGACAGGCTATCGAAGCCCATCGCCATCAACAGCACCGCCGCCGCCGGGTCACCGGCCATCTCGCCGCAGATGCTCACCGGTTTGCCTTCGGCATGGGCGTCGGTGACCACGGTTTGCAGGGCTTGCAGCACCGCCGGATGCAGGTAGTCGTAAAGGTCGGCCACGCGCGGGTTGTTGCGATCGACCGCCAGAAGATACTGGGTCAAATCGTTGGAGCCGACCGAGAGGAAGTCGACCATCCGCGCCAGTTCCTTGGTCTGGTACACCGCTGCCGGGATTTCGATCATCACGCCGATCGGCGGCATCGGCACGTCGGTGCCTTCGTCGCGCACTTCGCCCCAGGCGCGGTGGATCAGGTGCAGGGCTTCTTCGAGTTCGTGAGTGCCGGAGATCATCGGCAGCAGAATCCGCAGGTTGTTCAGGCCTTCGCTGGCCTTGAGCATCGCGCGGGTCTGCACCAGGAAGATTTCCGGGTGGTCGAGGGTGACGCGGATACCGCGCCAGCCGAGGAACGGGTTGTCTTCCTTGATCGGGAAGTACGACAGCGATTTGTCACCGCCGATGTCGAGGCTGCGCATGGTCACCGGTTGCGGGTGGAACGCGGCGAGCTGTTCGCGGTAGATCGCCAGCTGTTCCTTCTCGCTCGGGAAGCGCTGGTTGATCATGAACGGCACTTCGGTGCGGTACAGACCGACGCCTTCGGCGCCGCGCTTCTGCGCCCGCGCCACATCGGCGAGCAGGCCGGTGTTGACCCACAGCGGCATGCGGTGGCCATCGAGGGTCACGCACGGCAGATCACGCAGGGTGTCGAGGCCCAGCGCCAGTTGCTTCTCTTCTTCGACGACTTCAGCGAACTGTTTGCGCAGCACTTCGCTCGGGTTGGTGTAGACCTCGCCCCGGGTGCCATCGACGATCATTTCGATGCCGTCGACCTTGGCGTACGGCAGGTCGACCAGACCCATGACGGTCGGAATGCCCATGGCCCGGGCCAGAATCGCGACGTGAGAGTTACCCGAACCGAGTACCGACACGAGGCCGACCAGCGTGCCTTCCGGCACCTCGCCGAGCATCGCCGGCGTCAGTTCTTCGCTGACCAGGATGGTTTTTTCCGGGTAGACCAGGTTCTGCTGGCGCTCTTCCTGCAGATAGGCGAGGAGACGGCGACCGAGGTCTTTGACGTCCGACGCACGCTCACGCAGGTAAGCGTCGTCCATCAATTCGAAGCGGTTGACGTGTTCCGTGACCACCTGACGCAGCGCGCCCTGGGCCCATTGGCCGGTCTTGATCACGGTGGTGATTTCGCTGCCCAGCGAGGCATCGTCGAGCATCATCAGGTAGACGTCGAACAGCGCGCGCTCTTCCGGGCGCAGTTGGGTGGCGAGTTTAGCGGACAAGGCGCGCATGTCGGCGCGCACGCCTTCGATGGCGGTCTTGAACAGCGCCAGCTCAGCGTTGATGTCGGTGATAGTCTTGTCCGGCACCACGTCCAGGTCCGCCGGCGGCAGCATGACCACGGCGGTACCGACAGCAGCACCCGGCGAGCCCGGCACGCCGACGAACTTGGCTTCCTGAATGCCCTTGCCCTGCCGGCCCAGACCGCGGATCGAACCGGTGGCCTCGGCGTGGGCGATAACGCCGGCGAGCTGCGCGCTCATGGTCACGAGGAAGGCTTCTTCACCTTCGTCGAACTGGCGGCGCTCTTTCTGCTGGATGACCAACACGCCGACGACGCGGCGGTGGTGAATGATCGGTGCACCGAGGAACGAGGCGTAACGCTCTTCACCGGTCTCGGCGAAGTAGCGGTAGCGCGGGTGAACCGATGCGTTTTCGAGGTTCAGGGGTTCTTCACGCGTGCCGACCAGACCGACCAGACCCTCGTTGGGGGCCATGCTGACCTTGCCGATCGAGCGCTTGTTCAAGCCCTCGGTGGCCATCAGGACGAAGCGATTGGTTTCCGGGTCAAGCAGGTAGACCGAGCAGACCTGGCTGCCCATGGCCTCTTTGACGCGCAACACAATAATCCCCAACGCCGCCTTGAGATCCTTGGCGGAGTTAACTTCCTGGACGATCTTGCGCAGCGTATTGAGCATGGCTCGGGGTCGAACTCCGTCGTCAGTCGCGCGCTAAAAGGCGCGGGGCAAGCTCTTTGAGAGCGCGTCGATACACCTCGCGCTTGAATGTCACCACCTGGCCCAACGGATACCAATAGCTGACCCAGCGCCAGCCATCGAACTCCGGTTTACCGGTCAGATCCATCCGCACCCGCTGCTCGTTGGAGATCAGGCGCAGGAGGAACCATTTCTGTTTCTGGCCGATGCACAGCGGTTGGCTGTGGGTACGCACCAGGCGTTGCGGCAAACGATAGCGCAACCAGCCTCGGGTACAGGCCAGTATTTCAACATCTTCACGTTCCAGGCCAACTTCTTCGTTCAGCTCGCGGTACAAGGCGTCTTCCGGCGTCTCCTCGGGGTTGATCCCCCCTTGCGGAAACTGCCAGGCGTCCTGATTGATACGGCGAGCCCATAGCACCTGGCCGGCGTCATTCGTCAGAATGATCCCGACATTGGGGCGGAAACCATCGGGGTCGATCACGGCAACAACCTCGCAAACGCATGTCGCCGCATTGTTCCACAAAGCTTGATCAGGCGGCAACGAAGGTTCCTACCTTATGTGCACTCTTGTGAAAAGACCGTATTCTTGTCGCCTTTTTACTGACTTTTCAGCGGGTAACTGCAATGCGCCTGGCTCTATTCGATTTGGACAACACCCTTCTGGGCGGCGACAGCGATCACGCTTGGGGCGATTATCTGTGCGAGCGCGGCTTCCTCGACCCGATCGCCTACAAGGCACGCAACGACGAGTTCTATCAGGATTACCTGGCCGGCAAGCTGGACAACGCCGCCTACCTGAACTTCTGCCTGGAAATTCTTGGCCGCACGGAATTGGCCGTGCTTGAACAATGGCACAGCGATTACATGCGCGACTGCATCGAGCCGATCATCCTGCCCAAGGCAATGGAACTGTTGAAAAAACACCGCGATGCCGGCGACAAACTGGTGATCATCACCGCGACCAACCGTTTCGTCACGGCGCCGATCGCCGTGCGCCTGGGCGTGGAAACCCTGATCGCTACCGAATGTGAAATGATCGATGGCCGCTACAGCGGGCGTAGCACCGACATTCCGTGCTTTCGCGAGGGCAAGGTGACGCGCCTGAATCGGTGGCTGGAGGAGACTGGTTATTCGCTGGAGGGCAGCTATTTCTATAGCGACTCGATGAATGACCTGCCATTGCTGGAGCAGGTCGCGAATCCGGTGGCGGTGGATCCGGATCCGAATTTGCGTGCCGAGGCCGAGAAGCGTGGCTGGCCGGTGATCAGTCTGCGCGGCTGACTACGCCTTCGCGAGCAAGCTCGCTCCCACAGGGAATTTGTGAACGACACATATCCAATGTGGGAGCGAGCTTGCTCGCGAATGGGATCGACTCGGTACCAGGCCTTAAACCGGCTTCGCCCCCATCAACCCCGCTATGGCGACAAACCCGACGCCGCTGACAATCGCCAGCGCCAGAGTGAAATTGCGGTTACCCACACCTGTTGTCCAAAGCCGATCAAGCCGAACCAGCAGCCAGACCGCACTGAACATGGCCACGGCATAGATCACGCTGGACCCCAGAATCCACAATTGCCCCAACGGCCAGCCAACCAGGTGCACCAGCCACCAACCGGTGAACGGCATGCTGAGCATGCCGATCAGCATCAGGCACCAGATAAACAGCCACGGACGGCGCATCGTACTGGCCGGGCCTTCGCTGCGATTACGCCAGGTCAGCGCGGCGAGCCCCAGCCCGCTCGCGAGAATGACCACGGTCGCCGCGACGTGAAGGACTTTCAGGGTGGTCAGGGTTTCCATGTCGTTCTCTTCCGTAGGTCCAAGCCCATCAGCGTAGCCGCTCAGCCGAGAAACAGCTGATAGGCCGGATTGTCGCTTTCGTCCCAGTATGGGTAGCCGATTTCCGCCAGCGCCGCCGGCACCAGATGACGCTCGTCATGGGGCACTTGCAGGCCGGCGACCACGCGGCCGTCCGCCGCGCCGTGGTTGCGATAGTGGAACATCGAGATGTTCCAGCGCCCGCCGAGCTTGTTGAGGAAGTTGAACAGCGCGCCCGGGCGCTCAGGGAATTCGAAACGCAGCACCACTTCATCAACCACCTGCGCGGCGCGGCCACCGACCATGTGGCGGATGTGCAGCTTGGCCAGTTCATTGTCGGTCAGGTCGATGACCGGGAAACCCTGCTCGGTCAGGCTCGCCAGCAGGGCGCTGCGCGGGTCGTTGTCCGGGTGGGTCTGCACGCCAACAAAGATGTGCGCTTCGCTGCCGGTGTTGTAGCGGTAGTTGAATTCGGTGATCTGGCGCTTGCCGATGGCTTCGCAGAATGCCTTGAAGCTGCCGGCCTGCTCGGGAATGGTCACGGCGATGATCGCCTCGCGACCTTCGCCCAGCTCGGCGCGCTCGGCAACATGGCGCAAGCGGTCGAAATTGACGTTGGCACCAGAGTCGATGGCGACGAATGTCTGGCCGCTGACGCCGCGCTGCTCGACGTATTTCTTGATCCCTGCCACGCCCAACGCCCCGGCAGGTTCAGTGATCGAGCGGGTATCGTCGTAGATATCCTTGATTGCCGCACAAATCTCGTCGGTGCTGACAGTGATCACTTCATCGACGTAATCCTTGCAGATCTCGAAGGTGTACTGGCCGATCTGCGCCACCGCCACGCCGTCGGCGAAGATCCCCACCGTCGGCAGGACCACGCGCTCGCCCGCCGCCATCGCTGCCTGCAGGCAGTTGGAATCGTCCGGCTCGACGCCAATCACCTTGATGTCGGGCCGCAGGTATTTCACGTACGCCGCAATACCGGCGATCAGCCCGCCGCCGCCGACCGGGACGAAAATCGCGTCCAGCGGCTGCGGGTGCTGACGCAGGATTTCCATGGCCACGGTGCCCTGCCCGGCAATGGTGTGCGGATCGTCGTACGGATGGATGTAGACGTAGCCTTTTTCATCCACCAGTTTCAGCGAATAGGCCAGCGCTTCCGGGAACGAATCGCCGTGCAGCACCACTTTGCCGCCGCGCGAACGCACGCCTTCGACTTTGATTTCCGGGGTGGTCTTCGGCATGACGATGGTGGCTTTGACGCCCAGCACTTTCGCCGCCAGAGCCAGACCCTGCGCATGATTGCCCGCCGACGCGGTGACCACGCCACGGGCGCGCTCTTCGTCGCTCAGTTGGGTCAGCTTGTTGTAGGCGCCGCGAATCTTGAACGAAAACACCGGCTGCAAGTCTTCGCGCTTGAGCCAGATGTCATTGCCCAGCCGCTCGGAGAGCTGGCGGGCGTTCTGCAGCGGGGTTTCAACGGCAACGTCATAAACGCGCGAGGTGAGGATCTTTTTGACGTACTGTTCGAGCATCGGAAAGCATCACTGAGCGGTTGGGCGGGACCGGGGAGTCTAACCCGCCTTTTGCCGATGCGACCACACGAATCCAGAGGTTTTAGCCACGCTTGGGGCTATAATGCCGGCCTTTCTGCCCACCCCTTGCCCGCTTCGGAGCCCGCATGACCCAGGATCAACTCAAACAGGCCGTGGCCCAGGCCGCCGTCGACTTCATCCTGCCGAAACTCGACGACAAGAGCATCGTCGGCGTCGGCACCGGCTCCACTGCCAACTGCTTCATCGATGCCCTGGCCCAGCACAAGGGCGCGTTCGACGGCGCGGTCGCCAGCTCCGAAGCCACCGCCGCGCGTCTGAAAGGCCACGGGATTCCGGTGTACGAGCTGAACACTGTCAGCGATCTGGAGTTCTACGTCGACGGCGCCGATGAAAGCGATGCGCACCTGAACCTGATCAAGGGCGGCGGCGCGGCCCTGACCCGCGAGAAGATCGTCGCCGCCGTGGCCAAGACCTTCATCTGCATCGCCGACGCCAGCAAACTGGTGCCGGTGCTCGGTGAGTTCCCGCTGCCGGTGGAAGTGATCCCGATGGCCCGCAGCCACGTTGCCCGCCAACTGGTCAAACTCGGTGGCGACCCGGTGTATCGCGAAGGCGTGCTGACCGACAACGGCAACATCATCCTCGACGTGTTCAACCTGCAGATCACCAACCCGGTGGAGCTGGAAGCGCAGATCAACGCCATCGTCGGCGTGGTCACCAACGGCCTGTTCGCTGCGCGCCCGGCGGATCTGTTGCTGCTGGGCACGAGTGAAGGTGTGAAGACCCTGAAGGCTGAGTAAATATTCTTCAGGCGCTGAAATCCCCCTGTAGGAGTGAGCCTGCTCGCGATAGCGGTCTGTCAGTTGATATTAATGTTGACTGACAGACCGCTATCGCGAGCAGGCTCACTCCTACAGGGTTTTGTGGTGATGGTTAGTCTGAAGTTGGCTTCTTGAAGACGTAAAACAGATTCGGCTCACTCACCAGATACAACGTGCCGTCATCATCCATCGCAATCCCCTCCGCCTGCGGTACGGTTTTCTGCAAACCCTGGCGTCCGCCGCTGATCGACATGGTGCTCAACGGGCGGCCGTCGACATCCAGTTCGATAATCAAGCGCGACTCGTCCGACAGTGCCAGCAAGTGCCCGCTGCGTTCGTCGTACTGCAGACTCGACAGGTCACGCACGAACATGCCGGCATCGCGCTTGGGGTTGTTGATCACGTGCACCGCGTAGGTCTTGTCCGGTTTGAAATGCGGAAAACCGTGGACCTCATAGATCAGCATCGGGTCGCGCTCTTTCGCCACGAACAGGCGTTTGCCCACCGAATCGTAAGCCAGCCCCTCGAAACCCTTGTTGCTGGCCATGTGCACACCGAGGGTCATCTGCTCGGCATCTTCGGCATCGAGGAACGTGGTGTCGGCGTCGAGGTGGATCTTGATCAGACGTTGCTGGCGCTCGTCGGTGATCACGTAAGTGTCGGCGCTGATGTACTCGACCGCTTCAGGATCGCCGAACCCGACCAAAGCAATGCGCCGCAGGATCTTGCCTTCCAGCGACAGTTCGATCAGTTCGGAATTCTTGTTGGTCACGGTGAACAGGCTTTTGCGCACCGGATCGTAGGTCAGCGCCGAGACGTCATCGTCGAGCCCCTCGATCGGCCGCGCCTCGATCATCACCCGATATTGATCCAGACCGATCGCCTCGCTGCTCAACGGCTGCCACAGGGTGTGCAGGTTGAACCAGGCGCGCTCGAACAGGCGCAGGTACTGGCCGAGCGCGAGCAACGCGATCAGAGCAATCAACAACAGGACAAGAATCAACGGTTTGGGACGGGCAAGTTGACGCATTCAGGCAGGCTCGGATTCAAGACAGGCCGATGAAATATCACGCCCGTCTGAATTGAAGCTTAATGGCCACTTGCCTCAGACCACAAGCCAACCCCCGTAGGAGCTGCCGCAGGCTGCGATCTTTTGACTTTGATTTTGACTTTCACAAGCAAGATCAAAAGATCGCAGCCTGCTACAGCTCCTACAGGGAAGGCATCACCGGTGCTTTTCGAAGCGATAGAACAGGTTCGGTTCGCTGACCATGTACAGCGTGCCGTCTTCGTCCATGGTCAGGCCTTCGGCGCGGGGAATGGTGTCTTTCAGACCGTTGAAATTGCCAAGCAGAGTCATGAAGCTGACTTGCTCGCCCTTCTCGTCCAGTTCCAGCAAAAGGTGCGAATCGGCAGAAAGCACCAACAGATGGCCAGTGCGTGGGTCGACCGCCAGCGCCGAGAGGTTGCGAATGTCGAGCTCGTCACTGGCCAGTTTCTGCTTGTCGCCAGTCAGTGTCTGACTGCCATCGCTTTTCCAGGTGAACAAGGCTGGCGGGCGTTCTTCGCCCAAAATCAGCTGCTGATTGCGCGGATCCCAGGTGATGGCTTCAAAAGCCTTGTTCTGGTCTTTTGACGGTCCGAGGTCGTATTTCGGAAAGTCGGCAATGTTCAGCTCGCGGGTACCGGCGTCGACCTTGACGATCGACAGCGTGTGCTGGCGCTCATCGACAATCGCCATCAGGCCGTTTTCCATGACTGTCAGGCCTTCGGGATTGCTCCAGCCCACCAGCGGCATCTTGCGCAGCACCTCGCCCTGCAGTGTCAGCTCAGCGAGGAACGGATTTTTGCCCATCACCGAAAACAGGGTTTTGGTCTGCGGGTTGTAAGCCAGGTCGGAAGCTTCGTCCTTCTCCATGCCCGGCAACGGTTTGGCATCGATCACCACCTGATAGTCCGGCAGCCACACGCTCTCTTTCTGCTCGGCCTTGCTCTCGAAGCGCTCCAGCACCCACAGCACACCACGATCATCCCAGTGCATGGCGAACGCCAGCCCATAGGCTGCTGCGATGGCCAGCAACAGCCAGACATACCAGCGCAGAGCGAAGCGGGAACGATGGGTAGTTTTTTGCTGAGTTTGAGATGACATCAAAGGACGCGTTCCGAAAATTCAGGCCAAAGGTAATAGCACAAAGAGGCCGGCTGAGACGCCGCAATCGCGGAAATTATCCAGAGAGGATGTGAAAAAAACGGGAAATGGCGGGATTGGCGTGTGCGTATATCAGCAGCAACGCAAAACGAATGTAGGAGTAAGCCTGCTCGCGATAGCGGTTTATCAGTCGAAATATGCATTGACTGGTAGACCGCTATCGCGAGCAGGCTCACTCCTACAAGGGGATTTTCGGTGTTGCGGTTAGCGCACGCTGCTGCTGAAGCGGCTCGCCCCCGGCAGTTCAAGAACGATCTCATCGCCAACGTTCAACGGGCCGACGCCCACCGGCGTGCCGGTGAGGATGACGTCGCCGGCCTGCAGCGAGAAGCAGCCGGCCATGTGCTGGATCATCGGCACGATCGGATTGAGCATCGCGCTGCTGTTGCCGTCCTGGCGCACTTCGCCGTTGATGGTCAGGCGAATGCCGATGTCGGTCAGGTCAGCGAAGGTGCTGCCAACCACGAACGGGGCGATCACTGCCGCGCCGTCGAACGACTTGGCGATTTCCCACGGCAGGCCTTTGGACTTGAGCTCGGCCTGCTTGTCGCGCAGGGTCAGGTCCAGCGCCGGGGCGAAACCGGAGATCGCATCGAGGACTTCTTCGCGGCTTGGTTTGGTCGACAGCGGTTTGCCGATCAACACAGCGATTTCCGCTTCGTAGTGCA
This sequence comes from Pseudomonas koreensis, assembly GCF_024169245.1. Lineage (NCBI taxonomy): Bacteria > Pseudomonadati > Pseudomonadota > Gammaproteobacteria > Pseudomonadales > Pseudomonadaceae > Pseudomonas > Pseudomonas koreensis. The sequence goes on from NZ_JALJWP010000001.1 coordinate 954,415, forward strand.
CCGAACCACGCTCAGTCGGAATGCTGAAACCGCCTTCCAGCGGCACCACGCAACTGCCCGGCTTGATGAACAGCAGCGGCTCGGTCGGCACCGGGTTGTCCAGTTCCTTGGCGTGTTCGGCGTAATTGCGGCCAATGCACACGACTTTCCCGATCGGGAAGTGAATGCGCGTGCCGTCGACGTACTGGTGCTGATAGCTCATTTACCGACTCCTGCCTTCATTGATTCAACAGAGATTACCGATCAAACCGGGAAAATCTTCCCCGGGTTCATGATGCCGTTCGGGTCGAACACTGCCTTGACCGCTTTCATATACTCGATCTCCGCCGGCGAGCGGCTGTAGGTCAGGTAATCACGCTTGGTCATGCCTACGCCGTGTTCGGCCGAGATCGAGCCGTTGTACTTCTCGACGGTTTCGAACACCCACTTGTTGACGGTGGCGCACTTGGCAAAGAACTCGTCCTTGCTCAGGTTCTCCGGCTTGAGAATGTTCAAGTGCAGGTTGCCGTCGCCGATGTGGCCGAACCAGACGATTTCGAAATCCGGGTAGTGCTCGCCAACGATCGCATCGATCTCGCGCAGGAACGCCGGCACCTTGGAAACCGTAACCGAGATGTCGTTCTTGTACGGCGTCCAGTGCGAGATGGTTTCAGAAATGTACTCGCGCAGCTTCCACAGGTTCTGCAATTGGGTTTCGCTCTGGCTCATCACACCGTCGAGTACCCAGCCCTGCTCAACGCAGTGCTCGAAGGTTTCCAGCGCGCTGTTGGCCACTTCTTCGGTGGTCGCTTCGAATTCCAGCAGGGCGTAGAACGGGCAGTCGGTTTCGAACGGCGCCGGCACATCGCCACGGCCCATGACCTTGGCGAGAGCCTTGTCGGAGAAGAATTCGAATGCGGTCAGGTCGAGCTTGCCCTGGAAGGCGTGCAGCACCGGCATGATCGAGTCGAAATCGGCGGTTCCGAGGACCATCGCGGTGAGATTCTTCGGCGCGCGATCAAGGCGCATGGTCGCTTCGACGACGAAACCGAGAGTACCTTCTGCGCCGATAAACAGCTGACGCAGGTCGTAACCGGTGGCGTTCTTGATCAGGTCCTTGTTCAGTTCGAGCACATCGCCCTTGCCGGTGACGACCTTCATGCCGGCCACCCAGTTGCGGGTCATGCCGTAGCGAATCACTTTGATCCCGCCGGCATTGGTGCCGATGTTGCCGCCAATCTGGCTGGAACCCGCCGACGCAAAGTCGACCGGGTAGTACAGGCCGTTTTCTTCGGCGACGTTCTGCAAATGTTCGGTGACCACACCCGGCTGGCACACGGCGGTGCGGTCGGTGAGGTTCACGTCGAGAATCTGGTTCATGTAATCGAACGACACCACCACTTCGCCATTGGCCGCCACCGCAGCGGCGGACAGCCCGGTACGCCCGCCGGATGGCACCAGTGCGACCTTGTGGGTGTTGGCCCAACGGACCACGGCCTGCACTTGTTCGATGGTCTTGGGAAACACGATGGCGCTCGGCGCCGGCGCAAAGTGCTTGGTCCAATCCTTGCCGTAAGCATTCAGGGAGTCGGCGTCGGTGAGGACTTTGCCAGGCTCAACCAGGGTCTTCAGTTCATCAATCAGCGCAGGATTGGTCATCGACAGAACTCTCGAACAATTCATGGTCATCCTGAGAACGCTTCACGTCGCAGGAATGAGTGTTTAGCGGGGTGGCTATGCTAGCATACCGACCCCGCAGGACAGTGCCCAAGGCCAGATCCGCGGTGACGGCTTTGTTGCCGTGCGGGTCAGCTCCAGGCTGCTCCCTCCCTGCCATTTTTCTCCGGGATACAGGTTTACGCAGATGAGCAAGACTTCTCTCGATAAGAGCAAGATCAAGTTCCTTCTTCTCGAAGGCGTCCACCAATCGGCTGTCGACGTCCTCAAGGCGGCGGGCTACACCAGCATCGAATACCTGACTGGTTCCTTGCCGGAAGCCCAGCTCAAGGAAAAGATCGCTGACGCTCACTTCATCGGCATTCGCTCGCGCACACAACTGACCGAAGAGATCTTCGATCACGCGAAGAAACTGGTCGCGGTCGGCTGTTTCTGCATCGGCACCAACCAGGTTGACCTCAGTGCGGCCCGCGAGCGCGGTATCGCCGTGTTCAACGCGCCGTACTCCAACACCCGTTCCGTAGCGGAACTGGTACTGGCCGAAGCGATCCTGCTGCTGCGCGGCATCCCTGAGAAAAATGCCTCCTGCCACCGTGGCGGCTGGATCAAGTCCGCCGCCAACTCGTTCGAGATCCGTGGCAAGAAGCTGGGCATCGTCGGCTACGGCTCGATCGGCACGCAGCTGTCGGTTCTGGCCGAAGGTCTGGGCATGCAGGTGTTCTTCTATGACACCGTGACCAAGCTGCCGCTGGGCAACGCTACCCAGGTCAACAACCTGCATGAGCTGCTGGGCATGTCCGACATCGTCACCCTGCACGTGCCGGAAACCGCGGCGACCCAGTGGATGATCGGCGAGAAGGAAATCCGCGCCATCAAGAAGGGCGGCATCCTGATCAACGCTGCACGCGGCACCGTGGTCGAGCTGGACGCCCTGGCGGACGCGATCAAGGACAAGCACCTGATCGGCGCGGCCATCGACGTATTCCCGGTGGAGCCACGCTCCAACGACGAAGAGTTCGAAAGCCCGCTGCGTGGCCTCGACAACGTGATCCTGACTCCGCACATCGGTGGCTCGACTGCCGAGGCGCAAGCCAACATCGGTCTGGAAGTGGCGGAAAAACTGGTCAAGTACAGCGACAACGGTACTTCGGTGTCGTCGGTCAACTTCCCGGAAGTGGCCCTGCCGGCTCACCCTGGCAAGCACCGCCTGCTGCACATCCACGAGAACATCCCGGGTGTGATGAGCGAGATCAACAAGGTCTTCGCCGAAAACGGCATCAACATCTCCGGTCAGTTCCTGCAGACCAACGAGAAGGTCGGCTACGTGGTGATCGACGTCGACGCCGAATACTCGGAATTGGCGCAAGAGAAACTGCAACACGTCAACGGTACTATCCGTAGTCGAGTGCTGTTCTAAGCACAGCGTTCTTAGCGCAAGAAAAAGGGAGCCCCAAAGGGCTCCCTTTTTTATTTCACGTTAACCGTGATTTTTTCCGAAACGATCGATGGGTCGAACGGCATGTGGCCGCTGTCGCCAAGAATCAGTTGCAAGGTGTGCTTGCCAGGGGCCAGTTTGATCGTGGCCTCGGTCTGGGCCTTGCCGAAATGCATGTGGTGCGCGTCAGTCGGGATCGGCGCGCCTTCGGCCGGCAGGTCGTCGACGTCGATCAGCAGATGATGGTGGCCGGTGTTCTTGGTGGTGTCACCCGCCGGGGCCAGCGCGATGTTCTTGACGCCGAACTTGACTTTGAATTCCTGCGAGACGGTGGCGCCGTCCTCGGGAGAAACGATGAACACTTCAGCATCCTTGGGAGCCGGCGTCGCCGCACTGGCCAGCACCGAAACACCCATCAGCACACCGGCCAACGCTGCACGTGACATAAAGCTTTTCATTTTCTTCTCCAGTTTTTCCGTAAAATCCGCACGGTCATGACAACTTCATGACCATTCGTTGTCGAAGGCACTCGACAACCATAGCAAAGCGAGCCTGAATCAGAGCGTCGCGATAATGATTTCAAAGGAGTGACCATGCGCTTGCTGCCTGGCCTGATCTGCCTGCTACCCCTTCTGAGCCCGCTGGCTCACGCCGAACTGATTGATGACGTCAACGACCGTGGCGAGCTGCGCATAGCCCTTGAGGCTAATACACCGCCCTTCAATTACAAGGAAGGCGACACACTCACAGGGTTCGAGGTCGAGCTTGGGCAACTTCTGGCCAAGGAGCTGGATGTACGCGCCGACTTCATCGTCACCGACGAGGGCGATCTGCTCCAGGGCGTTGAAAGCGGCAAGTACGACGTCGCGCTCAACCACATAGCACTGACACCCGAACTCAAGGATCGTTTCGACTTCAGCGAGCCGTACGGCGAGGTCGACGGGCAACTTCTGGCGAAGAAGGACGATGCGCCGCGGCCGATGGTGCTGGTGCAGGCATTGACCGAAGAGAAGCCGAAAGCGGCGGCGCCGGTGGAACTGGCGATTCCGTTTCAGAAAGGTAATCCGGCGTTTCAGGCCAGTCTCAAGAGCGCGATGCAGCGGATCAAAGACGACGGACGGCTAGCGGCGCTGTCGAAGAAGTGGTTCACCGAAACCAAGTGAACATAAAACCTGTAGGAGTGAGCCTGCTCGCGATAGCGGTTCGTCAGTCGAGTAATCATTAACTGACCCACCGCTATCGCGAGCAGGCTCACTCCTACATAAGATCGCGGCGGTCTGTTAGATAAGTGCTGCCAGGGCCTGCGCGGCTTGCGGCAGCTCAAGCTCACTGAACACCCGAACCCCATGACGCTTGAGCAACGCCGCCGTCACCCCTTCGCCACTGACCTTGACCCCACTGAACGTCCCGTCATAGGTCAGCAGATTCCCGCAAGAAGGGCTGTTGGCCTTGAGCACCGCCACCCGAATGCCGTGCTTTTGCACCAGCTCCAGCGCTTGGCGCGCACCTTCGAGAAACTGCGCACTGACATCCTCGCCTTCGGTAGTGATGACAGCAGCTTTGCCATCGAGCACCTCTCCGCCCTGCCCGCCGGGAATCTCCGCCGCCGCCCTCGGCGTCGGCAAACCACCGGCCACTTCCGGACACAACGGCACTACCCGGCCTTCTTCGATCCACTGCTCAAGCAGATCAAACGGGCCACTCGCGCCACCGTCATAACGCACGCGATGGCCCAACAGGCAGCGGCTGACGAGAATCTTTTCCATGCTCAGAACGGCTCGTTGCCACGGCGACGAAACCATCCGGTCAGCGACAGCCGTTCGCGATGGGCCGGCAGTACTTCGTGGGGTACTTCGCCGGAGAGAAACACCACCAGGCAGCCGCCGGTAGGTTGCACATCGTGCACACGCTCATCGTTCAAGTACATGCGCAACTGGCCGCCGTCCTCCGGCAGCCAGGCGTCGTTGAGGTAGATCACTGCCGACACCATGCGCCGGTCGTCATCGCGAAAGCGGTCGACGTGCTTGCGATAGAACGCGCCGGGCGGGTACAGGGCGAAATGACATTCGAAATCTTCCAGGCCCAGAAACAGCCCACGATTGAGCGCCTCGCGCAGACTGTCCATCAGGCTCAGGTAGCGGTCAGTGGCGTCGGCCTGGCCGGGGTCGATCCACTGAATGTGATCGCCACGAATACCTTCACGAATCTCCGAAAACGGCCCGCGCCCGACCGCCGCTGGCGCAAGTTCGCCCTCGGCTTCACGTTTACGGCACTCGGCCGCCAGCGCCCGGGTCAGATCGGCGGGCAGGAAGATGTTCTGCTGCGACCAGCCGTGTTCGGCCAGGTCGTCGACAATGCGTAACAGCAGCGGGTGTTCAGAGGATATCGGCATGGCGCGCATAGTATGCCGACGGCAATAAATCCGACAGAGCCACGCAGCGGCTTGCTACGAATTCTCGACAAGTACCGGCACCGCACGGAGAATAGTCCGCTGCTGACAGGAGTCCCTATGCGCCGTTTGCTTTTTTCACTGTTGATGTTCTGCGTATTGCCCGCCTGGGCGGACGGCTTTGATCAGTTGTACAAGGTCGCCGGCTGGCCAGAACAACGCGCGCATTTCAACGATGCCCTGAGCGCCGCCCAGCAGCGCTATCAGAACAGCCTGCCGCCTGCGGTGTTTCAAGCACTGGTCAACAACAGCAACCAGCGGTTCGCCGCGCAGGCCATGGATCAACGCGCCGAAGCGCAACTGCGGCAGAAACTCGCCGATCCGAAACCGGCGCTGACCTTTTTCCAGTCACCACTGGGCAAGAAAATCGTCGCCGCCGAACTGCTGGCGACCCGCCGCGATCAACTGGCGAAAAATGCCCAGGGCCTGCCAAAAATGCAGGCGAGCGACAGTCGTTTGCTGATCATCGGCCACTTGGCGCAAGCCCTGCCGGCCCGTGAGGCTGGCGCCGAGGTCAGTCTGGCGATTGCCGGCGTGGCGGCGGACAGTTTGAGTTCGATGATTCCGGGATTGCTCGGTGGCGGTCAGGCGCAGGGCATGTTGAACGGCCAGCGCCAGCGCCTGATGGATCAGATCGGCGCCGATCTGAATAACACGCTGCTCTACGTCTATCGCGATTTGTCGGATGAAGAGCTGGAAGAATTTGCGACGTTTGCCGAGTCGACCGAGGGCAAGGCTTACTATCAGGCGGCGCTGGCGGCGATTCGGGCGGGGTTGGCGGTCGGCCAACCTTAAAGATCGCAGCCTTCGGCAGCTCCTACATTGAAACGCGTCCCCCTGTAGGAGCTGCCGAAGGCTGCGATCTTTTGATCTTGCCTTAACGGTTCAGAGATTCCGGCCCCTGATCCGCTTGCTCAAAAACTCGAAATACTCCTCACGCATCTCCGCCGTTTCATTGGCCAGATGATGCCGCGCCTCGGCCAGCAGCAGAATCTGCGGGCGGTCGAACTTCCATTTCAACACCTGCAGATTGTGCTGCCAGTCGACGGTCATGTCCGCCTGCCCCTGAATGATCAGCGGTCGTCGCGGGCTTTTTTTCGCGTGCTCGACGCGGATGATCCAGCGCGACAACGCGCCCACCCACTTCGTCGGCAGACGCCGAGGCTGTAACGGATCAGCCTGCAGAAACGGCAGAAAGTCCGGATCGTTGGAATTTACGCTGAAGCGCCGCGCGACGCCGCGAACAAATGGCCGCAGCAGGTAATAACTCAACTGCGACCAGCCCCAGGCCCGTGGTCGCACCAGCGGTGCCAGCAGAATCACCTGCCCCTGCGCCGGGCTGTTCTCGCCATGGTTGAGCAGGTGATCGACGACAATCGCACCACCGGTGCTCTGCCCGCACAAATGCCACGGCTGCGGCAGCGCGATCGAATGGGCTTCGGCAAACAGCGCTTGCAGCATGTGCTGATATTCAGCGAAATCGCGGATGCTCGCCCGTGGCCCGCTCGACAGCCCATGCCCCGGCAAGTCGCAGGCAATCACGGCGAAATCCTGATCCAGCGCCCACTCGATCACATGCCGGTACAGGCCGATGTGATCGTAGTAACCGTGCAGCAGAAACAGCGTCGCCTTGACCTTCTCCGGCCACCAGCAATGGCTGACCAACTCGTAGCCATCGACTTCGAAACGACCCATGCCGCGCCACACATCGCGCTCGGCGAAGTCGGTCTTGTAGAAGCGCTGATAAGCCTTCGCCTCATCCGATAACGGCTGCCACTCGGCCAACGGCTTGAGGCTCGCGCGTAAATGATCAGGGTCGAAAGTATCAGGCATGCGGACATTCCAAAGCGGTTAACGGACTTTATCGGCCTGCGATATTCATCTGTCGTGCCAGACATGGCAAGCTAGCCGACCTTTTCAGATTCCGAAACCATGCGTTCGCCCTACCGCACCGCACTGTTCGCCAGCCTGCTCGCGCTGATCTGCGCCGGGGTGCTGTGGGCGGCGTATGACTGGTTTCAGGGCCGCTACCTGCGTGCGTTCAGCGAACACACGGCGATGTTTTCCGGCGATCCGCTGCGCCTGCCGGACAACCTCGCCGGACCGGGCAATATCCGTCTCGTGCATTTCTGGGACCCGGCCTGTCCGTGCAACGTCGGCAATCAACAGCACCTGAGCGAGATGGTCGAACAGTTCGGCGCGCGCGGCGTGGAGTTCTTCGCCGTGCAAAAACCCGGCAGCCACGGCCAGTTGCCCGCCACCCTCGCCAGCCTGAAAACCATCATCGTCCTGCCCGGCTCCGAACAGATACCCGCCAGCCCCGCCGTGGCGATCTGGGATCGCAGCGGTAAACTGGCCTACTTCGGCCCGTACAGCGAAGGCCTGAGCTGCAACTCCAGCAACAGCTTCATCGAACCGATCCTGCATGCCCTGACGGAAGATCGCCCGGTGAACGCTACTCACACCTTGGCGGTGGGTTGTTATTGCCCGTGGCCGGCGGATGCGCGGTAAGGCATTCCGGACTTTTCAAGGACAGCGCTGCACCGCACAGATGCTCTGTGCTAAATGTTTGCAGCCCGACGGGCGGCCCTCCCGCCTGCACAAGGAGTCACCATGAAGCGTGCGTTGATCGTCGTTGCCCTGCTGGTCGTTGTCCTGCTCTGCGCCGCTGGCGGGTATGTCTACAGCAAGCAGCCGACGCGCCAGGGCCAGGTGCAGCTGCATAACCTGCAAGGCTCGGTGACCGTGCGCTATGACGAGCGCGGTGTGCCGCATATCCGTGCCGAGAACGAAACCGACCTCTATCGCGCCCTCGGTTATGTGCACGCGCAGGATCGGCTGTTCCAGATGGAAGCCATGCGTCGCCTCGCCCGGGGTGAGCTGGCCGAAGTGCTCGGGCCGAAACTGCTCGACACCGACAAGCTGTTTCGCAGCCTGCGCATCCGCGAGCGCGCCGCCAGTTATGTCGCCAGCCTCGACAAGCAATCGCCGGCGTGGAAGGGCCTGCAAGCTTATCTGGACGGCATCAACCAGTATCAGGACAGCCACGCCGCGCCGATCGAGTTCGACGTGCTGGGCATCCCCAAGCGGCCGTTCACCGCCGAAGACAGCATCAGCGTCGCCGGTTACATGGCCTACAGCTTTGCCGCCGCGTTTCGCACCGAGCCGCTGCTGACCTACGTGCGCGATCAGCTCGGCGCCGATTACCTCAATGTGTTCGATCTCGACTGGCAGGCCAAAGGCGTACTCGCCACCGATCACGCCAGGCATGCGCCGACCCTCGCCGCCGGCGACTGGCAGGACCTCACCGCCCTCGCCCGCCTCAGCGAACAGGCACTGATCGACAACGGTCTGCCGCAGTTCGAAGGCAGCAACGCCTGGGTGATTGCCGGCAGCCGCAGCCAGAGTGGCAAGCCGTTGCTGGCCGGCGATCCGCACATCCGCTTCTCGGTGCCGTCGGTGTGGTACGAGGCGCAGCTGTCGGCGCCGGGTTTCGAGTTGTACGGCCACCATCAGGCGCTGGTGCCGTTCGCGTTTCTGGGCCACAACCTCGACTTCGGCTGGAGCCTGACCATGTTCCAGAACGACGATCTCGATCTGATCGCCGAGAAGGTCAATCCGGACAACCCCAATCAGGTCTGGTACCGCGGCCAGTGGACCGACCTGCTCGTCAGCGAGCAGCAGATCAATGTGAAAGGTCAGGCGCCGGTGACGATCACCTTGCGCCAATCGCCGCATGGGCCGATCGTCAACGATGCCCTCGGCAGCGCTGCCGGAAAAACCCCGATTGCGATGTGGTGGGCATTCCTCGAAACACCCAACCCGATCCTCGACGGTTTCTACCAGCTCAACCGCGCCGATACCCTGGCCAAGGCCCGCGTCGCGGCGGCGAAAGTCCAGGCGCCGGGCCTGAATCTGGTTTACGCCAATGCCAAGGGCGATATCGCCTGGTGGGCCTCGGCCTTGCTGCCGAAACGTCCGGCCGGGGTGAAACCGGGCTTCATTCTCGACGGCAGCACGCCTGATGCGGACAAGGACGGTTACTACCCATTCAGTGCCAACCCACAGGAAGAGAACCCGGCGCGCGGCTATATCGTCTCGGCCAACTTCCAGCCGGTATCGCCGACCGGCATGGAGATTCCCGGTTACTACAACCTCGCCGATCGCGGCCAGCAGCTTGACCGTCAGCTCAGCGACAACCGGGTCAAGTGGAGCAACGAGGCCAACCAGAAACTGCAGCTGGGCACGACGACCGGCTACGGCCCGCGTCTGTTGGCGCCGCTGTTGCCGGTGTTGCGTGAGGTAATCAGCGATCCGGCGCAACGCAAATTGGTCGAGCAATTGGCGCAATGGCCCGGCGACTATCCGCTGGATTCGGTCAGCGCGACGTTGTTCAACCAGTTCCTCTACGAGCTTGCCGACGCGGCGATGCGCGACGAGTTGGGCAATGATTTCTTCGAGACACTGCTGTCGACGCGGGTGATCGATTCCGCCTTGCCGCGACTGGCGGCGAGAGCTGATTCACCCTGGTGGGACAATCGCAGCACGCCGGTGAGAGAAACCCGGGGCGACATCGTGCGCACGGCATGGGCGGCGAGCATGCAGCATCTGCAATTGACCCTCGGCGACGATGTTGCGGGTTGGCAGTGGGGCGCGGCGCACATCCTGACCCATGGCCATCCGCTGGGCCAGCAGAAGCCGCTGGATCGCCTGTTCAACGTCGGCCCGTTCGCTGCGCCAGGCAGCCACGAAGTGCCGAACAACCTCTCGGCGAAAATCGGCCCGGCGCCATGGCCGGTGACCTATGGACCGTCGACGCGGCGTCTGGTGGATTTCGCCGATCCGGTACATGGCCTGACGATCAATCCGGTGGGCCAGAGTGGTGTGCCGTTTGATCGTCACTATGACGATCAGGCTGAAGCATATGTGGAGGGGATTTATGTGCAGGCGCATTTCAGCGAGGAAGAGGTGCTGGCGAATACGCGCAGTACCTTGAAGCTGTTGCCTGCGCGCAAGCCCTGAAGAGCCCCTCACCCTAGCCCTCTCCCAGAGGGAGAGGGGACCGATTGGGGGATATTGGGGAGAAGCGCCGACGTGCAAGATTGGCACCGAATCCATAATCGATAAGGTCTTTCAGGTCGATGTAACACGCCAGACACCGCGGTCGGCCCCCTCTCCCTCTGGGAGAGGGCTGGGGTGAGGGCTTTCGAGCTCAAGCCCGGATCAGACATCCAGCGCAAAATTCAGCCGAAACTGCTGCGGCGTCACTCCCAAGCGCCGGTTGAACACACTGCGCATATGCTGCGCATCCCGAAACCCGCACTGATAGGCCACGGTCTTCAACGGCGCCGTGGTGCTTTCCAACATCACCCGCGCTGCATCCACCCGCGCTCGTTCGACGAACTCCGCCGGGGTCACTTTGGCTTCCCGGGCGAACACCCGCGAGAAATTGCGCGCACTCATGTTCGCTGCATTGGCCAGATCGGCAATCGTCAGGTCGCCAGTGAGATTGGCCAACACATACAGCTGCACCAGCGCCACCGCTGACGTCGGTTCGGCATGCGGCGTGAGGAACGGGCTGAACTGCGATTGCCCGCCCGAGCGCTGGGTGAACACCACCAGCCGTTTCGCCACACTCAGCGCCACCTCGGCACCGTGATCGCGCGCCAACAGGTACAGCGACAGATCGATGCCTGCCGTGACCCCGGCCGACGTATAGAGCGTGCCGTCCTCCACATACAGGCGATCCGCCTCGACCCGCGTGGTGGGGCACAACTGCACAAGCGCCTCGGCGTCGTTCCAATGGGTGGTGACGGTGCGCCCGTCCAGCAAACCGGCGCGGGCGAGCATGAACGCGCCGTTGCAGATCGAGCCGAAACGCCGGGCGCGACCACAGGCGTCATGCAGCCAGGCGTCGAACGTCGGGCCGAAATCCATGAACGGCAATTGCGGGCCACCGGCAACCAGCAACAGGTCATGAATATCCGTTGCTTCGCTGAAGTGGCAGTGGGCGTTCAGGCTCATGCCGTTGGAACAGGCCATCGGCCCGTGCTCGAGACCGATCACTTGCAAGCGATAGTGATCCTGCGGGGCGAGGAAGCGGTTGGCTTCGGCGAACACGTCCATGGGGCCGCTGACGTCCAGTGACTGCACGCCGGGGAATACCACGATGGCGACGGATTTGTTCATGGCTCAAACGTCCTCAATACCTGTGACAAACACACCAACCTGTGGGAACGAGCCTGCTCGCGAAGAGGTCATCACACGCAACATAGCGGCCGAATGACACACCGCCTTCGCGAGCAGGCTCGCTCCCACATGGGCCGTGCCTGGCTTGTTGATCGAGCCAACCTGGCCAATCCACACCCGACAAGCGAGCTTGGCACGATTTGCAGGTGCAATGGCAAGGATCGCAGCCATGACTCGATTGCTCGCCTGGCGCGCCGGGAACAGACTTTCTCCAGCAGCGCCACGACGGCGTTTTCGACGAGGAAACCGTTATGACCAGCACCATCGCCGGCATCAAGATCCCTGACAGCGCCCTCGCCCGGGCCACCACCGAATACATCCGCGACATCGAATCCGACCTGCTCTATCACCACTCGCGCCGGGTGTTTTTGTTCGGTGCCTTGAGCGGTGAGCGCCAGCAACTGGCCTATAACCCGGAGCTGCTGTACGTCGGCGCGATGTTCCATGACCTTGGCCTGGTGGAAGGTCATCGCAGCGATGACGAGCGTTTCGAAGTGGACGGCGCGAATGCCGCGGCAGCCTTTCTCAAGCCGTACGGGCTGAGCGATGACGACATCGAGCAGGTCTGGCTGTCGATTGCCCTGCACACCACACCGGGCGTGCCCAAGCATCTGCGCCCGACCGTCGCGCTGGTGACCGCCGGGGTGGAAATGGACGTGCTGGGCATGGATTACGCGGCGTTCAGCAGCGTGCAGCGCGAAGCCGTGGTGCATGCGCATCCACGCGGCGAGGGCTTCAAGGAGTGCATCATCTGCGCGTTTGCCGATGGCTTGCGTCATCGTCCGCAGACTACGTTCGGCAATGTGAAGACCGATGTGCTGAAGGATCAGGAACCGGGTTTCAAGCCGATGAATTTCGTCGAGGTCATCCGCCGCTCTCCTTGGGTCAACTGAGATCGAATGTGGGAGCGAGCCTGCTCGCGAAAGCGCTGTGTCAGCCGACATCTGAGTCGACAGACACTCCGTCTTCGCGAGCAGGCTCGCTCCCACATTTACAACCGGGTTGGCCTCGAGGTTGAGGCCAACCTGATATTGCTCAAGCCGATTGTGGCGCAGGCGCGCGACGCGCGTCCGGTTGCTTCCACGAATCGGCGGCGCTTTCTTCGATGGCTTGCTGGATGGCCTTCTTGCGTGCTTCTTCGGCGCGGCGGCTGAAGAACCAGACGAGGAAGGTCACCAGCGACACTGCCAGCAGAATCAGGCTGGCCACGGCGTTGATCTCCGGTTTCACGCCCAGGCGCACCGCCGAGAACACTTCCATCGGCAGGGTCGTCGAACCCGGACCGGAAACGAAGCTCGCCAGCACCAGGTCATCCAGCGACAGCGCGAACGACATCATCCCGCCCGCTGCCAACGATGGCGCGATCATCGGGATGGTGATCAGGAAGAACACCTTCCACGGCCGCGCGCCCAAGTCCATCGCCGCTTCTTCGATCGACAGGTCCAGCTCACGCAAACGCGCCGACACCACCACCGCCACGTACGCCGCACAGAACGTGGTGTGCGCAATCCAGATGGTGACGATCCCGCGCTCCTGCGGCCAGCCGATCATCTGCGCCATGGCTACGAACAGCAGCAACAGCGACAGACCGGTGATCACTTCCGGCATGACCAGTGGCGCAGTCACCAGGCCGCCGAACAGCGTGCGGCCCTTGAAGTGAGTGATGCGCGTCAGCACGAACGCCGCCAATGTACCCAGCGCCACCGCAGCAACCGCCGTGTAGCAGGCGATTTCCAGCGAGCGCAGCACCGAGCCCATCAGCTGCGAGTTGTCGAGCAGGCCGACGTACCACTTGATCGACCAGCCACCCCACACCGTTACCAGTTTCGAGGCGTTGAACGAGTAGATCACCAGGATCAGCATCGGCAGATAGATGAAGATCAGGCCCAGTACCAGCATCAGACTGGAGAAACGCAAGCGCTTCATTCTTTACCCTCCATTTCCTTGGCCTGACTGCGGTTGAACAGGATGATCGGCACAATCAGGATCGCCAGCATCACCACCGCCAGCGCGGACGCCACCGGCCAGTCGCGGTTGTTGAAGAACTCCTGCCAGAGCACCTTGCCGATCATCAGGGTTTCCGGGCCGCCGAGCAGTTCCGGAATGACGAACTCGCCGACCACCGGAATGAACACCAGCATGCAGCCGGCGATGATGCCGTTCTTGGACAGCGGAATGGTGATTTTCCAGAAGCTGTTGAAGGTGCTCGAACCCAGGTCCGACGCAGCTTCCAGCAGGCTCTGATCATGTTTGACCAGATTGGCGTACAGCGGCAGGATCATGAACGGCAGATAGGAATAGACCACGCCGATATACACGGCAAGGTTGGTGTTGAGGATCTGCAGCGGCTCGTCGATCAGGCCCATGCTCATCAGGAATCCGTTGAGCAGGCCGTTGTTGCTTAGGATGCCCATCCACGCGTAGACGCGGATCAGGATCGCGGTCCAGGTCGGCATCATGATCAGCAGCACCAGCACCGTTTGCAGCTCTTTGCGCGCGCTGGCGATGGCGTAGGCCATCGGATAACCGATCAGCAGGCAGAGCACGGTGCTGATAAAGGCCATTTTCAGCGAGCCGAGATAGGCGGCGATGTACAGCTCGTCGTCGCCGAGCATCGCGTAGTTGCCCAGGTTCAGCAGCAGTTGCAGCTTCTGCTCGGCGTAGGTGTAGATCTCGGTGTACGGCGGGATCGCCACGTCGGCTTCGGCGAAGCTGATCTTCAGAACGATGAAGAACGGCAGCATGAAGAACAGGAACAGCCAGATGAATGGCACCCCGATGACCAGCTGCCGGCCATTGGGGATGATTCGGTTGATGCGGCGTTTGAATTTGCGCATGTTCATGAGCGAAGCACCACGCCGCTGTCGTCTTCCCACCACACGTAGACCTGATCGCCCCAGGTCGGACGCGCGCCGCGACGTTCGGCGTTGGCAACGAACGACTGCACCAGTTTGCCGCTCGGCAATTCGACGTAGAACACCGAGTGGCCGCCCAGATAGGCGATGTCGTGGACCTTGCCGCTCGACCAGTTGTATTCGCAGGTCGGCATGTCGGCGGTGACCAGCAGTTTCTCCGGACGAATCGCGTAGGTGACCGACTTGTCCTGCACCGAGGTGCTGATGCCGTGGCCGACGTAGATCTGCCGGTCGAGGTCCTTGCAGGTGATGGTCGCGTGGCCTTCGGCGTCATCGATCACTTCGCCTTCGAAGATGTTGACGTTGCCGATGAATTCACAGACCAGACGGCTGGTCGGGGTTTCGTAGATGTCGATCGGGCTGCCGATCTGCGCGATCCAGCCCAGGTGCATGATCGCGATGCGCTCGGCCATGGTCATGGCCTCTTCCTGGTCGTGGGTCACCATCACGCAGGTCACGCCGACGCGCTCGATGATTTCCACCAGTTCCAGCTGCATCTGCGAGCGCAGTTTCTTGTCCAGTGCGCCCATCGGTTCGTCGAGCAGCAGCAGCTTCGGCCGCTTGGCCAGCGAACGGGCCAGGGCCACGCGCTGACGCTGACCGCCGGACAGTTGATGCGGCTTGCGCTTGGCGTACTGGCTCATCTGCACCAGCTTGAGCATCTCGGCCACGCGGGCGTCGATCTCGGCCTTGGGGATCTTGTCCTGCTGCAGGCCGAAGGCGATGTTCTGCGCCACGGTCATGTGCGGGAACAGGGCGTAGGACTGAAACATCATGTTGATCGGACGGTCGTACGGCGGCATGTCGGTGATGTCGACGCCGTCGAGGAAAATCCGCCCTTCCGTGGGCCGTTCGAAGCCTGCCAGCATCCTCAGCAAGGTGGATTTGCCCGATCCCGAACCGCCGAGCAGGGCGAAGATCTCGCCCTTCTTGATTTCCAGGGACACATCGTCCACGGCAATCGTCTCGTCGAACTTCTTCGTGACCCGGTCGATTTTGACCAGCACCTGTTTCGGTGTCTGGTCGCCCTCGAGGGCTTTCTTGTAGGCGCCGGAGGCAACTGCCATTTACGAAACTCCCAACAGAAGCAGCAGTTCGCCACGCAAGACGAACCCTGGATAGTTTGTGCGTTATTTGCCCGACTTGACCTTGGTCCAGCTGCGGGTCATCAAACGCTGAATATTGGCTGGCAACTCGGTCGACACGTAGGTCTTGTCGAGGACTGCTTGCGGTGGGTAAACCGCTTCATCGGTGCGAATGGATTGTTCCATCAGCTTGTCCGAACCCGGATTGGGGTTGGCGTAACCGACGTAATCACTGACCTGGGCAATCACCTCAGGTTTCAGCAAATAATTGATGAAGGCGTGGGCTTCCTTGACGTTTGACGAATCCTTGGGGATCGCCAGCATGTCGAACCACAGCGCGCCGCCCTCTTTCGGAATCGAGTAAGCGATGTTGACGCCCTTCTTCGCTTCCTCGGCACGGTTCTTCGCCTGGAAGATGTCGCCGGAGAAACCGATGGCCACGCAGATGTCGCCGTTGGCCAGATCGCCGATGTACTTCGACGAGTGGAAATAGGTCACGTACGGGCGCACCGCGAGCAACTTGGCGGTGGCCTTTTCGTAGTCCTTGGTATTGGTGCTGTTGGCGTTCAGGCCCAGGTAATTGAGCATGGTCGGCATCATTTCATCTGCCGAATCGAGGAACGCGACGCCGCAGCTGTGCAGCTTCTTGATGTTTTCCGGTTCGAACAGCACGGCCCAGGAGTCGATTTTGTCGATGCCGAGCACGGCTTTGACCTTGTCGACGTTGTAGCCAATGCCGTTGGTGCCCCACAGATACGGTACGGCGTAGAGATTGCCGGGGTCGTTCTGCTCCAGGCGCTTGAGCAGCACCGGGTCGAGGTTGGAATAATTCGGCAGTTGTGCCTTGTCGAGCTTCTGGAACGCGCCCGCCTTGATCTGCTTGCCAAGGAAGTGGTTCGACGGCACGACCACGTCGTAACCGGTGCGCCCGGCGAGCAGCTTGCCTTCCAGGGTTTCGTTGGAATCGAAGACGTCGTAGACCGGTTTGATCCCGGTCTCTTTCTCGAAGTCGGCCAGGGTCGATTCGCCGATGTAATCGGACCAGTTATAAATATGCACCGTACCGGCGGCCTGGGCTCCGACAGCGATTGTCAGGCCGGCAGCGGCCAGCAGGGTTTTGCGTAAAGAAGAAAATACAGGCAAGGGGGAGGTCCTCTAGATTGATTGGGCCCAAGTTGCCCCGCGCTGCATGACAGCCGTGGCTGCCCGACAACAAAACCGGCGCGCAACTTACCTTCGAAAAACCGATCCAGCAAAACTTTCTGTCATTTAATTATCCGCTGACCGCCGTCTCGGCGACGACGGCCAGTGGTTGTGGCGACAAACCGGCTTATTTGCCCGATTTGATCTTGGTCCAGCTGCGGGTGATCAGACGCAGTGTGGCGGCGTCCAGATCGCTGATCGCATAGAGCTGCTTCTTCACTTCAGCCGACGGGTAGATGCTCGCATCGCTGGTGATGTCCTTGTCCACCAGAGGCGTCGCGGCCTTGTTGCCGTTCGGGAAACGCACGGCGTTGGTGATGCCGGCCATCACTTGCGGCTCCAGCAGGTAGTTCATGAACTTGTAGGCGGCTTCGACGTTTTCGGCATCCTTGGGAATGGCGACCATGTCGTAGAAAGTACCGGCGCCTTCTTTTGGAATGGTGTAGGCCAGTTTGACCTTGTCACCGGCTTCCTGAGCGCGGGTCTTGGATTGTTCCAGGTCACCCGAGTAGCCGACGGCGACGCAGATGTTGCCGTTGGCCAGGTCCGAGATGTACTTGGACGAGTGGAAGTAGGCAACCGAAGGACGAATCTTCAGGAACAGGTCTTCGGCGGCTTTGAGGTCAGCCTTGTCCTTGCTGTTGGTCGGCTTGCCCAGATAGTGCAATGCCGCCGGAATCATTTCGGTCGGGGCATCGAGGAAGCTCACGCCGCAGCTTTTGAGCTTCTCGATGTTTTCCGGCTTGAACACCACGTCCCACGAATCGATCTTGTCGATGCCCAGCGCAGCCTTGACCTTGGCCGGGTTGTAGCCGATGCCGATCGAGCCCCACATGTACGGGAAAGCGTGCTTGTTGCCCTGGTCGCTGGCATCGCCAACGGCCTTGAGCAGGTCTTCGTCGAGGTTTTTCCAGTTCGGCAGTCTGGACTTGTCTAGTTCCTGGTAAACCCCGGCTTTGATCTGCTTGGCGAGGAAGTTGTTGGAAGGCACCACGATGTCGTAACCGGATTTGCCGGCCAGCAGCTTGGCTTCCAGGGTTTCGTTACTGTCGAAGACGTCGTAGACGACTTTGATCCCGGTGGCTTTCTCGAAGTTGGCCACGGTGTCCGGCGCAATGTAGTCGGACCAGTTGTAGACGTGCAGTACCTTGTCGTCCGCGTGCACCGCAGCCGCCATCATGCCCGCCATGGACAGCGCGAGCAGAGTCTTGCCAGCTAGCTTTTTACCTAATGCCTTCATGCGTCATGCTCCAAATTTTTCTTTTTTGAACCACTTTGTTCAGCGGCCGAACCCGGACAACTGGAACCGCGGCTAGTCTGGCAAGATCCGAGGCGGTCTTTCAACAAAAGACCAGCCTTTCTGACAGCTTTGAGCGAGTGCGCCGCAGCTCCCCCGCTCAAAGCCTAGCACCTAGGCCTGCAGCGCATTGAGGGTCAGGTCCAGACACTTGCGTGCTTTTGTAACCAGCTCATCGATCTCCGCTTTGCTGATCACCAGCGGCGGCGCGATGATCATGGTGTCGCCGACCGCGCGCATGATCAGGCCGTTGTCGAAGCAGAACTGCCGGCAGATCATGCCGACGCCCTTGCCTTCATAACGCTTGCGTGTGGCCTTGTCCTGCACCAGCTCGATCGCCCCCAGCAGACCGACGCCGCGAACTTCACCCACCAATGGGTGATCGTTCAGCTCGCGCAGACGTTTCTGCAAATACGGTGCCGTTTCGTTGTGGGCGTTCTCGATAATTTTTTCTTCGCGCAGGATGCGGATGTTTTCCAGGCCCACCGCTGCTGCCACCGGGTGCCCGGAGTAAGTGAAACCGTGGTTGAAATCGCCGCCTTCATTGAGCACGGCCACCACCGAATCACGCACGATCAGCCCACCCATCGGGATGTAGCCGGAAGTCAGGCCCTTGGCGATGGTCATCATGTCAGGCGCAAGGTCGTAGAAATCGCTACCGAACCACTCACCGGTACGGCCGAAACCGCAGATCACTTCGTCGGCAACGAAAAGGATGTCGTACTTGGCGAGGATTTCCTTGATGCGCGGCCAGTAGGTATCGGGCGGAATGATCACGCCACCGGCACCTTGGATCGGCTCGGCAATAAAGGCACCGACGTTGTCGACGCCGACTTCGAGGATCTTCTCTTCGAGCTGATTGGCCGCCCAGATGCCGAACTCTTCCGGCGACATGTCGCCGCCTTCAGCGAACCAGTACGGCTGCGCGATGTGGACGATGCCGGGAATCGGCAGGTCGCCCTGCTCGTGCATGTAGGTCATGCCGCCGAGGCTCGCGCCGGCCACGGTGGAACCGTGATAACCGTTCTTGCGGCTGATGATGACTTTCTTGTTCGGCTGGCCCTTGATCGCCCAGTAGTGGCGGACCATACGCAGCATGGTGTCGTTGCCTTCGGAGCCGGAACCGGTGAAGAACACGTGGTTCATGCCTTCAGGCGCCACGTCGGCGATCGATTTGGCCAGTTCCAGCGCCGGCGGGTGAGCGGTCTGGAAGAACAGGTTGTAGTACGGCAGCTCGCGCATCTGCTTGGCGGCGGCATCGGCCAGTTCATCGCGGCCGTAACCGATCGCCACGCACCACAGGCCGGCCATGCCGTCGAGGATCTTGTTGCCTTCGCTGTCCCACAGGTAAACGCCCTTGGCGTTGGTGATGATCCGCGGGCCCTTCTCTTTCAATTGCTTGAAGTCGCTGAACGGGGCCAGGTGGTGTTCGCTGCTCAGCGCTTGCCACTCACGGGTTTGCGGGTTGTTGCTGGTCATGCCAATTCTCCTTGTTATCGGTGAAGGCGCGACGGCTCGCCGCCGCGCCCGGCGTATCAGACGGCGAAGAGCAGGTACTCACGCTCCCAGGAACTGATCACGCGCTTGAAGTTTTCATGCTCGGCCCGCTTGACCGCGACGTAGCCGGTGATGAAGGTCTTGCCGAGGTATTTCTCGACGGTCTTGCTGTTCTCCATGCGCTCCAGCGCATCTTCGATGGTCAGCGGCAGGCGCAGGTTGCGGCGCTCGTAACCACGACCGACCACCGGCGCGCTCGGGTTGAGGCCCTCGACCATGCCGATGTAGCCGCAGAGCAGGCTCGCGGCGATCGCCAGATACGGATTGGCGTCGGCGCCCGGCAGGCGGTTTTCCACGCGACGGTTCTGCGGCCCGGCATCCGGTACGCGCAGGCCGACGGTGCGGTTCTCTTCGCCCCACTCGACGTTCACCGGTGCCGAGGTGTCCGGGAGGAAGCGGCGGAACGAGTTGACGTTCGGCGCGAACAGCGGCAACAGCTCGGGGATCAGTTTCTGCAGGCCACCAATGTGATGCAGGAACAGTTGGCTCATGGTCCCGTCTTCGTTGGAGAAGACGTTCTTGCCGGTCTGAATGTCGATGATGCTCTGGTGCAGGTGCATGGCGCTGCCCGGCTCGCCGGTCATTGGCTTGGCCATGAATGTCGCCGCCACGTCGTGCTTGAGCGCGGCCTCACGCATGGTGCGCTTGAACACCAGAATCTGATCGGCCAACGACAGGGCATCGCCGTGACGGAAGTTGATTTCCATCTGCGCCGTGCCGTCTTCGTGGATCAGCGTATCGAGGTCCAGCTCCTGCAGTTCGCACCAGTCGTAAACATCTTCGAACAGCGGGTCGAATTCGTTGGCCGCCTCAATGGAGAACGACTGCCGCCCGATTTCCGGACGACCCGAGCGGCCGATCGGCGGCTGCAACGGATAGTCGGGGTCGTCGCTGCGCTTGGTCAGGTAGAACTCCATTTCCGGCGCCACGATCGGCTGCCAGCCTTTGTCGGCATACAGCTTCAAGACCTTCTTGAGGACGTTGCGCGGCGACAGCTCGATCGGGTTGCCTTGCTTGTCGTAGGTGTCGTGGATCACCTGCGCGGTCGGCTCGATGGCCCACGGCACCAGGTACACGGCGTTCTGATCAGGGCGGCAGATCATGTCGATGTCGGCCGGGTCGAGCAGTTCGTAATAGATGTCGTCTTCGACGTAGTCGCCGGTCACCGTCTGCAACAGCACGCTTTCCGGCAGACGCATGCCTTTCTCGGCGATGAACTTGTTGGTCGGCGAAATCTTGCCCCGGGTGATCCCGGTCAGGTCGCCAATCATGCATTCGACTTCTGTGATCTTGCGGTCTTTCAACCAATCGGTGAGCTGGTCGAGGTTGTTACTCATAAATGCCTCTGGGCTGAGTCTCCTGACGATGTCAGGCAATTTTGACGCTTGGGGCGTCGCGTTAAAGGGGGGCTTGCTCGCGCAGTGCCGGCTTACGCCTGGCACCGCGCATAGACAATGAAGGAGGAGCTTACCTGCCCTTGACGCTGGCGTTGCATTTCCCGTGCACTTTGCAAACGTGCAGAATCACCAGCACGACGCTGAGCGCGGCATGGGCTTTGAGAGGGAAAGAGTTCTATAGTGGGAGGGGACGCCATAAAGCGGGTGCTGTGTCCGACGTCCAGAATATCGGACGCTGCCGTTTTGCCGGTGGTTGACGAGAGTCTCGTCGACAGGCTGCGCGCCTTGCTGGCTGCGCTACGGACGGATTGATCGCCACTGATGTGATGAGCATGCAGACCGGACTGTTGCGAGCAGGCGGTGATGCCGATTAACGGCAGGCGAGACATGAAGCACCCCGGTATTATTGCTGTTATGGGTTTGACCGGAGCTTAGCCTTGTTCATTTTTTTACACAACACCCCCGTAAAAAATACAACACGGCCTGCTCAAGCCCGCAGCTGAGCAACGTTCAAGGTTTGAAAAAATGCCCCAAAGTGCCCCATAAATGCCCTTCAAGCGCTTTTTCGGGGCAAAAAAGGCCTCGCTTGACTTCGGCAGGCCGTTCGGGTTGACTGAAACCAGAAAAGATCAATGATTGATATTTTTAACAACAAAGGTGTTGCATCATGTCGGTACCCCCGCGTGCCGTTCAGCTTAACGAAGCGAACGCGTTCCTTAAGGAACATCCTGAGGTTCTGTACGTTGACCTTCTGATTGCGGATATGAATGGTGTGGTGCGCGGCAAGCGCATCGAACGCACCAGCCTCCACAAGGTTTACGAGAAAGGCATCAACCTGCCGGCCTCTCTATTTGCTCTGGATATCAACGGCTCCACGGTGGAAAGCACCGGCCTGGGCCTGGACATCGGCGACGCCGATCGCATCTGCTATCCGATCCCCGATACCCTGTGCAACGAGCCATGGCAGAAGCGCCCGACCGCGCAACTGTTGATGACCATGCACGAACTCGAAGGCGACCCGTTCTTCGCCGATCCCCGTGAAGTGCTGCGTCAGGTGGTGACCAAGTTCGACGAGCTCGGCCTGACCATCTGCGCCGCCTTCGAACTCGAGTTCTACCTGATCGACCAGGAAAACGTGAACGGCCGTCCACAGCCGCCACGCTCGCCGATCTCCGGCAAACGCCCGCATTCGACTCAGGTCTACCTGATCGACGACCTCGACGAATACGTCGACTGCCTCCAGGACATTCTGGAAGGCGCCAAAGAGCAAGGCATCCCGGCCGACGCGATCGTCAAGGAAAGTGCCCCGGCGCAGTTCGAAGTGAACCTGCACCACGTCGCCGACCCGATCAAGGCCTGCGACTACGCGGTCCTGCTCAAGCGTCTGATCAAGAACATCGCCTACGACCATGAAATGGACACCACCTTCATGGCCAAGCCGTATCCGGGCCAGGCGGGCAACGGTCTGCACGTACACATTTCGATTCTGGACAAAGCCGGCAAAAACATTTTTGCCAGCGAGGATCCCGAGCAGAACGCCGCGCTGCGTCACGCGATCGGCGGTGTGCTCGAGACCCTGCCCGCGCAGATGGCTTTCCTCTGCCCGAACGTCAACTCGTACCGTCGCTTCGGCGCGCAGTTCTATGTACCGAACTCGCCGTGCTGGGGGCTGGACAACCGCACCGTGGCGATTCGCGTACCGACCGGCTCGGCCGATGCCGTGCGTATCGAACACCGCGTGGCCGGCGCCGACGCCAACCCGTACCTGCTGATGGCTTCGGTACTGGCCGGCGTACACCACGGTCTGGTCAACCAGATCGAGCCGGGCGCGCCTGTCGAAGGCAACAGCTACGAGCAGAACGAACAGAGCCTGCCGAACAACTTGCGCGATGCCCTGCGCGAGCTGGACGACAGCGAGGTGATGGCCAAGTACATCGATCCGAAATACATCGATATCTTCGTCGCCTGCAAGGAAAGCGAGCTGGAGGAGTTTGAACACTCCATCTCCGACCTTGAGTACAACTGGTATCTGCATACCGTATAAGCGGTTATAGCGTCCAAAGGAACGCCGTTGGCTTCGCGCCCACGGCGTTTTTTTATGGCCGCCTGCGGCGGTTCGCGAGCAGGCTCGCTCCCACAGGGATGTCGTGCGGGGTGAAGATCTGGATTCGCTGGAGATCCATGTGGGAGCGAGCCTGCTCGCGAAAGCAGCCGACAAGACAACACCGGAACCGCCTCGTACAATGCCCGCTGCCCCGCAGGAGACTTCCATGACGCGTCCCGCCACCGTTCGCAAACCCCGTGCCCGCAGTCAGGCGCGGATCGATTCGATACTCGACGCCGCACGCACGCTGCTGGCCGCCGAGGGCGTGGCCAGCCTGTCGATCTACAGCGTCGCCGAGCGCGCGCAGATTCCGACCTCTTCCGTGTATCACTTCTTCGCCAGCGTCCCGGCGCTGCTCGAAGCGCTGACCGCCGATGTCCACGCGGCCTTCCGCGCCTGCCTGCAAGCGCCGATCGATCATGATGCTTTGCGCGACTGGCGTGATCTGTCACGACTGGTCGAACAGCGCATGCTCGAGATCTACGATCAGGATGCCGCCGCACGGCAACTGATTCTGGCGCAACATGGCCTGACCGAAGTGACCCAGGCTGACCGCCAGCACGATCTGGAACTGGGCGACCTGATGCACAAGTTGTTCGATCAGCATTTCGAGCTGCCGAGGCTGCCGGACGATGTCGATGTGTTTGCCCTGGCCATGGAACTGGGCGACCGGGTGTATGCCCGCTCGGTGCAGCAGCACGGGCAGATCACCCCGCGCATGGCCGAGGAAGGGATGCGGGTCTTTGATGCCTACATTGGCCTGTATCTACCGCCCTATCTACCTAAACGCTAAAAGATCGCAGCCTTCGGCAGCTCCTACAGGGGGAATGCATTCCAAATGTAGGAGCTGCCGAAGGCTGCGATCTTTTGATCTTCAAAAAAGAAACCCCGAAGGGCTCACCACCCTCCGGGGTTGTTTTTTACTCACTGGCTTACAACTTGGCGATCGACACCTCGGTGGATTTCACAAAGGCGATCACCTCGCTGCCAACCACCAGTTCCAGCTCCTTGACCGAACGGGTGGTGATCACCGAAGTGACGATGCCCGAAGCGGTCTGCACGTCGATTTCCGACAGCACGTCGCCGAGGACGATTTCCTTGATCGAGCCTTTGAACTGGTTGCGCACGTTGATGGCTTTGATAGTCATGGCATTGATTCCTGTCGTTGATAAAAAAGGTGTTATTGCGCCCAACGCAATTGCGTAGGCAGGGGTGAAACGGGTTCCGGCGCCGGCGGTTCACCGGGCAGGGACAGAACACGGTTGAGCACTTCGGTTTCCAGTGCGGCGAGGCGATGCGAGCCACGGACCCGCGGGCGCGGCAGTTCAACGTGCAGGTCGAGGCCGACTTCGCCGTCCTCGATCAGGATCACCCGATCGGCAATCGCCACCGCTTCGCTGACGTCGTGGGTCACCAGCAGCACGGTAAAACCGTGTTGCTGCCAGAGCCGTTCGATCAGTTGCTGCATCTCGATTCGGGTCAGCGCATCCAGCGCGCCGAGCGGCTCATCGAGCAACAGCAGACGCGGCTGGTGAATCAGCGCCCGGGCCAGCGCGACACGCTGCTTCTGGCCACCGGACAACGCCGCCGGCCATTCATTGGCGCGATCCGCCAGGCCGACTGCTTCCAGTGCATCCAGCGCTTGCTGGCGCCAGTTGCTCTTGAGGCCGAGGCCGACGTTGTCGATGATCCTTTTCCACGGCAGCAGCCGCGCTTCCTGGAACATCAATCGCGTGTCGTCGCGCGCCTGGCTGAGCGGCGCGGAGCCGGCGAGCAGCTCGCCGCCAGTCGGCTGGTCGAGGCCGGCGAGCAAGCGCAAGAACGTGCTCTTGCCACAGCCGCTGCGCCCGACCACGGCGACGAATTGCCCCGCCGGAATGTGCAGATCGATGTCGCGCAGCACCTGGCGCGCGCCGAAGGTTTTCTGCAGGTTGCGCACCGCCAGTGGAATCCCGCGCAACAGGCGTGGAGGTTGTTGAGCAGTCATGCCGCACCTCCCTTGGCAACCTGATAGGCCGGGTGCCAGCGCAGCCACACGCGTTCAAGTCCACGGGCGGCAAGGTCGGCAAGTTTGCCCAGCACCGCGTAAAGCAGGATCGCCAGCACCACCACGTCGGTCTGCAAAAACTCACGGGCATTCATCGCCAGGTAGCCAATGCCGGAGCTGGCCGAGATGGTTTCGGCGACGATCAGCGTCAGCCACATGAAGCCCAGGGCGAAGCGCACGCCGACCAGAATCGACGGCAGCGCGCCCGGCAGAATCACCTGCCAGAACAGGCTGAAACCGCTCAGGCCATAACTGCGCGCCATCTCCACCAGCGCCGGGTCGACATTGCGGATACCGTGGTAAGTGTTGAGGTAGATCGGGAACAACGTACCCAGCGCCACCAGAAAAATCTTCGCCGACTCGTCGATGCCGAACCACAGAATCACCAGCGGAATCAGCGCCAGATGCGGCACGTTGCGGATCATCTGCACCGAGGAGTCGAGCAGGCGTTCGCCCCACTTCGACAGACCGGTGATGAAACCCAGCACCAGGCCGATGCTGCCGCCAATGGTGAAACCGAGTGCCGCGCGCCAGCCGCTGATCGCCAGGTGCGTCCAGATCTCGCCGCTGCGCACCAGGCTGACGCCGGCCTCGATCACCGCCACCGGTGCCGGCAGAATGCGCGTCGACAACCAGCCCGCCGACACCGACAACTGCCACACCGCCAGGAGCAACACCGGCAACGCCCAAGGCGCGAGGCTGTGGATAAATTTCTTCATGGCCGCGCCTCAGCTCTGCGACGCGGCTTTGGGCAGGATGTCGTTGGCAACCATCTCGCCGAACGGGCTGACATAACCGGCGCTTTTCGGCAGTTCCGGGCGCTCGACGTCAAGGTGCGGGAACAGCAGTTCGGCCACCCGATACGATTCTTCGAGGTGTGGATAACCGGAGAAGATGAAGGTGTCGATGCCCAGATCCGCGTATTCCTTGACCCGCGCCGCCACGGTCGGCCCGTCACCGACCAGCGCAGTACCGGCACCGCCGCGCACCAGACCGACGCCAGCCCAGAGATTCGGGCTGACTTCGAGGTTGTCGCGGCTGCCACCGTGCAGCGCGGCCATGCGTTGCTGGCCGACCGAATCGAAACGCGCCAGCGAGGCCTGGGCACGCTGGATGGTGTCGTCGTCCAGATGCGAGATCAGGCGATCCGCCGCTTGCCAGGCTTCGGCGTTGGTTTCACGGACGATCACATGCAGACGAATGCCGAAGCGCACAGTGCGGCCGAGCTTGGCGGCTTTGGCGCGCACTTGTGCGATCTTCTCGGCCACTGCGGCCGGCGGCTCGCCCCAGGTCAGGACCATTTCCACTTGCTCGGCGGCCAGATCCTGCGCCGCTTCGGAGGAGCCACCAAAATACAGCGGCGGACGCGGTTGCTGGATCGGTGGATAGAGCAGCTTGGCGCCTTTGACGCTGATGTGCTCGCCGTCGTAATCGACGGTTTCGCCTTCCAGCACGCGGCGCCAGATGCGGGTGAACTCCACCGAGGCCTGATAGCGTTCTTCATGGTTGAGGAACAGCCCGTCACCGGCCAGTTCTTCCGGATCGCCACCAGTGACCAGATTGAACAGCGCACGCCCGCCGGACAGACGATCCAGCGTCGCAGCCTGGCGCGCCGCGACCGTCGGGGAAATGATCCCGGGGCGCAGGGCGACGAGGAATTTCAGACGCTGGGTCACCGGAATCAGCGAGGCCGCGACCAGCCACGAGTCTTCGCAGGAACGCCCGGTGGGAATCAGCACACCGCCAAACCCCAGACGATCCGCCGCTTGCGCGACCTGTTGCAGATAACCGTGATCAACCGCGCGGGCGCCTTCGGCGGTGCCAAGGTAATGGCCGTCGCCGTGGGTAGGCAGGAACCAGAAGATATTGAGGCTCATGGAGTGGTCTCCTTGTGGATTCGAATTACTGGGCTTGAGAGCTTTGGGCCACAGCGGCCGGCGGGGTCCAGATCACATCCTTGATGCTCAACGGCTTGGGAATCAGCTTGAGCTGGTAGAACGTGTCGGCGATTTTCTGTTGCGCGGCGACCACTTCCGGGGTCAGGAACAGCGCGCCGTAGCCCTGGCGTTTCACCGAGGTCAGGGTGATGTCCGCCGGCAAGCCAAGCAATGGCGCCACCTGTTGCGTCACGTCTTGCGGATTGGCTTTGGACCATTCACCAACCGCGCGCACTTCTTCGACGAGGGTCTTGATCACCTCGGGATTCTTCTGCGCGTAAGGTTTGGTCGCGAGATAGAACTGGTGGTTGTCGACGATGCCTTTGCCATCGCGCAGGGTGTGCGCTTGCAGTTGTTTCTCGGCAGCGGCCTGGTACGGGTCCCAGATGACCCAGGCGTCGACACTGCCACGTTCGAACGCGGCACGGGCATCGGCCGGCGGCAGGAACACAGTCTGGATGTCGCTGTACTTGAGACCGGCGTCTTCCAGTGCACGCACCAACAGGTAGTGCACGTTGGAGCCTTTGTTCAGGGCGACTTTCTTGCCCTTGAGATCAGCCACCGATTTGATCGGCGAGTCCTTCGGCACGAGGATCGCTTCGCTGTTCGGCGCTGGCGGTTCGTAGGCGACGTAGAGCAGATCAGCGCCAGCGGCCTGGGCGAAAACCGGTGGGGTTTCGCCGGTCACGCCAAAGTCGATCGAGCCGACGTTGAGGCCTTCCAGCAGTTGCGGGCCGCCAGGGAACTCGGTCCATTGCACATCGACGCCTTGCGCCGCCAGACGTTTTTCCAGGGTGCCTTTGGCTTTGAGCAGCACCAGCGTGCCGTACTTCTGATAACCGATCCGCAATGTCTCGGCTTGAGCTTGAGTGATGGCGCCGAAGGACACAGCCGCAGCAAACAGAGCGACCAGACCACGACGCAAAAATACAGTGCGCATAGCGCTCTCCTTTTTGCTGTTGGGTTTTGGCTGCACCTGCTTGCCCGTTGGCGGGCGAGTAAGGCCAGTACTTCAAATTTCGATGAGGCTTAAATGC
Source organism: Pseudomonas koreensis (assembly GCF_024169245.1). Lineage (NCBI taxonomy): Bacteria > Pseudomonadati > Pseudomonadota > Gammaproteobacteria > Pseudomonadales > Pseudomonadaceae > Pseudomonas > Pseudomonas koreensis. The sequence continues at coordinate 982,783 of NZ_JALJWP010000001.1, forward strand.
TCCAGCGAGCACTCAACAAACGTTCGTTCAACAGGCCCGGCTCCAGCGGTTTCGGCCGACGCGCCATGGCGCCGATGAACTGGTCCAGCGCCTCGTGCAAGCGTTGCTCCAGGGCCGGCGCCAGTTGCGCGGCGGCACTGCCTTCGCCGTAAGCGATCTGGCTGTCCTCGGCGAAAATGCCCTGAAGCATTTCCTGAGCCTTGAGTGCCGACAGCACAGGCTTGAGGGCGTAATCGACCACCAGCATGTGGGCGATGCTGCCGCCGGTGGCCATCGGCAAGACAATCTTGTGGTTCAAGGCACGCTCGGGGAGCAGATCCAGCAGGGTCTTCAGCGCGCCGGAAAACGAGGCCTTGTACACCGGCGTGGCGATAAGCAAACCGTCGGCATTTTCGATCTGTTGCAGCAGGTCGAGGACCTTCGGGCTGTCGAAGCGGGCGTGGAGCAGATCCTCGGCCGGGAAGTCCCGTACCTGATAACTCACCACTTCCACCCCTTGCTGTTGCAACCAGCGTTGCGAACGCTCCAGCAGCACTCCGGAACGGGAGCGCAGGCTGGGGCTGCCACCGAGTGAGACGACCAGCATTGCAGATTCCTTCAAGCGGTACAGGCGATTCGCAGGCTGCGATCTCGCTTCAATGGCAGTGACCTTACCAGCTGATTTATATATCTATAAATCATATTTATTCATTTGGTTATGCGTTTAAGAGATATGCCTTTCAGCAGATTTCAGGCGAAAAAAAAGGCCGTCGAAACGGCCGGAAATCCCCTGCGTTGTAACCACACGAAGATCGTTCCCACGCTCTGCGTGGGAATGAATCCATGGACGCTCCGCGTCCACTGTGACGCGGAGCGTCACGGGCGGCATTCCCACGCAGAGCGTGGGACGATCAAAATCTCACTGACTCATTTGTTCGGTTGCGGCGTCAGGCGCAGGTACGGCTTCACCGCACGATAACCTTTGGGGAAGCGCTGCTTGATCTCCTCCTCGTCCTTGAGCGACGGCACAATCACCACTTCTTCACCGTCCTGCCAGTTGGCCGGGGTGGCCACCTTGTAGTTGTCGGTGAGCTGCAGCGAATCGATCACCCGCAGGATCTCGTGGAAGTTACGCCCGGTGCTCGCCGGATAGGTGATGGTCAGGCGGATCTTCTTGTTCGGGTCGATCACGAACAGCGAACGCACGGTCAGCGTGTCATTGGCGTTCGGATGGATCAGGTCGTAGAGATCGGAGACCTTGCGATCGGCATCGGCCAGAATCGGGAAGTTGACGATGGTGTTCTGGGTTTCGTTGATGTCTTCGATCCACTTGTGGTGCGAGTCCACCGGGTCGACCGACAGCGCGATGGCTTTTACGCCGCGCTGGCTGAATTCATCCTTGAGCTTGGCGGTGAAGCCCAGCTCGGTGGTGCACACCGGAGTGAAATCCGCAGGATGGGAAAACAGCACGCCCCAGCTATCGCCCAGCCATTCGTGGAAACGAATCTTGCCGGCGCTGGAGTCCTGTTCGAAATCGGGGGCGATGTCGCCGAGTCTGAGGCTCATGGTGCTGCTCCTGATAAGGGATGGGAGACAACAACTGTAGCCCGGGATCGATCAGCGTGAAAAAGAATAAATAAATAGATATTTAGATCATTAATGAATATTAAACATCTGTTCATTGGACACTGGCTCGCATCGCGACGAACATCCAACGCAAGGTTCGAGAAGGCCTTGAGTTGCAGCAAAGAGGGAATCGGGAAGGGCTTACGGGGGTGAGCCTGACTCGAAACGCAAAAGCCCCGTCCGGCGCGATGCCGGACGGGGCTTTTTTTGTCTGCGAATCGAGCCGCGTGATTACAGCAGCGGGATCGAGTAGCTGACGATCAGGCGGTTTTCGTCCTGCGAACGGGTGTTCGGCAGGTCGGTGCGCCATACAGCGTTTTTCCACATCAGGCCGACGTTCTTGAACGGGCCTTCCGGTACTACGTAACCGATGGTGAAGTCGCGTTCCCACTCGGAGCGGTTCGACGCGCTCTCGCGACCGTTGGTGCCTACGGTGTCGATGCTGTCACCTTTGAGGTAAACCACACCGGCGGTCAGGCCAGGTACGCCGACCTTGGCGAAGTCGTAGGAGTAGCGAGCCTGCCAGGTTTTCTCACCGGCGCGGCCGAACTTCTGGATCTGCATGTCGGTAATGGTGTAGTTCGACGAACCGTCACCCTGGTTCAGCCAAGGGAAGTCGCTGCTGCCGTTGGAAACCTGATAACCACCACCAAAGGTGTGACCGGCAACGGTGTACAGGAACAGACCGCTGTACAGGTTGTTGTCGACTTCACCACGGCCGTTACGGAAACCGGTGTAGTTACCCGAGCTGTAGTAAGCCGAGTCAGTGCCGTTCTTGCCGTCGTCTGAGCTGTTGAAGTAACGCAGGTCAGACTTCAACACGCCCGGGCCGATCGACCAGTTGTGCACCAGACCGAGGAAGTGCTGCTTGTAGAAATCTTCCAGGTTGCCGTAGTAGTACTGGGCAGTCAGGTCTTTGGTGATCTTGTAGTCACCACCGGCGTAGATGAACTTGTTGCTGTCACGGAAAGCCGTGCCGCGGGTGTTGGCGCCGCCGATCGAAAGGTTTTCGTTGTTGCTGGAGTTACGACCTTTTACCGCTTCGATCTGACCACCGACCAGAGTCAGGTCCTTGATCTCGCCGGATGTGATCTGGCCACCCTGCCAGGTTTGCGGCAGCAGACGACCGTCGTTAGTAACGATGACCGGGTTCTTCGGCTGCAAGGTACCCAGCTTCAGTTCAGTCTGGGAGATCTTGGCTTTGGCAGTCAGACCCAGGCTGGAGAAGTTGTCCACGGCTTTACCGTTGGACTCGCTCGGGAACACGGTGCCGCCGTAAGCGGTGCCACTGTTGCCGTTGGTGCCGCCGCCCGAATCAAGACGGATGCCCAGCAGGCCGATGGCGTCGAGACCGAAACCGACGGTACCTTGGGTGTAACCGGAGATGAAACGCAGATCGAAGCCTTGGCCCCATTCTTCGTTCTTGTTGGCGCCAGCGCCGTCACGGTTATCAGTGTTGATGTAGAAGTTGCGCAGACCCAGAGTAGCCTTGCTGTCTTCGATGAAACCGGCGGCGCCTGCCTGCTGCGCCATAACCCCAACGGCCACAGCCAGGGCCAAGGTGGACTTGTTCATGTATCGCTCCTCTCGTTCTAATTCTTGTGTTCCTGGTTCGGGGTCGATTTGCCCTGAATCCTAAGATTCGCGATTAGCGCCAGACCGTGACTGCCAAGTCAATCGTAACCTTGTGTGTCTACGACCATCGTCTAATCGCTGGTGATTTGGTCCCTGCAGCGTAAAGACTTCCTGATAATCCCAAAAAGAATTTATTCATTCTTTTTCATACCATTCGGGTATATGGCCCATTAATGGCCATCCGCGCCGGGAAACAGCGTATCGGCGCCTAAGCTCATTCCTAAATGGTATTTGTTGACCTTTTTTTAGATCGATTAGCTTTGCCGTACTCCCAACACGGCAAATCCCATCGAAAAGGCGACGCATCATGGCGAAACGCGCACTATCAAGTCAATTTGTTACAGTTTGTGTGTCGGCACTGTTTTGTTTTTCCGCACAGGCCGCCGGTCTGACTGTCGGCTACCAAACCGGCATCGACCCGAGCAAGGTGCCGCAGGCCGACGGCGTCTATGAGAAAACCATTGGCGAGAAGATCGACTGGCGCCGCTTCAACAGCGGCCCGGAAGTAGTGACAGCCATTGCTTCTGGCGACGTGCAGATCGGCAACCTTGGTTCCAGCCCTTTGGCTGCGGCGGCGTCACGTAATCTGCCGATCGTGGCGTTTATTGTTTCGGCGCAGATCAATGCCGCTGAAGCTTTGGTGGTGCGTAACGGCAGCGGCATCGACAAACCGCAGGACCTGATCGGCAAGACCATCGCCACGCCGTTCGTATCGACCTCGCACTACAGTCTGCTTGGGGCGCTGAAGCACTGGGGCCTGAATCCTTCGCAAGTCAAAGTGGTCAACCTGCAACCAGCGGAAATCGCCGCTGCGTGGAAGCGTGGCGACATTGATGGTGCGTTTGTCTGGTCACCGGCCCTCGGTGAGATTCGCAAGACCGGCAAGACCCTGACCGACGCAGCACAAGTCGGCCAGTGGGGTGCGCCGACCTTCGAGGTGTGGGTGGCGCGCAAGGACTTTGCCGAGAAGCATCCCGATGTCGTGGCCAAGTTTGCCAAGGTCACTCTGGACTCGTTCGCTGATTACGCCGCGCACAAGGACAGCTGGACAGCCGACTCGGTGCCTGTGCAGAAAATCGCCAAACTGACCGGTGCCAACGCAGCGGATGTTCCAGAACTGCTCGCCGGTTCGGCATTCCCTGACGCGAAGGCGCAGCAAACCACGGCGCTGCTGGACGGCGGCACCGCGAAGGCAATTGCTGAAACGGCGAAATTCCTGAAAGAACAGGGCAAGGTCGAGACGGTGCTGCCGGATTACTCGCCGTACGTCAGCGCGAAATTCATCACCCAGTAAAAAGCTTCGCGAGCGAATGGAGCGACACAGTTTTACAGAGTCTTTTCGAAAATCTTCGAATTGCGCTGATAGTTGTACAGCGACGCCCGCGCCGCTGGCAGGCGTTCGACGCTGCTCGGTTCGAACCCGCGCTCGCGGAACCAGTGCGCTGTGCGGGTGGTGAGCACGAACAGGGTTTTCAAACCCTGCGCCCGCGCCCGGGTTTCGATGCGTTCGAGCAACTCGTCGCCGCGCCCGCCATGGCGGTATTCCGGATTCACCGCCAGGCACGCCAGTTCGCCGGCATCGGAGTCAGCGATCTGATACAGCGCCGCACAAGCAATGATCATCCCTTCACGCTCGACCACGCTGAACTGCTCGATCTCGCGCTCCAGCACTTCGCGGGAGCGACGCACCAGAATGCCCTGCTCTTCCAGCGGACTGATCAGATCGAGCAGGCCACCGACGTCTTCAATCGCCGCCTCGCGCACCAGCTCGAATTGCTCTTGCGCGACCAGCGTACCGCCACCGTCACGGGTGAACAGTTCGGTCAGCAGCGCGCCGTCCTCGGCGTAACTGACGATATGGCTGCGCGCCACGCCGCCACGACAGGCTTCAGCGGCGGCATCGAGCAGCTCCGCTTGATAATTGCTCATGCCCAGGCGCTGCAAATGGGCCGGCACTTGTTGCGGGCGCAGTTCGCGCACCAGTTTGCCGTTCTCGTCGATCAGGCCGAGCTCGGCGCCGAACAACAGCAGCTTGTCCGCGCCCAGATCAATCGCGGCGCGGGTGGCGACGTCTTCGCAGGCGAGGTTGAAGATTTCGCCGGTCGGCGAGTAGCCCAACGGCGACAGCAGCACGATCGAACGCTCGTCGAGCAGGCGGTTGATGCCCTTGCGGTCGACCCGACGCACTTCGCCGGTGTGGTGATAGTCGACGCCTTCGAGTACGCCGATCGGCCGCGCGGTGACGAGGTTGCCGCTGGCCACGCGCAAGCGTGAGCCCTGCATCGGCGACGAGGCCATGTCCATCGACAGGCGCGCTTCGATGGCGATGCGCAACTGGCCGACCGCATCGATCACACATTCCAGGGTCGCGGCATCGGTGATGCGCATGCCGTGATGGTAATGCGGGGTCAGGCCACGGGCGGCGAGGCGGGTTTCGATCTGCGGGCGCGAACCGTGCACCAGCACCAGACGCACGCCGAGGCTGTGCAGCAAGACCAGGTCGTGGACGATATTGCCGAAATTCGGATGCTCGACGCCGTCGCCGGGAAGCATGACGACGAAGGTGCAATCGCGGTGGGCATTGATGTAGGGAGACGCGTGGCGGAGCCAATTGACGTATTCGGGCATGAACCTGGGCCTGTAATAAAGAGCAGCCGAAAAAAGGGGCGAAACGAAAAACGCACAGCGGGCTGATGGTTATCGTCGGAACAGGCTTGGCGACACGCGCGCTCTCCTCATGAATACGGGTTGGGGTGCAGGCAATTTACCGGGTTCGGCCAGACAAAACACAACTCCCCTGTAGGAGTGAGCCTGCTCGCGATAGCGGAATTTCAGTCAATATCTTCGGTGACTGACTCACCGCGATCGCGAGCAGGCTCACTCCTACAGGTACAGCATTCATTCACACAAGTTTGTCCGGGCTCAGGCAGTAATGTTCAATCAACTGCCGAATCAGATGCACGGTAGGCTGCAAACGTGACATTTCAAGGTACTCGCCCGGTTGATGCGCGCAGGCGATGTCGCCGGGGCCAAGCACAATGGTTTCGCAGCCGAGGCGCTGAAGATAAGGCGCTTCGGTGCCGAACGCTACTGCTTCGGCACGATGGCCGGTGAGCTTTTCGGCGATGCGCACCAGTTCGGCATCCTCGGCCTGCTCGAACGGCGGCACTTCCGGGAACAGCGGTTTGTAATCGATTTTCACTTTGTGCCGCTCGGCCACCGGGTTGAGCTTGCGCAGGATTTCCGCGCGCAGCACGTTGGGGTCCATGCCCGGCAGCGGCCGCAGGTCGAATTCCAGCGAACACTGGCCGCAGATGCGATTGGGGTTGTCGCCGCCATGAATGCAGCCAAAGTTCATCGTCGGTTGCGGCACGCTGAACTGCGGATTGCTGAATTCGCGCTGCCACAAGAGGCGCAGGCCGCGCAGTTCGCCGATGGCATCGTGCATGGCTTCGAGGGCGCTGTGGCCCAGGCGCGGATCGGACGAGTGGCCGCTCTGCCCGAGGATGTCGATGCGCTCCATCATGATGCCTTTGTGCATGCGGATCGGTTTGAGCCCGGTCGGCTCGCCGATCACCGCCGCGCGGCCCAGCGGTTGCCCGGCCTCGGCCAGCGCGCGGGCGCCGGACATCGAGCTTTCTTCGTCGCAGGTGGCGAGGATCAGCAATGGCTGTTTGAACGGCTGATCGAGCAGCGGCTGCACGGCTTCGATGATCAGTGCAAAGAAGCCCTTCATGTCACAACTGCCCAGCCCGACCCAGCGACCGTCGACTTCGGTGAGCTTCAGCGGGTCGGTCTGCCACAACGCGTCGTCGTAGGGCACCGTGTCGCTGTGCCCGGCCAGCACCAGGCCGCCGGGGCCACTGCCAAAACTGGCGAGCAGATTGAATTTGCCGGGGCTGACCTGCTGGATATCGCAGCTGAAACCCAGGTCACCCAGCCAACCCGCCAGCAGATCGATGACGGCGCGGTTGGATTGATCGAGGCTCGGTTGGGTACAGCTGACCGATGGCGCGGCAATCAGCGCGGCGAACTGGTCTTGCATGGACGGCAATGGCATCACTGACTCCAGGTCCCGGATTGAGGCCCACTATAGAACCATCCGGCGCGCGGAATAAACCGCCGCAGGGCGTAGGAAGTTTGACTCCTGTACACTGCACGGCCTTGGCAGCCACACATTCCCCCGGCTGCGCTCCCGATTCTGGATGTTCCGGCCATGCAAAAAGAAACCGAAATCAAACTCCGCGTCAGCCGCGAAACCCTCGCTGCCCTGCGCGAGCACCCGCTGCTGAAGAAACGCAACAAAAGTGGCTGGGAACGCCGTGAGTTGATGAACCAGTATTTCGACACCCCCGAGCGCGACCTCGCCCAGGCCAAAGTTGCCCTGCGCCTGCGCAAGGACGGTGACGAAGTGATCCAGACCCTCAAGACCCGTGGCCAGAGCGTCGCCGGTCTGTCCGAGCGTAACGAGTACGACTGGAAACTGCCGAAAGCCAAACTCGACGTGAAGAAACTCGACGGCGAATGCTGGCCAGAGGCGCTGGCCGAGCTGGACAAGAAAACCCTCAAGCCGATCTTCACCACTGATTTCGTCCGCGAGCGCGCCGAAATCGCCTGGGGTCGTGGCAAGACCAAAGTCGTCATCGAAGCGGCGCTGGATCTCGGCCATGTGGTGGTCGGCAAGCAGAAAGAAGAAATCTGCGAACTGGAACTGGAGCTGCGCGAAGGCGAGCCGGCCGCGCTGCTGGAACTGGCCGCTGAACTGGCGGAAACCCTGGCGTTGATGCCGTGCGATATCAGCAAGGCCGAGCGCGGCTATCGTCTTCACGACGCCAACAGCTACTCGCTGAGCCTGCCGGCGCCGCAGTTGACCACCGAAACCCGCCTCGACGACGCCTTCGCCGCGCTGAGCTGGCATTTGCTCGGCAGCAGCCAGCGTCTGGCCGAGCAATATCGCTTCAACGGCCACTGGCGCCTCCTGCAGGACTGGGTCGAGAACCTCGCGGAAATGCGCGCCCTGCTCAGCAGCCTCGGCCAGGCTGCGCCGCGTCAGTCGACCCACGACCTGCGTGTGGCCCTGGATGCCTTGCTGGAAGACTGGCGCCCGCTGGTGCAGGTCGGCATCGAAGACGAAGACGTGCGCAAGGCTGCGCCTGAGCAGTTTCTCGAAGAACTGGAAGACCCGCGCTGGGGCCAGTTCTCGCTGAACGCCTCGCGCTGGCTGCTGGCCCGTACCTGGACCGCTGACCGCAATACTCGCGGCAATCGTCAGGGTGACGCGCAACTGCACAGCTGGCTGCCGCGTCTGTTGGGTGAAGAAGCCACCGCTCTGCAGCTGCAGCGCTACCAGCAACAGCCGGAAGATCTCGCCGAGCAACTGCCGCGCATCGAGCGCATTCAGGTCTGGCTGCACCACGCGCGCAACGTGCTGGACATTCCGGAAATGGATCGCCTCTACGGCGAGCTGAACAAACTGGCGCAACTGGCCAACGAGCCGACCATCACCGACGAACTGCTCGATGCGCGCAAGCATCAGGCGATTGCGGTGTACCAGAACCGCGCCTGGAAAACCCTCCTGCGCGTGTAACACCGCTAAAAGATCGCAGCCTTCGGCAGCTCCTACCTTTGGAATGCATTCCCCTGTAGGAGCTGCCGAAGGCTGCGATCTTTTGCTTTTTTGCTAGACCGGGAGGCTGGTGGTGGATTTGATCTCCGACAGCGCCACGATCGAATTCACTTCCTGTATCCCCGGCACCAGCGACAGCTTCTCGAAGAAGAACCGCTCGTACGCCTCGATGTCCGCCGCGACTATGCGCAACATGAAGTCCACTGCGCCCATCAGCACATAACACTCCAGCACTTCCGGAAAACCGCGAATTGCCTCGGTGAATTCGGTGAAGTTCGAACGGCCGTGGGCGTTGAGTTTGATCTCGGCGAAGATCTGCGTGTTCAGGCCGATCTTCTTGCGATCAAGCAACGTCACCTGACCGCGAATGATGCCCTCCTCCTTCATCCGCTGAATCCGCCGCCAGCACGGCGATTGCGACAGGCCGACCTGCTCGGCGATCTGCGCGCTCGACAGCGAGGCGTCTTCCTGCAGCAAGGCGAGGATCTTGCGATCGTAGGCATCCAGCTCGCTGTGCATAAAAAATCCTCAAAGATCAGTTTTCACAAATCATATCTTTCGATAAATCCCGTTAGCTGCCGATCATAGCCAAGAAATACCCCGCACCGAATGTAAAAATTTCTCCAGCACCTTTGGAGACTCGCCATGCCACACCTTGAAGCCGTGAACAGCCCCGCCACCCGCGCTGATGTCTGGAACGTCAATAACGCGCACTGCCTGGCGCAGTACCAAATCCTCGCCGAGGCCGAGCCGGATCTGCTGGTGCGGGTGCTGAATCTGTTCGCCTTGCAGTGCCTGACGCCGGAGCAGGTCAACGTCCAGCGCCAGGACGATCTGCTGTCGATCGATCTGCTCATGAGCGGCCTGAGCTGGCATCGCGCGCAAGTGATCGCGGAAAAACTGCGTAACCTGATCAGCGTCTGCTCGGTGGATTTGCACAATGCCGATGCGGCATGGCAGGCGCCCGTGCAGGCCGCCGGCTGACAGATCCGGCAACGGCTTCGTCGGGTAGTGGCCCAACGGTCAGCAGCGCCACGACTATCCTTTTGCGCATGCCGCTTAAAAAGGAAAGCCACATGTCCGTTCAATTTGTCACTCAGGACCGCTGGCTGGACCTCAACGATGTACTGCGTGAACTGGTCGCCCAAGGCTTCATCTGCCAGGACGCCGCGGAACAGGCGCTCAATGCCCGCCGACGCCATGCTGCTCACGGGCAGATGCATCCGCTGGAGTTCATCGCCAGCCAGCAACTCGACGACCTCAGCCGTCCGGGCAAACATCTGGACCTGGAAAGCCTGACCCTGTGGCTGGCGCAACAGGCCGGCCAGCCGTATATGCGCATTGATCCGCTGAAAATCAACGTCGCAGCGATCACGCCACTGATGTCGTATGCCTTCGCCCAACGGCACAAAATTCTTGCCGTCGCCGTGGATCGCGATGCGGTGACCGTGGCCAGCGCCCAGCCCTACGTCAGCGGCTGGGAAGCCGATCTGACCCACGTATTGAAGCTGCCGATCAAACGGGTCGTGGCCAACCCGGTGGATATCCAGCGCTTCAGCGTCGAGTTCTTTCGTCTGGCCAAATCGGTCAGCGGCGCCAGCAATGCCGACGCGCAGGGCGGCAACCTGGGCAACTTCGAACAACTGCTCAATCTCGGCGCCAGCGATCAGGAGCCGGACGCCAACGACGCGCACATCGTCAACATCGTCGACTGGCTGTTCCAGTACGCCTTCCAGCAGCGCGCCAGCGATATCCACATCGAACCGCGGCGCGAACACGGCACCGTGCGCTTTCGCATCGACGGCGTGTTGCACAACGTCTATCAATTCCCGCCGCAGGTGACCATGGCAATAGTCAGTCGCCTGAAAAGCCTCGGCCGCATGAACGTCGCGGAAAAGCGCAAGCCCCAGGACGGCCGGGTCAAGACCAAAACCCCGGACGGCGGCGAAGTGGAGTTGCGTCTGTCGACCTTGCCGACGGCGTTCGGCGAAAAAATGGTCATGCGGATTTTCGACCCCGAAGTGCTGTTGAAGAATTTCGACCAGTTGGGTTTCAGCGCCGACGACCTGCGCCGCTGGCAGGACATGACCCGCCAGCCCAACGGCATCATTCTGGTCACCGGGCCGACCGGTTCTGGCAAGACCACCACCCTGTACACCACGCTGAAAAAACTGGCGACGCCGGAGGTCAACCTGTGCACCATCGAGGACCCGATCGAAATGGTCGAGCCGGCCTTCAACCAGATGCAGGTGCAGCACAACATCGAGCTGACCTTCGCCGCCGGCGTGCGTGCGCTGATGCGACAGGACCCGGACATCATCATGATCGGCGAGATACGCGATCTGGAAACCGCCGAAATGGCGATTCAGGCCGCGCTCACCGGGCACTTGGTCCTGTCGACCCTGCACACCAACGACGCGCCAAGCGCCATCAGCCGTTTGCTCGAACTCGGCGTGCCGCATTACCTGATCAAGGCGACCGTGCTGGGGGTCATGGCCCAACGGCTGGTGCGCACGTTGTGCCCGCACTGCAAGGCGCCGCTGACGCTGGAGGATGAAGACTGGCAAACCCTGACCCGGCCATGGCAGGCGCCGCTGCCAAGCAATGCGCAACGGGCGATTGGCTGCCTGGAATGCCGCGACACAGGCTATCGAGGCCGCGCCGGGGTGTACGAAATCATGCAACTGAGCGACGGCCTCAAGGCGCTGATCAACCCGGACACCGACCTGACGGCCATCCGCCGCCAGGCATTCAAGGAAGGCATGCGCAGCCTGCGCCTGTCAGGCGCGCAAAAAGTTGCCGCAGGGCTGACCACAGTGGAGGAAGTGCTGCGGGTAACGCCGCAAAGTGAGTCGAAATAAGTCGCCACGGAACTGGACGGGAGGATCGGCAATCCAACGCCCTAGTCAATCCCCAGGAGTCACCCCATCATGCGTCTCAAACTTGCTGTCGCCACCCTGGCCCTGCTGTCGCTTCCCGTTGGTTCGGCCATGGCGGACAGCTTTTGGCGTAACGTCATTTCCTCCGGCGCCACCACCGGTTCGACTTACCTGACCTTCAAGGATCACAAGCTGATCGTTGCCGCTCAGGACGACGCCGGCAGCTTCGTCGCCAGTGACGGCGGCATCCGTGGTCCGTATCTGGAAGCGGCGATGCAGAAAGTGCGCGCCGACAACCCGGGCCTGCAGGCCTCGGACATGGAACTGGCGAACGCGATTCTGGCGAAGAACGCCGTGGCTTCCGAATAAGCCTTGCCCCATGAAAAATGCCGCTCGATTGAGCGGCATTTTTTTGTCCGGATTTCAGACAGCGAATTACTCGCCGATGGCAGCCTTGTACGCACCAGCATCCAGCAGCTTGTCCAGCTCGGCCTTGTCGCTTGGCTTGAGCTTGAAGATCCACGCGCCGTACGGGTCGGAGTTCAGCAACTCGGGCGAGCCGCCCAGCTCTTCGTTGATCGCGATGACTTCGCCGCTGACCGGGGCGTAGATGTCGGAGGCGGCTTTCACCGACTCGACCACGCCGGATTGATCACCGGCGGCGAACACCTTGCCGACTTCGGTCAGTTCGACGAATACCACGTCGCCCAGCGCTTCCTGCGCGTGATCGCTGATGCCCACGGTGACGCTGCCGTCGGCTTCCAGACGTGCCCATTCATGACTTTCGGCAAAACGCAGTTCGGCAGGGATATCGCTCATCTTCGGTTTCCTCAGGAATTGGTCAGCGGTTGTGCCCGCCAGAAAAGGTTAGATCAAAGTCTTGCCATGGCGTACGAAGGTCGGTTTGACCACTCGCACCGGGTACCACTTGCCACGAATTTCCACTTCGGCGCGGTCGGCAGTTGCCATCGGTACACGCGCCAGGGCAATCGATTTGCTCAGCGTAGGAGAGAAACTACCACTGGTGATCTCCCCTTCGCCAACATCGGCGATGCGAACCACTTGGTGAGCGCGTAAAACCCCGCGTTCTTCCAGCACCAGACCGACCAGTTTGTGCGCCACGCCGGCGGCTTTTTCCGCCTCCAGCGCCGCGCGGCCGATGAACTGACGCGAGGCCGGTTCCCAGGCGATGCTCCAGGCCATGTTCGACGCCAGCGGCGAAACGTCCTGGTGGATGTCCTGGCCGTAGAGGTTCATCCCGGCCTCGACACGCAACGTATCGCGAGCACCAAGGCCGATCGGGGAAATACCGGCGCCGACCAGGTCGTTGAAAAAGCCCGGCGCCTGATGGGCCGGCAGGCAGATTTCCAGGCCATCCTCACCGGTGTACCCGGTGCGCGCGATGAACCAGTCGCCGTCAATGGCGCCTTCGAAAGGTTTGAGTTGCTGGATCAGCGTGGCGCGCGACTGGGTGACCAGTTCGGCAATCTTGTGCCGGGCCTGCGGGCCCTGGATGGCGAGCATTGCCAACTCGGAGCGCTCGTGCAACTGCACGTCGCAAGTACCGAGTTGCGCGTTCATCCACGCCAGATCCTGATCGCGGGTGGAGGCGTTGAACACCAGCCGGTACGCGCCGTCGAGGCGATAGACGATCATGTCGTCGACGATGCCGCCACGCTCGTTGAGCATGGTGCTGTACAACGCCCGGCCGGGGCTGTGCAGACGTTCGACGTCGTTGGCCAGCAGATGCTGGAGCCAGGCCTTGGCCTGGGCGCCGGTGACATCGATCACGGTCATGTGGGAAACATCGAACACCCCGCAATCGCGGCGCACTTCGTGGTGCTCCTCGACCTGCGAGCCGTAATGCAGTGGCATGTCCCAACCGCCAAAATCGACCATCTTCGCGCCGAGCGCGAGGTGCAGGTCATACAGAGGCGTACGCTGTCCCATGGGTTTCTCCTTCCGGGCGTGGCGAGGGTGCGGACCGCCGCTATACGGCTGAAGGCCTTGATGGATAAGGCTTTCAGCCGATTCCAGCGCACGGGTCTGTCAGACGAACCGCACCGAATGCCGCGCATTGTAGCCGCATGATGTAGGACTCACTACTAAGTGTTTCGGTGCGCTGAGCGTCGAATCAATCCGATCACTGGCAATAGACCAACCAGCACCAGGGTCAGCGCAGGCAATGACGCCCTCGCCCACTCACCTTCGCTGGTCATTTCAAAGATGCGCACCGCCAGCGTGTCCCAGCCAAACGGGCGCATCAGCAGGGTCGCGGGCATTTCCTTGAGCACATCGACGAACACCAGCAACGCGGCGCTCAAGGTGCCGGGCAGCAACAGCGGCAGATACACTTTGAAAAACAGTCGCGGCCCACTGACACCCAGGCTACGTGCCGCTTCGGGCAAAGATGGCCGTATACGCGCCAGACTGCTTTCCAGCGGCCCGTAAGCGACGGCGATAAAGCGCACCAGATAAGCCATGAGCAGAGCGGCGAGACTGCCGAGCAACAGTGGTTTGCCGGCACCGCCGAGCCACGCGGAGAGCGGAATCACCAGCTCACGATCCAGATAACTGAAAGCGAGCATGATCGACACCGCCAGCACCGAACCGGGCAACGCGTAGCCGAGATTGGCCAGACCGACGCCGGAGTTGATCGTCTGGGTCGGTGCCAGACGCCGGGCGAACGCCAGCAACAGCGCAACGCTGACGGTAATCAGCGCCGCCATCGCGCCCAGGTAAAGCGTGTGCAGGATCAGCCCGGCGTAGCGCTCGTCCAGATCGAAGCGTCCGCGCTGCCAGAACCAGACGATCAGTTGCAGCACCGGGATGACGAAAGCGCAGGCGAACACCAGGGCACACCAGCCCGTCGCCGCGAAGGCCTTGAACCCGCGCAGGTGATACAGCGCTTTTACCCGTGGCCGCTCATTGCTGGCCCGATTCGCCCCGCGTGCCCGGCGTTCGCCGTACAGCACCAGCATCACCACCAGCAGCAACAGACTGGCCAGTTGCGCGGCGCTGGACAGGCTGAAGAAGCCGTACCAGGTCTTGTAGATTGCCGTGGTGAAGGTGTCGAAGTTGAACACCGACACCGCGCCGAAATCGGCGAGGGTTTCCATCAGCGCCAGCGCCACGCCCGCGCCAATCGCCGGACGCGCCATCGGCAACGCGACCCGCCAGAACGCCTGCCACGGCGATTGCCCGAGCACCCGCGCCGCTTCCATCAGGCCTTTGCCCTGGGCCAGGAACGCGGTGCGCGCCAGCAGATAAACGTAAGGATAAAAGACCAGCACCAGCACCACGATCACCCCGCCGGTGGATCGCACCCGCGGCAGGCGCAGGCCGGTGCCGAACCATTCGCGCAGCAAGGTCTGCACGGGGCCGGCGAAGTCGAGCAGGCCAACGAAAACAAAGGCCAGTACATAGGCGGGAATGGCGAAGGGCAGCATCAGTGCCCAGTCGAGCCAGCGCCGGCCGGGGAACTCGCAGAGGCTGGTGAGCCAGGCCAGGCTGACGCCCAGCAGGGTCACGCCGATACCGACGCCGAGGATCAGCGTCAGGGTATTGCCGAGCAGACGCGGCATCTGGGTTTGCCACAGGTGCGACCAGATCTGCTGATCGATGGTCTGCCACGACAGCAGCAGCACGCTCAGCGGCAACAGCACCAGCGCGGCGATGGTGAAGACGATGGGGTACCAGCGGCGTTGGGCGGGGTGGGCCACTTTTGGGTCTCTGGAGGGATTGGCGTGTTCTTGGATTGCGTATTTCAGGTTGGGATTGCTGCCCTCACCCTAGCCCTCTCCCGGAGGGAGAGGGAACTGACCGCGTCGCTTTTACGTATTATGCCGATCTGAGGTACCGAGCCGAACTCAGGTTCGAATCCAACACAAATCGGCTCCCTCTCCCTCCGGGAGAGGGCTGGGGTGAGGGGCTGGATTTTGAATCAAACGAATCTTTCGAAACGATTCAGTTCCAACCCGCCCGATCCATCATCCGGATCGCCTCAGCCTGACGCTTGCCCGCCACTTCCACCGGCAGGGTATCGGCCACGAACTTACCCCACGCCGCCACTTCTTCCGATGGCGCCACCGCCGGGTTGGCCGGGAATTCCTGGTTCACATCAGCGAAAATCTTCTGCGCCTCAGGCGTGGTCATCCACTCGACCAGAGCCTTGGCCGCTTCCGGGTGTGGTGCATGTTTGGTCAGGCCGATGCCGGACAGGTTCACATGCACGCCGCGATCAGCCTGATTCGGCCAGAACAGCTTCACTGGCAATTCAGGCTTCTGTTTGTGCAGGCGACCGTAGTAGTAGGTGTTGACGATGCCGACGTCGCACTGCCCGGCATTGATCGCTTCCAGCACTGCAACGTCATCGGAGAACACGTCAGTGGACAGGTTGTTGACCCAGCCCTTGAGGATCTTCTCGGTTTTCTCGGCGCCGTGAACTTCGATCATGGTCGCGGTCAGCGACTGGTTGTAGACCTTCTTCGCCGTGCGCAGGCACAGGCGACCTTCCCAGTTCTTGTCGGCCAGCGCCTCGTAGGTGGTCAGTTCGCCCGGTTTCACTCGCTCGGTGGAATAGGCGATGGTCCGTGCGCGCAGGCTCAGGCCGGTCCAGGCATGAGTGGACGAGCGATATTGCAGGGGAACATTTGCGTCGATGGTTTTCGAGGTGAATGGCTGGAGGATGCCCATCTGCTCGGCCTGCCACAGGTTGCCGGCATCGACGGTAAGCAGCAGGTCGGCGGTGGCGTTTTCACCTTCGGCCTTGATGCGCTGCATCAGCGGCGCTTCCTTGTCAGTGATGAACTTGATCTTCACCCCGGTCTTGGCGGTGTAGGCATCGAATACCGGTTTGATCAGCTCATCGATCCGCGACGAGTAAACCACCACCTCATCGGCAGCCTGGGCAGTGGTGCTGCCGATCAGGGTCAAGGCCAGTGCGGTCAGAAGACGCTTGGGTGCCAACATGGGAGTGGTCTCTCGGTCGGGAAATGTGGGCCAAATGATAAGGACTCACATTTACCACCACAATCGAACACTGGGGGAAGGCGTTACCAGATGTTGCACAAATCGTTGTAGGAGCTGCCGAAGGCTGCGATCTTTTGATTTTTCAAGATCAAGATCAAAAGATCGCAGCCTTCGGCAGCTCCTACAGGGGAATGCGCTCCCCTGTAGGAGCGAGCCTGCTCGCGAAGGGGCCATCAGCCTCAATGAAGAGGTCAGGGCTTTGCCAGAGCCGGAAGATCCCCGGTCAACCCCAGCGCCTCGCGCACAAACAAGGCCTTCGCCTCGGGCATCTGCTCAACCAGTTTCAGCCCGGCATTGCGCAACCAGCGTAGCGGCAGCGGATCGGCCTGGAACAACCGCTCAAAGCCCTCCATCGCCGCCATCAGTGCCAGGTTATGCGGCATGCGCCGACGCTCGTAGCGGCTCAGCACTTTCACGTTCGCCAATCGCTCGCCGCGCTCATGCGCTTGCAGCAATACTTCCGCCAGTACCGCGGCGTCGAGGAAACCGAGATTTACGCCCTGCCCCGCCAATGGGTGAATGGTGTGCGCCGCATCGCCGATCAGGGCCAGGCCTTCCGCGACGTAGCGCTTGGCATGGCGCTGACGCAGCGGCACGCACAGACGCGGATCGGCACTGATCACTTCACCGAGGCGTCCCTCAAAGGCCCGCTCCAGTTCGGCGCAAAACGCGACGTCGTTCAGCGCCATCAAGCGCTCGGCTTCACTCGGCGTGGTCGACCAGACGATCGAGCACCAGTCCTGCTGGCCATCGCGTTCCAGTGGCAGAAACGCCAACGGCCCGTGATCGGTAAAGCGCTGCCACGCGGTTTTGCGGTGCGGCTGGCTGCAGCGCACGCTGGTGACGATGGCGTGATGCAGATAATCCCACTCGCGAGTCGCCACGCCGGTGAGACGGCGCACAGCAGAATTAGCGCCATCGGCCGCGATCACCAGCGGCGCGCGCAAGGTACGGCCATCGGCCAGGGTCAGCAGCCAGTCATCGCCGGAGCGACGCATCTGCTCCAGCCGCGCATTGGCGAGCATGCCCAGATCGCAGTCATGCAAGCGCTCGAGCAGCGCATCCTGGACCACGCGGTTTTCGACGATATGGCCGAGCACATCGGCATGCACGCTGCTCGCCGAGAAATGAATCTGCCCGGTGCCGCTGCCGTCCCAGACATGCATGTCAGTGTACGGGCTGCTGCGCCGTTGGGCGATGCCGTCCCAGACGCCGAGGCGTTCGAGGATGCGCTGACTTGCCGCCGACAACGCACTGACCCGCGGTTCGAATGCAGCGTCGGCGTCGAACGGTTTCACGCTCATCGGGCTGCCGTCGAGCAGCAGCACTTCCAGGCCGCTGTCCTGTAGCGCCAGCGCCAGGGCGCTGCCGACCATTCCGGCTCCGACTATCAGCAGATCTGCACGCATTTCCATGCTTTAGGCCTGTCTCGCTGGCGGCTTGCGCCGCACGTAAAGGGTTTTACCGAGCGCGCCAGTTAGCGGCGCGATCCTGAAAATGAAAGTGCCGCTCAGCCACTCAAGCATCCGGACGCGTTCCCAGGCCCATCGCCTGACGGGCGAACCAGCGTTTCGCCGGAGGCAGCAGGTCGAGACCGAGCAGGCCGAGGTTGCGCCCCAGCGACACCAGCGGCTGGGTGCTGCCGAACAGGCGCGTAACCTGATCGGAGAAGCCCACGGTCAGGTCCTGATCGAGGCGCTGCCGCTCGCGATAGGCCTGCAACGTGGCGAAGTCGCCCAGCGCCTTATCACTGGCCAGCAGCGCAGCCGCCAGGGCGTCGGCGTCACGCAGCGACAGGTTGAAGCCCTGCCCGGCAATCGGATGCAGGCTGTGCGCGGCGTTACCGAGCACGGCCAGATGCGAACGCACCTGTTCTTCAGCCTCGATCAGCGACAGCGGATACAGATGCCGCGCGCCGACCTGCTTCAAGGTGCCGAGGCGGTAACCGAACACCCCTTGCAGCTCGCTGAGGAAATCGCGCTCGTTCAACTCGGTAAGACGCTGCGCGTCCATGCCCAGACGGGTCCAGACCAGCGCGCAGCGATTATCCGGCAGCGGCAGCAGGGCCATTGGCCCGTCGTCGGTAAAGCGCTCGAAGGCCATGCCGTTGTGCGCTTCGCTCGGGGTGATGTTGGCGATCAGCGCGCTCTGGTTGTACGGGCGCTTGCGCACGTTGATACCCAGTTGCTCGCGCAGCCCGGAACGGCCGCCATCGGCGAGCACCGCGAGGTCGCATTCAAGGGTGGTTTCATCGTTGAGGGTCAGGCGATAGCCATCGGCCAACGGCTCCATGCGCGTGACTTCCGCCGGGCAGCGCCAAGTGATCACGTCTTTGTCGAGGTGTTGCCACAGACACTGGCCAAGCCAGGCGTTTTCCACCACATAACCGAGCGCGGGCACGCCCTCTTCCATCGCCGACAAACGTGCGGTGGAGAAACGGCCACGGTCGGAGACGTGAATCTGTTTGATCGGCTCGGCGCGGCGGGAAATTTCCTGCCACACGCCCAGGCGCTGGTAAATCTGCCGCGAGCCAAACGACAGCGCCGAGGAACGTGCGTCGTAGCTCGGCTGCCAGCTGTCGCCGGGGGCGAACGGTTCGATCAGGACGATTTTCCAGCCTTGCGCCTTGGCTCCGGCCTGCAAGGCCAACGCCAGACTGGCGCCGACCAGACCGCCACCGATGATTGCCAGATTGACTCGACTCATGCTGCGTGTGTCCTTGCCTGTGCCATCAGCGCTTCGATCTCGGCGACGGTTTTCGGCACACCGCCGGTGAGAATTTCACAACCGGATCGGGTCACGACCACATCGTCCTCGATGCGCACGCCAATGCCGCGCCATTTCTTCGCCACGTTCTGGTTGTCCGGGGCGATGTAGATGCCCGGCTCCACGGTCAGCGCCATGCCGACCTCCAGCACGCGCCATTCGCCGCCGACCTTGTACTCGCCGACATCATGTACATCCATGCCAAGCCAGTGGCCGGCGCGGTGCATGTAAAACGCTTTGTAGGCTTCGCTGGCGATCAATTCATCGACCTCGCCTTGCAACAAGCCGAGTCTCACCAGCCCTGTGGTAATCACTCGCACTGTGGCTTCATGCGCCTGGTTCCAGTGCTTGTTCGGGGCGATTTCGGCGAACGCGGCTTCTTGCGAGGCCAGTACCAATTCGTAGATCGCTTTCTGCTCGGGCGAAAACTTGCCGTTGACCGGCCAGGTGCGGGTGATATCGCTGGCGTAGCAGTCGATCTCGCAGCCGGCGTCGATCAACACCAGATCACCGTCCTTGAGCAGCGCGTCATTCTGCTGGTAATGCAGGATGCAGCTGTTGCGCCCGGCGGCGACGATCGAGCCGTAGGCCGGCATCTTCGCCCCGCCCTTGCGGAATTCGTAATCCAGTTCGGCTTCGAGGCTGTACTCATAGAGCCCGGGCCGACTGGCCTGCATCGCGCGGATATGTGCCTGGGCCGAAATCCGCGCGGCTTCGCGCATCACCTTCACTTCTGCCGCCGATTTATACAGGCGCATGTCGTGCAGCAGGTGATCCAGGGCAACGAATTCATTCGGCGGCTGCGCACCAAGGTGCGCCTTGGAGCGGATCACGTTGATCCACTCCATCAGGTGCCGATCGAATTCCGGGTTGCTGCCCATCGCCGAATAGACCCGGTCGCGGCCTTCGATCAGGCCCGGGAGGATGTCGTCGATGTCGGTAATCGGAAACGCATCATCGGCACCGTATTCGCTGATCGCGCCTTCCTGCCCGGCGCGCAAACCATCCCACAATTCGCGCTCGGCGTTGCGTTCACGGCAGAACAGGATGTACTCGCCGTGCTCGCGCCCGGGCATCAGGACGATGACCGCTTGCGGCTCGGGAAAACCGCTGAGGTACTGGAAGTCGCTGTCCTGCCGGTAGACGTGCTCGACGTCGCGGTTGCGGATAGCCACCGCGGCGGCGGGCAGGATCGCGATGCTGTTGGGTTCCATCTGCGCCATCAGGGCCTTGCGGCGACGGCTGTATTCCGCTTTGGGGATATGGGTCATGGGCAGATGGCTTTCCCTGGCACGCGATTAATGCAGCGACGGCTTGGCGGCTGGCGGTACATCGGCTTTTTTTGTTTCCGAGAACAGCAGCAACGGCGCAACGCGCAGGTATTCCATGACTTCCATGTAGTCGGACTCGCCGTCTTCGGATTCTTCCAGCGCATCCTGGACTTGGGAAATCGCCGCCAGATCCTGCAGCACTTCGGTGGCTTCGGTGCTGAGCATGCTGCTGTCGCGGCAGTTCAGGCCGAAACCGCTGAGGAAGCCCTGGCACCATTCGCCCAGAGCAGCGGCGCGGTCGGCCAGCGGTGCATCGTCGGTCGGCAGCAGCAGAACGACAGTGACGTCGTCACCGGTCAGCTCGCCCTTGACCATCTCCTGCAGGCCGATCAGGGCGTTGCGGACGTTGTCCTGGATGTCGCCTTCGAGCAGTTCGGCGGCGTCGATCAGCCAGCCTTCGTGATCGAAGCCGGCCCCGGCGCAGCTGCGCCCGAGCAGCACGCCGTGCAGTTCGGCAGGCGAGACGTTGTGGCCGCTGGCAGTCAGCAGGGTGGCAAAGGCTTGATACGGGGAATTCGCAATGGTCATGGGCAGCTAGGCGCCAGACGGCGCTATGTCTAGAATGAAGGCCTTGTATCCTACATCGACAGCCCCGCCAAGACCATTAAAGGCTGTCCGCCAGTCACCCCCATCAGACGAACACGTGGACCCAATGGAAGACACCGACCTGCAAGCGCTGATGGCCAGACTCGAACTGCTGATTGGCCGAGTCGAGCAACTTAAGAGTCAAAACGCACTCTTACTAGCTCAGGAAAAAACCTGGCGCGAGGAACGCGCTCACCTCATTGAAAAAAACGAAATCGCCCGGCGTAAGGTCGAATCGATGATTTCGCGCCTCAAGGCCCTGGAGCAAGACTCATGAGTTCAAGCAATAGCGTTACCGTGCAGATCCTCGACAAAGAGTATTCGATCATCTGCCCGCCGGAAGAACGCAGCAATCTGGTCAGTGCCGCCCGCTACCTGGACGGCAAGATGCGCGAGATCCGCAGCAGCGGCAAAGTCATCGGTGCCGACCGCATTGCCGTGATGGCCGCGCTGAACATCACCCACGACCTGTTGCACAAAGAAGAGCGCCCGGACATCCAGGCCAGCGGTTCGACCCGCGAACAGGTGCGCGACTTGCTCGATCGTGTCGATCTGGTCCTCGCCGACGATCAGAGTACCGCCAAGGGCTGATTCGACTGGCAGCTTGAGGTATACTCGCCCCACTCCCTGGGGTGCTTGCCAGTTGACGATGTCCCGGAGCCGATTCGCACTACCCTGGAAGTTGCACGTTGGGCTGGTGTGCATGTCCGCTAGACGGAAAGCCTTAAAGTCTACTGCTTCTTCCACCTTGAACTTTCGGGTTCAAGGGCTGAGTTGACAGCGGTTCATCCGGGGAGCCTGATTCGAATCCGATGTCGGTGTATGCCGACATCGGATTTTTTATGCGTACGTTTTTGCATCCACCTGCCGAAGCCGAACCATGACCGAACCCGCGCTGCTGCCCCGCCCGCAACTCCGTCGCCTGCTGCGCAAGGCGCGCCGCGCACTGACGCCGGGCGAACAACGCCAGGCTGCCAAAGGCCTGTTCCGGCAATTGGCCCAAGACCCGCTTTTTCGCCGGGCGAAACATATCTCTCTGTACTTGCCCACCGACGGTGAAATCGATCCGCGCTTGCTGCTGCGCGAAGCCCAGCGTCGCGGCAAGGCAACTTATCTGCCGGTACTCAGCGCCTGGCCGCGAACGAAAATGGTCTTCCAGCGCATTCGTCCCGGCGAAAAGCTCAGCCCCAATCGTTTCCGCATCCTTGAGCCTCGGGCCAGTCTGGCTCGCCAACGCAAGGTCTGGGCGCTGGATCTGGTGCTGTTGCCGCTGGTCGGGTTTGACGATGTCGGCGGGCGACTGGGCATGGGCGGCGGATTTTATGATCGCAGCCTCGCCTATCTGGCCCGCCGCAAGAACTGGCGCAAGCCGACGCTGCTGGGCTTGGCCCATGAATGTCAGAAGGTCGAGCGTCTGGCGCAGGCGAGCTGGGATGTCCCGTTACAAGGCACGGTCACTGACAAGGCGTGGTATTTCGCAGAGTAGACGCCGCACGGATCGGCGGCGTCGAAGAGACAGGTTCAGCGTTTGAAAGCGGTCGACTGTTGCACCTGTTGCGCCACTTCAATCGGCGCGTCGGTCTTGTTCGCCCACAGGCTCTGCGCGTAACCGGTGGTTACCACGCCCAGGCCAAACAAAATTACCAAAGTCCATAGCAAATCCGGTTTGCGTTTCATCGATTGCCCCCCTCAAGGCACATCATCACGATGACAGCAGCGGTTTCCGTTCGTAGGCCGTGCAGCAGCGTCAAGCTTTAAAGGCCGGCATTTTGCGGCAACGTGAACCCGTGCGCAAACGCTGACGTCAACCGACTGTCGGTTTGTCATAAAATTGCCCGACAACCTGCCCAATGACCGCTTCAGGAGCAAATGACATGGCCTACTGGCTGATGAAATCAGAGCCCGACGAACTCTCGATCAAGGGTCTGGAAAAGCTCGGCAAGGCACGCTGGGACGGGGTTCGCAACTATCAGGCGCGCAATTTCCTGCGGGCGATGGCGGTCGGTGACGAGTTCTTTTTCTACCATTCCAGCTGCCCCGAGCCGGGGATTGCCGGGATTGGCCAAATTATCGAAGCAGCGTATCCCGATCCGACGGCGCTGGAGCCCGAGAGTCATTACTTCGATGCCAAGGCTACGCCGGAGAAAAATGCCTGGAGCGCGATCGATGTCGAACACGTCGAGACGTTTGCGCGGGTGTTGAAGCTCGATTACCTGAAGCAGCAGACCGCGTTGGCCGAGATGCCATTGGTGCAGAAGGGCTCGCGGCTGTCGGTGATGCCGGTGACGGCGGAGCAGTGGGCGGCGGTGCTTGCGTTGCGTTGACGCGCAAAAAGATCGCAGCCTTCGGCAGCTCCTACAGGGAAACGCATTCCAAGGTAGGAGCTGCCGAAGGCTGCGATCTTTTGATTTTATGGCTTACTGAATGATCAGGTTGTTGAACAACAGATCCTCAACCACTGGCTTGCCGGTCTCGTCATTCATGACCTGCTGGGTCTGCTTCAACGCTTCCTGACGCAATTTTTCCTTGCCCTCGATGCTGCCCATCGCCTCGGTGGTCTGCTGAGTGAACAGCGCCACCAGTTGATTGCGGATCAGCGGCTCGTTGGCCTTGACCAGTTTGCTCGCCTCTTCGCCGGTCACGCGCAGGGCCACGTCGGCTTTGTAGACCTTGAGCTTGGCGGTGCCGTCGAGGCCGTAATTGCCGACGAACGGCGGGCTGAGGGTGATGTAATTGACCTTCGGCGCCTCGCCTTCTTTGGCTTCTTCGGCCAGTGCTGCCACAGGCAGAGACAGGGCCAGCAACAACATGATCCACGCTTTCACAATTCGCTCCTTATCCGGTTTGCGGCCTAGCATAACGACCCGCCGCGCAAGCACAAGCTTATGGCTGACTATCAGGGTCGGGCATGCTCGTTGACCCGTTGATTCACACACCTACACTTATCGGCCATCACTCCCAAAGGAATAGCCCTGATGAAAGCCGTGCTGTGCAAAGCCTTCGGCCCTGCCGAATCGCTGGTGCTGGAAGACGTCGCCAGTCCTGTCGCCAAGAAGAATGAAATCCTGCTGGACGTGCACGCCGCCGGGGTCAACTTCCCGGACACGCTGATCATCGAGGGCAAATACCAGTTCAAACCGCCCTTCCCGTTCTCGCCGGGCGGTGAAGCGGCCGGGGTGGTGCGCGAAGTCGGGGAAAAGGTCAGTCACCTGAAAGTCGGCGACCGGGTCATGGCGTTGACCGGTTGGGGCAGTTTTGCCGAGCAGGTTGCGGTGCCAGGCTACAACGTCCTGCCAATTCCGCCTTCAATGGATTTCAACATCGCCGCTGCCTTCAGTATGACTTACGGCACCTCGATGCACGCGCTCAAGCAGCGCGCCAACCTGCAACCGGGCGAAACCCTGCTGGTTCTCGGTGCATCCGGTGGTGTGGGCCTCGCCGCGGTGGAGATCGGCAAAGCCATGGGCGCCCGCGTGATCGCCGCCGCCAGCAGCGCCGAGAAACTCGCGGTGGCCAAGGCCGCCGGGGCTGACGAGTTGATCAACTACAGCGAAAGCAATCTGAAGGACGAAATCAAACGCCTCACCGACGGCCAGGGCGCCGACGTGATTTACGACCCGGTCGGCGGCGACCTGTTCGACCAGGCCATCCGCGCCATCGCCTGGAACGGCCGCCTGCTGGTCGTCGGCTTCGCCAGCGGACGCATCCCGGAACTGCCGGTCAACCTCGCCCTGCTCAAAGGCGCGGCGGTGCTCGGCGTGTTCTGGGGCTCGTTCGCCCAGCGCCAGCCCCAGGACAACGCAGTCAACTTTGCGCAACTGTTCGGCTGGTTTGCCGAGGGCAAGCTCAAACCACTGGTGTCGCAGGTGTATCCGCTGAGCAATGCCGCGCAGGCGATCGATGATCTTGGCCAGCGCAAGGCTGTGGGCAAGGTTGTCGTTCAGGTCCGTTGACAACAGGGAGCGATCCGGAGCAGCCATCCGGATCGCTTTAGCGTTGAGATCCGCCTCTGCCACACGGTAAACCGCAGAAACCCACCCGAGTCACCATTCCCTCAGCGCCCCGTATTTATCTCAGAACGACATGTTCATAAAGGAACGCTCAACTGTCCAAATTTCCGCTGTTTTGCCGACGTGAAGCAATGCTATTTTCGGTAACGAAACTGTAACATTCGCATCCGCAGTCAAAACAAGAAAACTGGAGCTCTTGAATGTTTGCTTTCTTTCGTCCTGCCGCACATCAGGCTCCATTGCCTGAAGAAAAAATAGACAGCACCTACCGCCGACTGCGCTGGCAGATCTTCGCCGGTATCTTTATCGGCTACGCCGGTTACTACCTGCTGCGCAAGAACTTCTCCCTGGCCATGCCGTACCTGATCGATGAAGGCTACAGCCGTGGCGACCTTGGTCTGGCGATGTCGGCGATCGCCATTGCCTACGGTTTGTCGAAGTTCCTCATGGGCCTGGTGTCCGACCGTTCCAACCCGCGTTTCTTCCTGCCGTTCGGCCTGCTGGTTTCGGCCGGGGTGATGTTCATTTTCGGTTTCGCGCCGTGGGCAACATCCAGCGTGACGATGATGTTCATCCTCCTGTTCATCAACGGCTGGGCGCAGGGCATGGGCTGGCCGCCGAGCGGGCGAACCATGGTGCACTGGTGGTCGCAGAAGGAACGCGGCGGCGTGGTGTCGGTGTGGAACGTGGCGCATAACGTCGGCGGTGGTCTGATCGGCCCGCTGTTCCTGATCGGCATGGGCCTGTTCAACGACTGGCACGCGGCGTTCTACGTTCCGGCAGCGGTCGCGCTGGGCGTTGCGGTGTTTGCGTTCATCACTATGCGCGACACCCCGCAATCGGTCGGTCTGCCGCCGATCGAGCAGTACAAGAACGATTACCCGGAAGGCTACGACGCCAGCCACGAAGACGAATTCAGCGCCAAGGAAATCTTCGTCAAATACGTGCTGCGCAACAAAATGCTCTGGTACATCGCCATGGCCAACGTCTTCGTCTACCTGCTGCGCTACGGCGTGCTGGACTGGGCGCCGACCTACCTGAAGGAAGCCAAGGGTTTCACCGTGGATAAAACCTCGTGGGCCTATTTCTTCTATGAGTGGGCGGGGATTCCGGGCACGCTGCTGTGCGGCTGGATGTCGGACAAGATCTTCCGTGGCAACCGTGGTCTGACCGGCATGGTGTTCATGGCCCTGGTGACTGTCGCGACCCTGGTTTACTGGCTGAATCCGGCCGGCAATCCGATGGTCGACATGATCGCCCTGCTGTCGATCGGTTTCCTGATCTACGGCCCGGTGATGCTGATCGGCCTGCAAGCGCTGGAACTGGCGCCGAAGAAAGCCGCCGGTACTGCAGCGGGCTTCACCGGTCTCTTCGGTTATCTGGGGGGTTCGGTCGCGGCCAGCGCGGCGATGGGCTACACCGTTGACCACTTCGGCTGGGATGGCGGTTTCGTGCTGCTGGTCGGCGCTTGCCTGCTGGCGATGGCCTTCCTTGCGCCAACGCTGTGGCACAAGCAAGTCGCCAGTCAGAGCCGTGAAGCGGTCGCCTGATCGCTGTGTGATTTACAGCGTTTGAGCCGCGCCTCCAGATTTCGATCCGGCATGGCGTGGCTACGCAGGGCGTGTACGGTCTGCTCGACATAATCGCGAGTGGTGCCGTACCGCCCGCTGGCGCTGGCGAACACCTGGCTGAGCACATGATCCGGCAAGTTGCCGGCGTAGCTCGGCAGGTGGCGCTCCAGAACGAATCCCAAAGCCTGCACCTGAGTGCCATCTTCGAGGCGGCAATTGAGCCAGTGCGGGCGATACGAGGGAAACGGCATCTCGCGTTTCCACAGCGCGTACAGCGCGGTATCGAGATTGTCTTCCGGCAAGCGGTAGGCAAAACCGCTGCATGAACCGCCACGATCCAGACCGAACACCAGACCGGGCATTTCCGGCGTACCACGGTGCTCGTGCGACCACAGGTACAAGCCGCGATGATAGCCATGCACGCGACCGCGCATGCGCTCAACCGCCGTGCATTCCGGCCGCCAGATCAGCGAGCCATAGGCGAACAGCCACACCGGCCCGCCCTTGTGGCGCGCCATGGTCGATTGCATGGAAGCGAGAAGTTGTTCGTGCGTCAGCTGCGGCCCAAGATCGAGCCGCGGAGGGTAAGCCAGGTTCAGAATTGCGTTTTCAATGGCGCTCATGGCGAATAGCGTTCAGCTCCCCGCGGGTAAAGAATTACTTAATAGAACGCACCGCTGTAACAATAAGGCACATATGTTTCGAGGCAAATTAAGTGCCATGATACTGGCAGTGATTAATTACCTGATTGATATATAACCTAGCGGTATTTGTGCAATTACATAAATACCGATCGGCTATATACCAAGTTATAAGTATCAGCCGCGCGGGGCGTAGGCGAACACGTCGGCGCGCATTTGATGCGCATCCATTCCCGCCTCGACCAGCGCGTCCAGAGTGCCGTAGACCATCGCCGGCGAACCGCTGGCATAGACGTGCAGCGGCTTCAGATCGGGGAAATCCTCGCAAACCGCCTCGTGCAACATCCCGCAGCGCCCTTCCCAGCCGCACTGGTCGCTGACCACTTTGTGCAGGAACAGATTGGGCAGCTTCAGCCATTCGTCCCAGTGCTCGATCTGGTAGAAATCTTCCGGGCGGCGCACGCCCCAGTACAGATGCACCGGATGCTTGAAACCTTCGGCGCGGCAATGTTCGATCAGGCTGTGAATCTGGCCCATGCCGGTGCCGGCGGCAATCAACACCAGTGGGCCGTCTGGCAACTCGGCAAGATGTGTATCGCCGAATGGAAGCTCGACACGCACCATGGGGTTGCGTTGCAGCTGTTCGATCAGGCTCAGCGCACTGGCTTCGCGCGCCAGCACGTGGATTTCCAGATCACGCCCGCCGTGGGGTGCCGAAGCCATGGAGAATGCGGATTTCTCGCCGCTCTCACGCTCGATCATCAAATACTGCCCGGCGTGATAACGCGGTGGCTTGCCCGCCGGTGCACGCAGACGCACGCGCCAGGTATCGCCGCCCACCTCGCGGCACTCGATGACCTGACACGACAGGCTGCGCACCGGCAGCTCACCCAATGCGAGCACGCCATCCCACAGCAGCACGCAGTCTTCCAGCGGTTCGGCGATGCAGGTGTAGAACTCGCCGTGGTCGTGGACCTTGCCGGCCTGCTCGACGCGGCCTTCGACCAGCAGCGCGGCACACACGTGGCAATTGCCGTTGCGGCAGCTTTGCGGGCAGTCATAGCCCAGGCGCCGCGCGCCGTCGAGAATCCGCTCACCGGGTTGGATCTCGAGCACGGCTCCGGAAGGCTGCAGGGTTACACGCATCAATCTATTCCTAACTGATTCCAGATGGCATCGATCCGTTGGGTGACGGCGTCGTCCTTGACGATCACGCGGCCCCACTCGCGGGTGGTTTCGCCCGGCCACTTGTGGGTGGCATCCAGGCCCATTTTCGAGCCCAGGCCGGAAATCGGCGAAGCGAAGTCGAGGTAGTCGATCGGCGTGTTGTCGATCATCACCGTGTCGCGCTTGGGGTCCATGCGTGTGGTGATGGCCCAGATCACATCGTTCCAGTCGCGGGCGTTGATATCGTCGTCAGTGACGATAACGAACTTGGTGTACATGAACTGTCGCAAAAACGACCAGACACCGAGCATCACGCGCTTGGCATGCCCCGGATACGACTTCTTCATCGTCACCACGGCCATGCGGTACGAGCAGCCTTCCGGCGGCAGGTAGAAGTCGGTGATCTCCGGGAACTGCTTCTGCAGGATCGGCACGAACACTTCGTTCAGCGCCACGCCGAGAATCGCCGGCTCATCCGGCGGACGGCCGGTGTAAGTGCTGTGATAGATCGGTTTGATCCGGTGGGTGATGCGCTCGACGGTGAACACCGGGAAGCTGTCGACTTCGTTGTAGTAACCGGTGTGGTCGCCATACGGGCCTTCGTCGGCCATTTCGCCCGGATGAATCACGCCTTCAAGGATGATTTCGGCGGTGGCCGGCACTTGCAGATCGTTGCCACGGCACTTGACCAGTTCGGTGCGATTACCGCGCAACAGGCCGGCGAAAGCGTATTCGGAGAGGCTGTCCGGCACCGGCGTCACCGCACCGAGAATCGTCGCCGGATCGGCACCAAGGGCCACGGACACCGGGAACGGCTGGCCCGGATGCTTCTCGCACCACTCACGGAAGTCGAGCGCGCCGCCACGGTGGCTGAGCCAGCGCATGATCACCTTGTTGCGGCCGATCACTTGCTGGCGGTAGATGCCGAGGTTCTGACGTTCCTTGTTCGGGCCTTTGGTGACCGTCAGGCCCCAGGTGATCAGCGGGCCCACGTCGCCGGGCCAGCAGGTCTGCACCGGCAACATCGCCAGATCGACGTCGTCGCCTTCGATGACCACTTCCTGGCACACCGCGTCTTTGACGACTTTCGGCGCCATGGAAATGATCTTGCGGAAGATCGGCAGTTTCGACCATGCGTCCTTCAAGCCCTTCGGCGGCTCCGGCTCCTTAAGGAAGGCCAGCAGCTTGCCGATTTCGCGCAATTCGCTGACCGACTCGGCGCCCATGCCCATGGCCACGCGCTCGGGGGTGCCGAACAGGTTGCCGAGCACCGGGATGTCGTAACCGGTGGGTTTTTCGAACAGCAGCGCCGGGCCTTTGGCCCGCAACGTGCGGTCGCACACCTCAGTCATCTCCAGCACCGGCGAGACGGGAATCTGGATGCGTTTCAACTCTCCGCGCTGCTCAAGCTGCTGCACGAAATCCCGAAGATCCTTGAATTTCATTGACGATGGCACCCTCAAAATAGGCGTACATCCTACCTGCTCTGACGGGCAAACAGCAGCCCGTCAGTACCCGGCAGTACTCATTGCGCGCCTGTGCCCAGCAATACCGGTGCAAACAGCGGGCTCAGTCTGGCGCTGCCAACGTCGGAAAGATGGTCTTCATCCTTGTACTGCGAGTGCCCGTTGACCTCGATGCTGCAGACCCCGTCGGCGCACATCATCGGCGTCGGATCGATGACATGAACACCCGGATCGGCTTCGCTCATGGACGTGAACAGGTTGCCGAGAAAATGCTGGCGCGCCAGATGCTCCTCAAGCGGACGCCCCAGACCGTCGGCGGAGCGGCCGATCCTCGCCAGACTGGTCAGGCGGTTAATGGTGCCCTTGCGTTGCAGCGGTACCTCCTTGAACAGCCAGACCTGCACACCGGCTGCGCGCAAGGCGGCCACGCGCGCACGCAACGCAGCGGCCATGCGCTGCTCAGCCTGGGCGGTATCGTCATGGGAGTTGAGCAAGACCTTCTTGTCGCCGTCCTCCCTGCCGTAGACATACAGGCTCCAGTTGGACGCCAATACCACGTCCTTGATGCCAAGGCTGAGCACTTTGTCCATGGTCTGCTGATTGAAGTCCTTGCAGCGCTGGCGCGGCTCGTCGCTGAGAATCGGCGGACAGGCGCTCATACTGAACAGCCACACCGAACGGCCGTCGCGGCGGGCATTGCTCTCGATGGCTGGCATCAGCGCGGCAGCATGGCTGTCACCCCAGAAAGCCTGAGTCGGTGGCGTGCCCTGTTCACCGCCGACCAGGCAGGCCTTGTCGATCGATTTGTCTTGCGTCACTACCATGCATTTCATTTGTCCGGCGCGCCACTCGCGGGCCTGGGCATATTCCAGAGCCTTGCCGCTGAGGCGCCCGGGGATACCGTCGGCCGAGCGAATCGCCGATCCGACCGCTACCAGTACAGCAATGGTCACCACTGCACCCGCGAGTATGGATCTACGTTCGCACAGCAAACGTTTTTCCCGAAATGGCAACTCGATGTAGCGCAGGCTCAGCCACGCCAGACCCACTGCCAGCGCAATCCAGGCGAGCGCCTCCAGAGGCTGGACACCGTCGATGGAAATGGCGTTGGCGTACACGTAAATCGGCCAGTGCCACAGATACAACGAATAGGACAGCAGGCCGATCCAGACCAGCGGCCGCAGACTCAACAGTCGCGCGGCCCAGCTCGGTCCCTGGGCACCCGACCAGATCAACGCGGTGGTGCCCAGAACCGGGAGCAACGCCGCCCACCCAGGAAACACCGTCGAGCGATCAAACGTGAATACGGCGACCAGCACTGCCGCCAGACCCGCAACGCCGACCATCTGATACAGCCACGGCCGCACGGCCTGTTTGGGCGCAGGCATTACCGCAAGCATTGCCCCGCACAATAATTCCCAGGCACGCGTCGGCAGAGAGAAAAAGGTGAATTCCGGCTTGTGCTCAATCCAGGCGATGTTCAGGCCGAAGGAAACCAGCAGCATTGCCAGCAGGATCCAGCGCCAGTGTCTGAAATAGCGAACCAGCACCGCCATCAGTAACGGGAAAAAGATGTAGTACTGCTCTTCAACCGCCAGCGACCAGGT
Organism: Pseudomonas koreensis; assembly: GCF_024169245.1. Lineage (NCBI taxonomy): Bacteria > Pseudomonadati > Pseudomonadota > Gammaproteobacteria > Pseudomonadales > Pseudomonadaceae > Pseudomonas > Pseudomonas koreensis. Next base: position 1,014,703 of record NZ_JALJWP010000001.1, read on the forward strand.
GTGCAACAACGGTTTCAGGTCGGAGGCTGGCTGAAAATAGCCGTCCTCGCGCATGAACAGAATATTGGAGATGAACAGCGACTGATAACGCACCGTTCTGCCCAGCTCGGAAAAATCCTTCGCCGTCAGCAGCAGCCAGCCCAGCGCCAGCGTCACCAGCATGACCACCGTCAAGGCGGGAATAATGCGGCGGGCACGGCGCGCCCAGAAATCGACAAAACTGAAGCGCTGGGCGCTGATTTCGCGAAACAGGATCGAGGTGATCAGAAACCCGGAGATGACGAAGAAAACATCCACGCCGACAAAGCCGCCGCTGAATGTATTGAACCCGAAATGAAACAGTACGACGGGAAGAACCGCGAGCGCGCGTAAACCGTCGATATCACGGCGATTGCCAAACGTGTGCATGAAAAACCTTACCTGTTCTGGATACAGAATCCTTGAAGGCGCGACGTTAGCAGCCGCGCAAACTTCAATCCAGATACAAAGAAATCGCGGGCAAAAAAAAGCGCCCCTCGCGGGACGCCTTTTTTAACAGCGCAGAATATTACTTGCGCTTCATCGACAAGAAGAACTCGTCGTTGGTCTTGGTCGTTTTCAGCTTGTCGACCAGGAACTCGATGGCGGCGACTTCGTCCATCGGGTGCAGCAGCTTGCGCAGGATCCACATGCGCTGCAGTTCGTCGTCGGCGGTCAGCAACTCTTCGCGGCGGGTGCCGGAACGGTTGATGTTGATGGCCGGGAACACACGCTTCTCGGCGATCTTGCGATCCAGAGGCAATTCCATGTTGCCGGTACCCTTGAACTCTTCGTAGATCACTTCGTCCATCTTCGAGCCGGTTTCAACCAGCGCGGTGGCGATAATGGTCAGCGAGCCGCCTTCTTCGATGTTACGCGCGGCACCGAAGAAACGCTTCGGCTTCTCCAGGGCGTGGGCATCGACACCACCGGTCAGCACCTTGCCGGAGCTCGGGATCACAGTATTGTAGGCACGGGCCAGGCGGGTGATGGAGTCGAGCAGGATCACCACGTCTTTCTTGTGCTCGACCAGGCGTTTGGCCTTCTCGATCACCATTTCAGCGACCTGCACGTGACGGGTCGGCGGCTCGTCGAAGGTCGAGGCAACCACTTCGCCGCGCACGGTGCGCTGCATTTCGGTCACTTCTTCCGGACGCTCGTCGATCAACAGCACGATCAGGTGAACTTCAGGATTGTTACGGGCGATGTTCGCTGCGATGTTCTGCAGCATGATCGTTTTACCGGCTTTCGGCGGTGCGACGATCAGACCACGCTGGCCTTTGCCGATCGGTGCACACAGGTCGATCACGCGACCGGTGAGGTCTTCGGTGGAACCGTTACCGGCTTCCATCTTCATGCGCACGGTCGGAAACAGCGGAGTCAGGTTCTCGAAGAGAATCTTGTTTTTCGCGTTCTCCGGACGATCGAAGTTGATCGTGTCGACCTTGAGCAGGGCGAAATACCGCTCGCCTTCCTTCGGAGGGCGGATCTTGCCAACGATGGTGTCACCGGTGCGCAAGTTGAAGCGGCGGATCTGGCTCGGCGAGACGTAGATGTCGTCAGGGCCGGCGAGGTAGGAAGCGTCTGCGGAGCGCAGGAAGCCGAAGCCGTCCTGGAGAATCTCCAGCACGCCATCACCGGAGATTTCCTCGCCGCTTTTCGCGTGCTTTTTCAGCAGGGAGAAAATCACGTCCTGCTTGCGCGAACGGGCCATATTTTCTATGCCCATCTGTTCGGCCAATTCGAGCAGTTCGGTAATCGGCTTTTGCTTGAGTTCAGTCAGATTCATATAGGAATGACGTAATCATTTATGGAGGGGGGAAATTAAGCTTTTGGCTTAATGAGGCCGCGCCGCGGAGAAGGCGACAGGATCGCGAACTAATTCGAAAAGGAGTGCGTCGGCGACGGCTAGCAGGGGGCATTGGAGAAACCAGTGCGGGGCCGAATGTACCACCTGAGTTTCGGAGCGTCTAGCCCTGAATACGCAAAAAGCCCCGCAATTTGCGGGGCTTTTTTTAGCGTTTTACTGTGACGCTCAGATGTTGGCGTCGAGGAAAGCCGCCAGTTGCGACTTCGACAGTGCGCCGACCTTGGTCGCTTCAACGTTGCCGTTCTTGAACAGCATCAGCGTCGGGATACCACGCACGCCATGCTTGGCCGGGGTTTGCTGGTTTTCGTCGATGTTCAGTTTGGCGACGGTCAGCTTGCCTTTGTAAGTCTCGGCAATCTCGTCCAGAACCGGTGCGATCATTTTGCAAGGGCCGCACCATTCAGCCCAGTAGTCGACCAGGACAGCGCCTTCGGCCTTGAGTACGTCGGCTTCGAAGCTAGCGTCGCTAACGTGTTTGATCAGATCGCTGCTCATGGAATTCTCCAGGTTGTAAGCAAAAAAACGTGGCCCATCATAGCCGCCCTTCCCTTGTTCAGGAAGCCGCAGATGATTGAGTGTTGCTATGGCCCCTGATGAGTTTGGGTATAGCTCAAGTCACGCCGTGGCGGGAGCGATGAAGGCGATTCCGGTGCGCAGGGCGGCGTTGCGCACGTGTTCCTGCATGGCTTTCTGTGCAGCCCCCGATGCGCGGCGGGCCAGGGCGCGGAGGATCTTGCGGTGTTCCTGCCAGGTTTCCATGGCGCGCTCGGCGCGGATGAACGGCAGTTTCTGGCTCTCGAGGAAGATCTCGGCGCTGGCGGTGAGGATGCTCAGCATCGCCTGATTGCCGCTGGCCAGCAGGATGCGCCGGTGAAAATCGAAGTCAAGTTTCGCCGCCGCTTCGAAGTCGCCGCCGCGCAATTGCTCGCGCATCGCCGCGACATTGTCTTCCAGCGCATCCAGATCAAACGTGCTCAAGGTTGTCGCGGCGAGCCCGGCGGCAAAGCCCTCCAGCGCGTAGCGCAACTGGAAGATGTCCAGCGGCGAGGCCTGCGCCGCGAATGGCCAGCCCGGCGCTTCGCCGCGCGACAATTCGATCGGCGACTGCACGAACACGCCCTTGCCCGGCTGAATGCTGACCACGCCCAGTGCACTGAGCGACGACAGCGCTTCACGCAACGATGCCCGGCTGACGCCCAGTTGCAGCGCCAGATCCCGTTGCGAAGGCAAGGCATCGCCGGCGCCGAAGCTCTGTTCGGTGATCAGTTTGCGGATCGCTTGCAGCGCCACTTCGGGTACGGCGCGGGAGATCGAATTCATGATGTGCGGACGCGTCAGGGCCAAGGTGCGGCTAGTTGTAAAGCTATTCGCCGAGTCCGGCAAGTCGTGCCCCAGCGGGGTTCGGCGCGTGCAGCCGATGCGCCATCGCAGTGCGAAAACCGGGTTGACTGTTCAGACCAGTAAGACCGAACCAAGCCGCTGATGCCGCGGCCTGCCGGGGCGAAATCCGCCTCTTGGCACGGCCCATGCTCTGTCCGATCGCAGAAATCACTTCCCGCCGATCCGGAGATAGTCCATGACCCAGCGTTACAGCGCCCTCCTCGCTTCCCTGTTTGCCGGCCTGCTGCTGTGCCAGGCCCCCGCTCACGCCGACGGTCTGGACGACGTGGTCAAACGCGGCACGCTGAAAGTCGCCGTGCCCCAGGACTTCCCGCCTTTTGGCTCGGTCGGCCCGGACATGAAGCCGCGTGGCCTGGATATCGACACGGCGAAACTGCTCGCCGACCAGCTCAAGGTCAAACTTGAACTGACCCCGGTCAACAGCACCAACCGCATTCCGTTCCTGACCACCGGCAAGGTCGATCTGGTGATTTCCAGCCTCGGCAAAAACCCCGAGCGCGAGAAGGTCATCGACTTCTCCCGCGCCTATGCGCCGTTCTACCTCGCGGTGTTCGGCCCACCAGACGCCGCGATCACCAGCCTCGACGACCTCAAGGGCAAGACCATCAGCGTCACCCGTGGCGCCATCGAAGACATCGAGCTGAGCAAAGTCGCCCCCGAAGGCGTGACCATCAAGCGTTTCGAAGACAACAACTCGACCATCGCTGCTTATCTGGCCGGTCAGGTCGATCTGATCGCCAGCGGCAACGTGGTGATGGTGGCCATCAGCGAGAAGAACCCCAAGCGCGTACCGGCGCTGAAAGTGAAGCTCAAGGATTCACCAGTCTACGTCGGTGTGAACAAGAACGAAGCGGCGTTGCTGGCCAGGGTCAACGACATCCTCAATACCGCCAAGGCTGACGGCGCGCTGGAAAAGAACTCGCAGACCTGGCTGAAAGAGCCGCTGCCGGCCGATCTCTGATCGACTGCGCGGGAGACCTTCATGGCTTATCAGTTCGATTTTTTGCCGGTGGTGGAAAACACCGACCTGCTAGTGCGCGGCGCGCTGTTCACCCTTGAACTGACCGCTATCGGCGCACTGCTCGGGGTAGGCGTGGGCATTGTCGGCGCGCTGGTGCGGGCGTGGCACATCCGCCCGTTCTCGGCGATCTTCGGCGTCTACGTCGAGTTGATCCGCAACACACCGTTTCTGGTGCAGCTGTTCTTCATCTTCTTCGGCCTGCCATCGCTCGGCATGCAGATCTCCGAGTGGCAAGCGGCGGTGCTGGCGATGGTGATCAACCTTGGCGCCTACTCGACCGAGATCATCCGCGCCGGCATCCAGGCGATCCCGCGGGGGCAACTGGAAGCGGCTGCGGCATTGGCGATGACGCGCTTCGAAGCGTTCCGTCACGTCGTCCTGCTGCCGGCACTGGGCAAGGTCTGGCCGGCGCTGAGCAGCCAGATCATCATCGTCATGCTCGGTTCGGCGGTGTGCTCGCAGATCGCCACGGAAGAATTGAGCTTCGCTGCCAACTTCATTCAGTCGCGCAACTTCCGCGCCTTTGAAACCTATGCGCTGACCACGTTGATCTACTTGTGCATGGCGCTGCTGATCCGCCAGTTGCTCAACTGGTTCGGCCGCAGATTCATTGCGAGGAGCAGCCAATGAGCGATTTCACTTTCTGGGACATTCTGCGCAATCTGCTCACCGGCCTGCAGTGGACGCTGGCGCTGTCGTTGGTGGCGTTCATTGGCGGCGGCCTGGTCGGCCTGCTGATTCTTGTCATGCGCATCTCGAAAAACACCCTGCCAAGCAGCATCGCCCGCACCTGGATCGAGCTGTTCCAGGGCACGCCGCTGTTGATGCAATTGTTTCTGGTGTTCTTTGGCGTGGCGCTGGCCGGGATCGAAATTTCGCCGTGGATGGCCGCGGCGATCGCTTTGACCTTGTTCACCAGCGCCTATCTGGCGGAGATCTGGCGCGGTTGCGTCGAGGCGATTCCCCACGGCCAGTGGGAAGCCTCATCGAGCCTGGCGCTCAATCCGCTGGAGCAACTGCGCTACGTGATCCTGCCGCAAGCGCTACGCATCGCCGTGGCGCCGACCGTGGGGTTCTCGGTGCAAGTGGTCAAGGGCACAGCGGTGACCTCGATCATCGGCTTCACCGAGCTGACCAAGACCGGCGGCATGCTCGCCAATGCCACGTTTGAACCGTTCATGGTCTATGGCCTCGTCGCGCTCGGCTACTTCCTGCTCTGCTACCCCTTGTCCCTCAGTGCGCGCTACCTGGAAAGGAGACTGCATGCCTCTGCTTAGAATTTCCGCCCTGCATAAATACTACGGCGATCACCACGTGCTCAAAGGCATCGACCTCAGCGTCGAGGAAGGCCAGGTGGTGGCGATCATCGGCCGCAGCGGCTCGGGCAAATCGACCCTGTTGCGCACCCTCAATGGCCTGGAGTCGATCAACGATGGCGTGAAGTCGACGGCGAGTACCTCGACGCAGCCCGCGCCGATCTGCGCAGCCTGCGACAGAAGGTCGGCATGGTCTTTCAGCAATTCAACCTGTTCCCGCACCTGACCGTCGGCGAAAACGTCATGCTCGCGCCGCAAGTGGTGCAGAAAGTGCCCAAGGCCAAGGCTGCCGAGCTGGCGCGGGAAATGCTCGAGCGAGTCGGGCTCGGGGAGAAATTCGATGCCTTTCCGGATCGCTTGTCCGGCGGGCAGCAGCAGCGGGTAGCGATTGCCCGGGCATTGGCGATGTCGCCGAAGGTGTTGCTGTGCGATGAGATCACTTCGGCACTCGACCCGGAGCTGGTCAACGAAGTGCTCAGCGTGGTGCGGCAATTGGCGAAGGAAGGCATGACGCTGATCATGGTCACCCACGAGATGCGCTTTGCCCGGGAAGTCGGGGATAAATTGGTCTTCATGCATCATGGCAAGGTGCATGAGGTGGGCGATCCGAAGGTGCTGTTTGCCAATCCGCAGACGGCCGAGCTGGCGAATTTCATCGGTACGGTGGAAGCGACAGCCTGAAAGATCCTCAGAAGCAGTGATGTCCTCTTCGCGAGCAAGCTCGCTCCCACATTGGAATGCGTTCACCTGTGGGAGCGAGCTTGCTCGCGAATGGCCGCGCCGCGATCTCCAGACTCCTGCGCTGAATCAACGGTTTGAGCCATGCGCGTTGGCGTCAGCGTTTGATCGTGGCACGATGTCGGGGTTATCGACCGAGACCCTCTGCCCATGCCGCAATCCCAAGCCAAGAATCTGTCCCTGATCGCCGCGATCGACCTGGGCTCCAACAGCTTTCACATGGTCGTGGCCAAGGCCCGGAACGGCGAAATCCGCATCCTCGAGCGCCTCGGCGAGAAGGTGCAACTGGCTGCCGGCATCGACGACGCACGCCAGCTCAACGAAGAATCGATGCAGCGCGGCCTCGATTGCCTCAAGCGCTTTGCCCAACTGATCAACGGTATGCCGCTCGGCGCCGTGCGCATCGTCGGCACCAACGCCCTGCGTGAAGCACGCAACCGTGGCGAATTCATCCGCCGCGCCGAGGAAATCCTCGGCCACACAGTAGAAGTCATCTCCGGCCGTGAAGAAGCGCGCCTGATCTATCTCGGCGTGTCGCACACGCTCGCTGATACCCCGGGCAAACGTTTGGTCGCCGACATCGGCGGCGGCAGTACCGAATTCATCATCGGCCAGCGCTTCGAGCCGTTACTGCGCGAAAGCCTGCAAATGGGCTGCGTGAGTTTCACCCAGCGCTACTTCAAGGACGGCAAGATCACCCCGGCCCGCTACGCCCAGGCGTATACGGCGGCGCGGCTGGAAATCATGAGCATCGAGCACGCCCTGCATCGCCTGACCTGGGATGAAGCCATCGGCTCCTCCGGTACGATTCGCGCCATAGGTCTGGCGCTGAAGGCCGGCGGCCATGGCAGCGGCGAGGTCAACGCCGAAGGCCTGGCATGGCTCAAGCGCAAACTGTTCAAGCTTGGCGACGCCGACAAGATCGATTTCGAAGGCATCAAGCCTGACCGCCGGGCAATCTTCCCGGCGGGCCTGGCCATTCTCGAAGCGATCTTCGACGCCCTCGAACTGCAACGCATGGATCATTGCGAAGGCGCGCTACGTGAAGGCGTGCTGTATGACCTGCTCGGCCGCCATCATCACGAAGACGTGCGCGAACGCACCCTGACCTCGCTGATGGAGCGCTATCACGTCGACCTGGAACAGGCGGCGCGAGTCGAGCGCAAAGCGCTGCACGCGTTCGATCAGGTCGCGGTGGACTGGGAGCTGGACGATGGTATCTGGCGCGAACTGCTGGGCTGGGCGGCGAAAGTGCACGAAGTCGGCCTCGACATCGCTCACTATCACTACCACAAGCACGGTGCCTACCTGATCGAGCACTCGGACCTTGCCGGCTTCTCCCGCGAGGATCAGCAGATGCTCGCGCTACTCGTGCGCGGCCACCGGCGCAACATTCCCAAGGACAAGTTCGCCGAGTTCGGCGATGACGGCATCAAGCTGATTCGCCTGTGCGTGCTGCTGCGTTTTGCGATTCTGTTCCATCACATCCGCGGAACCCAGGCGATGCCGCAGGTGGTGCTGCACGCCGAGGGTGACCATCTCGATGTGCAATTCCCGGAGAACTGGCTGGATGAAAATCAGCTGACCCAGGCGGATTTCGGGCTTGAGGCGGATTGGTTGACGCGGGTGGGGATTGTTCTCACGGTGCACTGATCTGCCCTGTAGGAGCCGCCGAAGGCTGCGATCTTTTGATTTTTTCAAGATCAAGATCAAGATCAACAGATCGCAGCCTCGTTGCACTCGACAGCTCCTACAGGTTGATGTGTCAGGCAGAAAAAAGGCGATCCGTTGGGATCGCCTTTTTTATTGGGTTCGGCTTGAGAGCGGAGGTGAAGCTCTCCCCTCACCCCAGCCCTCTCCCGGAGGGAGAGGGAGCCGATCTCTATTGGCTTCAAGGCCTGAGTTCGACTCGATTTCTCAGGTCGGCGTATAGCGTAAGACACCTCGGTCAGTCCCCTCTCCCTCCGGGAGAGGGCTAGGGTGAGGGGCTTTGCTCTTGGCTTTGCTTTAGCTGCTAACAGGCAAGATCGGGCTACCCAACCGCTCCAGCAACGTCGCCTGCGCACTGCGCGGGTTCTGGTTGCCGGTGGGCGTATTGCGAATGTAGCGGCCGTCCGACTGCAGGCTCCAGCTGTGGGTGTTGTCGGTCAGGTACAGCTCCAGCTCTTTCTTGACTCGGGTCAGCAGCTTTTTGCCTTCCACCGGGAAGCAGGTCTCGACGCGCTTGTCGAGGTTGCGCTCCATCCAGTCGGCGCTGGAGAGGAACATCTGCTCGTCGCCGCCGTTGAGGAAGTAGAACACCCGCGTGTGCTCGAGGAAGCGGCCAATGATCGAGCGCACGTGAATGTTGTGCGAGACGCCGGCGATGCCCGGACGCAGGCAGCACATGCCGCGCACCACCAGATCGATGCGCACGCCGGACTGGCTGGCCTTGTACAGCGCGCGGATGATCTTCGGATCGGTCAGCGAGTTGAACTTGGCGATGATGTGCGCCGGTTTGCCTTCGAGGGCGAACTGGGTTTCGCGGGCAATCATGTCGAGCATGCCCTTCTTCAGGGTAAACGGCGCGTGCAGCAGCTTTTTCATGCGCAGCGTCTTGCCCATGCCGATCAACTGGCTGAACAGTTTGCCGACGTCTTCGCACAAGGCGTCGTCGGAGGTCAGCAGGCTGTAGTCGGTGTAAAGCTTGGCGTTACCGGCGTGATAGTTGCCGGTGCCGAGGTGCGCGTAGCGGACGATCTCGCCAGCCTCGCGGCGCAGGATCAGCATCATCTTGGCGTGGGTCTTGAAGCCGACCACACCGTAGATCACCACCGCACCGGCCGCTTGTAGACGGCTGGCCAGTTGCAGGTTGGACTCTTCATCGAAGCGCGCACGCAGCTCGATGACCGCGGTGACCTCCTTGCCGTTACGCGCAGCGTCGACCAGCGCATCGACGATCTCGGAATTGGCGCCGGAGCGATACAGCGTTTGCCGTACGGCGAGAACGTGCGGGTCTTTCGCCGCCTGACGCAGCAGGTCGACCACCGGCGTGAACGACTCGAACGGGTGCAGCAAGAGGATGTCCTGCTTGCTGACCACGCTGAAGATGTTTTCGCTGTTCTGCAGCAGTTTCGGGATCTGCGGGGTGAACGGCGTGTACTGAAGCTCCGGATGGCTGTCCAGACCGGTGATGCTGAACAGGCGCGTCAGGTTGACCGGGCCATTGACCTGATACAACTCGGTCTCGCTCAGGTTGAACTGCTTGAGCAGGTAGTCCGAGAGGTGTTTCGGGCAAGTGTCGGCGACTTCCAGACGCACCGCGTCACCGTAGCGCCGCGAGAACAACTCGCCACGCAGGGCGCGGGCCAGGTCTTCGACGTCTTCGGAATCGAGGGCCAGGTCGGCGTTTCGGGTCAGACGGAACTGGTAGCAGCCCTTGACCTTCATGCCCTGGAACAGGTCATCGGCGTGGGCGTGGATCATCGACGACAGGAACACATAGTTGTCCCCGGCGCCGCCGACCTCTTCCGGCACCTTGATGATCCGTGGCAGCAGACGCGGGGCCGGAATGATCGCCAGACCGGAGTCGCGACCGAAAGCGTCGATACCTTCGAGCTCGACGATGAAGTTCAGGCTCTTGTTCACCAGCAACGGGAACGGGTGCGTCGGGTCGAGGCCGATCGGGGTGATGATCGGCGCAATCTCGTCGCGGAAATAGCGGCGCACCCAGGTCTTGAGCTTGGTCGTCCAGTTGCGCCGACGGATGAAGCGCACCTGATGCTTTTCCAGCTCGGGCAACAGGATGTCGTTAAGGATCGCGTACTGGCGATCAACGTGGCCGTGGACCAGCTCGCTGATCCGCGCCAGCGCCTGATGCGGCTGCAAGCCGTCAGCGCCGGCCTGTTCGCGGGCGAAGGTGATCTGCTTCTTCAGCCCGGCGACGCGGATCTCGAAGAATTCGTCGAGGTTGCTGGAAAAGATCAGCAGGAACTTCAGCCGCTCCAGCAACGGATAGGACTCGTCCAGCGCCTGTTCCAGCACGCGGATGTTGAACTGCAATTGCGAAAGCTCGCGATGGATATACAGGCTGCTGTCATCCAGGCCGGGAATGGCGATCGCCGGCACCGCCGCAGCGGTTTCGGCAACCGGCGCGGGTGGCGCAGGCTCCAGTTCCGGCGGGGTTTCGGTGATTTGCTCGACCACCGGCTGAGCTTCTTTTACGGCAACTTCAGTGAGTCCTTCGGTATTCATGGAATGTTCCTGGGAGGGCTATTTCTGCTCTCGTAACAATTGAGCGGCACGAACGGCAAAGTAAGTCAGGATGCCATCTGCACCGGCACGTTTAAAGGCGGTCAGTGACTCGAGGATCACCGCTTCGCTCAACCAGCCATTCTGGATAGCGGCCATGTGCATGGCGTATTCGCCACTGACCTGATAGACGAAGGTCGGCACCTTGAAGGCATCTTTGACCCGAAAAAGAATGTCCAGGTAGGGCATGCCCGGCTTGACCATGACCATGTCCGCGCCTTCAGACAAGTCGGCACCGACCTCATGCAGCGCTTCGTCGCTGTTGGCCGGGTCCATCTGATAAGAAGCCTTGTTCGCTTTGCCGAGGTTCGACGCCGAGCCGACCGCATCGCGGAACGGGCCGTAATAGGCGCTGGCGTATTTGGCCGAGTAGGCCATGATGCGCACGTTGACGTGACCGGCAATTTCCAGCGCTTCACGAATGGCCTGGATGCGCCCGTCCATCATGTCCGATGGCGCCACCACCTGCGCGCCGGCCTCGGCGTGGGACAGCGCCTGACGTACCAGTGCATCGACGGTGATGTCGTTCTGCACGTAGCCGTGTTCGTCGAGAATGCCGTCCTGACCGTGGGTGGTGAACGGGTCCAGCGCCACGTCGGTGATCACCCCCAGTTCAGGGAAACGCTCACGCAGGGCGCGAGTGGCGCGCTGGGCGATACCTTCGGGATTCCACGCTTCGGCGGCATCCAGGGATTTCAGTTCGGGCGGGGTAACCGGGAACAGCGCCAGCGCTGGAATCCCCAGCTCGACCCACTTCGCCGCTTCTTCCAGCAGCAGATCGATCGTCAGTCGCTCGACGCCCGGCATCGAGGCTACGGCTTCACGGCGATTCTCACCGTCGAGCACAAATACCGGCAGGATCAGGTCATCGACCGTCAGCACGTTTTCACGCACCAGCCGCCGGGAAAAATCATCACGACGATTGCGACGCAGGCGGGTGGCGGGAAACAGACGATTGGCGGGGGTAAAGCTCACGGCAGACTCCTGAGCCCGGGCAAACGGGCGAGCGTGACAGTTATAGACGGCCATTATGACCAACAGATGACAGTTGTGTGAGACCTGTGACAGGTAGCCGCTTTCCATTCTCGGTGTAGGAATTGTTCACGTCGAGACACATTTGGACACTTTCATGAATGTGTCCGAAGGGTTAGGCTGCGCGTTCATTTCGCCAGCACCCAGACAATGCTCCAACAATTTCTGCACGACTTTGGCTACTTTGCCTTGTTTCTCGGCACGTTCTTCGAAGGCGAAACCATTCTGGTGCTCGCAGGCTTCCTCGCGTTCCGTGGATACATGGACATCAACCTGGTGGTGGTCGTGGCGTTCTTCGGCAGTTATGCCGGCGATCAGCTGTGGTACTTCCTGGGACGCAAGCACGGGCGCAAATTGCTCGCACGCAAACCGCGCTGGCAGATGATGGGCGACCGTGCCCTTGAGCACATCCGCAGGCATCCGGACATCTGGGTTCTGAGCTTCCGTTTCGTCTATGGTCTGCGCACGGTGATGCCGGTGGCGATCGGTCTGTCCGGCTATCCGCCGGGACGCTACTTGCTGCTCAACGGCATCGGTGCGGCGATCTGGGCCAGCGCGCTGGCTGCAGCGGCTTACCACTTCGGCGCAGTGCTGGAAGGCATGCTTGGCAGCATCAAGAAATATGAGCTGTGGGTGCTCGGTGCGTTGCTGATCCTCGGCTTGGGCCTGTGGCTGCGGCGCCGCTTCAAGAATGCGCAGCTGGCAAAGAAGATCTATCAGGACGAGCAGATCGCCAAAGCTGCCGAGGCCGAGCAACTGCGCCAGGCCGAAGCGACCCCGCCTGCCGGGCCGAAAACGCCAGCCGAATAAGCCATTCGCTGGCGGCTGCCAAGCGCAGTCCAGGCAAATAATGAACACCCCGCCGCCGTTGCGATCCATTGAGAGAGCGCTCTGCCCCCGCGTGCGTCGCCCATGCCCCTATGGCAACGCGCGACAATTTAAGGGACATTGAGCGCCATGAATCTGGAGAGAAGCCCATGAGCAAAAAAGTTGCAGTGATCCTGTCCGGCAGTGGCGTGTACGACGGCGCCGAAATCCAGGAAAGTGTCATCACCCTGTTGCGCCTCGACCAGCGCGGCGCTCAGGTACAGTGCTTTGCGCCGAACATTGCGCAATTGCATGTGATCAACCACCTGACGGGCGAAGAAATGCCCGAATCGCGCAATGTGCTGGTGGAATCAGCGCGGATTGCCCGGGGCAACGTCAAGGATTTGCGCGACGCCGACGTCGAAGACTTCGACGCGCTGATCGTGCCGGGCGGTTTCGGCGCGGCGAAGAACCTGTCGAACTTCGCCATCGAAGGCGCCGGCTGCACCGTGCAACCTGAAGTGCTGGCCCTGGCCGAAGCATTTGCCGAAGCGGGCAAACCGGTCGGGCTGATCTGCATCTCCCCGGCGCTGGCGGCAAAAATCTACGGCCCTGGGGTGACCTGCACCATCGGTAATGACGCCGACACCGCTGCGGCCATGAACAAGATGGGCGCCACCCACGAAGAGTGCGCCGTCACCGAAATCGTCGAAGACAAGGCCCGCAAACTGGTGACCACCCCGGCGTACATGCTGGCGCAGACCATCAGTGAAGCGGCTTCGGGGATCAACAAACTGGTCGACCGCGTGCTCGAGCTGACCCACGAAAACGACGCTTGAATCAAAAGATCGCAGCCTTCGGCAGCTCCTACAGGTTTCGTGTCGCGCCGTGATATTGCGGCATACACCGTCCCTGTAGGAGCTGCCGCAGGCTGCGATCTTTTCAGGGCTTGCGGATGAGCCGAGTCAGAATCCGGTCCAAAGCATTGGCAAACGCCTGCTTCTCACGCTCGCCAAACGGTGCCGGTCCGCCGCTCATCTGGCCCTGCTCCCTGAGATCGGTAAACAGATTCCGCACCGCCAGACGCTCGCCCATGTTCTGCGCATCGAACTCCTTGCCGCGCGGATCCAGCGCTGCCACGCCCTTCTTCACCAGCCGATCGGCCAATGGAATATCGCTGCAGATCACCAGCTCGCCCGGCACGGCGTGCTCGACCAGATAATCATCCGCCGCATCCGGCCCGCTCGGCACCACGATCAGTTTGACGATGGCCAGCCCCGGCTTGATCTGCGGCTGCCCGGCCACCAGCACCACTTCGAACTGGCGCTTGAGGGCGAACTTCACCACCAGATCCTTCGCCGCCCGTGGACAGGCGTCGGCATCGATCCATACACGCATGTTCTTGCCTCCAAAAAATTCGCGAGCAGGCTCGCTCCCGCAGGATAAACACCGACCCTGTGGGAGCGAGCCTGCTCGCGAATATGAGCGCAGCGAATGCCCTTATGCAGCCGAAACCCGGCGCCTCTCCGCTACCCAACTCCGCCCATACAACACCACAATCGCCACGATCGCCACCGCCTGCGCAATCAGCGAATAAGCATCGGCATGAATCCCCAACCAGTCGAATTCAAAAAACGCCACCGGCCGTGTGCCGAAAATCCCGGCTTCCTGCAAGGCCTTCACGCCGTGCCCGGCGAAGACCACCGACAACGCGCACAGCAGCGCGGCGTTGATGCTGAAGAACAAGGTCAGCGGCAGTTTCGCCGAACCGCGCAGAATCACCCACGCCAGGCCGACCAGCAAAACCAAAGCGGTCGCGCCCCCGGCCAGCACGGCGTTGTGTCCGGCAGGCCCGGCCTGCAGCCACAGGGTTTCGTAGAACAGGATCACCTCGAACAATTCGCGATACACCGAGAAAAACGCGAGGATCGCGAAGCCGAAACGTCCACCGCCGCCGACCAGGCTGCTCTTGATGTAATCCTGCCAGGCCGCCGCGTGACGGCGGTCATGCATCCACACGCCGAGCCACAGCACCATGACACTGGCAAACAGCGCCGTGGCGCCTTCCAGCAACTCACGCTGCGAACCGCTGACATCGATGACATACGCCGCCAGCGCCCAGGTGCCCAAGCCCGCCAGCAACGCCAGCCCCCAACCCACGTTGACGCTGCGCACCGCCGATTGCTGGCCGGTGTTGCGCAGGAAGGCGAGGATCGCCGCCAGCACCAGGATCGCTTCCAGGCCTTCGCGCAGCAGAATCAGCAGGCCGGAGATATAACTCAGCGACCAGCTCAAGCCATCGCTGCCCAACAGGCCGGCGGATTCCTTGAGTTTGGCCTTGGCTGCGTCCAGACGCTGCTCGGCCTGTTCGACCGGCAGACCGTCCTGCAGCGACTGCCGGTACGCCATCAGCGATTTTTCGGTGTCCTTGCGCACGTTGGCATCGACGTTGTCCAGCGAGCTTTCCACCAGTTCGAAGCCCTCCAGGTACGCCGCTACTGACAGGTCATAGGCCTGATCGTGCTCACCGGCGCGATAGGCCGCGAGGCTCTTGTCCAGGGTGGCGGCGGTGTAATCGAGCAACTGCGCCGGGCCGCGCTTGACCTGCGGCGGTTGCGCGCGTTGGGCACGGAAAGTCGCGGCAACCTCTGCGCCCTCAGCCGCCTGCACTTCGGCCGGGGTCTGGCGGGCCAGGTCGGCGATGTTGTAGACCTTGTCGGACTTGGCCGCTGCCGCATCGGCACTGAAGCCGGCGATGTAGGTGGCCAGATCCCAGCGCTGACGATCATCGAGCTGATCGGCAAACGCCGGCATGTCGGTGCCTTCGACGCCTTGGCCGAGGGTGCTGTAGATCGCGTACAGGCTCAGGTGATCCATGCGCGCTGCGTCGCGCAGGTTGGCTGGCGCGGGGTTCAGGCCTACGCCGGCCGGGCCATCGCCGGCACCTGTGTCGCCGTGGCATACCGAGCAGTTCTGCGCATACAACGGCGCACCGCGTGTCGGGTCCGGGGTGATGATCGGCGCCTGGCTGACTTCATACGCCACAGCCAGCTTCGCTCCCAGCTGCCGGGCCTGACGCGCGACATCCGCGCCGTCCTGCTTCGCACTGATCGCGGCGCGCAAAGACTCGACGCCCTGCTCCAGTGCGGCTTTTTCCGCTTTGGCTGGCAATGCAGTGATCAAGCCTTGCAGAACCTGGGTGAATTCCAGCTGTTCGCGGTATTCGCCGTCGTCAATGACTTTGCCTGCCGCGACCGTCGGCGGGTAATCGGCACTGATGTAATCGAGCAGGTGCAACGCTTGCGGCGCGCCTTCCACGGTATCGGCCAGCAGCGGCAGGCTGCTCAGCGACAACAACGGGAACAGCAGCCAGGCCAGCAATCGGGACGAGGCAGTCATGAACGAATCTCAAATGGAAATGCGAAGTTACATATTGTTCACTTCGCAGACGTTTCTCTCAAGCTTTGTCGCCACCGGAGGGTAATGATTTATAACGTCGAAGCACTGTGCCACCATCGGCGCCGATAACGAAAAAGCTCCCGCCTTACTCAAGGAAGATCTGTTCCCAATGCGCCATTCCCTGCTGCTTCCTCTGCTGCTGACCGCCCTTACGCAACTGGCCGGTTGCGCGGCTTATCGCAATTACGATCTGGAACTGGAACAGACCACCGAGCAATTGAAGCGCGGCAACGTTGCCGGCTCCCTGGGGCTGATCGAGGCGCATAACCCGGACGAGCAGAAGGATCTGCTCTATTTCTTCGAGAAAGGCGCGGTGTTGAGTGCAGGCGGTGAACTGCCACAAAGCCAGGCGGCATGGCGCAGTGCCGAACAAATGGTGATCGAGCGCCAGGACACCATTGAAACCACCGGCGACAAGCTGTTGGCCGCCATGGGTAATCACTGGGGCAGCATCATCAATGACAAGCTGCGCCGCTACGACGGCTATGACTATGAAAAGGTCATGCTGACCACGCAGATGGCCCTCAACCAACTGGCGGTGAATGATTTCGACGGTGCCCGCGCCGACATCAGGAAAACCCATGAGCGCGAAGCCCTGATCGCCCGACAGCGCGAGCTTGAATATGAGCGCGTCGAAGAGGCCGCGAAAAAGCAGGGCGTGCGCGTGCACTACAAGGATCTGCAGGGCTATCCGGTGGTGATGCTGGACGCGCCGGCGGTGATTGCCTTGAAGAACGGTTACCAGAGCGCGTTCAGTCACTATCTCGCCGGGTTCACCTATGAAGCACTCGGAGAAAAGAACCTCGCCGCGCCCGGCTATCGTCAGGCCATCGAGCTGCGTCCGGACCTGCCGTTCTTCCAGCAAGCCTTGCGCGACCTCGACAGTCCCGGCCTCAAGGGTGACGACAGCGATGTGCTGATCATCGTGCAAAGCGGCCTTGCACCCGCGCGCAGTTCGCTGCGTGTGCCGTACCCGGTGAAGCTGGCTGACGGTCAGGTCATTGTCGCCAACATTTCGTTTCCGGTGATGGTGCCCGACACTTCGACACCGTCGTTCAATCAGATTGGCATCGATGGCCGGCAGAACAGACTTATCGCGGTCAACAGCATCACCGACATGTCCTTGCGTACGCTGCGCGATGACATGCCCGGCATTATCCAGCGCACGACTTACCGAGCCTTTCTGGCAGCGGATGTGCAGGCCACCGACAACCGACGCGACCCGAGCAAAGCATCGTACGTGACCCATTGGGATGGGTTCGAGCAGGCCGATACGCGTAGCTGGCGGACACTGCCCAACCTGACTCAGGTGCTGCGCCTGCGCCTGAACAAAGGCGAACACGCGATCACCCTGCCCCACCTCACCAACGCCGCACCGCTGAAGATCCGGATTGATCAGAACCGCCAGGTCATCATCCTGCGCGCCCTCGGCGATCGGGTTTTCGCCAATGGCAGCGCTTTTCGGCATGCCGAGACAGTTGCCAAACCCGTAGTGAACAACATGACGAAGTGATAGCACTGACATTTATTAAGCCACTAAAAAGACATTACATAGCCATCACCCCGCGCTTATAATGCCGCGCCCTCGCCCAGCGAGCCGGCATGAAAGCTCCTCACGCATGAGGAATTGGCAGGAGGCCAGCGCCGCCGTCGATAGGTCACACCAGCCCGACCAGCACACGCGGCTGCAAGTTTTGTTACTCAGGGAAGAAGTACCCATGGCATTCCGCGCTCCCATGCTGCTCGCGCTCAGCGCCGTCACGCTGTTGTCCGGCTGCGCAGCGTTTCGCAACTACGATTCCGAACTGGCCCAGACCAACCAGCAATTGGCTTCCGGCAACGTCGACGCTGCGCTGACCCTGCTGGAAAAGAACAACACCGGCACCGACAAAGACCTGCTCTATTACTTCGAGAAAGGCGAACTGCTGCGCGCCAAGGGCGATCTGTCGGGCAGCCAGAACGCCTGGGGCAGCGCCGATCAGGTGGTCGGTCGTTGGGAAGACGCGGTCAAGCTCGACTCGGCCAAGTACCTGGCGCAGTTCGGCAGCTTCATCGTCAACGACAAGGTGCGTCGCTACGAAGGCTATGACTACGAGAAAGTCATGCTGACCACGCAGATGGCCCTGAACCTGTTGGCGGTCAACGATTTCGATGGCGCCCGCACGGCGATCAAAAAGACCCACGAACGTGAAGCGGTGATTGCCGACCTGCGCGACAAGGAATACCTCAAGAGCGAAGAACAGGCCGAGAAAGAAGGCATCAAGACCCAGTACAAGGATCTGCAGGGTTATCCGGTGGCCAGCCTCGACGCGCCGGAAGTGGTCGGCCTGAAAAACAGCTACCAGAGTGCGTTCAGCCATTACCTGGCCGGTTTCGTTTACGAAGCTCTGGGCGAGAAAGATCTGGCCGCGCCGGGTTATCGCAAGGCTGCCGAATTGCGCCCGAACACGCCGCTGCTCGAACAGGCGCTGGTCAATCTCGACAAGCCTTCGAAGTCCGACGACAGCGACATTCTCATCGTCGTGCAAAGCGGTCTGGCGCCAGCGCGCGACTCGATTCGCGTACCGCTGCCGCTGCCGATTTCCAACAACGTGGTGATCACTCCGCTGTCGTTCCCGATCATCAAACCGGACACCTCCACCGCGCCGTTTGCGCAGATCGGCGTCGACGGCAAGCAGGTCGACCTGACCGCACTCAACAGCACCACCGCCATGTCCCGCCGCGCCCTGCGCGATGACATGCCCGGGATCATCGTGCGCACCACCGTACGCGCAATCACCAAAGGCGTGGCGCAGAAGCAGATCAACGAAACCAACCCGCTGGCCGGTCTTGCCGTAGGCATTTCTTCAGCGGTGCTCGAAGGCGCCGATACCCGTACATGGCGCACCTTGCCGGACAACACCCAAGTGGTGCGTCTGCGCCTGAAAAAAGGTGAGCATCAGGTTACCCTCCCGAGCGCCGTGGGCGGCTCGGTGGTCAAGGTCACCGTCGATCAGCGTTATCAAGTGGTCAGCCTGCGTGCCGTGGGCAACCAGGTATTCGCCGGTGGCATCGCCGCTCACGTAATGCCGAGCGCTGCCGCGACCAACGTCGCCAGCCTCAAACAACCTTAAGAACGGAGTCTTTGCAATGCGCTTGAAGATCATCGCCGTCGCCGCCCTAGCCTTGCTGGCAGGCTGCGCCACCCCGCCACCGCCTGAGCCGGGCAGCGCCGCGAGCAAGGTCGTGGCCATGGGCCCGCAGAAACACATCGTTGTCGGCGCCATGCGCGTGGCTCGCGAAAACGGCTTCATGACCGTCAATGTGCAGCTGAGCAACACCCTCAACAGCAACAAGATCTTCTACTACCGCTTTGCCTGGCTTGGCGCAGAAGGTTTTCCGGTTGCCGAAGAAGAAGTCTGGAAAAGCCAGATGATGTACGGCGCCCAGACCAGCTTCATTCAGGCCATCGCCCCAACCCCGAAAGCCGTGGATTTCCGTCTGGAAATCAAGACGCCTTAAGCCCGCCACCCTATTTCTGATTGAGAGAGCTTTCTCATGTTTGCACGCTTTTCCTGCATCGCCGTCATCGCCCTGCTCGCCTCCGGTTGCGCCAACACTTCGCCGACCCTGGGCAGCAAGAACATCAGCTACGGCGACACCAAAGCGGTTGAAACCGTGACCAACGAATTCGGTTCGACCGACCTGCAAATGATCGCCGAGTCGATGACCCGCTCGCTGGCCCAGTCCGGCATCCTGCAGGGCCGTCCGGTGGTTCAGGTCTACGATGTGAAGAACAAGACCAGCGAGTACATCGACACCCGCGAAATCACCACCAGCATCAAGACCCAACTGATGAAGACCGGTGTCGCGCGCTTCGCCAGCGACAACAATGCGATGCAGAGCCAGGTCGACCAGCTCAAGCTGCAAAATCAGAGCGGTCTGTACAAGAAAAGCACCGTGGCCAAGACCGGCAACATGATCGCTGCCAAGTACCGCATCGAAGGCTCGATCAGCTCGATCGTCAAGCGCAGCAGCGATTACAAGGACGTCTTCTACAAATTCAGCCTGCAACTGATCGATGTCGAAAGCGGGCTGGCCGAGTGGATGGACGAAAAAGAGATTCGCAAAACCACGGAGCGTTAATCGATGCGCACATGGATCGGCATGATGGCCCTGGCTTGCGCGTTCAGCGCGCAGGCGGCCCCGAAAGTGGCGGTGACGGATCTGGCGTATCAGGAGCGCGTGGAGCAATACATCCACATCGTTTCAGCGCAGAGCAATCACCGCGAGAGCTACTACAGCGCCAGCGGTTCTTCGAGTTACAACGAGATCGAAGCGACCACCAGCTACATCGAACAGGGCGAATTGCGTAAATTCACCGGCGACATCAAGGGTGAAATTCTGCGTACCGGCATGTTCCAGCTGGTGCAGGGCACACCGTACACAGCCTCGTCCAAAGGCGATGTGTATGACGTGATCAAACGCATCAAGGCCGGCAATTTCAAAGGCGCCGACTACGTGCTGTTCGGCACGGTGTCCGACATCGACTTCACCCAGGACATCAACGAGCTGGCGAATACCGACAGCTATTCGGCGGTGCTGGGACTGACACTGGTGGCGGATTTCAGCCTGATCAACACCAGGACCTACGAGATCACCTCGGCCTTCACGGCGATGGGCGAAGCGCAGGACACCAAACTGGTGAACCATCGCGACATCAAGATCTCGCTCAACCGCCCTCGGGTCGTGCGCGAGGTGTCCAAAGCGTTGGGTGAAGACGTGGCCGGGCAACTGAGCATGCAGCTCGGTGGTGACGGCTACGAGCAACCGCGTGAGGCGCCGCAGCGCAATAATCTGCCGCGCGATACGGCGCCGGTGATCCTGCGCTGACTGACCGGGATAAACAAAAAAGGCGACCTGCGAGGTCGCCTTTTTTCTGCCTGAACGGTTTACACCGGCGCTTTGCGCAACGTCGCCATGAATGCCGCCGCGCCAATGAACAGCCCGGCAAAGGTGCGGTTCATGCGCTTCTGTTGCTTGGGCGTGCGCAACAGGCGCAGCACCTTCGACGCCAGCCCGGTATAGCCGGCCATGACGATCAGATCGACGACCACCATGGTCATGCCAATCACCACATACTGCATCAGCAGCGGCGCATGGGGATTGATGAACTGCGGCAGCACCGCGAGCATGAACACCAGCGCCTTGGGGTTGCTGATGTTCACCAGAAAGCCGCGAAAAACCAGCGCCAGCGGCTTGCCGATCGGCCGTACCGCGGCGTCATCGCTCATGTCCATGGGCAGCGCCCGCCATTGCTTGATCGCCAGGTAAACCAGATAGGCGACACCGAACCATTTGATCGCATGGAATGCTGTGGCCGAAGCGGTGAGCACAGCGCCAACGCCCGCGCCGACAATTGCAATCTGCACCGCCAGACCGATCTGCAGGCCCAGTGCATTCCAGTAGCCGCGCCAGAAACCGTATTGCAGACCGCTGGACATCGACGCGATGGCGCCCGCGCCCGGGGACAGGCTGATCACCCAGCAGGCGGCAAAAAATGCCAGCCATGTTTGAAGCTCCATCGCATACCTCGACTGATACTGTAACAATCCGTCAAAGCTAATGCTGTTTGGGGCTAAAAGCAAAAGATCGCAGCCTTCGGCAGCTCCTACAGGGATCGCATTCCAGATGTAGGAGCTGCCGAAGGCTCGGGCCGCGATCGGACGATCTTTTGATCTGGCTTGGAAATCTACTTCTCGAACCCGCTCGACGGAAACACATCCGTCCCGCGCCAACGCCGCACCGAGCGCTGGAAGAACAGGCTGTTCGGCACCTGCACCATGGCGCTGCCAGTGCCGAGTTCTTCAGCCTCGACCAACGTGGTGTAGAGCAGATTGATTGCGATTACCCGGCCTTTGACGCCAGGCTTGTCGGTGGTGTCCACCAGCTCGACCACATCGCCGAGGCGGAACGGTCCGACGGTGAAGATCAGAATCGCGCAGAGCAGGTTGGACAGCACGCTCCACATGGCGAAAAACGCCACCGCCGCCACCGCAACGAAACCCGACAGCGCCGTCCACAGCACCGTCGCCGAAACGCCGAGGCGCTCGAGCACGAAGAGCAGCGCGCTGCCCATGATCAGCCAGCGCAACACGCCGCGCAGCGGCATCAGCAACTGCGGCGGGAACGGATAGCGCTCACCCAGGCGAGTCAGTCCTTTGGCGACGAAACGCTGGGTCAGGTAACCCGCCAGCAGGATCAGCAGAATCTGCGCGGTGAACCATAGCGGTTCGACCCAAACGGCCGCGAAGGGCAGCTTGAAGGCTTCCATCAGGACAACGCCTCCAGCTCCGCCTGCATGCTCTCCAGGATTTCCAGCGCTTCCATCCAGGCTTCTTCCAGCTCGGCTTCACGAACCTTCAATTTGGCCTGTTCGGCGAGCAGATCACGCAATTCATTCTTGCGCGCCGGCTCGTAAATATCGCTGTCACCCAGGCTGGCATCGACCTTGGCGAGTTTCTCGTGGAGCTTGCCCAGTTCAGCTTCAAGCTTGTCGGCCTCGCGCTTGTGCGGCGCCAGTTGCTGACGCAAAGCTGCCGCCGCCTGGCGCTGAGCCTTCTTGTCGGTCTTGTCCGGATTGACCGGGGTGTTGCTGACCGGCGCATTGCGCTGACGGTATTCCACCAGCCAGCGCGCGTAGTCTTCGAGGTCGCCATCGAACTCTTCGACCTTGCCGTCGGCGACCAGATAGAAGTTGTCGGTGGTGCTCTTGAGCAAGTGCCGATCGTGAGACACCACCAGCACCGCACCGCTGAATTCCTGCAGGGCCATGGTCAGCGCCAGGCGCATTTCCAGGTCGAGGTGGTTGGTCGGTTCGTCGAGCAGCAACAGGTTCGGCCGCTCCCAGGCGATCAACGCGAGAGCCAGACGGGCCTTCTCGCCACCGGAGAAATTCAGCACCGGCTCATCGATGCGCGCGCCACGGAAGTCGAAACCGCCGAGGAAGTCACGCAGGGTCTGCTCGCGTTCGCCCGGCGCCAGGCGCTGCAAGTGCAGCAACGGGCTGGCCTTGGAATCCAGCGAGTCGAGCTGATGCTGGGCGAAGTAGCCGACCACGGTGTTTTCACCACGGGTCAGGCGCCCGGCCAACGGTTCGAGCTCGCCGGCGAGGTTCTTGATCAGCGTCGATTTACCCGCGCCGTTCGGCCCGAGCAGACCGATCCGCGCACCCGGGGTCAGCTGCAACTTGACCTTCTCGAGGATGGTCTTGTCGCCATAACCCAGGCGCGCATCGGACAGGTCGATCAATGGGCTGGAAATCTTCGTCGACTCGCGGAAGACGAAGTCGAACGGCGAATCGACGTGGGCCGCCGACAACTCTTCCATGCGCTCCAGCGCCTTGATCCGGCTCTGCGCCTGACGAGCCTTGGTCGCCTGGGCCTTGAAGCGGGCGATGTAGCTTTCCATGTGCGCACGTTGCGCCTGCTGCTTCTCATAGGCCT
Source organism: Pseudomonas koreensis (assembly GCF_024169245.1). NCBI lineage: Bacteria > Pseudomonadati > Pseudomonadota > Gammaproteobacteria > Pseudomonadales > Pseudomonadaceae > Pseudomonas > Pseudomonas koreensis. The sequence goes on from NZ_JALJWP010000001.1 coordinate 1,038,139, forward strand.
GTTGCTGCTGGGCCAGACGCTCGGCACGGGCGCGTTCGAACGCAGTGTAGCCGCCACGGTAGAGCGTCAGTTTGCGCTGATCGACATGCGCAACGTGATCGACCACTTCGTCGAGGAAGTCGCGGTCGTGGGAAATCAGCAGCAAGGTACCCGGATAACTCTTCAGCCACTCTTCGAGCCAGATGATCGCATCGAGGTCCAAGTGGTTGGTCGGTTCGTCGAGCAGCAGCAGATCCGACGGGCACATCAAGGCCTGCGCCAGATTCAGACGCATCCGCCAGCCACCGGAGAAATCTCCTACCTGACGATCCATCTGCTCATTGGTGAAACCGAGTCCGGCGAGCAGCTTGCGCGCCCGCGCATCGGCGGTGTAACCGTCGGCGCTATCGAGTTCGGCGTGCAGGCGCGCCAGCGCGGTGCCGTCGTGGGCCTCCTCGGCGGCGGCAAGCTCGCGCTGCACCTCGCGCAGACGCAGGTCGCCATCGAGCACATAATCGACCGCCAGGCGCTCGAGAGTATCGACCTCCTGACGCATGTGCGCGATGCGCCAGTCGGCGGGCAGCAGGCAGTCGCCCGAATCCGGGTGCAACTCGCCGCGCAGCAAGGCGAACAGGCTGGATTTGCCGGCACCGTTGGCGCCGATGAGGCCGGCTTTGTGGCCGGCGTGCAGGGTCAGCTCGGCGTCTTCTAGCAGACGTTGCGGGCCACGCTGTAAAGTCAGGTTCTGAAGTCGGATCATAATGGCGGCGGAGTCTACCAGCTTCGCTCACAACTGGCGCGAGTAGCACGATGTCCTCTGACCTGTGGAGCTTTGCCCTTGATGTCTACGCCCGGCCGGGCGTGGAAGATGCCTGCCTGCAATTGCAAACGGCGGGCGCCAATGTCTGCCTGTTGCTCTGCGGTTTGTGGCTGGAGCAGCGCGCAGTAGCCTGCGATGAACCGCGCGTGCGCCTGCTCAAGGCCCTGACTGCGCCTTGGGATATCGAAGTGGTACAACCGCTGCGAACCCTGCGCATGCAATGGAAAGCGCGGGCTGCCGATGATGCGGTGGTGGCGGGTATGCGCGAGCAGATCAAATCACTTGAGCTTGAAGCTGAGCGTACCTTGCTGTCACGGCTCGAAGGTGTGGCGCAGGAGTGGACGCGTAACGATGCAGGTGCGGTGACCTGGCTTGAAGGCTTGGCCGGCAATGCGGCCAGCCTGAACCGCGACGCGCTGCAAGTGCTGCGCGTCGCGGCAACCGGCACTTAGGAAGCGCTGGTCGGGGTGTTGCTGACGCTCGACGAAGCGGCTGGCGCTGGCGCAGTCGAAGGGGTCGAGTGAGTAGCGGAGGACGGTGCCGACGCAGCTGGAGCAGCCGGGGTAGCGGCAGTGGCAGGCTTGGCCGCTGGAGCGGTGGCCGGTTTGGTCGCGACTGGTTTGGCCGCTGCAGGCTTTTTCACCGCTGGTTTTGCGGCTGGCTTGGCAGCAGGTTTTGCCGCAGCGGTCGCAGGCTTGGCAGCAGCGGGTTTCGCAGCAGGCTTGGTGGCCGGTTTCGCGGCGGTTTTTGCCGCAGGCTTTGCCGACGATGTTGCGGCTGGTTTGGCAGCCGGTTTTACCGCCACTTTCGCAGCAGGTTTGGCGGCGGCCGGTTTAACAGCAGTTTTGGCGGCAGGCTTCGCAGCGGCGGTTTTGGCTGCAGGTTTTGCTGCTGGTTTTACCGCTGGTTTTGCCGCTGCTTTGGCAGCAGGTTTGGCGGCTGCGGTTTTCGCTGGCGCGGCTTTGGTAGCGGCCGGTTTTGCAGCTGATCTGGCAGCGGTGGTTTTCGCTGCTGGCTTGGTTGCAGCAGATTTGGCCGCCGTGGTTTTAGCCGCCGGTTTTGCCGCGCTCGCTGCAGCAGGTTTCTTCGCTGCAGTTTTCGCCAATGGCTTGGCAGCTGCTTTTACCGGCGCCTTGGCCGCTGGTTTGGCGGCGGCTCTCGCAGCAGCAGGTTTGGCCGCAGCAGTCTTCGCCGGAGCTTTGCTTGCAGCAGGTTTGGCAGCGACTTTCTTCGCTGGCGCCGCTGCCGGTTTGGCCGAGCGCGACGACAATACTTTGCCCACTGCTTCCTGAACGCGGCCAACTCCCTGGGCCAGTTTCAGGCTTTCCTGAGCATCACGCTTGAGTTGCAGAATGTAGCTGCGGGTTTCGGACTGACGATCTTTCAATGCATCGAGCAGGTCTTCGAGTTCTTTCACCGAAGCCTTGGCTTTGTTCTGCGCCTTGGCTTTGCCAGCGGTGGCGGCGTCTTGCAGTTTGGTGCGCGACTTGTGCAGTTTTTCCTGCGCTTTGCCACGCTGTTTTTCCAGCTTGGCGAGCAGTTTTTCAGCATCAGCCAAGGCTTGCGAGCAAGCGTTTTCCAAATGCTCGAGCAAGCTGCCCGACAGTTGTTGGAGTAAGTGCAACGGAGTATTTACAGGCTTCTTGGTGGCCGACATGGTTTACCTCCTGGCTGACGTGAGTGCGGCTCATACTAGACCTCTGCTGATACCGCCGCTAGGGCATGTTGACAGTATCTGCGCCGTTGCGTTGCACCGTAGCCGAAATGTTCTGCGCCGAGGAAAAAGCAGTTCACCGATGCAGACGTTCGCGCTGGCATAATCCCCGCATCTCAGGTCGGAGAGTGCCCATGTCGCGCTACTTTATTTTGTCCCTATACATGTTTTTTTCGCTGGCTCACGCCGATGAAAAAACCACGGCGAACGATGCTCATGACCTGGCTTATAGCCTCGGTGCCAGCCTGGGTGAGCGGCTGCGTCAGGAGGTGCCGCAATTGCAGATCCAGGCGCTGATCGAAGGTCTGCAACAGGCGTATCAGGGTAAGCCACTGGCGTTGAGTGAAGCGCGTATCGAACAGATTCTCGCCGACCACGAATCGCGCAATGCCGAGCAGGCCTCACGCCAATCGAGCGACGCCGCGATGGAAAACGAGCAACGCTTTCTCAGCGCAGAAAAAGCCAAGCCGGGGGTGAAGGAACTGGCCGATGGCATCCTCCTGACCGAGCTCGTTGCGGGCAATGGCGCCAAGGCCGGCCCCGACGGAAAAGTGCAGGTGCTGTATGTCGGCAAGCTGCCGGATGGCACCGTGTTCGATCAGAACAGCCAGCCGCAGTGGTTCAACCTCGACAGCGTGATCGCCGGTTGGCGCACCGCGTTGCAGAACATGCCGGTAGGGGCGAAATGGCGACTGGTGATTCCATCGGATCAGGCCTATGGCGCCGACGGTGCCGGCGACCTGATCGCGCCCTTCACGCCGCTGGTATTTGAGGTGGAACTGCGTGGTGCGACGAGCTGATCGGGCATAAAAAAACGGTGCGCTTTCGGGCGCACCGTTTTTCATGAAGGTCGTGGATCAGGCCTGAACCGGATCTTCTGCCTTGTGTGCCGTGTGCAGCACTTCGATCAGGCAGTCTTCAAGTTCGAAGCGTTCGTGCAGCAACCCCCCGAGCTCCTTGAATTTCTCTGCAACGCATTTGCCTTCATCGCACAGGTCGTTGAACGCGAGCAGCTTCTCGGTAATGACGTCGATGCGCGGGTAGATCGTTTCGGCGAGTTCCAGACCGCGCTTGTCGTTGAACGCCTTGGCTTCGCCAGTCAGCTGTTCATAGATTTCGAAGTGCCCCGCCGATACGTAATCGACCAGCACCCCACAGAACTCCTGCAAAGGCTTGCGACTCTCGGACAGCGACTCAGGCTGCGCACCGAGTTTGTCGTAGGCGCCGATCAGCTCTTCACGCTCCTGCAACCAGCGGTCGATCAGCAGATGAACCCCACCCCAACGTTCCTGAGCATTCTGACAACTTTCGAGCATGGCGATCTCTCTTCCCTTGTGGGTCATGCTGCTCTACACCCGCGCCGCTGTTCTGATTTGACTAGTGGACGATCGGGCAGAGCGTCATCGAGCAACATAAATCCAATGACACGTGCCGGCCAGATTATGCCCGCACGCCTATGGCTTCAAGGTACGCAGGAGATAAAGTTCATACAAGTGTTTAATCCCTGACCAGCGAGTGATGCGACGCTTCGTCGCTGACCGGTCGTTGCAGAGCGCTCCAGATCAGACGCAGCAACTGATAGACCGCAAGAATCGATACGCCGACAAAAAACAGCAGACTCCATTCCGGGATGCTCAAATCGAACAGCGTCCAGGAAATTTCCGCGCAATCGGCGCCACCGTTGAACATCCGTTGCAAGGCGCATATCCACGGCAACCCGCTGAAGAAGGTCTCCACCGCCGGCGTGCATTTGACCAGCTGCAGCATGGAATCACTCTGGATCAATACCTGGCGCCACGCAGCCATGGTGCCGCCCAGACTGGCGCCCAGCGCAAGCAGCCAGTAACACCACAAGCCAACGCGCCTGGGGCCGTGCACCGCTGCTACGCCACAGATGATGCACAGCAACGTGAGGAACAATCGCTGCACCAGGCACAGGCTGCATGGCGTAAGACCGATCGCGTATTCGAGATAATAGGAAGCTCCCAGAGCAAAGGCCCCCGCAATGAAAGCCATGAAGAACAAGGAGCGTGAGCAGGCCAACGACATGGCTTTTCCGTAACAGTAGAGACAGACGGTTACGGTAGAGGAAAGCGTGTCAGCCTTTCAAGGCGAGGGCCTGCCGACAGTTCACCACAGGTGTAGGGAAAACCCGACACGTTCGAGAGGAAACGATGAAGCACGCTGTAGGACTTTGCCTCAAGGAAGCAACGAAGAGGAATTTTCACTGGTTGAAAGTTCGCGAGGGAGTGACCTCCCCCGCCCTTCAGACCTTCGCCGCTACAGGCAAAGGCGCGGCCAGCAGGCGTTCGTCCAGCAGCCCCAGACCTTCCTGGAACAACTGATTGCTGCGCTCGGTATCGCCGAGCTGTGCAAGCAGACGCGCCAACTCCGCACAGGTTTCTGGATTGCGCTGTACACGCAGACTGCTTTCCAGATAATCGCGGGCCTTGCCCCACAGACTGGTTTGCAGACACAGACGCCCGAGGGTCAACAGCAGGCTTGGATCGGCCGGATGCTCCTTCAGCCAGCCTTCGGCAGTCTGCAACTGACGCGCAGGATCACTGCCACGAACCAGGCCATACAGACGAGCCAGGTGACTGTCGTACTTGCGCTTGAGTGCCGAACGCAATACTTCTTCGGCCTCGACCTGAGCGCCAAGCTGGCGCAGTTGCTCGGCATAGGCGACCACCAGGGGCGGTTCCTGACGTTGCGCCGAAGTCAGCTGCTCCCACGCACGCTTGAGCGATTGCAGCCCGACCGTGCCGTCTTCTTCGCGATGCGCGGCCAGCGACAGGTTTTCACCCCAGGCACGCCGCTCGAGTTCAGCCAGTTCTGCCGGCGGCAGCACTTTGTCCTTGCGCAACTCTGGCAGCAGACGAATCACCGCCGACCACTCGCCACGCTGCTGATACAGACGCTGCAATTGACGCAGTGTTTGTGCACTGCGTGGATGCCGTTCGTGCATTGCCTGCAACGTCACCAGTGCGCCATCGGTGTCGCCACGATCGGTCTGCAGTTGTGCATGACTCAGGGCGATCGCCAACTCGGCTTGCGGCTGACGCTCCAGTGCACGCTCGAGCAAACGATCGCTTTCTTCGTACTGGCCTTGCTCGTTCGCCGCGCGTGCGGCGCCGAGGTAGTAAAGCAGTGGCTGGCGCTCGGCTTCCGCCGCACGGGTCAAATGCCGCTGCGCACTGGCCCAGCGTCCTTCGGCCAGATCCAGTTGGCCGTGTTCGATCGCTACTTGCACGCGGCGGCTGCGATTACGCCGCGACCACGGATTGACCACCCCGGTGGAGGTCATCACCAGCTCGACCAGCACCTTGATGCCCCAGAACAGCAGCCACAGCACCGCGATCACTGCCAGCGTTGCCCACAGGCTCGACTCGTAGCGGAAGCTCTTGTACGCCACCAGCACGTAACCGGAATGCTCGGCGATCGCCAGGCCCAGCGCTGCCGTCGCGGCGATGACCAGAAACACGATTACATAGAGGCGCTTCATGGAGTCGCCTCCTGCGCCGGGTTGGCGGCAGGCTTGGCGAACGGTTTCACCGATTCTTCGGCATTGACGTTCCGCCGCTCCAGATACCCCTGCACCGCGCTCAAGGTGCCGGTCAGATCCGGAGTCTTGACGGTGACCGGTTCCTTGCTCAGCTCGCCGACCTGTTCCAGCATGACTTTGCTTTGCGGGTTGTCCGGGTTGAAATTGCCCTTGAGTACATCGCGCGCCTCGGCCAGCGCCTGGGTGTAGACCGGCGCCTGACCGTTGAGCGCCGCCCACTGCGCCTGTTCCAGCGCCAGACTCAGGGCCAGGCGCACCTGGCTCAGGCTCTGCCCGGCCAACAGCGGTTTGACGTTCTTGTCAGCGTTGAAATCGATGCGGATATAGCGCGAAACCTTGTCCCACCATTGTGCCCAGCGACTGGCGCCATCGCCGTCGGCGGTCAGGCCCAGCAGCGACTCGCCGCGATCCTTGTACTCCGGCGCCAGCTCGGTGAGATCGATGACCTGATCGCGCAGCGCGCCCAGGCGCAGGAACAGCCCGGTGCGATCCGGCTGTTCGGTGCTGCGCAAGGCGACCAGGGTTTTCGCCACTTGCTCGCGTGCGGCGAAGGAACCCGGATCATTCTGTTCCCGAAGGATTTCGTCAGCGCCCTGCACCAGCGCCTGCGCGCTACTGATGTCCTGCAATGCCGAGAGGCGCAGGCTGGCCAGGCGCAGCAAGTGCTCGGCCTCAGCCAGGCGCCAGTCCTTGCGACTGGCGCCGAGGACGGTTTCCAGTCGCTGATTGAGGCGCTGTTGATCGCCCTGCAATTGCGTCACCAGACGCTGACGCTCGGCGAGTTCGTCAGCACCGGGCAACTGCGCCAGGCGCTCGGTCAAACGTTGCTCGTTGAGCTTCAGACTCTGCGCCTGATCGTTCAACGCCTGTACCTGACTCGACTGCTGTTGCGTGTTGCTCTGCAGGTGGCGCACCTGCCAGACACCCCAGCCACCAATGGCGACACCGGCAGCGCCGAGGAGCAGGGCAACAATCGCCAGTCCATTGCCTCGGCGCGGCTCTTTGGCCGGTGGTGGAGTTTCAACCTGGGCATCGAGCGCAGGCTGGACGTCATCTTTTGGCAAGGCTGTTTCGCTCACGTATCCATCCTTTGCATTAGAAAACGGCACCGGAAATTCCCGTAACGCCGTCAGCAAAGCCGCGGCATTCGCGCCGCGGCAATCCACAACTGTTTGAGCGCCGGCGGCACGTGCCAGCTCGGCGACCCTCGGGCTTGGAACAAACAACGGCAACGGCGCGATCTGCGGCCAGGCATCGCCGGCCATCTGCCGCAGGTGCTCGAAACCCTGTCCACTGCTGACCACCAGCCCGTTCAAGCGTTCCGCTTCGATACGCCGTAGCAGCTCGTTTGGCGGGTAGGCTGGAAGGTCGCGGCGATACAACTCCAGATACTCGACACTAGCACCAAGCGCGCGCAGGCGCTCGGCAAGCAGCTCCCGACCACCCTCGCCACGCAGAATCATCACCTGCGCACCGGGTTGGCTGACCGCCTCGCGCAGACGCGGCAATTGCAGCAAGGCTTCACTGTCATCGCCATCAGCCGGGAAGTTCACATCGAGACCGTGCTCGCGCAGAATCTCTGCGGTCGCCGCGCCGACGCTGAACCACGGCATGGTCAACGGTGCCGAGCCTTCGCACTTGAGCAGATCTACCGCGATCCGCGCCGCCGGTTTGCTGACCACGATCACCGCGCTGCAGGCAGACAATCGCCTGATCGACTGACGAATACTGTCAGAGAGCGGCAGCGGAACAATGTCCAAAAGCGGCAGGCAACTGCTGAAAATCCCCTGCCCGGCCAGCTGTTCGGCCAGCGCCGCACAGTCATCCGCAGGGCGCGTCAGCAGCAGGCGCCAGCCGGTCACTCGTGACCCGCCTCGCCGTATACCGCTTTGAGAATGTCATCGGCGCCCTGCTTGAGCAGGTCTTCGGCGACCTGCACGCCCAAGGCTTCAGCATCAGCGCGCGGCGCGCGCGCTTCGGCGCTGAGCAGCTTGCCGCCGCTTGGCTCACCGACCAGACCGCGCAACCACAACTGCTCGCCTTCGAGCACCGCATAACAGGCGATCGGCACCTGGCAGCCACCGTTGAGATGTTTGTTGAGAGCACGTTCGGCGTTGACGCGCGAAGCGGTATCGGCGTGATGCAAAGGCGCGAGCAAGGCGTGGATTTCGTTATCGGCGCTGCGGCATTCGATGCCGACCGCGCCCTGGCCACCGGCCGGGAGACTGTCATCGACACTGATCGCCGAGGTGATGCGATCCTCGAAACCGAGGCGGATCAGACCGGCCGCTGCGAGGATGATCGCGTCGTACTCGCCGGCGTCGAGCTTGGCCAGACGGGTGTTGACGTTGCCGCGCAGAAAACGGATCTGCAGATCCGGGCGACGCGCCAGCAATTGGGTCTGCCGACGCAGGCTCGATGTGCCGACAACGGCACCGGTCGGCAGCGCTTCAAGACTTGCATAGGTGTTGGAGACGAATGCATCGCGCGGGTCTTCACGTTCGCAGATGCAGAACAGACCCAGGCCCTGCGGGAAGTCCATCGGCACGTCTTTCATCGAATGCACGGCGATGTCGGCCTGGTTTTCCAGCAGCGCGGTTTCCAGTTCCTTGACGAACAGGCCCTTGCCGCCGATCTTCGACAGTGGCGAGTCGAGCAGCTTGTCGCCGCGACTGACCATGGGCACCAGCGTCACCAGCAAGCCCGGATGGGCCGCTTCCAGACGGGCTTTGACGTATTCGGCCTGCCAGAGGGCCAGCGCACTTTTACGGGTGGCGATGCGGATTTCGCGAGGGGACATGGAGCAATCCGTACTGAATAGATACGGCGGATAATAACAGCTCAGTCAATTCCACTTTGACCTGAATCAGAAAACGGCGTGGCCTCCCTGGCCTGCCATGCCGGGTAAAAGAAGTGAAAAGCCCGGTGACGACCGGGTCAAAGCCCCTGCATCATCTTGCGCACGCCAGCGACATGCCGACGGCTGACAATCAGCGCATCGCCATTGAGGCCTTTGAGGAACAACTGGAAATGTCCCAGTGGTGTGCGCTGCAATCGCTCGATGCGGTCGCGGGCGACCAGCGCATTGCGGTGGATACGCACGAAGCGTTCGCCGAATTCGTCTTCGAGGGCTTTGAGGGGTTCGTCGAGCAGCACCTCGCCGGCTTCGTGACGCAGGGTCACGTATTTGTGGTCGGCGATAAAGTAGACCACCTGATCCAGCGGAATCAGCTCGATGCCTTTGCGGGTGCGCGCGCTGATGTGGCTGCGTGGGCCGTTGCCACTCTCGGCAGCGGGACGGGTCAGGGCCGAGAGTTGCGCCCGGTTGGGACGGTCGGCCCGCTTCAGGGCGTCATGCAAGTGTTCGGTTCGCACAGGTTTCACCACATAGCCCACGGCGCTGGCCTGCAGGGCTTCCACGGCAAATTCATCGGGACTGGTGCAAAACACCACGGCCGGCGGCGTCTCTCGTTCGCACAGTCGGGCAGCCACCTGCAGGCCATCGAGGCCCGGCATGCGGATATCGAGCAGCACGATATCCGGCTTGTGGCTGTCGATCAGCGCTAACGCCTCCTCGCCATTCGTGGCACTGGGCTCCAGGACTGTGTAACCCTCGAGCTCGCTCACCATACGGCTTAGGCGCTCGCGAGCCAGGGGTTCGTCATCAACGATCAGGACATTCATATTGCGCTGGATTCCTGCGTGAGTCTCGCACAAGGATAGCGTAGACAGGTGTAGTGACGTCCGTCACCGCGATCCACGCTAAGACTAGCCCGAGCGCCAAAAAGTGCCGTACGTCGGCCAGCAATATTTGCCAGCGTCCGGGTCGTACCGCTCAGAGCCCACTGTTTCCTGCGTTTCTCACGGTGGGTGACCGTTGTACAACTCACCCGCCCCCTCTTCTTATAGTCGGTGGCCGGACCTTTGCATGATCCGCATTCGCACCGACCCTTATGTCCACTGTAGACGTTCGTCGGAACGATATTGCTCAATCAAAAAATATCCTTTTGTAAATTCCTTGCAGACCGCGCCGGACATGCCTGACACATCCGCGAAAAAACCTATCGACCGGTGTCAGCGACAGGATTGGCAACCCTGTTATTATCCGCGCCAGCGTTTCACGCCATTTCTTCAAGCCGATACGAGCGAATTCATGAGCACTGACAAGACCAATCAGTCCTGGGGCGGCCGCTTCAGTGAACCCGTCGACGCCTTCGTCGCCCGCTTCACCGCCTCCGTCACTTTCGACCAGCGCCTGTATCGCCACGACATCATGGGCTCGATCGCCCACGCCACCATGCTGGCCAGGGTCGGCGTGCTGACCGATGCCGAGCGCGACAGCATCATCAATGGCCTGAACACCATTCAGGGCGAAATCGAGGCCGGCCAGTTCGACTGGCGCGTCGACCTCGAAGACGTGCACATGAACATCGAAGCACGCCTGACCGACCGCATCGGCGTCACCGGTAAAAAGCTCCACACCGGGCGCAGCCGCAACGACCAGGTCGCCACCGACATCCGCCTGTGGCTGCGTGACGAGATCGACCTGATCCTCGCCGAGATCACCCGCCTGCAAAAAGGCCTGCTGGAGCAGGCCGAACGTGAAGCGGCGAGCATCATGCCCGGCTTCACCCACCTGCAGACTGCGCAGCCAGTGACCTTCGGGCACCACATGCTGGCCTGGTTCGAAATGCTCAGCCGCGACTACGAGCGTCTGGTCGACTGCCGCAAGCGCACCAACCGCATGCCGCTGGGCAGCGCCGCGCTGGCCGGCACCACTTACCCGATCGACCGCGAATACACCGCGCAACTGCTCGGCTTCGACGCCGTCGGCGGCAACTCGCTGGACAACGTTTCCGATCGCGACTTCGCCATCGAATTCTGCTCGGCCGCGAGCATCGCGATGATGCACCTGTCGCGCTTCTCCGAAGAGCTGGTGCTGTGGACCAGCGCGCAGTTCCAGTTCATCGATCTGCCGGATCGTTTCTGCACTGGCAGCTCGATCATGCCGCAGAAGAAAAACCCTGACGTGCCCGAACTGGTACGCGGCAAGACCGGCCGCGTCTTCGGCGCGCTGATGGGCCTGCTGACCCTGATGAAAGGCCAGCCGCTGGCCTACAACAAGGACAACCAGGAAGACAAGGAACCGCTGTTCGACGCCGCCGACACCCTGCGCGATTCGCTGCGCGCTTTTGCTGACATGATCCCGGCGATCAAGCCGAAACACGCCATCATGCGCGAAGCGGCGCTGCGTGGTTTCTCCACCGCGACCGATCTGGCGGACTACCTGGTACGCCGTGGCCTGCCGTTCCGTGATTGCCACGAAATCGTTGGCCACGCGGTGAAATACGGCGTGGACACGGGCAAGGATCTGGCCGAGATGAGCCTGGAAGAACTGCGTCAGTTCAGCGATCAGATCGAGCAGGACGTGTTTGCCGTGCTGACGCTCGAAGGCTCGGTGAATGCCCGCGACCATATCGGCGGAACTGCGCCGGCGCAGGTCAAAGCCGCAGTGGCCCGCGGTCAGGCCCTGCTGGCCAGCCGCTAAAAGCTAAAAGCTTCGCGAGCAGGCTCGCTCCCACAGGGATTCTGGATGTTCACAAAATTTGTGTTCACCACCGACTCAATGTGGGAGCGAGCCTGCTCGCGAAGGCCTTCTTCAGAGCGCTATATAATTCACTTCTTGGCAGCAATCATCGCCAAAAACGCCGGCATCGCCGCGTCCTTGTCCTGCGCAATCTTCTGCACATGCGGATTCTGCTCAAGCCGTTCCAGCAAGGCTTTCGCCTGTGGCATCTCAGCGAGCAAATCGATCCCGAACAGCTTCTGCCCGACCGCACAGGCCAGCGGCACGCTGTAGAGGAAATACAGATCGGCAATGCTCAGGCTGTCACCCGCCACATACGGGGCGAACTTGCCGTGACGGCCCAACGCAGCAAAGCCCAACAGCAACTCGGACCGGGTCTTTTCCTTGATCGCCTCCGGCAACGTCACACCGAAAAACGCCTCGCCATAACAGGCACGCCCCGGCAACTCGATGTACAACTCGATCTCCTTGGCAATCGCCAACACCTGCGCGCGTTCGAAGGGATCGCTCGGCAGGAGCGGCGTGCCCTGCTGTGATTGTTCGAGGTATTCGAGGATGATCGCGGTTTCGTTGATGTAACCGGCGTCGACGCCCAGCAGCGGGACCTTGCCGCGCGGGCTGATGGCCAGTGACTCCGGGGTTTGCGTCGGATAGAAGGTCACCTCTTCGAAGGGCAGGCCTTTTTCCAGCAGCGCCAGTTTGACCATGTTGTAGTAGTTGCTGACAGCGAATCCGTAGAGCTTGAACATCACAGAGCCTCCAGGCCGTGCGGGGTGGGCAGTGCCTGTTTATAGATCGCCGGGGCGTTTCCCGCCAGCAGCATCACGCCGCTGAATGCGGGTAAACTGGCGCCTTTCCCTGAGGAGCCTGCCATGAGCGAGCCGACAGATATCGTCAACGATGACGACGAAGAAGCATTCACCGAAGCGACGCTGATCGAAGCCATCGAGAACCAGATCGAAAGTGATAACCCGCCGGCGGCGAAGGCGACGTTGAACAAGCTGACTCTGGTCGGCATCGAGCGCGAAGAAATCCTCAACCTCATGGCTCACGTACTTGCCCACGAGATTGACGCGATGCTCGATGAAGATCGCCCGTTCGACACTGAGTGGTACGAAACGGCATTGCGCGCTTTGCCAGAGCTGCCACCGGAAAAACATTAAGATCAAAAGATCGCAGCCTTCGGCAGCTCCTACACGGATCCCATGTAGGAGCTGCCGAAGGCTGCGATCTTTTTTATGCGGACTACACTGGAATTCGCCTCAAGACAAAATCCCTGATCCGAACACTGGACATGCCGCATCAGCGGGTTCACCTTAGGGGCGCTGTCGTCCAATTCCTAGAAAGTCTGGAGTCCTTATGTCGCTTACCCCTGAGTTGGTTGCCGAACTGGAAGTCCTTGCACTCTTCAACCTGGACAGTTCCCAGGAAGGTCTGAAAATTCATCAGACCGCTGCCCCGAAACACATAGCCGCCGCCAAACGCCTCTTCGAAAAAGAACTCACCGACCAGCCTGATGGCGGGTATCTGACCAGCCTTGGCCGCGATGCCGCGCAAAATGTGCAGACCGTACTGACGATTCTGAGAGAGCAGGAAACCGCCTGATTTGTTCTGACTTTGCCCACGGGAACTCCTGCCACGGGATTTCCGCGGGCCCGCCCGAACGCTGTCGATAAAAATCTGCCGTCAAAAAACAAATTCAGCTTAAACGTCCTGCCGCGCAGAGGCTAAACTGCGGCCATTCCAAGACCCTCTTCGTCCGAGCCTGCAAGCCGGTTTGAGCTGACATGACGCGCACCCACGAAATCCGCCCCGACCTGGACGAAGGCATCGACCGCAAGGTACTCAGCCAACTGCGCGCACGTTTTCTCAAACTCAATGAAGGCCGCCTCGGCCGCGCCCTTGAAGGCTTGTCGACGCGCCAGCAAAGCGTGCTGACGCTGTTGCCGCTGTTCTTCCACGTCAATCATCCGCTGCTGCCGGGCTATGTCTCGGGCAGTACGCCGGCCGGCTTGTCCAACTATGAGCCGGACACCAATGCGCTGACCGAGGCGCAGCGCCTGACCCGCTCGTTCTCCTACAAACCGCGACATGGCAGTAACCCGCCGCGGCCGATTCACGGCCTGTTCCTGATGGGCAGCCTCGGCACGCTGGCCCAGGCCGATCAGAGCGACATGGACGTGTGGGTCTGCCATGCGCCCGATCTGAGCGAAAGCGAACTCGCAGAGCTGACCAGGAAATGCCAGTTGCTGGAAACCTGGGCCGCGAGCCAGGGCGCCGAGGCGCATTTCTTCCTGATCGACCCAGCTCGATTCATCAAGGGGGAACGAGACTCCCAGCTCAGTTCGGAAAACTGCGGCAGCACCCAGCACTATCTGCTGCTCGACGAGTTTTATCGTACGGCGATCTGGCTGGCCGGGCGCACGCCGATCTGGTGGCTGGTGCCGGTTTACGAAGAAACGGCCTACGACGATTACACCCATACCCTGCTGTCCAAACGCTTTATTCGTGCAGACGAAACCCTGGATCTCGGCCCGCTGGCGACAATTCCGCCCGGAGAATTCATCGGTGCCGGGTTGTGGCAGTTGTTCAAAGGCATCGAGTCACCCTACAAGTCGGTGCTCAAGCTGCTGCTGACCGAGGTGTACGCCAGCGAACACCCGCAGGTGCAGTGCCTGAGTCTGCGCTTCAAGAACGCCGTGTTCGCCAACCAGCTCGATCTCGATGAGCTGGACCCGTACATGGTCGTGTATCGGCGTATCGAGGAATACCTCATCGCCCGCAACGAGCCGGAACGCCTGGAGCTGGTGCGTCGCGCGTTGTATCTGAAGGTCAACCGCAAACTCACCGGCAACAGCCGCAGCCAGGGCTGGCAACGCGCACTGCTCGAACGCCTGGCCAGCGAGTGGCACTGGGATCAGCGGCAACTGGCGCTGCTCGACAGTCGCAGTCAGTGGAAAGTCCGCCAGGTCAGCGCCGAGCGCCGCGCGCTGGTCAACGAACTCAATTACAGCTATCGCTTCCTGACCCAGTTCGCCCGCAGCGAACAGACCGTCAGCCTGATCAACAAGCGCGACCTCAATGTCCTCGGCCGGCGCCTTTATGCGGCGTTCGAGCGCAAGGCCGACAAGGTCGAGTTCATCAACCCCGGCATCGCCCCGGATCTGGCCGAAGACACCCTGACCCTGGTGCAGTCGCCCAACAAAAAAGAGCCGGGGCAGACCCAGTGGGGCCTGTACAACGGTAGCCTGACGGCGCTGGAGTGGGAAAACTTTGCGCCGATCAAACGCAGTCGCGAACTGCTTGAACTGCTGACCTGGTGCCACCGCAACGGCGTGATCGACAGCAGCACCCGTCTGGCCCTCCACCCCGGTACCAGCGACCTGAGCGAGTTCGAGCTGTTCAACCTGCTCGGCAGCCTGCAGCAGTGCATCGCCCTGCCGTTGCCCACGCTGGCCGAAGAGCCCTTGCTGCGTGCCGCTGTGCCCAGCGAAGTGCTGATGTTGATCAACGTCGGCGTCGACCCGCTCAAGCATCATCGCGATCTGAACATCCTGATGACCACCGAGCGCACCGACTCGTTGAGCTATGCCGGCGTGCGCGAAAACCTCGTACTGACCCTCGATCAGGTCACGCTCAACAGCTGGAACGAAGTGCTGGTCAATCGTTTCGACGGCCCGCACGCACTGCTCGATTGCTTGCGCGATTACCTCAACAATCTGCCGCGCGGCCCGGTGCAGCCATCGCTGAAGGTGCGCTGCTTCTGCCACAACCGCGCGCAATTCATTGCCCGCCGCGTCGAAGAAATCGTCGATACCGCGCAGACCCTGTTGCTCAGCGCCTTGAATCACCGCTACCTGATCCAGGTGCAGCAGCACTATCACGTGCTGGAGCTGGTGCCGGGCCAGGTCAACCATGTCGCCCTTGCCACCCTGCCGGCACTGCTCGATTATCTGGGCGAAGAACAACCGCGCTACAGCCCACTGCACCTGGACCCGATGGCACTCGAGGATCACGACCTGGCGCTGATTCTGCCGATGGGTCAGCCCGAATGCATTCAGGTGTTCTATCGCATCAGCGAACAGCAGGCCGAGCTGTACGTGTTGGATGAATTCAATGCCTTGTGGCACCAGCAGTTGCCGTACCACGACGAACAGAGCCTGCTGGTGCCGTTGCAGCGTTTTCTGCAATCGATCCAGTACCGCCGTGAAGCCCAATTGCCGATGGACGGTGGTCCGGCGAGCAGTCCCGAGACTTTGTATTACCAGCTGTCAGGCCCGGGACGCTCACGCAGGGTCGAAACCCGCCCGGCACCGCAGACGCCAGTGAACAAACCGTTCTACGACGTGCAGGCGATCATCGGCAAAGCCGCGCCCGGCGAAGTGCAGGTGACCCTGTATTGCAATCAGCGGGAATTCAGCGAACTGGAACATGGCGACCAGCTGTTCAGCGTGGTCGCCCGGGAGATCGTCGAGCAGCGCCGCGAGACCGAGCGCTATCGCTGCTACATCACCGACCTCGACCTGTCGGGTCTGCTCGGTGACGGGCACAGTTCAAGCAATCTGTATCTGCGCTACAAGGCGGACCTGGAGCGCTCTTTGAACGACGCGCTCGAACAGGTTTGAGGCAGGGATTTATTCGGGAAAGGCGCCGCCGTTGACCGGTTGCGATTCCACTTCCAGCAAGGTCAGTTTCAGCGACTTGCCGCCCGGCGCCGGCCAGTCGATGTGCTGACCGACTTTCAGGCCCAGCAGTGCACTGCCGACCGGGGCCAGAATGGAAATCTTGCCTTCGTCGGCGTTGGCGTCCTTGGGGTAGACCAGCGTCAGGTGGTAATCCTTGCCACTGCCTTCTTCGCGGCAATGCACACGGGAATTCATGGTCACGACATCGGCGGGCACTTCATCGTGGCCGACCACGGTATCGGCGCGGTCCAGCTCGGTTTGCAGCGCAATCACGCCCGGCGCAGCCTGATCTTTGTCGCTCAGGCTGTCGATCAGGCGCTCCAGACGTTGCACGTCCAGACGGGTAAGGGTGATGGAAGGTGCGGTCATGATCCAGGCAGACTCCTTTCTTCTGCACAAAAAAAGCAAAACCCCGCCAAAAAAAGACGGGGTTTTCACCGTGCCTCGGTGGTTTGAGGCGTTCGCGGACACTATCACAGCTCAAAAAATATACAAGTCACGCCCCACTGGACTGCTTGCGCTGTGACGCCTGGGCGACGATGACCCGACGCCGCTGATCATCCGCCGAGCGCCATTCGCGAATGTCTTCGACGTGACGTGCACAGCCGAGACAGACTTTCTGTTCGTCCAGTCGACAGACGCCCGTGCACGGCGAAGGCACCGCCGGGCTGACGTTGCTGTAAAGCGGTTTCGGCGGGCGAACAGGCGCTGCATCCGTCACGAATCACAGACCTTCGAAATCGAATTCGGCGTCAGCCTGCTGCTTGACGATGCGTTCGAGCATTTCGCCCAACTGCTCTTCGCTCTTGTCGCACATCCAGCGCCCGCTTTCTTCGTCGTAGTCGAAATGGAAGCCACCGGACACCGCCGCCAGCCACAGCTGCCGCAAGGGTTCCTGGCGGCTGAAGATCAACTGGCTGCCGTTTTCGAATTTGACCGTCAGCACGCCGGCAGAGCTTTCCAGATCGATGTCCAGATCGCTTTCGTCAAATATGTCTTCCAGTTTTTCCTGGGTTTCATCGACCAGATCGTGGAAACGGGCTTCGGACAAACTCATTGCGGCAACCTCAAAAATGTCTGATCAGGCTCAAGCGCCGAAAGATACGGACGCTGCCGGCCGATTGCAAAGATTAACGACCAAGCACCTGTCGCACTCCAAACACTACCCCCTGTAGGAGTGAGCCTGCTCGCGAATGGCCGGCACATTCAACATAACTGCTGCCTGACACACCGCTATCGCGAGCAGGCTCACTCCTACAGGGGTTTGCGCAAGCCCCGCCGGACGGGAACCCCCTCGCATAGGCAAGCTGCCGGGTGGCCGGTATACTCCGGCGCAATTAACGCATTTTCAAGGATTTCGCCATGAAGCGCCTGATCTCTTCCCTTGCTGCGCTCGTCGCGGTTGCCTGCCTCGTTTCGGCCTGTGGTCAAAAAGGCCCGCTGTACCTGCCGGATGACGATCAGGACCCGGCCGAACAAGCCCAGTCTTCGCAAAAGCAGCCATCCAAGGCTCACAAGCACGACGTTTACTAAGGGATCGCCATGGACGCTTTTAACTACCGTGGCGGGGAGCTGTTCGCGGAAGGTGTGGCGCTGTCCGCCATCGCCGACCGCTTCGGCACGCCCACTTATGTCTATTCGCGCGCGCACATCGAAGCGCAATATCTGGCCTACGCCGATGCCTTGGCCGGCATGCCGCATCTGGTGTGCTTCGCGGTCAAAGCCAATTCCAACCTCGGCGTACTCAATGTCCTGGCCCGTCTCGGCGCCGGTTTCGACATCGTTTCCCGTGGTGAGCTGGAACGCGTACTGGCCGCTGGCGGCAGCGCCGACAAGATCGTCTTCTCCGGCGTCGGCAAGACCCGTGACGACATGCGTCGCGCCCTCGAAGTCGGCGTGCACTGCTTCAACGTCGAATCCACCGACGAGCTCGAGCGCCTGCAACTGGTCGCCGCCGAGCTGGGCGTTCGCGCCCCGGTTTCGCTGCGCGTGAACCCGGACGTCGATGCCGGCACCCACCCGTACATTTCCACCGGTCTCAAAGAAAACAAGTTCGGCATCGCCATTGCCGACGCCGAAGACGTGTACGTGCGTGCCGCGCATCTGCCGAACCTGGAAGTGGTCGGCGTCGACTGCCACATCGGTTCGCAACTGACCACGCTGCCGCCGTTCATCGATGCACTGGATCGCTTGCTGGATCTGGTCGATCGCTTGGGCGATTGCGGCATTCACCTGCGCCACATCGATCTCGGTGGCGGCCTGGGCGTGCGTTATCGCGATGAAGAGCCGCCGCTGGCTGCCGACTACATCAAAGCCGTGCGCGAACGTCTCGACGGGCGTGATCTGGCGCTGGTGTTCGAGCCGGGCCGCTTCATCGTCGCCAATGGCGGCGTGCTGCTGACGCAGGTCGAGTACCTCAAGCACACCGAGCACAAGGATTTCGCCATCGTCGATGCGGCAATGAACGACCTCATCCGCCCGGCGCTGTATCAGGCGTGGATGGACGTCACGGCGGTGAAACCGCGCGACAGCGCTGCACGCAAGTACGACATCGTCGGGCCGATCTGCGAAACCGGTGACTTCCTCGCCAAGGACCGTGAACTGGCGCTGGAAGAAGGCGACTTGCTGGCGGTGCATTCGGCCGGAGCCTACGGTTTCGTCATGAGCTCCAACTACAACACTCGCGGCCGTGCCGCCGAGGTGCTGGTGGATGGTGATCAGGTTTTTGAAGTGCGTCGCCGCGAAACCGTGGCCGAGCTATTTGCCGGCGAAAGCCTGCTGCCGGAGTAACCCATGCTGCTGCGTTTTACCAAAATGCACGGCCTGGGCAACGACTTCATGGTCCTCGACCTGGTCAGCCAGCACGCGCACATTCAGCCCAAACACGCCAAGCAATGGGGCGACCGCCACACCGGTATCGGTTTCGACCAGTTGCTGATCGTCGAAGCGCCGAGCAACCCGGACGTGGATTTCCGCTACCGGATCTTCAACTCCGACGGTTCGGAAGTGGAACAATGCGGCAACGGTGCGCGCTGCTTCGCCCGCTTCGTGCTCGACAAGCGCCTGACCGCCAAGCGGCAGATCCGTGTCGAGACCAAGGGCGGCATCATCGAACTGGACGTGCGTAACGACGGCCAGATCGGCGTGAACATGGGTGCGCCGCGCCTGGTACCGGCGGACATTCCGTTCCAGGCGCCGGCCCAGGCCAGCAGCTATCAGCTGGAAGTCGACGGCACTACGGTCGAGCTGGCTGCCGTGTCGATGGGCAATCCCCATGCGGTCATTCGCGTGGATGACATCAACAGCGCGCCGGTGCATGAATTGGGGCCGAAGATCGAACACCATCCGCGCTTCCCGGCGCGGGTCAATGTCGGTTTCCTTCAGGTCATCGACCGCCACCGCGCGCAACTGCGCGTGTGGGAACGCGGCGCCGGGGAAACCCAGGCCTGCGGCACCGGCGCCTGTGCGGCGGCGGTGGCGGCCATCAGTCAGGGGTGGATGGATTCGCCGCTGTTGATCGACCTGCCCGGCGGGCGTCTGTCCATCGAGTGGGCCGGCCCGGGCGAACCGGTATTGATGACCGGTCCGGCAGTGCGTGTATACGAAGGACAAGTGCGTCTTTGAGCGAGCAGAAATCATGACCGACAAGCCCCAGGTACCCGCCCGACCAGTCGACGAATCAGCGTCCGAGAGCCTCGAGGCAGCCGCGGTTGCCGCCTACCTGGAGGCTCATCCGGACTTCTTCGTCGAGCACGAAGAGCTGCTGCCGTCGTTGCGCATCCCGCACCGACGCGGCGACACCGTGTCGCTGGTCGAGCGCCAGATGACCATCCTGCGCGATCGCAACATCGAGATGCGCCATCGACTTTCGCATCTGATGGACGTGGCCCGCGACAACGATCGGCTGTTCGAAAAAACCCGGCGCCTGATCCTCGCGCTGATGGATGCCTCGACCCTGGAAGACGTGGTGATCAGTGTTGAAGACAGCCTGCGTCAGGATTTCCAGGTGCCTTTTGTCAGCCTGATCCTGCTCGGTGACAACCCGGCACCGGTCGGCCGCTGGGTAACCCACGCCGACGCGCAAACCGCGATCGGCGGCCTGCTCACCGAAGGCAAAAGCGTCAGCGGCAGCCTGCGTGAACATGAGCTGGATTTCCTCTTCGGCGAAGAACAGCGCCAGCAGATCGGCTCGACCGCCGTGGTTGCCGTCAGCCATCAAGGCATCCACGGCATTCTGGCCATCGCCAGCCGCGATCCGCAGCACTACAAGAGCTCGGTCGGCACCCTGTTCCTGAGCTACATCGCCGAGGTCATGGGCCGCGTGCTGCCACGGGTCAACAGCTCGCTGCGCTCGGTACGCTGACCGTGGAACGACAACTGGACGCTTACTGCGAACACCTGCGCAGTGAGCGACAGGTGTCGCCGCACACCCTGTCGGCTTATCGCCGCGACCTCGATAAAGTCCTCGGCTGGTGCATCAAGCAGAACATCGGCAGCTGGGCTGCGCTGGACATCCAGCGCCTGCGCAGCCTGATCGCCCGGTTGCATGCGCAAGGCCAGTCCTCGCGCAGCCTCGCCCGCCTGCTCTCGGCAGTGCGTGGGCTCTATCACTATCTGAATCGCGAAGGCTTGTGCGACCACGACCCGGCCACCGGTCTGGCACCGCCGAAAGGCGAACGGCGCCTGCCGAAAACCCTCGACACTGACCGCGCCCTGCAACTGCTGGAAGGTGCGGTCGAGGACGATTTTCTCGCCCGGCGCGATCAGGCAATTCTGGAACTGCTCTATTCATCAGGCCTGCGCCTGTCCGAGCTGACCGGGCTCAATCTCGATCAGCTCGACCTCGCCGACGGAATGGTTCAGGTGCTGGGCAAGGGCAGCAAGACCCGTCTGCTGCCTGTGGGGAAAAAGGCCCGTGAAGCCCTCGAACAATGGCTGCCGCTACGCGCCATGACCAATCCTGCCGACGATGCGGTTTTTGTCAGCCAGCAAGGCCGACGCCTTGGCCCGCGTGCAATTCAGGTGCGGGTCAAACTCGCTGGCGAGCGAGAGCTGGGGCAGAACCTGCATCCGCACATGCTCAGGCACTCGTTCGCCAGCCATTTGCTGGAGTCTTCCCAGGACCTGCGCGCGGTGCAGGAATTGCTCGGTCACTCCGATATCAAGACCACCCAGATCTACACCCATTTGGACTTCCAGCACCTGGCGGCGGTCTACGACAGCGCCCATCCCCGGGCCAAACGCATGAAAGGCGATGATTCATGAGCATTCAGTTGATCACCTTCGATCTCGACGACACCCTGTGGGACACCGCTCCGGTGATCGCCAGCGCCGAAACCGTGTTGCGCGAATGGCTGAGCGAACATGCGTCGAATCTGGGGGCAGTGCCGGTGGAGCATTTGTGGTCGATTCGCGAGCGGGTGCTGGCGGACGAACCAGGCCTCAAGCACCGCATCAGCGCGCTACGCCGACGTGTGCTGTTCCATGCGCTGGAAGAAGCCGGATATGCCCACGGCGAGGCGTCGGATCTGGCCGACAAGGCTTTTGAAGTGTTCCTGCACGCTCGGCATCAGATCGAAGTGTTCCCCGAAGTCGAACCGCTGCTGGAGTTGCTCGTCAATCACTATGCCCTCGGCGTGGTCACCAACGGCAATGCAGACGTACGCCGGCTGGGGCTGGCGGATTACTTCAAGTTTGCCTTGTGTGCCGAGGATATCGGCATCGCCAAACCGGACGCACGGCTGTTCCACGAAGCCTTGCAGCGCGGCGGCGTAAGTGCCGAAGCGGCAGTGCATGTCGGCGATCATCCCGGCGATGACATTGCCGGGGCGCAGCAGGCGGGCTTGCGCGCGGTGTGGTTCAACCCGACGGGCAAGGTCTGGGAAGCGGAGCGCTTGCCGGATGCAGAGATTCGCAGCCTCACGGAATTGCCAGCGGTAATCGCCCGCTGGAATGCTCCCTCGAAATGACACAGATCCCCTGTAGGAGTGAGCCTGCTCGCGATAGCGGAGTGTCATTCAATTAGATGTATCTGATACACCGCTATCGCGAGCAGGCTCACTCCTACAGGGGATTCTGGTGGCTGCTCCATTCATGTCAGACATGAAAAAGCCCGCAGCGACGGCGGGCTTTTTCAGCAAGCGAGCGACGCGCCTCAGATAGGGCGGCTGCCGTACTTGTTGTCCGGCTTCTTGGGCGGATCGGCGACCACGTTGGCCTCCACTTCCTGCACCTTGCCGCCGCGCGCAAGGAATTCTTCCATGGCCCTGGCCAGGGCGTCACGCTCCTTGTTCTTGGCTTCGATGCTCGGCAATTCGTCGACCGATACCGCCGCCTTGGCTTTGCCTTTGGCAGCCGGGGCCGGCGTGTCGTCACCGCCATCGTCTTCGGCAACGTCTTCCGCTGCCGCTTCCAGGCCTTCCTCGGCCTCGTCTTCGTCGCCTACTTCGAGGTCGTCGTTTTCCAGATCATCGTCGCTCATGTTCTACCTCATGACTTGCCAAAAGCAGATTAGTTATAGACCAGCTTTGGCGGCTGTCGAAGCCGCCGTTGAAAAATCTTCTACCGCTGCCGGGCAGCGGCTCATGCCTGTTCACCGTGCAAGGTGGCGAGGACTTTACGGGCACCGCCGTGATCACGGTGCTCGCCCAGATAAATCCCTTGCCAGGTACCCAGAGCCAGTCGCCCTGCCGCAACCGGCAGACTGATCTGGCAACCGAGCACGCTGGCCTTGAAGTGCGCCGGGAGATCATCCGGGCCTTCGTCGTTGTGCTCGTAACCGTCTGTTCCTTGTGGGATCAGGCGATTGAAAAATCGTTCGAAGTCGCGGCGGACTGCCGGATCGGCGTTCTCGTTGATGGTCAACGATGCCGACGTGTGCTGCAGCCACAAATGCAACAGACCGACCCGACAGGTCTTGAGTTCAGGCAAGCCTGCGAGCAACTCGTCGGTTACAAGATGAAAGCCCCGGGGCCGTGCCCGCAGGGTTATCAGAGTCTGTTGCCACATACAGTTCTCCGCTCGTTCGGGGCGCATTCTAGCGTGCTCTGAAAAAAAACAAAGGCCCTAATATTCCTGCAGCGATGTAAGCGATTGCCCGCAGAAAAAGCCTCGTCGTAAAGACGACCAAAGCCGTAAGAAAAATCCTTTCAGCCGCTCCTTGAATGACAAATCCCGGACAAAAAAATGCCCGGCGAACCGGGCAATTTTTTCAGTGCGCGTACTTACAGGTTGTAGCCGCGTTCGTTGTGCTGTGCCAGATCGAGACCGACCGACTCTTCTTCCTCGGTGACACGCAGACCCATGACGGCGTCCAGCACCTTGAGGATGATGAAGGTGACGATGGCGGTGTAGATCACCGTGAAGCCGACGCCTTTGATCTGAATCCAGACCTGCGCGCCGATGTCAGTCACGGTGCCGAAGCCGCCCAGTGCCGGTGCTGCGAAAACGCCGGTGAGGATCGCGCCGAGGATACCGCCGATACCGTGTACGCCGAAGGCATCCAGGGAATCGTCATAGCCGAGTTTGCGTTTCAGGGTAGTGGCGCAGAAGAAGCACACCACGCCTGCGGCAAGACCGATCACCAGTGCACCCATCGGGCCCACGGTGCCAGCGGCCGGAGTGATCGCGACCAGACCGGCGACCACACCCGAGGCGATGCCCAGTGCGCTTGGCTTGCCGTGCGTGACCCACTCGGCAAACATCCAGCCCAGTGCCGCAGCAGCGGTGGCAATCTGGGTGACCAGCATCGCCATGCCGGCGGTGCCGTTGGCAGCTGCAGCGGAACCGGCGTTGAAGCCGAACCAGCCGACCCACAGCATCGCCGCGCCCATCAGCGTGTAACCGAGGTTGTGCGGAGCCATCGGCGTGGTCGGGAAACCTTTGCGCTTGCCCAGTACCAGGCACGCGACCAGACCGGCGATACCGGCGTTGATGTGCACCACGGTGCCGCCGGCGAAGTCGAGCACGCCCCAGTCCCACATCAGGCCGCCGTTACCGGACCAGACCATGTGCGCGATCGGTGCATAAACCAGGGTGAACCAGACGCCCATGAAGATCAGCATCGCGGAGAACTTCATGCGCTCGGCGAACGCACCGACGATCAGCGCCGGAGTGATGATCGCGAAGGTCATCTGGAAGGTGATGAACACCGCCTCAGGGAACAGCGCCGCCGGGCCGGTGATGCTCGAAGGCGTGACACCGGCGAGGAACGCCTTGCCCATGCCGCCGAAGAACGAATTGAAGTTGACGACGCCCTGCTCCATGCCGGTGGTGTCGAAGGCAATGCTGTAGCCATAAATGACCCACAGGATGCTGATCAGACCGGTAATGGCGAAGCATTGCATCAGCACGGAAAGAATGTTTTTCGAGCGAACCATGCCGCCGTAGAACAGCGCCAGACCGGGGATGGTCATGAACAGCACCAAGGCTGTCGAGGTGAGCATCCAGGCGGTGTCGCCGGAATTGAGGACTGGCGCTGCCACTTCGTCTGCCGCCATGGCGATGCCGGGCATTACGATGGACAACAGGGCGCCTAGCCCTGCGAATTTACGCAGAGTCATATTGTTTTCTCCTGGGGCGTTGGGTTTGTGGCGGCGCTTAGATCGCGTCGGTATCGGTTTCGCCGGTACGGATGCGGATCGCCTGTTCCAGATTCACCACGAAGATCTTGCCGTCACCGATCTTGCCGGTGTTGGCCGCCTTGGTGATCGCCTCGATCACCCGATCCAGATCCTTGTCGTCGATGGCCACGTCGATTTTCACCTTGGGCAGAAAATCGACCACATATTCCGCGCCGCGATACAGCTCGGTGTGACCCTTCTGCCGGCCGAAGCCTTTGACTTCAGTGACGGTAATGCCCTGCACGCCGATTTCGGACAGCGACTCGCGCACGTCGTCCAACTTGAACGGCTTGATGATGGCAGTGACTAGCTTCATGAAACTCTCTCCCGAATTGGTGGACTTGCCCCAGGAAAACAAACCCGTCTCAAGTCTAAGCGCAGTGCCTGGCTTTGTAACGCATCGTTGACGCCAGCTAACCGCATCAGACGAAACTCCCCGCTTCGTCTGCCGCACTGCATTCGTCACAGCGACTGCATCAGTGCATGGGTCGAGGGTGACTAAGCAGAAACCTTGCCAGCTCGGCAAAAACCCTGAATTTCAACCGTTTGGCGACGGGTACGGGCACTCGTGTAGAAAAGCCTTTACCGATACGCACAACAACGGTGCGCCGCCGTCCGTCCCCCTGCGCGAAAAGCGTGCATCCGTGCAACGGGATTGACTATAGACACTGCGTGATACACTGCCGGCCATTGTTTCCAGGACATTTCCCATGCTCGCGCCCAAAGACTTCCTCGACGCCCTGAGCGGCACCGCTTCCCGCCTGTTCAGCGGCGACACGCCACTGCCGAAAGCCGAAATCGAAAGCCAGTTCAAAATGCTGCTGCAAAGCGCCTTCAGCAAACTCGATCTGGTCAGCCGGGAAGAGTTTGATAGTCAGATGGTCGTACTGGCCCGCACTCGCGCTCGCCTCGAAAGCCTCGAAGCCAAGGTTGCCGAGATGGAAGCGAAGCTGACACCGCCCGCGGAATAATCCGCGCCCCCTGTAGGAGCTGCCGAAGGCTGCGATCTTTTGATCTCCAGCCCTTCAACCATCCCGGCAACGTCCTACAACCTGCACCACCGCCGTCCGATTGCGCCGAAAAGCCCAGGTTTCAACTAGATCGAAAACCCCCAGCCGTGGATACGGTCACACGATTCGCCGCAGATGATGGTGAAACGGGAACAGACCAAGCGCCCAATGGCGGGGCCATGGTGGAAAAGGGCTTCGCGGATGCTGCAATCGCTATAAGCCCGCATGCCTGAGCTGGGCCCTGCGCAAATCGTAAGTCGATTGGAGATTCATCCAGAACTCAGGCGTAGTGTTGAGATGATTGGCAAGGCTGATTGCCAGATCGGCGCAGATCCTGAGCTGGCATTTCACAAGCTTATCGATCTCACTTTCGGGCCAGTTCGTGGGCATGGCCAGATCCATGACAGTCATGCCCAACGGCTCCATGAATTCCTTACTCAGGACCTCGCCCGGATGAATCGGGCGCATACCATTGCGATTCATTTTCCGACTCCAAAGGCTGCATTGAACGGCCAAACTGGAGCATCCGACTCTTCGATACAAGACCGTCGAAACCCTTTCGCCGGGGTCCTACAACTAATAGGGCGCGGCCCTACAAAAATCAGCGTCTGCGCCTGATTACGCGACCTTTCCTCCTTTTAATACGGTAACCAACAAAGCATCTGTCACCCAAAAAACGAGGCCTCAATGAAAGACAAAAAGAGAAGGGCAAAGCTAGAAGAGATTGTTAGATATCACTCTGAAGCACTTCGGTTAGCCGGAGGTATGTCAGCCAATCAGCGTCGTTTTATTGAGGTAGCGGCCAGGTACGGTAAAGAACTCGAACCGGATGGTTGGCTAGCCGGGGGAGGAAGCCAAGTAAGAAATCCCGAAGAAGAAAACTAATGTGGCCACTCTACTGAAGGTGGAAGGGCACCTTGGCAACATCCAGTGAAGGTTTACCCCCGCGTCGGTGCCACCTGCATTCGTTCTCCCAACTATCCTTAAAAAACCCGCAGGAAGCGGACCCCGATTCAGCTCAAGGAACGACCATGTCCCTCTCCATCGTCCACAGTCGCGCCCAGATTGGCGTGGATGCTCCCGCCGTCACTGTCGAGGTTCATCTGGCAAACGGTCTGCCCTCCCTGACCATGGTCGGACTGCCCGAGGCGGCGGTGAAGGAGAGCAAGGATCGGGTACGCAGCGCGATCATCAACTCCGGGCTGCAGTTTCCGGCGCGGCGGATCACTTTGAATCTGGCGCCGGCGGATTTGCCCAAGGATGGCGGGCGCTTCGATCTGGCGATTGCCTTGGGGATTCTGTCGGCCAGTGTGCAGGTGCCATGTCTGACGCTGGATGAGGTGGAATGTCTGGGTGAGTTGGCGCTGTCGGGTGCCGTGCGGCCGGTGCGTGGCGTGCTGCCGGCAGCACTGGCGGCGCGCAAGGCCGGGCGGGCGCTGGTGGTGCCGCGAGCGAATGCCGAGGAGGCCTGTCTGGCGTCCGGGTTGAAGGTGTTTGCGGTGGATCATTTGCTGGAAGCGGTGGCGCATTTCAACGGGCATACGCCGGTCGAGCCTTACATATCAGACGGCTTGATGCATGCCGCCAAGCCCTATCCCGACCTCAACGAGGTGCAGGGCCAAACAGCCGCCAAACGCGCACTGCTGATTGCCGCTGCGGGGGCGCACAACTTGTTGTTCAGCGGACCTCCCGGCACCGGCAAGACCTTGCTGGCCAGTCGTTTGCCGGGATTGCTGCCGCCGCTTTCAGAGTGCGAAGCGCTGGAAGTGGCCGCGATTCAATCGGTCGCCAGCGGCGTGCCGTTGACTCACTGGCCGCAACGCCCCTTCCGCCAGCCGCACCATTCCGCGTCCGGGCCGGCGCTGGTCGGGGGCAGTTCGAAACCGCAACCCGGCGAAATCACCCTCGCCCATCACGGTGTGCTGTTTCTTGATGAATTGCCGGAGTTTGATCGCAAAGTCCTCGAAGTGCTGCGCGAGCCTTTGGAGTCCGGGCATATTGTGATCGCCCGGGCCAAGGATCGCGTGCGATTCCCCGCGCGGTTTCAACTGGTGGCGGCGATGAATCCGTGCCCCTGTGGATATCTTGGCGAACCGAGCGGCAAGTGCTCGTGCACGCCGGACATGGTCCAGCGCTATCGCAACAAGTTGTCGGGGCCACTGCTGGACCGGATTGATCTGCATCTGACCGTGGCACGGGAGGCGACCGCGTTGAGTCCGGCAGCCAAGCCCGGCGAAGACAGCGCCAGCGCTGCGGCGTTGGTGGCCGAATCCCGGGAGCGCCAGCAGAAACGCCAAGGCTGTGCCAATGCGTTTCTCGATCTGCCGGGGCTGAAGCGTCACTGCAAGTTATCCACAGCCGACGAGAAATGGCTGGAGGCGGCTTGTGAGCGACTGATCCTGTCACTGCGCTCGGCGCATCGCCTGCTCAAGGTCGCGCGAACGCTGGCGGATCTTGAGCAGGCCGATGCGATTACCCGCGAACACTTGGCCGAAGCACTGCAGTACCGGCCGGCAACACCTTAATGCTCAGTCAGATCAACCAGCGGCGCCTGGCGCACTTCGGTGTCGCGCCCGGCCTGAATATCGGTCACACGCTTCAGGGCGTTATCCACCGCAGCTTTATCTGCCAGGAGGCTGTAGCTGATCTGGAACTGTTTGTGTTCTTTCGGCGCAATGGTCGGCACCAGATTCAACGGCCGCTGATAGCGACGGTTATAGGAAAAACTGGTGCCCGGCTCCAGTCCGGTGACGTAGCCCTGCCCCTGGGTGTCGGTGTTTTTCCACAGCGAGAACACTGGCAACTGCTGGGTATTGAAGCCAACCGCAACGCCGAGGCTACCGGCCTTGTTGTGCAGCACGGTCAGGGTATCGCCCTTCGCGTCCGCATATGGCACAACGTTGTAGACCGTTTCGTCGTAGTCCCTGGTCGGTGCGCGGTAGGTCTGCCAGTCGGGCAGATCGCCCTTGGCCTTGTCGTTGAACGGCGATACCTGCTTCACCGGCGCAGCGAACTTTGCGCCCTGCTCAAGAAAAGGCGTGCTGAAGTTGCTGTGATACAGCGCCTGGTATTCCTTGGGATAATCGCCGTTGTTGGTCAGGGTGTCGTTGAGGGCGAAGCTCGCGCTGCCCGGTTCGGTGACCAGTTCGGTCGCTACCGAGAAATCGACCTTCTTGAATGCCTGCTCTTTCAGCTCGCCACGCAGCGTGATGGCATACGGCGGCTTCTCGTCGATGTGCAGAGTGACGGTGCTGGCCGGGATGTTTGCGGCGCGACCGTGCAAGGTCAGCAATTCGCCGTTGTCCATGCCGGGATGGCCAACCCACTCGTAACCGCAACGGGTGACCAGCTCATTGAAACCTTCCAGCCAGCCCAGGCCACCGCGACCGTTGAGTTCAATGAACGCCGGGTTGACCACGTCCTTGACCGGCGAATCCCAGCCCATGCGCACGTCGCCCACCGAAGCCTGCAACACGTTCATGCCACGGGTCGGCACCACCGACAGCTTCATCGTGCCGTTATCGATATCGACAATGCTGACGCCCTCCTGACGACCGCCATGCAGAGTACGCAGGGTCACGGAAAACGCTTTGGCGGTTTTTACACCGAGTTGCTCACTGGTGATCGTCCAGTTTTTTGCCGGAGTGTTGGCGTCAAGCAGGACATAGTCCCAAGCCATGGCGTGGGAAGCGGCAGAGAATGCGCCGAGGGCGACGAGGAGTTTGAGCGGGGTCATGGCAGCAGCCTTTATTGGAGTTGTGCCATTTTTATAGCGCTGCGGAAACGTTTCAGCAAGTCCAAAGAAGCGGTGGGGAAAAAGCATTCGCGAGCAGGCTCGCTCCCACAGGGACATCGGGCCTTCACAATATTTGTGAATTACGCCGACTACTGTGGGAGCGAGCCTGCTCGCGATAGCTGTTTCAAAGGTGCATCAACGGAAGCGATCAACCTCGGAACGCAGATCCGCCGCCAGCTTCTCCAGCTCTTTCGCGGTAACAGCCAGGTTAGAAACCACTTCACGCTGCTCGCTGTTGGCCAGGGCAATGCTCTGCAGGTTACTGCTGAGCAACGTCGCGGTACTGCTCTGCTCCTGAGTTGCTGTGGTGATCGCGGCAAACTGCTGGCCTGCCGAGCGGCTCTGTTCGTCGATCCGCGCCAGTGCCGAGGCGACGTTGGCATTACGCGACAGACCTTCTTGCATCAGCACGTTACCCTGCTCCATGGTGCTGATCGCATTGCCGGTTTCCTGCTGGATGCTGTGGATCATGCTGGAGATTTCGTCAGTGGCCTGACGGGTACGCGAGGCGAGGCTGCGCACTTCGTCCGCCACCACGGCAAAACCGCGGCCCTGCTCACCGGCACGGGCGGCTTCGATCGCAGCGTTGAGCGCCAACAGGTTGGTCTGCTCGGCGATCGAAGTGATCACGCCAACAATGCCGCCGATTTCTTGGGAGCGCTGGCCGAGGGTGTTGATCACCGTGGCGGTGCTGTTCAGCGCGCCAGCGATCTGCTCCAGCGACGACGACGCTTCTTCCATCGAGCTGCGGCCGATCTGCGTTTGCTGGGCGTTTTCCTGCGCCAGACGCTGCGTCGCGCCCATGTTGTCGGCAATGTTCAGCGACGTCGCGCTGAACTCTTCCACGGCGCCGGCCATGCTGGTGATTTCGCCCGACTGCTGCTCCATGCCTTCGTAAGCACCACCGGACAAACCGGACAGCGCCTGCGCGCGACTGTTGACCTCTTCCGAGGCACGACGGATATGCTCGACCATGGTCGACAGGGCCTGGCTCATCTGGTTGAAGGCGCGGGAAAGCTGACCGATTTCGTCGTGGCTCGATACGTTCAGACGCACGCTCAGATCACCGGCACCCAAGGCCTCGGCCTGGCGCACCAGATCGCCCAGTGGCGCAAGCTTGCTGCGCAGCAGCCAGACCACGGAACCGACCGCGAGCAACATCGCCAGCAGGCTGCCGATCGCCAGTTGCGTACCGACGCTCCAGGTCACCGCGCGGATCTCGGCTTTCGGCATGCTCGCTACCACCGACCACGGGCCACCTTCGAACGGTACGGCGATGCTGTAGAAGTCTTCGCCCTTGTCGCTCCAGAACTCGCCCTTGCCCGGGGTTTTCACCAGGTTGTTGATGGTCGGGGCGGCTTGATCCAGGTTTTCCACGCCGGCAATCGGCACCAGCCATTTGTTCTGCTCGTCGAGCAGGGCCAGCGAGCCGGTCTTGCCGATGCGGAAGCGCTTGAGATTGGCGAACTGCGCGTTTTGCGCGTCGGTGTAGTCGAAGCCGACGTACAGCACGGCGATGATCTTGCCGCCCGCGTCGCGTACCGGGGTGTATTGCGACATGTAGTAGCGCTCGAACAGCAGCGAGCGGCCGACATAACTCTGCCCCGCCATCAACTTCGCGTAGGCCGGGTTGGCATGATCGAGCACGGTGCCGATGGCACGGGTGCCGTCCTGCTTGCTGACGTTGGTGCTGACGCGAATGAAGTCTTCGCCGCTGCGCACGAATACCGTGGCCACGCCGGCGGTCATCTGCTTGAACTCGTCAACTTCCTTGAAGTTGTTGTTCAGCACCTCGTTGCCCAGATGCAGGCCCGGGGTCTGCACGCCGGCCACGGCCACTGGCTGATCCGGGTGCACACTCAAGCCGCCCCCGAAGCGTTTTTCAAACAGCCCGCTCAGGCGCAGGGTGCTTTCGCGCAGCGTACCGTGGAAGGTACTCAGTTGATCGGCCAGCAGCCGGGCCTCACTGGCCAGATGCTCTTCACGGGTGGCGAGGTTGGCGGAATCCAGCGAACGCAAGGCGAACACCGTACTGCCGCTGATAACTATCGCCAGTATTACAGCGAGGGCGAGGCCCAACTGCGAGGCGATCCGAGCACGAGGTTGAGACATGAACAGCTCCTGGCCGAGCCACCGAATCCTCCTTGATCGCGGTAATTGCCCGGAAAATATTCTAATAATGGGGTAGCGCGAAACCGGCACGACGGTTCCACATGCTCCTAGTCGGCGGTAAAACCGAATACTTGAGCGCGTTGCGTGGGTATGGCGCAGTAGTGGCATTGTGCCGGCTCGAACGTTTCAGCTCAAGCGCGCAACCGCCGGGAGTTGCATGGCGCGGACTTCGCTTTGCAGAAAGTCGCTCAAACGGCGCAAACGTTCACCTCCCGGACGGGTTTTTGGCCACACCAGGTAATAATTCAGGCCACTGGCGACCGCCGTCGGCCACGGCAGACTCAAGCGTCCTTGCGCGACATCTTCGGCAACCATCAACAAATCGCCCATTGACACACCGTAGCCGCGCGCCGCCGCGATCATGCCCAGTTCCAGGGTGTCGAACACCTGCCCGCCCTTGAGCGAGATCTGATCGGACAAACCCATGCGCTCCAGCCAACTGCGCCAGTCGCGGCGATCCGGAGTCGGGTGCAGCAGTTCAGCGGCGGCGAGACGCGCCACGGTCCAGGGTTGATCATTAAGAAGGTTCGGCGCGCCGACCGGAATCAATTCCTCGGGAAACAGCAGGCTCGCTTCCCAGTCCGGTGGGAAATGCCCGTCGCTGAGCAACACCGCGCAATCGAATGGTTCGTTGTTGAAGTCCACCGAATCGATGTCCATCCACGCACTGGTCAGTTGCACCTCATTGCCCGGTTGCAAATGGCGGAAGCGGCTCAAGCGCGCCAGCAGCCAACGCATTGTCAGGGTCGATGGCGCCTTCATGCGCAGGATGTCGTCCTCGGCGCGCAAGGTGTTGCAGGCTCGCTCAAGGGCGGCGAAGCCTTCGCGGATACCGGGCAACAGCAGCCGTGCCGATTCGGTCAGTTGCAGATTGCGGCCGCTGCGGTGAAACAGTCGGCAGGCGAAATGTTCTTCAAGGGTGCGCATGTGCCGACTGACCGCGCTCTGGGTAATCGACAGTTCTTCCGCCGCGCGAGTGAACGAGCTGTGTCGCGCTGCCGCTTCGAATGCGCGCAGGGCATACAACGGCGGCAGGCGTCGGGACATACAAAAAGCTCCAGTAGCGGGGGTAGGGCCAAATCGGCGGGCACGTTTCAGCATGAGTATTAATCATGCCACCCATCCTTTTTATCCCTTTGTGCAACGCCTGCCAAGCGCCGAGAATCGACGCTCTTCTGTTCCCTCTGATATTTGGGTGGTGATGACCATGCGGCATCCTGTGCGTACCGAACTCTGGGCCATTCTGCGGCTGGCGGGGCCGCTGATTGCTTCGCAGTTGGCGCACATGCTGATGGTGCTGACCGACACCCTGATGATGGCGCGCTTGAGTCCCGAAGCGCTGGCCGGTGGTGGCCTCGGTGCGGCGAGTTACTCGTTCGTGTCGATTTTCTGCATCGGCGTAATCGCCGCGGTCGGCACACTGGTGGCGATCCGTCAGGGCGCCGGCGACATCCTTGGTGCCGCGCGCCTGACTCAGGCCGGGCTGTGGCTGGCCTGGTTGATGGCGCTCGGCGCCGGGCTGCTGTTGTGGAATCTCAAACCCGTGTTGCTGCTGTTCGGCCAGACCGAAACCAACGTCAACGCCGCCGGGCAATTCCTCATCGCCCTGCCCTTCGCTCTGCCCGGTTATCTGAGCTTCATGGCCCTGCGCGGCTTCACCAGTGCCATTGGCCGGGCGACGCCAGTGATGGTGATCAGCCTCGCCGGCACCGTGGCCAACTTCCTCCTCAACTACGCGCTGATCACCGGCATGTTCGGTCTGCCGCACCTGGGGCTGACCGGCATCGGTCTGGTCACGGCGATCGTCGCCAATTGCATGGCACTGGCGTTGGCCTGGCACATTCGCCGGCATCCGGCGTATGACGCTTATCCGCTGCGCACTGGCCTGTCGCGGCCGAATCGGCAATACCTGAAGGAACTCTGGCGCCTGGGCCTGCCGATTGGCGGCACCTATGCGGTGGAAGTCGGCCTGTTCGCTTTCGCTGCGCTGTGCATGGGCACCATGGGCAGTACGCAAATGGGCGCGCATCAGATCGCCCTGCAGATCGTTTCGGTGGCGTTCATGGTCCCGGCCGGGATGTCCTACGCCATCACCATGCGCGTCGGCCAACACTACGGCGCCGGGCAACTGGTCGATGCACGGATGTCCGGGCGGGTCGGCATCGCTTTCGGCGCGGTGGTGATGCTCGGCTTTGCCCTGGTGTTCTGGCTGTGGCCGAACCAATTGGTCGGCCTGTTCCTCGACCATAACGACCCGGCATTTGCCGAGGTGATCCGTCTGGCGGTGAGCCTATTGGCGGTCGCGGCGTGGTTCGAGCTGTTCGACGGAACCCAGACAATTGCCATGGGCTGCATTCGTGGGCTCAAGGATGCCAAGACCACATTTCTCGTGGGGCTCGCTTGCTATTGGCTGATTGGCGCACCGGCGGCGTGGTGGATGGCGTTCCACCTCAATTGGGGGCCGACCGGCGTCTGGTGGGGTCTGGCGCTGGGGTTGGCGTGCGCGGCGGTGAGCCTGACACTGGCATTCGAATGGAAGATGCAGCGGATGATTCGGCGCGAGCCGCAAGCTGAAGGTTTCAACATCCCCCAGGCCGAATGAGGTCCTCTGTAGGAGTGAGCCTGCTCGCGATAGCGGTATATCAGTCAATGCAAATGTTGACTGTTGAAAAGCTATCGCGAGCAGGCTCACTCCTACAGGGGATGGTGATCAACCGACGATTTCCAGCGCCGGCTGCTGGCTCGATCCCGACGTCAGATACTCCACCAGCTCCTCCAACGGCAACGGCCGGCTGATCAGATAGCCCTGCACCTGATCGCAACCAAACCCGCGCAACAAATCCAGCTGCTCCGGCGTCTCGACCCCTTCGGCAACCACTTCCAGGTGCAGGTTGTGCGCGAGGTTGATCATCGCGTGCACCAGTTTGCGGTTCTCTTCACGCTGTTCCATGCCGCCGACAAAACTCTTGTCAATCTTCAACAAGGTGATCGGCAGGCTGTTGAGGTGCACGAACGAGGAGAAACCGGTGCCGAAATCGTCCAGCGAGAAGCGCACGCCAAGGCGGCCGAGGGCGTCCATGGTCTGCTTGACCAGATCGCTGCGCCGCATCACCGCGGTTTCGGTCAGTTCGAATTCCAGCCACTGCGCCTCGACGCCACGCTCGGCAATCAGACGACTGAGCGTCGGCAGCAACTGACTGTCCTGAAACTGCCGGAACGACAGGTTGATCGCCATGTGCAGCGCCGGCAGACCTTGCTCGCGCAAAGCCTGCATGTCGCGCAAGGCGCGGGAAATCACCCAGTAACCCAATGGCACGATCAGACCGCTTTGTTCGGCCAGCGGCACGAACTCACTCGGCGGCAATAGACCCCGCTCACCATGACGCCAGCGCACCAGGGCTTCGAGGCCGACAATCTGGCCGTCTTCGAGGTTCAGGCGTGGCTGGTAATGCAGTTCCAGCTCATCGCGGCGCAAGGCCCGGCGCAGCTCGCTTTCAAGGTCGGCCATGCTCCGCGCGTTGCGGTTGATGCGTTCGTTGAAGATATGGAAGGTGCAGCCCTGCGTACTCTTGGCCTGCTGCATGGCGATGTGCGCATGCCACATCAAGGGATCCGCACCGCCGTTGGCGCGGGCGTGAGCGATGCCGAGGCTGGAGCCGATCAGCAGGCTTTCGCCGTCGACCCAATAAGGCTCGGCCAAAGCTTCGGTGATGCGTTCGGCCATCCACTCGGCGCGTTGCGGCGCGCGGCGGGTGTCGATCAGCAGAGCGAATTCATCACTGCCCAGCCGCGCCAGTTGGTCGCCCGCCTCCAGCTGACTTTTCAGCCGCGCGACGACCTGCAGGATCAGGCGGTCGCCGGCCTGATGGCCGAGGGCATCGTTGGCATGGCGAAAATTGTCGAGGTCGAGATGGCCAAGGGCGAGGCCGCGACCGTCGCCTTCGGCAAGACGTGCGGTGAGCAGGGTCTGGAAACCCTGGCGATTGGCGATGCCGGTCAGCGGATCCTGTTCGGCGAGGCGCTGCAGAGTGTTTTCCAGCACGCCGCGCTCGCGGACATGGCGCAGGCAACGCTGAAGCATGCCAGCGTCGAGGGCGTCGAATACCAGCCAGTCGCTGACACCGACCGGCGCAGTGGCCGGTTCATGCTCCAGCAGCAGAACGGTCGGCAGGCTGCAACGCCCCGGCGCCGGTTGCAACGCTGGCAAGGTCAGCAGCACCGCGTGGCGGTTGTCCTCGAACAGGCGGCTGACCGAATCCCAGTTCGGCGCGCTGATCAGCACCGCCGCGCTCCCCATCGGAGCCAGACACTCACGCAACAACGCTGTCCACGCTGGCTCTTCGGCCAGTAGCAGCAAACGCAAGGGTTCGACAGGCGTAGACAAGCTGACTCCCTAGACTCTGCAATGATGTAGGCGGGGCATTATGCCGTTGTGCTGAACAATGACCAATGCGTTGGCCGATGACAACGGTAGTGGAAGGTTATTTTGTGTCACGAATGAGAACATTAGCCGCAAAATCCCCGCGTATCCTGCGTGAAAGTAACAAAAGCGGCAAATTTGAATCGCGTGTTGCGTCACAAGTCGGACAGAGCAGCACAAATCGCTGAGCCTGTTAAAATGCCGGCCCATTTCGTCAACGACTCCCGAATTTTCGTATGTCCCGACTCAATCCCCGGCAGCAAGAAGCCGTGAACTATGTCGGCGGCCCTCTATTGGTGCTCGCCGGTGCTGGCTCCGGCAAGACCAGCGTGATCACCCGCAAGATCGCGCACCTGATCCAGAACTGCGGCATCCGCGCCCAGTACATCGTCGCCATGACCTTTACCAACAAGGCCGCGCGCGAGATGAAAGAGCGGGTCGGCACCCTGTTGCGTGCCGGCGAAGGTCGCGGCCTGACCGTCTGCACCTTCCACAACCTGGGCCTGAACATCATCCGCAAGGAGCATGCGCGGCTGGGCTACAAACCCGGTTTCTCGATCTTCGACGAGACCGACGTCAAAGCCCTGATGACCGACATCATGCAGAAGGAATACGCAGGCGACGACGGCGTCGACGAGATCAAGAACATGATCGGCGCCTGGAAAAACGACCTGATCCTGCCTGCCCAGGCCCTGGAAAACGCGCGCAATCCCAAGGAACAGACCGCCGCCATTGTCTACACCCACTATCAGCGCACGCTCAAGGCGTTCAACGCGGTGGACTTCGACGATCTGATCCTGCTGCCGGTGAAACTCTTCGAAGAGCACGCCGACATTCTCGAAAAGTGGCAGAACAAGGTGCGCTACCTGCTCGTCGACGAATACCAGGACACCAACGCCAGCCAGTACCTGCTGGTGAAAATGCTCATCGGCAAGCGCAACCAGTTCACCGTGGTCGGCGACGATGACCAGTCGATCTATGCCTGGCGTGGCGCGCGCCCGGAAAACCTGATGCTGCTCAAGGACGACTACCCGTCCCTGAAAGTGGTCATGCTCGAGCAGAACTACCGCTCCACCAGCCGCATCCTGCGCTGCGCCAACGTGCTGATCTCGAACAACCCGCACGAATTCGAAAAACAGCTGTGGAGCGAGATGGGCCACGGCGACGAGATCCGCGTGATCCGTTGCCGCAACGAGGACGCCGAAGCCGAGCGCGTGGCCATGGAAATCCTCAGCCTGCACTTGCGAACCGATCGCCCGTACAGCGATTTCGCGATTCTCTATCGCGGTAACTATCAGGCCAAATTGATTGAATTGAAGCTGCAGCACCATCAGGTGCCGTATCGCCTGAGCGGCGGCAACAGCTTCTTCGGCCGTCAGGAAGTGAAGGACCTGATGGCCTACTTCCGCCTGATCGTAAATCCGGATGACGACAACGCCTTCCTGCGCGTGATCAACGTTCCGCGTCGCGAGATCGGCTCGACCACCCTGGAAAAACTCGGCAACTACGCCACCGAGCGCAAGATCTCGATGTACGCCGCCACCGACGAAATCGGTCTGGGCGAACATCTGGACAGCCGCTTCACCGATCGCCTGGCGCGCTTCAAGCGCTTCATGGACAAGGTCCGTGAGCAGTGCGCCGGCGAAGATCCGATTTCGGCATTGCGCAGCATGGTCATGGATATCGATTACGAGAACTGGCTGCGCACCAACAGCTCCAGCGACAAGGCTGCGGACTACCGCATGGGCAACGTCTGGTTCCTGATCGAGGCGTTGAAAAACACTCTGGAGAAGGACGAAGACGGCGAAATGACCGTCGAGGACGCCATCGGCAAACTGGTGCTGCGCGACATGCTCGAGCGCCAGCAGGAAGAAGAGGACGGTGCCGAAGGTGTGCAGATGATGACGCTGCACGCATCCAAAGGGCTGGAATTTCCCTACGTGTTCATCATGGGCATGGAAGAGGAAATCCTCCCGCACCGCTCCAGTATCGAAGCCGACACCATCGAAGAAGAACGTCGCCTGGCCTATGTAGGCATCACCCGTGCCCGCCAGACCCTGGCGTTCACCTTTGCCGCCAAGCGCAAGCAGTACGGCGAAATCATCGACTGCGCGCCGAGCCGCTTCCTCGATGAACTGCCGCCGGACGATCTGGCCTGGGAAGGCAACGACGACACCCCGACTGAAGTCAAAGCCGTGCGCGGAAATAGCGCATTGGCCGATATACGCGCGATGTTAAAGCGCTAGAATCGACTACTTTTTAATCTACCTTCGGCGCCCATCGCGCCAACAGAGGAAGCTGTTGTGGAAGCACTGCACAAAAAAATCCGCGAAGAAGGCATCGTGCTTTCCGATCAGGTCCTGAAAGTCGACGCCTTTCTGAACCACCAGATCGACCCCGCCCTGATGAAGCTGATCGGTGACGAATTCGCCGCGCTGTTCAAGGACTCGGGGATCACCAAGATCGTTACCATCGAAGCTTCGGGCATCGCCCCAGCGATCATGACCGGTCTGAACCTCGGCGTGCCGGTGATCTTCGCCCGCAAACAACAGTCGCTGACCCTGACTGAAAACCTGCTCTCGGCGACCGTGTACTCGTTCACCAAAAAGACCGAAAGCACCGTGGCCATCTCCCCGCGCCACCTGACCAGCAGCGACCGCGTGCTGATCATCGACGACTTCCTCGCCAACGGTAAGGCCTCGCAAGCGCTGATCTCGATCATCAAACAGGCCGGCGCCACCGTTGCCGGTCTGGGCATCGTCATCGAGAAGTCGTTCCAGGGCGGTCGCGCCGAACTGGACTCGCAGGGCTACCGCGTCGAGTCGCTGGCCCGGGTGAAATCGCTGAAGGATGGCGTCGTAACCTTCATCGATTAAGGCCACACCACCGCTCCTCTGTAGGAGCTGTCGAGTGAAACGAGGCTGCGATCTTTTGATCTTGATCTTGAGACAGATCAAAAGATCGCAGCGTGCCGCAGCTCCTACAGGTTTTGCGGTGGGCAGTTATTGCGTGGTGGCTTTCAGGCCGGTGAGCAGCAGGCGTTGGAAAAGGTCTTCTTTGAGGCCTTCCGGATTGGTGAGCTGCATGCGCTCCAGGTGTTCCGGAAATTGCGACGCCTCCGGCGCATCCAGCGCTGCCTTGCCCAATTCCAGAATCTCGCTCAGCTTGAACTTGCTCTTCAGCCAGTTCAGCGCGCGCAGCAGATCCCGTTCGATCGCGGTGAAATCACAACCCAACGGATACTCCGGAAACAGGTTCGGGTGCCGCGCGGCAATCGCCTGCAAGCGTTGCGGTGTGTTGTCGGCAAACCGTGGATCGATGCGGAAATCCTTCGGCAGCTTGCCGACGTTCTGCGCCTGTTCGATGAGCCCTGGCTGAAAACGTGAGTCGCTGATGTTGAGCAGCGCTTCGATTACCGCTGCGTCGGATTTACCCCGCAGGTCGGCTATGCCGTATTCGGTGACGACGATGTCGCGCAGATGCCGCGGAATCGTGCAGTGGCCGTATTCCCAGACGATGTTGGAACTGACCTCGCCGGCGGACTCGCGCCAGCTGCGCAGAATCAGAATCGACCGCGCATTGTGCAACGCGTGTCCCTGCGCCACGAAGTTGTACTGCCCGCCGACCCCGCTGAGCACCCGCCCGTCTTCCAATTGATCCGCGACACCCGCACCCAGCAACGTCATGTTGAACACAGTGTTGATGAAGCGTGCATCAAGGCGCTGCAGACGTTTGAGTTCTTCCTGCCCATACAGCTCGTTGATGTAGCTGATGCGGGTCATGTTGAATTCAAGCAACCTGCTTTGCGGCAACTCGCGCAGCCGTTCATAAAAACTTCGCGGACCAAGAAAGAAACCGCCGTGCACGCAGATACCGTCAGGCTGTGCAGCTTCATCGAGGGTGCCGGCATTGGCCTGCTCCTGGGTCGGCACATCCGGATAGACCTTGCGCCGGATGATCCCGGCATCCGCCAAAACCAGCAGCCCGTTGACGAACATCTCGCTGCAACCGTAGAGGCCTTTGGCAAATGGCGCGGTGCCGCCCTCGCGCTGGATCAATTGCGCCCATTGGCTGAGGTTGATGTCATCGAGCAACGCCTGATACCCGGCGTTATCGGCTTGACGGGCAAGGAGCGCAGCAGTCAACGCATCACCCATCGAACCAATACCAATTTGCAGCGTGCCGCCATCGCGCACCAGCGTACTGGCGTGCAAGCCAATGAAATGATCCTGGAAGCCCACCGGCATATTCGGCGTGGAAAACAGCGTGCTGCTGTCCTTCTCGTCGATCAGCAGATCGAAGGTGTCGATGTCGACTTCCGCATCGCCGGGCATGTACGGCAAATCCGTATGCACCTGGCCGACCAGCACGATGGTCTCCCCCGCCTCGCGGCGCTTGGCGATCATCGGCAACAGGTCGAGGGTGATGTCCGGGTTGCAACTCAGGCTCAGCCGATCGGGATGATCGCTGTTGCTGGCCAGCAACTGCGCCACCAGATTCAGGCCCGCTGCGTTGATGTCGCGGGCGGCATGGCTGTAATTGCTGCTGACGTAATCCTGCTGCGCAGGCGCGCTGTTGAGCAGACTGCCGGGTTGCATGAAGAACTGTTGGATACGGATATTGGCGGGCAGGCTGTCGCGCTGCAGATCGGCGAGGAAATCGAACTCCGGATAATCACCGAACACCCGCTCGACGAAGGGCTCGATAAAGCGCTTCTGCAAGCCATCGCCCAGATTCGGCCGACCGAGGCACAGCGCGGTGTAGATCGTCAGCTGCCGCTCGGGCAGGTCCTTGATGCGCCGGTACAGCGCGTTGACGAAGTGATTCGGCTTGCCCAGCCCCAGCGGCAGGCCCATGTGGATGTGCGCCGGCAAGCGCACCAGTACGTCGTCCACCGCCTGTTCGATCGAACACAACTGCACCATCTGAAGCCTCCCGCCCGTTCCGTTGATAGGGGTAGACCGAGATTGCCGGGGAATTACTTCCGAGGGAAGGCGATTAAAAAGAAAAAACCGCTAATTTCTCGATAGGCCGAAGCTGAGGCCAGGTTGCGAATACCTACAAAAAATATTTAGCAATAACAATGAATTGTCCGCGCTCTATGAATCGCCTCACAAACTTCTCGGTATTTTTCCTACATCGACCCGAATTTAATCACGCACTACTACAGGACGCGTCTGAATTGAAGTTATTTCCGTCCTCGTTAGGATTCATAACGTAACACGTCAAAAACTTATGCCATCAAGGCAAACACTAATTTACGTCAAGGCTCAACTATGGAAATCGACTTCTTAGCACTCCGTCGTGCCCGAGCACGCGTTTTAAACTCAACGGCACCCATCTCAACTCTGGCAATTCAAGCGTTCAGTAACTTGAGCGCTGCAAGCAGCGGTTCGCGACCGTGTACCAGCTGCTGTTCACAGTGTTGGCAAGGATGCTGCTACGCGACCTACATGTAAATAAAATTTGGGCGGCACTCGAACCGAGTGGCGCCCTGACTTGTTAAGGATAAAACATTGAAAAATCCTAAAGATTTTTTAAGTGGAACAACGCCATTTAAACGCGGCTACACTACTGACTGCCCGGTCTGGCCCTACCTGTCTTATTACATCTTCCATATCGAAGAACAATTTCCAAAATCGTGTGATAACGACGAAGCATTGAAATCAACTGTTATCAATGGCTTTGTAACCAACCTTGCAGCCAGACTTACTAACGCCGCCAACAATGTCTTAGTAACGGAAAAAATAATATTTGAAAAGACCACCTGCAGCAAAATGGAGACTTCCGCATATTTCAAATTGATAAGTGAAAACAAAAACTACCTCCTCGACATCATTAGCGCCTACCCCGAACTGGATCGAGTCCTGACCAAACTGTCAAAAAATTTTATTGAATTCACGGCACAGTTAATCCTCGCACTTATCGAAGACAGACAAGATATCAACGAAAAATTTAATATACCGACCGGTTCCAAACTTTCCTCCGTTGAGGTTTCTTCCAGCGAAACTCACAATGGATCTAGAACCGTTTGCATACTTTCTTTTGATTCTATCAAGATAGTTTATAAACCGAGAAATTTGGAACTTGAAGCTGAAGCATCTGATTTACTG
This sequence comes from Pseudomonas koreensis, assembly GCF_024169245.1. Taxonomy (NCBI): domain Bacteria; kingdom Pseudomonadati; phylum Pseudomonadota; class Gammaproteobacteria; order Pseudomonadales; family Pseudomonadaceae; genus Pseudomonas; species Pseudomonas koreensis. Next base: position 1,080,621 of record NZ_JALJWP010000001.1, read on the forward strand.
CTGCATTTGAGCCATGCTGCTGGAGATGGTTACGAAAACTGGAAATTGCCAAGGTATCTTGTAAAAAAAGAACACGGTTGGTCAGAGCATACACCTCAAACGCAGGCAGAAAGCGAAGCCGAAGTTTCTTCTTATTTTAAAAGAGCTGGATTTCTTTTAGGTTACTGCACCACCTTTATGGCCGCCGATATTACCTCTGACAATTTGATTGCACACGGCCCAAGCCCTATTCCAATCGATCTCGAAACTATTTTCTACAGCACTCTTAATATTGAAACCTTTCCAAAAGAAGTACGCTGGAATGTCACCCAAACAAGCATACTTCCAAATTGGACTTGGAAAGGCACAGACGGTATAGGTGTAGACCTGAGCGCATTAGGTGGACTATCGGAGCAATATGTCAGCTTAAATCTGTATCAACATTTGGAAGACGAGAGTGGACAGAGCCAGTTTGGCATGGACGGAGTGAAAATATTTCCGAACCAAAACGTTTTGCATATCAATGGAAAAGCGGCACAGCCGTGGGACTACGAAAAAGAAATCATTGAAGGCTTGAACAAATTATTTTCCCTTGTGAATAGTAATCAGGCTTCAATCATCGAAATTATTGACTCTCTCAGAGGAAGAAGAAATAGGTATATCCCGAGGCCGACTGCCACATATCATTACGCTATCCAATGCTCCTTGCATGCGACCTTGATGCGGTGCACTAAAAAACGTACGGCCTTTTTGGAGAACATTCTTAATAATGACACCGCCCCTGCCATAGGTTTTCTCAACGCCGAGATCGCCGCATGCCTGGATTTAGACGTACCTTTTGCTCAGGGACTAACTGGGGGCCTTGAATTCTATGAATCAAGATACGACGGCTCTGGGCACCTAGATAGCAATGATTATATAAATGGAATAGATAACAGCGTCCAATATGTCAAAACACTAAACAGAAATAGAATCGCATTTGAAGAAAACTTGACTGCGAATACTCTATTAGCAATGAGAAATATGTATGAGCATGGTAATAAGCTGACGGAATACAAATTCAAACAAAACGACGACCTGAACGACCCTCGGTATTCAAATATAGACGAGATCATTGACAAACTCAGGTTATCATCAGAGATCAATGCGAAGTTGATCAATGAGATGTTAGCCACCGAAATTTCCAGTAATGGGCTTTGGCTAGGATTTCATTCCTCACCTGGCGGTTACATGGAATTCTCCGAGTTGGGGGACGATTTCTACTACGGATTGTCTGGTATTCTCTACGGCTGCGTAGTCGCTGCCAGCCGCAGCAGCGCTGTAGATAAAGCCTTGGTAGGCGAGCTGCTAAATGCTTGCTACAGCAGAATAGCCCAAAAACTTTCGAATAAAGGCACGCATCTAGGTGGATTTCACTTTGGCTTATCATCTGCAATTGTACCGCTACTGATAAGCTTAGACTATTTTGATGACAAAAGAGGAAGTGAACTACTACAACTCTACAAGAGATATGTTGAAGAGGTACTCAGTGAGCCATGGTGGCAAAAATACTTTTGGGGGTCAGACTTTCTATCAGGCATGTTCGGAACTCTAAACGTACTGACACATATATTCACCCTAACGGAAGACGAACAATTTTCTGATTTAGCGAAATCCTTATATGGCAAATTAGAGCCAGAACTCACGCTTATAGACGGACGTACGCTAGCAACATTCGATAATGCAGTTACTACGAGAAGCGATGCTTTATTAAGCGGCTTGTCTCATGGAATTATGGGGTGCGCATATTCACTATTTTATTTTAACGATCTGATTGCAAAAAAAGATTCAGTCAATAAGATATTCCTAGGATTTCTATCTTGGGAGCTCGAACAATACGATGAAACTATCGAAAATTGGCATGACTATAGAAAACGTTCAGCATCAAGTGCGGGCGAGTTTTCATGGAGTCATGGCTTACCAGGAAACTACTTGGCAATAGATTATTTCGCCAAAAATGGGGTGCCGCTGGCAACGGAGTTCTTGGAGAAACATCCATCCAAAACTGTATTTTCTTACTGTGATCTAGAAAAAAGAAAGCGACCTATTAACGATTCTTTATGTCACGGCGCTTTTGGAATTCTAAATATCATTAAAAAGCTTTCACCAGAATCGCTCAATGACCCAAAAATATTTCTATGGTCCAACATCATCAATCTCAGCGAACAGAGCAGTCGTGAACTTAGAACAAAGACTGCTGATCCTTTAGGTTTGTGGATCGGACGAGTGGGATCGTTAATCGGAGCAATTGGGCTAATCGAGCATGAGTATGAATTTCCATTCCTCCCCCACCAGATGGAATTCTTAAATTCATGAAAAATAATCTAATATTATGCTGCTTTGGTGTAGGCATTGCGGCTCTAACAAGCGCATCACCCTATTTGATTGGCAACTCCATCAATCTTTATTTGGGAGGCGACAGCTTGTATTTATACACGCTCGCAGGTGCTGCGTTCTTTCTTATCGCCACTCCCCCATTCAAGCTGGCAGCCAACATCCATCTACAAAAAACCGCCTCCAAAACCAGATTTATTCTGAAGAAGGCAATTCTGAATCATCTACTTGGCGGAAGCTTCGGGCATACTCAAAAACCAGGCGAGTGGATCGAACTGATTGATGGCGACGTTGATGGCTCGATGTATTTGTATCACTCGCTATATTTTGATATTTCGCTGAACTGCAGCATCATTATCGTTGCGCTTTTCATAACCGCCTTCTACTACCCGCTTTTGGCGCTCGCGCCACTTAGCGGCCTCCTCTATGCTTTAGTTGCACATCTTGCTACTCGAAGAGCCAGTAGATCGCTATATGATGAGTACGTACAGCATAACACCGTAACCATCGGTGCTATCTGTGAGCATTTATATAATGCAAAACCATATACAAACAGGGCCAAGCTAGATATAAAAAATATCGAACGCCTCGCTTTTCGCTCAAGCCTGAAAGCATCGACTTTCGAATCAATATCAAGCTCATGTTATCCAGTGGCGATAGTGGTTCTATTATTAGTGTCGGCCCATCTGCTAAGCGCCGGAAATTCTAATATAGGTGCCATTTTTGCCTCAGCCATCTATCTTGAGCGCGTGCTGAGCCCTGCGACATCGCTGATATCCATCTACTACTCAAGCAGAGAGGCATCTTACAGACGTAGTCGGATTCGCGGCTATGGACTACAGCACGAGGGGCATTGAACCATGTTTATTTGCCTGCAAAAAAATCTGACCGTTTTTTTTCTGTCCGTGATTTGCCTTACATTAGCAGCCGCATGTCAATTGTTGATACCATCAGTCGTCGCCAAAAGCCTGACGGCTCTCACCACTGGTGCGATTAGCAATGAGGTTTACTTCGTCCTTATCGCTGTTTTTTTAACCAAGCTTTCAACGCAAACTCTGGGTAACTCCTATGCGACGCTCATGGAAGCGAAGTCTCGTTTTGTGCTTATCAGTTTCATTGTGCATGATGAGCGGCCCTCTCCATTATGTTCTCGGGTGACAATGATTAAAGAAGATGCTGAGAAAATTGCTTCCGTCATTCATGACGCAATTCATCTCATCGGCTCCTGCATTTTGACATTGTCCGCTGCCTTTATTCTGCTTAGGGAAAACATCTACTTCTTCCTGCCAATCGCCTCAACCATTGTATTGACTTGTGTGCAATTGAGATTTGCCAAGCCTATAATCCAGCGGCTATATGCAGCAGAAATGTCGAAAGAGGATTTGTACAAAGATTCGCTTATTAACACGTTCAAAGTTTCCAGCGACGGCGAACAAAGTAAAATGCAACTCATCAGAAGCTTTGGATATTTGAGGGGCACAGTACGAGCACGCTACAAATATCAGAAAGCAAGCGCCATCCAATCCTTCTGGCCGGAAATGGCCATCTCGGCCGGGACGGTATCTGTCATTTTATTCAGCGCCGCTGCCACCCCGGAATTATTTGGCGAGCGTCTTATTGCCTGTCTCGGTTATATCGGAATCTTTACCATGGCCAGCACGAGCTCGATAAGACTCGGGATAGCGATGATCGGCGTGAAGGTTTCAATCGACAGAATCTTCAGAGGGTATCGATATGAATGATCTGTTTATCCAACAAATACGCCTGAAGCCAGACATGACGGCGGCTGACTTTCTACATGACCTCTTTCCGCTTGAATTCAGCAGCTTAATAACTGTTTTTATCGGAGAAAATGGCTCTGGAAAATCCACTTTACTTGAAGCTGTTGCCATCAAGTTGGGTTGCAATCCAGAAGGCGGTGGGAAGAATTTCAATTTCTCGACCGAGAACACCCATTCGAAACTGCATGAAACCCTGACGCTCTCAAAAGGCTACCGAAGGGAGAAGGACGTTTTTTTCTACAGAGCGGAAACCTTCTACAACTTGAGCACTACGATCCGCAAGCTCGATGCAGAGCCTAGCTTTGATCCTGAAATCAAGACCTATTACGGTGGCGTGGATTTGCATTGCATGTCGCACGGTGAAGCAATGGAAGCGCTCTTCCACCACCGATTCAAAGCCCAGGGACTGTACCTGCTCGACGAGCCGGAAGCATCGTTATCCCCGGTGAGGCAATTGGTGTTTATCAACCGGATAATGGAGCTGTCGCGCGGCGGCGCGCAATTCATCATCGCTACTCACTCTCCCCTCATCATGTCGATCCCGGGCTGTGATCTGAGGCAGATATCCGGAGGGCGCTGCGAGCAAATAGCCGCCGAAGATACTGACGCTTATGCCGTCTACAAAGCCGTGCTCAATTCTGCCGGCGCTTACATCACGAAAAACATGCTGTGAGATTGCAGGCACAAAAAAACCGTCCGAAGACGGTTTTTTTTCAAAGGCGCCGCTGATTACAGCCCGGACATCTCTTTGATCGCACCCTTGAGCTCTTCATCGGAGCAATCGGCGCAGGTGCCCTTTGGCGGCATGGCATTGATGCCGGTGATGGCCTTGGCAAGGATGCCGTCCAGACCACCCTGGTGATCGGCGCGCTCTTTCCAGGCGGCCTTGTCGCCGATTTTCGGCGCGCCGAGCAGGCCCGTGCCGTGGCAAGCGTTGCAGTGCTTGGCGATCACGTCTTTAGGTGCCTTCGCCCCGCCACCGCCGCCTGCGGTCGCAGCCACCTCCATACCTTTGCATTCCTGCCCTTGAACACATACCTGGCCGACGGGCTCGAGGCGTTTGGCGATTTCGTCATTCGTCGCAGCTTGAGCGCTGACAGCCCAGAGGGCCAGTACGGTTGCTGGTGCAGCCAGCATTTTCATAATTAGGTTCACGCGTTCACCCTCAATGGTGGCTATTCACGCCTGCGGCCACGGTTCACAGGCGGGCGCAAGTATAGCGGGTAGGCCGCTGTACTGAAACAACCCCATGGTTAGAGGGGTCTTGTTGCGCATCGGTAAAACGGTCCGGGTGCCTTCGCCGTAATGGTCTGGCGCCTCTTGCTCAGAAATTCGCCGGCGTGGCTGCGCTGATTAGTCGCGCCGGAACGTCGAACGGATTACGGAAACGATGCGGCTTGGTACTTTCAAAATAGTAGCTGTCGCCAGCTTCGAGGATAAAAGTTTCCAGACCCACCACCAGCTCGAGGCGACCTTCCACCAGAATCCCGGTTTCTTCACCTTCGTGGGTGAGCATTTCTTCGCCAGTGTCGGCGCCCGGCGGGTAGATTTCGTTGAGGAAGGCGATAGCGCGGCTCGGGTGCGCGCGGCCGACCAGTTTCATGGTCACGGCGCCGTCGGAGATGTCGATCAGCTCGTTGGCCTTGTAGACGATCTGGGTCGGTTGGTCCTGCAGGATCTCTTCGGAAAAGAACTCGACCATGGACATGGGGATGCCGCCGAGCACCTTTCTTAGCGAACTGATCGAAGGGCTGACGCTGTTCTTTTCGATCATCGAAATGGTGCTGTTGGTGACGCCCGCGCGTTTGGCGAGTTCACGCTGGGAAAGCCCTTTGAGCTTGCGGATCGATTGCAGTCGTTCACCGACGTCCAAGGCGGGAGCCTCCTGATGTTGTAAGAATATTGAGCGTTATCATGGCGACAGCGTTCAGTATTTACAACACTTGGTCCCCGTAGCGGTGTCAACCCTCGGAATAGAGCCTCGGCACCCGACGCAGGTTACAGAAGATCTGGTAAGGGATGGTATCGGCCCACTTCGCCACATCGCTGGCGAGGATGTTCTTGCCCCATAACTCGACGTCAGAACCGAGGCCGGCTTCCGGTACATCGGTCAGGTCGATGCAGAGCATGTCCATCGACACGCGGCCTAGCAGGCGGCTGCGCTTGCCGGCCACCAGCACCGGCGTGCCGGTCGGCGCCTGACGCGGGTAGCCGTCGGCGTAACCCATGGCGACCACGCCGATGCGCATGGGTTTGTCGGTGATGAATCTGGCGCCATAGCCGATCGGTTCGCCGGCCGGCAATTCACGCACGCTGATGACTTTCGATTCGAGGGTCATCACCGGTTGCAGGCGTTCGGCCACTGCGTTGGCTTCTTCGAACGGGGTCGCGCCGTAAAGCATGATGCCCGGGCGTACCCAATCGCTTTTGATTTCTGGCCAGCCGAGCACGGCTGGCGAGTTGCGCAGGCTGACTTCCGCCGCCAGGCCCTTACGCGCCGCTTCGAACACTGCCACCTGGTCGGCACTGCTTTGCGCATGCAGTTCATCGGCGCGGGCGAAGTGGCTCATTAAAACGATCTTGGCCACTTTGCCGCTGGCCAGCAGACGCTGATAGGCCGATGGATAATCTTTCGGATGCAGGCCGACACGGTGCATGCCGGAATCGAGCTTGAGCCACACCGTAATCGGTTTGCTCAGCGCCGCCTGCTCGATCGCTTCGAGCTGCCACAGCGAATGCACCACGCACCAGAAATCATGCTCGACGATCAACGCCAGCTCGTCAGCTTCGAAGAAACCTTCCAGCAGCAGTAGCGGCGCACGAATCCCGGCAGCGCGCAGCTCCAGTGCTTCTTCGATGCACGCCACGGCAAAACCGTCCGCCTCGGCTTCCAGTGCCTGGGCGCAACGCACCGCGCCATGGCCGTAGGCGTCCGCCTTGATCACCGCAAGCGCTTTGGCACCGGTGACTTCACGGGCAATTCGGTAGTTGTGACGCAGGGCTTGAAGATCGATCAGGGCACGGGCAGGACGCATGGCGGCAGACTTCTGGGCGGTCATGGGAAGAAAAACCGGCGCTGACTGACGGCGTGAGCCGCCAACAGCACCGGGAGAGGGATATCTAAAACATTATGGCAGCGCGGCGACGATGGAGATCTCCACCAGAATGCTCGGCTTGGCCATCTTCGCTTCGACGGTGGCGCGGGCCGGCGCGGCGCCTTTCGGCAGCCATTGATCCCACACTGAGTTCATCCCGGCGAAGTGAGCGTCGATGTCGTTCAGGTAGATCGTCGCCGACAACAGATGCTGCTTGTCCGTCCCGGCCAGATCGAGCAGGCGCTCGATATTGGCGAGCACGTCGCGGGTCTGCTGTTCAATTCCGGCGTCGAAGTCGTCCCCGACCTGCCCGGCCAGATACACGATGCCGTTGTGGCTGACGATCTGACTCATGCGCTCATTGGTGAGCTGGCGCTGGATTGACATGTTTTGCGGACTCCTGGGTCTTGTTGCCGTAACGGGAAATATCGAGGCCTTCGGCGCTGATCTGCGGCTTTTTCTTCGCCATCAGGTCGGCGAGCAAACGGCCGGAACCGCAGGCCATGGTCCAGCCGAGCGTACCGTGACCGGTGTTGAGGAACAGATTCTTGAATGGCGTGGCACCAACGATCGGCGTGCCGTCCGGCGTGGTCGGGCGCAGGCCGGTCCAGAAACTCGCCTCGGCCAGATTGCCGCCCTGAGGATAAAGGTCGTTGACGATCATCTCCAGGGTTTCGCGTCGACGCGGGTTGAGCGACAGGTCAAAACCGGCAATCTCGGCCATGCCGCCAACGCGAATGCGGTTGTCGAAACGGGTGATCGCGACCTTGTAGGTCTCGTCGAGAATGGTTGAAGTCGGCGCCATAGCCGGATCGGTGATCGGCACGGTCAGCGAGTAGCCCTTGAGCGGATACACCGGAGCCTTGATGCCGAGCGGCTTGAGCAGTTGCGGCGAGTAGCTGCCGAGCGCCAGCACGTAGCGGTCAGCGGTTTCCAGTTTGCCGTCAATCCACACACCGTTGATGCGATCCCCGGCGTAATCGAGTTTCTGGATGTCCTGGCCGAAACGGAATTCCACGCCGAGCTTGCGCGCCATTTCGGCGAGGCGAGTAGTGAACATCTGGCAGTCGCCGGTCTGGTCATTGGGTAGACGCAGTGCGCCGGCAAGAATGTCGGTGACGCCTGCCAAAGCCGGTTCGACGCGGGCGATGCCGGCGCGGTCGAGAACTTCAAACGGCACGCCGGATTCTTTCAGCACGGCGATGTCCTTGGCGGCGTTATCCAACTGCGCCTGAGTCCGGAACAACTGCGTAGTACCGAGGCTGCGACCTTCGTACGCAATGCCGGTTTCGGCGCGCAACTCATCGAGGCAGTCACGGCTGTACTCGGACAGACGCACCATGCGCTCCTTGTTCACCGCGTAACGGCTGGCGGTGCAGTTGCGCACCATTTGCGCCATCCACAGGTACTGATCGATGTCGGCGGTGGCCTTGATCGCCAATGGCGCGTGGCGCTGAAGCAGCCACTTGATCGCCTTGAGCGGCACGCCCGGGGCGGCCCACGGCGAGGCGTAACCCGGCGAGACCTGGCCGGCGTTGGCGAAACTGGTTTCCATGGCCGCAGCAGGCTGCCGGTCGACCACCACCACTTCAAACCCGGCACGCGCCAGATAGTAAGCACTGGCGGTACCGATGACGCCGCTACCCAAGACCATGACGCGCATTTTCAATCCCTCATCTCGGCTTTTCGCCGAACTGTTTATTAGAGCAATGATGGGCGCAGTGTAAAAAAGAAATGCCAGTGCTTTTCACTATATAAGCGCCTATATTTGGCGACAATTCTCGGCAAAAACCCTTTTCACGGAGGCGCATCCCCTATGCGTACCAACACTCAGACCAAACGTGAGCTGGACAAGATCGACCGCAACATCCTGCGCATCCTGCAGGCGGACGGGCGGATTTCCTTTACCGAACTTGGGGAAAAGGTCGGCCTCTCGACCACGCCATGCACCGAGCGCGTGCGGCGTCTGGAGCGCGAAGGAATCATCATGGGCTATAACGCCCGGCTCAATCCGCAGCATTTGAAAGGTAGCTTGCTGGTGTTTGTCGAGATCAGTCTCGATTACAAATCCGGAGACACATTCGAGGAATTCCGCCGCGCGGTGCTGAAGCTGCCGCATGTGCTGGAGTGCCATTTGGTCTCAGGGGATTTCGACTATCTGGTGAAGGCGCGGATTTCCGAGATGGCCTCGTACCGCAAATTGCTCGGCGACATTCTGTTGAAGCTGCCGCATGTGCGTGAGTCGAAGAGCTATATCGTCATGGAAGAGGTGAAAGAGAGCCTCTGCCTGCCGATTCCGGACTGACATTTGAAGATCAAGAGATCGCAGCCTTCGGCAGCTCCTACATTGGAATGCGGTCCTGTAGGAGCTGCCGAAGGCTGCGATCTTTCAAACTAATACCTGCCGATTCGCCGCCATGTATTCGAATATCTGCTTTTCCACCCGCGGATGAATCAACTCCACCGGTCGCCGCTCGTTCGGGCATGGCAGGGTCTTGGTGGTGCCAAACAATCGACAAATCAGCGGTCGCTCTTCATACACCGTGCAGCCATTCGGCCCCAGGTGCACACAGTTGAGTTCTTCCAGCGCCGCATCCTGCTCGGCGCGGGTCTTGCGCGGCAGTCGCGCCATCTCTTCGGGCGAGGTGGTCACCGGCCCGCAGCAGTCGTGGCAGCCCGGCACGCAGTCGAACGTCGGGATCTGCTGACGCAGGGTGCGGATTTTCTGGCTGTTGCAGCTCATCGAAACGGTGACCAAAGTGGCGGGACAACGATTGTGCCGCAAAAGCGCGGGTCCAGACACCGCAGACCGACCGATGTTGCCCGCCTTCAGCCGCGCAGCTTATGCTCCGTCAAATTTTATCGACACTCAGCCGTTGGATGATGCCCATGACCGCCCGCGCCCAGACCACCGCGAGCCAGCCCCACGTTGCCTCTTATTACGCCGCCAGCAGCTTGCCGCAGCCCGACCATCCTGTGTTGCAAGGCGAGGTGGCGGCTGATGTCTGCGTCGTCGGCGGCGGCTTTTCCGGGTTGAACACGGCATTGGAGCTGGCCGAACGCGGCTTCAGCGTAGTGTTGCTGGAAGCGCACAGGATTGGCTGGGGCGCCAGCGGTCGCAACGGCGGGCAGTTGATTCGCGGCGTCGGTCACGGCCTCGATCAGTTCGCCAATGTCATCGGGGCCGATGGCGTGCGCGAGATGAAACTTATGGGCCTTGAAGCCGTGGAGATTGTTCGCCAACGTGTCGAGCGTTTCGGCATTGCCTGCGACCTGACCTGGGGCTACTGCGACCTCGCCAACAAAGCTTCTGATCTTGAGGGTTTTGCCGAAGACGCCGAAGAACTGCGCGGCCTCGGTTACCGCTACGAAACCCGTCTGCTACAGGCCAACGAAATGCACACCGTGGTCGGTTCGAAACGCTACGTTGGCGGCCTGATCGACATGGGCTCCGGGCATCTGCACCCGCTGAATCTGGCGCTGGGCGAAGCGGCCGCGGCGCAGCAACTGGGCGTGCAGTTGTTCGAACGTTCGGCGGTGACGCGCATCGATTACGGCCCGGAAGTGAAGGTGCACACGGCGCAGGGCTCGGTGCGGGCGAAGACTCTGGTGCTGGGCTGCAATGCTTATCTCAACGACTTGAATCCGCAACTGAGCGGAAAGGTTCTGCCCGCCGGCAGCTACATCATCGCCACAGAGCCGCTGAGCGAAGAGCAGGCGCATGACCTGCTGCCGCAGAACATGGCGGTCTGCGACCAGCGGGTGGCGCTGGATTACTACCGGCTCTCGGCTGATCGTCGTTTGCTGTTTGGCGGCGCCTGCCATTATTCAGGGCGCGATCCGAAAGACATCGGCGCTTATATGCAGCCGAAGATGCTTGAAGTGTTCCCGCAATTGGCCGGGGTGAAAATCGATTATCAGTGGGGCGGGATGATCGGCATCGGCGCCAACCGTTTGCCGCAGATTGGCCGGCTCGCCGACCAGCCGAACGTGTATTACGCCCAGGCCTATTCCGGGCATGGGGTGAATGCCACGCACCTGGCCGGCAAGCTGTTGGCTGAGGCGATCAGCGGGCAGCATGGCGGCGGCTTTGATCTGTTCGCCAAGGTGCCGCACATCACCTTCCCCGGCGGCAAGCATTTGCGCTCGCCGTTGTTGGCGTTGGGAATGTTGTGGCATCGGCTTAAAGAGTTGGTCTGACGGATCAGGATCGTTCCCACGCTCTGCGTGGGAATGCATCCAGTGACGCTCTGCGTCACAGCGGACGCGGAGCGTCCGGGGCGGCGTTCCCACTCAGAGCGTGGGAACGATCTGTGTTATTCAGATCCGCCAGAACGGCTTCAACCCCTCCTCCCGCGCCTGCTCCAGTGTCAGCCCGACATCCTTGAGCTGTTCCGGCGTCAATTCCAGCAACGCCTTGCGCGTGTGCAGACGATGCCAGAACAGGCCCCAGCGACTGAGGCCGGACGGTGCGTTACGCAGCAGATTGCGCGCGCTGTCCTTCTGCCCTGCCGCCAGTTCCTGACTGTGTAACGTCAGCCGCACATCGCTCAAGCCGTTCATTTTCGTTGCTCCTGTTTACTTGGGTAGCCAGAGATTCCATGATGCGCGGGCGAACAAAACCATTACAGATTCAACGAACCTGTATTAATTCCATACAGATTCGTCGATTCGCCGACTGAATGATTGTTTTTTGCCGCATCTGTACTGGTTTCCACCAACGTACACCGAGACCCACCATGACTCTGTATGTAAACCTCGCCGAATTGCTCGGCACCCGCATCGAACAAGGCTTCTATCGCCCCGGCGATCGCTTGCCGTCAGTGCGTGCACTGAGCGTTGAACACGGAGTCAGCCTGAGCACGGTGCAGCAGGCCTATCGCGTGCTTGAAGACAGCGGTCTGGCCACGCCAAAACCCAAGTCCGGCTATTTCGTGCCCGTTGGCCGCGAACTGCCGGAATTGCCGGCGATCGGCCGCCCGGCGCAACGACCGGTGGAGATTTCGCAGTGGGATCAGGTGCTGGAATTGATCCGCGCCGTACCGCGCAAAGACGTTGTGCAGTTGGGCCGCGGCATGCCCGACGTCGGCTCGCCGACCATGAAACCATTGCTGCGTGGACTGGCACGGATCAGTCGGCGGCAGGATATGCCCGGTCTGTATTACGACAACATCCACGGCAACCTCGAACTGCGCGAACAGATCGCGCGCCTGATGCTCGATTCCGGCTGTCAGTTGAGCGCCAGCGATCTGGTGATCACCACTGGCTGCCACGAGGCGCTGTCCACCAGCATCCACGCGGTCTGCGAGCCGGGTGACATCGTCGCGGTGGACTCGCCGAGCTTCCACGGCGCCATGCAGACCCTCAAAGGCCTCGGCATGAAAGCCCTGGAAATCCCTACCGACCCGCTCACCGGCATCAGCCTCGACGCACTTGAACTGGCTCTGGAACAATGGCCGATCAAGGCCATTCAGCTCACCCCCAACTGCAACAACCCGCTCGGTTACGTCATGCCCGAGTCGCGCAAACGCGCGTTGTTGACCCTGGCCCAGCGTTTCGACGTGGCGATCATCGAGGACGATGTGTATGGCGAACTGGCCTATACCTACCCGCGCCCGCGCACGATCAAATCCTTCGACGAAGACGGCCGCGTGTTGCTCTGCAGCTCGTTCTCCAAGACCCTGGCGCCGGGGCTGCGCATAGGTTGGGTGGCTCCCGGCCGATATCTCGAGCGCGTGCTGCACATGAAATACATCAGCACCGGATCCACCGCGCCACAACCGCAGATCGCCATTGCCGAATTCATCAAGGCCGGCCATTTCGAGCCGCACCTGCGGCGCATGCGCATGCAGTACCAGCGCAATCGCGATGCGATGATCGACTGGGTGACCCGCTACTTTCCCGCCGGCACCCGCGCCAGTCGCCCGCAGGGCAGCTTCATGCTCTGGGTGGAGCTGCCGGAAGGTTTCGACACGCTGAAACTGAATCGCGCGCTGCACGATCAAGGCGTACAGATTGCCGTCGGCAGCATCTTTTCCGCCTCGGGCAAATACCGCAATTGTCTGCGGATGAACTACGCTGCCAAACCAACAGCGCAGATCGAAGAAGCGGTGCGCAAGGTCGGTGCCGCGGCAATCAGATTACTCGCTGAGACCGACTGACCTTTTTTGTCAGCCCGGCGTCCAAAATGCCGACCTCAACCGCCAACCGGAACGATCCTACGTGAGCTTCAGACAGCCCCTACTCGCTTTACTGATACTCGCCTCGATCCTCAGCGGCTGCGCCTGCCTTGATGTACCGCGCGAACCGAGCCAGGCTTTGCCTGCTTCGCAATCCAGCTTCGGCCGTTCGATCCAGGCGCAGGCCGCGCCCTACAAGGGGCAGTCCGGGTTTCGCCTGCTCTCCGATAGCGGCGAGGCGTTTACTGCCAGGGCCGAGCTGATTCGTCACGCCCAGGTCAGCCTCGATTTGCAGTACTACATCGTCCACGACGGCATCAGCACGCGGATGCTGGTGGAGGAAGTGCTTAAGGCTGCCGACCGTGGGGTGCGCGTGCGCATCCTGCTCGACGACACCACCAGCGACGGCCTCGACCAGATCATCGCCACCCTGGCGGCGCATCCGCAGATCCAGATTCGCTTGTTCAATCCGTTGCACCTGGGGCGCAGCACCGGCGTCACGCGTGCGGCCGGGCGACTGTTCAATCTGTCCGTGCAGCATCGGCGCATGCACAACAAGTTGTGGCTGGCGGACAACAGCGCGGCCATCGTCGGCGGGCGCAATCTGGGCGATGAGTATTTCGACGCCGAACCCAACCTGAATTTCACCGACATCGACATGCTCAGCATCGGCCCGGTGGCCGAGCAGCTCGGGCACAGTTTCGATCAGTACTGGAACAGTGCGCTGAGCAAGCCGATCGACGAATTCCTCTCCAGCCAGCCGACCGCCGCCGATCTGCAAAACACGCGCACGCGCCTGGAAGAGTCGCTGGAAGAAACCCGCAAGCAGAACCACGCGCTGTATCAGCAGTTGATGAAGTTCACCACCGACCCGCGCATGGACATCTGGCGTAAAGAGCTGATCTGGGCGTGGAACCAGGCCCTGTGGGATGCGCCGAGCAAGGTGTTGTCCAAGGGCGAACCCGATCCGCACCTGCTGCTGACCACGCAACTGGCGCCGGAACTGACCGGCGTGAGCAAAGAGCTGATCATGATCTCCGCGTACTTCGTGCCGGGTCAGCCGGGGCTGGTCTACCTGACCGGGCGCGCCGATGCCGGGGTCTCCGTGAGGCTGCTGACCAATTCGCTGGAGGCCACCGACGTGCCGGCGGTGCATGGCGGTTACGCGCCTTATCGCAAGGCGTTGCTTGAACACGGGGTGAAACTCTATGAACTGCGCCGTCAGCCTGGGGATAACTATGGCAGCGGTCCGCGGGTGTTCTACAGCCGCTCGTATCGCGGCTCGGATTCCAGCCTGCACAGCAAGGCGATGATTTTCGATCGGCGCAAATCGTTTATCGGCTCGTTCAATTTCGACCCGCGCTCGGTGTTGTGGAACACCGAAGTCGGCGTCCTGGTCGACAGTCCGGAACTGGCCGAGCACGTGCGCGCACTGGCGCTGCAAGGCATGGCGCCGACCCTGAGCTATCAGGCAAAACTTGAGGACGGCAAGGTCGTCTGGGTCACCGAGGACAACGGCCAGATGCATACCCTGACCAAGGAACCGGGGAGCTGGTGGCGGCGCTTCAACTCATGGTTCAGCACCAGCGTCGGCCTGGAGCGGATGCTGTAAAAAGCAAAAAGATCGCAGCCTCGGCAGCTCCTACAGTTGGAATGCGTATCCCCTGTAGGAGCTGCCGAAGGCTGCGATCTTTTGCTCTCAAGCAGTCTGCGTTGTGCCGAATGCCCCTTGGCGCAACAACAAAATCACCAACCCGAAAGCCCCCGCTGCCATCAACAGCGGCAGTGCATGCCCATTGATCCACTGACTGCCTGCCCCCGCCGCCAACGGCCCGACCAGACAACCGACACCCCACAACTGCGCGATATGCGCATTGGCGCGCACCAGCGCATCGTCACGGTAGCGCTCGCCGATCAGGATCAGCGACAGGGTGAACAAGCCGCCGGCACTGGCGCCGAACAGCACCCACAGCGGCCAGATCAGCAGTGTGTCGAGCAACACTGGAATGGCCAGACTCGACAGCATCAACACCACCGCGCACCCGGCAAACAGCGTGCGCCGCGACAGGTAATCGGCCAATGCGCCAATCGGCAATTGCAACAGCGCATCGCCCACTACTACGGTGCTGACCATGGCCAAGGCGATTTCGGCGGTGAACCCCTGTTGCAGGCAGTACACCGGCAGCAGCGTCAGGATCATCGCCTCGAACGCAGCGAACAACGACACCGCCCAGGCAATCGCCGGCAACTCCCGGGCAAAGCCCCACAGATCGCCAAACGTCACGCTGTTGGCCTCACTGCTCGGCGCGCCGCTGCGCCCCAGCAGCAGGAAAGGCGAGAGCGTCAGCAGACCGACCCCGACCCAGAAACCGTAATCATGCTCGGTACCCAGCGCACCCAGCAGCAACGGACCGGACAGCTGGCTCAGCGCATAGCTGCTGCCATACAGCGCCACCAGACGCCCGCGCCACTGCTCGACCACCAGCTGATTGATCCAGCTCTCGCCGAGGATGAACACGATGGTCAGGATCACACCGATCAGCAACCGTAGCAGCAACCAGATCGGATAACTCGGCAGCAGCGCCAGCAGGCCGATCGACAATGCCCCGGCCCACAGACACAGACGCATCAGATTCGCCGTGCCGAAATACGCAGCGAGATGGCTGGAAATCTTCGCCCCCAGCAGTACGCCGATCGCCGGCATTGCCGCCATCACACCGATGGCGAACGAGCCGTAGCCCCAGCCCTCCAGGCGCAACGACACCAGCGGCATGCTGACCCCCAGGGCCAGGCCGACACTCAAGACAGACGCCAACACGGCGAAATACGTCGCCCACCGCATGTTCCACGCTCCTGTGGATTTTTTATGTGCACCACAAAACCAATGTGGGAGCGAGCCTGCTCGCGAAAGCGGTTTCACATTCAGCATATGAGCTGACTGATACACCGGCTTCGCGAGCAGGCTCGCTCCCACAGAGGATCTCTGTTTGCTCAGGAAGCCCGGAGTGACCGGGCTCCCATCAGCGCCTTACAGCTTGATCCACGTCGCCTTCAGTTCGGTGTACTTGTCGAAGGCGTGCAGCGATTTGTCGCGACCGTTGCCCGACTGTTTGAAGCCACCGAACGGCGCGGTCATGTCGCCGCCGTCGTACTGGTTGACCCACACGCTGCCGGCGCGCAAGGCCTTGGCGGTCAAGTGCGCTTTGGAGATGTCCTGGGTCCACACCGCTGCGGCCAGCCCGTATGGCGTGTCGTTGGCGATCTGGATGGCTTCTTCGGCGCTATCGAAAGCGATCACCGACAACACCGGGCCGAAAATCTCTTCCTGGGCAATCTTCATCGCATTGCTCACACCATCGAAAATGGTTGGCTCAACGTAAGTGCCGCCGGTTTCCTGGAGGATGCGCTTGCCGCCGGCGACGAGTTTGGCACCATCGGTGTGACCGGATTCGATGTACGACAGCACGGTGTTCATCTGCTGGGTATCGACCAGCGCACCGACGTTGGTCGCCGGATCCAGCGGATTGCCGGGTTTCCAGGTTTTCAGCGCCTCGATCACCATCGGCAGGAATTTGTCCTTGATCGAGCGCTCGACCAGCAGCCGCGAACCGGCGGTGCAGACTTCGCCCTGGTTGAAGGCGATGGCGCTGGCGGCGGATTCGGCGGCGGCCTGCAGGTCCGGCGCATCGGCGAAGACGATGTTCGGGCTCTTGCCGCCCGCTTCCAGCCAGACGCGTTTCATGTTCGATTCGCCGGCGTAGACCATCAGTTGCTTGGCGATCTTGGTCGAACCGGTGAACACCAGCGTGTCGACGTCATTGTGCAGACCCAACGCCTTGCCGACCGTGTGGCCATAGCCCGGCAGCACGTTGAGCACGCCTTTCGGAATACCCGCCTCAACAGCCAGCGCAGCGATACGGATGGCGGTCAGCGGCGATTTTTCCGATGGCTTGAGGATTACCGAGTTACCGGTCGACAACGCTGGGCCGAGTTTCCAGCAGGCCATCATCAGCGGGAAGTTCCACGGCACGATAGCGCCGACCACGCCCACCGGCTCACGGGTCACCAGACCCAATTGATCATGTGGGGTCGCGGCGACTTCATCGTAGATCTTGTCGATCGCTTCACCGCTCCAGCTCAGCGCCTGCGCCGCGCCCGGCACGTCGATGTACAGCGAATCGCTGATCGGCTTGCCCATGTCGAGGGTCTCCAGCAGCGCCAGTTCTTCGGCGTGCTGTTTCAGCAGGCTGGCGAAGCGGATCATGGTGGCTTTGCGTTTGGTCGGCGCCAAGCGCGACCAGACGCCGGAATTGAAAGTAGCGCGAGCGTTTTCCACGGCGCGGTCGGCGTCGGCGGCGTCGCAGCTGGCGATCTTGCCGAGCAGGCGGCCATCGACCGGGCTGATGCATTCGAAGGTTTCGCCGGAGATGGCGTCGGTGTATTCGCCATTCAGAAAGGCGCGGCCTTCGATTTGCAGATCGCGGGCGCGTTGTTCCCAGTCGGCACGAGTCAGGGTGGTCATTCGGGTGTCCTCCTCTTATTGAATACGAGCACCACAAGCGCTGCGGTGCTGTTCAAGAATTCTGCCCGGCCAGCCTGCACTTTCGGCCCGAGGCACCCGCCACCCTAAACCAGCGGCCGGGTTTGTTTCAATATATTTGACATAAGCTGGCCATACGGCCTTGCGGTGTTCATTTTAATAAACATAGACTTCGGCTCATTCCAGCCCACGCGTCGTCATTAGCGGAGAAAACAACAATGAACATCCACAACGTCGTCGACATCAGCCTCGCCAGCAGCGAAGCCGAGCGCTATCGCCCGGATCCGGCGAAAGTACTCAAGGGCGACCCTGAGCAGGCGGTGTTCCATCAATACGACAGCCCTTGTGGGCAAATGGGCGTGGGAGTGTGGGAAGGCGCGGTGGGTCAGTGGACGGTGAATTACACCGAGCATGAATACTGCGAAATCCTTCAGGGCGTATCGGTATTGCGTGACAGCGATGGCAATGCCAAGACCTTGCGGGTTGGCGACCGGTTTGTAATTCCGGCGGGGTTTCGTGGTACCTGGGAAGTGCTTGAGGCTTGCCGCAAGGTTTATGTGATCTTCGAACAGAAGGCTTGAGTTTTTCGCTGATTTTACCGGCCTTTTCGCGAGCAAGCTCGCTCCCACATTCCTACCGCATTCCATTGTGGGAGCGAGCTTGCTCGCGAAGGCGTCAGGACAGGCGACACAAAAATCGAGGCAACAAAAAAGGCCCGTATCGTGAGATACGGGCCTTTTTTGTAAGTCAGGAAAATCAATTACTTGATTTTGCCTTCCTTGTACATCACGTGCTTGCGAACAACCGGATCATATTTCTTGATCTCGATTTTGTCCGGGGTAGTACGCTTGTTCTTGTCGGTAGTGTAGAAGTGACCAGTACCGGCGCTCGAGATCAAACGAATCAATTCACGCATGATTAGCTCCCTTAAATCTTGCCATCGCGGCGAAGTTCGGCGAGCACGACAGTGATGCCACGCTTGTCGATGATACGCATGCCTTTGGCAGATACGCGCAGACGCACAAAACGTTTCTCTTCTTCAACCCAGAAGCGGTGATGCTGCAGGTTCGGCAGGAAACGACGACGGGTTTTGTTGTTTGCGTGGGAAATGTTATTCCCAGTCACCGGACCCTTACCGGTAACTTGACATACTCTCGACATGCCTCAGCCCTCTAAAACCACATGCCCAACCCGGCATGGGTTGGCCGCTTAATCTCTCAGTCATTTGGCGCCAGGCGCCGCGTTTCTTTAGAGGTCTTACCGGCTACACCTACAGTGAAGGAACCGGGCCCCTAGAAAAGAGCGCTGCTTTATACCAGAAAGACCGGGGTGCAACAACAATCGGTGTGCAATCAATCGGAAAAGGGGCGATTTTTTCCGCCTCAGGTGCCTTGAATAAAGGCCGCGACGAGTTTTGACCACTCGTCGCAGAATTCCCGCCCTACAGACGATTCAGACTTTCCATCTGGCTGTCAGCGCTCGAAACCGCGCAAGACTGCGCCTGAAAATGCAAAAAGGGGATAGTCATTTGCAATTCAGAGCTCTAGGGTAGGACTTTTCCAGACTGCACTTGCAGATGGGCCTTCGATCTGTAAAGGAAACCGACCATGCGCCTCGCTGCCCTACCCCTGTTGCTCGCCCCGCTCCTGCTGAGCCCCCTCGCCCAGGCCGCCGCTTTGAGCGTGTGTACCGAGGCCAGCCCTGAAGGGTTCGACGTGGTGCAGTACAACTCGTTGACCACCACCAACGCTTCAGCTGACGTACTGATGAACCGTCTGGTGGATTTCGACACCGCCAGTGGCAAGGTCATCCCGAGCCTGGCCGACAGCTGGGAGGTCAGCACTGATGGCCTGACGTATGTATTCAAGCTGCACCCGCAGGTGAAATTTCATACAACCGATTACTTCAAGCCGAGCCGCGAGCTGAGTGCCGAAGACGTCAAATTCAGCTTCGACCGCATGCTCGACCCGGCCAACCCGTGGCACAAAGTCGCCCAGAGTGGTTTCCCGCATGCGCAGTCGATGCAACTGCCGACCCTGATCAAGAAAATCGATGCCCTCGATCCGCTTACCGTGCGCTTCACTCTTGATCACCCGGATTCGACCTTTCTCGCGACCCTGAGCATGGGTTTCGCCTCGATCTACTCTGCTGAATACGCCGACAAGCTGATGAAGGCTGGTGCCACCGACAAACTCAACAGCCAGCCGATCGGCACTGGCCCGTTCGTGTTCAATCGCTTCCAGAAAGACGCGGCGATCCGTTACAAGGCCAACCCGGATTACTTCCATGGCAAGCCTGCCGTCGACCCGCTGATCTTCGCCATCACGCCGGACGCCAACGTGCGCCTGCAAAAGCTGCGGCGCAATGAATGCCAGATCGCCCTGTCGCCAAAGCCGTTGGACGTACAGGCCGCGCTGAAAGAACCAACACTGAAAGTCGAAAAGACTGACGCGTTCATGACCGCTTTCGTGGGCATCAACAGCCAGCATCCGCCGCTGGACAAGCCGGAAGTACGCCAGGCGATCAACCTCGCTTTCGACAAGGCCAACTACATCAAGGCCGTGTTCGAAGACACTGCCGAAGCGGCCAATGGTCCTTACCCGCCAAACACCTGGAGCTACGCGAAGAACCTGCCCGGCTATCCGCACGACGTAGCCAAAGCCAAGGCGCTGCTGGCCAAGGCCGGATTGAAAGATGGATTCCAGACCACGATCTGGACGCGCCCATCGGGCAGTCTGCTGAACCCGAACCCGAGCCTCGGCGCGCAGATGCTGCAATCGGACCTCGCCGAGATCGGCATTCAGGCGGAGATCCGGGTGATCGAATGGGGCGAGCTGATTCGCCGCGCCAAGGCCGGCGAACATGACCTGCTGTTCATGGGCTGGGCCGGCGATAACGGCGACCCGGACAACTTCCTCACCCCGCAGTTTTCCTGCGCCGCAGTGAAGTCCGGCACCAACTTTGCGCGGTACTGCAACGCCGATCTGGACAAGCTGATCAGCGCCGGCAAAACCACCAGCGAACAAGGCGTACGCACCAAGCTGTATGAACAGGCCCAGGCGCAGATCCAGCAGCAGGCATTGTGGCTGCCACTGGCGCACCCGACGGCCTACGCACTGACGCGCAAGGATGTTCAGGGTTACTCGGTGAGCCCGTTCGGCCGGCAGGACTACTCCAAGGTCAGCCTCAAATAACCTGACCAACGCAAGACCTGAGGATGCAATCAGCCTGTGGGAGCGAGCTTGCTCGCGAAAGCGGTCTGTCAGTAAATATTATGCTGACTGACACGACGCCTTCGCGAGCAAGCTCGCTCCCACAGTGGATTTGCACCGTTTTCGAGAGTTACATCCAGCCACACTCGGCCATCGACAGCGGTTCGCCGTCACCAACGATGAAGTGATCGAGCACCCGCACGTCTATCAGCTCCAGGGTTTTCTGCAGACGCTTGGTGAGCAGCCGATCCGCCTGGCTCGGATCGGTATTGCCCGACGGATGGTTGTGACACAGGATCACCGCCGCGGCGTTATTGGCCAGCGCGCGCTTCACTACTTCCCGGGGATGCACGCTGGTGTTGTCGATCGAGCCGCGAAACAGTGCCTCGAAGTTCAGCACCTGATGTTTTGAATCAAGAAACAGGCAGCCGAACACCTCGTGCGGTTCATGCCGCAGCATCGCCTTCAGGTAATCGCGTACGACCTGAGGATTTTCCAGTGCCGGTTTCTGCCGTGAGCGCTCGGCCAGATGGCGCTTGCTCATCTCCTGAGCGGCTTGCAACTGAGCGAACTTGGCCGGGCCGAGGCCCATTTGTTTGCTGAATGCGTCCTGATCGGCCTCGAGCAACAAACGCAGGCCGCCGAATTGCATCAGCAGATGTCTGGCGAGGTCCACGGCGCTTTTTCCGGGCAATCCGGTGCGCAGAAAAATTGCCAGTAACTCGGCGTCCGAAAGACTCCCCGCTCCATGTTCCAACAACCGTTCCCGTGGCCGTTCCGCCGCCGGCCAATCGCGAATACTCATAGCACCTCCTTGTCTGTGGGCGCCGCTGTTCCGTAGCGGTCGCTGTGATATCGTAGCCCATCTTTTTGGCGGTCGATTCAACCCTGGGGAGGGGCATCGCACCGCAGTCATCAACGAAATGAAAGGCAGACCTATGCAGCGGCTGTATCGGAAACGCATCGTTCTGGGCGTCGGCGGCGGCATTGCGGCCTACAAGAGCGCCGATCTGGTTCGCCGCCTGATCGACCAGGGTGCCGAAGTGCGCGTGGTCATGACCCATGGCGGCGCCGAGTTCATCACCCCGCTGACCATGCAGGCCCTGTCGGGCCACCCGGTTCACCTCGACTTGCTCGACCCCGCCGCCGAAGCCGCCATGGGCCATATCGAGCTGGCGAAATGGGCCGATCTGGTGCTGATCGCTCCGGCCACCGCCGACCTGATCGCCCGCCTGGCCCAGGGCATTGCCAACGATCTGCTGACCACACTGGTGCTGGCCACCGACGCCGTGGTTGCTGTCGCGCCAGCGATGAACCAGGCGATGTGGCGCGATCCGGCGACCCAGGCCAACCTGCAACTGCTGGAAAGCCGTGGCCTGAAGACTTTCGGCCCGGCCTCGGGCAGCCAGGCCTGCGGCGACGTCGGCATGGGCCGCATGATGGAAGCCACCGATCTGGCGCTGCTCGCCGCCGATTGCTTCCAGCGCCTGGCCCTGACCGGCAAGCATGTGGTGATCACCGCCGGCCCGACCCAGGAAAACATCGACCCGGTGCGCTACATCACCAACCACAGCTCCGGCAAAATGGGCTTTGCCCTCGCCGAAGCAGCCGTGGAAGCCGGCGCCCGTGTCACCCTGATCAGCGGCCCGGTGCACCTGCCGACGCCGGATCGGGTCACCCGTATCGATGTGGTCAGCGCCCGCGACATGCTCGCCGCCTGCGAATCGGCCATGCCTTGCGATGTGTTCATCTCGTCGGCAGCGGTGGCGGACTACCGCCCTGAAGTCGTCGCGCCGCATAAGCTCAAGAAAGATCCTACGAGCGGTGACGGCTTCGTCCTGCAAATGGTGCGCAACCCGGACATCCTTGCCACCATCGCGACCCGTCCCGACCGTCCGTTCAGTGTTGGCTTCGCTGCCGAAACCGAACACCTGCTCGACTACGCTGCACGCAAGCTGAAGGACAAGAATCTCGATCTGATCGTCGCCAACGACGTCGCCAACCCGAGCATCGGTTTCAACAGCGAAGAAAACGCCTGCAGCGTCATCGACCGTGAGCTGCACGCCACGGTTTTCGCCCAGACCAGCAAGAGCAAGATCGCTCGCCAACTGGTCACTTTTATCGCCGAACGTCTGAACCAGGTTTAATTTACATGCACGCTTTGCAAGCCAAGATCCTCGATCCACGCATCGGTACCGAATTCCCGCTGCCGCAATACGCCACGCCGGGCTCCGCCGGCCTCGACCTGCGCGCCATGCTGGAACAGGACATCGTGATCAAACCGGGTGAAACCGTGCTGATCCCCACCGGCCTGTCGGTGTACATCGGTGACCCGAACCTCGCTGCACTGATCCTGCCGCGCTCGGGCATGGGCCACAAACACGGCATCGTCCTGGGCAACCTGGTCGGCCTGATCGACTCCGATTACCAGGGGCCGCTGATGGTCTCCTGCTGGAACCGCGGCCAGAGCGACTTCACCATGACCGTCGGCGAACGTCTGGCGCAACTGGTGCTGGTACCGGTGGTGCAGGCGCATTTCGAAATGGTCGAGGAATTCGTCGAAACCGAACGTGGCACCGGCGGCTTCGGGCATACCGGCACCAAGTAATCGGATACGCCCCTGTAGGAGCTGCCGCAGGCCGCGATCTTTTGATCTTGAAAAACAAAGTCAAAAGATCGCAGCCTGCGGCAGCTCCTACACGGAAATTTGTGCAGATTCGCCTGAACGGTTAAGCGCGGAAAATCAAGGTTTTGCCGGTCGCGAGCCCGGTCCGCCGAGGCATCATGGCCCTTTCATAGCACGAACTCTCTGCGGAAAACGCCGTCATACCCTTCAGTTTGAGCCTGCCGTCGAAGATTTCGCCGGTCTGTCCCGCCCTTTTCGAGATGGAGCATTTCCGCAGATGAACACCCCCGCCAAGATCGCCCCGAAGCTGCCTGACAGCATTTTCCGCGCCTACGACATTCGTGGCACCGTGCCAGAATTCCTCAACGGTGAAACCGCCTATTGGATCGGTCGCGCCATCGGCTCGCAGAGCCTGGCCCAGGGCGAACCGAACGTGTCGGTCGGTCGCGACGGTCGCCTGTCCGGCCCGGAGCTGGTCGCGGAACTCATTCGCGGCATCGCCGAGAGCGGTTGCCACGTCAGCGATGTCGGCCTGGTGCCGACGCCGGCGCTGTACTACGCCGCCAACGTACTGGCCGGCAAGTCCGGGGTGATGCTCACCGGCAGCCATAACCCGTCCAATTACAACGGCTTCAAGATCGTGATCGCCGGCGACACCCTCGCCAACGAACAGATTCAAGTGCTGCACGAGCGCATCAAGAACAATGACCTGAGCAGCGGCCAGGGCAGCGTCACTCAGGTCGAAATCCTCGACCGCTACAACACCGAAATCGTCCAGGACATCAAACTGGCCCGCCGCCTGAAAGTCGTGGTCGACTGCGGCAACGGCGCGGCCGGCGTGATCGCCCCGCAACTGATCGAAGCGCTGAACTGCGAAGTCATCCCGCTGTTCTGCGAAGTCGACGGCAACTTCCCGAACCATCATCCGGATCCGGGCAAACCGGAAAACCTCGTCGACCTGATTGCCAAGGTCAAAGAGACCAACGCCGATATCGGCCTGGCCTTCGACGGCGACGGTGACCGCGTCGGTGTGGTAACCAACACCGGCAGCATCGTCTACCCGGATCGTCTGCTGATGCTGTTCGCCCGCGATGTGGTGGCGCGCAACCCGGACGCGGAAATCATCTTCGACGTTAAATGCACCCGTCGTCTGGTGCCGCTGATCAAGGAATACGGCGGCCGGCCGCTAATGTGGAAGACCGGTCACTCGTTGATCAAGAAGAAAATGAAACAATCCGGCGCGCTGTTGGCCGGCGAAATGAGCGGGCACATCTTCTTCAAGGAACGCTGGTTCGGTTTCGACGACGGCATCTACAGCGCCGCGCGTCTGCTGGAGATCCTCAGCAAGGAAAAATCCACCGCGGAAGAGCTGTTTGCGACCTTCCCGAACGATATTTCCACGCCGGAAATCAATATCCATGTGACCGAAGAGAGCAAATTCAGCATCATTGATGCACTGCACGATGCTCAGTGGGGCGAAGGCGCCGACCTGACCACCATTGACGGCGTGCGGGTCGATTACGCCAAAGGCTGGGGCCTGGTGCGCGCATCCAACACCACACCGGTGCTGGTGCTGCGCTTCGAGGCCGATGACGAGGCTGAATTGCAGCGCATCAAGGATGTGTTCCACGCCCAACTGAAACGCGTTGCACCTGATCTCCAACTACCGTTCTGATCCACCCGGAGCCCTGAATGACCCTCGAACGCGAAGCCGCCGCCAACACTGCCAAGGTCCTGTCCGAAGCGCTGCCTTACATCCGACGCTATGTCGGCAAGACCCTGGTGATCAAATACGGCGGCAACGCGATGGAAAGCGAGGAGCTGAAAACCGGCTTCGCCCGCGACATCGTGCTGATGAAAGCCGTGGGCATCAACCCGGTGGTCGTGCACGGTGGCGGCCCGCAGATCGGTGACCTGCTCAAGCGCCTGTCGATCGAAAGCCATTTCGTCGACGGCATGCGTGTCACCGACGCGGCGACCATGGACGTGGTGGAAATGGTCCTCGGCGGTCAGGTCAACAAAAGCATCGTCAACCTGATCAACCGCCATGGCGGCAGCGCCATCGGCCTGACCGGTAAAGATGCCGGGCTGATCCGGGCGAAGAAGCTCACCGTCTCCCGCCAGACCCCGGAGATGACCCAGCCGGAAATCATCGACATCGGCCACGTCGGCGAAGTCGTCGGCATCAATACCGAGCTGCTGAACCTGCTGGTCAAAGGCAACTTCATCCCGGTCATCGCGCCGATCGGCGTGGGTGAAAACGGCGAGTCCTACAACATCAACGCCGACCTGGTGGCGGGCAAGGTTGCCGAAGCGCTGAAAGCTGAAAAGCTGATGCTGCTGACCAATATTGCCGGCCTCATGGACAAATCGGGCACCGTGCTCACCGGCCTGAGCACGCAGCAGGTCGACGACTTGATCGCTGACGGCACGATCTACGGCGGCATGCTGCCGAAGATCCGTTGTGCACTGGAAGCGGTTCAGGGTGGGGTTGGCAGTTCGTTGATCATCGACGGTCGTGTGCCGAATGCGATCCTGCTGGAAATCTTCACTGACACCGGCGTGGGTACGCTGATCAGCAATCGCAAGCGGCCTTGATGGCTGATCGCTGAAAGCAAAAGATCGCAGCCTTCGGCAGCTCCTACAGGGATTTCGCACTTACGGAAATCCGCTTTTGTAGGAGCTGCCGCAGGCTGCGATCTTTTTTGTGCGCGCAGGAAACGCCTGACTTAACACTGCGAAACGTCCGACATCTCTTCAGAATAAATCTCCCTAGGATCTTCCTCTCATCCAGCGGAGATCTTCCCATGCAAAAAGACAGCGTTCCTTACGGCAGTGACATTTCAGCAGGTACTTATGCCTGCGTGGACTGTGGCCGAGAGTATTCAGCCCCGTCACGAAAATCGATGCCACCCTGCCCTGATTTCACAGAAGCCTCCCATCCTCTCAAAGGCTGGAAAGTGCTGCGTGGCCAGGGAGATGCGCCTCAGGATCCCTACCCAGCCGCCAGCGACAAATAATCCGGAGCGCCTGATCCATGCAGATCTCGTTCACGATCGACGCCGACGCTTTCGAGCAGGAACAAAAGGAACCGGTGAAGAAGACCTTGCGCATCGGCGACGCCGAAATCGCCCACGCGCTGGAGCGCATCGCCAAGGCCAGCCTGACCGAATACCTGAAAATGCTGGTCGAAGGCGGTATGCCGAGCCGCGCTGACGAAGCCAAACAGGATCGCCTGCTCTACCTGATTCAAAGTTACTTCGGGCAGACCCTGCCGACCGAATCGCAGATATCGACGATCTTTCAACTGACCCAGAGCCAAAGCAAAACCCTGCTGAAGAACACCGTTTCGCGCTTTCGCAACCAGCTTGATGACATCCTGCAGCACAGCATGCGCGCGGTGATCGAGTCCGCCGAACATGCGCAAAACGTCTTTCTGGTGGTGATCAGTTCGGACGTGATTCGTGATGAGTTAAACATGCTCATCACCCAAAACGAGCCGACCTTCAAGCCCATCACCAAACGCAAGGGCAGCGCCGGACAGTTCGAGATCAGCGAAGATTCCCACGCATTGCTCTGCGCCACGCTGGGCCTGAATGCCGTTCAGTGACATCGTCGCGGTCAGTGGCTTGCTGCTGACCCTGACTACGTTCATGTTCAATCTGGCGTGGCCGGCGCTCAATGCAGCGCTGGCTGAGGATGAGTTTCAAAAGGGTTCGCAGGGCCGAAAGCGCAGTCGAGAAAACGTGATGGCTGCTTTCTACTGGCGAGCATTGCCATTGACGTGTGCTTTTGTGGCGCTGTTTTACGTTAACTTGCCGGCAGCGGTTGGCATCATCGGCAGCAGCACGCTGGATCTGTGGGATTTCGATGTGGATCGCACGTTGTATGTAATGGTGGTTGTAGCGCTGCTGGTGTTTGCGCTGGTCAATGTCGGACTGGCGCTGAGACTGCTGATCAAATGGCAAAAACTGCGCTAGACCCGTGTAGGAGCTGCCGAAGGCTGCGATCTTTTGATGTTGTTTTTCCAGATCAAAAGATCGCAGCCTTCGGCAGCTCCTACAGGTGCGTATCACACGCCAAATTGGGCGCGATAGGCTTCCACGGCTGGCAAGTGTTGCTTGAGCTGCGGATCGTCGGCGAGGAATTCCAGCACTTGATTCAGCGACACGATGCTGATTACCGGAATACCGAAGTCGCGCTCGACTTCCTGGATCGCCGACAACTCGCCGTTGCCACGCTCCTGACGGTTCAGCGCGATCAGCACACCGGCAGCCTTGGCGCCGTCCTGGGAAGCGATGATCTGCATCACTTCGCGAATGGCGGTGCCGGCGGTGATTACATCGTCGATGATCAGCACATCTCCGGTCAGCGGCGCGCCAACCAGGCTGCCGCCTTCGCCGTGGGCCTTGGCTTCCTTGCGGTTGAAGCACCATGGCAGGTCACGGTCGTGATGCTCGGCCAGCGCAACGGCAGTGGTTGCCGCCAGCGGAATGCCTTTGTAGGCCGGGCCAAACAGAACGTCGAAGGGGATGCCACTTTCGGCGATGGCCGCAGCGTAAAAACGCCCCAGTTGCGCCAGGGCCGAACCCGAGTTGAACAGGCCGGCGTTGAAGAAGTAGGGACTGGTGCGCCCGGACTTCAGGGTGAACTCACCGAAGCGCAAAACGCCGCGATCGATGGCAAAACGAATGAAATCGCGCTGATACGCTTGCATGAAAAAAACCCCAAATACCACGGATTTAGCTAATTAGCTTGACGCCGTGTATCATACACGCACGCGATTTTTGGGGCCATTTATGCGGATCATCAGTGTGAACGTCAATGGTATTCAGGCGGCAGTCGAGCGCGGTTTGCTCAGTTGGCTGCAAGCCCAGAATGCCGACGTCATCTGCCTGCAGGACACCCGTGCCTCCGCCTTTGAACTGGATGACCCAGCCTTCCAACTGGATGGCTACTTCCTTTATGCCTGCGATGCCGAAGTCCCTGCCCAAGGTGGTGTGGCTTTGTATTCGCGGTTGCAACCGAAGGCTGTCATCAGCGGTCTCGGTTTCGAGACGGCCGACCGCTACGGGCGCTACCTGCAAGCAGATTTCGACAAAGTCAGTATTGCCACCTTGCTGTTTCCTTCGGGGATGAACGGCGATGAGGACTTGAACCAGAAGTTCAAGCTCATGGACGATTTCGGCAAGTACCTGGACAAACAGCGACGCAAACGTCGCGAGTACATTTACTGTGGCTCGCTGTACGTTGCGCAGCAGAAACTCGACATCAAGAACTGGCGCGACAGCCAGCAGTCTCCAGGCTTCCTGGCGCCGGAACGCGCCTGGATGGACGAGATTGTCGGCAACATGGGCTATGTCGATGCACTGCGTGAAGTCAGCCGTGAAGGCGACCAGTACAGCTGGTGGCCGGATAACGAACAGGCCGAGATGCTCAATCTGGGCTGGCGTTTCGATTACCAGATCCTGACCCCGGGCCTGCGTCGCTCGGTGCGCAGCGCACGCCTGCCGCGTCAGCCACGGTTCTCGCAGCACGCACCGTTGATCGTCGACTACGACTGGACGCTGACCATCTAAGCGTTTTATCGCAGCCAAAGAAAATGCCCGCATCGTCCGATGCGGGCATTTTTTATGCGCCGTGCTTTCTAGACGGCAGCGAAGAATGGCAAGGTCAGGTACAGCTTGATCACGATGACGTTGACGATATCGATGAAGAACGCCCCGACCATCGGCACCACCAGAAACGCGATCTGCGAAGGCCCATACCGCTGCGTCACTGCTTGCATGTTGGCAATGGCCGTCGGCGTAGCACCAAGACCAAAACCGCAATGCCCCGCAGCGAGCACGGCGGCATCATAGTTGCTGCCCATCACGCGGAACGTCACGAAAATCGCGAACAGCGCCATGACCAGCGCCTGCACGGCCAGAATGATGAAGATCGGCAATGCCAGCGCTGCCAGATCCCACAACTTCAGCGACATCAGCGCGATCGCCAGAAACAGCGAGAGGCTGACATTGCCGAGCACGGAAACTTCTCGCTCGAATACCTGATACAAGCCAAGCGCTGACAGACTGTTTCGCAAAACCACACCCACAAACAGCACGCAAACAAACGTCGGCAGTTCGAAAGCAGTGCCATGCAGCAAGCCATTCAAAAGATTGCCCGCGAGCAAGCTGACGGCAATCAGGGCTAGCGTCTCTACGAACGAAAAAGGCGTGATCGAACGTTCTTTGTTCGGCTGCTCAAACCCTCTTGGCAGTCGCGGCGCTTGCTGCTGATTGCACCCCGGCACTTGCACTCGCTTGATCAGCAACCGCGCAACCGGCCCACCGATCAGGCCACCCAGGACCAGACCGAACGTGGCTGAGGCCAGCGCCAGTTCCGAAGCCGAGGCCAGACCATATTTCTCACTGAACACCGCGCCCCATGCAGCGCCAGTGCCGTGGCCGCCGGCCAGCGTGATCGAGCCCGTCAGCAAGCCCATCAAAGGATCGAGTCCGAGCAGGGTTGCCAGCCCGATGCCCATGGCGTTCTGCACCACCAGCAAACCGATGACCGCCAGCAGGAAGATGCCGACAATGCGACCGCCCTTCTTCAGACTGGCAAGGTCTGCGCTCAAGCCAATCGTGGCAAAGAAAGCCAACATCAACGGTGTCTGCAATGATGTATCGAAGCGAACTTCGATATCCATAGTTCGCAATATCAATAACAGCAGCGCGACCAGCAGGCCGCCCGCTACCGGCTCGGGAATATTGTAACTTCGCAGAAAGCCAACACGCGCAACAAGTCCGCGTCCGAGCAGTAATACTAAGGAAGCGGCCACGAGCGTGCCGTAAAAATCGAGCTGAATCATGTGGATTATTCTTGGCTAAGTATTCACGAGGCGAGCTGTTACCTGGGCCCGACCGGTGAACCGGCTGATTTTCTCAACACTGATTACTGGGAAATTCAAGTGCCATCGATGGCTTGAACATATCGAAATGTTTCGAGCGAAACATTGCGTCGGGCAACTTTAGCAATCAGCTCGCGTCAATAACAAGGACAGTAACCCGCACATCCCTGATCAGTTGTGACCAAAGGTGTAATGGAGATATATCAATAAATAAATTCCAAACCGCACATCGAGAACAGACTAGTCCTACAATAAAAGCCTATTATTTAGTTGCACAAATAAAAACGCCCTGATAAGTCAGGGCGTTTTTAATATTGCGAGTCAGTGAACTGTTACTTGATCAGTCGCCAAGTGAACGGGTATCTGTATGGAAAACCTTCATTGGCTTTGACGCCAGCAATAATCGTCAGGACCAATGCCGCGATTGCCAGCAAGCCAAACAGGAAGAAACCAATAATCAACAGCATGAGCAAGAAGCAGATCATTGAGGCAATGGCGACAGTGATCTGAAAATTCAGCGCTTCTTTGCCCTGCGCATCGATGAAAGGGTCCTTCTCGCGTTTCATCTGCCAAAGAATCAGCGGCCCGATCAGATTGCCGAATGGAATCCAGATCCCCAGCAAGGCGGACAAGTGACAGAACATCGCCCATTGGCGAACCTGCTGGCTCGGTTTGGGCAGCAACTCTTGGTCGTCACTCATCACGTCCTCCTTGTGGTCAAGAACTCAGTCGGCCAGTGCAGCCTTCTGCAATTCGAAGATTTCGTTCATGCCTTTCTTCGCCAGTTCCAGCATGGCGTTCAGGTCTTCAGGCTGGAACGGCGCGCCTTCGGCGGTGCCCTGCACTTCGATGAAACCACCGGTGCTGGTCATCACGACGTTCAGGTCGGTTTCAGCAGCGGAATCTTCAAGATAGTCCAGATCCAGCACCGGCTCGCCCTGGTACATGCCCACCGAGACTGCACCGATCATCTGCTTGAGCGGGTCGCCGCCTTTCAGGCCGCCGCGCTTCTTGATCACTTTCAAGGCATCGACCAGCGCAACCATGGCGCCGGTGATGGACGCGGTGCGAGTACCGCCATCGGCCTGGATCACGTCGCAATCAACGTACAGGGTCACGTCGCCGAGCTTGGACATGTCCAGCGCCGCGCGCAGGGAACGGCCGATCAGACGCTGGATTTCCAGAGTACGCCCGCCCTGCTTGCCACGGCTGGCTTCACGCTGGTTACGCTCGCCGGTGGCGCGCGGCAGCATGCCGTACTCGGCGGTCAACCAGCCCTGGCCCTGGCCTTTGAGAAAGCGCGGCACGCCGTTCTCGACGCTGACGGTGCAGATGACTTTGGTATCACCGAATTCGACCAGTACGGATCCCTCGGCGTGTTTGGTGTAGTTGCGGGTGATGCGGATCGAGCGGAGCTGATCGGCAGCGCGACCACTTGGACGTTTCATAGGGATACCTGTACTGAGGACGGAAAACTGCCGAGCATTATAGAGCGCTGCACCGCGAGTGGGCACTGGTTAAAACTGCCGGCCGACGACCGAAGCCCCTCAAGCGTGCATAACCGACGGGCTGCAGCGCTTTGTCACACCGTGTGTTTGGGCGCATTCGCCGCACTGCGCTACAATCCTGCGCCTTTGCTGCCAGTCGGCTTAAATTCATTGAAATCGCGCCTGCGAAACAGCGTTTCGCGCCGATCTGCATTGCGAGGTCACCGCCATGGTGCACAGCATGACCGCCTTCGCCCGCGTCGAGAAAGCCGGTGTTCAGGGCACCCTGAGCTGGGAATTGCGTTCGGTCAACAGCCGCTATCTGGAACCGCACCTGCGTTTGCCCGAATCGTTTCGCGACCTCGAGGGCGCCGTGCGTGAAGCGCTGCGTCAGGGCCTGTCGCGGGGCAAACTGGAGTGCACGCTGCGCTTCACCGAGGAGAGCACCGGCAAGCCGCTGCAAGTCGACCGCGAGCGCGCTGCGCAACTGGTTGCCGCTGCGGAAACCGTTGCCGGGCTGATCAAGAATCCCGCCGCACTGAATCCCCTGGAAGTGCTGGCCTGGCCCGGCGTTCTGGTGGCCGATGCGACCGACCCGCAAGCATTGAACGCCGAAGCGCTGGCGCTGTTCAATCAGGGTTTGAAGGATCTGAAGGCTGGCCGCGAGCGCGAAGGCGCGGAGCTGGCTCGCTTGATCAATGATCGCCTGACCTCCATCGAAGAGGACGTGGTGACCCTGCGTGAACTGGTGCCGCAGATGCTCGCCACCCAGCGCCAGAAAGTCCTCGACCGCTTTGCCGACATGAAGGCCGAACTCGACCCGCAGCGTCTGGAACAGGAAATGGTCATCCTCGCGCAAAAAAGCGACGTGGCCGAAGAACTGGATCGCCTGAGCACCCACATCATCGAAGTTCGCCGGGTGCTCAAGTCCGGTGGTGCCGCCGGGCGGCGTCTGGACTTCCTGATGCAGGAGCTCAACCGCGAGGCCAACACACTGGGCTCCAAGGCCTTCGACCCGCGCAGCACCCAGGCCGCCGTCAACCTCAAGGTGTTGATCGAGCAGATGCGCGAACAAGTGCAGAACATTGAGTAAGGCTACCCCGACATGACCCAACACACCGGCACCCTGTACATCATTTCCGCGCCATCGGGCGCGGGCAAGAGCAGTCTGGTCAAGGCGTTGACCGACGCCGATCCGGAGATCCGCGTTTCGGTCTCGCACACCACTCGCGCCATGCGTCCGGGTGAAGTGGACGGCGTGAACTACCACTTCGTGACCCGCGAAGAGTTCGTGAAAATGGGCGAGCACGGTGACTTCCTTGAACGCGCCGAAGTCTTCGGCAACTTCTACGGCACTTCGCAAAGCCGCCTGCAACAGACGCTGGACGAAGGTCATGACCTGATTCTGGAAATCGATTGGCAAGGCGCCGAGCAAGTGCGCAAGCTGATGCCGCAGGCGCGCTCGATCTTCATCCTGCCGCCATCGCTGCAAGCCCTGCACCAGCGCCTGACCAACCGTGGCCAGGACAGCGACGAGATCATCGACGGCCGCATGCGCGAAGCGGTCAGCGAGATGAGCCACTACGTCGATTACGATTACCTGATCATCAACGACGATTTCGCCCACGCGCTGGACGATCTGAAAGCGATTTTCCGCGCCAATCAGCTGCAACAGAAGCGCCAGCAAGTGCGTTTCGGCAAATTGCTGGCGGAATTGCTCGGCTAAAACAGCACTTCCCAAAATGCCTGCAAGCGCTTTACATTGGTGCTTGCAGCGCGTTGAAGGGTCTGGTCAAAAAATCAGCGCTTCCCTAATCGCTGGTGATTTTTTAAACTGCTCAGTCCGCTCGCCCAACCGGGCAGCGCGCATATTGCATTCGCTCCGAGGAATACCATGGCCCGCGTAACCGTTGAAGACTGCCTAGAACACGTGGAAAACCGCTTTGAGCTGGTCATGCTCTCTACCAAGCGTGCCCGTCAACTGGCCACCGGCGGCAAAGAGCCATTGGTGCAGTGGGAAAACGACAAGCCGACCGTAGTCGCGCTGCGTGAAATTGCTGAAGGCCTGATGAGCTACGAGTTCATCGCCGAACAGGAAATCGTCCAGGATGAACCGCTGTTCGCAGCGTTCGAGGACGAGTCGAACGAGGCCGTCTAAGCCTATGCCTGGTCGACGTAGCACGGCGCGGGGTCACAGCTTTCGGCAGGAATCATCATGCCGAGCATAGACGCCCTCGCCGATCGCTTATCGACCTACCTCGGCAACGACCAGGTCAACCTGGTCCGCCGAGCGTATTTCTACGCCGAACAAGCCCATGACGGTCAACGCCGTCGCAGTGGCGAGGCGTATGTCACGCATCCTCTTGCGGTGGCGAATATTCTTGCCGACATGCACATGGACCATCAGAGCCTGATGGCCGCGATGCTGCATGACGTGATCGAAGACACTGGTATCGCCAAAGAGGCGCTGCAAGCGCAGTTCGGTGAAACCGTGGCCGAGCTGGTCGACGGGGTCAGTAAGCTGACCCAGATGAACTTCGAGACCAAAGCCGAAGCCCAGGCGGAAAACTTCCAGAAAATGGCCATGGCCATGGCCCGCGACATTCGCGTGATCCTGGTCAAGCTCGCCGACCGCCTGCACAACATGCGCACGCTGGAAGTGCTGTCCGGCGAAAAACGCCGGCGGATCGCCAAGGAAACTCTCGAAATCTACGCGCCCATCGCCAACCGGCTGGGCATGCATGCGATCCGCATCGAGTTCGAAGACCTCGGCTTCAAGGCCATGCACCCGATGCGTTCCGCGCGGATCTACCAGGCGGTCAAACGCGCCCGGGGCAACCGCAAGGAAATCGTCAACAAGATCGAAGAGTCCCTCGGCCATTGCCTCGCCATCGACGGCATCCAGGGCGAAGTCAGCGGACGCCAGAAACACCTTTACGGCATCTACAAGAAAATGCGCGGCAAACGTCGGGCCTTCAACGAGATCATGGACGTCTACGCGTTCCGGATCATCGTCGACAAGGTCGATACCTGCTACCGCGTATTGGGCGCCGTGCATAATTTGTACAAACCGTTGCCAGGGCGCTTCAAGGATTACATCGCGATCCCCAAGGCCAACGGCTATCAGTCGCTGCACACCACGCTGTTCGGCATGCATGGCGTGCCGATCGAGATCCAGATCCGCACCCGCGAAATGGAAGAAATGGCCAACAACGGCATCGCCGCCCATTGGCTGTACAAGTCCAGCGGCGACGAGCAACCGAAAGGCACGCACGCACGTGCTCGCCAGTGGGTCAAAGGCGTGCTGGAGATGCAGCAACGCGCCGGCAACTCGCTGGAATTCATCGAGAGCGTGAAGATCGACCTGTTCCCGGACGAGGTCTACGTGTTCACGCCCAAAGGCCGGATCATGGAGCTGCCAAAAGGCTCCACAGCGGTCGACTTCGCCTACGCGGTGCACACCGACGTCGGCAACAGCTGCATCGCCTGCCGGATCAATCGCCGACTCGCGCCGCTGTCCGAACCGCTGCAAAGCGGCTCCACGGTGGAGATCGTCAGCGCTCCCGGCGCCCGGCCGAACCCGGCGTGGCTCAACTTCGTGGTCACCGGCAAGGCGCGTACGCACATCCGCCATGCGCTGAAACTGCAACGCCGTTCCGAGTCCATCAGCCTCGGCGAACGCCTGCTGAACAAGGTGCTCAACGGTTTCGACAGCTCGCTGGAAAAGATCCCGGCCGAGCGCGTCAAAGCGATGCTCACCGAGTACCGCCTCGAACTGATCGAAGACCTGCTCGAAGACATCGGCCTGGGCAACCGCATGGCCTACGTGGTCGCCCGCCGCCTGCTCGGCGAAGGCGAACAGTTGCCAAGCCCGGAAGGTCCGCTGGCAATTCGCGGTACCGAAGGCCTGGTGCTCAGCTACGCCAAGTGCTGCACGCCGATCCCGGGCGACCCGATCGTCGGGCACCTGTCGGCAGGCAAAGGCATGGTCGTGCACCTGGACAACTGCCGCAACATCAGCGAAATCAGGCACAACCCGGAAAAATGCATCCAGCTCTCGTGGGCCAAGGATGTCACCGGCGAATTCAACGTCGAGCTGCGCGTCGAACTGGAACACCAGCGCGGCCTGATCGCCCTGCTGGCCAGCAGCGTCAACGCGGCCGACGGCAATATCGAGAAAATCAGCATGGACGAACGCGATGGTCGCATCAGCGTCGTGCAGTTGGTGGTCAGCGTCCACGATCGTGTGCACCTGGCCCGCGTGATCAAGAAACTGCGCGCCTTGACCGGGGTGATCCGCATCACCCGCATGCGTGCATAACCTGCCAATTACAAGGAGTCCTACATGACCAAAACCGTCATCACCAGCGACAAGGCCCCGGCCGCCATCGGCACTTACTCCCAGGCGATCAAGGCAGGCAATACCGTTTACATGTCGGGCCAGATCCCTCTGGACCCGAAAACCATGGAACTGGTTGAAGGCTTCGAGGCCCAGACCGTCCAGGTCTTCGAGAACCTCAAGGCCGTGGCCGAAGCCGCTGGCGGTTCGTTCAAGGACATCGTCAAACTGAACATTTTCCTCACTGACTTGAGCCACTTCGCCAAGGTCAACGAGATCATGGGCAAGTACTTCGACCAGCCCTACCCTGCCCGCGCCGCCATCGGCGTGGCCGCCCTGCCGAAGGGTGCGCAGGTTGAAATGGATGCCATTCTGGTCATCGAGTGATGCGCACGGCGCGGCCTTCAACGCCGCGCCGACTGCTGCAAGAAAAGGTTTTGAAAGGATTCCACCATGCGCAAAGCGCTAGCTCTCTCGCTGCTCGCCCTGTTCCTGGGCGGCTGCGCCAGCGACCCTGCCGACCGTGACATCAGCGGCACCTGGATCAACCAGGTGGCGATCGATGCCGCCGCCAAGGGCGGCCCTCTGCGCGAAGCCCTGCAGGCCTACGGCCCGAATCTGGAATGGGACGTCAACACCAAGGCCGGTCAGGCTCGCTACACCAACGGTTTTGAGAATGTCGAAGGACGGTTGCTGGGCCAAGAGTCCGGCGCCTGGAAAGTCGATTTCTACGGCAGTTCCGCCAGCGAACTGAAACGCGACGGCGGACGCCTGCAGCAAGCCGCCAGCGACAACGAACCCGAACAACTCTTTGATCGCGCACAGATCCCGGTGCCCGAAGGCGCGCCAATCGGTGCGAGCTTCGAACGCGCGCTGTATTCGGCGTACCTTGGCGGCAACTGGACCATCGCCAGCGGTCAGGGTGAGGGCGGCACCGTGCAGTTCCAGGCTGACGGTCAGGTGACCGGCCTTCCGGGCGTTGATCGTTATGCCTTGTGCCTGGCCGGCGATTGCGCGTCCATGAGCAATGGCAACGACAGCATGTGGCTGCAACTCAATGGCCAGGGCAACAACTGGATCTTTGTGCGCAAGGGCAAAGAACTGGAGATTCTGCAGGCAGTGAATGCTGCGCTGGCGGATGAGCAACCGCAGTTTGCCGCAGGTGAGCGCAAGTGGTTGCTGGAGAAGCAGTAACCCGCTGAAAAGATCGCAGCCTTCGGCAGCTCCTACTTTGGAATGCATTTTCCTGTAGGAGCTGCCGAAGGCTGCGATCTTTTGCTTTTAGCGACCTTCCAGGATCGCTGCATAGCCTTCGCGGTAGCTTGGGTACTTCGGCGCCCAGCCCAACGCTTTCGCCCGCGCATTGTTGCAACGCTTGCTGCCGGTGCGGCGCACGCTGGCGTCTTCCGCCCATTCCGTTACACCCAGATATTCGCGCAACCAGCCCACCACCTCGGCCAATGGCGCTGGCGCGTCATCCACACCGATATAGAGCTCGTCCAGCTTGACGCCCTCGCGGTCTTTTTCCAGCAAGAACGCCAGCAGCCCCGCTGCATCATCGGCATGAATCCGATTGCCATACAGCGGCGGCTCGACCGCCACGCGATAACCGCGACGCACCTGGGTCAGCAGCCATTCGCGACCCGGGCCGTAAATGCCGGTCAGGCGCAGCACGCTCGCCGGGATGCCGCTATTGAGCGCAATTTGCTCGGCTTCGAGCATCAAACGCCCTGAATAACCGGCAGCGACAGTCTCGGAGGTCTCATCCACCCAGGCTCCGTCCTGCTGGCCATACACGCTGCTGCTGGACACGAAGATCAGTCGCTCGGGCGCTTGCCCGTAGTCGCCTAGCCAGCTCAGCACATTCTGCAAACCTTGCACGTAGGCCTTGCGATAGCCTTCTTCGTCATGGTCGGTGGCCGCAGCGCAATACACCAGATAATCCACAGCGCCCACCGGCCAAGTCGCCGGGCACTCTTCGCTGAACAGGTCACCAGCGACGCCGATGACGCCCTCCGGCAGCCTGGAAACATCCCGGCGCAAGCCATGAACCTGCCAGCCAGCCGCCAGCAATTGCGTGGCGAGACGACTGCCGACATCACCACAACCGGCAATCAAAACAGAAGGCGCGGACATCAGAAAACTCCCATCGGAAAGGCACAGACTAGCTCTGGCACAGGACGAACGGCTAGCAATGAAGGAAAAAAAGTTACTCTATTACTTTTGTTAACAAGAATTACTTGCAATAATGCACGCCACTTTTGTTCTCGGCCTCACGAGGCCTGGAAGAGCAATAACGTTTTTCTACCTCAGGTCCGGCCAGCATGACACGTAATCAAACTCCCGCTTCGCCAACCACTCGACCTCGCGCCTGGAGCGCTGTCGCGGCTCTGTTGCTCAGCCTGATGCTGGCACCGACCGCCGCCTTCGCCGACGCTCAAGCGCCAGCCACCCCAGCCGCCACCGAGCAGAGCGCGCCCGCTGCCGCTCCCGCTGCACCGGCCGCCACCGATCCGGTGCAGGCTGTCAACGCGGCCGACACACCTGAAGTCCTCGAAGCCGACAACACCTTGGGCATGGCCCACGACCTGTCGCCGTGGGGCATGTACCAGAACGCCGACATCATCGTGAAAATCGTGATGATCGGTCTGGCTATCGCTTCGATCATCACCTGGACCATCTGGATCGCCAAAGGCTTCGAGCTGATGGGCGCCAAGCGTCGTCTGCGTGGCGAAATCGCCGCGCTGAAAAAAGCCACCACTCTTAAAGAAGCCAGCGCCACGGCCGGCAAGGAAGGCACCCTCGCCAACCTGCTGGTTCACGACGCTCTTGAGGAGATGCGCCTGTCGGTCAACAGCCGCGAGAAGGAAGGCATCAAGGAGCGTGTGAGCTTCCGCCTCGAGCGCCTCGTTGCTGCCTGTGGTCGCAACATGAGCAGCGGCACCGGCGTCCTCGCCACAATCGGCTCAACCGCGCCGTTCGTCGGTCTGTTCGGTACCGTGTGGGGCATCATGAACTCGTTCATCGGCATCGCCAAAACCCAGACCACCAACCTCGCCGTCGTGGCCCCAGGTATCGCTGAAGCGCTGCTGGCCACTGCACTGGGTCTGGTTGCGGCGATTCCGGCGGTAGTGATCTACAACGTCTTCGCCCGTTCCATCGCCGGCTACAAGGCGCAGGTCTCCGATGCCTCGGCAGAAGTCCTGCTGCTGGTCAGCCGCGATCTCGACCACCAGCCTGAGCGCAGCTCGCAGCCGCACATGGTTAAAGTGGGGTAATCGGCCATGGGCCTGCATTTGAAAGAAGGCGCAGACGACGATCTGGCCGAGAACCACGAAATCAACGTCACGCCGTTCATCGACGTGATGCTGGTGCTGTTGATCATCTTCATGGTGGCCGCGCCGTTGGCCACTGTGGACATCAAAGTCGACCTGCCGGCCTCGACCGCCAAACCGGCGCCGCGGCCAGAGAAACCGGTGTTCCTCAGTGTGAAAGCGGACCAGCGCCTGTTCCTCGGCGACGACGAAGTGAAAGCCGAAACCCTCGGCGCCACCCTCGACGCCAAGACCCAGGGCAAGAAAGACACCACCATCTTCTTCCAGGCCGATAAAGGCGTGGATTACGGTGACCTGATGAGCGTGATGGACAGCCTGCGCGCCGCCGGTTACCTGAAGGTCGGTCTGGTCGGTCTCGAGACGGCAGCCAAGAAATGATCACGACGCGCCATAAGCTGACGCGTTACAGCGGTAGCCTGGCCGTGGTGCTGGGCGTGCACGCGCTGGCCATCGCGCTGGCGCTGAACTGGACCGCCCGCCCGCCCATCGAACTGCCGCCGCAGGCAATGATGGTCGAGCTGGCTCCGTTGCCCGCCCCGCCACCGCCGGCTCCGCCAAAAGTCGTCACACCGCCGCAGCCACCAGCTCCGGTTGAAGAATTACCGATTCCGAAACTGGCTGAAGCACCGAAAGCGGAAATCGCCGTACCGAAACCCAAGCCGAAGCCCAAGCCGAAACCGCCGAAGCCGGTAGAGAAGAAGCTGCCCGAGCCACCGAAGGAAAAACCTTCCGAGGAAAAACCGGCCGACACTCAGCCGACCCAGGCACCGACGGAGAAATCCGCCCAGCCTGCACCGGGTCCGTCGCCGGCTCAACTCGCGGCGAAGGCCAGTTGGCAAGGCACCCTGCTCGCGCATTTGCAGAAGTACAAGAAGTACCCGCAGAGTGCACAGTCGCGTGGCAAGGAAGGTTTGAATCGTCTGCGCTTCGTGGTTGATGGCGAAGGTAATGTGTTGTCGTTCGAACTGGTGGGCCGCTCCGGCAACGCTGATCTGGACCGGGCCACCCTGGACATGATCCGCCGCGCGCAACCGCTGCCCAAACCACCGGCCGACATGCTGAACAACGGCTCGATCGAAATTGTTGCGCCGTTTGTTTATTCGCTGGAACGTCGTCGCTAAGCAACACCGCCATAACTGTGGGAGCGAGCCTGCTCGCGAAGAGGTCGTGTCAGTCAGCTCATGTTTGTCTGACCCACCGCTTTCGCGAGCAGGCTCGCTCCCACAGGGTTATGTGGTGACGGTTAGATCGAGATAAAGGCACCGAAAGGTGCCTTTTGCATATCTGCCAGCGGCAAACCGACTTCGACCAGTGTCGCACCCAGCCCGCAGTCTGATAACGTGCGTCTATCGATTGCAGCCGGTATGCTTGGCGCGCATCTTCATGGACGCTTGCTATGACCCTCACAGAATTACGCTACATCGTTACCCTCGCCCAAGAGCAGCACTTCGGCCATGCCGCCGAGCGTTGCCACGTCAGTCAGCCGACGCTGTCGGTGGGCGTGAAGAAACTTGAAGACGAACTCGGTGTGCTGATTTTCGAGCGCAGCAAAAGCGCCGTGCGCCTGACCCCGGTCGGCGAAGGCATCGTCGCCCAGGCGCAGAAGGTGCTGGAACAGGCTCAAGGCATTCGCGAACTGGCCCAGGCCGGCAAGAATCAGCTGACCGCGCCGCTGAAAGTCGGCGCGATCTACACCGTCGGCCCGTACCTGTTCCCGCATCTGATTCCACAACTGCACCGGGTTGCTCCGCAGATGCCGTTGTACATCGAAGAAAACTTCACGCACGTGCTGCGCGACAAACTGCGCAACGGCGAACTCGACGCGATCATCATTGCCCTGCCGTTCAACGAAGCCGACGTGCTGACCCTGCCGCTGTACGACGAGCCGTTCTACGTCCTGATGCCGGCCCAGCACCCGTGGACCAAGAAAGAGTCCATCGACGCCGGCCTGCTCAACGACAAGAGCCTGTTGCTGCTCGGCGAAGGTCACTGCTTCCGTGATCAGGTACTCGAAGCCTGCCCGACCCTGACCAAGGGCAATGACGGCGCCAAGCACACCACGGTCGAATCCAGCTCGCTGGAAACCATTCGCCATATGGTCGCATCCGGCCTGGGTATCTCGATCCTGCCGCTGTCGGCGGTGGACAGCCATCACTACGCCCCCGGCGTGATCGAAGTGCGTCCGCTGACCGCGCCGGTGCCGTTCCGCACCGTGGCGATTGCCTGGCGCGCGAGCTTCCCACGGCCGAAAGCCATCGAGATCCTCGCCGACTCCATTCGCCTGTGCTCGGTGGCCAAGCCTGCCGCGCCGGTTACGGCCGGTTAAGCGAGCGTCATGACGGAGCTGTCGCAAGTGTCGGTGACGGCACTCAAGGGTGTCGGCGAGGCCATGGCCGAGAAATTGGCCAAGGTCGGCCTGGAGAATCTGCAGGACGTGCTGTTCCACCTGCCGCTGCGTTATCAGGATCGCACCCGCGTGGTGCCGATCGGCGCTTTGCGGCCGGGACAGGACGCCGTGGTTGAAGGCACCGTCAGCGGCGCCGATGTGGTCATGGGCCGCCGCCGCAGTCTGGTCGTGCGCTTGCAGGACGGTACCGGCGGCTTGAGCCTGCGCTTCTACCATTTCAGCAATGCGCAGAAAGAAGGCCTCAAGCGTGGCACGCGGGTTCGCTGCTACGGTGAAGCCCGGCCCGGCGCCTCAGGCCTGGAAATCTACCACCCGGAATACCGCGCCATCACCGGCGACGAACCGCCGCCAGTGGATGAAACCCTGACCCCGGTCTACCCGCTTACCGAAGGCCTGACCCAGCAGCGCCTGCGCCAGCTGTGCATGCAGACCCTGACGCTGCTCAAGCCAAGCACCCTGCCCGACTGGCTGCCGACCGAGCTCGCCCGCGACTATCAACTGGCGCCGCTGGCCGATGCGATCCGCTACCTGCACAACCCGCCCGCCGATGCCGACGTCGATGAACTCGCCCTCGGTCATCACTGGGCCCAGCATCGCCTGGCCTTTGAAGAATTACTGACGCATCAACTGTCGCAGCAGCGTCTGCGCGAAAGCATGCGTTCACTGCGCGCGCCGGCAATGCCGAAAGCCACGAAACTGCCACCGAAATACCTGAAAAACCTCGGTTTCAACCCGACCGGCGCGCAACAGCGCGTCGGCAACGAAATCGCCTACGACCTCAGCCAGCACGAACCGATGCTGCGCCTGATTCAGGGTGACGTTGGCGCGGGGAAAACCGTGGTCGCCGCCCTCGCCGCACTGCAAGCGCTGGAGGCCGGTTATCAGGTCGCACTGATGGCGCCGACCGAGATTCTCGCCGAACAGCACTTCATCACCTTCAAGCGCTGGCTCGAACCGCTGGGCATTGAAGTCGCGTGGCTGGCCGGCAAGCTCAAGGGCAAGAACCGCGTCGCTGCGCTGGAGCAGATCGCCAGTGGTACACCGATGGTGGTCGGCACCCACGCGCTGTTTCAGGACGAAGTGCAGTTCAAGAACCTCGCGCTGGTGATCATCGACGAACAGCACCGCTTCGGCGTGCAGCAGCGTCTGGCGTTGCGGCAGAAAGGCGTCGGCGGGCGCATGTGCCCGCACCAACTGATCATGACCGCCACGCCGATTCCACGGACGCTGGCGATGAGCGCCTACGCCGACCTCGACACCTCGATCCTCGACGAATTGCCGCCCGGCCGAACCCCGGTCAACACCGTGCTGGTCACTGACACCCGCCGCGTCGAAGTCATCGAACGAGTGCGCAGCGCCTGTGCCGAGGGGCGTCAGGCCTATTGGGTGTGCACGCTGATTGAAGAATCCGAAGAGCTGACCTGCCAGGCCGCCGAAACCACGTTCGAAGACCTCACCGCGGCCCTCGGCGAATTGAAGGTCGGGCTGATCCACGGGCGCATGAAGCCGGTCGAAAAGGCTGCGGTGATGGCTGAGTTCAAGGCTGGCAACCTGCAACTGCTGGTCGCCACCACGGTGATCGAAGTCGGCGTCGACGTGCCCAACGCCAGCCTGATGATCATCGAAAACCCCGAGCGCCTCGGTCTTGCGCAGTTGCACCAGTTGCGCGGTCGCGTCGGCCGGGGCAGCGCCGCCAGCCACTGCGTGCTGCTCTACCATCCGCCGCTGTCGCAGATCGGCCGCCAGCGCCTGGGCATCATGCGCGAGACCAACGACGGTTTCGTCATCGCCGAAAAAGACC
This sequence comes from Pseudomonas koreensis, assembly GCF_024169245.1. Taxonomy (NCBI): domain Bacteria; kingdom Pseudomonadati; phylum Pseudomonadota; class Gammaproteobacteria; order Pseudomonadales; family Pseudomonadaceae; genus Pseudomonas; species Pseudomonas koreensis. The sequence continues at coordinate 1,124,670 of NZ_JALJWP010000001.1, forward strand.
TCGAACTGCGTGGCCCCGGGGAAATGCTCGGCACCCGCCAGACCGGCCTGCTGCAGTTCAAGGTCGCCGACCTGATGCGCGACGCCGACCTGCTGCCCGCCGTGCGCGATGCGGCCCAGGCTTTGCTGGAGCGCTGGCCGACTCACGTCAGCCCATTGCTCGACCGCTGGCTGCGGCATGGGCAGCAATACGGCCAAGTGTGAGCACCGTCGCAGTTTGTGCAGGATCGTTCCTACAGAGCTGGTTATACTCCTGCCATTGTTTCAAAAACGGATACAGACCATGACCGAAGCTGCTCTCGTCCCCGAATCTCCGCAAGCTCCGTCTGTTATTCGGCTGCTGCTCAACAAGCTGGGCGTTGCCTACGAAGAGGTGCTCGACCACCACGGCCTCAATGCCTCGCGCAAAGTGCAGGCCGTGCTGCTGGACGACGCCGTGGGCGCGTTGATGGTGCTGTTTCCACAGAGCCAGTTGCTGGATCTCAACCGCCTCGCCGAACTCACTGGTCGCCGCCTCACAGCCGTGTCCACCGAGCGCCTGGAAAAGATGCTCGGCAAACACAATCTGAGCCTGCTGCCGGGCCTGCCGGCGCTGACCAGTTCGCCGTGCCTCTACGAAGAAAGCCTGCTGCGCGAGCCGAAGCTGCTGATCAACTCCGGCGAGCCGGGCCTGCTGCTGGAAATCAGCAGCGAAGACTTCAAATCGATGCTGACCAAGGCCAGCGCCGCTAACTTCGGCGAAGCCCTGAGCAGCATTCGCCCGAACCTCGACCGCCCGGACGATGACCGCGAGGAAATCACCCAGGCCGTGCAGGCGTTTACCGCGCGGCGCATTCAGCAGCGTCTGGAAGCGACCATCGAGATTCCGCCGCTGGCCGAAACCGCGCAAAAAATCATCAAGCTGCGCGTTGACCCCAACGCCACCATCGACGACATCACCGGCGTCGTTGAAACCGACCCGGCGCTGGCCGCGCAAGTGGTGAGCTGGGCAGCGTCGCCGTATTACGCCTCGCCGGGCAAGATTCGTTCGGTGGAAGACGCGATCGTCCGCGTGCTGGGCTTCGATCTGGTGATCAACCTGGCGCTGGGCCTGGCCCTCGGCAAGACCCTCAGCCTGCCCAAAGACCACCCGCAACACACCACGCCGTACTGGCAGCAATCGATCTACACCGCCGCCGTCATCGAAGGCCTGACCCGCGCCATGCCGCGCGCCCAGCGCCCGGAAGCCGGCCTGACTTACCTCGCCGGTCTGCTGCACAACTTCGGTTACCTGCTGCTGGCCCACGTGTTCCCACCGCACTTCTCGCTGATCTGCCGCCACCTGGAGGTCAACCCGCACCTGTGCCACAGCTACATTGAGCAACACCTGCTCGGTATCAGCCGCGAACAGATCGGCTCGTGGCTGATGCGCTACTGGGACATGCCGGACGAACTGGCCACCGCCCTGCGCTTCCAACACGACCCAAGCTACGACGGCGCCTACGCCGAATACCCGAACCTCGTCTGCCTGGCCGTGCGCCTGCTGCGCAGTCGCGGGATTGGCTCTGGGCCGGATGAAGACATTCCGGATGCCCTGCTCGAACGCGTTGGCCTGACTCGCGACAAGGCTAATGACGTCGTCAGCAAAGTCCTCGAAGCCGAAGTGCTGCTGCGCGAACTGGCTTCGCAGTTCAGCCAGGCCTAAAACGAAACAGGCCCGCTCCCCAGGATTTACACAAATCCCTGTGGGAGCGAGCCTGCTCGCGAAGAATCCAACTCGGTCTACCAGACCGCCCTGATTGTTCCCACGCTCCGCGTCACCAAAGGCTCAAGCCTTAGGCTTAGCCTTCCGCGGCACCAAATACTTCATCAACCCCTGAAACCACATCACCAGCGCCGGATTACCCTTGAGCTGGATCGACTTGTCCTGAATGCCCTGCATAAACGCCAACTGCTTGTTCTTCGCCTGCATCGTCGCAAAGCCATAACCGGCATCTTTAAACGCAATCGCAAACGCCGGCTCCGCCACCACCCCAGACTTGCTGGTGATGCGCTGATTCTTCACCACAAAATGCCGCGCCACTTTCCCATCCAGGGTCTGCAGCTGAAACACCAGGTCCTTGTCACCCAACTGCTGCTGGAACGCAGGATTTGTCCGGCTGGCCTTACCCATCAACAAACCCATCATCCACAGAAGAAAACGAAATTTCATGCGCACAGCCTCAAAAGGAAAATGAACGGCCGGGGCAGTGTAAGGGATTCGAACGATAACGCCAGTATCTGACGCTGTTGGAAGAGGATGCAGACCATTTCCCGCATGATGACTGCCAAGTCACGATGCAACGTTCCCCCCTGATCGTTCCCCCGCTCCGCGTGGGAATGCATCCCGAGACGCTCCCGCCTCCCTACTCACCTTTCCTACACCTGTTGAAACACATCCCTGTAGGAGCCGCCGGAGCCTGCGATCTTTTGATCTTCCGGCCCGCGAATTTATGGGAAATTTCCTGCAAAGTGCGGGGCTGTGCGTGAACTAGGCGGGATTGGTCGTGAGGGATAGGCTTTGTGTGTCGCCGCAAAATCGGCGATACGGACGTGCAAGTCCGCATCGGCACACTATCGGTTATAGCTATTCATCGAGCGTTTTCTTATGCTCGCGAATCGTTATGGCAGCTGTGTGTGGGAGATCTTCGGATCTGCCGGTTTGCCGATTGCCGGTCTTGCACACCCATACACAGCTGCCACCTTATTCGAAGTGCGAGCGAAGGGGTGTTAGCTCCTTAATCGGTATATTTCAATGAAGAAACCAACACCCAACCCCCCGGAAACCCCGGACATATCGCCCTACGAATCTCTGGAATCGAAGAAATTCCACGAAGCCGCCGAACGCGCCCTCGACCATCACTTCAAACCACCCACCGAACCCCACGCCAGACGCGAAACCGGCCTCTTCAAACTCTCCTCCGGCACCGACCCCGAAGCCCTCATGGCCAACGCCTCCGAAGACCTCCTGTCAATCAGCGTCATCGCCTGCGACCTGGCTGACGACCTCCACGGCTCCCGCCGCTCGGTGGCACTGGCCCTGAGCAGAATGGCGGACGGGGTGCGATTGATGGTGGAAGGGACGCTTGATCATATTGAGGTGAAGAGCGCGGCGGCGAAGCCGTAGCGGGATTTGCGGATGAAAAAAAGGGGACGTTAAGTCCCCTTTCTGCACCGTCTGTAAACATCCAGGCACAAAAAAACTGCCAATCACGGCAGCTTTTTTGAGAATCCGAAAACCTTCAGCCAGCCAGTCGACCGACTGGCTCGAAATCAGAACCTTTGGCCAACGCAACATCCAGAAAACGGCTGCGCTTACCGGAACGTTTAGCCAAAACTTCACGAGCTTCAGCCTGGAACCGGGCAGCCATCATAGGCTTTGGTTCATGTTTGGACTTTTTCATGGAAACCTCTCGGGTCTCGAAATTTGACTGGATAGTATTACCGCTCAACCGCAATAACAAGCCGGCCCGTCGGATCAAAGCCAAACCCTAAACTCTCGTATATGGGTATAGCGCCGACTGCCGGCTCTTGAACTTCAATTTCTGTACAGCCAATCAAGAGAGCGTAGTTTTCAATCGCGGTTAATGCCAAAGCAGCCACTGTGCCCCGCAACGGATGGGATCTTTCCGGCTTGCCCTCCAGAATCACGATCTTGATACATAGCTTGCTCTTGCGCGGTGACGCATAACACAACCCACACAATTCTTGGTTGAACCAAAGCGAGACATCAAAACCACGGGTGTCAGCCTGTTTCCATTGATGCACATCGTGCCACGGGTAGAGCGTCGCCTCGTCACCCCAAAGATCCGCAGCTTCGATGGCAACGGGAGTAATAGGCTCGTAACGGATTTGAGTGGTTTCGATACCTCGGATCTTGAGGTTTTGGCTTTCACGCGCCATATCTTCCGCAGCCTTGCGCGCCTCAGATCGCCAGATCTGATAGCGATACCCGTTACCTCGAATCCTGGACATGGACAACCACTGGCAATCTTCAAAGGCTATGAGGGTAGCGACGTTTCCAAGCTTCTGAACATAAACAGAAATAACCTGACACTGATTACCTTGTTCGAGCATTCCGCAGCTTTCGAGCCTCAACCGGCGACGCAGTCGCTCATCGGCAGGACGTAAGAGGCTAGTGAAGGAACGCTTGACCACGTTGAAGTACCGAAAGTGGCATCCACCTTAGCTGTGTAGAAACTTCACTATGGGCAGTCAGTGGTACTAGCAGCAGAGCAGAGATAAACGCACGCGAAAACTTCAAATCGGAAATTCATTCAACGATTCATAGGCAACTGAAAGCGCATCCGCACCCTGCAATTCGCTAAATCCTCACGAAACAAACGCTCGCTCATTTTGCAGTGCCCCTCCGCGTATTGCCTCCAAAGCGAATCATCGAGCTCTTCCCCTCCCAGCAGCTCAATTGAGTTCGTTACATCTCTCTCACGATCCTTCCCCGCAATCGCGGATGCCGCTTTGTAAAAACCATCCAGCGGTAAACCCGTCTGTAGAGCGATCAACTCTCCCAGCCGAGCATTGGTCGTCTGCACCAGACACCCAAGCCTCTCGATTGGCGCCTCAGCGCCCGGCAACGCAGCTTGATAAAGCTCTTCGCAAAACGACTCTTTGAAGCGCACCCAGTTCTTTTGCACATCTCTCAGGTGGCTTTGCTCCGCAGGAGCCAGAGTCGACAGCGCTTTTTTGTATTGCTCGTTCAAGACACCATCGACTTTCTTGAAGGTTTGCTGGCCGCAGGTGATCAAGTCCGGGTTGGACAAACTGTCTGGGTTGCACGCTTCTCCAGCAAACAATGCGGATGAAGCAGCAGAGAGCAAGCAACCGAGAAGAATCGAAAATACTTTCACGCTGTTACTCCTTCCCTTGACGGTCATGTCTGTACAGCCAAAACAGCGGCGGCAACAACACCAACAACGCAAAACCATCAAGCCACACGTGCGACCAGACCTGCTGTTGCGCCGAGAGCCACATGTCCTGCGGCGCCCATAACAGGATGCCGGCGATCAACCAGCCCCAGATGGCCGGAGCTTTCAAGCGATTGCCCAAGTGCACCAGCGCGAGCATGTACAACGAATAACTTTGCAACGTCGCGCCGAACAGCGCGAGCCACCAGACTTGTTGTTCGTGGCCGGCGGTGGGAACCGCATCGGCACCCCAAAACGACAGTTCGAGGACTTGCAGGTAGCCATCGAGCAAGCCGGAGTCACCGGCCCAGGTCAGGGTGAGACCGGCGAGGATATGCGTGATCGCAGCGGCATATAGCCAAAGCACCAACGCTGGGCGAAGCGAGGAAGAAGGGGCTGGCATTCCGTGTCCTAAGCGCGTTCCTTGGGGGTGGGGAGTTTAAAGGAAAATCGGGGTCGTCAGATGCTCAAGCGTTAAACGTTTTAGCGTAGGGGATTCAGACAAAACTTGTGCAAAACCGCCTCAAACAGCCCCTCGAAATTCAAATGCAGTGGCTGACTTTGATCGGCGCCGTGGCTGACGATCCCAATCGCCCCACGTTGAAGACGCCCAACTGGTCACCTTTGTCAGCCGCCATTTGATAACAGGCTAACGCCCGCGATATATCCTTCGTTCCTAACTCCCCACCCTCAAAGGTAGAGGCCAGGTAATTCATCGCGTCCGTGGAGCCCATGGTAATCGCCCGGATAACCTGCTCTTCTGCCTGCTTGGGATGAAGGCAAGGGCCGTTATAGTCAGTGGAGTTTCCTGAACAAAGAAACGTCGCATAACCCATCGCACCCTTTGGTATTTTCGAAGCCGCTTTGAACAAAGCCTCAACCTTAGGGGTTTCCAACTGAGATGCCATTTGCGAAAGACTCAGGCTCGCCGCCGACAGGCTCGCCTGTGCATCACCCGACTCTGCAGCACACACAAAATTTTCCAGCGACGCTTCAATCAACTCCGCAGTCAGCCGGTATTGCTCAAGAGACCCCAGCCCACCCAACGCTTCCGCACGCTGATAACAAAAGTTTTCAGCGCGGCTCATTCCCGGGTTATCCGTTGCGACAAGATCCTTCTCGCTGACCGACCAATCCTCAATCCCCTCAAGCACCCAGCACGCCTGACGAGAGAAGTTGAAGATCTTGATATTGCTGTTGCCGGCCCGTTTATCCACCACGTTGACGTGACTGTCATCAACCTCTTCAATCTCGACCCCAGGTGTCTTGCCGGGCGTGATTGCAACCATCAGCGGATAGGTGAAGGTTGTTCCACTGACACCCGAGGTCGAAGGCTCAAAGGTACGCCGATCCTTCCCAGCTACCGGTTTCAACACCAGCGACTTGACCGTCATTGCAGTCAGACGGCGTTGTGATTCGCTGTTGGCGGAAAACGCCGCAATGAAAGGCGCGAATTCCTCCGAGGGGCAAGCGTCGCTGGTGGGAGCCGTCGACGAGTTCTTGTCGGATGCAAGAGCAGGGACAATCTTGTCCAGATACGCCGAGCGCTCACGACTCATTCTGGCGATGCACGAGTTAACCGCGAACACATGAGCCGGCATCCCCGTCTCGATTTCGAATGCCTCCAAAGGGCAGTTCGCATCGCGCAACTTCAACCAAGCACGTTGCGACTCTTTGACCTTCGCGGCGTACTCCGCGCCCAATGCCGGATCTGCTCGATAGTCAGACTCAAGTCGCGTCATCAGCTGCTTGTAGCTGACATTCAACTGCGTATCGGCAGCCTTCTTCGCCGCCTCCGAGCAGGGCACCATCTCCAGACTTGAGGTGACCTGGCTGCAGTCGTCCTGCGCACAGGCAGCTGAAGCCGGTAGCAGTACGGCGAGCAGGGTTAAAACAAAACGGTTCACGGTGTTCATCCTTAAGTCATTCAGGCTTTGCGTTTGGTGAATCGGGTGATGCATTGCTTGGGGATGTTCATTTCCGAGTAAGTGCTGAGCAGCGCTTTGCGTTTTTTGTCGACGCGCAGGTTAACGAAGTCGTCGCCGCAGTCCGGCTGTAAGTCTCAAACATGTCGACTTTGGCTTGGTAACGAAAAACCGGTCTTAGTTTGTAAGTGCTACTGCAATGATTTAAGCCAGTGAGTAAACGGAACAGATCTGTTTGCCTTCGCAATCTAGACAGAAATCGCATTGCACACCAAACAGATCTGTATTTTCTTTGAGGCCAGAAGAGTTGATCAGAACAGCTTATTTAAAGCATCCCGATCATACCTTACGAATGCACTGTCAAGCTTTCCAGAAGACACATCGAGATAGAGCGGACTAACTAAATCGCTAGGCGAGTAAACGGAAAATACGTAGTTATCACCGAAGGAATGGCTGACTTTGTCTTTCTTTATAACGTTTTCGGGACGCGAAAACTTTAGGTCATTGGGAGAATGATAGGTTCGGGATAACTTCACCCCACCAAAAGCCGAGTCTTCAACCTCTACCAATACTGGGGGCGTTGCCAACAAAGGCGCTATAACAACCTTGCTAGTCAAGTTTTTCCACTGATCCGAAAATTCAGAAACTGCTTCCTCATATTCTTCAGCTAATGGGCGATCCAAGCCACAAACGGCTTTGTTTATTAGAACTCCATTCTGCTCGTTCCGAATATTTGTATACACGCAATCTATGAGAACATCCGCGCCATGCCTAGTTAACGTAAAATAGGCTTCAAAAGGAGCACGCGACGCCAGATTTTCGTAATGGAGGGCCTTACCTCCATTAAATTCAACCAAATCCCTAGTTGTTTCGCCTTGACTCCCTACTACGCCTTCTATTGTTTTGCTACCACCTGACCAAGTAACGGTCAGAGACTGGGCATCAACATCAGCTGAATACACGTCATGCGGCTCGGCGACTGCGAAACATGCTAGCACGAAAGTTACGACAGCTAAACCTACAGCCAACTTAATATTCATACTTATTTGGTCTCCGGTGCAATTGACGTGGCCTTTAGTATCGCTTCGAATTTCACAGCATAACTAGCGATCAACGCTTTTTGGTCGGAACCGTTGATTACCTTTCGCGCCCCTTCATAGTCCTTGGCACTATTATTTACATAATCGCCAAGTTTTTTCCCTGTAAATATACCTTCTTTCATGCCCCATATCATAATCGGCACAGAATTTTCAAACCCAGCGGCCTCATCGGGATGGGCGATAAAGTCGATTCCGAAATAATCTTTCGCCTTTTGATAGTTCTTCTTCCATGTCAAATGAACGAGACCACGACCCCGATATTTAAAACCGTCCCCTTGTACCGTATTACCGTTGCCGATCGCAGTTTGTCTGCGTGTTGCGGTATCTGCAAGCACAGGGTCATATTTGTCAAAATAGGAAACCGGCCCATACTCCGGGGCAGCGCTAAAATACTCAGCAATCATAAATTGGTAAGCCTCGTGACGCGCCGTCGCGAACATATATGACAATTCATAGACTGTATAAACCTCTTTGGTTCTGTCTAGATATTTATTAATATTTTCTGCGATCTTACGCAAATTGGACTTGGACGCAGCAGAAAACGGAGGCGCATCAACCTGAAACGAAGCATGTTGCTCAGCATACATGGCTACAAACCGCTCGACATCTATAAACTCGGAACGACTCATGAAGTTACTAAGCATTTCAATAGGATGAAAATGCCAAACCAAGTTCGTACTCATGGCGGCCTTGTCTTTCAGATCCTCCCAAAACACATACTTAGTGATTCGTTCTTTTTCGTGTTTCAAGGTTTTCGGATTGTCTTCTAAAATTAGACCAAGTCGATCCCATTTGGCAGCATCTGCTTCCTCTTTCCATTCCGTAGGATGACGCGCGATCAGCTTGGCCCAGCTCGCTCTTGTCTCTGCAGTTTTCAATGCAACGGCAAGCTCTGCAGGATCAACTTCCTTATCGTCGTTGGTATCCATCTTCAGGAATAGCTCTTTGAAGAACTGCGGCATGCTATCCGGATCAAGAAATCCATCTGCCGCTGCGTTTGCTTCCTCAACAATAATGAAGCCAAGTTTCCCCCAGTCGTGCTGCGAAATGATTTCTGTTTCTTTTTTATTTACAAGCCCGGCTAAGGGCGAGCCGTCCTCGATGAGGGATACCTGATAATAGTCCTCGGCGCCTTCTTTGATGGCGCGGGTTTTGTTCAGATCAACGGCATGCGCTTTCTTGAGCGGAGTCAAATCTGTCGCTGGTGCATTTCTTTTCAGATTTGTTCCTGCTAACAAGTGAAGATATTGTTTCCCGACTTTCAACCCCGCGCTATTCTTTAAAAAGTCCGTTACATGGGTTTCTGCTGTAAAAATCTCGACATGAACCTGATGCTTGCTTGAAACACTACCGTCCTCTCCAGACAAATTTTCCGTTAGCCCAAGATAGCCAATCGGATCGCCAGCCTTGATCCCTGTACCCGTGAGCTCGACGGAATCAAAACTTGTTGGAATGACATCCCAAGCAACAAATTCATTCTCCACGAATGCCCAAAAACTTGTTGTCACCTCACCCGCGCCCGCAAGGTCGCCACTGATTTTTGTGCATTTCGCCATTCGTCGGGTGACTCCCGACACCGTCAAGTTCAATACATCTTTACTTTCAAACTCAACAACGCTTCCCGGATTAAGCTGCATTGTTCCTTTTCGGGGACCTGCGGGCTGTCCATTCTGCGGCGAAGCCGGTTCCTGATACAGATCCAGCTTTTTGATAGCAGTACCTTTGACTTTTCCTTGCCAATATTTTGGTTTATTCCGCTCGGGAATCGGGTCGGCACGCCATATACGCTTTTGCTGCGAATTCTTAAATGGCTCACTATTTTTCAGATACGCAAACCAGACCACACTGCCTGACAAGCGTACTTTTTGTGCGTTGTTCTTGACGCTTCCCGAAAGAATCTTGCCCTTCGCATAGGTAATATCCCCAGCGGCTTTTTCCTCCATCACTTCAAGCTTGGTCCCGCTGGCCAACTTTCCTGGAGAGGGCCAGCCGGATGCTTCGGGAAAACTATCGTAGGCCTTAAAGTCGTCAACCTGCATTGTCACCTTAGGCTTAGGAGTTTCCTCCTCTGATAGCGGATAACGCTTATAAGGTAGCAAATGCATATAAAGGCTGAAAAAGGTCAGCTTATTTTGCTTGCCCTTGTTGGGCCCATCTTCAGGATTAGGCTCGGATTTATACTCATGGCGTACAAGACAAAAAGAATTGGAATACTTCAGTTTTTTTTCATTTTCACCAAAGGTCGACTCCAAATAATCATCATTGAGACGATATGCCACGACCTCGCCGTCGGCCATGCAGCGAATCGGTTCACTCAAAATGCATTGAGGAGCGCTGGCATTGCTGATGTGAATGCCACCGTGCCAGAACTTGTTGCTGCCCAGCAAATAATGCCCGGCACTCTCGTTTTCGAGAGCCTTGTAAATCTCATCCGCATCAGAAAACTGTTTACCGTCAGCTTTTCTGAATGGATATTGGAAGCTCATCAGCGGAGCTGGGCCTGCCGGTGCAGGGGCCGGCGCAGGATTAGGTGCGGGTGCTGGTTGTGCGCCTCTGAATTGGGGCCTCGGGCGTAAAAACTTTTCAGGCATTGGCCAGTAACCACTGCCCACCCCATATTTGGCAGATTTCGGTCCGTTTGAAGACTGTGAACCGAAGAAATTCCCCCGATCTCGAACAGGCGATCCGGAGATGTCTTCGATGACCCCAGTGTGCCCATGAAAGTTTATCCACAGCGCAATATCGCCAGGCTGTACTTCCGCAAGCGGGATTACATCAAAAAAAGTAGTGTCGGCATTTAACCCCGATGTTGTGAGGTAAGGAATCGTATATCCCGCATCCTTAAGCATTCGATACAGAAGCCCGGAGCAGTCGATTTCCTTTTTACCATCTTCATCATGGTCAGTCTCGCCCTTGAAAGGGCCGTACTCGTAACCAGTGCGATATTGCTGCCTTTGTTCAAGTAGTCCTGTGCTCATCAAAAGCTTCCTGCTTCAAAACATTGAATAGAGTTATCGCTGACGACGCCTCGGGCTGCCGAGCGCTCAACCAAAGCGTTAGCCGTCTTAGGATCGGTTTTCTGAATATTCCGGTAACACGCCATCGCGCGAGGCAAATCAGCCGCTACGAGGTCTCCCGCTTCGTACACTTCACCTAATCGAATCAGCGCGTTAGTCGAACCGAGACGGGCGGCACGCTCCAATGTCGCTATTGATTCTTTGGGGTTAATACAACCGTGATTTTCGTCGTATTCACCTTCATCGCAATAAAAATCTGCGAGAGTCAAGCCGGCATCCGGCACTTGTTCTGAAGCTTGAATCAACAACGCCAGGATTCTGGAATTCTCCAAGCGTGGCGCTTGTCCAGAAAGACTGATTCCCGCGGCAGCGAATGCTGCTTGCGCCGAACCCTTCCGGGCGCCATCTAAATAGCTATCCAATGCCGCGGCGTACAAATAGATCCCTGATTCGGGAGACGCCTTGTTGACCAACCTGTCGAATATGACGCCTTTTTTTAGTTCCAGCTCACCGGGCGTTAGTCTCTCAGACTGAGTGATCTCTTCCATCACCGCATCGATTGCCCAGTCCTCCACTCGACTCAGAGCCCAGCAATCACTGTGTTTGAAGACGAAAATCTTCAAAAAATGGCCCGCCTCATCACGGACGACCACTCTGTCAGGCACCTTGGGTTCGATAGTGAGACCCAATTTGGCAGCATTTTCCGGAAGCAGCACCTTCAACTCATCGACGGAAATCGAGCCCAAGCTCCGTTCGATGACCTTCGGTATTTTCCCGTCCGCAATGACGTGAACATGCTTCGCAGGAGTCGCAATAAACGCTTTCTGTATCTCTGGCTCAGATACAAAAATTTTTACGAACTCAGCAAAATTGCCGCTTGGGCATTGGGCGGTGCTGGACGAAGAGGCAAAGGCTCCCGAAGTCATCCCCCAGCACAACAAAACAATCGAAAACCACTTCATCTGCCTTACGTACCTGTTTGTTGTCATCACGACATTCATCACTCAGAAAACACAAAAAAAGCCTTCGGCTTAACCTTCTCAGGCACCGCATTCCCCAACGCCTGATCCATCAAACTCCCCGCCTTATCCTTATCCGCCGCCCCCGGCAGCACTGGCGGCTTGATACCAATGCCAGTCCCCGCCCCCGCAGAACCACCCGCATTGATCTTGATCACCGGCCCAACCACCGTAACCCCACCGCCATCGAGCTTGATAAAGCTCCCACCCCCAAGAATGGTCAGCTCCGTCCCCGCCTCAATAACAATCTTGTCCCCAGCCTTAAGGTGAATCTCTTTCCCCACACTGGTGAGCTGCGCAGTCCCCAGTTTCACATGCTGGTTCTGCCCAACCGTGAGGTGATCATCCAGCTTCGCTTCAACCTTACGGTCGGAAATCGTGGTGCGGTGTTCTTCGGCCTTGAGCTCGGTGTAGGTGTTCTTAACCACCGTGTCATGACGTTCATTGCCGACCCGAATCTTCTGATCGTGCTCAACGTTCTCATCCCAATCGCGCTGGGCATGAATGTAGATCTGCTCTGCACCTTTCTTGTCTTCAATGCGCAGTTCGTTGTAACCACCGCCCCCCGGTGAGCTGAGTGTCTTGAACACGCTGCGGGTTTTGTTTGCCGGCAGGGCGTACGGCACCGGGTTTTCCTTGTGGTACAGACAGCCGGTCACCAGCGGTTGATCGGGGTCGCCTTCGAGGAAGGTGACGAGGACTTCCATGCCGATGCGCGGGATGCTGATGGCGCCGTAGCGGTCGCCGGCCCAGGAGCTGGAGACCCGTAGCCAGCAGCTGGTTTTGTCGTCGGCGAGGCCTTCGCGGTCCCAGTGGAATTGCACTTTGATGCGGCCGTATTGGTCGCAGTGGATTTCTTCGCCTTTGGGGCCGGTGACCATGGCGGTCTGGCTGCCGAGCACGCGTGGTTTCGGGTGTTCGAGGGCTGGACGGTAGAACACGTCCCACGGGGTGGCGAGGAAGGTGTTGCGGTAGCCCTGGTGGAAATCGTCCTTGTCGTCGGTGGTGTCGCTGGTCACGCCTTCTTCGAGGACTTGCGGCTGTTTGCCTTCGTGGAAGATTTCGGTGAGCAGCCACAGGTCGTTCCACTCGCTGCGCGGGTGATCGGACATTTCCATGAAGTGGCCGCTGACCAGTCTGGTCTGGTCGCCGCGACCTTCGGCCTGGCGGTAGTCGGCGCGGTGGCGTTCGAGGGCGCGCTGGCTGAGGAACTTGCCGCGCGCGCGGTCGATGAAGCGGCCGGGGTAGTCGTAATCTTCCAGATCCGGCTCGGTGCTGTCGCTGTCTGGTCTGCTCTCTGGTTTAAACGCGGCTTCCATTTGCAGGCGCGGTTTTTCGAAGTCGTAGTCACGGCGAGTGGTGCGGGTGGTGCGGGTTTCAAGGCGCAGTTTGAAGGCTTTGATTACCGGCTCGTCCGCGACCATGCCGCTGCCCTGCACATAAGCAGTTGGCTGCCCAAGGTTCTGGAATACGGTCTGGTCATCACCGAATACCAGCAGGTGAGCTTTTTCGCTGTGCTGGAAGTGGTAGTGAATGCCCTCTTCTTCGCACAGGCGCTGGACAAAGTGCAGGTCGGTTTCGTCGTACTGCACGCAGTAGTCGCGATCCGGGCACGGCTCGCTGAGCTGGAAGCTGTAGGCGTTGCTCTTGATGCCGTGTTCTTCGAGGATCAGCGCGATGATTTTCGGTGCCGACATCTGCTGGTAGATGCGCTGGTTGGTGCGGTGATGCAGGTATTGCAGTTGCGGCACGATCGACACTTTGTAGCGGGTCAGGCGCTTGCCGGCATCGCCCTGGGCGACGCGGTAGATCTGCCCGTGAATCCCCGAGCCCTGTGGATCGAATGCCAGAAACGCCTGCTTGTGCAGCAGTTGTTCGAGGTCCAGATCCGGGTTTTCGCTGACCAGTTCGAGGTCGAAGCGAAACGCCTGGCTGATGCCTTCGGTGCCGGTGAACGACAGCACTTGCAGGTCGCCGACGTAGTCTTCGACCTTGAGGCTGAAGTGGGTTTCGTTAGCTGAGTTGAACATCGTGTGCTCCCTGTTCGAATGTCATCCGTTACGCCCGAAGTCGCAGACGTTGCAGCCAGGACGAAGTGGCGCCCAAGGCGTCACGCAGTTGTTGGGCAGTGATGGTGCGCTCTGCCGGGTTGAAGCTCAGCGCGGTTCGCAGCGCTTGCCAGCCGTGCTGGGGTAGATTCGCTGGGGCGCGCAGCTCGCGCTCCAGGTGCTCGTCGCGGGCCTGGGTCGAGGGCAAGCGGCGGAACGGATGTTTGCCGCTCGCCAGTTCATAGATCACGCAGGCCACGCCGTACACGTCCGCGCTGGCCGACAACGGTTGACCCTCAAGCAGTTCGGGGGCGGCGTAGCCCGGGGTCCAGGCGTTGAAACGCTCGCGGCTCAGGTGCGGCAGGCCGGGCAAGGTGCCCTCTTCTGCCTGTCCCAGACCGAAGTCGAACAGGCGCAGGCCGTCTTCGCTGAGCATGACGTTGCTCGGTTTCAGGTCACCGTGCAGCACGCCGCGACGGTGGGCGTAGGCCAACGTGTCGAGCAGCGGCAGGACGATGTCGCGCAGTTCTTGCCACGGCAGGCCGAGGGGCCGCTCGCAGAGCAATTTGTCCAGGGTCAGGCCACGCATGTATTCCATGGTGATGAAGGCCCGCTGGCAGTCGGTGTCGACTTCAAAGGTGTGCGCACGCACGACGTTGTCGTGGCGCAGGCGTCGGGTCAGGGCGAACTCGCTGTAGAGCAAGGCACTGGCATCCGGCGATTCGGCAAATTCTTCGCTGAGGATTTTCAGCGCAATGTAAGGGTTGGGATCGCCGAACTGTTCGTGCAGCAGATCCCGCGCCCGGTAAACGGCGCCCATGCCACCGGCCCCGAGCAAGCGCTCGAGGTGGTAGCGACCGACGAGTACATCCGGCAGCGCACCGATGCTGGCCTTGGTCGGCGCCAGCAACGGTTCAGCCTTGTTGCCCTTGGCGAAGGCGAAGTAGGTCAGGTTGTTGGCCTGCTCCTCGCTGATCAGCAAGTCATCGATGGGCGATTCGAGTTCACTCATTGGCGGATCACCACGGCAGTCAGGTTGTCCCGCGCAGCGCCACGCAGAGCGCCGTCGAACAAACGTTCCAGCGCCACGTGCGGCGCGCTGAGGCTGAGGGCGTTGCCGAGGGCGTCGCTGCTCAGGCCCTGATACAAACCATCGCTGCAGAGCAAAAACACATCGCCCGGATAGACCTCGAGCTCGAGCACATCCAGGGTCAGTGTGTCGGCGGCGCCGACGGCTCGGGTCAAGGCCTGAGCCGCCGGGTGTGCTGCCGCCTGCTCGACGCTCATTTGCTGCTCGTCGATCAACTGCTGTTGCAGCGAATGGTCCTTGGACAGCTGATACAAACGCTGCCCGCGCCACATGTAGCAACGGCTGTCACCGGCCCAGATGCAGGCCGCGCGATTGCCTTCCACCAGCAGCGCGACGACGGTGCTGCCCATGATGCTGTCGTGGCGCCCGGCAGTGACGGTCAACTCTTGCCCCAGTCGCCGGTTCAGCCAGTGCAGGCACTGGCGGATGGCTTTGAGGCGTTCGTCGAAGTCCTCGTGTTGCGGCAACTCAGCCAGGCTGGCGACGATCAACTGGCTGGCGATGTCGCCACCCTGATGACCGCCCATGCCGTCCGCGACCACCCACAGCCCATGCTGCGGGGAATCGAGGAAGGCATCTTCGTTGCGCGCCCGCACCTTGCCCGGGTCGGTACGCGCCGCGCTGCGCCAGGGACTGGCCACCAGCATCAGAGCTGCACCGGCATACGGAAGGTGCGCAGCACGCCCATGTCGAACGGGTTCGGCGTGCGCTGGCTGGTCAGCAGGTAGTTGGCGCGCAGGCCGCCCACGTCGGCTTTCAGTACCAGCACGTCACGACCGTTCAGGTACTCGGTCTGCATCAGGTCGAACAGACGGAACAGCGACCATGGGCCGGAGTTCTTCTCGATACCGATCGGACGCCCGGCCATCTTGTCCATGACCAGACTGGTGCGACCGTCTTCAGCATCGGTCGGCCACTTGAAGGTCATTGGCAGGATCGGGCCGTGACGGTATTCCATGGTCTTGTCGCCGAACTTGAATTCTGAGCGACTGACCGCCGGATCGAGGGTGTATGGCTCAAGTTTGAACTGTACGGTCGGCTCGGCCGGGTTGATCGAGAAGAAGCTCTGGCGAATGGTCTGCGCCGCCGCCATCTGGTCGAGGTAGACCTTGGATACCGGCAGGCTGTGACCATCGACGCTGCGCATGCGGTAGTTGCCGGGATCGCCACTGACGAACGGACGCATGTAGCTGTCGAAGAAACGGTCGACGGTACCTTGAGCGCGGAAGAACTCACGGAAATCGCTGATCGCCACGTCGCTGGTGCTGCTGGCGCTGAACGGATAACGCTTGCTGATGGTTTTGCCATACACGCTGTACAGCTCGTTCTGATAACGGCCGTTCAGGTATTGGTAAGCATCGTTAAGCACCAGACGCCACGAGTCTTCGGCCAGTACGTTGAACCACACGCTGAGCGGACGCGGCAGACGACCGGAGGCATTGCGCAGGTTGGTCAGCGCATCACGCTGGCCGCTCATGCGCGTCTTGGCCATTTCGAACGCGGCTTGTTCCGGCGTGCTGGAACGGGCCAGACCGGCCAGTTGCAGTTGCAGGTCGTTGAGCGCGCTGAACGCTGGCGTCAGATCAGCGCCCGGGCCGTTGTTGTCATCGAGCAGACGATGCAGCGGTTCGAAGCGGCGTTGCAGGGATTTCTTCGCGGTGTCCGGCAGATTCTTCGCCACGTTCAGCGCCGAAGCCTTGTCGGCGGCGGCGGCGGCGAGTTTGCCGACCTTGCCCAGTTTGCCTTTCTGCCCGGCCAGCGCATCGGCGGCTTCGCCGGCTTCGTCGACCGGATCAACCGCAGCTTCGAAGCGGGTGTTTTCACGCACTTCGGTGAGCAATGCGAGGACCGGCGAGTTGGCCGAAGTCAGGCCCGCCAGTTGCTCGGCGCCTTCGCCGGCGTCGCTGATCGGTGGCAGCGCGACCTGGCCAACGGCTTCGCTCCAATAGTTGGCGTAGTCGCGGAAGTACAGTTGCTCCAGCTCGACCATCAGGCGACGCAAGTCCATGTCGCTGATGCCCGCACCTTCGCCCAGCACCCAGTTGTCGCGCAGGATATCGGTGACCAGCGCGGCGCCCTGCACCGAGAAATACTGCTGATAACCCTGTTGAGTGTAGAAACCCGGGATCACGTATTCGGTGCCGATGAACAGCGAGCCTTGCGGGCCGAGGTGTTGGCTGAAACGATAGTCCGGCAGGTTGCGCGCCTGCTCGCGGAGCATGCGGTAAACCACGTTGGCTAGCGATTCGCTGCGCAGGACCTGACGCGCCTGCGTCACCAGTTGGTCGTTCAGCGGGTAGATGAACGGCTGCTTGAGCAAGCGCTCAAGGTGAGTATTCAGACCGTTCTGCACAGCGGTGTTGCCGGTGTAGCGCTGCGACCAGTCAGTGGCGACCCAGTCCTTGAGCCACGCCGCGTCGCGACGATCCTTCATGTTCAACATCAGGTACGCGCGCAGGCTGTTGAGCAGTCGATCGCGGTCCTTCATGTTGGCGCGGATCTGCCCTTCCAGCATGGTCGCCACCCGCGGCAGCAACTGCGCTTCAAGTTCACGCTCGTAGGCGGTTTTCACCACCGGGTTGATCTCTTCGCCCTGATACAGGCCGCCACGCTCGTGGTACGAGACGTCGCCCTTGTTCGGGAACACCTGGGTCGCAGCGTAGCTGGTGTCGAGCACTTTCAGCACACCCATGGCGTCATCGCGCGGCGTGACGGCCGAGCGTTGCTGGGTCCAGTTCTGCGCCAGCGTGCGCAGGTTTTCCAGACGCTCGTAGTTGGCCGAGAAACCGCCGGCCCAAAGCATGCCGAACAGCGCCAGTGCCGCCAGTGCACCGACGTACAGCGCGCGCTGGCCCCAATGAATGCGGCTGCGCTCGCGCTTGTCCAGACCGGCCAGATCGGCCTCGGGGAAAATCACCTGGCTGAGCAAGTGATGGATGAACCGCGAACGGCCACTGCGCAGGGTCGGCAGCACGCCGGCGTTCATGCCGAGGCTGGCGCCGATGCCGGCGGTGGTCGAATCCATTTCCTGGGTCAGGTGCGGCGCGCTGGTCAGGTAGAAACCGCGCAGTTGCGTGGCACGCTGATAACGGTTGCCGGTGAACGCCATGTCGACGAACAGGCACAGGCGCTCGCCGATCTGCCCCAACTGATGCGGGAAATCGAGGATGCGTCCACGGCGCTGAGTATCGCGCTCGGAGTGCATGCGCATGATCACTTGGCTGTTCAGGCGGCGCAGCAGCTCTTCGAACTCGTTGCGCAGCACCGCGACGTCGGTGCCGACCTGATCCTTGCGGAAACTCGTGCCGAGCACTTGATCACTTTCCTCGCGGGTCAGTTGATCGAAGAACTCGTCGAAGCCGAGCAGCTTGTCAGCCTTGCTCAGCACCAGATACACCGGCACGTCGACGTGCAGTTTCTGATGCACGTCCTGCAGACGGCTGCGCACCTGGCGCGCCAGCGTATCGATGTCCTGCTCGCTGCCGCCGGTCAGGGTTTCCACCGGAATGGTCACCAGCACGCCGTTAAGCGGACGGCCACGACGACGCTTGCGCAGCAGCTCCAGCAGGGTGGTCCAGGCGTTGCCGTCGACTTCGGCGTCCGGCTGAGTCGTGTAGCGCCCGGCGGTATCGATCAGCACACCGTGGTCGGCAAAATACCAGTCGCAATGACGGGTGCCGAGGGTGTCGCGAGTGAGCTTGCGGTCGATCTTGTTGATCGGGAATTCCAGCCCGGAAAAGTCCAGCAGGCTGGTCTTGCCGGAAGCCTGCGGACCGATCAGCAGGTACCACGGCAAGTCACTGCGCCAGCGCTCGCTGCGACCGCGATACAGGCTCGACGTCTTCAGGGTTTTCAGTGCGTCCTTGAAACGCGCCTTCAACTCTTTCTGTTCTTCGTCGATCAGCTCTTCGCGGCGAATGCGGTCCTGGCCGTCCTCGCTTTCTTCCTCGGCTTTCTTGCGGATACCGGCGCGCCAGCTGACGAAGACCATGGTCAGGCCCCAGATCAGGAACAGCACGCTGATGGTCAGCAGGCGCGAGGTCGCGCTTTCCCAGAACTTGTAATCATCAACCGCCAACAGTGGGCCGACAAACCACACCAGCAGTGCCACGAACAGCACCAGCAGCAAGGTCCAGACCCAGGTCTGGCGCAGGAAGGCGCCGACTTTCTTGAAAAACTTTTTCATCACACGTCCCTGTTTTACGGCTGCGCCTGCGGTTGCACCGCGGCTGGATCAAGCGGCTGATAAGGATGCAGAACGGTGTCGCGTTGTTCGCTCAGGACCCAGGCGAAGCCCGAATACATCACCACCAGACAGACCAGAGTAAAGAGCACCACCATCCACGCCGGCACGATGCGCACCAGGTTGCGGCGCTGATCGTTGAGACCTTCCCAGTGCGGCGACAACTCGCGCGGCACGTCGCCGCGCAACTGACGGATCTGCCGGTACAAGGCGTCGCGGATGCCTTCGAGTTCGAGCATGCCGCGTGCCTGCACGCGGTACTTGCCCTCGAAACCGAGCGACAGGCACAGGTACATCAGTTCGAGCATCGGCAGGTGCTTGACCGGGTTTTTCGACAGCCGATCGAGCAGCTGGAAAAACTTCTCGCCGCCGAAGGTTTCGTTGTGGAAGCTGCTCAGCAGGCTCATCTGCGACCACTCGCTTTCGTTGCCCCACGGCGTGGTCACGACGGCTTCGTCGACCACGGTGCAGAGCACGTAACGCGCGGCCATTACCTGGCTGCTTTCCGCACCATTGTGCAGGGCGCGCACTTCGAACAACTTGAGCCCGGCGGTCAGCCGCTCATTCAGCGCGTACAGATCTTCGCGGGTCTCGCTGTGCTTGAGACGCACCACTTCCGAGAGCAGGTCGGACGAGGCTGCCACCAGCGAGTTGAGGCTGATGTTGAACGCCTCCGCCGGACGCAGGCGCGCGGCGTAGATCATGCGTTCTTCCAGTTGCTCGAAACGCGGCGGTGCGGCGAAATCGGTCAGCGGACTCGATGCCGGTCCGTGGCCCTGACGGTCGAGCAGGACGGTTTTGTCGTCCTGGTTGTAATCCGTTTCCTTGATCATGTCGGTCAGTTCCTGATGGCCCAGAATTTCAGTTCAAGCTCGGCGAATTCGCCGGACACGTGGAACGCGAAACCGCCGGAGCGCTCGAGTTGTGCCAGGTCTTCGGAACTGAGTTCGAGGATGAAATAGGTTTTGTTCGAGTGGAACGCGATCTGCCGTGGGGCCACCGGCAACGGTTTGACCTTGATCCCCGGCAAGTGCAGGTTGACCAGTTGGCGGATGCGCTCCACCGGGCCGACCTTGAGGTGCTGCGGCAAGCGCTGGCGCAATTCTTCGGAGTCGCAGTTGGCACTGGCCGCCAGCACGAACGAGGCCGAGCCGAGCAGTTTGTGGTCGTGCAACGGCGAGACGATGATGCCGTACTGACGCGCCTGCAGGATCAGTTCGATGGCGTGCTGTTCGAGCACCATCGACAGTACCTGGCGGATCGCTTCCATCAGTTTGCGGAAGCTTGCGCCCTGATCGGCGTGGGAATAGCGGCTGTCCAGACGCGGGCGTTTGCTCTCGCCGGAGAAGGTCGCCAGATCGCCGAGCATGGTCAGCAGCGTGCGGTACAGCTCTTCCGGATGCACCTGCTCCAGGCCGAGGTAATGGCGCAGCAGCAGTTCGGTACGGTTGATCAGTTGCAGCATCATGAAGTCGCCGACTTCAGCGCCGCCGACCTTGCCGTTGGAGCGAATCCGCTCGGCAATGGTGTCGCCGCGGTGGCTGAGCATGCTGATGACTTCTTTCAGGCACGACAGCAGATAGCTCGAGGCGTGGGCCTGAATGTAGGTCGGGACGAAATCCGGATCGAGGCTGATCACGCCGTCGGGCGTGGTGTCGAGCACGTCGCAGATTTTCAGCTTCACGTAGGCCTGATCGCTCTGCTGCTCGCCGAGCAGCAGTTTGAAGTCCGGACGCCCGCAGCTGACCTGACTGGCGGAATCATCACCAGCGTTGGAGTCGGCGACTTCGGCGTCATACGCGGTGTAGCGCGCGAGCACGTCGGATTGCTCCGGGCGGCGGGCCTCGATGTGGTTGCCGGTGACCAGTGGCAGCGCCAGATAGATCGGCGTGTTGCCGGTGTTTGGCGGCACGTCCAGTGCCAGCGGTTCAGTGTTGCCGCCGAGTTCGAACAGGCTGCCGTCCGGCAGAATCCCCGAGGCTTCACTGATCACCAGTTTGCCCATGTTGAGGAACTGCAAGTCGATTTCCAGATTGAGAAAACCCCAGGTGTAGCCACCAAGCAATTGCGTGCGGGTTTTCATCTGGTGATCGTAATAACGATCGTTGTGCTGGAAGTGCTGCGGGCGCAGCAGCATGCCTTCCTGCCAAATGACTTTATGGGTGTTCATGATCAGTCATCCGCCTTGGCGAGCACTTGTTGGGTGTTGCGGATACCGGCCTGATCGAGGGTCAGATCAGCCTCGGTGAGTTCCAGCGGAGTGATCTGCACGGTGTGCCGCCATTGCGTATCCGCGAGGTCGCGATAGGCCGCGAGGATGCCCACGTAACGGCTGCCCTCCTCCACGCTGAGTTTCAGTTCCACGGTTTCACCCGGGCGCAGTTCGAGTTCTTCGCTGGCCACCAGATCCGGGTTGAGGGATTCCTTGGCGCGTTCGTAGAGACTGAAGAAATCAGCGTTCTCGAAGGTCACCGGGTGCTTGAGTTCGAACAGGCGCACGACGATCGGCGACGGCCGCCCGTTGAGGTCCGGGTTGAGCTGATCGCTGCCGGTCAGCTTGAGGTTGATCTTGGTCACTTTCGAGTACGGCGACAGCGACGAGCAACCGGCGAGCAGCACCAGCACGGTGAGCGCAGTCAGCGTCTTGAAAAAAGCGGTCGAGCGGCGAGACATGCGCATCATCCTTGGTGGTCGGTGTGGAGGGTGGAGATCAGGCGGATCTGTTCTTCGTAGGCCTGGGCGAAGTCGCGGGCCAGCAGACGCTCGCTCCAGTCATCGTCCTGACGCAGTGCCTGGTGATAGCGGCCGAACGCTCTCCAGCGCCCGCCCGATGTCGCGATCAACGGCTTGTTGTCGCGCTCGAAACGCAGGGTCAGTTGCTCTGGCGAGAAGTGCTCCAGCGTGCCACGCACGGCGGCGCGACTGGCCGTCAGCAGAGCCACTTGATGCGCCTGCAAATCGCGGAACGCGCGGGAGATCGCTTGCTCGGCCGGCAGATGTCCGGGCTTGCTTGGCTGCAACAGAATCTGCAGCGCTTCGCTCGGATCGACGGCGAATTTCAGCGGGTTCTTGTTGGTGCCTTGCACGGTGGTCTGGGCCAGACGCAGCTCGTTTTTCAGCTCCGAGCGGGTACGCAGGCTCTGCTGCAAACCGCCGATGCTCTGGCGCAGCAGGCGCGCTGCGTTCAGCGCCAGCGCTTCACGTTCGTCGTGGCTGAGGGCTTTGACGTCGACGCCCAGCGCCGCGCCGAAGTGCTCCCAGAAACCTTCGCTCTGACGCTCGACGGCTTTCGGCGCAGGCGCCGGCTCAGGCTCGACCGGGGCGGCAATCAGCTCCGGGACCATCAGGCTTTCCATGTCGATGCGCGCGTAGTCGGCACGCTGACGGGAATCTTCCGGCTTGGCGGTGGGCGACAGCAGCTCGTCGATTTCCGAGTAGACGCGCTCTTGCTGTTCGAGGGCATTGAGCGGGTCGAGATCGAGGAACGCGTCGTCCGGAATGATGCTGCCAGCGGCACGCGGGCGGCCGACTTCGCCGTCGAACGTGGCCGGGTCGCGGACCAGCCGCGCACGGATCTCGAAGTCGCCGAGAATGTAGGTGCTGCCGTGCTCGATGCGCACCGGCTCGCCCTTGTGCAGGCGTGCGCCGCTGCTGCCGTCCTGAACACCGTTGCTGCTGGTGTCGGTGAGGAAAAACGAGCCCTCGCGGTAACTGACAATCGCGTGGTGATTGGACAGGTGACGCTTGCGGTCAGGGATGATCCAGTCGCAGTCCTCGCCGCGCCCGATCACGCCACCGGCCTGTTTGAAGGTCCGCTGGCACAACTCGGTGGGCACGAACTGCTTGGTGTTCAGCATTTCGAAAACCAATTCCATGTTTGATGCTCCTTGCGGTCACTTGCCGCGATTGACCGCTTGCGGATCACCCAACGGGCGATAGTCGTTGTCGTTGAATTTGTAATTGCCGCTACAGCCGCCAAGGCCGCATAGAACGACGAGGGTCAGCAGGACAGCGTGCCAGTGACGAACAGACATCAGAGGGTCTCCAGGTGTAGACAAAGCACAAAGCGCCGACCCTTGCGGGCGGCGCTGAAATGGGTTTTTGCGGAAAAATCGCTGACCTTTTGCCTAGCCATCGAAATCTCCCAGATTGATGTTCAAGCGCCCCAGTCGATACAACAGCGTGCGCCGCGGCAGGCCCAGTTCGCGGGCGGCGAGGGTCTGGTTGCCGTCGTTCTTGCGCAGGCAATCGAGGAGCAATGTGCGCTCGACCTGTTCCAGCCGTTCGCGCAGATTCAGGCCGCTGTTGTCCTCGGGCATCGGTTCGAGGCGCAGGGAAAAATGTTCGGCGAGCAACTCGCCACCCTCGCACAGCAGCACCGCGCGCTCGACCAGTGCCTTGAGTTCGCGAACGTTGCCGGGAAAGGTGTAACCGCACAGATGCTCCAGCGCCGAGTCCGACCAGCGCACAGGATCGCGCTGCAAAAACGTGCAGGTCTTCTCGGCAAAGTGCCGGGCCAGATCGAGGATGTCGCCTTCGCGCTGACGCAGTGCCGGCAGCTCGATCGGGAATTGCGCGAGGCGGTAGTACAAGTCCTCGCGGAACTTGCCTTCGCTGACCAGCACCGCCAGATCACGGTGCGTCGCGGCGATGATGCGCACGTCGATCTTGTGCGTGTCGTTGGAACCCAGCGGACGAATTTCACCTTCCTGCAACACGCGCAGTATCTTCGCTTGCAGCGACAACGGCATGTCACCGATTTCATCGAGCAGCAGCGTGCCGCCATTGGCCGCGTCGAACAACCCGGCGCGATCGCGATCGGCACCGGTGAAGGCGCCTTTGCGGTAGCCGAACAGTTCGCTTTCGAGCAGGTTTTCTGGAAACGCCGCGCAGTTCTGCACGATGAACGCCTGGGAGCGACGCGGGCCGCAATCGTGAATCGCCCGTGCCACCACTTCCTTGCCGGTGCCGGTCTCGCCACGCAACAGCACGGTGTACGGGCTGTGAAGAATCTTGCTGATCAGCGAATAGGTCTGGCGCATCGCCGCGCTTTTGCCGATCAGGCCGTAGCCGCTGATGCTCGGCACACTGCGTGTGGCGGTGGCCGATTCGGCGGCTGGCTGACGCAGGCGTTGCAGCAGATGCAGTTGGCCGAGCACGAACGAGCCGAGCTGGCCGAGGGAGTCGGCAAAACCTTGCAGATCGGTGCGCCGACGGCTGGCGCAGAGCAGCAAGCCCTCCACCGACTTGTGCTGATTGACCAGCGGCACGCACAACAGCGACTGCCACGGCGTGCTCGCCGCCGGCAGAAAACTGGTTTCGTGCAGGCTGCCGGTCAGGTCGTCAAGGCACACCACACGGTTCTGGCACAGGGCGAATTGCAGCAGTTGTTCGCCGTTGTAATCCGCCGGCAGGCTCGCCGCCTGACGCGGTTGCAGCGCGCCGTCGAGGCACTCGGCGTTCATCCCCAGGCAAGTGTGGGTGGCGTCGAGCAGATACAGCTGAGTCAGTTCACAACCGCTCAGCTCGGCCAGACCACGGACGAATTCACCCAGCAGCGCAGCACTGTCCGCCGCCCGCGACAGACTGGCGAACTGCGCCAGCAACGCTTCGGCGTAGACCAGTGGCTGCGGCACCTGAGTGAACATCACGCCCACCTCAGACGAACTCGCAGGTCACGCTGGAGTTGCCGTCGAGCGTGGCATGCACACGCTTGAGGCTTTCACCGGTCGCCATCGCGTCGAGCAGACGATCGGCCACCAGCGGCAGTACGTGCTGGTCAAGCAGATGGTCGATCAGGCGCGCGCCGCTTTCGCTTTGCGTGCAACGCTCGGACAGGTGATCGACGAGGCTCTGGCACCAGCTGAATTCCAGCTGACGACGGTTCAGGCGTTCGCCGAGACGACCGAGTTTGATCTCGATCAGCTCGCGCAGCACCGGGCCGCCCACCGGGTAGTACGGCACCACTTTCATCCGCGCCAGCAGCGCCGGTTTGAAGTGCTTGCTGAGCACCGGGCGAATGGTTTCTTCGAGGACTTCGGCGGTCGGCCGTGCGCCGTTTTCGCAGAGGTCGCTGATCTTGTCGCTGCCGAGGTTCGAGGTCATCAGGATCAGCGTGTTGCGGAAGTCGATTTCGCGACCTTCGCCGTCGTTGGCCACGCCTTTGTCGAAGATCTGGTAGAACAGGTTGAGCACGTCCGGATCAGCCTTCTCGACTTCATCGAGCAACACCACCGAATACGGCTTCTGGCGCACGGCTTCGGTGAGCATGCCGCCCTCGCCGTAACCGACGTAGCCTGGCGGTGCACCGATCAGGCGCGAAACAGTGTGCTTCTCCTGGAACTCGGACATGTTGATGGTGGTGATGAAACGATCGCCGCCGTACAACAGGTCAGCCAGGGCCAGCGCGGTTTCGGTTTTGCCGACACCGCTCGGGCCGACCAGCAGGAACACGCCCACTGGCGCGTCAGGTTTGTTCAGGCCGGCAGCGGTGGCGCGCATCGAGCGGTCCAGTGCGTGCACGGCTTGTTCCTGGCCACGGATGCGTGTGCGCAGATCGGTGGCGAAACTGGCGACCTTGGCGTTGTGCTCGCGGGCCAGTTGCGCCAGTGGCACACCGGTCCAGGCGCTGATCACTTCGGCGACCAGACGCGGACACACTTCGAAGCTGACCAGACGTTCTTTGACTTGCGCGGCAGTCAACGCGGCGTGGGTTTCATGCAACTGAGCTTCCAGCGCTTCGACGCTCTGGCCTTCTTCGACTTCGGCGACCACGGTTTCAATCACGGTGCCTTCGGCGTCTTCTTCAACGCTGACGGTCGGCTCGACCGCTGCGGCTTCGCGGGCCTTGGCCAGTTGCTGACGCAGTTCCAGCAGACGCTCGGCCAGTTCTTTCTGTTCAGTCCAGAGCGTTTCCAGTGCAACCATTTCGCTTTCGGCTTCATCCAGCCGCGCTTCCAGTGCCTCCAGCGCTTCGTGATCGATCAGCAGACCGGCCTCGGCATCGCGGCGCAGGGCCTGACGCTGACGGCCACCTTCAGCCAGTTCGCCACGCAGGCGCTCGAGACTTTCCGGGGCGGCGGCGAGGCTGATGCGCACGCGGGCGCAGGCGGTGTCGAGGACATCGACGGCTTTGTCCGGCAGTTGCCGACCGGCCAGGTAACGCGCGGACAATTCAGCGGCGGACACCACCGCGTCATCGCGCAGGTAGATGCCGTGGCTCTTCTCGTAGACCTGAGCCAGACCACGCAGAATGGTCACCGCTTCGCTGACGGTCGGTTCGTGCAGTTGCACCGGTTGGAAGCGACGGGCCAGCGCCGGATCTTTCTCGAAGTATTTCTTGTACTCGGCCCAGGTGGTCGCGGCGATGGTGCGCAGTTCGCCACGGGCCAGCGCCGGTTTCAGCAGGTTGGCCGCGTCTGAGCCGCCGGCATTGCCGCCCGCGCCGATCAAAGTGTGGGCTTCGTCGATGAACAGAATGATCGGTTTTGGCGAGGCTTTGACTTCATCGATCACGCCTTTCAGACGGCGCTCGAATTCACCTTTGACGCTGGCGCCGGCCTGCAACAGGCCCATGTCCAGCGACAGCAACTCAACGCCTTTGAGTACCTGCGGCACTTCACCGGCGGCGATGCGCGAAGCGAGGCCTTCGACGATGGCGGTTTTACCGACACCGGCCTCACCGACGACGATCGGGTTGTTCTTGCGGCGACGGGCGAGGATGTCGACCATCTGCCGGATCGCGCCGTCACGGCACAGCACCGGGTCGAGTTTGCCGTCGCGGGCCTGCTGGGTCAGGTTGTGGGTGAAGCGCTGCAACAGCGATTCGCCCTGCGCCGCCGGTTTGCCATTGGCCGCCGGTTGCTCCTGTTGCGACAGGGCAAATTCTTTCAGGCGATCGATGTTCAGCTTGGCGAGCAGCGGTTGATAGCGGCTGCCGGCGTAACGCATCGGGTTGCGCAGCAACGCCAGGATCAGCGCGGCGTCTTCGACTTGGGTCTGGCCCAGTTCGAGGTTGGCCACCAGCAGTGCGTCTTGCAGCCATTGCACCAGTTCCGGGGCGAACACCGGGTTGCGCGAAGCGCTGTGTTCGACCCGCGATTGCAATGCAGCGGTCAGTTCACCGGCGTCGACGTCAGCATCTTGCAACGCGCGCGACAGCAAGCCGTTCGGACGCTCGAGCAAGCCCAGCAGCAAGTCTTCGACAAGAATCTTGCTGCCGCCCCGGGCCACACAACGCTCAGCCGAACGCTCCAGATCACGACGGGTTTCGGCGTCCAGCGCCTGGATGAGTTGTTGCAGGTCTACGTTGATCATGGCTCACGTCCTTAATGAATTTTGCTGCCCAGGGTCACCACGCCGTCCGCTTTTTCGCGGCCCAGCCAACTGGTCCAACCGAGGCGACAGGCGTTCTGCTCACCGATGCGCAGTTCGCGGATTTCTTCCTGGCGCAGGACCAGGCGGATGTCGTAATCGAGCGGGTCACGCAGGGTGAACCGCACCAGCGCGCAGAGCGGCTGGTAGCCGAAACCGATCGGTAGGAATTCATGGAATCGCTGCCAGTCGAGTTCGGTGATGTGAATGCGGAATTTGCCGCTGCGATCGCGCACGTGCTCGCCCAGCACCAGGTCTTCGCCGAGCATGCTGTTGGCGCGGCCCAAACGATTGCGCTGCTCGTCGAGAATTTCCACGCGGCGCTCGATGCACTGCTCGATGACCAGGTCTTCGTGCTTGAAGTAGTAACGCAGCACGGCTTCGATCAGCGCCGCCGAGTGCGCCCGCAGACTGAGCAGGCCGAGGTACGGTAGCAGGCGTTTCCAGTTGAGTTCCTTGGCCTTGCGGATCTCGTCGCCGCCCAGGCCGATCAGGGCAAACAGCTGCGCCGAGAACGGGTCGATCGCGCCGCTCTGGAAGCTCGCGCGGTAGCGGTACTTGCGCCAGATCGGCAGCATCAGTCGTTGCAGGCGATGGTGGAACAGGTCGAGGAAATTGCGCGTCGGGTTGCCGTCCTCGCTGTCGCCCAAGGCCTGTTCGCCGTAGAACGCCGGCAGCGGCGAACCGGAGCCGACCAGGCCGATCAGGTTGAAGCGCATGCGCGCGCGCATCTTGCCGTGCTCTTCGAAAAACTCGACGCGATCGACGTCGCTGCGCGGAAAGCCCAGGCTCGGGTTGGCCTGGAACTCGACCTGGTCGTACAGATCGTCTTCGCTCAGATGCGGGTGTGCCTCGCGCAGCCGGTCGATCACCAGCAGCACGGCCTGAAACAGCGAGTACTCGCGTATTACCTTGGTCAGCCCGCTTAAAGCAGAGGCTGCAGGCCCATACGTGGTGTCCATTGGTACACCTCTCCCTGTGTGCTTTTTACCCGCAGCTCATGGAATGAATTGAGACTGGCGTAAAGCGCGAAAAACTCGTTGAGAACCGAAGCGAAGACGAACAGGTCGCCTTCGCCGATATAGCCTTCCGGGTCGATGGTCAGTTCGGTGCGCAGACCGCGCACCGGCAGACCACGATGCAACCGGTCGACGTGGTGATGCTTGATGTGCTTGAGGCCGCCGAGCAGGCGCTTGCTGACCTTCTCCGCGTGCTGGTCGTAGTAGCGCGGCAGGTCGTAGGTTTCCAGAATCACCTTCAACGCATTGACGTCCGCCAGCGACAGATAGTTAAGCGACATGTTGCTGATCAGCTTCCACAGGAAGTCACGGTTCAGCGGCGGCGCGAAGCTCGGGGTGGCCGGGGTAATGTTGCGGAAACTGAGGAATTCCGGGGTCTGCTCGCTGGCCATGCAGATGTCGCCGAGCTTGAGCTTTTTCGGCAGGTTCTGGTTGGTGCACATCAGCTCTATCGACAGGGTTTCGTGCGCTTCGGTGTGGCGGATGCCGAAGCTCAGGTAAGTGTCGAGGCCGTCATGCAGCAAGGACGAGCGCTGGCGAATGCTGTAATGCGGACGGCTGTTGGGCACGTCGAAACTCGGATCGTGCTCGAAGGATTCGAACGGCACGTATTCCTGATAACCGAGACCGCCGGGCTTCCATCCGGTCACGGTTTCCACCGAAAACACACCGCAGTTTTCCAGGTCGTATTCCGCCGGC
Source organism: Pseudomonas koreensis (assembly GCF_024169245.1). Lineage (NCBI taxonomy): Bacteria > Pseudomonadati > Pseudomonadota > Gammaproteobacteria > Pseudomonadales > Pseudomonadaceae > Pseudomonas > Pseudomonas koreensis. Next base: position 1,154,142 of record NZ_JALJWP010000001.1, read on the forward strand.
AGCAACAGATACTCGTCCTGCTTGCCATCGAGACGGATCGGCAGTGCGTCGTGCTCGAACAGATTGACGATCGGCGTGCAGAACAGCTTCACGTTATCGAGCGTCGGGCGCATGCGCATGATGCCGCTCTTGCGGATGTCGAAGCGCAGTTCGAGACCACGCATCTGCTTGAGGGTGTCTTCCGGCAAGGCCTTGAGAATGTCCAGGCCGTTGACGTCGACGAAGAGGAACTTGTCCTGGAAGGCGAAGTATTCCTGCAGGTAGCGATAGCCGCGGAAGGTGTTCAGCGGATACGGGATCAAGGCTTCTTCTTCGGCAAAACCCACCGGTTTCACCCGGTCACCGGGAATCTTGAACGCCATCGGCTTGCCGCTGACGCCATCGATCGCCTTGCCGGCGCCGTCGAGCGGGATCAGCTCGATGCCGTCGAGGTTGCGCAGCAGGCTCAGATAGAGCATCTGGCTGATGTAGCGCTCGCCGGCAAAGTGCAGGCGCAGTTTGCTCAGCTCCAGTTCACCGAGATGGCCGTCGGCGCTCATTTCCAGACGCAGGCTGAGCAGCGAGCCGTCGCCCTTCACCGAGTAATTCAGCGCAGCCAAGTCCAGCGGCAGCACTTCGGTCGGGTAGCAGGTGCGGAAGCGGCAACGCACGTCATCGATCGGCTTGCTCTCGATCGGCGTATCGCGCTCAACCAGCAGCGCCGGGCCGGAACGCTTGAGCGGATCGAACTGCAGAATGCTGAACGCCGGCAGCGGGCGCATGTAGTTCGGCCACAGCAGTTGCATCAGCGAATGGCTGAGCTCCGGCAGCTCGTCATCGAGCTTCTGCCGCAGGCGCCCGGTGAGAAACGCAAAGCCTTCGAGCAACCGCTCCACATCCGGATCCCGCCCGGCCTGCCCCAGATACGGCGCCAGCGCCGGACTACGCTCGGCGAAACGGCGACCGAGCTGGCGCAGTGCGGTGAGTTCGCTTTGGTAGTAGTGGTTAAAGGACACGGGGTACCTGCCTGGTAGTGGAACTCATCTAAAACAAAATCCTGTCGATGGGAGGGACTGTTCAGCCATCTCATGGCCGATTCTCCGCCGTGTCTCAATCGTCCCCGACAATGTCGTATGGGGTATTACTGATAAAGCTGTTAAGCCAATGCGGCTTCCATTCTGGAACTCTCATGCCGAAGTGCTGATCGCGTTTGTAAAAATCGATCCAGACGATGCCGACAATGACGTCGTCCTCATGGGTGCCCATGTCCACCGCGCTTCGCGGGTACAAAGGTGATCGAAAAACAGCGTTGGAATCTTGCTTGTCGGTAATACGCAAGTACGCCAAGTCATCAAACGGCACCAGCCACCCTCCGACAGGTACGTTTTCGATCAGATAATTGCCTGACTCGCTGACAACCGAGCTGCTCGCCGGACGTTTGAGAAGATTGTTCAGAGCGACACCAAAAAAAGTGATTGCCAATACCAGCAAACCAGCGAAAAAAACCGTTTTTTTGACTTTCATCAGTTCTTCACCAGCTCAATGGAAACCGGCGGGATCGTTTCGTAGAAAATATCGGAGAAGAGCTTGAAATCCCCGCCCTTGGAAAACTGTTCTCTATAGGCCACGAAATGTTTGTTCTGAATCAGGAAATATCGTCTGTTCGCCGCCTCGAAGAACTGCTTCTGCGCTACTTCACTCATGCCGAAGACAGATGATCGCCCGATGGCAGCCATTTCCTGATCAATTCCCATATTCTGCGCACTGGCCTCAAGTACTCCGGCGACACCGTCAAAATTCCAGTAGCCGAGCGGTTGGCTGACAAAGTCATCGCCGTCGCTGAAGTCGTAGTTATCTTCGACGTAGTAACCCAGGCGATCGGCGACGAATACGATCTTCTTGTCAAAGACGTTCACCACCCCCTCGGCAATCACGCGCATGTTGAAGTTGGCCAACGCCCCTCGCAGCTCGTCCAGTTCGCCACCGCCTAATTGACTGAAGTTGACTGAACGCGAATTGAAGTAACCGAACTTCTCCGCAGCTCGGCCTTTACCGTTGAACGTCAATGGATAACAACCAGGCGCGGAATTACCAAACGCACGCATTATTTTCGTTTGGATTTCGGGCATGGCCTTTGCGTTATTCCAGGCAGCCTTGAGCTCTTGTCGCGTCTCTTCAGGTTTTTTGAATGTCAGAACCCAGTTCATCTTGACGATACTTTCTTCGATGTACTGGTCGGGCACTGGTCGTGTGCGCTCTTTCTCTTCTGTTTCCATTCCACCGCTGGCATTGCCCCAAGGAGCACCGTTGAACCAGTGACGCATCAACGCCGCGGCAACAGGCCATTTCATCTTGTCCATCGCGCCGGGAATATCGCTGACTTTGAAAAGCCGCACAGCAGTAGACTGCCCCGTTTTATTGCTCGCGGGAGTCAGGCTGGAAGCTACTACGGTGTCTGCCATGTCGACGTCCTATCCTTAAACGTGTACTGCATCAGAAAACGATGTTCAGCCGATCAACACTTCGGTTTGTTGCTCAACGAGCAATTCCACAGACTCAGCCTGAGCGGAATGGATTTTCTGGGTCTTTCCATCAGCGCCGGTAATCCCGCTGATGATCTTTCCCGAGGCGGTTTTCAGTGTGTATGCCACCCCAGCCATCGGCTTGCCAGTGTCCTGGCAATTGATCACAAAGTGCTCGTCAAACGGCCACTGAATCTCCACCGGCAACGGCGGCACAAACGGCGCCGGCGTATGCGAATTGCCAATAATCACCGTGCCGGATCCAGCCGTAACCTTGTTGCCATGGTCCCCCACCGAATCAACCGTCGCGGCAGGTTTGCCGTTGATCAACACCGTGGTCGCCAAACCGCCCGACATCGCACCACCACATGCCGAGGCATCGCCTTGGCGGGCGGCCGCGAGGCCGTCGAAGAATACGTCGCCGGAACCGGCGGCGATCGGGTTGGTGCCGTGGCCGGGGAGCGGGCAAGCGGTAGGGTCGGATACGCGTGCTGCGGGTTTGCCAGACATCGGGGATCTCCTTAGGTGACCTTGACTTGACCGCTGCCATCCAGGCGCGCGGAGAAACTGACCTGACGCTTGAAACCCTCGACTTCCAGCAGGCCTTCGATACTGAAGGCCAGGCGAAGTTGATCGTGGTCACGCGGCAGGGAGATGACACGCACGTTGCTCAGGCGCGGCTCGTAGGCTTCGATGAAGTTTTCGATGGCCAGACGGGCCTGACTCAGGGAGTCGTGCAGGCTCAGGCGCATGTCATTGAGATCGGGCAACCCGTAGTCGGACAGCGTTTGCACGCTGCCGGCCCGGGTGCTGAGCATTTTGGCCAGATGGGCAGCCACTGACGCCATGGCACAAGCCTCAAGGCTGTTGCCCTTGCGTAGTTGTGCGTCGCCGTTGAGGCGTTCGAACAGGCTGCCGTATCCGTCCATGAGTCGCTCTTACTCTTTGTCCAGCTTGCCAACCAGCGACAGGGTGAAATCGGCACCCATGTACTTGAAGTGCGGACGCACGTTCAAGCTCACGCGGTACCAGCCCGGCTCGCCTTCAACGTCGCTGACGATCACTTGCGCAGCGCGCAGCGGACGACGGCCACGCACTTCGGCGCTCGGGTTTTCCTGGTCGGCGACGTACTGGCGGATCCACTTGTTGAGTTCCAGCTCGAGGTCGGTACGTTCTTTCCACGAACCGAGTTGCTCGCGCTGCAGCACTTTCAAGTAGTGAGCCAGGCGGTTGACGATCATCATGTACGGCAGTTGGGTGCCGAGCTTGTAGTTCAGCTCTGCGGCCTTGCCTTCTGCGCTGATGCCGAAGAACTTCGGCTTCTGCACCGAGCTTGCGGAGAAGAACGCCGCGTTGTCGGAGCCTTTACGCATGGTCAGGGAGATGAAGCCTTCCTCGGCCAGTTCGTATTCACGACGGTCAGAAACCAATACTTCGGTAGGAATCTTGGTTTCGATTTCGCCCATGCTTTCGAAATGGTGCAGAGGCAGGTCTTCAACCGCGCCACCACTCTGTGGGCCGATGATGTTCGGGCACCAGCGGAATTTCGCGAAGCTGTCAGTCAGCTTGGTGCCGAACGCGTAGGCCGTGTTGCCCCACAGGTAGTGCTCGTGGCTGTTGGCAACGGTTTCCTTGTACACGAACGACTTGACCGGGTTTTCTTCCGGATCGTACGGGTTGCGCAGCAGGAAACGTGGCACGGTCAGGCCAACGTAACGGGAGTCTTCCGAAGTACGGAAGCTCTGCCATTTGGCGAATTGCGGACCTTCGAAGTGGTCTTTCAGATCCTTCAGATCCGGCAGGCCGGTGAAGCTTTCCAGACCGAAGAATTTCGGCCCGGCGGCAGCGATGAACGGCGCGTGGGACATGCACGAAACGCTGGCCACGTACTGCATCAGCTTGACGTCTGGCGAGCTTGGCGACATGTAGTAGTTGGCGATGATCGCGCCAACCGGCTGACCACCGAACTGGCCGTATTCAGCGGTGTAGATGTGCTTGTACAGGCCCGACTGCATGACTTCCGGCGAATCTTCGAAATCGTCGAGCAGGTCTTCTTTGGAGACGTTGAGGATTTCGATCTTGATGTTTTCGCGGAAGTTGGTGCGGTCGACCAGCAACTGCAGACCACGCCACGACGATTCCAGCGCCTGGAAATCCGGGTGGTGCAGGATCTCGTCCATCTGACGGCTGAGCTTGGCATCGATCTCGGCGATCATGCGGTCAACCATGGCTTTCTTGACCGGCTCACCGTTGTTCTGCGGCTTGAGCAGCTCTTCGATGAACGCCGACACGCCACGCTTGGCGATGTCGTAGGCTTCGTCGTCCGGAGTCAGACGGGTTTCGGCGATGATGCTGTCGAGAATGCTGTATTCGCCGCTGGCGGCGCTCTTCTCTTGTGCTGCGCTAGTGCTCATTGTGTTGGCTTCCTTGGCTACTGGAGTCTCAGGCGTCCGGGGCTGCGGCGTTCAGGCCCAGCTCACCGAGTACGCGACCGCGGGATTCGTCGTCGGCGAGCACGCCTTCGATCGCTTTACGGAACGCAGGTGCGTTACCCAGCGGGCCTTTGAGGGCCACCAGCGCATCGCGCAGTTCCATCAGTTTTTTCAGCTCAGGCACTTGCTCGACCAGGCTGGCCGGGTTGAAGTCCTTCATCGAATTGACGCGCAGTTGCACGCCCAGCTCTTCAGTGCTGCCCTCTTCCTGCAGACGGTTCGGCACGTTCATCGTCAGGCTGAGCTCTTGCTTGGCCAGCACTTCGTCGAAGGTCATCTTGTCGATGCTGATCGGCTTGCGATCTTCGATCTTGCGCTCGTCCTTGCGGTGGGTGTAGTCACCGATTGCCAGCAGTTTCAGCGGCAGTTCAATCTCTTCCTGAGCACCGCCGGTGGCGGGTTTGAAGGTGACGTTGATGCGTTCCTTGGGGGCTACCGAGCCTTCTTTGGCCATGGCTTTTCTCCTTGCGGTTGTGGCCCTGGGGCCTATTCGAGTACCACTTCGAGGTCGAGGTGGCACAGCCTGCGATAAATCTCTTCCTTGCGTTCACGTACGGCATGGTTCTGCGGCAACAACTCGCAGCAACTGTGCAGCAGGTGCAGCACTTGCAATGCAAGCTCCGGCTCCCAGGCGTGCAGGCCTGAGTCCAGTAATGTCTGATCGAGGGTTTCGAGCTGGTTCTTGGCCAGTTCGTATTTCTTGGCCAGGAAGCACAGCCGCGCGAGGGCGAACTGCCAGAAAAAGCGTTCGCGCCCGCCGAAGGCTGATTGCAAACCCTGCTTGAGAATCTGCACGGCGGGTTTCAAACCTTCCTTGCGCAGGATCGGCTGGACGTCCTCGAGGGCTTTTTCCCAGGCCGGCTGGGTTTCGACGTTTTCGCTTTCGACCTTGCGCGGCGCGCTGGCGCTTTGCAGGTGCGGCATGACGTTGGCGGCGATCCACGCCCGGGTGGACGGATCGGCGAACGGCGCGCCGTCATGGAAGCGCAACTCGATGATGCCCGGCAGGCGCTGAATCAAAAGCGCGAAGTGGATTTCCACTTCGCGCATGGCCAGCTCGGCGTTGAGGTTCTGGAGACATTCCCAGACCATCCTCTGGCCATCGAACCAGAATGGCGCCTTCGCCAGGCTCGCCTCCAGTTCCACCAGCAGGTCGGCGTATTTGCCCTGATCGAAACGGTCCTGATAGAGCTTGAGTTTTTCCAGCGGCAGGCCGCGCAGCACGGTGATCTGCTCGGCGTTGCGCTCGGGCACCGCGTCGATGGTCATCCACAGCAGCGTACGGTTCAGGCGCAGGGCGCGCAGGTCGGTGGCCTTCTGCTTCAGCCACCAGGCGCACAACGGCCGGGCGCTTTCCTGCTGGGCGCGCAGGGCCTTGTGCGCATCGCGTTCGTTGTCGATCGGCGCGCCGGGCGTGAGCAACTGACTCGCGGCCTGCTTGACCTGCGCCACCGCCGCGCCCACCACGCCGGGTGCCGGCTGGTTGTCGGCGGCGCGCTGAATCATGGTTTTCAGGCGGCGGGAGATCGGCAGCAGCAGCGGCGCGTCATCGCCCAGGTGTTCGGTGCACGCAGCCTCGAGACCGGCCAGGTGCTCGGAGAGCTGCCGGAACATCGGCAACTGCTCTTTGATCGCAATGTTTTCGGTGATGACCTGCTCGAGACGCGGCACCAGCCAGCCGATCGCAGCGGCGCGGGTGCGGGGTTTGAGCGGGTGGACGTCGGCCCAGTGGTTTTCCGACAGATGGTGCAGCAGACCGAGGCCGGCGAGCAGCCCGGGGAAGGATTCGCGCTGGTACAGCGACCAGGTCAGCCAAGCGCCGACACGCAGATCCTTGGATTGGGTACGCAGCAGATTTTCGCTGTTTTCGCGGATTTTCAGCCAGTCGATCTGCCCGCTCTCGTGCATCGACGAAGCCTTGGCCAGCTCACTTTCCAGCGCCTCGAATTCGCTCGAGAAACGAACGTCTTCGCCCGCGAAATTCTCTTTGGAAACAGAGACTTTTGCGAGTTCGAGGTAATGGGCGGAAAGTTTGCTTGAGTAGGACATCCATGGCCTTTATTAAGGATTACAGTCAGGCGCGCGAATGGAGTTTCAGCAACGCGGGACAGTATCGAAGAGCGGTTCAGCGACTCATCCAATTGAGATGTGCTCTTACAAGTGGGCGCATCGTAATCACAATGATGGCCACTAGCAAGCATCTGATTAAACAACAAGACGAACTGTTCAGTGGGCTCTGTAGGAGATCGCCCTATATGTCACAGGGGTTTCCCTGAGGCCGCTTATTAATCAGCGCATTTTTCCCGCTCCCGCCAAACTATTGACCCAGAGCCTCCCGCCGCAGCCGGGCGAGTTTACCGGACGCCCGTGTCCTCGAGCGGCGTGCAGCATGCCAAATTCAAAAAAAAATAGAAGTAGGACACTTCCGAAAATGACTGGTTTGCGCCAACAAGTTTTCCGCGACAACGAGCAACGCGAAAAGTGCCACTATAATGATAGCACTTCATTATTCTGAAACTTTCCCTGCGCCAGCAAACACTGCCAACTCGATAGTTATCGAAGCCGCTCCCTACAGACACTTCCCTCATTCCGACCCACACTTTCACACCGGAATACTCTGACAAATGTCAGGGATACTTCTTACATCAATTAATTTTCTGCGCCGCTAGCTTGCCCTGGCAACTTTTCATGCGCGGCGATCAGGGAGGAACGGCATCGCGCTTTGACTCACTTTGCTTAAGGACAAGCCATGTTCGGCAAAGGCCACTGCGCGCCATTCTCACTGCACATCCCGACCATTCGCCACGACTTCAAGGTGCTTGCATTCACTGGCACAGAAGCGATCAGTCAGCTCTACGCGCTTCGCATCGAGCTGGTGAGCGAGCACGCAGATATCGATCTGGAAAGCCTGCTCAGCCGGCCCGCATTCCTGCAGTTCGGGTTTGCCGGCGAAGGCATCCACGGGCGAATCGACAACGTCATGCTCGGCGAATCAGGCAAGCGCCTGACCCGTTATGAGCTGACACTGGTACCGGCGCTGCATTATCTGCAACTGAGCCACGACCAGCGGATTTTCCAGCAGCTGACAGTGCCGCAGATCATTGCGCAAGTGCTCAAAGGGCATGGCATCCAGCCCGATGACTTCACATTCAATGTCACCGTCGGCGAGCCACGTGAATACTGCACGCAGTATGGCGAAAGCGACTTCCTGTTCATTCAGCGCCTGTGCGCCGAAGAGGGTATTGCCTGGCATCACCAGCATTCGATCGACAGGCACTTACTGGTGTTCGGCGACAGCCCGGTGTTCGTGCGCAAATTAGGTACGACAGCCTTTCGGGCGGATAGCGGCATGGTCGCCGAATACCCGGTGGTCAACCACCTGACCATGGGCTTCAACACGCGTACCAGCACCGTCACCCGCCGCGACTATGACCTCAAGCGCCCCACCCTGCTGCTGGAAAACCGCTTCACCGCAGAATTCACGCCGGCTCTCGAGGACTATCGCTATCCACTGTTGATGAAGTCCGAGAAGCACGGCAAACAGCTGGCGCGTCAGGCCTTGGAGCGCCACCGCAGCGACTATCAATGGATTGAAGGCAAAAGCAATCAGCCGATTTTGCGCAGCGGTCACCTGTTCGAGCTGAGCGAACATCCCAGGGCCGACTGCAACGAGTTGTGGTTGTTGGTCAGTCTTGGTCACGAAGGCAAGCAACCGGCGGTGCTCGAAGAGGCTTTCAGCAGCGAGGCGAAACCTGCCGATGGTTTTTCCCAAGGCTATCGCAATACCTTCAGGGCCATTCCCGCAGAGCTGGTTTACCGTCCGCCTTTGCCCGCGCCAAGACCCTTGCTGGTCTGCCAGACCGCTCGCGTTACCGGGCCTCCCGGAGAAGAGATCTTCTGTGATGAATACGGCAGGGTTCGTGTCGAGTTTCATTGGGATCGCGCTGAACGCAACAGCGAAAAAAGCAGCTGCTGGTTACGCGTAGCCTCCAGTTGGGCAGGTGACGGATTCGGCGCGGTGACCATTCCCCGGATCGACATGGAAGTGGTCGTGACCTTCCAGGAAGGCGACCCGGACCAACCGCTGATTACCGGCTGCGTTGCCAACAAGGTCAATGGCGTCGCTCATCCCTTGCCAGCGAGCAAAACCCGCACGGTATTACGCAGCCAGAGCTCGCCGCGCAATGGCGGCTACAACGAACTGTCGATCGAGGATCGCGCCGGGCAGGAGAAGATCTACCTGCGCGCGCAGCGTGATCTGGAGCAGTTGATCCTCAACGACAGCCGCAGCCTGATCACTCGCGACCGCCATGAGCATGTCGGCAATGACAGCACCAGTCTCATCGAGGGCAAGGATTCGCGCACTCATCAAGGACTGCGCAGCACAGTAATCAACGCCGACGACTTGTTGCAGGTCAGCGGCACCAGCAGCCAGACCTTGGGCGCTCTGGTGATCCAAGCCGGTCGGCAGGCGCATGTCACGGCAAGCAACGTGGTGATCGATGCCGGCATGAGCCTGACGCTGTCAGCGGGCGGTCATCACATCGTGATCAATGCCGGCGGGATTTTCAGCAGCGTGCCCATCGTCCAGGGCGGCGCGCCACTGGCGGGTCTCGCACCGCTACAGCCGCTGCAGGTTGAGGCTGGTCTGGCTGCTCCAATCAGTGCCACACCGCTGTCGATCATCAGCAGTGCGCGCCAGCAGGCAGCGGATTTTTGCCCGCTGTGCGAAGCCTGCGCAGCGGGTCAGTGCGAGCTGGGAGAAGTCGCATGAGCCCGGTCGAACAATGGTTGCACGCTCAGTCCCGCGCTGGCTGCGATCTGTATCTGATGCTCGACAGCGACAGGCAAAGCTCAGAGCACGCTGCGTTGACCCGCGACCTCGGTACCGACCAGTTTCGCCCGCTCTACACCGGCACGCCGGCCGAGTCGCTGGTGCCGACCGGCCCGCTGCTGTTGCACATCGATACGGCGCAGCATCCCGCCATCCAGACCTTGCTTGCCACGCCCGAGCGCAATTGGGGCTGGCTGGCCAGTGCCCATAACGTCGAACTTGACGCGCTGGCGGCGCATTGGCGTGATCGCCTGATAACCGGTGAACGTCCGAATCAGGCGGTGTACCGCGTGCATGACAACCGGGTTCTGGGACGTGCGCTGGCGCACCTGCAACCCGAGCACCGCGCCGCGTTTCTCGGGCCATTCAACAGCGTCTGCTATTGGCACGCAGAGCGATGGAACGCCATCGACAACCCGGACCCCGGCCACCATCCGCTGCCGATGGATCCGCCGTGGCTGCACACGCCGACCCCGGAACTGATCTACGCCAACGTGCTGTTCGACAACACCCGCCGTTACCTGGTCGGCGAACACACCGAAGCCATGGCCACGCTGGCCGAACAGCTCGACGTCGATGAGTGGTTGTGGGGCCTGATTCAACTGACGCACTTGTGGGGCTGGCAACAACCGGAGCAAGTGCATTTCTTGCTGACCCACAGTTTGCAATTACCGGGATATCGCCCAGGCAAATCATGGCTGCCCAAACCCGGTGAAGATCCGGCGATGCATTTTGAGCGGGTATATCAGGAAGCGTTGTATTGGCAGGGAGAGGTAGGTCGATGAGGAACTTGAAACGAGGGTTGATGCTGAGTGGTTGCCTGGGATTGCTGGTGGGTTGTACGACGGTGAAGACCCCCAACACCTTTATGTTTGTTCCGGATTTTCCGCCTGGATTCAAGTACGACATTACAGCCACATATGTTCCAGCCAAGGGCCAAACATGCACCGTGCCTGGCGGGAGAAACACTCAGCTGGGATTCAACAAAACCAATATGAAGTACCAAGGGACTTCCGAGATCCCGCTGTACAGAACCGTAAGCGAATGTCCTCTCGCACTGAATTACATCGAGATCAAGGTCATCGGTATTTATGGTCCAGGGCGAAGCAACTTCAGCTATGACTACGCCTCGATTGCTGTACGTCCGGAGCTGTTGGAACGACAGATGGGTAGTTTCAGAGATGAAAAGACAGCTGAGTTCTTTGGTGAGTGCATGTGGTCTTTTCGCACGGTGGGTCCGAAGCGTTATCTGATCAAACTGCTGACCTGCAAAAAAAAGGATGCACAGGGCAATGTCGGGCGAAGCCGTCCTTCTACGGCGTACACGCTGACTCAGCTTTCTGGAAAAACGGTAACTCTGAAAATCCAATTATCTGAGCGAGAAAAGCCCGCTTTTGGTGACACCTGGGTAAAAGTGCCCGGCGGATGGAAGCGCTGCATGGGGAAAGCCTTTGAGGATCAGGATGCGTTCTGTTTCGGCAATTACAAAGACTTCAGCACATTCAGGATGGTAGACGAGCGCATCTGCACTATTTACCCCGATTGCACTGAAAACAAGGACCAGACCCCATGAGCATTGAGCCGACAGATCACAGCTTTGCGGCCTTTATGCAAGGCAACATCCACGCCTGCCCAAAACGCGGACACGCCACGAGCTTTCAATTGGTGGACGAGTTCGGTGATGGCAAACCGTACGCCGGTCTGACCTACGAAGCCGTCGATTACGAGGATACTGTTTATACCGGCAAACTGGATTCCTCGGGCTTTGGAAAAGTTCTTGATCATTACTGCGGTCCCGTGACCTTGAAGCTCAGTCAGTTTTATCAGGGGAAAGAGGAAATATATGCGCGACTGAAGGAACGACCGCACTACCCCCTCCCCATCACCGAACTCCAAGTCCGCGCCGAAAAAACCCGCTTCTTCCACAAAACAGGCACTCGCACCCAGGCCAACCCCGCCAAGGACCTGCCCGAAACCGATGCGTACTGTCAGGTCGAAGTCAGTGAACTGGTAAAACACATCGCCCATCTGCCACCGCTGGCTGCTCGTCCCGACCCTCCGAAGAGGGCGGCGCACAAGCTCATGCGACCCGCTGCGAAATCCAGAGACTTCACGGTGGTCGATAAAACCGCTGCGGATGGCGGACTTCAAGCAATCTTGAGTCCGGCTGAAATGGCCACCGTCGAACTGGGGTTTTCCCCGCCGCCGCCCAAGGGCGTCGCACTGCTGCCGAACATGCACCATGTGCTGGAAGTACGTCCGATGAGAGCGCTACGGCCAATGCTGTCGACAGGCGAGGCGTTCTGCGCGCTCAACCTTTATCAGCTATCGGTAATGGCCACGCTGAGCTACACCGATTTCGGACAGCAACCCAACACTCAACCGGTGCAGACCGACACGGTAAGCTTTCCGGTACAGCCCAGCAGCGGCAACTGGTTCGGCCACGCGCTACCGCAGTTCGATGAGTTGTGGAAGGTCGATGACTCGCAAACGCAGAAATACTACCCACTGTATGAAGACGTACCGTACTCGAAACGCCTGGAAGTGGTGCCGTTTGACCCGAACCTTTACCGCGAAGTGAATGACCCCGAGTTAGGGAACCAACAAGAACACCCCGCCAGACTGCATTTTTTCGATGATCGCAAACAGGTCGAAAGCACGGACACTCAGGCCTTCATCTGCCACCACGACGAACTGATCCTGATCAGCGTGCGGGGTACCAGTGAATTCTGGCCCGACGGCTTGCGTGACGGCGATGCCTATCAGGTTCCCTTTGCCGAAGGCGAAGGCAAAGTGCACCGCGGTTTCTACGGTGGCGCTTTGGCGGTTTATCCATTCATCGTGACTTATCTGGAAAAATTCTACAGCGGGCAAAAGCTGCTGATCGCAGGTCACAGTCTGGGCGGTGCAGTTGCACTGATCCTGTCCGAGATGCTGAGACGCAACCTGGAGTTTTCCCCGCAAATCGTGCTCTACACCTACGGCGCCCCCCGCGCCGGCGACACCACCTTCATCGAAAGCGCCAGATCGCTGGTGCATCACCGCATCGTCAATCAGAACGATCCGGTACCGAGCGTGCCGGCGACCTGGATGAACACCTTTGCCAAGCCTGGGCCGATGTACGCAACCAACGCCGTGGTGCTGGGCTTCAACCCGGTCGCCGGCCTCGGCCTGCTGATCTGGGGAATCATCAATTTCTTTGGCGACGACTATGGGCATCACGGTGCTTTGCGCCATTTCATGCCCGTTGAGTTCGACAAGGACCACCGATCCTCCCTTCTCTGGGAGCCGGGTTGCAGCACGATCGTCGATCACGGCTGCGCCAAGGCCCTGCGCGCTACCAACGGCTTGCCCGAACGCGGATCGTTTCTGCGGCAGTTGTTCGACCGGGGTCACCACTCAATGGTCGGCAGCTACATCCCCGGCTGCTGGGCCAGCTTGCGCCGTTGGCAGGAAGCACTGCAGCTCAAGCGTTCGCTGGTGACCAATCGCGAATTCGAGTGGATCAGCAGCGCGCTGGAGAATATTCAGCAACAGCTGCGGGCCGTTAAGCGCGATCTGCAAAACAACCACCGTTCTTACGTGCGAGAGCAGGAGCGCGCGCACAAGACGCTGATGCTCAATCAGGAAATAGACAAGATCAGCATGACCAAGGCCCGCCTGACAGCGCTGCGCAGTCAACGGGTCACTGAGACCGACGTTTACGGCAGCTATGCCGACCAGCCCGAATGGGTTGAGGAAAGTCTGCTGCGCTGGAACGCCCACCCTGAAAACCTGGTTCAGGAGCAACTGGCGATGATTCCGCCAGCCGTTGAAGACCACGACGCCGCTATCGCCGCGATGACCGGTGGGCATGCAGTTGGCGCGCCGTTTCAGCTGGATATTGATTCGATTGTTTAGCGCTCTGACGTAATCCTTTCTCGACTCAAAAAGACACGCAGTGCGCCTGGCGGCGTAATTTAGGACAAGGAGTTCAATTAGACATGGGCACTAGCTTTTTAAAAAAACGGATCACGGTTCCAGCCTTAATTTTGCTTTTTATCAGCACCTCTGTTCCGGCTGAAATGTGCATTGCAAAAATTTGCATGTTTAAAGGCCCATTATCATCAACGGGGGCTATGTTGCTCTTCACAACAACCGTGCCGTTTTATACGACGTCGGAAGAAATCAAAAGCCTTTCGAAGCACTACGTGCAAGCTGTAAGGGACGACGCCACTACCTATATCGCTACGGACGGAGAATTCGACGGGGCCATGCTTGAATCGGCATGGCGTGCATATCACCTTCAGAATACCGAGCAGAAATTAAGCAAGAGAGACTTTGCCCATATGGTTTTGGCTACCTACGGATAGCCATTAAATATCCGGACGGATAGCAGACGTACAAAAAATGGGCACCCGACCGCAATCGGTGTGCCCATTTCTCATTTGCGGTTCTCCCCGTCATGCAGGGGAGCACGCCGCCATCAAGGATTGACGCTGTCTTTCAACGACTTGCCTGGCTTGAACGCAACGGTATTGCTGGCCTTGATCTTGACCGGTTCGCCGGTCTGCGGGTTTTTGCCGGTGCGGGCGCCGCGGTGGCGTTGCAGGAAGGTGCCGAAGCCGACCAGCGTCACGCTGTCCTTGCGGTGCAGGGCGCCGGTGATTTCTTCGAGGACGGCGTTGAGGACGCGGTTGGCCTGTTCTTTGGTCAGGTCTGCCTTTTCGGCGATTGCAGCGGCGAGTTCTGGTTTACGCATTAGTGAAGCCCCTTTGACGGTTTTTTGTTGTTATGTCCGTGCTGTTCTCGTTGGAACAGCGCCCAAGGCGCCGCAGGCTCTACTCTGCGGCAGACGGGAGTGAGAATGGCACGCCGCCAACGGCGGCGCCAGTCTCCCCAAGACCTTTGTCGGGGCAAAAGAGCGGTGATTACGACAGAACGACCGGCATTTACGCCAGCAGTGGCGGCAGCTGTTTGTTCAGGACCAGTTTTTCCAGGACGGCCCCGCCGGTCAGGGCGTAACCGAGCAACCGACCGTCGGCGCTGTGGCACAGCGCTTTGATGTCGCCGCCCTGCCCTTCGACGCTCCACACGCCTTCGCTGCCCCGTGGCGGCGGGGAAACCACCAGCGGGCATACTGGGGTTTTCACGGTGATCGGCATCGGCCCGTAACTGACCGCGGTCGGGTTTCCGGCGAGGGTTTGCGCCAGCGCTCGAGCGCAACTCATCAGCGGCATCACGTAGAGCAGATTGAGCCCGTCGACTTCGGCGCAGTCGCCCAGGGCGTAGATGTTGGCGTGGGAGGTTTTCAGGTAACGGTCGACCATCACGCCGCGATTGACCTGCACGCCGGCAGCCGCCGCCAGATCGATGCGCGGGCGAAGGCCGATCGCCGAGACCACGACATCGCACGGGATAACGTGGCCGTCGGACAGGTGCGCTTGCAGTCCGTCAGCCACTTTCTCCAGCCGGGTCAGCACCGGGCCGAGGTGAAACTTCGCCCCGATACTTTCCAGCCCGGCCTGCACGGCCGCCGCAGCGGCTGGATGCAACAGCATTGGCATGACCTGTTCGCACGGTGCGACCAGTTGCACTTCGTAGCCGCCGAGGATCAGGTCATTGGCGAATTCGCAGCCGATCAGCCCGGCGCCGAGCAACAACACCCGACGCTTGCCCGCCGCTGCGGCACGGAAGCGCGCGTAGTCTTCGAGATCGTTGATCGGGAATACCAGATCTGCGCCGTCGCCTTCGATCGGCACGCGCACGGTTTCCGCGCCCCAGGCCAGGATCAGGTCGCGATAGGGCACGGCTTCTTCACCGATCCACAAGCGTTTGTGGCCGGCGTCGATGCCGCTGATGCGCGTGTGGGTGCGCACTTCGGCCTTCAACTGCTCGGCCATGGCGCCGGGCTCGGCTATGCTCAGGCCGTCGGCGTCCTTGTTCTTGCCGAAACCGGTGGAGAGCATCGGCTTGGAGTAAGAGCGGCCGTCATCGGCGGTGATCAGCAGCAACGGGGTTTCGCTGTCGAGCTTGCGAAACTCGCGGGCCAGGTTGTAGCCCGCAAGCCCGGTGCCGATGATGACGACTGGTGCGCTCATGCCTTACTCCTCTGATTTGCTTAGTTGATTTCGATCATTTCGAAGTCCATCTTGCCGACGCCGCAGTCGGGGCACAGCCAGTCTGCCGGTACGTCTTCCCAGCGGGTGCCCGGCGCGATGCCGTCATCCGGCCAGCCATCGGCTTCGTTATAGATCAGGCCACAGACGATACATTGCCACTTCTTCATTCAGGTACTTCCTCAGGGTTCAGGCGTAGTGCCGGCGCGGACGGTCGATGGGTGCTGCGTTGCCATCCGGCTCAGGGCGTTTTGTACTGAGGGTGCCGGGCAGATGCAAGCCTGTTCGGCGCAACGGCAGCCGGCGCCGCTCGATCTTATCGCCCGCCATGGTAAGCTCGCCGCCTCATTTGCGGCCAATAATGACTCATTGTGCAACATTCAAATGCCTGCCCCGCCCCGCTCTGGCTGACCCAAGACCGCATGACGCCCCGCCCCGATCCGTTGACGCTGGACTGGTTGTTCGACGAAGGTTCTCTGACCCGCCGTTTGACCCGTTTGTCCGAGGATGGCTTCAGCGTGTCGCCGCTGTTCGAAGGCTGGGACACCCTGCGCGCTGATGAATGCGCGGCGCTGGATCTGGCCGAGGGCAGCGAAGGCTGGGTGCGCGAAGTGTATTTGCGCGGCCACGGCGAGGGCTGGGTGTTTGCCCGCAGCGTTGCCTCGCGGGCGGCCCTGCAAGGTGATGGTTTGCACATGGATGAACTGGGCAGCCGCTCGCTGGGCGAATTGCTGTTTTGCGATCGGGCATTTCAGCGCCGCGCCATTGAAGTCTGCCACTACCCTGAACAATGGTTGCCGCCAGCGGTGCAAGCCCCTGAGCTGTGGGGCCGGCGTTCGCGCTTCGACCGTGGCGCGCTGAGCGTGCTGGTCGCGGAAATTTTCCTGCCGAGCCTGTGGGACGCCGCCCGCGCCCACCCGGAGAACTGCTGATGTATCAGAGCCTGCTCAAGTCCCTCAACCGTCTGAACCCGCGCGCCTGGGACTTCGTGCAGTTGACGCGCATGGACAAGCCGATCGGCATTTACCTGCTGCTGTGGCCGACGCTGTGGGCACTGTGGATCGCTGGCAAGGGTTCACCGTCGCTGGCCAACGTCGTCATCTTCGTCCTCGGCGTGGTGCTGACCCGCGCTGGCGGCTGCGTGATCAATGACTGGGCCGACCGCAAGGTCGACGGCCACGTCAAACGCACCGCGCAACGGCCGCTTGCTGCTGGACGGATCAGCTCGAAGGAAGCGCTGGTGTTCTTTGCCGTGCTGATGGGCATCAGTTTTCTGCTGGTGCTGTGCACCAACGCGCCGACGATCTGGCTGTCGCTCGGCGGTCTGGCGCTGGCATTCACGTATCCGTTCATGAAGCGCTACACCTACTACCCGCAAGTGGTGCTGGGTGCGGCGTTTTCCTGGGGCATGCCGATGGCCTTCACCGCCGAAACCGGCGAGTTGCCAGCGGCGGCGTGGCTGCTGTGGATCGCCAATCTGCTGTGGACGGTGGGCTACGACACTTATTACGCGATGACCGATCGCGATGACGACCTGAAGATCGGCGTGAAATCCACGGCAATTCTATTTGGCGAAGCGGATCGGGTGATCATCCTCAGCTTGCAGGCGTTGTCATTGGGTTGCCTGATCCTTGCCGGGTCGAAGTTCGAGCTGGGGATCTGGTTCCACCTCGGCTTGCTGGTGGCGGCCGGGTGTTATGCGTGGGAGTTCTGGTACACGCGCAGCAAGGACCGCATGCGTTGCTTCCAGGCCTTCTTGCACAACCATTGGGCAGGGTTGGCGATATTTGTCGGGATCGTGCTGGATTACGCATTGCGCTAAACGCAAACATGTAGGAGTGAGCCTGCTCGCGATAGCGGTGTGTCCGTTAACGAAAGTATCGACTGACACACCGCTATCGCGAGCAGGCTCACTCCTACAAGGGGACCGTGGTTACTTGGCCTTGGCGACTTTCCAGGCGCCGTCCATTTTGCCGTCGCCGGTCATGTCGCCGGCCTTTTTGTCCATTACGAAGGTGTACAGCGGCATGCCTTGGTAGGCCCACTGCATCGTACCGTCGTCACGCTTGATCACCGTCCAGTCGCCCATGGATTTGTCGCCGGCCTCAGCCTTCAGCGGTGGCCAGTTCGTTGCGCATTTGTCGTTGCAGGCAGACTTGCCAGCGGAGTCCTTGGCGAAAGTGTACAGGGTCATGCCCTTGTGATCGGTGTACATGCCGTCCTTCTCCATCGCCGGATCGGCCGCCATGGCCAGGCCCGGCAGTGTCAGGGCGGCGGCCATCAGCAGGGATTTGAAAGAAGCAGTCATCTGAGTCATGGAAACCTTCTTTTGTGGTTGTCAGGATTCGGACTTGGAGCTTAGTTCAGGATCAGCACAAACGCCGCCACTCTGAAATACTGTCACACGACTGCAATAATTCCGTTATCTAATGCGGCGCAAGACAGTTAAATGACAAGAGGATTAAGGCATGGTTGGCAGGAGCATTCTGATCGTCGACGACGAAGCGCCCATTCGCGAAATGATCGCCGTGGCGTTGGAAATGGCCGGCTATGACTGCCTCGAGGCAGAGAACTCACAGCAGGCCCACGCCATCATCGTCGACCGCAAGCCGGATCTGATCCTGCTCGACTGGATGCTGCCCGGCACTTCCGGCATCGAACTGGCCCGGCGCCTCAAGCGTGACGAGCTGACCGGGGACATCCCGATCATCATGCTCACCGCCAAGGGCGAAGAGGACAACAAGATCCAGGGCCTGGAAGTCGGTGCCGACGACTACATCACCAAACCGTTTTCCCCCCGTGAACTGGTCGCCCGCCTCAAAGCCGTGCTGCGCCGCGCCGGCCCCACCGATGGCGAAGCGCCGATCGAAGTCGGTGGCCTGCTGCTCGACCCGATCAGCCACCGCGTGACCATCGACGGCAAACCCGCCGAGATGGGCCCGACCGAATACCGCCTGCTGCAATTCTTCATGACCCATCAGGAACGCGCCTACACCCGTGGCCAGTTGCTCGACCAGGTCTGGGGCGGCAACGTCTATGTCGAAGAGCGCACCGTCGACGTGCACATTCGCCGCCTGCGCAAGGCCCTCGGCGACGCTTACGAAAATCTGGTACAAACCGTGCGCGGCACCGGCTACCGGTTCTCGACCAAAGCCTGATCCGCCCGCCAGACTCGCTGACAAGGACCGTATCGACTGTGAATCAAAACTGGCATGGCACCCTGATTCGCCACATGCTGTTGCTGGTCACCGCCTGCCTGGTGATCGGCCTGATCACCGGCTATTACGGCTGGAGCCTTGCGGCCGGTCTGGGCCTTTATCTGGCCTGGACGCTCAAGCAATTGCTGCGTCTGCACGAATGGCTGCGCCAGCACCAACCCGATGAAGCGCCGCCCGATGGCTATGGCCTGTGGGGCGAGGTCTTCGACAGCATCTACCATCTGCAACGCCGCGACCAACGGGTGCGCGGGCGTCTGCAAGCGGTCATCGACCGGGTACAGGAATCCACCGCCGCGCTGAAAGATGCAGTGATCATGCTCGACAGCGACGGCAATCTGGAATGGTGGAACCGCGCCGCCGAAACCCTGCTCGGCCTCAAGACCCCACAGGACAGCGGCCAACCGGTGACCAACCTGGTGCGCCATCCACGCTTCAAGGAATACTTCGAGCAGGACAGCTTCGCCGAGCCGCTGGAAATTCCCTCGCCGACCAATGATCGGGTGCGCATTCAGCTGTACCTGACCCGCTACGGCAACAACGAACATTTGATGCTGGTCCGCGATGTCACGCGCATCCATCAGCTGGAACAGATGCGCAAGGATTTCATCGCCAACGTCTCCCACGAATTGCGTACGCCGCTGACAGTGATCTGCGGTTACCTGGAAACCCTGCTCGACAATGTCGAAGAGGTGAACCCGCGCTGGAGCCGTGCCCTGCAGCAGATGCAGCAACAGGGCGGGCGCATGCAGACGTTGCTCAACGATTTGTTGCTGCTGGCCAAGCTGGAAGCCACCGATTACCCGTCCGACAACCAGCCGGTGCAGATCGACACTTTGCTGCAATCGATCACCAGCGATGCGCAGCAGTTGTCCGGCGCGAAAAACCAGCACATCACGCTGGAAGCCGACGCCCGCCTGGTGCTCAAGGGCAGCGAGGCCGAACTGCGCAGTGCGTTTTCCAATCTGGTGTTCAACGCGGTCAAGTACACCCCGGCCGAGGGCAACATCCGCATTCGCTGGTGGGGCGACGATCAGGGCGCGCACCTGAGCGTGCAGGATTCGGGGATCGGCATCGACAGCAAACACCTGCCGCGCCTGACCGAACGCTTCTACCGTGTGGACTCCAGTCGCAACTCCAACACCGGCGGCACCGGCCTCGGCCTGGCCATCGTCAAGCACGTGTTGTTGCGCCACCGCGCGCGCATGGAGATCAGCAGCGTGCCCGGCCACGGCAGCACGTTCACCTGCCATTTCGCCCCGGCCCAGGTGGCCAGCGCACGGGTGATCAGCGCCGCCGAGTGATGCCGCCCGGCACACGCCACTAGGCAATCGTCCGGTCAGCCGCTACATTGGCTGACTTGTGCCTGCCTTTCAGGCGCTGTTTTTCCCTACTTTCGAATCACACGGAACCCGCAAAACTCCATCATGGACCCTTCCCCTGGCTTGTCCCTCGCAACCATTTTTGCCGACTTCGGCATGATCCTTTTTGCTCTGATCCTGGTTTTGCTCAACGGTTTTTTCGTTGCGGCGGAATTCGCCATGGTCAAACTGCGCTCGACCCGGGTCGAGGCCATCGCTGAACAGCACGGCTGGCGCGGGCATATCCTGCGCACCGTGCACAGTCAGCTCGATGCCTACCTGTCGGCGTGCCAGCTCGGCATCACCCTCGCCTCCCTCGGCCTGGGCTGGGTCGGCGAGCCGGCGTTCGCGCATATTCTCGAACCGCTGCTGAGCGCAGTCGGCGTCGATTCGCCCGAGATCATCAAAGGCGTGTCGTTCTTCACCGCGTTCTTCATCATTTCGTACCTGCACATCGTCGTCGGTGAGCTCGCGCCCAAGTCGTGGGCGATCCGCAAACCCGAGCTGCTGTCGCTGTGGACGGCGGTGCCGCTGTACCTGTTCTACTGGGCCATGTACCCGGCGATCTACCTGCTCAACGCCAGCGCCAACGCGATTCTGCGCATTGCAGGGCAAGGTGAACCCGGCCCGCACCATGAACACCATTACAGCCGCGAAGAACTGAAACTGATCCTGCACTCCAGCCGCGGCCAGGATCCGAGCGATCAGGGCATGCGCGTACTGGCATCGGCGGTGGAAATGGGCGAGCTGGAAGTGGTCGACTGGGCCAACTCCCGGGAAGACCTGATCACCCTGGAATTCAATGCGCCGCTGAAGGAAATCCTGGCGATGTTCCGTCGCCACAAGTTCAGCCGTTACCCGGTGTACGACAGCGAGCGCCAGGAGTTCGTCGGCCTGCTGCACATCAAGGATCTGCTGCTGGAGCTGGCGGCGCTGGACCACATTCCCGAGTCGTTCAACCTGGCCGAGCTGACCCGCCCGCTGGAGCGCGTATCGCGGCACATGCCGCTGTCGCAGCTGCTGGAACAGTTCCGCAAGGGCGGATCGCACTTCGCCGTGGTCGAGGAGGCTGATGGCAACATCATCGGCTACCTGACCATGGAAGACGTGCTGGAAGTGCTGGTCGGCGATATCCAGGACGAACACCGCAAGGCTGAGCGCGGCATTCTCGCCTATCAGCCGGGCAAGCTGTTGGTGCGTGGCGATACGCCGTTGTTCAAGGTCGAGCGCCTGCTTGGCATCGATCTGGATCACATCGAAGCGGAAACCCTCGCCGGGCTGGTCTACGAAACCCTGAAACGGGTGCCGGAAGAGGAAGAAGTGCTGGAAGTCGAAGGCCTGCGGATCATCATCAAGAAGATGAAAGGGCCGAAGATTGTCCTGGCCAAGGTGTTGATGCTCGATTGATACGCTGATCCTGCACCGCGCCGCGCCTTTCGCGAGCAAGCTCGCTCCCACATTGGAATACGTTTCATCTGTGGGAGCGAGCTTGCTCGCGAAGGGGCCAGCACGGTCACCTCATCACTGTTTGCCCAACGCAAAGTTGGGCAACGCCCCCAGCGGCTGCACAAACTGATACGGAATCGACACCAGCCCTTCGCCGGTATTGCGCTGCACCACGAAGTGCAAGTGCGGGCCGCTGCTGTTGCCGGTATTGCCCGACAGCGCCAGCGGGCTGCCGACCTTGACCCGCTGCCCTTCGCGCACACTCACCGAGCCCTGTTTCAGATGCAGGTACACGCCCATGGTGCCGTCATCGTGCAGCACCCGGACGAAATTGCCGGACGCATCGGTGCCGCGCCCGCTCTGGGAATTCTCGGTCTTCACCACCACCCCCGCTCGCGCCGCGATGATCGGCGTGCCCACCGGCATGGCGATGTCCATGGCGTAGCGATTCTTCGGCCCGTAGTGGCTGTACTGGCCGTTGGCGCCCTGGCTCAGGCGAAACGGCCCGCCACGCCAGGGCAGCGGATAGCGATAGCTCTGCGCCGTGCCTGAGGGGTCGCCCAGCGAATACTGGAACTGCGGCGAATACACCAGCGGCTGGTCGCGGCTGATCGCCGTCAGCAGCGCCAGCCGCGTGTTGCTGCGCGGTGGCAGCACGCGACGGATCGCCTGCGCTGGGGCCCCGCGCACATTGCTCGTGCCGATGAATGCCAGGGCAACCTCGACCGGCGCGTACAGATCGTTGCGCGCAAACACCACATCGACGCCCTTCTGCTTCTTGATGTCCAGGTACACCTGACGGTCGAGACGCTCGACCATGCGATCCTGAAACACGAACACTTTCGCGCCTTTGCTCGGGCGGTCACTGTACGAGACCACGCCGTTGGCGTCGGTGGATTTGTAAATGGTCATGGCCATCGCCAACTGGGAGGCCAGGCAGAGACCGCAGAAAAACAGCAGGCGCGCGAGCATGGGCAAAAGTCTGTCGAAGGGAGGCCTGGGAATCAGCCTAGCAGCTGAGACAGACCAGGCTAGTCGACAGATGTTTCAAATTGGCAGGAGCGGGAGATGGGTAGTGCTTTTGATGGCCCCTTCGCGAGCAGGCTCGCTCCCACAGGTTCGGTGTGATCTCTGTGGGAGCGAGCTTGCTCGCGAAGGCGGTGTCTCAGGCGAAGAAGATCAGGCGCCAGGCACGAAATGCTTCTGCGCCGTCCCACGGGCGATCAGGCGCGAGATGTAGTCTAGCTTCTGCGCGTCCTGGTCGACGAAGCGGAAGGTCAGTTGCAGCCAGTCGCTGTCGGCCTTTTGCTCGTGGGCGACGATGGCGTGCAGGTAACCATTGAGGCGGGCGATCTCGGCGTTGTCACCCTGCTCAAGATCGAGCACGGCGCTGTCGAGGATCTGCGGCAGGGTCTCGGTGCGCTTCACCACCAGCAACGCTTCCTTGATGCTCAACGCTTTGATCACGCATTGCTGGGTACCGCTCGGCAACCGCAACTGGCCCTGACCGCGACCGCCCACCGGCGCCTTGGATGCACCGGGCGCCTGCACTGGCGGGCTGTTGAGCAAACCGCGCGATGGCGCAGCGGCGGCTGCCGGAGCTGCAGCGGCAGGCTTGGCAAACGGGTTGGCCGCAGCGGCAGCCGGAGCACCGCCAACCACGGCAGGCTTGCCACCGGTCAGTGCGCTCAGGGAATCGTTGCCGAACGCCGAGTTCATCTTGGTCGGCGCGCTGTTCATCAGGGTGTCGAGCTTGCCGACCTTGTTCAGCGCCTGCTTGACCTTGGTCAGCAACTGCTCGTTGGTGAACGGCTTGCTGACGTAGCCGGAAACGCCGGCCTGAATCGCCTGTACGACGTTTTCCTTGTCGCCACGGCTGGTCACCATGATGAAGGGCATGGTCTTGAGGTTGTCCTGCTCGCGGCACCAGGTCAGCAGTTCAAGACCGGACATTTCCGGCATTTCCCAGTCGCAGAGCACCAGGTCAAACGCCTCTCTGGCCAGCATGGCCTGGGCTTTTTTGCCGTTGATGGCGTCCTCGGTGCGGATCCCCGGGAAGTAATTACGCAGGCACTTTTTCACCAGGTCACGAATGAACGAAGCGTCGTCCACGACCAACACACTGATCTTGCTCATCCAACACCCCTATTAAAATCCCGGCAAGCATAACGCTGGCTGATGGCACATTGCCAAAACTCTTCAGTCACGCCGGGACTTTTCGTTCGCGGGTGCTGCTTTTTGATTCGCTTTAATTCGCGTCCGCCTTTGAAAAGCAGAAACAAAAACGCCCGGCCAGAGGGCCGGGCGCTTTTCTCAGGCAATCTTACTTATCGTCAGCTTCGCCCGGAACATTAGCGGTTTCGGCACTTGTGCCTTCAACTTCTTCCTTCATGCGCTTGAGGCCCATGTGCCGCACATCGGTGCCGCGCACCAGGTAGATCACCAGCTCGGAGATGTTGCGTGCGTGATCGCCGATGCGCTCCAGCGAACGCAGGACCCAGATGATGCTCAGCACCCGCGAGATAGAGCGCGGATCTTCCATCATGTACGTGGCCAACTCGCGCAGAGCGGTCTTGTATTCGCGGTCGATGATCTTGTCGTACTGCGCCACCGACAAGGCCAGATCAGCGTCGAAACGCGCGAAAGCGTCCAGCGCATCGCGAACCATGTTGCGCACCTGATCGCCAATGTGGCGAACCTCGACGTAACCACGCGGCGCTTCGCCTTCTTCGCACAACTGGATGGCACGGCGGGCGATCTTGGTCGCTTCGTCGCCGATACGCTCAAGATCGATTACCGACTTGGAAATGCTGATGATCAAACGCAGATCGGACGCCGCCGGCTGACGACGGGCAAGAATGCGCAGGCATTCTTCGTCGATGTTGCGTTCCATCTGATTGATCTGGTCGTCGATCTCACGGACCTGCTGAGCCAGACCCGAGTCGGCCTCGATCAGCGCCGTCACCGCGTCGTTGACCTGCTTCTCGACCAGCCCGCCCATGGCAAGGAGGTGGCTGCGCACTTCCTCGAGCTCAGCGTTGAACTGCGCGGAGATGTGGTGGGTAAGGCCTTCTTTACTAATCATGTTGGCGTCCTTGGAGCGTCCGGTAAGGTGCGGTGGGCCGCAGCGTCAATTCTGTGAATAACCCGCAACTGTCAGCCATAACGACCGGTGATGTAGTCTTCGGTCTGCTTCTTCGCCGGATTGGTGAACAGGGTATCGGTGTCGCCGAATTCCACCAGTTTGCCCATGTACATGAACGCCGTGTAGTCCGAAACCCGCGCGGCCTGTTGCATGTTGTGGGTCACGATGACGATGGTGAACTTGGACTTCAGCTCGTAGATCAGCTCTTCGACTTTCAGCGTCGAGATCGGGTCGAGAGCGGAGCACGGCTCGTCGAGCAGCAGCACTTCCGGCTCGACCGCGATGGTGCGGGCGATCACCAGACGCTGTTGCTGACCACCGGAAAGGCCAAGGGCCGAGTCGTGCAGGCGATCTTTGACCTCGTCCCACAGAGCCGCGCCCTTCAACGCCCACTCGACCGCTTCGTCGAGAATGCGCTTCTTGTTGATGCCCTGGATGCGCAGACCGTAGACCACGTTTTCGTAGATGGTCTTCGGGAACGGATTGGGCTTCTGGAACACCATGCCGACGCGACGACGCAACTCGGCAACGTCTTCGCCCTTGCGATAGATGTTATTGCCGTACAGGTTGATCGCGCCCTCGACGCGGCAGCCGTCGACCAGATCGTTCATCCGGTTGAAGGTGCGCAGCAAGGTCGACTTACCGCAGCCGGACGGACCGATGAACGCGGTCACACGCTGCTTCGGGATATTCATGCTGACGTCGAACAGCGCCTGTTTCTCGCCGTAGTACAGGCTCAGGCCCGGGACTTCGATGGCAACGGTTTCCTGCGCCAGATTCAGGCTCTGCTTGTCGCGGCCCAGGGCAGACATGTTGATGCCGTGGCTGTGTGTTTCGTGCTGCATGGGAGGCTCCCTGTGCTAACAAATTCGGTTCGGAACACTGCTTTTGCAGTTTCCATCAATGTCGCGACGGACGCAGTTCAATGTGGGAGCGAGCTTGCTCGCGAAGGGGCCAGTGCAGCCGTCAAAAAGCTTCGCGAGCAAGCTCGCTCCCACAGGGTTCGCGTCGTCCTTAGCTGTCCAGTGCTTTGTATTTTTCGCGCAGGTGGTTGCGGATATACACCGCCGACAGGTTCAGCGTTGCGATCACCAGCACCAGCAGCAGCGCGGTGGCGTACACCAGCGGGCGGGCGGCTTCGACGTTCGGGCTCTGGAAGCCGACGTCATAGATGTGGAAGCCCAGGTGCATGATCTTCTGATCCAGGTGCAGGTACGGGTAGTTGCCGTCCACCGGCAGCGACGGCGCCAGTTTCACCACACCCACGAGCATCAGCGGCGCCACCTCACCGGCGGCGCGGGCCACGGCGAGGATCATGCCGGTCATCATGGCCGGGCTGGCCATCGGGATCACAATCTTCCAAAGGGTTTCAGCCTTGGTCGCACCGAGGGCCAACGAGCCTTCACGCACGGTGCGCGGGATACGCGCCAGACCTTCCTCGGTCGCCACAATCACCACCGGCACCGCCAGCAGCGCCAGGGTCAGCGAAGCCCAGAGCAGGCCCGGCGTACCGAAGGTCGGCGCCGGCAGCGCTTCCGGGAAGAACAAACGGTCGACCGAACCACCCAGCACGTAGACGAAGAAGCCCAGACCGAACACGCCGTAAACGATGGCCGGAACACCGGCAAGGTTGTTGACCGCGATACGGATAATCCGCGTCAGAGTGTTCTGCTTGGCGTATTCGCGCAGGTACACCGCCGCCAGCACGCCGAACGGGGTGACGATCATCGCCATGATCAGGGTCATCATCACGGTGCCGAAGATCGCCGGGAAGATCCCACCTTCGGTGTTGGCTTCACGCGGGTCATCGGAGAGGAATTCCCAGATCTTGCTGAAGTAGAAACCGACCTTGGTGAAGGTGCTCATCGCGTTCGGCTGGTAGGCGTGAACCACTTTGCCCAGACCGATTTCAATCTCTTTGCCGTTGGCATCGCGAGCGGTCAACGCGTCGCGGTTGAATTGCGCATGCAGGTCAGCCAAGCGTGCTTCGATGTCTTTGTAGCGAGCATCCAGCTCGGCGCGCTCGGACGCCATGTCCGCTTGTGCGGTGGCGTCAAGCTTGCCTTCCAGCTCCAGTTTGCGACCGTGCAGACGGATGCGTTCGAGGCCGGCGTTGATCGCACCGATATCAGACTTTTCCAGCGTCTTCAGCTGAGCAGCCAGCTCGTTCACACGATCGATGCGCGCTTGCAGCTCGGGCCATGCGGCCTCGCCCTCGGCGATGACCTTGCCGTCCTGTTTGACGTTGACCAGGTAGCCGTAGAAATTGCCCCACTCGCGACGCTCGATCGCCATTAGCTCGGGCGGCGTGGTCTGCTTGGTCAGCCACTCGCCGACGATCCAGGTGAAGTCGTTGCCGTTCAGGTCACGGTTGCCGACCTTGATCAGCTCGCGGGTCATGAATTCCGGACCTTCGTCAGGCACCGGCAGGCCGGCGCTCTTCAGACGTGCGCGCGGCACTTCTTCTTTCTGCACCACTTCGCCGACGATCAGGTGGTTGGCCTGGCCGGGCACGTCGTAATGGGCGTGAATCAGATCCGCCGGCCAGAAATGACCGAGACCGCGCACGGCAATTACCGCCAACAGGCCAATGGTCATGATGACCGCGATGGACACTGCGCCACCGCTGATCCAGACGCCCGGGGCGCCGCTCTTGAACCATCCTTTCAGGGAGTTCTGTTTCACAGACTTCTACCTTTGCTTAAAGCGACGAGTATTTCTTGCGCAGACGCTGACGAATCAGTTCTGCCAGGGTGTTCATGACGAAGGTGAACAGCAGCAGCACCAGCGCCGAGAGGAACAGCACGCGGTAGTGGCTGCCGCCGACTTCCGACTCGGGCATTTCCACCGCGACGTTGGCGGCCAGCGTGCGCAGGCCTTCGAACAGGTTCATCTCCATGACCGGGGTATTGCCGGTGGCCATCAGCACGATCATGGTTTCGCCGACCGCACGGCCCATGCCGATCATCAGCGCCGAAAAGATGCCCGGGCTGGCGGTGAGGATCACCACGCGAGTCATGGTCTGCCATGGCGTCGCACCAAGGGCGAGAGAACCCAAAGTGAGACCGCGCGGCACGCTGAACACGGCGTCTTCGGCGATCGAGTAGATGTTCGGGATCACCGCAAAGCCCATGGCCAGACCGACCACCAGGGCGTTGCGCTGGTCGTAGGTGATGCCCAGGTCATGGGATATCCACATGCGCATGTCGCCGCCGAAGAACCAGTTCTCCATGAACGGGCTCATGTACAGCGACAGCCAGCCCACAAACAGAATCACCGGAATCAGCAGCGCGCTTTCCCAGCCGTCCGGGACTTTCAGGCGGATCGACTCGGGCAGGCGGCTGAAGGTGAAACCGGCGACCAGAATGCCGATCGGCAGCAGCATCAGCAGGCTGAAGATGCCCGGCAAATGGCCCTCTACGTATGGCGCGAGGAACAGGCCGGCGAAGAAACCGAGGATCACTGTCGG
The DNA here is from genome assembly GCF_024169245.1 of Pseudomonas koreensis. Taxonomy (NCBI): domain Bacteria; kingdom Pseudomonadati; phylum Pseudomonadota; class Gammaproteobacteria; order Pseudomonadales; family Pseudomonadaceae; genus Pseudomonas; species Pseudomonas koreensis. Next base: position 1,182,703 of record NZ_JALJWP010000001.1, read on the forward strand.
CATTGCTTCCATCAGCTCGATCACCGGTTTGACCTTGCGACGCATGCCCGGGGCCATGAAGTACGCGGTGTAAATTGCCGCAGCGACGGCCAGTGGCGCCGCCAGCAGCATCGCGTAGAACGCGGCTTTCAAAGTACCGAAAGTCAGCGGCGACAGGCTCAGTTTCGGTTCGAAATCGGTGTTGGCTGCCGTGGATTGCCAGACGTATTTAGGCTCGTCGTAATTCTCGTACCAGACCTTGCTCCACAGCGCGCTCCATGACACTTCCGGATGGGGGTTGTCGAGCAGCAGCGGTTGCAGCTTGGCGCCGGCTTCGACGATCACCCGGTTGGCGCGCGGCGACAGGCCGAACAGGCCCTGACCTTCAACTACCTGATCGACCAGCAAAGTACGGTGTGCGGTGCTGTGGAACACGCCAAGTTTGCCGCTGGCATCGAGGGCGAGAAAGCCTTTGCGGCGTTCTTCGGCGGCGATTTCAACGATTGCCGTGGTACCCATCTGGAAGGTGCGGATCTGCTTCAGACGCTGCTCGCCATCGGTGTCGCGGGCCATGAACCACTGGGCCAGACCGCCCTTGGAATCGCCGATGATCAGCGAGATGCCGCCCACCAGTTGCGTGGTCGCGGTCACTTCGGCATCAGCGTTTTCCAGCAGTTTGTAGCGACCGTTGAGGCTCTTGTCGCGCAGGCTGAACACGTCGGCCTGGGCACGCCCGTTGACCACATACAGCCATTGCTGGCGCGGGTCGACGAAGATGTTTTTTACCGGTTCGGTCATCTGCGGCAGATCGATACGCTTCTGCTCGCTGGTGACTTCGCCGGTCATCATGTTTTCTTCGCTGGTCAGCGATAGCACGTTGAGTTGCGAACCGGTGGAGCCGACCAGTATCAGGGTCGAATCGGTGGCGTTGAGGCTGACATGTTCCAACGCACCGCCGCTTTCATTCAGCGCGATCGGCGCCTCACCATACGGATATTCGATGGCCGGGCTGATGGTTTTCTTGCCGTCGGGGTAGCTGACCTTATAGGTGTGGCGGAACACCAGCGCCTTACCGTTGGACAGGCCCACGGCCACCAGCGGCTGACCCGGCTGATCTTCACCAATCGAGGTTACGGTTGCGCCCGCTGGCAGCGGCAGATCGACGCGTCTCAATTCAGCGCCACTGTCGAGGTCGAAGAACAGCGCCTGGCCCTTGTCGGAGACGCGCATGGCCACCTGATTCTGCTCCTCGAGCGAGATCATCAGCGGCTTGCCGGCGTCCTGCATCCAGGCCGGGGTGATGGAATCTTTCGCGGTCAGGTCGGCACCTTGAAACAATGGCGCAACGACGTAAGCGAGGAAGAAGAAAATCAGGGTGATGGCTGCCAGCACCGCCAGGCCGCCAACGAGGACATACCAACGGGTGAAGCGATCCTTGAGCGCGCGAATGCGACGCTTGCGTTGCAGCTCAGGCGTATTGAAATCAATGCGCTTGGGAGGGGAAGACGTAGTCATTGGGGAATTGGCCAGATCATTCATGCGCACACCCTAGCGATCCTGTATGACAGAAAGATGACAGTGCAGTGACGCAGCAAATCCGCCACTCGGAGGGCCCGGCAGCGGAGTCGAAAATTCGTGTTTGTGGGAGCGAGCCTGCTCGTGAAGGGGTGTCATGTGCAACATCGCTGCTGACTGATCCACCGCTTTCGCGAGCAGGCTCGCTCCCACGGGAGTCCGGCTTCAGGCCGGCCCCAGGGTGTTACTTCTTGGCGACTTCAGCGCCTTCCTTCAGACCGAGGTCAGCCAGTGCTTTTGCAGCAACCTTGGCTGGCAGCGGGATGTAGCCGTCCTTGACCACGACTTCCTGACCCTGTTTCGACAGGATCAATTTGACGAACTCGGCTTCCAGCGGTGCCAGAGGCTTGTTCGGCGCCTTGTTGACGTAAACGTAGAGGAAGCGCGACAGCGGGTACTTGCCGTTCAGAGCGTTTTCTTCGGTGTCTTCGATGAAGTCCGTGCTGCCCTTCTTGGCCAGAGCGACGGTCTTCACGCTAGCGGTCTTGTAGCCGATGCCCGAGTAGCCGACGCCATTAAGCGAGCTGCTGATCGACTGCACCACCGACGCCGAACCTGGTTGTTCGTTAACGTTTGGCTTGTAGTCGCCTTTGCACAGAGCTTCTTCCTTGAAGTAGCCGTAGGTGCCGGAAACCGAGTTACGGCCGAACAGTTGCACTGGCTTGTTGGCCAGGTCGCCGGTCACGCCCAGATCGCCCCAGGTTTTCACATCGGCCTTGGCGCCGCACAGGCGGGTCGACGAGAAAATCGCGTCAACCTGTTCCATGGTCAGGTGCTGGATCGGGTTGTCCTTGTGCACGAACACGGCCAGGGCATCCACTGCAACCGGGATCGCAGTCGGCTTATAGCCGTACTTCTGCTCGAATGCCTGCAGCTCGTTGTCCTTCATCTTGCGGCTCATCGGGCCCAGGTTGGCGGTGCCTTCGGTGAGTGCAGGTGGCGCGGTGGAGGAACCGGCAGCCTGAATCTGGATGTTTACGTTCGGGTATTCTTTTTTGTAGTTCTCGGCCCACAAGGTCATGAGGTTGGCCAGGGTATCGGAACCGACGCTGGACAGGTTGCCCGACACACCAGTGGTCTTGGTGTAGCTCGGGATAGCAGGGTCAACAGCGGCGAACGCGTTGGCAGTCGCAACGCCAGCAGCGACAAAAGTCATTGCCGCCATCAAACGCTTCAGTTTCATGCCTTACTCCTAGCAGATAGGGGGTGTTAAGTCGGGGCCCAGTATCGGCAGGCCATATGAACACTTTATGGCTGAAATATGACAATTGGATGAAAGGCCAGCATCACTCGCAGCAGAAAAGAAGAAACCTTTTCGAAGTTGACAAATCACTAACAAAATATAGTCTTGTCAACCACGAGAGGAACCCATGATAAACGACCGTATTCGCCGCGCGCGCCTGCAAAAAGGCCTCACTCTTGAGGCTTTGGCCGATCAGCTCGGCGACATAACCAAACAAGCCCTGAGCAAATATGAAAAAGGGTTGAGCACTCCGAACTCGACTCGCCTGCTGCAACTGGCCAAAGCTCTTCATGTCAGCCCGGAGTATTTCTTCCGTGCCGATGCGATTGCGCTCGCGCCGCTGGAGTTTCGCAAACTGGCAAGGATGCCTAGATATCGTCAGGCACAGGTGGAAGAGAAAATTCGTGAACACCTCGAGCGCTACATAGCACTAGAGGAATGTTTCAATCCCGCTGATATCTATACCCCGGCGACCCCCTCACAAATGATTCAGGTTTCCTGCCTCGATGAAGCCGAGCAGGCAGCTGAAGAGCTTCGCCAGTTCTGGGGCATCGGTAGCGACCCGATCGCCAACCTGACCGAGCAACTGGAAGAGCACAGTATCAAGGTTGCGATGCTCCATGGCCCGGACGATTTCGACGGCGCCTGTGCTGCCACTGGCAACGGCGAGCACGTGCTGATTGCTTTGAATGCGGACCGCCCTGGCGAAAGAATCAGGTTTACTGCCGCTCACGAGCTCGGTCACTGGGTAATGGCATTACCGGAAAATATGCCCGAGAAGGACAAGGAAAATTGCTGCCATCGATTCGCGGGCGCCTTCCTTTACCCGGCAAAAGGCGTCACCAGTGATTTCGGTAGCCATCCTCGATCCAGAGTTCACCCCCGTGAGTTACTGATTGCCAAGCGCCAATACGGCATCTCCATGCACGCGGCGCTGAGACGACTCAAAGATCTGAGGCTTCTAAGCGAGAACGGCTACAAATCGCTGACTATCCAATTCAGTGCCAATGGCTGGCGCAAATCGGAACCTGAGCCGTTGCCATGCAAACCACCACAAAGATTCGAATCGCTGGCATTCTGGGCTCTGGCCGAAGGGTTGATCAGTAAATCCAGAGCCGCTGAACTTCTGCGCAAACCAGTGAGCGCACTGGACCCTAATTTCCTGGGTTCACTGGAGAATGCATGAGTCTGATCTACATCAGCGATACGAATATATGGATTGACTTCAGAAATGCCAGATTGCTGGAGCAGATGTTTCAACTGCCGTTCACCCTTTGTTGCGCTGACTTTGTAATGCAGGAGCTCGCAGACTTCCCTCATGAAGAACTGCTTGAGCGAGGATTGAACGTTGAGTCGTTCGACGAATCGGGGGTGCTCAAACTTTTCGGACTGAAAATCGAGCACAACAACAGCTCACTGGCTGACGTGTCTTGCTACTTGCTCGCTCAGGAAACAGGCCGACCGCTCTTGACCGGAGACGGCAAGTTGCGGCGTCAGGCACAACGAGATGGATTACAGGTACACGGTGCGCTGTGGTTACTGGATTTGATGGTTGAACATCAAGTGATCGACCATCTCCATGCTGCGAACTCCTTGGCTCACATGCTTGAGCATGGCGCTCGGCTACCGGTTGGTGAGTGTGAAGCAAGGCTCTCGCGCTGGCGAGAGCCACAGCCGTAGTGAAGTGCCAGTCAGCGGCCTCTTTTCCAGAGCCACGCCCCTACCACCATCCCCATCGCGCACAACACCGCCACATAGTAAGCCGGCCCCATCGCGCTTTCCTTCAGCAGCAGACTCACCACCATCGGCGTCAAGCCACCGAAGATTGCGTACGCGACGTTGTAGGAAAACGACAACCCGCTGAATCGCACCACCGGCGGGAACGCCTTGACCATTACGTACGGCACCGCGCCGATGGTGCCGACCAGCAAACCGGTCAGTGCGTAAAACGGGAACAGCCAGTTCGGGTGGTCGGCGAGGCTGTGGTAGAAAGTCCAGGAGCTGATCAGCAGGCCCAGGCAACCGAACACGAATACGCGACCGGCGCCGAAGCGGTCGGCCAGTGCGCCGGCGCCAATGCAGCCGAGGCTGAGAAAGACGATCGCCAGGCTGTTGGCTTGCAGCGCCGTGGTTGGCGAGAAGTGGTAGACCGTTTGCAGCACGGTCGGAGTCATCAGAATCACTACGACGACGCCGGCCGAGAGCAACCAGGTCAGCAGCATCGAGATGGCGATGGCGCCGCGGTGGTCACGCAGTACCGCGCGCAGCGGCACTTCTTCGGCCAGTGCCTTGCGCAGTTGCAGTTCGGCGAATACCGGGGTTTCGTGCAGCCAGCGGCGCAGATACACCGAGAACAGGCCGAACACGCCGCCAAGCAGGAACGGGATCCGCCAGGCGTAATCCGACACTTCGGCTGGCGTATAAATGCTGTTGATCGCCGTGGCGACCAGCGAGCCGAGGAGGATGCCGGCCGTCAGGCCGCTGGTGAGCGTGCCGCAGGCATAACCGATGTGCTTTTGCGGTACGTGTTCGGAAACGAAGACCCACGCCCCCGGCACTTCACCGCCAATCGCCGCGCCCTGGATCACCCGCATCAGCAGCAACAGGATCGGCGCCCAGATGCCGATCTGCGCGTAGGTCGGCAGCAGGCCCATGATCAGGGTCGGCACGGCCATCATGAAAATGCTCAGGGTGAACATCTTCTTGCGCCCCAACAGGTCGCCGAAGTGCGCCATGACGATGCCGCCCAGCGGCCGCGCCAGATAGCCGGCAGCGAAAATGCCAAAGGTCTGCATCAAGCGCAGCCACTCGGGCATGTCGGCCGGGAAGAACAGCTTGCCGACCACGGTGGCGAAGAAAACGAAGATGATGAAATCGTAAAACTCCAGCGCCCCGCCAAGGGCGGACAGCGACAGAGTCTTGTAGTCGTTGCGGGTCAACGGTCGTGCGGGTTGCTCGGGCTGCGCGAGGCTCGAAGGCGCTGTGGTCATGGCAAGGGCTTCTCTTATAGTCGAATCTGTCGCCACAACAACGCTGGCGGTGGCTTGGACAGGTTCGGCACCATAGCAAATTGTTCGAAAAAGCACATAGAGGTGCGTAATTGACGGTCGAAATCAGAACCGGGTGGTCGTCGCGGGGTCTATCGACCGATATACTCGCCAACTGCGCAGGATTTGTAAGAGGTTACTGTGCGAAAACGTTGTTGGCCCGTCCTTTGCTCGGGATTTAGCCTTTTTCGCAGAGTTTCCCTTTAGGCGCCTGATGGAAAACGTGACGAACGCAGTGTGTTCGGTGTTGAATCGTTTTTCTTGAAGACGGCTACCACCCGCAATACCCACGAAGAGTCACGGGTCAGAGGCCCCTCGGCATGATAGAGCTCGAACAAGAAGATCCGATCCCACAGGGCGACCTGGCCCTGCAAATCACCGCACTTCCGCGCGAAACCAACGGCTTTGGCGATATTTTCGGCGGCTGGCTGGTCGCGCAGATGGATCTGGCCGGCACCGCCATGGCCAGCCGTGTTGCCGGTGGCCGCGTCGCCACTGTTGCCATCGACCGCATGGCGTTTCTGGTGCCGGTCGCCGTCGGCGCGCAGTTGTCCTTTTATACCCAGACCCTGGAAATCGGCCGCAGCTCGATCCAGATGATGGTCGAAGTGTGGAGCGATGACCCACTGTCCAGCGAATGGCGCAAGGTCACCGAAGCGGTTTTCGTCTTCGTCGCCATCGACGGCAGCGGTCGCACCCGCTCGGTGCCGCCACGCGCGCGTTAAACCTCGCGGCCGTTTTGCGGTCGATAGTCGTCCCCAGTGTCTGATCGAGAGTTGCCCATGAACACGCCCAACGTTGAAGCCGTGAAACAGGATGAACTGAACTGCTGGCGCATCCGCCACGGCAAGGCCGAAGTGCTGGTGGCCCAGCAAGGCGCGCACATCCTCAGTTATCAGATCGACGGCCAGCCGCCGATCATCTGGCTCAACGACAAGGCCGAATTCAAGACCGGCAAAAGCATCCGCGCCGGTGTGCCGGTGTGCTGGCCGTGGTTCGGCAAATTCGAACGCAACCCGAGCAGCGTGCAGGCCATGTACACCGGCGAGCAACCTGCCCCCGCCCACGGTCTGGTGCGGGCGATGGACTGGGAATTGGGCAACATCGAATCAGAGGCTGACGGCATCAAGGTCGAGTTCAAGTTGCCCTACCCGGAAGGTGGCCTGCCGGGCTGGCCGCACGAAGTTGATCTGACCTTGACCCTGCATCTGGCGGATCAACTGCATTACAGCCTGACCAGCCATAACCGTGGTACTGACACCGTCACACTGAGTCAGGCGCTGCACACCTATTTCGCCGTGAGTGACGTGCGCAATGTGCATGTCGACGGCGTGGCCGGTTTGAATTACATCGAGACCCTGGACGACTGGAACACCGCCAGCCAGAGCGGCGATCTGCATTTCAGCGGCGAGACCGATCGCATCTATCTCGACGCTCCGCCGCAGCTGAGCATCGTTGATCCGGCCTGGGAACGACGCATCGTGCTGACCTCTACCGGCTCGCGCACTGCCGTGATCTGGAACCCGTGGATCGACCGCGCCGCCGCGCTGCCCGACATGGACAACGATGGCTGGCAGCGCATGCTGTGCATCGAGACGGCGAATGTGATGGATGATCTGGTGACCCTGGCGCCGGGTGCGCGCCATACGATGGGTGTTAGCGTCGCCAGCAAACCGCTTTAAGATCAAAAGATCGCAGCCTTCGGCAGCTCCTACATTTGGAATGCATTTTCCATGTAGGAGCTGCCGAAGGCTGCGATCTTTTGCTTTAAAGGTCAGCCTCCTCCACTACCCGCACCTTCTCCGCTTCCAGCGCATAGGCCGCATCCGCCAGGTCATTACTGACCTTTTCGATTTTCAGCGTGCCGGTCACCCAGAGCGGTGTATAGATGTCGTCGAGCTTCAAACCTTTCGGATACCGCACCAGCACCAGTTGATTCGGCGGCGGTGGCGGCACGTGGATGCAGGCGCCCGGATACGGCACGAGGAAGAACAGCGTGCTGCGGCCCTTGGCATCGGATTCCAGCGGCACCGGGTACCCGCCGATGCGAATGTGCTTGTCGTTCATCGACGCCACGGTTTTCGTCGAATACATCACCGCCGGCAGACCTTTGGCCTGCTTCATCCCGCCCTTCTCGGTGAAGGTGCCAGTGGCCTCGGGGGAGTTGTGGTCGATTTCCGGCATGGCCTCGAGGGCCTTCTGGTCCGACTTGGGCATCAGTTCCAGCCAGTCGGTTTCCGGCAGTTCGCCGGCGTGGGCGAGATAGCTGCCCAGCAAGAGGAGAGTCAACAAAAGACGGCGCATGAAGTGCTCGGCAGGCAAAGGAATGAACGGTGAGTTGCCGCGCATTCTAGCTCTCCCGGCCGCGATGGCCGAGAGGGCTTTGTCGCTTTCGATCAGTTCTTTTTGATCAGACCGTAGATCACCAGCAACACGACAGCGCCAACCAGTGCGCCGAGGAATCCCGCGCCCTCGCCCGCCTGATAGATGCCCAGAGCCTGGCCGCCGTAGGTGGCTGCCAGCGAACCGCCGATACCGAGCAGGATGGTCATGATCCAGCCCATGCTGTCATCGCCCGGTTTCAGGAACCGAGCCAGCAGGCCGACGATCAAGCCGATAAAGATGGTTCCGATAATTCCCATGGCATTTCCCTCTGATTTGGTAGATATGCGAAAGCCTAGACAGACTTTGGCATCCTGCCATGAGAGAACGGCGGCCCTTGAATGGTTCCGCCGCTGCCACATGAAACCGCTTTTACTCGGCGATCAGCGCTTCGACCTTGATGATCTGCGCTTGCAGCGTGGCCATGTCGGCGCAACGCAGGTTGGCGTGGCCGACCTTGCGTCCGGCCTTGAAAGCTTTGCCGTAGTGATGCAGATGGCAGTCTTCGATGGCGATGACTTTTTCCACCGGCGGCACTACGCCGATGAAGTTGAGCATCGCGCTCTCGCCGACCTTGGCGGTCGAACCCAGCGGCAGGCCGGCCACGGCACGCAGGTGGTTTTCGAACTGGCTGCACTCGGCGCCTTCGGTGGTCCAGTGGCCGGAGTTGTGCACGCGCGGGGCGATTTCGTTGGCTTTCAGGCCACCGTCGACTTCAAAGAACTCGAAAGCCATCACGCCGACGTAGTCGAGGTGCTTGAGCACACGGCTGGAATAATCTTCCGCCAGCGCCTGCAACGGGTGATCGGTGCTGGCCACCGACAGCTTGAGGATGCCGCTGTCGTGGGTGTTGTGCACCAGTGGATAGAACTTCGTTTCGCCATCGCGGGCACGCACGGCGATCAGCGACACTTCGCCGGTGAACGGCACGAAGCCTTCCAGCAGGCAGGCGACGCTACCCAGTTCGGCGAAAGTGCCCGCCACGTCTTCAGGTTTGCGCAGGACTTTCTGGCCCTTGCCGTCGTAACCCAGGGTGCGGGTTTTCAGCACGGCCGGCAGACCGATGGAAGCGACGGCGGCTTCCAGATCGGCTTGCGACTGGATGTCGGCGAAGGCCGGGGTCGGAATGCCGAGGTCCTTGAACATGCTTTTTTCGAACCAGCGGTCACGAGCAATGCGCAGGGCTTCGGCGCTCGGGTAGACCGGCACGAATTGCGAAAGAAACGCCACGGTTTCGGCCGGGACGCTTTCGAATTCGAAGGTCACCAGATCGACTTCATCGGCCAGTTGGCGCAGATGATCCTGATCGCCGTAATCGGCCCGCAGGTGTTCGCCCAGTGCGGCCGCACAGGCGTCCGGCGCAGGGTCGAGAAAAGCGAAGTTCATCCCCAGCGGAGTGCCCGCCAGGGCCAACATGCGACCCAACTGGCCGCCACCGATTACACCGATCTTCATCTCAACAACCTCAGGCAATACGTGGGTCTGGATTGTCCAGGACGCTGTCTGTCTGCTCGGCACGGAAGGTTTTCAGTACCGCGTGGAACTGCGGGTGCTTGGCGCCAAGGATGCTCGCCGAGAGCAGGGCTGCGTTGATCGCGCCAGCCTTGCCGATGGCCAGGGTAGCGACCGGAATGCCCGCTGGCATCTGCACGATCGACAGCAGCGAATCGACGCCCGAGAGCATCGCCGATTGCACGGGCACGCCCAGCACCGGCAGGTGCGTCTTGGCCGCACACATGCCTGGCAGGTGGGCTGCGCCACCGGCACCGGCGATGATCACCTCGATGCCGCGGCTTTCAGCCTCTTCGGCGTACTGGAACAGCAGATCCGGGGTGCGGTGGGCGGAAACCACCTTGACCTCGTACGGGATGCCGAGCTTTTCCAGCATATCGGCGGTGTGGCTAAGGGTGGACCAATCGGACTTGGAGCCCATGATCACGCCAACCAGTGCACTCATCGTCGCGCCTCTTCTCTCTGGAGCGCCCGCAGGCGCGTCATAAAACAACAAGCCACGCAGGTTGCGTGGCTTGATTGTACGAAAAATGGCCGGACGTGCCGGCCGAAGGCCGCGCAGTATACCGCAAAGAAGGCAATAAACAGCCCCCGAAACGACCATCTGTCAAATGAGCGAAAGGCCCGGTTTTATTGACTTGAAGGTCAGCACAGACACACCACAAATTCCATTGTGGGAGCGCGCCTGCTCGCGAAGAGGGAGTATCAGTCAGCATTTATGTTGTCTGACACACCGCTTTCGCGAGCAGGCTCGCTCCCACAGGGCTGCGGGTGTGTTCAAGAGTTTTGTGCAGCGCCGCCTTCGAGCTTGCGCCAAAGCAGACGGACGTTGGCCTTGCGCACCAGGGCGCAGCGGTACAGGCGGATCTCCAGCGGCACATGCCACTGCGGGCCGCCGCACACCACCAGCTCACCGCGGGCCAGTTCGGCGCGTACGCTCAGCTGCGGCACCCAAGCGATACCGAGGCCTTCCAGCGCCATGCTCTTCAGGCTGTCGGCCATGGCGGTTTCGTAGATCGTGGTGAAGCGCAACTGGCGCTGGCGCAGCAAGCCGTTCACTGAACGACCGAGAAACGCCCCAGCGCTGTAAGCCAGCAACGGCACGCTCGCCTCGCCTTCCAGATCGAACAACGGCTTGCCATCCAGATCCGCTGCGCACACCGGCAGCATCTCGGTCTGGCCCAAGTGCAGCGAGGGGAAGATTTCCGGGTCCATCTGCATCGCCGAATCCGGGTCGTAGAACGCCAGCATCAGATCGCAGCCACCTTCGCGCAGCGCATGCACGGCGTCGCCAACGTTGGTTGCCACCAGCCGCGTGGCGATGTTCAGTCCTTCGTTGCGCAACTGGGCGATCCAGCGCGGGAAAAAGCCCAGGGCCAGCGAGTGCGCCGCCGCGACTTGCATCACCTCGCCCTGCCCGCCTTCCAGATGATGCAGATGGCGCAGCACTTCACCGAGCTGTTCGACCACCGTGCGCGCAGTCACCAGAAACAACTGCCCCGCCGCCGTCAGTTCGACCGGCGTGCGCGAGCGATTGACCAGGGTCAGCCCCAGCGCCGCTTCGAGGCTGCGGATCCGCCGACTGAACGCCGGCTGGGTCACGAAGCGCCGTTCGGCCGCCTGCGAGAAGCTGCGAGTGGCGGCCAGGGCACTGAAGTCCTCGAGCCATTTGCTTTCCAGATTCATCACGTCCTCCCGGGCACGCACCAAAACAGGTCACACGTCTGCCGCACAGACGGCGTCACATGGGCATTATGCCGAATGTGCATAGGGCAGTGCTGAACAGCATTGGCCCAAAAATCCCCACAAGCCTAGCATTCGCAGCGTTCCGGCACAGACCGGGTCCTTATCGAGATGATTTCTATCATGTCCTCCGCTGCATCTTTCCGCACAGAAACCGACCTGCTTGGCGCCCTCGAAGTCCCGGCCCATGCGTATTACGGCATCCAGACCCTGCGAGCGGTGAACAACTTCCGCCTCTCGGGCGTTCCGATTTCGCATTACCCGAAACTGGTTGTGGGCCTGGCGATGGTCAAACAGGCCGCCGCTGACGCCAACCGCGAGCTGGGTCACCTGAGCGAAGCCAAGCACGCTGCCATCAGCGAAGCCTGTGCGCGATTGATCCGCGGCGATTACCACGAAGAATTCGTGGTCGACATGATTCAAGGTGGCGCCGGTACTTCCACCAACATGAACGCCAACGAAGTGATCGCCAACATTGCTCTGGAAGCGATGGGGCACGAGAAAGGCGAATACCAGTACCTGCACCCGAACGATGACGTGAACATGGCGCAGTCGACCAACGACGCCTACCCGACGGCGATCCGTCTGGGTCTGCTGCTCGGTCACGATGCGCTGCTGGCCAGCCTCGACAGCCTGATTCAGGCCTTTGCGGCCAAGGGCAAAGAGTTCGATCATGTCCTTAAAATGGGCCGTACCCAGTTGCAAGACGCCGTGCCGATGACCCTCGGCCAGGAATTCCGTGCCTTCGCCACCACCATGGGCGAAGACCTGGCGCGTCTGAAGACGCTGGCCCCGGAACTGCTGACCGAGGTCAACCTGGGCGGCACCGCGATCGGCACCGGCATCAACGCTGACCCGCGTTATCAGGCATTGGCTGTTCAACGTCTGGCATTGATCAGCGGCCAACCGCTGGTACCGGCCGCCGACCTGATCGAAGCGACCTCCGACATGGGCGCCTTCGTGCTGTTCTCCGGCATGCTCAAGCGCACCGCGGTCAAGCTGTCGAAGATCTGCAACGACCTGCGCCTGCTGTCCAGCGGCCCACGCACCGGCATCAATGAAATCAATCTGCCGGCGCGTCAGCCAGGCAGCTCGATCATGCCCGGCAAGGTCAACCCGGTGATCCCGGAGGCCGTGAACCAGGTAGCGTTCCAGGTCATCGGTAACGATCTGGCGCTGACCATGGCAGCCGAAGGCGGCCAACTGCAGTTGAACGTGATGGAGCCGCTGATCGCCTTCAAGATCCTCGACTCGATCCGCCTGCTGCAACGCGCCATGGACATGCTGCGCGAGCACTGCATCGTCGGCATCACCGCCAACGAAGCGCGCTGCCGTGAACTGGTCGAGCACTCGATCGGTCTGGTCACCGCACTGAACCCGTACATCGGCTACAAGAACGCCACCCGCATCGCCCGTATCGCCCTTGAAAGCGGCCGTGGCGTGCTGGAACTGGTGCGCGAAGAAGGTCTGCTCGACGAAGCCATGCTCGCCGACATCCTGCGCCCGGAAAACATGATCGCCCCGCGTCTGGTTCCGCTCAAAGCCTGAGCCGACGCGAACTTGCAGCACCGCTCACCAGGTCGAGGGACTAGACACCTCTCACCTTTTGAGGGCTTGGGGATTTTGTCCCCGAGCCCTTTTTTTTAACTGTTTGAAGGACAAACGTCTTCTGTAGGAGTGAGCCTGCTCGCGATGAACGATGACGCGGTGTGCCATTAGAACCGCAGCGCCTGCATCGCGAGCAGGCTCACTCCTACAAAAGCCCGGCGCCGGTAACGCCGGGTGCTTCAACGCTTCGTTTCGTCGCTTGCACCACTACCGTGCAGACGGGCGCGCCACTGATCGGTATAGTGCCGCCCCTCTTCGCGTGAGCGGTCGTCGGGAACGAGGCCATAACCCATGCGAAACCCGAACTAATAACAAAACCCGCGATATGGATCCGGGACGAAACCTTCGCCTCACCCGTCGTGCCGCGCGCAGACCGGTGTAACACGATGTTTCTCCGATCCAGCATTTGCACCCACAAAAAACAGCGAGGAAAAATCCATGCTCGAAGTCATCAACGACTTCCTCTCAGGGAAAGTACTGATCGTGCTCATTGTCGGGCTCGGTAGCTACTTCACGATTCGCTCGCGTTTCGTTCAACTGCGTCATTTCTTCCACATGTTCGCGGTGTTCCGCGACAGCCTCAAAGGCAGCGCCGGGCAACTCAGCTCGTTCCAGGCCTTGATGCTCAGCCTCGCCGGCCGCGTCGGTGCGGGCAACATCGCCGGTGTCGGCATCGCCGTGACCCTCGGTGGTCCGGGTGCGGTGTTCTGGATGTGGGTGACCGCACTGGTCGGCATGTCCAGCAGCTTCTTCGAGTGCACCCTGGCCCAGGTCTACAAGCGCGCCGATGGCGACGGCCTGTACCGTGGCGGTCCGGCCTACTACATCCAGCACGGGCTCAAGCTCAAAGGCATGGCGATAGTGTTCTCCGTTCTGCTGCTGGTCACCTACGGTTTCGCCTTCATCGGCCTGCAGTCCTACACCGTGACCCACTCGCTGCAGAACGCCTTCGACTTCGATCCGCGCCACACCGGGATCGTCCTGGCGGTGCTGTTGGCCATCACCTTTATCGGCGGCATCAAGCGCATCGCTTCGGTCTCCGACCTGCTGGTACCGATCAAGACCCTGGCCTACATCGGCGTGACCCTGTACGTGATCGGCACCCAGATCGAACATGTGCCGTCCATGCTGGAAACCATTTTCAAGAGCGCCTTCGGCCTCGACCCGGCCTTTGCCGGTCTGCTCGGCAGCGCGATTGTCATGGGCGTGAAGCGTGGCGTGTTCGCCAACGAAGCGGGTCTGGGCAGTGCGCCGAACGTCGCTGCCGTGGCCGCCGTGAAGCACCCGGGCGCGCAGGGCGTGGTCCAGGCTTTCAGCGTGTTCCTCGACACCTTTGTGATCTGCACCTGCACCGCACTGCTGATCCTGCTGTCGGGCTTCTACACCCCGGGCTTCGAAGGTGACGGCATCGTGCTGACCCAGAACTCGCTGGCTGCCGTGGTGGGTGACTGGGGTCGCATGTTCGTCAGCGTCGCGCTGTCGCTGTTCGTCTTCACCTGCATCCTCTACAACTACTACCTGGGCGAGAACAGCTTGCAGTTCCTCAGCCGCAACCGCGCGCTGCTGATGCTTTTCCGTGGCCTGGTGCTCGCGCTGGTGGTGTGGGGTTCGATGCAGGACCTGACGACGGTGTTCGCCTTCGCCGACATCACCATGACCTGCCTGGCGTTCGTCAACCTCGTGGCCTTGGCCATGCTGTTCAAGGTCGGCCTGCGCGTGATGCGCGACTACGACGAGCAGCGCCGCGCCGGCGTCAAACAGCCAGTATTTGATTCGAGCAAATTCGCCGATCTGGATCTGGATCGCAACGCCTGGCCGGTGAACCCGCCAGCAGCGGCGGGCCAGACTGAAACTGCGCCGCAAGGCGTACCTGCAGCGCAACGCTGACAGGTGGATGACGGGCGCATCCCCTGCGCCCGTCGGTTATTGTGATGCAATAACCTGTAGGAGTGAGCCTGCTCGCGATAGCGATTGGTCAGTTTCATTTGATTAACTGACACGACGCCATCGCGAGCAGGCTCGCCCCCACAGGGCCCTCATCGTTTCGGAGAATCCTATGAGTTCGTCGACCTATCCCGCCGCTCAACACGTCATGGTGCTTTACACAGGTGGCACCATCGGCATGCAGGCCAGCGCCAACGGCCTGGCCCCGGCGTCCGGTTTCGAAGCGCGGATGCGTGACTACCTGCACAGCCAGCCTGAGCTGGTGGTGCCGCAGTGGCAATTTCGCGAGATGTCGCCGCTGATCGACAGCGCCAACATGACCCCGGCCTACTGGCAGCAACTGCGCGAAGCGGTGGTCGATGCCGTGGACGGGCAAGGCTGCGACAGCGTGCTGATCCTGCACGGTACCGACACCCTGGCCTATAGCGCCGCGGCGATGAGTTTCCAGCTGCTCGGCCTGCACGCCCGTGTGTGCTTCACCGGTTCGATGCTGCCGGCAGGCGTGACCGACAGCGATGCCTGGGAAAACCTCGGCGGCGCGCTGGTCGCCCTCGGCCAAGGCCTGGCGCCGGGCGTGCATCTGTACTTTCACGGCGAACTGCTTGCGCCGACCCGTTGCGCGAAAGTGCGCAGTCTTGGCCGTCATCCGTTCAAACGCCTGGAGCGTCAGGGCGGCGGCGTGAAAGCGCCTTCGATTCCAGCCGCACTGAACTACAACCAGCCCAGGCAACTGGCCAAGGTTGCGGTGTTGCCGTTGTTCCCCGGCATCAGCGCCGAAGTCCTCGACGGCCTGCTCGACAGCGGCGTTCAAGGTCTGGTGCTGGAGTGCTATGGCAGCGGTACCGGGCCGAGCGATAACCCAGAGTTCCTCGCCAGCCTTGGCCGCGCGCGGGACAACGGCGTGGTGGTCGTGGCCGTCACACAGTGCCATGAGGGCGGCGTTGAGCTGGATGTCTACGAGGCTGGCAGCCGTTTGCGCGGTGTTGGCGTGTTGTCCGGTGGCGGAATGACCCGTGAGGCAGCGTTCGGCAAGTTGCATGGTTTGCTGGGTGCCGGGCTGGAAAATGTTGAAGTGCGTCGGCTGATCGAACTGGATTTGTGTGGTGAGCTGATCTGACACTCCGCAAAACCCTGTAGGAGTGAGCCTGCTCGCGATGGCGGTGTGTCAGTCGCCATAAATGTTTATTGATACATTGCTATCGCGAGCAGGCTCACTCCTACATTTCGATCTCGTACGGCATGCAATTTGCTGCGTTCCAGCCACCCCCAGGCTGGAAGATCCCATGCTCCACTCCCACCTCACCACCCTCAACGCGGTCTCGCTGATCCTCAACACGTTCAAGGCCGAAGGCCTGTCGAGCGAGGCATTGCTGGCAGGCAGCGGCATTGTTGCGGCGGATCTGCAGCGTGCCGATACGCGCATCACCACCCATCAGGAGATGCAGGTCTGCACCAACGCGGTCGCGCTCAAGCGTGACATCGGCCTCGAATTGGGCCGGCGCATGCATGTGTCCTGTTACGGCATGCTCGGTTACGCCCTGCTGACCTGTGCCACCTTCGGTGACGCTTTGCGTCTGGCGATCCGTTATCCGGCGCTATTGGGCACGCTGTTCGAACTGAGCCTGGAAGACGATGGCGAGCAGGTCTGGTTCGTCGCCGCCGATTACCGCGAAAGCCCGGCCATGGCGGTGTTCAACGCCGAGTTTTGCCTGGTGTCGCTGAAAGTCATCTGCGACGACTTGCTCGGCCATCGGTTGCCGCTGCGCGCTACGCGCTTCGAACATGCCGCGCCGGACTATCGCGACAGCTATGCCGAACCTTTCAACTCGCCGCTGCATTTCTTAGCCAAAGACAATGCGTTCGCCTTCGACCGCCATTGGCTCGATCAGCCGTTGCCACTGGCCGACGCCATTACCCATCAGGCCATGGCCGAACGCTGCCGCAAGCAGAATCTGGAGTTCACCGGACGTCAGGCCTGGCTGGGGCGGATTCGTAAGTTGCTCAGCGCGCAGTTGAACGCTGCGCCGGGGCTCGAAGGCCTTGCGCAGCAAATGAAATGCTCGCCGCGGACCTTGCGCCGACATTTGAAAGACATGGGCAGCAGCTACCAGGAACTGCTCGATGAACTGCGCTTCGAGCGGGCCAAACAGATGTTGTGCGAGGATCAGTTGCCGATCTATCGGATCGCCGAAACGCTGGGCTTCAGCGAGACCGCGAGTTTCCGCCATGCGTTTGTGCGCTGGAGCGGCGTGGCGCCGAGTCAGTTTCGCCCGCATTGATGCTCCCCCTCTAGGAGTGAGCTTGCTCGCGATAGCCATTTATCATCCAACGCTTCGGGCGGCCGACAGACCGGTGTCGCGAGCAGGCTCACTCCTGCAAGGGTTCGTATTCCATGCCTGGACCCGCGTTATCAAGGGGCGAATTGCGGACACAGGTTTCGGCCATATCGATCCCCTTTTGGCCGCACCCGACGTTCTCCGATTCACTTCGCGCCGCAACACTGATGCAACCGAATCAGCCCTGCGGAGAACAACATATGCTGACGATCTACTCGGACGATCACCACCTGCACCATGGCCGCTGCGAACTCATCGATGGCCAGCTCAAGCCGTGCTTCGAGATGCCGTCCCGCGCCGATCACGTGCTGCAGCGGGTAAAACAGCAGAACCTCGGAGCGGTCGAAGCGCCGAAGGATTTCGGTCTCGAGCCGATCGCACGCGTGCACAGCCGCGACTACCTCGACTTCTTCAAGAGCGCGTGGGATCGCTGGACCGAATTCAATACCGACGGCGATCTGCTGCCCTACACCTGGCCGGCGCGCACACTGCGTGCGATCAAACCGACCAGCCTGCATGGCCAGCTTGGTTACTACAGCTTCGACGGCGGCGCACCGATTACTGCCGGCACCTGGCAAGCGGCTTACAGCGCGGCGCAAGTGGCGCTTACCGCGCAGGCTGAAATCCAGCGTGGCGCACGCGCGACCTTCGCCCTGTGCCGTCCGCCGGGACACCACGCCGCCAGGGATTTGATGGGCGGTTATTGCTACCTCAACAACGCCGCCATCGCTGCCCAGGCGTTCCTCGATCAGGGCCACCAGAAGGTCGCGATTCTCGACGTCGACTACCACCACGGCAACGGCACCCAGTCGATCTTCTATGAACGCAGCGACGTGCTGTTCACCTCGATCCACGGCCACCCGGAAGCGGAATTTCCGTTCTTCCTCGGCTATGAAGACGAGCGCGGAGAAGGCGCCGGTGAAGGCTTCAACTTCAACTACCCACTGCCGGCCGGTTCCGGTTGGGAGGTGTGGAGCGCGGCGCTCGATCAGGCTTGCGAAGAGATCGCGCGCTATGGCGCGGACATCATCGTTGTTTCGCTCGGTGTCGACACGTTCAAGGACGACCCGATCTCGCAGTTCAAACTCGACAGCCCTGATTACCTGGCGATGGGCAAACGCATTGCCGCCCTTGGCAAACCCGTGCTGTTTGTGATGGAGGGCGGTTACGCGGTGGAGGAAATCGGGATCAACGCAGTGAACGTCCTTGAAGGTTTCGAAAGCGCTGAGTAACTGCGCAACTCTGCGACGACCCGCACTCGCGGGTCTTTTTTTGCCCGCAAGATTTATCTACCGCACACCGCCACGAGGTGACCTCTACCTTGCCCTGACATGAATCTCTATCGTCAGATCAGGAATTGCCCGTGCCCGACTTTCTCCAACCCAATACCGTTGATGTCGTGACTCAATTGATGACCGGCCCTTCATTGCGCGAGGTCGCCTCGAAAACGCTGAAACCGGCACTCAAGGAGTTGTACCCCTCGCTGGACATCGATCCGCAGCAAGCCATGGTGGTGACACCGTCCTGGGTCATTGAAAACCAGCGCATCGTCCCCGGCCGCGAGCAGATCGAATCACTGACCGATGCTCTGGTCCGGCTCTCGCTGAACGGAACCACTGTGACCTACCTCGATGCGGAGCATTTTCTGACGTTGCAGCCCGGCAAACTGGCCATCCAGATACCGGTGAAGATCGACGCCGTCGGCCGCCTGCTCAACGAACTCGCGCCCCTGATGTTCGTGTCCTTCAAAGAACAACATATCGCTTATTGGGGCGCATTCACCGCGGCGAATCAGCCACGCTGGCAGCAAATGTCGGACGCCCTGCGGAACGTGTGGAACGTCGGCGCCCATCCCGGCTGGGATACCGATCAAGTGGCCATGGCCAAGGCCGTTTTCAAGGCTCCGGACAAGGAACAGCGCTTGCTCGCCGATCCCTACAAGACCCGTGCCTGCCTGATTGACCTCGATCAGAGCGAAGCCGCCGGCAAGGAAGGCAGGCACCTGACCTTGCTGGACAGCGCCGTAGTGATCGGGACCGTCGGACAGCGCACGATGATCCTGACGTATTCAGTGATCCATGGCTTCCAGCAATTCGACTCGCTGGATGAGCTCGGCAAAGCATTGCCGCGCAAATACTGGCAACGCACCTCTGCCCACAAGCTCAAGTGGCGGCTGGTGGAACCGCAAGGCGACTTCTTCGATCATCAGGCCTGCACGCTGATCGCACTGGAAGGCGATGCTCTCGGCGAGATCAATTTCTTTGAAGAGCCATCGTTTGATCTGCTTTACCCTCACACCGGTCGCCCCCGGCAACCGCCACCCGCCATCAAATCCCATGTCGACCGTCTGCGCCCGATGCTGCCAGCCTGGCTGGACAACGCCGCGCCCGACGATCAGGCCACTTTCAGTCGTTATCTGCTGGACTTGACGATACTGCAGCATGCAAACAAGGGCCGGTCGTTTCAGGCACAGGTCGCCAGTCTGCAAACCTTCACTCGAGAGGCCCTGACGCGGCAGATTCTCCAGGACCACCCGACCGCGAGCGACGTGAAGGTCGATAACATCGAGATCAGCATCGCCAGTCTCGAGGTATGGGGCACGTTCGTCTTGCCGGGCCATATTCAAACCAGGAACCTGTCGCTGACCGAGCTCGCCCTGCAAAACCTGGCAGGTCTGCCGCTGGGCAATAAAACCGTGCGCTACAAGGACGACAGTGCACTGCCGGACTGGATGACCGTGGCTTATGTCGAGCAACTGGTGAGGAGCGTAGACATTGGCAAAACCTACCCTGCGCACTTGAAGAAGCTGCTGGTCGACGATGCCGTGCAGGCGGCTGCGTTGCAGACGCTCTACACCCGTCAGTTGGTCCTCGAACTGCCGCTGCTGGCACTGCAAAACAAGATCCGTGGCACAGCAGGTATTGATGAGCAGGGTTACCGATACGTCGTCGCCGCCCTCGACAACAGTGCCGAGGGGCGTCAGGTCGACGGGCAGGAAATCGTCATCCGGCCATTGGCGTTCGCAGCCCATCGCATGAGCTCAGCGGTCGACACCGTGACCAACATGTTCATCATCGGCCCACGCGACGCCAGCAAAGGACCCTGTGTGCTTTATCGGCCACTGTTCGACACCGCACTGATGCAGTACCCCAGTCATGCCAACCTGCTGTATTCGATCCGGCATTCGCGACAACTGCGTGAATCGGTACTGGCCTGGTTACCGGACGATGTGCGATTCAACTACAGCCAATTCGTGTTTACCGCCAAATTGCCGTCGATCTGGACGATCCCGCAACTGTTGGTCAACCCGCTTGCCTCCCTGGATATGTCCGGCCCCGTTGCTCTGGGCACTGCCGTCCTCGAAGGCGACACTCTGGCGACCCTGCACACCACTAACGTTCAGGCTGTCATCACTCAAGCCGACCGCCAGTCCGTCTCCAATGCCGAATCACGTTGGGCCACGCTCAAAAGCGGCGGCTGGATGCTGTTCAATGCAGCATTGCCGTTTCTGGGTCGCAGTGTCGGCACGGCGGCATGGATCTGGCAGATCATGGACGACTTGCAGGAGATCAGCGACGTCGCCAATCAAGAGTCCGGCAAGTTTGCCTGGACGGCGCTGGCCGATATTTTCCTCGCGCTGGGCATGGTGCTCGCTCATCGCGCGGCGGTGGGCGACACGCCCCCCGCCGAATCGGCCTTTGTCGAATCAGAGCAAGCGCCGCCGACAACAACCCCGCGTCCTGCGCCGGTCAAACCGCTGCGCTTGCCGGACATCACCAACACCGAACTGCCCGCTGCCCATGAGTCCTCTGTCAACGCCATGGCCGCGCTGATGCGCTCGCCCCTGGCGCTGGCATCCTTGCTGGATCGTTTCATGGTCGCCAAACCCGAAGGGCTCGCTGAAGCCGCCAGCACCGGTCGGCATCAGCACCTGTATGCAGATCAGAACAAGTGGTATGCGCCGGTCGGCAAACGCTGGTTTGAAGTGGAGATCAATGACAACGAAGACGTGCAGATCATCGACTCGCGTCAGCAACCGCCACGGGCAGGTCCTTTGCTGAGCCGAACCCGAGGCGGTCAATGGATCATCGACATGCGCTTGCGTCTGCGCGGAGGCGGGCTGCGCAATCGGCGCAAGGAAGCCAAGAGCAAAAACGACAGGCAGGCGAAAAAGCTGGGCGTCGAACTCCACGCTTTCGACCTGACCATGGAGGACAAACAGACCCGACTCGATCAGGCCCACAGCGCAATGCTCAATGCCCAGCCACAAGACCTTGCCGCGGCACGCCAAGCCTATCTGGACACCCTCGATGCGCAAAACAGCGACTACGGCGCGAACATCGAGAAAATCAAGGCATTGAACCTCCTGCAGGACATACCCAACTACCGCACGACAATGATCCAGCGGCTGGAGATGCAGCTGTTTCTTGGCCAGGAATGGCTTAGCCAGCATTCCACCGACTACCAGGCCAATGTAGCGAAGGCGATGGCGATGATTGCGCAGGACCCCCGCGTCGAGCGACAGGCCTTTGTCCAGACCTGTGAACAAATGACCGATCAGACCCAGAGCATCATCGACAAGATCGAGTCGGCGCATAGCCGCTTTGGGGAGCTCGAACTGCTTGGCAAAGACGCCGTAGAAACCCTTGCCACTTATCGAAAGGCGCTGCCGACCTACGATTTGAATGATCTCAAACTGCTGCAGATCAGCTTTGGTCAGGAGATTTGCATCAAGCCCGGCGAAACAGCGAAGCGCGCCGATGCGCAGCAGACACTGGAACGTCTTATTGAAGACGCTGCGCTGAATATTCAGAGTTCGCTGAATCTGACTGCCGACGAGAGCCTCAGTAATCTGCGCGAACGAATCGACGCCCTGAGCAACGTCTCGCAGCAATTTACCTCTGTGGATCAACGCTTTGCCGATTTCGCCGCGGAGTTTCCCGAGCAGATTCAGACCGCTCGACTGGGGCACGTGCGCACTCGAGTGATGGAGTTCAAGGCCCAAACAGACAGGCGGCTGGCCGATCTGTTACGTAACAAACACTTGCTCGATCCACAGCCCGGCCCGTCGAGACCTTCTTCAGGCTCTGCCTCCAACCGAAAAATCATCAAGACCCGATTCAAAGGCACCCTGGTCGGCGAACGAAAAAAGAGTATTGATGGCCAGGACACCGATCTGGTCGAAGTGCGCAGCGAGCTGACCGGGGTGATCGCCACGTTTCATGAGAAGTCACCGGGGGAATGGGTCGAACACGGCAAGACGCAATCGACACCTGCCGGGGCGAGGCCGAATCTTAAAAAAAGCATCGAGCAGGCGCAGGCTCTGATCGATGACCTGCCCGCATTCGAACAGCTTACCCAGGCCCGCATCAAACGCGCCCAACGACTTCCGGTGGAGATTGAAGAGGCCTATCACAAATACGCTGCTCGCCTGCGCAAGGCAAACGCTGCAATCGATGAAGCGCTGACGGTCAGCAATCTCACTGCCGGCTCGTCGCCCGGGACGGAAACCCTCGGTCACACCCTCACCGAAACCGCGAACCGCCTCTACAAGAAAGGCACCAGCCTGCGCAGTCAAATGATCAAACAGCAACCTCCGACGGCAGCGGGGGTCGAGTGGCTGAAAAACCAGGGCGAGGTCCAGATCACCAAAACCGTTACTCGACGCAAGCTGAGCAAACACGCCAACGACTTCCTCGACGAATATGAAGTACGCGACGCGAAAACCAGGCAAGTACTGTGCTATGCGCATTTTCACTATCCCAGTGTCGATGCACCGCTGACACCCATCGGCGCCGCACATATGAAAACCGTGGCACAGCGTCGCCTCGGCGGTGCGCACGACCTGCGCGGCCTTAATAATCAGCAGGTGATCGAAATTCATCGCAGCGAGATTCTTTCAAGTCAGCTGGCCGAAACCGTATTCTTCACGGCCGCCACACCTGTTGTAACCGAGTCAGCGCCGCTTTGATCGCAACCTCCGGCACAGCCGCAAAGCCCAGCACCAGACCGGCGCGCTGGTCGGGTGACGTCAAAGAGTCGGGCAGCCAGTAATTGCTCAGCCCGTTGATTTCGACATCCACGCCGGCAGCCTGCTCGATCAACTGCTGCTCGCGTGCGATGCCGTCCACCGCCACAGTCAGGTGCAATCCGGCAGAGACGGCAGGCAGAGGGCCCACACCGGGGATCTGCGCCGGCCAACCGTCTAGCAAGGTATTACGGCGGCTCAGCGCGGCACGCCGCATCCGGCGGATGTGCCGCTGAAAATGCCCGGCCGCCATGAACTCGGCCATCACTGCCTGGGTGCTGACTTCGGAATGCCGGACATCCACCGCCCGGCGCTGCGAGAACGCATCGACCAGGGCCGCAGGCAGCACCAGATAACCGAGGCGCAACGCCGGAAAAGCAACCTTGCCGAAGGTACCGACATACAGCACTCGCCCTTGCCGATCGAGCGCCGCCAACGGCGCCAGCGGCGCACCGGTGTAGCGGTATTCGCCATCGTAATCATCTTCGACGATCCAGCCCTGGCTGCGCTCGGCCCAGGCGAGCAGTTCGAGGCGCCGCGCAAGGCTCATCACCACCCCGGTCGGGTACTGATGAGAAGGAGTCACATAGGCCACCCGACAGTCCCCGATGGTCGACAACGCCGAGCAGTCCATGCCCTCTGCGTCCACAGCAATACCGTGCAAGCGCGCCCCCGCCACCGCAAACGCATGCCCGGCCGCGCGATAGCCCGGATTCTCGATCGCGACGCCATCCCCCGGCTCGACCAGTAGCTGTGCACAAAGGCTGATGCCCTGCTGCGCACCGCTGGTGATCACAATTTGCTCAGCCGTGCAGTGCATGCCCCGTGAACTACGCAGATAGGCCGCGATCATGGTGCGCAGTCGCGCGTCACCGGCCGGATCGCCGTAACACAGTTGCTGCATATCCGGTTTGCGCCAGAAAGCCGCGTTCAGCCTGGCCCAGACCTCGAAAGGGAACAGATCGAACGCTGGAACGCCCACCCGAAATGCCCGCGGTGGACCGCTCGGAGGTCGGGGCAAATGATGCTTTTCGATACGGGAAAATCCGCCACTGTGGATAACTCTGCTGGATGGATTCACAGGTAAATCCAACCAATTTGTGGATAAGGCTGTGGGTAAGCCTGTTGACAAGCCTGTGGATGAATTTGTGGATAGTTTTTCCTTCGGCGTGGTTCCCTGAGCCAATTGCGCGACATAGGTGCCGTCGCCCACGCGTCCTTCGATAAAGCCTTCGGCATACAACTGATCGTAGGCGCGCACCACGCTGTTGCGGGAAATTCCCAGGGCCGAGGCCAGGTCGCGGCTGGCCGGCAAGCGCGTGCCACTGACCAGACGTCCGTCGAGCACGCGTAGACGCAGGGCCTGATAGAGCTGGCGGCTCAAGCCCTGGTGCCGATCGAGCTCGATTCCGGCCGGATTGAACGGCATCGACAACATTGGCAGATCAGGCATGGCAAATGGACCTGTGAAATGGCTCGGCAATGGCTCTTACAACAGACCAATAGCCTGCCTAGGATGCAGGCATTCGCCAAGGAAAATCTGTCCATGTACACACCACGCGCCTTTGCCATCGAAGACTTGTCCCAGCTGCACGAACTGATCCTCGCCACGCGCCTGGCCATTCTCGTCAGCCATGGTGAGAGCGGACTGCAAGCCAGTCACGTGCCGGTGCTGCTGCATCGCGAACAAGGCGAATACGGCACGCTCTATGGGCATCTGGCCAAGGCCAATCCGCAGTGGAAAGACCTGCGTGACGGCGCCGAGGCCATGCTGATCTTTGCCGGCCCAGACGCCTACGTCAGCCCGGGCTTTTATCCGAGCAAAGCCGAACACGGCAAAGTCGTGCCGACCTGGAACTACATCGCCGTGCACGCCTATGGCCATGCCGAAACGTTCAGCGATGGTGGGCGCCTGCTCGACATCGTCAGCACCCTCACCGACCGCCATGAAGCGGGCCGCGCTCAGCCGTGGTCGGTCAACGATGCACCAGCCGATTACATCGACGGCATGCTCAAGGCCATCGTAGGTTTCGCCATTCCCATCGACCGCCTCGAAGGCAAACGCAAGCTCAGCCAGAACCGCAGCGCCGCAGACATTGCCGGCGTGCGCGAAGGCCTCGCCGCCAGCTCCGACGCCAACGATCAAACCCTCGCCCGCTTGATGCGCTAAGGAAATCACCATGACTGAGATCGACATTCGCCAGGTCAGCGCCGACGACCACGATGCCTGGCTGCCGTTGTGGCAAGCCTATTTGCGCTTCTACAACACCGAGCTGCCGGACGCCGTCACCCAGAGCAGCTGGCAGCGCTTTCTCGACCCGAATGAACCGACCCACGCCGCCCTCGCCTGGGCCGATGGCAAAGCGTTGGGCATGGTGCATTACATCTACCATCGCTCGAACTGGAGCATCGAAAACTCCTGCTACCTGCAAGATCTGTTGGTGGTGCCGGAGTCCCGGGGCAGCGGCGTCGGCCGCCTGTTGATCGAACATGTCTACGCTACCGCCAAGGCCGATGGTTGCTGCAAAGTCCACTGGCTGACCCACGAAACCAACGCGACCGCGATCCAGCTCTACGAGCGCATCGCCGAACGCCCAGGCCTCATTCAGTTTCGCCAAGCCCTTTAAGGAGACGCGCACATGACCGCTTCACTCGCTGACTGGAAAGGCGTCCCCGCCCCCTCCACCACCCTGCTCGACGGCCGCTTCATTCGTCTGGAGAAACTCGACCCGGCGCGCCATGGCGATCAACTCTACGCTGCCCTCGAAGGGCCGGGGGCCGATCCGAAACTCTGGGATTATCTGCCTTACGGGCCGTTTCGCGAGCGCAATGCGTTCAACGCCTGGCTGAACAACCATGCGGCCAACAGCGACCCGTATTTCTTCAGCGTCATCGACCGTTCGACCAATCAGGTCCAGGGCATTCTCAGCCTGATGTCGATCGTCCCGGCGCAGGGCCGCATCGAAATCGGCCACGTCACGTTCGGCGCGCCGATGCAGCGCTCGCCGAAAAGCACCGAGGCGGTGTATCTGCTGGCCAAGTATTCGTTCGAGCTGGGTTATCGGCGCCTGGAATGGAAGTGCAACAACGGCAACGCCCGCTCCAAATATGCGGCCGAGCGCCTGGGCTTCAGTTTTGAAGGGGTGTTTCGCCAGCACATGGTGGTCAAGGGGCAGAACCGCGATACCGCGTGGTATTCGATTCTGGATTCGGAATGGCCGGCGATTGCTGCCGGGTTCGAGCGCTGGCTGAGCGATGAAAACCAGACTCCCGATGGCCAAGTGATAGGCTTGGCCGAGTGCCGTAGCTGAATTTCTCAAATACCCTGTGGGAGCGAGCCTGCTCGCGAAAGCGGTGTGTCAGTCACTGCAAATGTTGACTGACTGACCGCTTTCGCGAGCAGGCTCGCTCCCACAATTGCCGGGGTCAGGCTTATCGACGCAGTTCCTGCGCCAGCACCGCAATATGCTCCGGCCCGATCCCGCAGCAGCCGCCGAGATGGCTGGCGCCGCGCTGTTGCCAGTCCAGCGCCCAGTGCAGATACCCTGGCGGATCAAGATCATCACGCAACGGGTCAAGCCCATCGTTGGCCGTGGCTTCCTTCGGTTGCGGAGGAAACGCATTGGCATACGCGCCGATGTTGATGTTCACGCCGAGACGCTCGAACGTTGCGCGCGCCGCGTCGATGGCCGCGCCAATCACTTCAGGCTGGCTGCAGTTGAACAACAACGTCTCGACACCCAGTTCAGCCGCCACCGCCGCCGCTTCAGCCACCGGCTCACCGGAGCGCAGGCGCGGCACTTCATCGGTATCTTCATCCTTGAGGGTGAATGACAGCCAGAACGGTTTGCCATCCTGCGGCAGCCCGGCGTGAATGGCCCGCGCCTCGACGATCGAGCTCTGGGTTTCCGCCAGCCATAGATCAACGTGCGGGGCCAGACCGTTGACCAACGGCGTCAGCAATTCGCTTACCCGATCGGCTTCAAACAGATCCGGACGGTACGAGCCAAACAACGGCGGCAACGAACCGGCCACCCGTACGGCTTTGCCCGAAGCCTGCACTGCACGCTGCGCCAACTCCCCCGCCAAGGCTGCCAAGGCCTGCCCCTCAGCGGCAAAGCGTGCCTCGCCAATGTGGAACGGCACCACCGCGTAACTGTTACTGGTGATCACATTGGCGCCACTGCTGATGTAAGCGGCATGCACCGCTTCAACCGCTTGCGGCGCTTCGCTCAGCGCCAGCGCCGACCACTCGGGCTGACGGAATGGCGCTCCGGCGCGTTGCAACTCACGGCCCATGCCGCCATCGAGAATGACCGTTCCTGCTGCGCCCATATGCTTTTCACTCATATGCTTATGAAAATAACTCACTATCAGAGTCGTTCTTATAACTATTTAATACGCACCACTCGGTTAATAACAACCTCTTTTTTCAACAGGGATCGACTGTGAAATTCCAACCGCTATTGGCCCTGGGCCTGACCATTCTGGCCTCCTCCACCCAAGCCTTCGGCGGCGCGACGCTGGACCGCGTCGAACAGAAAAAAGAGCTGGTCGGCGTGCTGATGGAAAGCTATCCGCCCTTCTCGTTTCTCAATGAGCAGAATCAACTCGACGGTTTCGATGTCGACGTTGCCAAAGCGGTGGCGGATAAACTCGGCGTCAGACTTCGTCTGGAAACCCCGTCCTGGGACGTCATCGCCGCCGGCCGCTGGAGCGGGCGCTACGACATCTGCATCTGCTCGATGACCCCGAGCAAGGCCCGCGCCGAAGTGTTCGACTTCCCGGTCGAGTACTACGCTTCGCCGGCGGTAATTGTGGTCAACGCCAAGGACGATCGCATCCACAGTGCCAAGGACCTGAGCGGCAAGAAAGTCGGCCTGACCAGCGCCTCCAGCTATGAAAGTTATCTGAACAAGAATCTGGTGATCGAAGGCGCCGAGGATACGCAGTTGCAGTATCCGTTCGAGGATGTGCAGATCGCTCCGTACGACACCGACAACGTCGCCTTCCAGGATCTGGGCCTGGGCGCCGGCGTGCGTCTGGATGCGATCCTCACCAATCTGGTCACCGCACAACCGCGTTTGAACCAGGACCAGCGCTTCAAACTGGCCGGCGAACCGCTTTACTCGGAGCCCAATTCGGTGGCCATCGAGAAGGGTGATCCGCAGTGGGACGCCAAGGTGCGCAAAGTGTTCGCCCAACTGAAACAGGACGGCACCCTGAGCAAGCTGTCGCAGAAATGGATCGGCGCCGACATCAGCCAATGAGTTCTTTTCCAACCCCGCCACAGCCACCGCAACCGGTGGCTGAAACCCGCCTGCAAAAGCTTTTCGGGTTCCGTACGCGCCTGTACCTGACGTGGGCTGCGCTGTTCTGTCTGTTTGCCGGATTTTTCCTCAGCTTCGACCTGAAGTTCGCGATCATCCTCGACAAACTGCCCAACCTGGTCGGCCTGAAGCTCGCGCCCAACGGCTTTCTGCAAGGCGCAGCGCTGACACTGTTCCTCTGCGCCTGCTCGATCATCGCCTCGTCGCTGCTCGGTTTCATTACCGCGCTGGCGCGCCTGTCGAACAGCGCCGTGGCGTTTGGCATTGCCAGTTTCTACACCTCGTTCTTCCGTGGCACGCCGTTACTGATCCAGATCCTGCTGATCTACCTCGGCCTGCCGCAACTGGGCATCGTCCCCGGCGCCATCGTCGCCGGCATCATTGCCCTGTCGCTGAACTACGGCGCCTACCTGAGCGAAATCTTCCGCGCCGGCATTCTGGGTGTCGATCACGGCCAACGCGAAGCATCGCTGGCGCTGGGCCTGCGCGAAAGCGTGATCTTCTGGCGCATCACCCTGCCCCAGGCCATGCGCACGATTATCCCGCCGACCACCAACCAGTTCATCTCGATGCTCAAGGACTCGTCGCTGATCTCGGTGATGGGTGTCTGGGAAGTCATGTTTCTCGCCCAGTCCTACGGGCGCTCAAGCTATCGCTACATCGAAATGCTCACCACGGCGGCGATCATCTACTGGCTGATGTCGATCGGACTGGAGCTGATTCAGGCACGGATGGAGCGGCATTACGGCAAGGCGTATGTGCGGCGTGGCTGAAGCGTATTCAAACGGTGTCCCGGCGTATTCGCACAACGCCCATTTTCATGCCGAACGGGCGAAACACCGCGTTCAGCGACTTCAGTGTCTGGTTGCCTTCGCCATGTTCGATATGCACCAGCGTGCGCACTGAAATCTTGCACATCTTCGCGAACTGGACCTGATGCAGACCGGTGACTTCGACCCGTAAACGGCGCACGGCGTCACCGATTTCCAGAGTGCCTTCGGCCAGTGATTGCTGAATGCTCTCGATGAGCGCCGTGCGCTCGAGGACGGTCAGACTCATTGCAGGTCCCACTCTTTCAAACGTTGCTCGAGGTTTTTCAGATGAACGCTCGGGTGATTCATGGTTCTGGCGGGCAAACCGCTGGCCGCAAGAATATCCGGCAGTGCGGCCAGACGGCGGGCATCCGCGCGCAGTCCTTCGAAGAGCACCGAGGCATCCAGCCCCGCCAACGGTTCGTCCGGATCTGTGCTATCGGCCAGTACGCGGCAGACACCTCGCCAATCTACGTCTCCCGCCCGCTCCAACTCTCTTGGCCATTTGGTCGTACGAGTCACGCCTTCGTCATCCATGACCATCGGGGCGAGGTCATAGATCGGCGCGAGCTGGAAAGCGTTCTCTTGCCGGATGATCGCCGTGTTACGACCGTGGTTATCGGAGTTTCCGAGGATTTTATTGATCAGGTCGCGACGCAGATAATCGGCGACGAGGCCGGGAATCCGGCTGGCCTGACCCGCTTTGCGCCAGAGCCCGGCGAGCATGCGGATCACTTCCAGATGATTCATGGCGCTCCCTGGCGTCGTCACTTCAGCCAGCGAATAAATCGATTCGACGGCGAAACGCGACACCGCCCCATCTTTCACTTGTCGATCAAAACGCCGCATCCACAAACTCGGTTTGGTCGCCTCTTCCAAGGCCAGGCCTTCTGCCGCAACCGTCTCGATGCCCAATGTCTGCAGCGCTTTGTAGTAATGGAATTCGCTGCGCAGGATGTCCTGGTCGGTCTGCCCGCCCCTGTTTCTGGCGAATTTCACGAACCAGTGCTGTCGCACTTCTTCATCGTCCAATACCGCATCGGGATACAGAAGCCCGGCGCTGTTCTCTGCCAGTAACAGCTTCGGAGCTTCACCACCTGCCCCCGTCGCGCCACCGATGGCCGCGCCCAGCTCGCAGGCATATTCAAGAAAGCGGTTGTCGCGGCTAATGACCTCCTCGCGCATGAATCCGATCGGCTTCCTCTCATCGACTGCTTCCGCCGATTCCTTTATTCGCATGTTGCCAATGGGAGCCGGTGTACTGCGGCCCAGCAGAAACAGATCGGCGCTGATCTCGGCGGGTCTTTCCTGACCCAGGC
Organism: Pseudomonas koreensis; assembly: GCF_024169245.1. Lineage (NCBI taxonomy): Bacteria > Pseudomonadati > Pseudomonadota > Gammaproteobacteria > Pseudomonadales > Pseudomonadaceae > Pseudomonas > Pseudomonas koreensis. Next base: position 1,213,561 of record NZ_JALJWP010000001.1, read on the forward strand.
GGGCGAGCAGAAACCGCTTGGCTGCGCCTGCCGGTGCGATGTCATGGACAAAGGCCGGCGTCTTCGCGCGCCGACCTTCCCAATCCAGCGGATACAGGGCACTCACGGCTTGGGAAAAAGGCGACCCGATCAACTCGATGTTTTCCACCAGATAGTCCGCTTCATAGCCAAAACTGCAGCGGCTTTCGAAGCCTTTTTCCGGATCATCGAAGTCAAGAATCATCGCATCGTGCCATTGCCCGGCGGTGAAGATCTGGAGTGTCAGGTTATACATGTTGATTCCGTGTGCATTTTAATGCGTTTCAAGAAAGCGAAATCTTCGATAATTGCAATATAGTGCATTCTTGCAGCTAAACACGCTGTGAATCTGCAACAAAATGCACATCAGTCCTCGCTATTGACTTACCAAGTGCAAAATAATGCAGAAAAGCATTTAACATCACGCTGATAAAAATGCCTTCTTCAAGCGAAAGCTGTAGGAAAAAGAACAACTGGCGCCGCGCAAAAAGAATTGTTTGCGAAATCCAGTGAGGATTTTCCACAGAACGATCCGATGTCGCCTGCATGGATGTGGGAAGCGGCCGACATCGATTTTTTTCAGGCAGCAATAGAGTTGGGTCTTCTCGATAAGGAGGTCGAACTTGATGCCCACTCAACACCTATTCGCACCAAAACACCTGGCTCTGGCTATTTCATTGGCACTGGGTTGCGTAGCGCTGGCTAACGCCGAGCAATCCACTGAAGCAATCGAGCAGACCCCAAGCATGGAAACGACGGAGCAGCCCGAAGCCAACCCCAAGCAACAGGCTTTGGAACGGCTCCAGGGTTTTCTCAACGATGCGAGCACAGTGCCGATTACCTTTACGACACCGGAAACCGTGTTCAAAGGGACTGACGTCAACGACTTGATCACCCTTGCAGACGGGGCAAGCTTCACTGGCCGGCTGGATGGCGGCAAGGGCGATAACGTGTTGTTCCTGAATGCTGCGGATGGCGGCACGTTGAACGACACGCGCAACTTCAGTGGGTTATTCGTCGCCCAAGGAAACTGGACGCTGAGCTCCAAAGGCGATTTCCATGAAGGCGTTATGGTCGACAGCGGTGGAGCGTTGACCAACCTCGGCAGCATCAAGGGTGATGTGTATGTCCAGACCGGCGGCGGTTTCGCAGGTAAAGGCACGGTAGGCAATCTGGAAGTGGACGGCCTGCTCACCGTCAATGCGGCGCTTGGCGCTCCCCGAGTAAAAGGCAATTTGCACTTGGCGCCTGGTGCCGAACTGGCTTACGAGGTCACACCCACCGGTAGCCCTATAATCAAGGTTGATGGCACAGCCCAGCTTGACGGCGCCACCCTCAAAGTCGTCGCAGCTGCGGGCGAGTTTCCGCTGAGCAGCCAGTACAAAATCATCGAAGCCCGTGAGGTTAAGGGCCAGTTTGGCAGGATCGAGAACGAGCTGGCGTATATGACGGCCACGGCTCAATACAACAAGAAATCGGTTGGGCTGACTTACGCTCGCAACGATGTTCCGCTTAAGGATCTTGCCACGACAGGAAACGGGGGCTCGCTTGGGGCCAGTATTATCGAGCAAGAAAATTCAACGTCTCCGGCGGTACCGATATTAGCTCCAACTTCGCCAGAACCCGCTCCTGCTTCAATTGCGGTGGCGATCGCAACGTCAGCGCAAGTTCTGAACTCAGATCCGGCCCCCCTTGACGACACCCCACCAGCGGCATCATCGATATCAAACGAAATCGCGACTGCACAAACCAGCGAAGCCGCCACACCGCCCGCGCCTGAGCTTGCAAAGCCCACCAACACAGCCGTCGCCGCACTGCTGACCAGCGATAAAACCACCGCGCCCATCGCGCTCGACCAACTCGCCGGCGGCAGCAATGCCAACCTCGCCAAAGCCACACTGAGCAGTGTCACGCCGGTGAGTGCAAGCATGCTCTCGGCGATGCGGCAACTCGACAACCGTTCCGGTTCGACTTTCGGTCCGCGCAGTTCACCTCGTCAGGCGGCAGGCAGTGAAGACTCCGGGCGGGTGTGGGTTCAGGCGCTGGGCCACGGCGGCAAGGTTGACCGCGAGGCCGACGGCATCCTCCGACATGCCACGCAAGGTCTGGTCGTGGGCGCAGACTGGCGACTCGACGAGCAGTGGCATGTCGGCCTGCTCGGTGGCAAATCACAGACGAAACTCGATGCACGACAGTACGACGGCGATCTCGACAGTTGGCACTTGGGCGCCTACGCCGTGCGTCAGGACGGCCCACTGTCTTTGCGTCTCGGCGCCACCTACGCCAGCCATGACGGCAGCAGCACACGGCGGGTCGCGTTCAGGGGTTTCGGTGATCGTCTGAAAGGCAACTACGACGCCAATACTCAACAGGCATTCGCCGAAGCCGGGTTCAATTTGGGCCGCGATAGCGTAACCCTCGAGCCCTACGCCAGCCTCGGCTATCAGCGCTATCAACGCGACAGCTACAACGAAAAAGGGGGCGACGCGGCGCTGAAAGTCTATGGGCAGACCCGCGACAACTTCAGCAGCACTCTTGGCCTGCGGGTTGCGCAGGTCAACACGCTGGATAACGGCATGCATTTGACCCCGCGATTGAGCGCAGGGTGGAAACATACCTTCGGCGAGATCGACAGCGACACCCGCCAGCAACTGCTCAAGGGCGGCAAGCGTTTCGAAGTGACCGGCGCGGCGCTGGATCGAAACAGTCTGTCAGTGGATGCGGGGCTGGATATTGGTCTGTCGGCGGCGCACACCCTGGGCGTGGGCTTAACGGGTGAGCTGGGCAATGACAGCCGGACGTATGGCGTAGCGGGTCAGTGGCGCATGGCGTTCTGACGGAACGCGTTCCTGTGTAGGAGTGAGCCTGCTCGCGATAGCAGTGTCAGACGAGGAATCATTGACTGACACGACCCCATCGCGAGCAGGCTCACTCCTACAAGGGATCTTCGTCATCGCGCAAAATCACAGGCAAAAAAAAGGGGAGCACCTGCTCCCCCGAGGTTTAAAGCATTGGATCGCGACTGTTATCTCAGCCTTCGATCTCGATGAGGATTTCGCCCGGGTTGACCCGGTCGCCCTTGGCCACGTGAATCGCGGTGACCTTGCCGGCAATGGCAGCCTGGACTTCGGTTTCCATTTTCATCGCTTCGGTGATCAGTACGGCCTGGCCCGCCTTGACGGTGTCGCCCTCCTTGACCAGCACATCGACGATGTTGCCCGGCATGGTGGTGCTGACATGGCCCGGTGCCGAGGCCTGTTTGCGTTTGCTGCTGCCGCCGCTGACAAATTCATTGAGCGGCTCGAACACCACTTCTTCCGGCATGCCGTCAATGGACAGATAGAAGTGGCGCTTGCCCTCGGCCTTGACGCCGACGCCGGTGATGTCGACGCGGTAAGTCTCGCCGTGGACGTCGATGACGAACTCGGTCGGCACGCCTTCGCCACCCGCCGAGGCAACGGCGCCCGCTTCCGGGATAGGTAGCAGCACTTCAGGGGTAAGGGTGCCGGCGGCGCGCTCTTCGAGGAACTTGCGGCCGATGTCCGGGAACATGGCGAAGGTCAGTACGTCTTCTTCGGACTTCGCCAGTGCGCCGATATCGGCACGCAGCTTGGTCATTTCCGGTTTGAGCAGATCGGCCGGACGTACGTCGATGACGTCCTCGCTGCCGATCGCCTGACGCCGCAGTTTTTCATTCACGACGCCCGGTGCCTTGCCGTAGCCGCCCTGCAGATAAAGCTTCACTTCGTTGGTGATGGTCTTGTAACGTTCGCCGGCCAGCACGTTGAAGAACGCCTGGGTGCCGACGATCTGCGAAGTCGGCGTCACCAGCGGCGGGAAGCCGAGGTCTTCGCGTACGCGCGGAATTTCTGCGAGCACTTCGCCCATGCGGTTCAGGGCGCCCTGCTCCTTCAACTGGTTGGCGAGGTTGGAGATCATCCCACCCGGCACCTGGTTGACCTGCACACGAGTGTCGACGGCGGTGAATTCGCTTTCGAACTGGTGGTACTTCTTGCGCACGGCATAGAAGTACAGGCCGATTTCCTGGAGCAGTTCGAGGTTCAGACCGGTGTCGTATTCGGTGCCTTTGAGCGCGGCGACCATCGACTCGGTGCCCGGGTGGCTGGTGCCCGAGGCGAAGCTGGAGATCGCGGTGTCGATATGATCGGCACCGTTTTCGATCGCCTTGAGCTGGCACATGGCGGCCAGGCCAGCGGTGTCGTGGGAGTGGATGAACACCGGCAGCGACTGTTCGGCTTTCAACGCGCGCACCAGTTCACCGGTGGCGTATGGAGTCAGCAGACCGGCCATGTCCTTGATCGCTACCGAATCGCAACCCATGGACTCCATTTGCTTGGCCTGGGTAACGAAGGCGTCGATGGTGTGCACAGGGCTGGTGGTGTAGGCGATGGTGCCTTGCGCATGTTTGCCGGCAGCCTTCACCGCTTCGATGGCGACGCGCAGGTTACGCACATCATTCATCGCGTCGAAAATGCGGAACACGTCAATGCCGTTCACCGCGGCTTTGGCGACGAAGGCTTTGACCACGTCATCGCTGTAGTGGCGATAGCCGAGCAGGTTCTGCCCGCGCAGGAGCATTTGCAGACGGGTATTGGGCAACGCCGCACGCAGTTGACGCAGGCGCTCCCACGGATCTTCCTTGAGGAAGCGCACGCAGGCGTCAAACGTCGCGCCGCCCCAGCATTCCAGCGACCAGTAGCCGACCTTGTCGAGCTTGTCGCAGATCGGCAGCATGTCTTCGGTGCGCATGCGGGTGGCGAGCAGCGATTGGTGAGCGTCGCGCAGGATGGTGTCGGTGACAAAGATCTTCTTGCTCATTCTTGTATTCCTCACAGGCCTGCGTGGGCGGCAATGGCGGCGGCGATGGCCAGGGCCAGCTCTTCGGGTTTGCGCTTGATCGAGTAGTTGGTCAGTTCCGGGTGGCTTTCAACGAAGCTGGTGTTGAACTGGCCGCTACGGAATTCCGGGTTGCGCAGGATTTCCTGGTAATAAGCAGCGGTGGTTTTCACACCCTGCAAACGCATGTCGTCGAGGGCGCGCAGGCCACGATCCATCGCCTCTTCCCAGGTCAGTGCCCAGACCACCAGCTTCAGGCACATCGAGTCGTAGAACGGTGGAATGGTGTAACCGGTGTAGATCGCCGTATCAGTGCGCACGCCCGGTCCGCCGGGGGCGTAGTAACGAGTGATCTTGCCGAAGCTGGGCAGGAAGTTGTTTTTCGGGTCTTCGGCGTTGATACGGAACTGCAACGCAAAGCCCCGGTGCTGAATGTCTTCCTGCTTCACCGACAGCGCCAGGCCGGAAGCGATGCGGATCTGCTCGCGGACGATGTCGATGCCGGTGATTTCTTCGGTGATGGTGTGTTCCACCTGGACCCGGGTGTTCATCTCCATGAAGTACACCTCGCCCTCGGCGAGCAGGAACTCCACGGTGCCGGCGTTCTCGTAACCCACGGCTTTGGCGGCGCGCACCGACAGGTCGCCGATGTAGGCGCGCTGTTCCGGGGTCAGTTGCGGGCTCGGCGCGATCTCGATCAGCTTCTGGTTGCGCCGCTGAATCGAGCAGTCACGCTCGAACAGATGCACGACATTGCCAAAACTGTCGCCAAGGATCTGCGCTTCGATGTGCTTGGGATTGACGATGCATTTTTCCAGGAACACTTCCGCCGAACCGAACGCCTTGGTGGCCTCGGATATGACACGGGGGAAGTTCTGTTCGAGTTCTTCGCGGCTGTTGCAGCGACGGATACCGCGGCCGCCACCACCGGAGGTGGCCTTGAGCATGACCGGGTAACCGATACGGTCGCCTTCGACCAAAGCCTCTTCGATGCCGGAGACATTGCCTTCGGTACCAGGCGTCACCGGTACGCCGGCCTTGATCATGCTGCGCCGTGCTTCAGTCTTGTCGCCCATGCGTCGGATGACTTCCGCCGACGGGCCGATGAATTTGATGCCGCGCTCAGCGCAGATTTCCGCCAGCTCGGCGTTTTCCGAAAGGAAGCCGTAGCCGGGATGCAACGCATCGCAGCCGGTTTCCACGGCCAGGTTGACCAGCTTGCGCGGGTTCAGGTAGCCGGCCAGTGGCTCGGCTCCGACGCTGTGGGCCTCGTCCGCACGCTTCACATGCAAGGCATGGCGATCGGCGTCGGAAAAAATCGCAACCGAGCGAATGCCCATTTCGGCGCAGGCTCGTACGATGCGTACGGCAATCTCACCACGGTTGGCGATCAGGATCTTTTTTATCACTTGGAGGTTCCCTTAAGCCGGTGGCACCACGACCTGCTAGACCCAGGTCGACGCGTGACCAAATGTTTCAATTCAGTCGCAGGTCCACACTAGCGCTGCCAAGGGATTAACAAAAATGAATAAAAATTGGGTCAGACATAAGTAAACACTTATAGTTGAAGCATCTGCCTGCCGACCGAGCCCGAACCCTATGCGTAAGTCATTGATGCGTATGACATTGCGTCAATTGCAGATCTTCAATGAGGTGTGTGATTTACGTTCCTACAGTCGCGCCGCCGAGGAAATGTCGCTCACTCAACCGGCCGTAAGCCTACAGATTCGGCAGCTCGAAGAGCTGATTGGCCAGCCGCTATTCGACTACGTCGGCAAAAAACTCTACATGACCGAGGCGGCGGAAGCGCTTCAACGTGCCAGCCGCGACATCTTCGGACGGCTGGAAAATCTCGATATGCAGCTGTCGGACATGCAGGGCTCACTGCAGGGTCAGTTGAAACTGGCGGTGGAATCCAGCGCAAAATATTTTGTCCCGCATCTGTTCGCCGCGTTCAAGCGCCAGCATCCGGAAGTCAATTTGCAGTTGACGGTGGTCAACCGTGGCCAGGTTATCCGTCGCCTTTCGGACAACCGCGACGACCTGGTCATCATGTCGATGGTGCCGCAGGACATGGGCCTGGAATTTCTGCCGTTTCTCAATAACCCGATTGTCGCCGTGGCGCGCCCGGATCACCCGCTGGCGCACATGGGCCCGTTGCGCTTGCAGGATCTGGAGCCGTATACGCTGCTGATCCGCGAGCCGGGCTCGGGCACGCGTCTGGCCTGCGAAGAATACTTCAAGGAAAAGCGCGTGCACTTCACCCAGACCCAGGAAGTAGCGTCCGCCGAAGCCCAGCGCGAATGCGTGGTGGCGGGTCTGGGCCTGGCGCTGCTGACGCGCCACGCCCTGAACCTGGAGCTGGCGACCGGCGGCCTGGTCGAGCTGCCGGTCGAAGAGTTGCCGCTGATGCGCAGCTGGTGTCTGGTGCAGGCCAAAGCCAAACGGTTGTCACCGGTTGCGCATGCGTTCCTGGCGTTTATCCGCAGCGAGCGGGCGCAGATTATTGCGTTGGTTGAGCGTTTCGACGGGAAGCTGCGGGCGCTGCCTGCCAGTGAGTGATCTCGGGAAAGTCGCCGATTTCGGCCTGAAGCTGGCGGAGTTCGAAGCGATCTTCAATCGCACGGCGGAATTCCATGCGGCGCTGATCTTCCTGCTGACGACGGGTTTTCGCGGCGCTGTTGCGTTCTTCGTAGGGCTGAGCCATTTCGAGTCTCCCAGGGCGAGTACGGGAGTTTTACGATAGGCGTGGGGGATGACGGTTTGATGAAAGTTTCCGTCAAAAAGCAAAGATCGCAGCCTTCGGCAGCTCCTACAGGGAACGCATTCCAAATGTAGGAGCTGCCGAAGGCTGCGATCTTTTGATCTTAATCGTCCAGCGCTTTCACGGCCTTGGGCGACAAGCGCAAACTGCGCAGACTGCGCTTCACGCTCTTGAGGTGGTTGACCAGGCTCGGCCCCCGCGCCATGGCCACGCCCATCGCCAGCACGTCGATCACCACCAGGTGAGCGATGCGCGAGGTCAGCGGTGTATAGATTTCGGTGTCTTCGTGCACATCGATCGCCAGGTTCACCGTCGACAACTCCGCCAGTGGTGTCTGGCTCGGGCACAGAGTGATCAGCGACGCCCCGCTCTCGCGAACGAGGTTGGCGGTGATCAGCAGATCCTTGGAACGCCCCGACTGGGAAATACAGATCGCCACGTCGGTGGGCTTCAGCGTTACCGCCGACATCGCCTGCATGTGTGGATCGGAATACGCCGCCGCAGTCAGCAGCAAACGGAAGAACTTGTGCTGCGCATCCGCCGCCACCGCGCCCGAGGCCCCGAAGCCGTAGAACTCGACACGTTGCGCCTGCGACATCAGCGTCACCGCGCGCTGCAATTCCACCGGATCGAGCTTCTCGCGCACCTCCATCAAGGTGTGCAGCGTGGTGTCGAAAATCTTCAGGCTGTAATCAGCGACGGAGTCGTCTTCGTGGATGGCGAACTGACCGAAGCTGGCGCCGGCGGCCAGGCTTTGCGCCAGTTTAAGTTTGAGATCCTGAAAGCCGGAGCAACCGATGGCGCGGCAGAAGCGCACGATGGTTGGCTCGCTGATGCCGACGCTGTGAGCCAGGTCGGCCATGGAACTGTGCATCACTGCCGCAGGGTCAAGCAGCACGTGGTCGGCGACCTTGAGCTCCGACTTGCGTAACAGGTGACGTGACTGGGCGATGTGTTGCAGCAGATTCAAGGGGCTGGACTCTTCTCGTGGGCAAGGATGTAGCACGCTTGTAGTTATACTACATGAATGGGCATTTTGCCTGCTCAATGCGTAACTCAATGTCCCTGTATCAGGCCTGCTGAGCTGCATGTAGCCCTTACTGGGGATTTGCCTGATCGCGCAAAAGCCCGGCCAGACCGGCAGCGTCCACCGGCCGGCTGATCAGATAACCCTGCACCTCGTCGCAGCGCTCGACGCGGAGAAATTCCAGCTGATCCTGCCGCTCGACGCCTTCGGCCACCACTTTCAAGGCCAGCCCGTGAGCCATAGCAATGATCGCCCGAGTGATCGCGGCGTCCGCACTGCCCTCGCTCAAACCGCGGATGAACGCCTGATCGATCTTCACGTAATCCACCGGGATGCGCTTGAGGTAACTCAGCGACGAATACCCCGTACCGAAATCATCGATCGCCAGTTTCACCCCCAGATCGCGCAGTTGCTGGAAAGTGGCAATGATGTGTTCAACGCTGTCGAGCAAATGGCTTTCGGTCAGTTCCAGTTCAAGGTAATGCGGCGCCAACCCGGTTTCTTCCAGCACCTGCCGCACCAGACTGACCAGTTTGCCCTGGCGCAACTGATGCACCGACAGGTTCACCGACACACGGATCGGCGCCAGGCCCTGACGCTGCCATTCGCACGCTTGCCAGCACGCCTGACGCAGGACGAATTCGCCGATCGGCCCGATCAGCCCGGTCTCTTCGGCGAGGCCGATGAAATCCGCCGGTGGCACCTGGCCCATGCTCGGATGATCCCAGCGCACCAGCGCCTCGGCAGCATTCAAACGACCGCTTTGCAGGCACAGTTTCGGTTGGTAGAACACCGTCAGTTGCCGTTCTTCAATGGCTCGGCGCAAGTGGTTCTCCAGCTGCAACCGCTCAAGGGTGCTGGCTTGCAGGCTGTCGGTGTAGAACTGGAAGTTGTTGCCGCCCAGATGCTTGGCATGTTGCATGGCCATATTCGACTGGCTGACCAGCGCCGAGATCTCCCGCGCGTTGTCGGGCAACAGACTGATGCCCATCGAGGCGCTCACCACCAGCTCATGCCCGTCAACACTCAGCGGCAAACGCAGCTTGGCCGACAGCCGCGTCGCCACCCGCGCCAGGCTCGACAGGTTGCCGTAGGCATCGAACAGCACGGCAAATTCGTCGCCGGACAAGCGCGCAATGGTGTCGGCTTCCGGCAAGGCATTGACCAGCCGCCGCGCCATCTTCTGCAGCAGCTGATCGGCGACTTCATGGCCGAGGCTGTCATTGAGTAACTTGAAGCGATCCAGATTGATGTGCAGCAACGCCAGACTCCGGCGCCCGCCCTGGCGAACCCGCTGATGGGCTTCATGCAGGCGCTCGCGGAACAGCGAACGGTTGGCCAGACCGGTGAGCTCGTCGTAATGGGTCAGATAGCGCAGGCGTTCTTCCGACGCCCGCCGCGCCGAGAGATCGGCGAAGAAGCCGACGATATGGCTGACATTGCCGCGGCTGTCGCGCACGGCGTTGAGTTGCAGCCATTGCGGATACAGTTCGCCATTCTTGCGGGTTTCCACCAGCTCACCCTGCCAACTGCCGTGCTGCTCCAGCGCATGACGGATTGCAACATAGTGACGGCGAGCATCGCGACTGCACGGCAATTCGACGACGTTGCGTCCGAGCATGTCATCGATCTCATAACCAGTGACGCGGCTGAAAGCCTGGTTGATCGCGATCAGCGCGTAGTCCGGATCGAGAATCACGATGCCTTCGCTGGCCGCCTCGAACACCGTCGCCGCCAGCCGTTGCTGTTCTTCGAGACTTTTGCTGGCGCTGATATCGCGGCGGGTACCGACCATGCGGATCACCCGGCCGTTGGCGCTGCGCTCCACGGCGCGGCCACGGTCCTCGATCCACACCCAGTGGCCGTCGCCGTGGCGCAAGCGATATTCGACCTGATAATCCTCGGTGCGCCCCTTCAAATGCTCGACCAGCGCGAACTGGAGTGACGGCACGTCTTCGGGGTGCAGTCGCGGTTTGAGATCGCGCAGCAGTGCAGTTACGTATTCCGGGGCGAGGCCGAACAGTTCCTGAACCTGCGTGTGGTGGACTTCGTCGGTCTGCAGGTTCCAGTCCCATAAGCCGAGTTCGCTGGCCTTGAGCGCCAGCGCCAAACGCGCTTCGCTTTTGCTCAGGGCCTGATTGGCGGCATCCAGTTCGCGGCTGCGCTGGGCCACGCGATCTTCGAGGTCGACCTGCGCTTCACGCAACTGCGCCTCGGCACAGCGGCGCTGTTCGATCTCTTTGCCAAGTTCAAGATTGAGCTGTTCGCTACGGGTTTGCGCTTGTTGCAAATGCTCGATCAGATGCTGATTCTGAAAACGCCGGAGCAAACCGCGATCGATCAGCCGATTGACCTGCCACGCGACCACGCTCAACGAACCGAGCAGGATCAGACCCAGCCAGCCCCAGCCTCGTGCCTGATCGTCGCCACCCCAGAACAGGTAGCCGATCGCTGGCAGCAGACAGGGCAAGGTAAACGACAGAAACGCCGGCAGGCTCACGGCATAAGCGACGCTGGCCGATAGCGTAGCCGCGCCAATCAGGCCGAACACCCAGGCCTGCTGTATGAAATTGTCAGCGGGTACCAAGGCGATGCCGGCGCCGGCGAGGGTCAGGCCGGTCATGGTCGAACCGAGCAGGAACATGCGGAACCAGATCGGCTGGGCCTGGCGATCGGGAATCGCTGAATCGAACGCGGCCACCTGAATCACCCGTAGCGCAACCAGCGACAGCAGCCACACCAGCCAGACGCTGACCACGAAGTAGCGCTGCGGGCTCCAGAGCAAAGCGGCGCAGACCAGACCGTTGATCAACATGAACAGCGTGGGCAACAACGAGCCCTGATACAGCAGACGCGTGCGCTCCACCGCCATTTCGACGGCATAGTGCTTGCGGATCACCCGGGGGTCCACGGAGGGCCCCGACAGTTCGGCGCTGAGGATCATGGGCAACGTTCTTGTTCTTATAGGAGGGCGTGCGCCCGAAACGTGGACGGAGCATACACAAGCCGATCCCGTTGCCAAACTGCTGCCGAGCACAATTGCCGGTAAATTTTCCGCAGCAAACGCACCGCTGCAACCCCTCAGGCGAGACGGGCCGAAGCCTGCAGCCAGTGACCGACCGGTCGTCATCGGCAGCACTTTCATCGGCTAATGCAACGCGCGGTTTGCCCGGGCCCGCGGCGCACCCTAGAATGCCCCGATGCGCGATGATCTCTCCCTTCTGCTGAACTCCCTCAACGATGCCCAACGCCAGGCCGTAGCGGCCCCCGTTGGCCGTCAGTTGGTCCTGGCCGGCGCCGGTTCCGGTAAAACCCGAGTGCTGGTGCACCGTATCGCCTGGCTGATCCAGGTCGAGAACGCCTCGCCTCACTCCATCCTGTCGGTGACCTTCACCAACAAGGCCGCTGCCGAGATGCGTCATCGCATCGAGCAGTTGCTGGGCATCAACCCGGCCGGCATGTGGGTCGGCACCTTCCACGGCCTCGCGCACCGCTTGCTGCGGGCGCACTGGCAGGAAGCGGGCCTGAGCCAGACCTTCCAGATCCTCGACAGCGATGACCAGCAACGGCTGGTCAAGCGGGTGATCCGCGAGCTGGGCCTGGACGAGCAACGCTGGCCGGCGCGGCAGGCGCAGTGGTTCATCAACGGCCAGAAAGACGAAGGTCTGCGGCCGCAACACATCCAGGCCAGCGGCGACCTGTTCCTGGCTACTATGCGCGGCATCTACGAAGCCTACGAGGCGGCGTGCCTGCGTGCCGGCGTGATCGATTTCTCCGAGCTGCTGCTGCGCGCCCTCGACCTGTGGCGCGATCACCCGGGCCTGCTGGCGCACTACCAAAAGCGTTTCCGCCATATTCTGGTCGATGAGTTCCAGGACACCAACGCCGTGCAGTACGCCTGGTTGCGCCTGCTCGGCAAGGGCGGCGACAGCTTGATGGTGGTCGGCGACGACGACCAGTCGATTTACGGCTGGCGCGGCGCGAAGATCGAAAACATTCATCAGTATTCTTCCGACTTCCCGGATTCCGAGACGATTCGTCTGGAGCAGAACTACCGCTCCACCGCCGGCATCCTCAAAGCCGCCAACGCGCTGATCGCCAACAACACCGGGCGTCTGGGCAAAGAGCTGTGGACCGACGGCAGCGACGGCGAAGCGATCAACCTTTACGCCGCGTTCAACGAACATGACGAAGCGCGTTACGTGGTGGAAACCATCGAAAGCGCGCTTAAAACCGGCCTGGCCCGTAGCGATATCGCGATTCTGTACCGCTCCAACGCCCAGTCGCGGGTGCTCGAAGAAGCGCTGCTGCGCGAGCGCATTCCGTACCGCATCTATGGTGGTCAGCGCTTCTTCGAACGCGCGGAAATCAAGAACGCCATGGCCTACCTGCGCTTGCTTGAAGGTCGCGGCAACGATGCGGCGCTGGAGCGGGTCATCAACGTGCCGGCCCGAGGCATCGGTGAGAAAACCGTCGAAGCCATTCGCGAGCATGCACGACACAGCGATGTGTCGATGTGGGAAGCGATGCGCCAACTGGTGGCGAATAAAGGCCTGACCGGCCGCGCCGCGAGTGCGCTTGGTGCGTTTATCGAGCTGATCGAAAACCTCGCCGCCAAGTGCGCCGAGATGCCGCTGCACCTGATGACGCAAACCGTCATCGAGCAGTCCGGCCTGATCGCTTATCACGAGGCGGAAAAAGGTGAGAAAGGCCAGGCCCGGGTAGAAAACCTTGAGGAACTGGTCAGCGCCGCGCGCAACTTCGAGAACACCGAAGAGGACGAAGAACTCACGCCACTGGCGGCATTCCTCGGCCACGCATCTCTGGAGGCCGGCGACACTCAGGCCGACGAGCACGAAGACAGCGTTCAGCTGATGACCCTGCACAGCGCCAAAGGTCTGGAATTCCCTTACGTGTTCCTGGTGGGCATGGAAGAAGGCCTGTTCCCACACAAGATGAGCCTGGAAGAGCCCGGGCGTCTTGAAGAAGAACGGCGTCTGGCCTACGTCGGTATCACTCGGGCCATGCAGAATCTGGTCATGACCTATGCAGAAACCCGGCGTCTGTACGGCAGCGAAACCTACAACAAGGTTTCGCGTTTCGTACGGGAAGTGCCGAAAGGCCTGATTCAGGAAGTTCGTCTGTCCAACAGCGTCAGCCGACCGTTCGGCGGCAACCAGTCGATGAGCGGCAGCAGCCTGTTCAGCGGCAGCGAGATTCCGGAAACCGGTTTTGTGCTGGGTCAGGCCGTACGTCACTCGATCTTCGGCGAAGGCGTGATCCTCAACTTCGAAGGTTCCGGCGCCCAGGCCCGGGTACAGGTGAACTTCAGCGAAGGCAGCAAATGGCTGATGCTCGGCTATGCCAAGCTGGAAGCCATCTGACCCCGGTTTGTTTTTTCTGTGGGAGCGAGCCTGCTCGCGAATGAAATCACCGCGGTTGATCTGATACACCGCGGTGCAGCTTTCGCGAGCAGGCTCGCTCCCACAGTGTTCGGTGTTCTGACCCACAATCCTTCTGAACCTAACGCCTTTTCCTACAGACAAAAGTACATCGGCTGATTGCCTCGCCAAGCTGAACGCAACCTGTCAGGCAAAAGCCCGAAACACTCTCTCGCTAGCCAGTAACACTTCAGCTGTGCAACATGGCGCGCGTGTCTCCACAAAACGGGAATACCCTTTATGAAACGTTTTCTTAGCATCGCCATGGCGTTGTGCATCGGCCTGACGATGAGCCTCGACGCCAACGCCAAGCGCTTTGGTGGTGGCAAAAGCGCCGGCGCTGCGCCGACGCACCAGACCAGCCAGATGGCTCCTTCTTCTCCAGGCGTGGGCGGTGCAGCAGCGACCGCTGGCGCTGCCGGTGCTGCTGGCGCCGCGGCCAAGGCCGGCGGTGCTTCACGCTGGCTCGGCCCTCTGGCGGGCATCGCCGCCGGTGGCCTGCTCGCGTCGATGTTCATGGGCGACGGCTTTCAGGGCATGCAGATCTTCGACATCCTGATCATGGCCCTGATCGCGTTCGTGATCTTCCGCTTCATTGCCGCCCGTCGTCGCAAGCAGCAGGAGCAATTCGCTCCGGCCGGCGCGCCGATGCAGCGTGAAGTGTTCGAGCAGAAGCCAGCCGCCATGGGTTCGATCTTCGGTGGTTCGGCTGCTCCGGCTGCCGCCCGTCCGGTGATCAACGCACCGGCCTGGTTCAACGAACAGCGCTTCCTTGAAGCCGCACGCAGCCACTTCCAGTCGCTGCAGCAGCACTGGGACGCCAACGAAATGGACAAGATCGCCGAGTTCGTGACCCCGCAAATGCTCGAGTTCCTCAAGCGTGAGCGTGCGGACCTGGGCGACGGCTTCCAGTCGACCTACATCGACAACCTGCAGGTGCAGCTGGACGGCGTCGATGATCGTGCCGACAAGACCATCGCCACCCTGACCTTCACCGGCGTGTCGAAAACCTCGCGTTTCGACCAGGGCGAAGTGTTCAGCGAAAGCTGGAACATGGAACGTCCGCAGGGCGACAACCAGCCTTGGCTGGTCGCCGGTATCCGCCAGAACGGCTGATCCCTGCTGCGCTTCACTTGCGGTAACAGAACCCCGGCCCCGGCCGGGGTTTTTCATTTCACGGTTGCATCTATAGCGAGCTACTGTATAAACCGGCCCATATAAACCGCGCCATTCAAGCAAGAGGATCCCGGACGTGGAAGAAATCATCGAACAACTGCGCGAAGCCAATGAACCCGTACCGGTTCCTTTGGAATTGCCTGACGAAGACCTGCTGGTGGAAATCGAAGAACAACTCTTCATCGACATTCCGTTCGTCTTCAAGGAATTTTTGCTGACCGTCAGCGATGTGGTCTACGGCAGCCTTGAACCCGTGACCGTCACCGATCCGCAATCGCACACCTATCTGCCGGACGTGGCAGCCAATGCATGGGACGTGGGTGTTGATCGCAGCTTGATCCCGATTTGTCAGGACGGCGACGACTACTACTGTGTCGAAGAAGACGGCACCGTGGTGCTGTGGCAGGCCGAAGAAGAATTGATCGCTGAGGAAACCTGGGAATCGGTGTGGCACTGGGCGCGGGACGTCTGGCTGGAAAGCTGATCCGCCACACGCCCCCAGTGGTCAGTGCCCCGACGATTCCTTGTGGTTGTCGAGGGTTTCCAGCAGCGCCACCTGCATGCGCGTGTGCACGCGGATGAACCAGCGCCAGAGCAGCGCCGCTACCGCAGCGGCGACTACGGCGATCAGCACCAGCAGCTTGTTGGTCGGCAGGATACTGGCCGACAAGGCTGCCAACAGCAGGAAAATCACCAGCAGCGAGAGAATCGGGATCACTTCGGCGATCACCCGGCGCACTCGCTGCGTGTGACGCCCGGCCATCTCCGGCTTGA
The DNA here is from genome assembly GCF_024169245.1 of Pseudomonas koreensis. Classification (NCBI taxonomy): domain Bacteria; kingdom Pseudomonadati; phylum Pseudomonadota; class Gammaproteobacteria; order Pseudomonadales; family Pseudomonadaceae; genus Pseudomonas; species Pseudomonas koreensis. The sequence continues at coordinate 1,229,618 of NZ_JALJWP010000001.1, forward strand.
CGCCCATCTCCGCCAGCAGCATCGACAGTGCCTTGAGCTTGCGATATGCCGCGATCAGAAACGGTAGCGAGACCAGCAACGCACCGCCCCAGATCAGTGCCTTCTGCCAGCTCGGATCGCTGATCCAGTCCTGCAGCCACAACGACATGCGCTCGGCGAAGTACGCGCCGGCGAAGAAGATCGCAATCACCAGCGCCAGATTGACCCCGACCTGCAACAGAATCCGCCGGATCATCGACGCCAGCATCGCGCCCTCGCCTTGCGGCTGAATGCTGCGCAACCATTCGCCATACATGCCGAGCACCCGGCCGAGACGTTTGGGCACGACTGCCGAGAGCTTGATCGACAGCGGATCCGCCGCGCGAATCAAGTACGGCGTCAGCAGCGTGGTGATCACCGACACGGCCACCGCGACCGGATAGAGGAAGTTGCTGGTCACCTGCAAGGTCATGCCCAGCGCAGCGATGATGAAGGAAAATTCGCCGATCTGTGACAGCCCCATGCCGACTCGCAGTGAGGTTCGGCCGTCGTTGCCAGCGATAAATGCTCCGAGGCCGCAGGACAACATCTTGCCCAACACCACGGCGACGGTGATCACCGCAATCGGCCAGGCGTATTCGATAAGGATCAGCGGGTCGAGCATCAGCCCGATCGCGACAAAAAAGATCGCACTGAACAAGTCGCGTACCGGCTCGATCAGTCGCTCGATTTTCAGCAATTGCCGCGACTCGGCCATGATCGCGCCGATCAGGAAGGCGCCGAGGACCATGCTGTATTCGAGCTTGACCACCAGCAGGCAGAAGCCGAAGCACAGGCCGAGCACGGTGATCAGCAGCATCTCGTTGCTTTCGAATTTCGCTACGTAGGCGAGCAGGCGCGGCACCAGGAGGATACCGATGACCAGCGCGACGATCATGAACAGCGACAGCTTGCCGACCGTGGAAAACACTTCCCCCGAACTCACCGTGCCGCTGACCGCGATGCTCGACAGCAGTGCGATGATGCCGATGCCGAGGATGTCTTCGACAATCAGCACGCCGAAGATTAACTGGGCGAAGCGCTCGTTCTTCATCTTCAGGTCGTTCAGCGCTTTGACGATGATGGTGGTAGAGGAGATCGCCAGAATCGCGCCAAGGAACAACGAATCCATGGTGCTCCAGTCGAACCAGCGGCCGATCTCGTAACCGATCCAGATCATCAGGATGATTTCGAGAAATGCGGCAATAAACGCCGTCGCCCCGACCTTGAACAGCTTGCGCAGGCTGAATTCCAGGCCGAGGCAGAACATCAGGAAAATTACCCCGAGTTCGGCCAGGGTCTTGATGGTTTCTTCATCGTGGATCAGGCCGAACGGCGGGGTGTGCGGGCCGATGATGAAGCCGGCGACGATGTAGCCGAGCACCACCGGTTGCTTGAAGCGGTGGAACAGCACGGTCACCACGCCTGCGACCAGCATGATCACTGCCAGGTCCTGAATAAAGCTGATGGCATGCATGGCGAGGGCTCCTTGATGACGAGGCGCGCGGACAGACGTCAGAACGTTCTGCGCGAGCAGGGTAAAAATCCGCTTTTGATGTAAGAATTGCCCTTGGGCAGGGCTTTTGCAGGTTAACACCGCCCCTTCGCTCTGGAAGCCGATGCAATATATGGAAACAGATCGCTACCGGCGTGACGGCAGCCCACTGCCCGGCGTCCCGATAACGGTACTTTTTGAAAAGCCACCAGGCGCCCGCAGAGGCGCTTTCTGCAATCAGCCTTGATCCGTGAGAACGTTATGGAACCCGGAAACGCCCAGCTGTCGATGACGGTACTGATGACCCCCGACATGGCCAACTTCTCTGGCAATGTCCACGGCGGCACCCTGCTCAAATATCTCGACGAAGTGGCCTACGCCTGCGCCAGCCGTTATGCCGGCCGCTACGTGGTGACCCTGTCGGTGGATCAGGTGATTTTCCGCGAGCCGATTCATGTCGGCGAACTGGTGACCTTCCTCGCCTCGGTCAACTACACCGGCAACACGTCGATGGAAGTCGGCATCAAAGTGGTCACCGAAAACATCCGCGAACGCTCGGTGCGCCATACCAACAGCTGCTTCTTCACCATGGTCGCGGTGGATGATCAGCGCAAACCAGCCGCGGTGCCGCCGCTGCAACCGCAGAACAGCGAAGACAAGCGCCGCTTCATGCAGGCGCAACAGCGCCGGCAGATTCGCCAGGAGTTGGAGAAGCGTTATCAGGAGATCAAGGGCGACGCCTGATCAACCTTGATTGATGTTGCCTGGCAGATAGCTTTCGCGAGCAGGCTCGCTCCCACATTTGGAATGCATTCTTCTGTGGGAGCGAGCCTGCTCGCGAATAAAGACGACCCGGTCTCAGAGACTGATCGCCGTCGCCTCAAACTTCACCCGCGGATGCGCAATGCGATCCTGCGCCCGCACCAGTTGCAGCTCGTAACTGGCGCACGCCTGGGTTTCCAGCAACACCTCATGCACCGCCGCTGCAGTGAATTCGAATGCCGCCAACAGCGTGTCGCCCAGCAGTATCCGCGCCAGGAACAGGCCGGATGTCAGATCGCCCACGCCCACCGGCTGACGCGGAAACGCCAGCAATGGACGGCGCAAATGCCAACTGCCCTCAGCCGTCACCAACAACATTTCAAAGCCATCCGCCGGTTTGCCCGGGTAATCCAGATGCTTGACCAGCACCGCTTTCGGCCCGCGCGCCAGCAGTGCGCGCGCCATCGCCAGGCAATCAAACAGCGACTGCGGCTTGCGCCCGGAAAAACTGTCCAGCTCCAACTGGTTCGGGCACATGATGTCCGCCACGGCCGCGGCCTCATCGAGCAGGAAATCGCTGACCTCGGTGGGCACGCTGCAGCCCTTCTCGGGATGGCCCATGACCGGATCACACAGGTACAGCATCTTCGGATTGACCGCTTTGATCCGCGCCACACCGCTGAGAATCGCCCGGCCCTGCGCGGCACTGCCGAGATAGCCGGACAGCACCGCGTCGCAGTTGCCCAGCTCGCCAATCGCGGCGATGCCTTCGATCAGTTCGGGAATCTGTTGCGGCGCCAGCACTTCACCGGCCCACTGACCATACTGGGTGTGATTGGAAAACTGCACGGTGTTGAGCGGCCAGACATTGACCCCGACGCGCTGCATCGGAAAAACCGCAGCACTGTTGCCGGCGTGGCCAAACACCACGTGGGACTGGATGGCGAGCAGATGAGGCGTACGTTTCATTCGGGTCATTCCGTAAAACGATGAAATTCAAGCCGCGCAGTATGCGACGAAACACAGCCTGTACGACAGACCGGCGAGACAGTTAAGCTGACGCCATCTTTTGGAGTTCGATGTAGATGCTGACCCTGGAAAACATCTTCGTGCTGATGCTGTTCGCCGCCGCTGGTGCCTGGCTATGGCACAACCACGGCTTGCGCGAGCGTGCGCTGGAACGGGTCAAACAGCATTGCACTAATGTCGGCGTCGAATTGCTGGACGGTAACGTCGCGCTGAAAAAGATCGGTTTGATCAAGGATGCCAACGGGCGCCGCCGACTGGCGCGGGTGTACAACTTCGAATTCACCGTGACTGGCGAGAGCCGCCACAACGGCACCGTGACCCAATTCGGCGCGCACAGTGCGCAGATTGAGCTGGCACCCTACCCGGCGCCGTTCGACGATACGCCGCCGGTGGTCGAAGTGCACAAGCCTCGCGCGGAAGTCATCGAGCTGAGCCAGTGGCGGCAGGAACATACCAAGTGGAAACCCTGAGAGCCCTAAAATCACAGGCTCTATGCGCGTCCCGTAGGAGCTGCCGAAGGCTGCGATCCTTTGCTTTTAAAGCTTCCGGCAAGCGGCCAACCCCTCCTGAAGCGCTTCAACTTCTGCAATATCACTGAAAATCAACTCGATCCGCGAATCTCTCCGCCATTCACTTGCCTGCCAAATCAGATCTGCATTTTCCAGCGCATTGACTGAAACCCAGCCATCCCTGCCGTGGATGACCAGTTTGGCCCGCTTCCACTCGAGAGCGGCCAGCCAATCAGCGATGCGTCCTTGGTCAAATATCTGTCCAGGATGCCAGCGCCACCCGATGCTCCAGCCATCCTCCTGCGCCTGGCTCAGGCAAATCGGCACGCTCGGGTCGCTCCAGACGGCCGGCAGCTGCGCCAATCCCGTGGGCAGCGGCAGATTGCCCTCGCCTTCGGTTGCTTTTTCTGTCATCCCCGGCAGCTGATTCAGAGGCAACCGGGCTTGCTGCGTCCAGATCATCCTGACCGGTGGCAACTGGCTGGCAATGTTCTCCCGAGCCGTTGCATCAACATTTTCCGCCTTGTTCAGCAGCAGCAACCCCGCGCTGGCCAACGCTTGCTGCTGAGCGTCCGGCAAGGCTTTGCCTGCTTGCAGTGCCTGAGCGTCCAGAACCAGAACACACGGCTGCATCGCCAGCACGCCCAGCCACGGCGCCTCGTTCAATTGCTTGAGTAACTGCGCCGGATGGCCGAGCCCGGATGGCTCGATAAACAGTCGATCCGGTCTGGCCTTGCGCAGCAGGCGGCCGAGGCCGATCTGGAATGGCGCGCCATTGACGCAACACAGGCAGCCACCGGCCACCTCGCCCAGTGCGATACCATCGTCGTCGCGAGTGAGCAACGCGGCGTCCAGACCGATCTGGCCGAACTCGTTGATCAGGACCGCCCAGCGTTCATCGGCCGGCCGTTGCGCCAGCAAGTGGCGAATCAGGCTGGTCTTGCCGGCGCCCAACGGGCCGGCGATGACGTGGGTCGGAATGTTCTGCAACATGGCGGGCACTTTTCTGCGGACAGTTATTGAGGAGACTGATGATGCGCTGGTTGGGATGGTCGTTGCTGTTGGCGCTGCTGTCGAGTGAGGCGTGGGCCCAGGCCTGCGTGGTGCACACACAGGGCGAACGGCTCGACGTCAAAGTCTGTCAGCAGAACAGAACGATTCCGCAGAAATTGTTCAATGACGGCTTCTGCCAACCGACGCTGGCCGGACAGAAGGTCGAGGTCAAATACGTCGATCAGTGCCCGAGCGGGGCTTTCGGCGTGTGCAGCAACGCGCAAGTCGCCAATATGCCTTATCGCCAGGATATCCACTATTACGGCGTGGCCACTGATGCGGCATATCTCAAGCCGTATTGCGAAGGGCAGAGCCAGGGCGTCTGGCGCAAGCCCTGACTGTCAGCCGAGCCAGTCGAGGGTCAGTAGCAAGCGGCGCTCACCGGGTGCCGGTTGCGGCGAACGATGGATCAGGCCGAAGCCTTCGTTTCCATGCCACTTTTCGCCTTTGAGCAGCGCGACGTCGCCACTGTTGAGCTGGCGAATCGACCCTGAATCTAGCGGTTCGGCATTGGCCTGGCCAAGTTGCGTGCGATCCATCGCGCCCTCTTCCAGCCATTGGCTACCGACTCCGGCATAGGTCGTAATCAGGCGCACCGGCACGTGATCGACGTGGAAGCGCGGGCACATGGGTTTATCCAGCACGCGCAGACGCAAGCCGATACGCCGCGCGCCGAGCAGGCAGGCGAAGGCACTGATCAGCCATTTCAGGTCGCTAATGAAACCTTCGAAACCTTGCAGATCACGCAGCCCTGAAGCCAGCCCGCCGAGATCCGGTTCGGCGTCTTCGTCAGGTAACTCCAGGCAGAGCGACTCGGCCAAGGGCTCGTTGAGCGACAGCACTAATTGTGCGAAATCGGCGATGTGCAAAGGCAGCTGGCGTTGCCAGACGGCGAGATTGGTTCCGTCCTCAAGGATTCGCGTCAGCGTTTGCGGGGTCAGGCCCTGGTGCTGATGGCGGGTAAGCTGCTGCTGATCTTTGAGTGCGAGCATCAGGCGGCCTCTTCGTGCCAAGGGCCGAAGGGATCAGGCAGCAAGCGCCAGCCTTCGACACCCATTGCCATTTCTTCATCGGTCAGCAGGCAAGCATCCAGCTCGGCTGTGAGTTGTAGGAAATCGATGTTCTGACCGATGAAAACCAGTTCCTGGCGGCAATCTCCTACGCTCGGAGTCCAGTTTCCCATGATCGCCTGGACGCTTTCCTGATCCTCAGGCCATTGATTCTTTGCCACGAAACGCCACCAGCGACCGGCAAATCCATGGCGCATCAAGCCGCCGGCCTGCGACCAGCTGCCGGCATCGGTGGGTTTGCTGGCCAACCAGAAGAAGCCTTTGGAGCGCAGCAGCTTGCCGTTCAGCCAAGGCCGATCAATGAAGCTGAAGAAGCGTTGCGGGTGAAATGGCCGGCGGGCGCGGTAGGCCGTCGAGGCGATGCCGTACTCGTCGGTCTCCGGAATGTGTGCGCCGCGCAATTCCTTGAGCCAGCCGGGCGCTTGCGCGGCTTTGTCGAAATCGAAACGACCAGTGTTGAGGATTTCCTCCAGCGGCACCTCGCCCATCACCATTGGGATGATTTCAGCCTGGGCATTGAGGCGCTTGAGGATAGCGGTGAGTTCTTCGCGCTCATGCTGGCTGATCAGGTCGATTTTGCTGATCAACAGGACGTCGGCGAATTCGATCTGCTCGATCAACAGATCGGTGATGGAACGCTCGTCTTCTTCACCGAGCGTTTCGCCGCGAGAGGCCAGACTTTCGGCGGCCTGGTAATCGAGCAGGAAATTCACACCGTCGACGACTGTGACCATGGTATCCAGACGAGCGATGTCGGCGAGACTTTGCCCTTGCTCATCCCGGAAGGTGAAGGTTTCGGCGATGGGAAGAGGCTCGGAGATGCCGGTGGATTCGATCAGCAGGTAATCGAAACGTCCCTCCCTTGCGAGCTTGCTGACCTCTTCAAGCAGGTCTTCACGTAACGTACAACAGATACAGCCGTTGCTCATTTCAACGAGTTTTTCTTCTGCGCGGTTCAAGATGACATCACGCTGGACTTCGCTACCATCAATATTGATTTCGCTCATATCGTTGACGATTACCGCAACGCGCAGACCTTCGCGGTTACGTAGTACGTAATTCAAAAGCGTACTTTTTCCGGCGCCGAGAAATCCTGAAAGTACGGTAACGGGCAATTTGGCTGACATTGGATAATCCTCATAAATCGCGGCCGACTTGCGCTTTTTTGATCGCGCTTGGCGTATTGCGCTACCTGCACTGGGGTTGATGAAGGCAAACGGTTGTTATCGGCAGATCAGACTAGTTCGCAATTAATGTTATAGTATAACAAGTCAGCCGTACTAGCCCATCGCGGAAGAATTCGCGATTCGTCGCGTCAAAGAACCTGGAAAAGCGCAATGAAAAATCCGCTGAAATATCTGCTTTTGAGCTTCGGCATGGCGCTCGCCGGCCAGATCGAAGCGCAAGTTCCCGGTCTGGCGCACTGCACACGTAGCCCTAACCTGCTGGCTTGCGTGGACGCCGAAGGCAACGCCTATAGCGTCAATACGGTCGGCACCACGCTGTATCTGAGGGGTTTCGAGAAGGATGGAAATCGCTATTGGGCGCAAACCAATAGCCGGTTCGGCCAATTGACCTTTTTTACCGGCGTCGCCTCCGATGGCGAGGCTTGGGTTGGCTATACCCGTCGTGTCGGCTGGACGACCATCAACCGTTTTTCCAGCTCGGGAGGGAGCAGCGCAAGGTTCACTTGCAGCCGGATGACGGGCTGCTAATGAAAACCTTTTCATGAAAAAAGCATCGCTGAATGGATTGTTATAATGTAACGTAAAAAGAGATCAACACGACGGTCTCAACCATGAACGCTTTTACGCTACCGGATATCGCCAACCAATCTGCACGCCAGGCATTGCCACTCGATTGGGTCGGAATGTGCGGGATTGCCCTACCCGTTTTGCTCGACGGCCAACGCCTCAGTGCCAAAGTAGACGCTGGCGTGAGTCTCGATGATGGAAATTCGCGCGGAATACACATGTCGCGGCTGTATCTGGCACTGGAAGCGCTCGAAGAGGAGAACCTTTCCTCAGCTTTGCTGCGTCAAGTGCTCGCACGATTTTTGGTGAGTCACCAAGGCTTATCCGCGCGCGCCTATCTGAACATCCACACCGACTTGCTGCTTAAGCGACCCGCGCTTATCAGCCCCTTGGCGGGTTGGAAATCCTATCCGACAACCATTTCAGCAAGCCTGAAACAACAAATGTTCCACGTGGAACTAAAAATCGAAGTGCCCTATTCCTCGACATGCCCGTGCTCCGCAGCCTTGGCAAGGCAATTGATCCAGCAGCAATTTGTCGATGATTTCGCCAACAAGTCTCTGCAGCACGCTGGGGTGTTGGCATGGCTCGGCTCACCCAGAGGAATCGTAGCGACCCCGCACAGCCAACGCAGCTATGCGCAACTGCACGTGCATCTCGACGAATTCATCGATGAGTTACCGCTGACCGCGATCATCAATGACGCCGAAGCCGCCCTTGGCACCGCCGTTCAGACCGCAGTAAAGCGCCCGGACGAGCAGGCCTTCGCTCTCGCCAACGGGCAAAACCTGATGTTCTGCGAAGACGCCGCGCGCCGCCTCAACCTGGCACTGCAACGCACGCCGGGCATCAACCGATTCCATATCCGGGTGATCCACGCCGAAAGCCTGCACGCCCACGACGCCGTTGCCGAGAGCAGTTGGCATCGGGAGCAACAATGATCCGCTGCCAATTGCTGGTCTGGGGCGCTCCCGGCCAACCACTGACGACCCCACTGAGCCTTGAACTCGAAAGCGCCAGCCTGACCGCCATCATCGGCGCCAACGGCTGCGGCAAAAGCAGTCTGTTGAAAGTCATCGCCGGATTGCAAAAGCCCTTGGCTGGCAAGGTGGAAATGGCTGTTCCACGGCAAAGCGGTATTTCCTTTCTGCCGCAACAGCAACACTTGGATCGACAGTTCCCGATCAGCCTCGAAGAGCTCATCGCAGCAGGTTTCTGGGGCCGGCGGCTGTCGACACAACTGCGCACGCAGCGACTGAAAAACGCGCTGGAAGACTGGCATTTGAGTGGACTCGAACAGCGTCCTTTGATGGCCCTGTCCGGCGGTGAGTTACAACGTGCCCTGCTCGCGCGACTGAGTCTCGCTGATGCCCCGGTGCTGTTGCTGGATGAACCTCACGCCGCACTCGATGAACTCGGCCAGCAATTGCTCTGGCAGCACATTCACCACTGGCATGCCGAGGGCCGAACACTGGTTGTGGTTTGCCATGACCTGGTCGCAGTGCGACAACATATTCCGCATACGCTGCTGATCAGAAACGGCCACTGCGTGTACGGAACCAGCCGAGAATTGATCCAGCCGACACCCTCCATGCGGGTAGCCTGATGCTCGCCACCGTCAGCCATTTCTGGCAGCCCTTCAGCGAATTCGTGTTCATGCGCCGCGCCTTGCTCGGCGGCTTGGTGCTGGCATGCAGCACGGCGCCCTTGGGGGTATTTCTGATTCTCAGGCGGATGAGTCTGATCGGTGACGCGGTGGCCCACGGCATTCTCCCCGGTGCCGCATTGGGATTCTGGTTCGCCGGTTTGAGTCTCCCTGCCCTTACTCTCGGTGGCCTCGGCGCCGGTCTGAGCATGGCCGGACTTGCGGCCTGGATCACCCGGCGTACGGGTCTGCGAGAGGATGCCAGCCTCGCTGCGATCTATCCGATCTCACTGGCCAGCGGCGTGCTGATTCTCGGCATGGCCGGCAAACGTCTCGACCTTTTGCATTTGCTGTTCGGCTCTGCGCTGGCTGTGGACGGGCCGACGCTGACCGGCATGTTTTGGGTCTCGGCGTTCAGCCTCGTAGCCATGGCCGCGATCTACAAACCACTGCTGCTGGACACACTAGACCCGCTTTTTTTGCGCACGGTCAGCCGTCTCGGACCTCTGGCCCACGGCGTGTTTCTTACCCTCGTCGTGCTGAATCTGGTGATCGGCTTTCAAGCCATCGGCGCACTGATGGTGGTTGGGCTGATGATGCTTCCTGCGACTGCCTCCAGATTCTGGAGCCGCCGCCTACCGGTACTGATTGCTGTCGCCGCCATCATGGGTTGCCTGTCGGTGTGGCTCGGCTTGCTGCTGTCGTTCTACTACTCGCTGCCCAGCGGCCCGGCCATCGTGTTGGTCGCCGGGGCCGGCTATCTGATCTCGGTGGTGTTCGGACCGGTCCACGGGTTGCTGCGCCGCCCGCCTTTGCTCACATCCCAATGAGGTGTTTCCCGATGCGCGTTCTACTCGTGCTGTTCAGCCTGATGCTCTCGATGTCGTTGTCGGCCGCCGAAAAACTGCCGGTGGTCACCAGCTTCAGCATCCTTGCCGACATGGTTCATCAGGTCGGCGGCGAGCACGTGCAAATCACCAACATGGTTGGCCCGGACGCCGATGCGCACACCTACGAGCCGACCCCGGAGGATGCCAAGGCCTTGCTCAAAGCCAACGTGATCATCAAGAACGGCCTCGGTTTCGAGCCTTGGCTGGATCGTCTGGTCACCAGCACTGACAGCAAGGCCACGGTGATCAGTGCCAGCCGCGGGGTGATTCCACGTTCACTCGATGAAGACGGCGAAACCGTTGCGGATCCCCACGCCTGGCACAATCTGGCGAACGCCGAGTTGTACGTCGCCAACATCACCAAGGCACTGATCGCCGCCGACCCGGCCAACAAGGCTGACTACGAGCGCAACAGCCAGACCTATCTGAAACAGATCTACGCCCTGCTCGCCGAAGCCAAAAGCAAACTCGGTGCGCTGCCGCCAGGCAACCGCAAGATCGTTACCAGCCACGATGCGTTCGGCTACCTCGGTCAGGCCTATGGCATCGACTTTATCGCGCCACAGGGTTTGTCCACCGAACGCGAACCGTCCGCCGCCGAAGTCGCTGCGCTGATCACGCAGATTCGCCAAGCCAAGGTGAAAGCGGTGTTCATGGAAAATATCAAGGACGCGCGCCTGCTCAAGCAGATCGCGGATGAAAGCGGTGCGCACATCGGCGGCACGCTGTATTCGGATGCACTGGCGGCGAGTGGACCGGCGAGCACCTTTACCGGACTGTTCGAATACAACCTCAATACGCTGTACAAGGCGTTGAGCCAGCCATGAGTTGCGTGGTGTTCTGGCGATTCGCGAGGAGGCTCGCTCCCACAGTGAAACGGTTTCAACTGTGGGAGCGCTGCGAAGGTTTCAAGCGCGGGGTTTTACCGTGCCGCAATCCTGACCCAGCCACACCGCACGGGTTTCCAGGCTGCCCTTCTGATTGATGCCGATAGCGTTGAAGGTGCCATTGGCGACGGTGGTGAATTCGCGGTCACTGAGGAATGTCGCTACGCCGGTGCCCTGGGCCTTCGGGCAACTGAAGCGGAATTTCCATTGGTTGCCGGTGCGCTCGGTGATCTGCTGCTTGCAGCCCGATTGCGGATCGGCCAGCGGGATGTCGTTGGTCGCCACTTGCTGTGGCGTCAGGCAGGCGCGGATGCCTTTACCGCCGATATTGATGCCGTTCTTTTCCAGCGCCGCGCGCTGCTGCGGGGTGATCTGGCCCTGAATCTGGCCAAGGATCGATTGCACATCCATGGCCTGGTCATCGACCTTCAGATTGCTCGACGTCATCTCCCACAACCCCGGCTGCAGCATTTGCGCCTGCGCAACCACCGGCAATGCCAAACCCAGGCCCAGCGCCAAACCCAGCAGACGAACGTTCATCGAGAAACTCCTGATCAGTTGTGGCCGTTAGACGCCGGCCGGTTGCGTCGGTTCATGCACCGATTAAATAGAGACATTCGCAGCAGAACATGGTCTGTTAAGCATTGCATATCGCGGAGCAAGGCTGCCCCATGGATTTTTTCGGACCGCACATTTTCGGTTACCTGATTGCCCTGCTGCACACACTCGGTTCGATCGCTGCGATCCATGCAGTGCTCACCGTACGCACCGCGCAAGGCTCGATCGCCTGGGCATTGTCGCTGATCTTCATTCCCTACCTCACGCTTATTCCTTATCTGGTCTTTGGTCGCAGCACCTTCGATGGCTACATCAAGGCCCGCCGCCAGGCCAATGAACAAATGCGCCTGGCCATCTCTGAACTGAACTGGCGCCCGTGGGTAGAAGAAGCCCTGGCCGCTCGCGCATCGAGTGCCTACGCGTCACTGCGCGCGATGCCCAAACTGGGGCGCATGCCGTGTCTGGCGAATAACGAAGTGCAACTGCTGGTGAACGGCGCGGCGACCTTCGAGGCGATTTTTCAGGCGATCGAACAAGCAAAAGAAGCGGTGCTTATCCAGTTCTTCATCATTCACGAAGACCGACTCGGTCAACGCTTGCGTGATTTGCTGCTCAAGAAGGCTGCCGAAGGCGTGTCCATCCACTTGCTCTACGACCGCATTGGCAGCCACGCCCTGCCCCATCATTACGTCCAGGCACTGCGCGATGGCGGTGTCGAAGTCAAAGCCTTTGCCACGCGCAGCGGCTGGCTGAACCGCTTTCAAGTCAACTTCCGTAACCATCGCAAAATCGTCGTGGTCGATGGCGTGGTCGGCTTTGTCGGCGGCCACAACGTCGGCGATGAATACATGGGAGAGAAACCGCCGCTGGCGCCGTGGCGCGATACCCATGTCAAAGTACGTGGCCCGGTGGTCGCGTGCATGCAGGAATCGTTTGCCGAAGACTGGTTCTGGGCCGCACGCACTTTGCCGCCGTTGATTCTGCCGGATGAGTACCCCGCGGACGGCGTGCTCTGCCAATTGCTCGCCAGCGGCCCGGCCGATGCCTACGAAACCTGCTCACTGTTTTTCGTCGAAGCCATCCACGCGGCGACGCAAAGGGTGTGGATTACCAGTCCCTATTTCGTGCCAGACGAAGCCGTTTTCTCTGCACTGAGGCTGGCAGTATTACGCGGCGTCGATGTGCGACTGCTGCTGCCGTCGCGGCCCGATCACCGCATCGTCTACGCCGCGTCCAGCCTGTATGCGTTTGAAGCGGTGCGTGCCGGCGTTCGGGTGTTCCGCTATCGACCCGGTTTCCTGCATCAGAAAGTGGTGTTGGTCGACAACGAGATCAGCGCCATTGGCAGCGCCAATCTGGACAATCGTTCGTTCCGTTTGAATTTCGAAGTGATGCTGCTCACCGTCGACGCTGAATTCGCCGCTGCCGTGGAGCACATGCTCAACGACGACTTCGCGCAGGCCGACGAAGTGGCCAAAGAAGAAAGCCGGGAGATCCACCGCCTGCAACAGGTCGGCATGCGGATCGCCCGGCTCATTTCGCCGATACTCTGAAAGCGCGGTGTATTACGGGTGGTAGATGTCGTCCCGGGTCCAGGGCAATTCGTGGCTGCCATCCGGGTGCGCTTTGACGGCGAGGATCTGATGCAGATTGATCCAGCCACGGGCGAACGCATATGCGCAACCGGCCAGGTACAGGCGCCAGATCCGCAGGGCTTGCTCCGGGACCAGTTTCGCGGCGGCTTCGAGGTTGTCTTCCAGCCGCTCGCTCCAGTGATCGAGCGTGCGTGCGTAATGCAGGCGCAGACTTTCGACATCAACGATCTCCAGACCCGCTTCACTGATCTGGGCGGAGATCATCGCCAGATGCGGCAACTCACCGTTGGGGAATACGTACTTCTCGATGAAATCTCCTGCACCGCGCCCAACCGGGCGGCCATCGGTGTGCTTGGCGGTGATGCCGTGGTTCATCACCAGCCCACCCTCCTTCACCGCACCGAACAACGTTTTGCAGTACTCGGCGAGATTGGCGTGGCCAACGTGTTCGAACATCCCGACGCTGACGACTTTGTCGAAACGGCCGTCCTGCGGTAGATCGCGATAGTCGAGCAACTGCAATTCGACCTGATCGTCCAGCCCTTCGGCTTTGACCCGCTCCTGCGCCAGCGCCAATTGTTCCTTGCTCAAGGTAATACCGAACACTTTCACGCCGAACTCTCGCGCCGCATACCGCGCCAGGCCGCCCCAACCACAGCCGACATCCAGCAGATACTCGCCGGGCTGCAAGCGCAGCTTGCGACACAGATGGCGGAATTTGGCTTGCTGCGCCTGTTCGAGGGTTTCGCTGCCAGTTTCGAAGTACGCACAGGAATACGCCATGTCGCTGTCCAGCCAGAGCTGGTAGAACGCATTGGACAGGTCGTAATGGTAGGAAATGGCTTTGGCGTCGGTGTCCTTGTCGTGATGTGCACGAACCGGCTGACTGCCTTCGTCTTCGTCGAGCAGCGCACTGCTCAGTTCGTCGCAGACGCGAATGACCTCGCTGATCGAGCCCTCCAGCTCCAGCTTGCCCTCGACGAATGCCGCACCCAATGCGTCCAGGCTCGGGTGGGTAAACTGAGTGACCATCTGCGGGTCCTTGACCACGATGGTTACGCTGGGCGCCGGGCCCAGATTGAACTCGTGGCCGTCCCAGAGTCGCAGGCGCAGTGGGAGCTGCAAATTCTGTAAGGCCGGTGGAAGTTGCGCGAGCATGGAAAATCCCCCCTTGTTTCAGACGTCTGATCTGAGGGTAGACCAACCTTGAAAAATAGCAGGCTATCGATTCGATTGGCCTGGACTATCGCCACCGGCGCATCGGCTGGACCGCAGATAACACGCGCCTTACGATAGATGACTGCCTGTTCAGCCCGCGGTTCATGAATTTTCTTTCATTTTTCCTCAGCACCGAGCTTGAGCAACGGCTCTTGAAAGCGCAGTAAACGCCCGGCGTTACCCAACACCAGCAGAGTGCTGAGGTTGTGCAGCAACGCCGCGATCATCGCACCGGCGGCGCCGAGCCAGCCGAAAGCCGCGAAGACCACAATGGCCAGGGTCCAGCCGAGACCGATCACCACATTGACCTGCAAAGTGCGCCGGCACTGACGACTCAGGCGCACGCAGGTACCGAGGCGACGCAAGTCACTGCCGATCAAGACGATGTCTGCTGACGCCAAGGCAATGTCGGCACCCCCGGCGCCCATCGCCACACCGACCACGCCGGCCTTGAGCGCCAGGGAATCGTTGATGCCGTCGCCCACCACCATCGGGCGAAAGCCGCGATCGATTTCCTGGAGCACTCGATTGAGTTTGTCTTCGGGTAGCGCTTGCGCGTGGACTTCGTTCAGTCCGACTTCCTGCGCCAGGGTTCGGGCCACACTGTGACGATCACCGGTCAGCAGCAGTTGTCGTCCCAGACCCAGTTCGCGCAGCTCGCTCAGGGCAAAGCGTGCTTCGGGTTTGACGCTGTCGGCGAGCAACAGCCAGGCGCGAAATTCACCGTTCAGGGCCAACCCGGCGATCGGGCCGTCGTGTTCAGGAACTGCAGTCGTGATGACGCCCAGTTGCGCGAACAACTCTGGCCGACCGAGCGCCGCCTTGCCCTTCTCTGTCACCGCGACGACACCAAGGCCCTGGCGCTCATGGATATCTGATAACGGCCAATAGGCGTCCTGATTGACCAGCCCCGAGAGCGCCCGACTGACCGGATGACTGCTCGCCGCGCCAAGACTGGCGGCCAGCGCCTGCACGTCTTCGGTTTCCGCGCTGAGGCTGTCGATCGACTGTAAACGCAAGGTGCCGTAAGTCAGCGTGCCGGTCTTGTCGACCACCAGCGAAGTCAGATCGGCGAGTTCTTCGAGAAACGCCGAGCTGCGAATCAGAATCCCGTGACGCGCGGCGACGGCGACACCGGCAATCGCTGTGGCCGGGGCCGACAGCACCAGCGCACATGGACACGCCGCCACCAACACCGCGAGCATTGCTTGCGCATCGTTGGTGACGAACCAGGTCACCGCCGCCAGCAGCAAGACCAGCACCATGTAACTACCGGCGTAACGTTCAAGCAATCGGGTGATCGGCGGTTTCGAGCGTTCGGCGTTTTGCATCAGGGCAATGACCTTGCCCAAGGTAGATTCCTCGCCGGTGCGGGTGACTTCGATGCGCAGCAATCCATCGAGGTTGATCGCGCCACCGAATACCAGCATGCCGCAGACAGCCTCCACCGGCACCGACTCACCGGTAATCGACGCAGTATCGAGACTCGCCTGGCCGGATAACACCCGACCATCCGCCGGCACCCGATCGCCGGCCCGCACCTCGACAATATCGCCGGCGCTGAGCGTGCCGTTGTCCACTTCAAGGATCGACCCGTCCGCTTGCAGCTTGCGCGCGTGGCTGCGGGTCAACTGGCCGAGCGCGTTAATCGCTTCCTGAGAACCGATGACGCTGCGCTCTTCCAGCACGTGGCCGAAGATCATGATGATCGGCAACAACGCAGCGGTGAGCAGATCACCGGTCGCCCAGGCACCCAGCATGGCCAGCGCGATCAACTGATCGGTGATGCCGTGCAGGCTTGGGTAGCGCAGGCTGTACCACGCCGAACGCATCACCGGAACCGCCACCAGCAACGAGGCGAAACCGAGCAGCAATTGGCTGACACCGATTTGCTCCGGGAGCAACCAGCGCCAGATCAACCCCAGACCCAGCAGCCCGAGCGCGAGCATCGCCAGAGTCAATTGCCGCGCGGCGCGCCTTTGTTCGGCCGAGGACAACAGACTCGGAGCAACGGTAGTCGCCGTCATTGACTGGCTCCTTGAATGATCAACCGGGAATCGTCTCTCGGGTTGACGGTGGTGACCGAGCCGGCCTGCCCGAGGATCTTAGGCATGCGCGCGCGATACAGACGCAGGAGCATTTGCGGGTCGGCAGACGAGGCCAGACTCGAGACGGTTGCGGTATCGGTCGAGGCTTTTGCAACACGCTCGCCTGCCTGCGCGCGAGCCACCTGGAGCGTGCGGTCTGCCTGTTCGTTGGCGGACTGGGTAAGTTTCTCGGCATCGGTGCGCGCGTTAGCCACTGCTTTGTCAGCCTGCTGACTGGCGGTCAGAACCGCATTGAAGGCACTGACCGCTGGCTCCGGCAGACTCGATTGCACATCGACCCGCGACACCTCGATACCGATGCCCTGCCCGCTCGCCTTCAGTTCAGCGAGACGCGCGTTGATGCCTTGCACCAGATCGCCGCGCAATCGCTCACGACGCTCGGCCGCCTGATTGTCGGCGCCGATCAATTCCGGGCGAGCGACCAGAATGGTGTCGAGATCCCGCGCGGCGGACAGCGCCACCGCACTGCGTGTCACCACCCGGTCGAGCGCTGGCAGCACATGCTCGCCCTGCAACACGAACGCATAGGGATCGGAGACTTGGTAAAACACTCGCACGTCCAGTTGCACCATACCGGCGTCACCGGTCAATAAATAACCAGAGCCGGCGAGTGCGTCGCTCAACGGCGTGGCGAAGGACGCCACCCGGTCAGCCTTCAGCGCCTCGTCACTGCGCAACAGATTTTCCACTCGACGCTCGATCACCCTGTCCGGCGCCGGCAACAGAACCACCTGCTCAAAGGGTTGCGGCCACGCCCATAACAACCCGGCGCTCTGAACGCGATCCGGCGCGCCAAAGTGCAACACCACAGCGCGGTTCTGCGGATCGATCTGGCGCACATTCGAGAACGCCCAAGCCAAGGCGGCCAACACGGTGACCGCGTAAAGGGCGATAAACGCCAGACGCCCCGCCTGGATCCACGGACTGTTCAACGCATGTGTTCCACGTGGAACTTGTTCATTCATGGTTGCGATCCGGATTTGCTGCCGAGAGTCGGCGGGCCATCGACCAGCACGCGGAACGGCGCGGCATCGGTGCGCAAAATCAGTTTGGTGTCCGGCGTGACGATGGTGCCGAGGGTATCGAGCGAGCGCAGCAAGTTGTACAGCTGCGGCGAGCTGGCGTAGGCGCGACCGTAAATTTGCGCAGCCTCGACCCGGGACTGCGCTTCGATGTCGGCGGCCTTCACCGTTGCGTCAGCCTGGACGATTCGCGCATCACGCTCGGCGGCAGAACGGATCTGCGCCGCTTCGCGCTTGCCGATTGCAGTACGTTCGGTGGCAATGGTTTCACGCTCGGCGCGCATGCGATCGACCGTGGCGCTAAGCGTGACCGACGGCAAAGTCAGCCGCTCGATACCGACCTGCAGCACGCGCACACCATAAGTGGCAAGCAACTGTTGATCGATCTGCTGACGCAACTGCGCTTCAAAATCGGCGATGCGCACTTGTTTCGCATCGGTGTTGACCAGATTGGCCAAGTCAAAACTGCTGGCCGTGGTCTCCAGGGCTGATCCGACAAAGGTGCGAATCTGCCGGGCCGCTTCATCCGGCTGATTCTGCACGGCACGCATGAAACGCTGTACGTGTTCAGGATCACCCTGCACCTGCCACGCCACATACGCTTGAACGATGATGCGCAAACCGTCCCGAGTGCCGACGTCCTGCAAACCACTGGAGGTTGTGCGCAGACGCAAGTCCACCGGGATCGCCGCTTCGAACGGCGCCGGCCAGCGCCAGCTCAGACCGGGATCGAGCAAGACCCGCGACGGATTTCCGAAACGGGCGATGACTGTGGCTTCGCCGGAGCGCACTTGCACCAGACTCGCGGCGGCAATGGCAAACGCCACCAGCAACGCAGCCCAGCTCATACGTCGCCAAGGAAATGGTCCGGACACTTGCGAATCGCCATGATGGTGATGATGACCATGATGATGGTGATGGCCGCTGTGGTCGTGAACGTCATGAACAGGCGACTGGCTCAATGGGTGGCTCCTGGTTGCGCGGTGGTACGTGCGGACGACGGATCAGTCGGCAGTGTGAAAGTACGCAGATCGATGGTTGGCGCATTTGCGCTGCCGCCGAGTCGATGGTCGAGTACCAGCAACCTGGCCTTACTCAAGCCCTGATGGAGCTGATCGAAGTACCGCTCCAGCACGAAGGCCTGACCGGCACTGGCGAAGGCTTTCTGTTCGGCACTGAATTTCAGGTCGGCGGTTTGCGCGGCGGCATTGATCTCCCGGGCGTTTGCCGTTGCCTGGTCGCCCGCCGTGCTCGCCTGCAACTGCGCTTCGTTGCTGGCCTGCGCAGCCGCCCCGCGTTCGCGAGCGATCAACGCCTGCGCGCCAATCTGCGCCGCTTGGACACTGTGATAGGCATTCGCCGCGCCGGCCGGTGGATGAATCGCTTCGACAACGGTGGCGAGGATTTCCACACCACTGTTCAGTCTGTTCAGATCGCTTTGCACCGCGCGACCGATTTCCTCGGCCAGCCCTGCCCTGTCGTCGCCGAGCAAACCGTCGAGGGTGCGCGAGGCAAAATCGTGAACCAGGATGCGGCTGGCAGTGCTGCGAATCAGTGTCGGTACGTTGGCGCTGTTATAGGTCGCGGCGAGCGCCGCTTCGTCGTTCAGACCGATGCGATAAACAAAGCGCACGTCCATGTTGACGATCTGCAGGCCCTGTTGCGCGCCTCGGCTGCTGGCGATGACCTGGGATTTGTCGTTGACGTGGCTGGCGTCCCACAAACGGTTGGCGGTCAGCGGTGCCGGGCCTTCAGCGGAAGCGGACTGCACGGCCAACGGCTTGTCGCCGACGCTGGTTGCCAGTTCGTGGACGACGCCGTTTTCGGCGCTCAGCACACGCCCCAACGGCCAAGGCAATCCGGCGTGCAAACCTGGGCCGAACACCTGTTCCGGTTTACCGAAGCGCTCATAGATGCCGCGACCTTGCAGAGGGATTTCATGTAAGCCGGTCAGCAGCCAACCCACCAGTGCGACCACTGCCATCACTGGCAACAGGGCCCGGCGCATGTAACTGAAGGCCCAGATCTGGCGCAGATCGATACCAAAGCGGTTGTGCATTTCATCCTGCAACGCGAGCAACGGCTGCGGCGGCCAGCGCAGCATATCGGCGATAAAATTGCGCGCCAGCAGGGTCGGTTCCAGTTGCTCGCGGCGCGGGCTGAAGACTGACAGCAGCGCGCGCAACAACAGTTCGATGGCAACCAGCATCGGCAGGATGGCGCTGAGCACCGCCACGCGAACCGGCCAGACCGCGTGCTCACTGGCAAACAACAGGCACAATGCGCCGATCAGAAGGGTGATGATCGCCACCCGGGTCAGTTGCGCCAGTGTCGCCGCTTCAGGCCATTGCGCCGGCGGCTCCTGGGCCAGCTGCCGCTCCAGCACCAGCAAGACAAACGCCAGCAACAGCGCCAGGGCGGCACCGATGCTCGCCGAAATACCCAACGCCGCCGCAGGTAAAGTGAGATTCCACACCTGCTCAATACTGAGTATCACCAGCAACGCCCAGCCGCCGAGCCATAACGTCGGCGCGCCGATCTGCCCGAGCAGATGGCGGCTGCGCTGGCTCAAGCGCTCCAGAAGCCTTTCGTACCAGCCATCAACTGCGGCGCCCTCCTCAGCGACTGCTTTTTGCGACACTGGCGGATGCATCACCCGTGCGCGCCATTGCGTCACGCACCAGGCTGATTGCAGACCGGCGACCAGCACCAGCAAAGCTGCGCTCTGATTGATCAGCATCGGCAACCACAGCGATTGCGGCGCAAAAAGACCGACGAAAAACGCCAGCACCCAGCCCGACACGGCCACTGCGCCGAGTCCATACGCCAACCGACGCAATTTGCGTGACTGCGCGGCTGCCTGCTGAAAGCGCGGCAGCCCGGTGACTGGCGTGGCGTCCAACTCAAGATCGACTTGCATATCACCCCGAAAATGTAGGCCCTGCGTTCATAGCGTTACGATATAACGGAGACTGTGAAATATTCGTACACAATTGCACTTATTCAAAGACGCAGCAGCTGTCGCTTGCCTGAAGCCTTGACCGAAATGTTCGGCGAGGCTCATATTACGCACGTAATTTTTATCGCGACTAATCTTGGCTATCCCCCATCGAGCAATATGGAGCAAGCGCATGAGCAACTATGACGTGGTGATTCTGGGCGGTGGTCCCGGCGGGTATAACGCAGCGATCCGCGCCGGCCAGCTCGGCCTTAAGGCTGCTTGTGTCGAAGGGCGTTCGACCCTTGGCGGCACCTGCCTGAACGTTGGTTGCATGCCGTCCAAAGCCTTGTTGCACGCCTCCGAGCTCTATGCCGCTGCGGTGGGCACCGAGTTCGCCAACCTCGGCATCGAAGTCAAACCGACGCTGAACCTGGCGCAAATGATGAAACAGAAAGACGAAAGCGTCGCCGGCCTGACCAAAGGCATCGAGTTTCTGTTTCGCAAGAACAAAGTCGACTGGATCAAGGGTTGGGGCCATATCGACGGCCCGGGCAAAGTCTCGGTGACCGACGCTCAGGGCAACAAGACCGAGCTCAGCGCCAAGGACATCATCATCGCCACCGGCTCCGAGCCCAGTCCCCTGCCCGGCGTCGAGATCGACAACCAGCGCATCCTCGATTCCACCGGCGCGCTGTCGCTGAGCGAAGTGCCCAAGCATCTGGTGGTGATAGGCGCCGGGGTGATCGGCCTGGAGCTGGGTTCGGTATGGCGCCGACTCGGCGCGCAGGTCACCGTGGTCGAATATCTTGATCGCATCTGCCCCGGCGTCGATGGCGAGGCCGGCAAAACCTTGCAGCGCGCGCTGAGCAAACAGGGCATTGCCTTCAAATTGAGCTCGAAGGTCACCAGCGCCACCAGCTCCGCTACAGGCGTGCAGCTCAGCGTCGAGCCTGCCGCTGGCGGCGCTGCCGAGCTGATTGAAGCCGATTATGTGCTGGTGGCCATCGGTCGCCGGCCGTACACCCAAGGCTTGGGGCTGGAGAACGTTGGCCTGAGCACCGACCAACGCGGCATGCTGGCGAACAAGCAACATCGCACCGAAGCCGCCGGGGTCTGGGTCATCGGCGACGTCACGTCAGGGCCGATGCTCGCGCACAAGGCTGAGGACGAAGCCATGGCCTGCGTCGAGCAGATCCACGGCAAGGCCGGCGAGGTCAATTACGCGCTGATCCCCAACGTCATCTACACCCAACCGGAACTGGCCAGCGTTGGCCAGACCGAAGAACAGCTCAAGGCCGAGGGCCGTGCCTACAAAGTGGGCAAGTTTCCCTTCAGCGCCAACAGCCGGGCGAAGATCAATCACGAAACGGAAGGCTTTGCCAAAGTTCTCGCCGACGAACGCACGGACGAAGTGCTCGGCGTGCACCTGGTCGGGCCGAGCGTGAGCGAAATGATCGGCGAGTTTTGCGTGGCAATGGAATTCAGCGCATCGGCCGAGGATATTGCCCTGACCTGCCATCCGCACCCGACGCGCTCGGAAGCGCTGCGTCAGGCGGCGATGAATGTCGAGGGGATGGCGACGCAGATGTAAATCTCCAAGCCTTGCGCGCTCCTTCGCGAGCAGGCTCGCTCCCACTTGGAATGCGTTACCCCTGTGGGAGCGAGCCTGCTCGCGAATGGCGCCACCCGATCTACAGCGGCAGATGCCCTAACGGCAACGCGCCCGGCGCCTTCACCGTATGAATGGCAAAGTTGCTGCGAATATCGCTCACTCCCGGCAGTTTCAGCAGATGGCCACTGACAAAGCGGTCATACGCACGCAGATCCGGCACCACCACTTGCAACAGGAAATCCGACTCCCCGGACACCAGAAAGGCCGAGATCACCTCGGGTAACGCAGTGACAGCGGCATAGAAAGCCTCGGCGCGTTCTTCGTTGTGCCGCTCGACTTTGACGCCGACAAACACCGTCAGCCCCAGTCCGACTTCGTCGCGATCCAGATTGGCCTGATAGCCACGAATCACTCCCGCCTCTTCCAGCATGCGCACCCGCCGCAGGCACGGCGAGGCCGACAGGCCGATTTCCTCCGCCAGCTCGACATTGCTCAAGCGGCCGTTGCGTTGCAGCGCGGCGAGAATCTTGCGGTCATAGGCGTCGAGTTTCATCTTTGGCAGATCCCGATAGTTACACGGTGGAAAACCAGCAGGTTATGCCAAACACGCAGGATTTTGAAGCTGACTACGCAAGCACCTGCCCTGCCCTCTCGCACTAGACTGGCGCGTGCAAATCACCAACGAAAGAGGGCGCGACGTGGCAAGTCTCTGGCTGTTTATCCTGACCCTGGCTGTGGTTCTGCTATTGCCGGGACCGGACATGATCCTGCTCTTGCAAACCGGTGCGCGGCAAGGTCGCGCTGCGGCGCTGGCCACGGCGTTGGGCCTGGCCATCGCCCGCGCCTGCCATGTGGTACTGGCAGCATTGGGCCTGGCGGCGCTGTTCAAAACGGCACCGTGGACCTTTGACGTGGTGCGCATCGCCGGTGCGGCGTACCTGCTGTGGATCGGCATTCAATGTTTTCGCAGCTCGCTGGTGCCGAGCCTGCAAACGCAAGCGCAGACATCTGCCAAGGGCCAGTGGCGCGAGGCAATACGGCGCGGCCTGCTGACCAACCTGCTCAACCCCAAGGCGTTGCTGTTCTGCTCGGTGCTGCTGCCGCAATTCATCGTCAGTCACGGCGCGTCGGTGTTGGCCCAGTTCGCCGTACTCGGCGTGGTGCTGGTCAGCGTCGGCCTGCTTTTCGACAGTGTTGTCGCCCTGACCGGCGCGGCATTGGGCCGTTGGCTGCAACACAGTCCTACGGCCCAACGCGTTCAGCAATGGCTGTTCGGCAGCCTGTTGATCGGCTTCGCCGTACGCCTGAGCTTCCTTCAGCAGGCTTAAGCCTGGCGTACCTTGCGTTGACGACGGGTGATCAACACAAGCGCGGCAACAGCGACAAGCGCCACCACGCCAATCTGCACTGGCCACTTGTATGGGCGCAGTGCAGCCCGCACGGCATCGGTCACCTGCATGACGTAGCGCTTGTCGGCATTCTCGAAGTCCGGGTACGGGCATTGATTGCCGAAGTCCTGCGCCCACGGCACATAAGGGCCTTCCTTGACGTAGCGCTGATACAGCGCACTCTGGTCTGCAAGGCTGCTGTTCCAGCCGGCGGCATTACATAACACGGCGGCGAACGCCTGACTGGTGTGCGGCAGGTTATCGGCGGCGCGACTGGCCAGCGCCGTGGCGACAAAACGATAGTGATAACGCTGATCCGGTTGTGCGGCGCTGGCCTGCTGGCGCTGCACTTCCGCCGTGGAAATCAGCGGGCCGACATCCAGCTTCGTGCTCTCCAGCGTGTAGCTGCCGCCGAAAGTGGCGTAATCAGGCGCCATCTCATAACCGAGGATGTCCATGCCCCACTCCCGGGCTGTCCATGCGGCGTTGTACAACGCACTGGCGCGTTTGCTCGGCCACCATGCCGACTCGGCCTTGAGGCGTTGCTCGCCATAGAGTCGGGCCTTGTGCTGCAAATCGTCACTGGCGAAGTAACCGACCGCTTCCTCGTAACGGCCCTCACGGAGTAAACGTCGGCCGAGCAGATTGCGCAGATTGGCGGCCACCGACAGCGGCACATAGTTATCGCGCTCCTGCTGAGTCAATGGCGGCGGCGCCGGCACGTTCTCATCGACATACTGTTTGAGCTCGTCGACCGTCAGCACCCGCTCGGCAACGGTGGCGGCATCGAACCAGTAAATGCTGTTGCTGCGATACAGCTGCACGAACGCTTGCAGGTATTCGCCGCGTTGCAACGCGAGGATCGCGCTTTCGCCCTCGACCCGGCATTTCGGCTGCACGGTTTCAAACGCCCAGTCCGGTGTGCGGCGATAACCCCAGTCTTCGTTCTGCGGGAAAGCCTGGGCGGCTTTGGCGTAGGCTGCCGCGGCGGCAGTCGTGTCGCCATCACGCACCGCCAGTTTTGCCCGCAACCACCAAGCGAGCCCGCCGTCCCCGGCATTGTCGAGGAAGGCCTTGGCAGACGCATAGTCGCCCTGTTGATAACTCATTGCCGCCAATCGATCGGCATTGTCGAGGCTGCCACGAGTGCTGTTCTGCAGCAGCGTCACCAGTTTCTTTTCGTTCGGCGGCTGCTCGCCAAATGACCAGCCCTGACGACTGACCAGCGACGCCGTAACCAGTTGCTGCACCGCTGGCTGCTGCAGCAGTTTTGCCAGCTGCGCCTCAGGCAACTCGGCCAGTTCATTCATCACTTGCTTGAGCGAGGTGTAACCCACGGCCGAACCGTGCAGGTTCTGTGCTTCGTACAATTGGATCGCGCCGCTCCAGTCGCCAGCGCTGCGCAACACTCGCGCCTCTTCACCGAGGCTGGCAACGCCCAGTTCCAGCGGATCGCTGAAGCCGTCGATGCTCAACTGCCGAGCCTGGCGAAAGGCAGCGCGCGCCTGCTCCAGCGCTTCGATGCGGTCGTGCGCCTCATTGCTCATGGCGAAGGCTATGCGCCCAAGGGAATACGCCGCCCAAGTGCTGCGCAACGGACGTTGGTCCGCCGGCAGCGCCAGCACCTTGTTGAAATACTCCGTGGCCAATTGATGATCGCCAGTGGTAAAGGCTACCGCGCCCGCCACGTACAAGCGGAGTTCCGCCGGCAGACTGGCGCCCTGCTCCTCGGCCTGACGTGCATCGCTGAGCCCGCGCAGCCGCTTGACCACCGCGTATTGCTCGGCGCTCAGGCCAACTTGTTCAGCCTGCTCGCGAGCCAGTTCAGACGCATTGTCTTCTGCGTAGTCGTTGGGGTTGTGGGTGGCTGCAGTGACGTTTTTCAGCCCGGCAATGGTTTTTCCCAGGCGACTGATTTCGAAGCTGAAGCTGCCCTCAGGCAGATCGGCCAGCGTCTGCGCGCGATTGTCGAGCAGGCGCAACGGGAAGTCCGGGCCGCAGGCCAGCGCCGAACCCAATGGCAGGCTGAGGCTCAGGCAGAGCAGATGGCGGGGCCAGTTACGGGTCAACATGCGAACCTCCTTGATCAATATGTGCACAGCGCGCCCAACCGATAGCGCGCTGCCCGCCCGCCGGCAAGCGGCCGTCACGCAGGCGGGTGAAGGTAAGCAGATCGGCGTGTTGTTGCAATGCATAACCGGCGAGCGCATCGGCGCCAGCACAGTCCTGCGCCTTCAGCGTGATTCGCGCGGGCCACGGGCTGTCGAGATTGCCACGGTTTTCGAGCTGGATGTCGTAGAGTCCTTCCTGCTCTTTGAACGACAGGCCCAGATGACTGCTGAGCAAATCACCTCGAGCCACGGCGCGTAAAGTCGTCAGGCTCCAGGCGCGACGGTCGTTGGCCAGCGGCAGACGAAACCAGATCAGCCCGGCGAGATGCTCGGGCGGATCCTCGCGCAAGGTGTTGGCCAATTGGCTGAGTTGCAGCGGATCGGCAAGCAATTCCCGGCGCTGCCCGCCGCGCTCGAGTTGTACTTCGCTTTCCACCACCGGCGCGCCACCGTCAGTATTCAACAGCGCAACGCCATAGGCCGGCAGCGCCAGATAGAACGGTTTGTCGCTGACGCGGGCCCAGGCCTTGGCCCACTTCAAAGCCTGCTGCGGATCAAACAGACCGCGTCGCGGATCGCTCACGGCGTGGACTTGCAGCACGCTGCTGTCGACGCTCTGCAACAGTGCCGGCAATTGCGCGCTATCGAGCCATGCCGGCAGCGCGGTGATGCTTAAAGGCAGCGATGGCGGCAAGGCCGTGCGCAAGTGTTCGAGCAGTTCAGCGTACGCGGCCAGCCGTGCACTGCCGGCATCATGGTCGATCTCGATACCCCTCAGGGTCAGACCTTGCGCCTGCCAGTCGGCGATGACCTGCAGAATCTGCGCAGTGACCTGTTCATCGTCCAGCGACTGGAGCTGGCCATCGAGGCGAATCACCGCGATCAAAGGTCGGCCATCGGCTTTCAGTAATCCTGGATCGACCTGCGCCCTGCTCCAACGAGTGCCCGGAAAACCCTGCAATGCCAGCACCCGCAACGTCGAGAAGTCACTGCGACTGGCGCGCAATGCCGGCTCGTGCGCGGGCGTCCACTGGCGTTGCCAGACATAGAGTTGCTGGTCGAGGGCAGGCGCGACGTGTTGCTCGCAACCC
Organism: Pseudomonas koreensis; assembly: GCF_024169245.1. Classification (NCBI taxonomy): domain Bacteria; kingdom Pseudomonadati; phylum Pseudomonadota; class Gammaproteobacteria; order Pseudomonadales; family Pseudomonadaceae; genus Pseudomonas; species Pseudomonas koreensis. Next base: position 1,256,374 of record NZ_JALJWP010000001.1, read on the forward strand.
GCGAGCAACAGGCCAAGGAACAGACCCAAAATAAACCGCATACCTTGAAAATCCCTGAGACCACAGGGCTGCAAGGTTACACAAAAACCCCGTAGGAGCTGACGAGTGAAACGAGGCTGCGATCTTTTGATCGTGCGTTAACAATCAGGATCAAAAGATCGCAGCGTGCCGCAGCTCCTACAGGGATGCCGCAGGTTTACGCGCAATGATCACCTGACTCTTCGCCACCACCGCATCCAGCGCCTGCTTGATCTGCGCGCCCCGCGGAGAATCCAGTACGGCCTGCCAGGTATTGGCCCAGTGATTGAGCAACGGGTGGTCGGGGTTGCTGAATTCGACCTTGGCTTCCCAGAACAGCAGCATCCACATCGACCAGTAAAAGCCGTATTGGCTATGGCTGACGATCTCCAGTCCGGCGTCGCTGACCAGCGCCTTGAACTGCTCTTCGCTGATGACGCGAATGTGGTTGGGCTTCTGGAAATATTCGGGCGCGGCGATGCCCTTCTGCAGATCTTCGGAGCTCGGATGCGGCACGCTCAGCAGGTACAACGCACCTGACTTGCCGACGCGCACCAGTTCAGCGAGAAACTGTGCCGGATCGTCGACATGTTCGATCACCTCCGTAGAAACCACGCGTGTCGCCGTGGCGTCGGCAATCGGCAGCGGGTTGCAATCGGTGACGTGACATTCGACATCGCGGGCCGGGGTATCGCTCAGGCGCTGACGAGTCGCTTCGACCTTGGCCGCATCGATGTCGGCGATGATGATCTTCGCTCCGCGCATGCCACAGAAATGCACGTTGCCGCCATCACCACAGCCAACGTCGAGCAAGATGTCATCGGCGCTCACCGGAAAGTCTTTGAACAGCTCGCCGGTTTGCTGATTGAACCAGCCACTGAGCATCGCATCGTGCAGGCCGAGCATGTACGGATCGGTCTTCTCGGCAGCCGGCGCAACAGCCTGTGCCGGCGTAGCTGTCGTGAGTTTCTTCAAAAGGCTCAGCATGAGGTGGCTCCAGAGGACGGGATGGCGGATCGGGATGCGCCGAGGCGCTTGACCAGCGCGGCGCCACGGTTGCGCATGGGCATTTCGATCAAGCGGTAGTTGAGTTCACTGAGCAGCACGATCAGCCCGAACGCCAGCAACAGCGTGACGATCGGATGCCCCGCCGGACTGGGCAAGCCACTGCTCTGCAAGCGAAAGATCAGTTCACGCACCAGTTGATAGGCTGGAATGTGGATCAGATAAATGCCGTACGAGCGGCTGCCGACCCATGCCAGCCAACGTTGCACGGCACCGGCAGGCATCAGGTAGTTGCGGTTGTATGAAGCGATCCACACCAGCACCGCACTGAGCACGGCGATCGAGCCGATGCGGTAAGGGGCAAAGGTGAAGCGGTCGGTGGCCATGAAACTCAGCAATGCTCCGATGGCAATCAATGTTGCGACCCCGGCCCACGGCCGCCGCAGAAATCCTGGCTGCCAGCGCTGATAATCCGGCTGCTGGCTCCACATTGCCAACAGCACGCCGAGGGCCAGCGCGTCGGTGCGCACCACCATCAGCCACGGTGTACGCACGGTCAGAATCTGCACCGCAACCAGGGCCAGCAACGCCCAGACCAGACGCCGGCGCAACAGCAGGATCAGCAGCGGAAACAGCAGATAAAACTGCTCCTCCAGCGCCAGGCTCCAGTAGACGAAACTGCTGCCGTACTCGTAATGAAAGAAGCTGTCGGCAAAGCGGAAATTGGCATACTGCAACACCCCGGCCAACGTCGCCTGCAGGTTGGCGGATAAAGTGCCGAAGGCCCCGGAGCGGTTGAGAAACAGGCAGGCCAACAGCATCAGCGCCAGCCATAGCCACGCCGAGGGCAGCAGACGAAAGGCCCGTCGCAGCCAGAAGTTGCGCGTCTGCTGCCAATACTCCTGGCGGGTCGTACAGCCTTGCAGTGTCGGGATCAGGCTGCGAGCGATAACAAATCCGGAAATCGCAAAAAACAGATCGACGCCCCACCACGGCTGCGCCCAGCAATGAATGTTCTCCAGCAACGGCACCGGATCGGTGAACAGACTGCCTTGCAGGTGATGGAACAGCACGCCCAGCACGGCAACCGCGCGCAGGACCTCAATGTCCATGATCCGTTTGTTGCTCATGCTTGCGGGACGTCCATGGCAACCCCGCGCTGTTCGAACAACTGCGCGATGAACAGCCGCAACCGCTGCTCGGCCACGGCCTGACTGCAGAAGCCCTGCAAGCTGCGAACTGCCTGTGCTGACATCTGCGCATAACGCGCTGGATGGTTTTTCGCTACCTCATAGCTGGCTTTGTAGGCTTGGCACAACGATGCCCAGTCAGTGACGTAACGCAAGGTGCGAAATGCCCGGCGCGGGTCGTGCGGCCATGCCGTGAGCTCGTCGGTAGACTCGATCAGGAAAGCATTATCGGCGCTCAGGTAATCGATCATCGCCGTGGTGCGCGGTGCCACCGCCGGTTTGCCACAGGACATGAACTCCATCAACGGCAGACACTGGCCTTCGCCGTAGGAGGTATTCACCACATAGCGCGTAGCCTGCACCAACTGCTCGTAGTCCGGATCGGCGAGGTAACCGTAGATCAGGACGATGCGGCAGCGATAGGACTGGTTTTTGTACAAATGATGGAGGATGTCGCTGAGTGCCTCTTCGGCGTCATGGTGCGTGAGCTTGAGCACCAGAGTCGCATCTTCGATGTCACGAAAACTCACGCAAAACGCGCTGAGCATGTCTTCCCAGTTTTTGCGCCCGTCACCGGGGTTGAACACCGAGGTGTACACCACGCCATCGAGCAACAGCGTCTGCTCGCTGGCGGGCGCGGCGAAGTCGATGCCCTCGCCGCTACGCAGGTGAGCAGGTCCGAACGCGTTGAGGTTCAAGGTACGACTGTCCGCGACCAGACCCTTGATGGTCAGACTGTAGGCGGCAGACAGCGGCTGCTCAGGCAACAGCGCGCCACGGGCGGCAAAGCGGTCCCAGACCGGTGCCGGCACCGCGACAATCGGGTAATCGGCCCCCATCGCCTCGCGCACGGCATTGACCGTGTAACTGGAATGAGTCACCGCCGCCCCGCAGGCCGCCAGCACGGTGCGCCAGTCATTGCGCGGTTCACCCGCAAACGGTTCGTTGGGAATGGTGCTGAACTCCCACGCGAACACCGGCAACGTCGGACACGCCAGGTGCACCGGGGTGCGGTGCGGCGGTGAGAACGACAGAAATACACAAGCCTCGCCTCGGCTCAGGCATTCCAGGTACAGCGCATCGACTTCGGTCTGCGGATCGGCCACTTCCACCACGCGACCAATGCGTTCCAGTACCGGACGATACTCCTTGAGCACGAAGTAGTAGCTGTACTCCGAACGTCCGAGATTCTGCGCGATGGTGTGCTGGTTGGTTTCCGAATGAATGATGATCAGCATGAGGCGTTATCCGTCACGGGTGCAGCGTCCGCAGCGCGTGGGGCCAGGGCAAAGAAATCCGCCAGGCGTTTTTGCACCGGCGCGAACGCGCAGTACTCGCGCATGCGCTCGACGGCAGCGTCCGACATCTGCCGATATTGCTGCGGCTGGGTCCTGGCCATCCGATAGCTGTCTTCGTAAGCGTTTTTCAGCGAGCCCCAATCGGGACGGTGACGCAACGTGCGGTAAATGATCCGCGTGTCCTGCGGCCAGATCGTCAGTTCTTCACTGGACTTGACCACGAACGCCACCGATTCATCGATGTAATCTTGCATCGCTGTGTGATCGGGAGCGATCGCCGGTTTGCCGCTGGACATGAACTCCATCAACGGCAGGCACAGCCCTTCGCAGCGTGACGCGTTCACATAAAAACTGGCTGCCTGATAGAGCCTGGCGTACTGCGCGTCGTCGAGGTAACCGTGCATCACCACCACCCGGCAGGCGAACGGCGTGAGTTGCGCCAGCAGCGTCATCAACTCGCTGTAATAGGACGCCAGATCATTCTGGGTAATCTTCAGCACCAGCGTCGCGTCGGGCGTTTCGCGAAATGCCCAGCAGAATGCGGTTACCAGGTGATGCCAGTTCTTGCGCCCATCCCGAGGGTTGAACACGCTGACGTAAACCACGCCGTCGACCGTGGTTTCAACGACCGATGAAGTGTCCGGCAGCTCCACTTCCAGCGGTTCGACCATCGGCACCGGCAATGCGCCGCACACGGCAGGCAGACGTTTTTCAAGCCAGCCATGCAACACGTCCGGAACCAGATCGCGAATGCCCTCCCAGTACCAGTTGTAGAGAAATCTGACCCGTGGCACCGCTTCCGTCTGCGAGTGCCGGGGATTGAGCGCCCACAAACGCAGGTAATGTCGAGCAATAACCCATCGGCGTTTGAGCGTCAGCGGTGGCGGGCGCGCGGCTTCGATCGCTGCAGCCAGCGCGGCCTCCTCTTCAGGCGTAATCGGCGTCGGAATCAGCGCATCGGCGGACAGCTCCAAGGTGCGTGAATCGAAAATGCAACCCTTGATCGTCAGCGTGGTTCCCGCATTGATCGGCATCGATACATGTTGCTGACGAATCGCCGTGAAGTTTTCCCACAGCGGTGTGGGCAGCACCAGCACCGGAAATTCCTCGCCCATGGCCCGACGAATCGCCCGGGCTGTATGGCTCGACAACGTGATCACCCGGCCATGACGAGCGAGCATCTGCGTCCAGTCGTGACGCGGATCGTCGTCCCATTGTTCATCCGGGATCGAATCAAATTCCCACGCCACCACACAAATCGTCGGGCATTCCAGGTCAACCGGGGTTTTCTGCGGTGGGGTGAAGGACAGGAATACGCTGTCTTCACCCGCGGCGAGCAATTGCCGGTAAAGCACATCGACGTCGGCGACAGCAGCTGCCACGTGCACGCGCCCCAGGCTTTCCATCACCGGGCGATAGGCTTTGAGGACAAAGTAATAGCTGTATTCCGGACGCCCGAGGCTGGCGCAGATGGAATGGTCGTTGACGTCCGAGTAAAGAATGAAATTCATGGCATCCCACGATGAAGCGCCGTCCCGGCTACTCCATGCTATGACGGCCGGCGTCGGATCGGCGCGGCAGGGCCGGCACTCGTCCTTCATCATCGGGCACGTCTTCGTTCTTGTTTTAGTGGTCAGTTTCACCCTGCGTCGCGGCTCCCTGAAAATAACCGGCCAACTCGCGACGAAGGCCATTCTAAACACATCCGTCGCGACTCCGGGAACCGCCCGGCGATAATAAACAGGGCTAAGCTGATGAGAACTCACCGGTCACGGTTTGCCCGGTTGAAATTGCCGAGCAATTGGCACAGATTGGCAACCAAACAACTACAACAACGGCTACGCCTGCTGTTTCTCCGGATATTCGCCCCGGTCTGACAGACTTATCCCCCAACGCATGTGGGAAAAAGGCGCAAGTCACAGACCAAGGGGTCGCTGTTTGAAAAAACGTCTGTTCGTCACCGGCCTCAATGGCTTCGTGGGACAACACATTCAATCGCGTCTGGCCATGCCGGATTCGCCGTGGGCGCTGATGCCTGCCGCTTCGGGCTACGACCTCACTGACGCGGACAGCCTCATCGATCTGTGGCCACAATTACCCGATGCGGTGATTCATCTGGCCGGTCAGACATTCGTGCCGGAAGCCTTTCGTGACCCGGCGCGCACCTTCGACATCAATCTGCGGGGCACCCTCAATCTGCTGCAGGCTTTGAAAGCCCGCGGCTTTGCCGGCACGTTTGTGTACGTCAGCTCAGGCGACGTCTACGGTCAGGTCGGCGAACAGGATTTGCCGATCACCGAGCAACAACCGCCGCTGCCGCGCAATCCTTATGCGGTGAGCAAACTCTCGGCAGAATTTCTCAGTCTGCAGTGGGGCTTGAGCGAAGGCTGGCCGGTACTGGTCGCCCGCCCCTTCAACCACATCGGCACGGCGCAGAAAGACAGCTTCGTCATCGCCAGTGCCGCCCGGCAGATCTGCCGCATCAAACAGGGCCTGCAAGCGCCGCAACTGCAAGTCGGCGATATCGACGTGACACGGGATTTTCTCGATGTCGGCGATGTAATTTCGGCCTACTTCGCGCTGCTGGAAAACGGCACACCGGGGCAGGTCTACAACATTTGCTCGGGCCGCGAGCAAAGCATCCGCAGCCTGATCGAGCAATTGGCCGATCTGGCCGAGGTCGACGTAGAGCTGGTGCAGGACCCGGCGCGCATGCGCCGCGCCGACCAGCGCCGCGTCTGCGGCAGCCACGCAAAACTGGCCAACGCCACAGGATGGGCGCCAGTCACCACCACACAACAATCCCTGCGGGCGATCCTGTCCGACTGGGAGACGCGAGTACGACAATAATGACAAAAAGTGCACTGATTACCGGGATTACGGGCCAGGACGGCGCCTATCTGGCCAAACTGCTGCTGGACAAGGGCTACAAGGTTCACGGCCTCGTCGCCCGACGCAGCAGCGATTCACGCTGGCGCCTGCGCGAGATGGGTGTCGAAGCCGATATCGTCTACCTCGACGGTGACATGGCTGACGCCTGCTCGGTGCAGCGCGCGGTAATCAAATCGGCACCGGACGAGGTCTATAACCTCGCCGCACAGAGTTTTGTCGCCGCGTCCTGGGACCAGCCGGTGACCACCGGGATCGTCGATGGTCTGGGCGTGACACATCTGCTCGAAGCCATTCGCCAATTCAGCCCGCACACGCGCTTTTATCAGGCCTCGACCAGCGAAATGTTCGGTCTGATCCAGGCCGAGCAGCAGGACGAGAACACGCCGTTCTACCCACGCAGTCCTTACGGTGTAGCCAAACTCTACGGCCACTGGATCACCGTCAACTACCGCGAAAGTTTCAACCTGCACGCCAACAGCGGCATCCTCTTCAACCACGAATCCCCGCTGCGCGGCATCGAGTTCGTCACGCGCAAGGTCACCGACGCTGCTGCCCGGATCAAACAGGGCAAACAGCAGGAGCTGGCGCTGGGCAACATCGACGCCAAGCGCGATTGGGGTTTTGCCGGCGATTACGTCGAAGCCATGTGGCTGATGCTGCAACAGGACAAACCGGACGATTTCGTGGTGGCCACCGGCGTCACCACCACCGTACGCGAGATGTGCCGCATCGCCTTCGATCACGTCGGCCTCAATTATCGTGATTACGTGAAGATCGACCCGGCGTTCTTCCGCCCTGCCGAAGTCGAAGTGCTGCTCGGCAACCCGGCCAAGGCCCAGCGCGTGCTCGGCTGGAAACCGAAAACCGATCTGGACAGCCTGATCCGCATGATGATGGATGCGGACATGAAACGCGTCGCCAAGGAGTAGGCCATGCTGATTCCAGTGATCCTGTCCGGCGGTGCCGGCACCCGTTTGTGGCCGGTGTCCCGCGAGGGCCACCCCAAACCGTTCATGACCTTGCCCGATGGCGAGTCGTTGCTGGGCAAGACCTACCAGCGCGCGGCAGCCTTGCTCGACGGCTGGGGCGACATCGTCACAGTGACCAATCGCGAGTACTACTTCCAGAGCAAGGATCACTATTGCGCAGCGCAGGTCTCGCGTCATCGCGGACACTTCCTGCTCGAGCCGACCGGGCGCAATACCGCACCGGCGATCACGGCTGCGGCCCTGTCGTTGCAGGCACTGCATGGCGACGACGCGATCATGGTGGTGATGCCGGCCGATCACCTGATCGTCGATCAGGACGCGCTGAAAAGTGCCGTCGAACACGCAGTCAATCTGGCGAAGGATGGCTATCTGGTGACCTTCGGCGTGGTCCCCAACGCACCGGAAACCGGCTTCGGCTATATCGAAACCGGGGCACCACTGGACGCCAAAGGCGCGGCCAAGGTGCAGCGCTTCGTCGAGAAACCCGATCTGCAGACCGCCACGCATTATCTGGAGAGCGGCAATTTCCTGTGGAATTCGGGGATGTTCTGCTTCACCACCGCTACGCTTATCGCCGAACTGCAACTGCATGCGCCCGAGTTGTTGGAGCAGACTCGAGCCTGCATGGCCGTCAGCGCGCCGGTCGAAACGGTTGGCTGCCTGCAACAGGAGTTGTCGCCGACGCTGTTTGCCGAAATCACTGACATCTCCATTGATTACGCATTGATGGAACGCTCGGAAAAAGTCGTCGTGGTACCCGCTGGTTTCGACTGGAGCGACATCGGTTCGTGGAGCGCGGTCGCTGCGCTGATCCCCGCCGATGCCGACAACAACCGCGCCAGCGGCGAAGCGATTTTCATCGACAGCCATAACAACTTCGTGCAGAGCGAAGGCCGGCTGGTGGCGACCGTCGGTGTGGATAACCTGATCATTGTCGACACCGCCGACGCGGTGCTGGTGGCCCATGCCGACCGTGCACAAGACGTACGCCGGGTGGCCAGGCAACTCAAGGACAAGTCCCACGAAGCCTATCGCCTGCATCGTACGGTCAGTCGTCCGTGGGGCACCTACACCGTTCTGGAAGAAGGCCCGCGCTTCAAGATCAAACGCATCGTGGTCAAACCCGGTGGCAAGCTCTCGCTGCAAATGCACCATCACCGCAACGAACACTGGGTGGTGGTCGAAGGCATGGCCAAGGTCACCAACAATGGCTCCGGCACGACACTGGTGGCGAAGAACGAATCGACGTTCATTGCTGCCGGCCACAAGCATCGCCTGGAGAACCCCGGAGTGATCGATCTGGTGATCATCGAAGTGCAAAGCGGCGAATACCTGGGCGAGGACGATATCGTTCGCTTCGAAGATCAATACGGCAGGACGGTTTGAATGCTGCTTTCCCTGTACCGCTCGCTGCGCAGCTACCGTGGATTCATCCTCGGCAGCGTGCAGCGAGAGTTTCAAGCGCGGTATCGCAATTCGTTGTTCGGCGCGCTGTGGCCGATCTTCAATCCGCTGTCGATGATCATCGTTTACACGGTGATCTTTTCGCAGATCATGCGCGCGCGCCTGCCGGGTGTGGACGACAGCATGGCCTACAGCGTCTATCTGTGCGCTGGCCTGCTGGCGTGGGGACTGTTTTCGGAAATCACCCTGCGCAGCCAGAACATGTTTCTGGAAAACGCCAACCTGCTGAAGAAAATCAGCTTCCCGAGGATCTGCCTGCCGGTGATCGTGTTGATCAACGCCGCGATCAATTTCGCGATCATCATCAGCCTGTTTCTCGGCTTTCTGCTGATCACCGGGCGCTGGCCGGGCATGGCCTTGCTGGGGCTGATTCCACTGATTGCTCTGCAAATGATGTTCTGCGCCGGGTTGGGCATGGTGCTCGGCGTGTTGAATGTGTTCTTTCGCGACGTCGGTCAGTTGTTCGGCATTTGCCTGCAATTCTGGTTCTGGCTGACCCCCATCGTGTACCCGATCGCCATCCTCCCGGAATGGGTACAGCGCCTGCTGCAACTCAACCCGCTGACCAACCTGTTCAGCAGTTATCAGAACCTGTTTCTCTACGGTCAGTGGCCGCTCTGGAGTTCGCTGTTGCCGATTTTCATCACCGGCGTGGTGTTTTGTCTGATCGGGCTAAGGCTGTTTCGTCAGCGCGTCGGCGAAATGGTGGATGAACTCTGATGGGACATATTCGCGTCACCGGTCTGAGCAAGGCCTATAAGCAATACCCCAACCGTTGGGCCCGCCTGGCCGAGTGGCTGATCCCCTTTGCGCCGATCCGCCATCACCAGCACTGGGTCCTGCAAGATGTCGAATTCGAGGTCGCCCCCGGTGAAGCGGTGGGCATCGTTGGCGCCAACGGTGCCGGGAAAAGCACCTTGCTGAAGATGATTACCGGCACCACCCAACCCACCAGCGGCAAGATCGAACTGCAGGGGCGCGTTGCGGCGCTATTGGAACTGGGCATGGGTTTTCATCCGGACTTCACTGGTCGGCAGAACGCAATCATGGCCGGTCAGTTGCTGGGCATGCAGCTCGAAGAAATCGAAGCCCTGATGCCCGACATCGAGCACTTCGCCGAAATCGGCGATGCCATTGACCACCCGGTGCGGACCTATTCCAGCGGCATGCAGATGCGCCTGGCCTTCAGCGTCGCTACGGCGCGGCGCCCGGACATTCTTATCGTCGACGAAGCGCTGTCGGTGGGCGATGCCTATTTCCAGCACAAGAGCTTCGAACGCATCCGTAGCTTCCGCAAATCCGGCACGACGTTGCTGATTGTCTCCCACGACCGCTCGGCCATTCAGTCGATCTGCGATTCGGCGATCCTGCTCAAGGATGGCCGCATGGCCATGCGCGGCAAACCGGAACCGGTGCTCGACTACTACAACGCGCTGATGGCCGAACGCGAAGGGCAAGTCGTGCGCCAGCAAATGCTTGCCGGCGGCGAGGTGCAAACGGTGTCTGGCACCGGCGAAGCGGCGATTCTGAGCGTACGCCTGCTCGATGAGAACGAGCGCAGCATCGATGCCGTCGAAGTCGGCCAACCGGTGGTCCTCGAAGTACAGGTGGAAGTGCGCAAGGACATCGAACGGCTGGTACTGGGCTTTATTCTCAAGGATCGTCTGGGCCAGATGATGTACGGCATCAACACCCACCGCCTGGACAAGGCGCTGACCGACCTGAACGCCGGCGAGCGCATCACCTACCGCTTTGCCTTCGTCATGGGCCTGGGCAAGGGCAATTATTCGGTGTCGCTGAGCCTGTCGCGTCTGGACTCGCATCTGGATCGAAACTTCGAATGGCGTGACTACGGGCTGGTGTTCCACGTGATCAACAACCGCCAGGAAGACTTCGTCGGCTGCGCCTGGCTGGGCGCGAAAACCACGGTCACCCGCGACACCGAGGCCCGGACTGTCGAGCGCGCGCCATGACCCGCCTGCTGGTCGAATGTACCCACGTGTTCAAACACCCGACGGTCAATTCGGGTATCCAGCGCGTGGTGCGCAACGTCATCAAGCAACTGCCCGCCAGCGCTGAAGGTGTCGAATGCATGCCGGTGGTCGTGCTCAATGGCGAGCTGTACCGCGTTCTGCGCCTGGCGCCGTTCGATACACCGTTCTGGAACACCCTGGAAACCTTTGGCGAACGCTTGCAGCGCCTTGCTCACCGTTTCTGGCAATGGCATCAGCGCCGCGATGCACAGTGCGCTTCGAAACTGGCGCGTCGGGTGCTTTATGTGGGCTATCGATTGACCCAGTTTGCAGTGTTCGGCTTGCCGATTCGGCTGATCCGGCGAATCAATCGCAGGCAGCTGCTTAAACGCTGTTCGCCGCTGCAGCACCAGCCCGGCGATCAACTGGTGCTGCTGGATTCGTCCTGGCATTCGGATTTCTTCGCCCACGTCGAACAGCTCAAACGCGAGGGCGTGGGCGTGATCGCGGTGATCTACGACCTGATTCCCCTGACGCATGCGCAGTTTTACGACACGCGTCTGGTCGAGGTTTTCAACGAATGGTTCGACTGGGTCACCCGCACGGCCGACGGCTACATGGCGATCTCCGCCACGGTGCGTGATCAGGTGCGTGACGAATTGCAGCGCAGAATCGGTGCAGCGCAGACCGACAAGCGCTGGTTCGATTTCTTCCATCTGGGTTCCGAGCTCGATCTGCATCACAGCACAGCAACGGTCGAACCGCGCCTGAAAGATGTGTTCGCTGCGCCCGAAGCGGTTTTTCTGATGGTCAGCACCATCGAGCCGCGCAAGAACCACGCGTACCTGCTGGACGCCTTCGAACGTGCCTGGACCGCTGGCTCAACGGCACGCTTGTGCATCGCCGGGCGCATTGGCTGGAAATGCGACGCCCTGCTCGCCCGCATCCGCAATCACCCGCAATTGAACCGGCGCCTGTTCATGTTCAACGACCTGAGCGATACCAGCCTGGAATACGCCTACGCCCACGCCAGTGCACTGGTGTTTCCCTCGTTTGTCGAAGGCTTCGGCCTGCCGCTGGTAGAAGCCATGCAGCGTGGCTTGCCGGCGATGGGCAGCGACATCGCCGTGTTTCGCGAGATTGGCGGCGAGTTCATGGCTTATTTTGATCTGCACGATCCGCAGAGCCTCGTCGATCTGATCGAGACGTATCAGCGCAGCGGGCATTTTCCCGCCGCCCGCGATGTCGCCGACTGGCGCTGGATCGGCTGGCGCGAGGCCAGCGAGCAACTGGCGACACGCAGCCTGCACCATGTTCTGCAGGCCCCGCGCCTGCAAGCGAGGCCGCATGCGCATTGCTCTTAACGCCCGCATCCTGCAAGCGCCGCGCACCGGTATCGGCCACTACGTCGCCGAATTGGTCAAAGCCTTGCGCGGCGAATCCGACTTGGACGTGAGCCTGTTTCACGGCTGGGGCTGGAGTTCGGCCCTGCCGGAAGCCGCAGTACCCGGCTATTCGCGCATGACGCCGCTGCTGCGGCAAATTCCCGGGGCTTATCAGGCCCGGCGCTGGCTGGAGCAGAAACGCTTCGATCAGGGGCGTGCGCAAGGAATCGATCTTTATCACGAGCCGAGCCTGTGGCCGCTGGCCTTCGACGGCCCGACCGTGATCACCCTGCATGACCTGACACACCTGCACTTTCCGCAAACCCAGCCGCCGGCGCGTCTGAGGGAGATCGAACGTCGTCTGGCCGCCGGCATGGAGCAAGCGCGGGTAATTCTCACCGACTCACAGGCAATCGCCGACGAGGCGCAGGCATATTTCAATCTTCCTGCGCATCGTTTCGTGGTGGCGCCGTTAGGTGTGGCCGAGCGATTTCGTCCTCGGCAACCCCATGAAATCGACAGTGTGCTCAAGGCTCACGCCGTCCAGGCAGGGGAATATTTGCTCTGTGTCGGCACCCTTGAGCCGCGCAAGAACCTGAGTCTGGCATTACAGGCCCACGCCCTGCTGCCCGACGCTGTGCGCCAGCGCTTTCCCTTGTTGATTGCGGGGATGGCCGGCTGGCAGCGCGAGCAGTTCAACGAGCCACTGCGCCAGGCCTTGGCGAGCGGCCATGTGTGTCTGCTCGGCTATCTGCCCGATGAGCAATTGGCGCAACTGCTGGCCGGCGCCCGGGCACTGATATTTCCATCGCTGTATGAGGGCTTTGGCTTGCCGGTGCTGGAAGCCATGGCCAGTGGCACGCCGGTGGTGACTACTCGCTCTTCGGCGATGCCGGAGGTGGCTGGCGACGCGGGCAACTATATTGATGCGGACGATGCCGAGGGACTGCGCGATGCGCTGATTCGTCTGATCGACGACCGGCAGCATTGGCAGGCATGCCGCGACGCAGGATTGCTGCGGGCAAGGCTTTTTTCCTGGAAGCGTTGTGCACAGGCTACGGCCGGTGCCTACCGCCAGGCGATGGGAGGTTGAATGCGCGTTCTTCATTTCTTCAAGACATACCTGCCCGATTCGGTCGGCGGCATCGAACAAGTCATTTTCCAGTTGTGCGAAAGCGGTGCCCAGCATGGCATCGACGCGCAGGTGCTGACCCTCAGCACGGACCCGACACCGCCGGTGATGCAGCTGGGCCAGCATGAAGTGCACCGGGCGAAACTGGATATCCAGTTCGCCTCCACCGGGTTTTCCTGGAGTGTGTTCAAGCAGTTCCGCGCGCTGGCTGCCGAGGCCGACGTGATCAACTACCACTTCCCGTGGCCGTTCATGGATCTGGTGCATTTCGCCAGCGCCCTTGATAAACCGACGGTGGTTACCTATCACTCGGACATCATTCGTCAGAAGCATTTGCTCAAGCTGTACCGGCCCCTGATGAACCGCTTCCTCGCCAGCGCCGACCGCATCGTCGCCGCATCGCCGAACTATCTGCACACCAGTGATGTGCTGCAGCAGTTTCAGGACAAGACTCGGGTTATTCCGTACGGGTTGAACAAAGCAGGTTATCCACAGCCCGATGCCGAACGGATGAACCGCTGGCGCAAACAGCTTGGGGATAAGTTCTTTCTCTTCGTTGGAGTCATGCGCTATTACAAGGGCTTGCACATCCTGCTCGACGCACTGAAAGACGTCGATTATCCGGTAGTGATCGTCGGCGCTGGTCCCCTGGAGCAGGAACTGCATGCACAGGCCGCCGCGCTGGGCCTGCGCAATATCCATTTCCTCGGACGCCTGAGTGACGAAGACAAGGTGGCGTTGCTGCAATTGAGCTACGCGATCGTGTTCCCTTCACACCTGCGTTCGGAGGCCTTCGGCATTTCGTTGCTCGAAGGCGCGATGTACGGTAAACCGATGATCTCCAGCGAAATCGGCACCGGTACGAGTTTCATCAATATTCACAATGAAACCGGGTTGGTGGTGCCGCCGAGCAATCCACAAGCGTTCCGCGAAGCCATGCGCACCTTGTGGGAGAACCCAGAGCGTGCCGCCGCCATGGGCGTCAAAGCCGAAGCGCGCTATCGGCAGTTATTCACTGCCGATGAAATGGGCCGCAAGTGGACCGAGTTGTATCAGGAACTGTTGGCAGAGAAGGCGCTGTCCTACGCTTGAACGCGGGACATCACGCCGTCTTCTGCAACCCCGCCACCGTGCGCGGCATCGCGACAAAACCGGGCAAGGCTTCGATTCGCGCCAGCCAGGCGCGAACGTTGGCGTAGTCATCCAGCGAGACATTGCCCTCCGGCGCATGCGCGATGTAGCTGTAGGCAGACACGTCAGCGATGGTTGGCTCATCGCCTGCCAGATAGGCTGTCTTGCCCAACTCCAGCTCCATGACCTTGAGCAGATTATGCGCACGGCCAATGACTTCCTCAGCGTTCAGTTGCGCACCAAACACCGTGATCAAGCGTGCTGCCGCCGGGCCAAAAGCAATCGGCCCCGCCGCTGCCGACAACCAGCGCTGCACCTGCGCGGCACCCACCGGGTCGCTGGGTAGCCAGCGACCGTTGCCATACTTCTGCGCCAGATACACCAGAATCGCATTGGAATCGGCCAGCACTACGCCGTTGTCATCAATCGCCGGCACCTGGCCGAAACTGTTGATCGCCAGGTACTGCGGTTGCTTGTGCTCGCCCTTGGCCAGATCGATGAAGATCAGCTCGGTCGGCAGTTGCAGCAAAGACAGCATCAACTCGACGCGGTGGGCGTGGCCGGAACGGGGGAAGTTGTAGAGTTTGATCGCTTGCATGGTCGACTCCGCTGAACAATGACGTCGCTCGGGGATGAGCGCGCCGATGGAGTCATCATCCACGGATCGCGAAAACAACAGAATCACCTGCCGCTGCAATCGATTATTTCATCTCGTGCAATAACGCCGCTGCGTTCAAGGCCGGATGCTCGCGCAGTGCTTTGACGGCGAAGTCGACAAAACTGCGGATCCGCGCCGGCGCCTTGCGCCCGCCCTGGTAGACCACATGGATCGGCAGCGGCGGCAGTTCGAACTCGGCGAGGACGATTTCCAGTTCGCCCGCCGCGACCTTGTCCGCCACCTGGTAGGACAGCACTCGCGTCAGGCCCAGGCCTTTGCGCGCGGCGGTGATCGCCGACTGATTGGCCGTGACCGTCAAGCGCGGTTCGGTGCGCACGCTGAGTGCTTCATCGCCATCGAGAAACGGCCAGTTGCGTTGTTGCCCGATCGCCGATGTCGCCACCACCGGCAGCCCGGCCAACGCCTGTGGATGATCCGGTCGGCCATGCCTGGCGAGAAAATCCGGCGAGGCGCAGATCACTCGCCGCACTTCGCCGACACGGATCGCATGCTGATTGCTGTCCGGCAGCTCACCGATACGCACCGCGACATCAATGCCCTCCTCGACCATGTTGACGACCCGGTCCAGCAACAGCGCGTTGATCGACACATCCGGATAACGACAAAGGTAATCGGCCATCACTGGCGTCACGAACAGATCGCCGAACAACACCGGCGCAGTAATCGTTAACTGCCCGCGCGGCAAGGCGTGGCTGCCTGCCGCCGAATCCTCGGCCTCCTGCACTTCGGCGAGAATCCGCCGGCAGTCATCGCAGTAACGTTGCCCGGCTTCGGTGAGATGCACGGTGCGCGTAGTACGCACGAGCAATTGCGTACCGATGTGCTGTTCCAGCGCCGCCACCGCGCGGGTGACACTCGCCGCCGACAAACCCAGACGCCGCGACGCCGCCGAAAAGCCTTGCTCCTGGGCGACGACAACGAAGATCTGCATTTCCTGAAAGCGGTCCATGGGATTCCTCGGCGGCGGATACGACAATCGCAGCCGAGGCTGCGATTGGGGAAGCGTAGATCAACTGTGGATAACTTATTCCACGGTCACCGATTTCGCCAGGTTGCGCGGCTGATCGACGTCAGTGCCTTTGAGCACGGCCACGTAGTACGACAGCAGTTGCAACGGGATCGTATAAAGGATCGGCGAGAGAATGTCGTGGATGTGCGGCATCTGCACCACGTGGGTGCCTTCGCCGTTAGTCATTCCGGCCTTCTCATCCGCAAACACGATCAATTCACCGCCCCGGGCGCGGACTTCCTGCAGGTTGGATTTGAGCTTTTCCAGCAGTTCGTTATTCGGCGCGACAGTAACCACCGGCATGTCGTTATCCACAAGGGCCAGTGGGCCGTGTTTCAGCTCACCGGCCGGGTAGGCTTCGGCGTGAATGTAGGAGATTTCCTTGAGCTTCAAGGCCCCTTCCATTGCTACCGGGAATTGCGCGCCACGGCCGAGGAAAAGAGTGTGGTTTTTCTCGGCGAACAGCTCGGCGATTTTCTCCACGGTGCTGTCCATCGCCAGCGCTTCGCCCAGACGGGTCGGCAGGCGACGCAGCTCTTCGACCAGCGTCGCCTCGACGCCGTCAGTCAAAGTCCCGCGGACCTGACCCAGCGACAACGTCAGCAGCAACAGACCGACCAATTGCGTGGTGAAGGCTTTGGTCGAGGCCACGCCGATTTCGCGACCGGCCTGGGTCAGCAAGGTGAGATCGGATTCGCGTACCAGCGAGCTGATGCCAACGTTGCAGATCGCCAGGCTGGCGAGGAAACCCAGCTCTTTGGCATTGCGCAAGGCCGCGAGGGTGTCAGCGGTTTCACCGGACTGCGAGATGGTCACGAACAGCGTGTCCGGCTGCACTACCACTTTGCGATAACGGAATTCACTCGCGACTTCGACCTGGCACGGAATACCGGCCAGTTCTTCAAGCCAATACCGCGCGACCATGCCGGCGTGATAGCTGGTGCCGCAGGCGACGATCTGCACATTGCGCACTTTGGCAAACAGTTCGGCGGCTTGCGGACCGAAGGCCTCAACGAGCACCTGATTGTTGCCCAGACGACCTTCGAGGGTGCGCTGAACCACGGTCGGTTGCTCGTGGATTTCCTTGAGCATGTAGTGGCGGAACTCGCCCTTGTCGGCGGCTTCGGCACCATCGGTGTACTGCACAGTCTGGCGCTCGACGGCGTTGCCGTTGACGTCCCAGATCTGCACGCTGTCGCGGCGGATCTCAGCGATATCGCCCTCTTCCAGATACATGAAACGGTCAGTGACCTGACGCAGGGCCAATTGGTCGGAGGCGAGGAAGTTCTCGCCCAGCCCCAGGCCGATCACCAATGGACTGCCACTGCGCGCGGCGACCAGTCGATCCGGTTGCTGCACATTGATCACCGCCAGACCGTAAGCGCCATGCAGCTCCTTCACCGTAGCCTTGAGGGCGGCCGTAAGGTCCGGTTGTTCCTTGAGCTTGTGCGTCAGCAGATGGGCGATGACCTCGGTGTCGGTGTCCGAGCTGAACGCATAACCCAATGCTTTCAGTTGTTCGCGCAGGGCCTCGTGATTCTCGATGATGCCGTTGTGCACCACCGCGATATCACCGGAAAAATGCGGGTGGGCGTTGCGTTCGCAAGGCGCACCATGGGTCGCCCAACGGGTGTGGGCAATACCGAGACGGCCGGCCAGCGGGTGTTCGGCCAACGCAGTTTCCAGCTCGCTGACCTTGCCCGGACGGCGCATGCGCTCCAGGGTTTCGTCGTTGGTGTAAACCGCCACACCGGCGCTGTCGTAGCCGCGGTATTCGAGGCGCTTCAGGCCTTCGAGGAGGATGGCGGTGATATTACGTTCAGCTACAGCGCCAACAATGCCACACATGGTTATTTCTCCTGACTGACAGCCGCACAGATCAAAGTGATCCCGCGGGCCTGAAGCTGATCGCGCGCCTCGACTGGCAGGCGATCATCGGTAATGAGGGTATGGATGCTGCTCCAGGGCAGCTCCAGGTTGGGAATCTTGCGGCCGATCTTGTCGGCCTCGACCATCACGATGACTTCCCGCGCGACATCGGCCATCACCCGGCTAAGGCCGAGCAATTCGTTGAAAGTCGTGGTGCCGCGAACCAGATCGATGCCGTCGGCGCCGATGAACAACTGATCGAAGTCGTAAGAGCGCAGTACCTGCTCGGCGACCTGGCCTTGAAAGGATTCAGAATGCGGATCCCAGGTGCCGCCGGTCATCAGCAGCACCGGCTCGTGTTCGAGTTCGCTCAAGGCGTTGGCGACGTGCAGCGAGTTGGTCATCACCACGAGGCCGGGTTGCTGGCCCAGTTCGGGAATCATCGCGGCGGTGGTGCTGCCGCTGTCGATGATGATGCGTGCGTGCTCGCGGATACGTTGGACCGCCGCGCGGGCGATCGCCTGCTTGTATTTGGAGATACTCTGCGCAGTGTCCGCGACCAGCTCTTGCGGCATGGTGATCGCACCACCATAGCGACGCAACAATAAACCATGGGTTTCCAACGCAGCGAGATCCTTGCGAATCGTAACTTCCGAAGTTTCGAAGCGTTTGGCCAGCTCATCCACACTGACTTCGCCCTGCTCATTGAGCAAGGCGAGGATGTTATGGCGACGCTGGGGTGTATTGCGCTTGGACATGGCGGCTTAAGTTTCGATTCGAAAGATAACGTGAAGCAATGAAACTCTATCGAAAGGTTGCCGTCAAGACGCGAGGAGAAAAATTCAGAAAGGTTGAAATTATTGTGGGAGCGAGCGAGCTTGCGAAAGCGGTGTGTCAGTGAGTGGCAACGTCACTGAGATAGAGCATTCGCGAGCAGGCTCACTCCTACTGGGGGACTGTGGATAAGTCAGGATTTCTTGATCTTCTCCGGCCGTTTCCAGCCATCGATATTCTTCTGCCGCGCACGACCTACCGCCAATTGAGCGTTATCCACATTCTGGGTAATGGTCGAGCCGGCTGCGGTGGTCGCACCGTTGGAGATATCCACAGGCGCCACCAGCGAATTGTTCGAGCCGATGAACACGTCGGCACCCAACACGGTTTTCCACTTGTTGGCGCCGTCGTAATTGCAGGTGATGGTGCCGGCGCCGATGTTGGTGCGTGCGCCAATCTCGGCATCGCCCAGATAAGTCAGGTGGCCAGCCTTGGCCCCTTCGCCCATGTGCGCATTTTTCAGCTCGACGAAGTTACCCACATGCGCACGTGCCTCGAGCACAGTACCCGGGCGCAATCGTGCGAAAGGACCGGCATCGCTGCCTTCACCGAGAATTGCGCCTTCGATATGACTGTTGGCCTTGATCACCACGCCTTTGCGCAGGGTGCTGTCCTTGATCACGCAGTTCGGACCGATCTCTACGTCGTCTTCGATGACCACCTTGCCCTCAAGGATCACGTTGATATCGATCAGTACATCGCGCCCCACGGTAACTTCGCCGCGCACATCGAAACGCGCCGGATCACGCAGGGTTACGCCTTGAGCCATCAGTCGACGTCCGGCACGTAACTGGTAATGACGTTCGAGTTCGGCCAATTGCTTGCGATCATTGGCGCCCTGCACTTCCATCGGATCATGCGGTTGTTCGGTGGCAACCACCAGACCATCGCTGACCGCCATTTCGATCACGTCGGTGAGGTAATACTCGCCCTGCGCGTTGTTGTTCGACAGGCGACTCATCCAGTCCGCCAGTCGACTGGCCGGCACGGCGAGGATGCCGGTGTTGCCTTCGGTGATCGCACGTTGTGCTTCGCTGGCGTCTTTGTGCTCGACGATCGCAGCAACCTTGCCGTCGGCATCGCGGACAATGCGGCCATAACCGGTCGGGTCATCCAGCTCTACGGTGAGCAGGCCCATTTGTCCCGGCACCACATGCTTGAGCAGGCGCTGCAGCGTTTCGACTTCGATCAGTGGCACGTCACCGTAAAGGATCAGCACGGTGTCGGCATCGATGAACGGCACGGCCTGAGCGGTGGCGTGGCCGGTGCCCAGTTGCTTGTCCTGAAGCACGAAATTCAAGTCATCGGCCGCCAAGCGCTCACGCACCACTTCAGCGCCGTGACCGATCACCACATGAATGCGCTGGGGATCAAGTTGACGAGCGCTGTGGATAACATGGCCGAGCATGGAGTTGCCGGCAATCGGGTGCAGGACCTTGGGCAGCGCCGAGCGCATACGAGTGCCTTGACCGGCCGCGAGGATAACGATTTCGAGAGACATGACTGGCTACCAATCCTGGGTGGTCAGCGACTGCGACCGGGGTTTGAATTCGGAAAAGAAAAAAGGGTAGCCGAGGCTACCCTTTTTTATCAATCGCACAACAAGCGGCTGACGGATTAACCGCCAAACTTCTTGCGGATCTGCTGGACGGTGCGCAGCTGGGCTGCAGCCTCGGCCAGACGTGTGGCAGCGGCGCCGTAATCGAAGTCCGCGCCTTTTTCGTTCAGGGCATTCTCGGCAGCCTTGAGAGCTGCCTGAGCCTGAGCTTCATCCAGGTCGGCGGCACGTTGCACGGTATCGGCAAGTACCTTGACCATGTTCGGCTGAACCTCGAGGAAACCACCGGAGATGTAGAACACCTCGGCTTCCCCGCCTTGCTTGATCAGGCGGATCGGACCCGGCTTGAGATTAGTGATCAGCGGCGCGTGACCCAGAGCGATACCAAGATCACCCAGTGCACCGTGCGCAATCACCATCTCGACCAGGCCGGAAAAGATTTCCCCTTCCGCGCTGACGATATCGCAATGGACTGTCATAGCCATCTGATTGCCTCAACCTAAATTAGCGCCCGTTGCCGGGCGCCGGGATTACAGTTTCTTGGCTTTCTCGATCGCTTCTTCGATGCCGCCAACCATGTAGAACGCTTGTTCTGGCAGGTGGTCGTAGTCACCGTTGAGGATACCTTTGAAGCCAGCAATGGTGTCTTTCAGGGAAACGTATTTACCCGAAGCACCGGTGAAGACTTCAGCCACGAAGAACGGCTGCGACAAGAAGCGCTGGATCTTACGAGCACGGTTAACCAACTGCTTGTCGGCTTCCGACAGCTCGTCCATACCCAGGATCGCGATGATGTCTTTCAGCTCTTTGTAACGCTGCAGAACATACTGGACGCCGCGAGCGGTGTCGTAGTGGTCCTGGCCGATCACGTTCGGGTCCAGCTGGCGCGAAGTCGAATCCAGTGGATCTACCGCCGGGTAGATACCCAGGGAAGCGATGTCACGGGACAGAACGACGGTGGCGTCCAAGTGGGCGAAGGTGGTCGCTGGCGACGGGTCGGTCAAGTCGTCCGCCGGTACGTATACCGCCTGGATCGAGGTGATCGAACCTTCCTTGGTCGAAGTGATACGTTCTTGCAGAACGCCCATCTCTTCGGCCAGGGTCGGCTGGTAACCTACTGCCGAAGGCATACGGCCCAGCAGTGCGGACACTTCGGTACCGGCCAGGGTGTAACGATAGATGTTGTCGACGAACAGCAGAACGTCGTTACCTTCGTCACGGAACTTCTCGGCCATGGTCAGGCCGGTCAGTGCTACGCGCAGACGGTTTCCCGGCGGCTCGTTCATCTGACCGTAAACCAGTGCCACTTTGTCCAGAACGTTGGAGTCCTTCATCTCGTGGTAGAAGTCGTTACCCTCACGAGTACGCTCACCCACACCGGCGAACACGGAATAACCGCTGTGCTCGATGGCGATGTTACGGATCAGTTCCATCATGTTTACGGTTTTGCCTACACCGGCACCACCGAACAGACCGACTTTACCGCCTTTGGCAAACGGGCAAACCAGGTCGATAACCTTGATGCCGGTTTCCAGCAGGTCGTTGCCGCCTGCTTGCTCAGCGAACGAAGGAGCCGGACGGTGAATGCCCCAGCGCTCTTCGGTGTCGATCGGGCCAGCTTCGTCGATCGGGTTACCGAGGACGTCCATGATCCGGCCCAGGGTCGCTTTACCGACCGGTACGGAAATGGCTGCGCCAGAGTCGGTGACTTCCAGACCGCGCTTCAAGCCCTCGGTGGAACCCATCGCAATGGTACGAACCACGCCGTCGCCCAGCTGCTGCTGAACTTCCAGGGTGGTTTCAGCCGCGCTCACTACTTTCAGCGCGTTGTAGATGCTCGGTACGCTGTCGCGTGGAAATTCCACGTCGATAACGGCGCCGATGATTTGAACGATACGTCCGCTACTCATAGCTGGATCCTCTGAATATTTGAACCGTTAAACCGCGGCAGCGCCGCCGACGATTTCCGAGATCTCTTGGGTGATCGCAGCCTGACGCGCCTTGTTGTAGATCAGCTGCAAATCGCTGATCAAATCACCGGCGTTGTCGGTAGCGTTCTTCATCGCGATCATCCGCGCAGCCTGTTCAGCCGCGTTGTTCTCGACCACCGCCTGGTAGACCTGCGACTCGACGTAACGGACCATCAAGCCGTCAAGCAGCTCTTTGGCGTCCGGTTCGTAGAGATAGTCCCAGTGGTGCTTGAGATCCTGATCCGGGGTTGCCACCAGTGGAATCAACTGCTCCACGGTAGGCTGTTGCGTCATGGTGTTGATGAACTTGTTGGACACCACGGACAGGCGGTCGATACGGCCGTCCAGGTAGGCATCCAGCATCACCTTCACGCTGCCGATCAGATCATTGATCGACGGCTCTTCACCCAGGTGGCTGATAGCTGCAACGACGTTACCGCCGAAGTTGCGGAAAAAGGCCGCACCCTTGCTACCGACTACACACAGATCGATCTCGACGCCGTTTTCGCGGTTTACCGCCATGTCCTTGACCAGGGCCTTGAACAGGTTGGTGTTCAAGCCGCCGCACAGACCACGGTCACTGCTCACGACGACATAACCGACGCGCTTGATTGCACGGTCGATCATGAACGGGTGGCGGTATTCCGGGTTGGCGTTGGCCAGATGCCCAATTACCTGGCGGATACGCTCCGCATAAGGACGGCTAGCAGCCATGCGCATTTGTGCCTTGCGCATTTTGCTGACCGCCACTTTTTCCATGGCGCTGGTAATCTTTTGCGTGCTTTTGATGCTCGCAATCTTACTGCGAATCTCTTTTGCGCCTGCCATGTAACACCTATCAGGTTAGCAAGCGGGAGCCTCGCGGCTCCCGCTGCGGCTTACCAGGTTTGGGTGGCCTTGAACTTCTCGATACCGGCTTTCATGCCAGCGTCGATTTCGTCATTGAAGTCACCTTTAACGTTGATCTTGGCCATCAAATCGGCGTGATCGCGGTTGAAGAAAGCGATCAGCGCTTGTTCGAAGCTGCCGACCTTGGCGATTTCAATGTCAGTCAGGAACCCACGCTCAGCGGCATACAGCGACAGCGCCATGTCAGCGATCGACATTGGTGCGTATTGCTTCTGCTTCATCAGCTCGGTAACGCGCTGACCATGCTCAAGTTGCTTGCGGGTCGCTTCGTCCAGGTCAGAAGCGAACTGGGCGAATGCCGCCAGTTCACGGTACTGAGCCAGAGCGGTACGGATACCACCGGAGAGCTTCTTGATGATCTTGGTCTGAGCGGCACCACCCACACGGGATACCGAAACACCGGCGTTCACTGCAGGGCGGATGCCCGAGTTGAACATGGCCGATTCCAGGAAGATCTGACCGTCGGTGATGGAAATCACGTTGGTCGGAACGAACGCGGAAACGTCGCCAGCCTGGGTTTCGATGATCGGCAGTGCGGTCAGGGAACCGGTTTTGCCGGTCACTGCGCCGTTGGTGAACTTCTCTACGTATTCTTCCGAAACGCGGGATGCGCGCTCCAGCAGACGGGAGTGGAGATAGAACACGTCGCCTGGGTAGGCTTCACGGCCCGGTGGACGGCGCAGCAGCAGGGAGATCTGGCGGTAAGCCACTGCCTGCTTGGACAGATCGTCATAAACGATCAGCGCGTCTTCACCGCGGTCGCGGAAGAATTCACCCATGGTGCAACCGGAGTACGGAGCCAGGAATTGCAGCGCAGGAGATTCCGAAGCACTGGCAGCCACGATGATCGTGTTGGCCAGGGCGCCGTTTTCTTCCAGCTTGCGAACCACGTTGGCGATGGTCGATTGCTTCTGACCGATGGCTACGTAGACGCAGAAAATGCCGCTGTCTTTCTGGTTGATGATCGCGTCGATCGCCAGAGCGGTCTTACCGATCTGACGGTCACCGATGATCAGCTCACGCTGGCCACGGCCGACAGGGATCATGGCATCGACAGCCTTGTAGCCAGTCTGTACAGGCTGGTCTACCGACTTACGCCAGATCACGCCTGGAGCAACTTTCTCGACCGCGTCGGTCAAGGTGTTGCCCAGTGGACCTTTGCCGTCAACAGGGTTACCCAGAGCATCGACTACGCGGCCCAGCAATTCCTTACCAACAGGAACTTCGAGGATGCGGCCGGTGCACTTGGCGCTCATGCCTTCAGCCAGCGACTGGTAGGAGCCCAATACCACGGCACCTACGGAGTCCTGCTCCAGGTTGAGGGCCATACCGTAGACGCCGCCCGGAAACTCGATCATCTCGCCGTACATGACGTCGGCCAGACCGTGAATCCGCACGATGCCGTCAGATACGCTGACGACAGTGCCTTCGTTACGGGCTTGGGAGGTCACATCGAGCTTGTCGATGCGGCCCTTGATAATTTCACTTATTTCGGAAGGATTGAGTTGCTGCATTGCTCTGCTGCCCCTTCAAACTCAAGATTTCAATGCTTCGGCAAGTTTCGCGATTTTGCCGCGAATCGAGCCATCGATAACCAGGTCGCCGGCGCGGATCACGACACCACCAATCAAGGCAGCGTCCTCCGCAACTTGCAGGCGCACTTCCCGGTTGAGTCGTGCACTGAGAACCTTGGCGAGTTTGTCTTGCTGTTCTTGGTTCAATGCAAATGCACTGGTTACTTCAACGTCTACCGATTTCTCTTGTTCGGCCTTGTACAGGTCGAACAGAGCGGCGATCTCCGGCAGAAGCAGGAGACGGTCGTTTTCGGCAACGACGTTGATGAAGTTGCGTGCCTTTTCATCAAACTTGTCGCCGCACACGTCAATGAACGTGGCGGCCTTTTCTGCGCTCGTCAGTCGCGGGGCCTTGAGCACGCGCTGCAGGGTGTCGTCTTGCGACACCGCTGCTGCCAGGCCGAGCATGGCTGACCAATTGGCCAGTTGCTGGTGGGCCTGAGCGTGCTCGAAGGCCGCCTTAGCGTAAGGTCGGGCCAACGTGGTCAGTTCTGCCATGATCGCCCTCGCTTAGATTTCAGCAGCCAGTTGGTTAACCAGCTCTGCGTGCGCGTTTTGATCGATTGTGGCACCCAGGATCTTCTCGGCGCCGCCGACAGCCAGCAAGCCCACTTGGGCACGCAGCTTGTCTTTGACGCTGTTCAGTTCCTGTTCGATCTCGGCTTGAGCCTGAACCTTCACACGGTCAGCGTCGATACGGGCTTTTTCAACAGCCTCTTCGACGATCTGGTTACCGCGTTTCTTGGCTTGCTCGATGATTTCAGCTGCCTGAGCTTTCGCTTCGCGCAGTTGCTGACCCGCTTTCTCTTGGGCCAACTCCAGGTCGCGAGCTGCACGGCTGGCAGCGTCCAGACCATCAGCGATCTTCTTTTGACGTTCGTGCAGAGCAGCGATGACCGGAGGCCATACATACTTCATGCAGAACAGTACAAAAATCAGGAACGCAACGGACTGGCCAATCAGGGTCGCATTAATGTTCACGCCAACACCTCGCAGTTACGTTGTCCATCACACCAAATTACCCGGAAGATCCGAGTAATCAGCCAGCGATCTGACCAACGAACGGGTTCGCAAAGGTGAAGAACAGAGCGATACCAACACCGATCATGGTTACGGCGTCGAGCAGACCGGCAACGATGAACATTTTAACTTGCAGCATTGGAACCATTTCTGGCTGACGCGCTGCGCCTTCCAGGAACTTGCCGCCCAACAGGCCGAAACCAATTGCGGTACCCAGTGCGCCCAGGCCGATCAACAGTGCAACAGCGATAGCGGTTAGACCAACTACAGTTTCCATCTTTCCTCCCGACTTTTACGTCGTATGGTTTAGGTTTTTTAGATTAAAGCGGTAAAACAAATCGTTTCAGTTGCCCCGCAAGGAGCTCCCTCCCGTTTGACCGGGAGGAACATCAGACTAGTCGAGACTGGTCTTAATGGTTTTCTTCGTGCGCCATCGACAGGTAGACGATGGTCAGCATCATGAAGATGAACGCCTGCAGGGTGATGATCAGGATGTGGAACACAGCCCACGCCCACTGCAGAACAACGCCCAGGCCGCTGAGCCAGAGCAGGCCGCTGCCGAACATCACAGCGATCAGAATGAACACCAGCTCGCCGGCATACATGTTGCCGAACAGACGCAGAGCCAGAGAGATCGGCTTGGCGATCAGGGTGACGAATTCCAGCAGGAAGTTCACCGGGATCAGCAGCGCCTGAACGAAGATGTTCTTGCTGCCGAACGGGTGCAGGGTCAGTTCGCCGATGAAGCCGCCGATGCCCTTGACCTTGATGCTGTAGAAGATGATCAGTGCGAACACCGAGAACGCCATACCCAGGGTCGCGTTCGGGTCGGTGGTCGACACGGCGCGGAACGGGATGTGTGCATCGCCGGAGATCAGGATGGCCAGCTGAGGAATCCAGTCGACCGGTACCAGGTCGACGGCGTTCATCAGGAACACCCAGACGAAGATGGTCAGTGCCAGCGGCGCGATCACCGGGCTACGGCCATGGAAGCTGTCTTTCACGCTGCCATCGACGAATTCGACCAATACTTCAACGAAGTTCTGCAAGGCACCCGGCTGACCCGAAGTCGCTTTCTTTGCCGCCATGCGGAAAAGAAGAACGAAGATCAGACCCAGCGCGACCGACCAGCCGAGGGTATCGACGTGGAAAGCCCAGAAGCCCATTTCCTTGGCCTCTGCTGCGGTGTGGGCAAAGCCCCAGCCGCCGTTGGGTAGCTGACCGAAAGTCAGGTTCTGCAAGTGGTGCTGGATATAGCCCGAAGCGGTTGTTTCTGCCATGGTTGCCTCAAACGCCCTAAGGTCTCGAAAGTCTTGTTCTCATCAGCAGGGGAGCGAACCAGCTGACCGACTGAGTCAGCACGAACACGCCGAATACTGCGATCGGCGCCAGTGGCTTCACACCTGCGAACACCAGTGCAAACAGCACTGCCGTCAAAATAAGTTTGCCTGCCTCGCCGGCATAAAAAGACCGGACGATGGACTGGGCTGCTCGGGCGCCGGAAAACCGAAATGCCTTGTGAGCGAAATAAACATTGGGCAGCAAGGCTATCAGGCCTCCGCAAAGTCCCGAGTATCCGGCAACGACTCCATGCCATTGCCAGAGCGCCAAAGCGGCAATGAGCAAAATGACAAATTGAGCCATCAACACCGGAAAAACTGCCAGGCGATGGAAGGGCAGGCGGTTTGGCTTGCGGGTTTCCATCACGTTTGCTCTCCAATGGTCGGCTGCCAGAATTCAATAACTTGGCATAATTTGTGCCGACAAAATGCGCGCAGAGTATAGGGGCGGTTCTGCCCCTATTCAACTGTCAGGTAGTGATTTCCGACTGCGCGCTACATGAGGAAATGTTTCAGCGGATGTGTGCGAGCACACCTTGAAGCTCGTCGAGCGAGTTATAACCGATCACCAGTTGGCCTTTGCCCTTCTTGCCGTGGCGAATCTGCACTGCAGAGCCTAAGCGCTCGGCCAGGCGCTGCTCGAGGCGAGCGATGTCCGGGTCGGGTTTTGCAGCTTCCACAGGCTCCGGTTTGCCACTCAACCACTGGCGAACCAGTGCCTCGGTTTGGCGCACGGTCAGCCCGCGTGCGACAACATGTCGCGCCCCTTCAACCTGCTGATTGTCCGGCAGACCGAGCAAGGCACGCGCATGACCCATTTCCAGATCACCGTGCGACAGCATGGTTTTGATGACTTCCGGCAGTGCAATAAGTCGCAACAGGTTAGCCACAGTCACTCGCGACTTACCCACAGCCTCGGCGACCTGCTGTTGGGTCAGCTGGAATTCCTGCTGCAAGCGCTGCAAAGCCACCGCTTCTTCGATCGGATTGAGGTCTTCACGCTGGATGTTCTCGATCAGTGCGATCGCAATGGCGGTTTCATCCGGCACATCGCGGACCATTGCCGGGATGGTTTCCTGCCCGGCCTGCTGACTGGCGCGCCAGCGGCGTTCACCGGCGATGATCTCGAAGCGGCCGCCACCTATTGGGCGCACCACGATCGGCTGCATCACACCTTGCGCCTTGATCGATTGCGCCAGCTCTTCCAGTGCCTGTGGGTCCATGTCCCGGCGCGGCTGATATTTGCCGCGCTGCAGCAGGTCCAGTGGCAGGTGTTGCAGTTCACGGGTGTCAGCCTGCGCGGCCTGTTCTTCCAGCGCGCTGACCGTCGGACCACTCAGCAGAGCATCCAGTCCACGTCCGAGACCTCTTTTCTTGACGGCCATGGGGATTCCTTAAGTTGGCTGAGCAGCAGCAATGCGTGAATTTTTGCGCTGACGGCGAACCATTTCGCCCGCCAGAGCCAGATAGGCCAGGGCGCCACGCGATTGCTTGTCGTAAGCCAGCGCCGGCATGCCGTAGCTTGGTGCTTCGGCCAGGCGAATGTTGCGCGGGATCACCGTGTCGTACAACTGATCGCCGAAGTGTTCCTTGAGCTGCGCCGAGACATCGTTCATCAGGCTCAGGCGCGGGTCATACATGGTCCGCAGCAGGCCTTCGACTTTCAGGTTCGGATTGAGCAGCTCGGCGATGCGCTTGATGTTATCCACAAGGTCGCTCAAACCTTCCAGTGCAAAGTATTCGCACTGCATGGGGATAATTACGCCGTCAGCGGCGACCAGTGCGTTAAGCGTGAGCATCGACAGCGACGGTGGGCAGTCGATCAGAATGTAATCGTAGTTGTCGCGGATTGGCGCCAACGCACTGCGCAGACGGCTTTCCTTCATCTGCATTTCCAGCAATACCACTTCCGCGGCAGTCAGGTCGCGGTTGGCCGGCAGCAGCTGGTAACCGCCGTGCTCGGAAAAGTGCATGGCTTGGCCCAGGTCGCATTCGCCGATCAGCAGATCGTAAACCGAGTTTTCCAGGCCATGTTTATCCACACCGCTACCCATGGTGGCGTTGCCCTGTGGATCGAGATCGATCAACAGCACCCGGCGCTTGGTCGCGACCAGGGATGCTGCGAGGTTGATGCAGGTGGTGGTCTTGCCCACACCACCCTTCTGGTTCGCTATCGCGAATACCTTAGCCATTCTTGCTTGTGTTCCCAATCATGCCGTGCGGCGCAGTATCAGCAGATGGCGTTGGCCTTGGCAACCGGGGACGGCCAGGGCGTGTTCGCTATCGAGTTTGAAATCTGCCGGCAATGCTACCAGCTCATCGGCCGGATGAACGCCCTTCATTGCCAGCCAGCGTGTATCGGCATCGCCGAGGTGGCGAGTCCAGTTGGTGAAGTTTTCCATGCTGCTGAATGCCCGGGAAATGATCCCGTTGAAAGGCTGGGCAGGCTGGAACGCTTCGACGCGACTGTGGATAACTTGCAGGTTATTCAGTTTGAGTTCGAGTTTGACCTGAGTCAGGAAACGGGTTTTCTTGCCGTTGCTGTCCAGACAGGTCACTTGCGAATCCGGATACAGGATTGCCAACGGAATCCCCGGCATGCCGCCGCCACTGCCAACGTCGAGCCAGCGGCCGTTTTCGATAAACGACATCACGCTGAGACTGTCGAGCAGGTGGCGGGAAACCATTTCGTCCGGATCACGCACGGCGGTCAGGTTGTAGGCCTGATTCCATTTGATCAACAGGGCCAGATAACTCAGCAGCAACTCGTGCTGGGTTTCAGTGAGCTCGACACCGAGCGCGCGGGCTCCTGTGGATAACTCTTCGGCGTGTTGCGAAGTGACCTTGGCACTCAAGCGCTTTGCTCCAACTGACGGCCCGCGCCGCGTTTTTTCAAATGAATCATCAACAGCGAGATCGCCGCCGGGGTTACGCCTGGAATCCGCGAGGCCTGGCCCAGAGTTTCGGGACGCGTGGCGCCGAGCTTGCTCTGGATCTCCTTGGACAGACCGGAAATGTTGGTGTAATCGATATCCACAGGCAATTTTGTATCTTCGCTCGCGCGCAGACGAGCGATTTCGTCCTGTTGACGGTCGATGTAACCGGCGTATTTGGTCTTGATTTCGACCTGCTCGGCGACTTGTGAATCTTCCGCGCCCTGCCCGGTCACTTCGACCAGCCCGGCGTAGTCGATTTCCGGACGGCTCAACAGGTTGAGCAAATTGTATTCGTGAGTCAGTGGCGTGCCGAATTTCTCGGCAATCGCATCGCCCTGAGGGGTATTCGGACGAACCCAAGTGCTTTTCAGGCGCTGTTCTTCCAATTCGATGCTTTCGCGCTTTTTGCAGAAGGCCGCCCAACGCGCGTCATCGACCAGACCGAGCTCGCGACCTTTTTCGGTCAGACGCAGGTCGGCGTTGTCCTCGCGCAGAATCAGGCGGTACTCGGCACGGGAAGTGAACATGCGGTACGGCTCCTGGGTACCGAGGGTGATCAGGTCGTCAACCAACACGCCGATATACGCTTCATCGCGACGCGGGCACCAGGCTTCTTTGCCCTTGGCGCGCAGTGCTGCATTGGCACCAGCGAGCAAACCTTGGGCGCCGGCTTCTTCGTAGCCGGTAGTGCCGTTGATTTGCCCGGCGAAGAACAGACCGCCGATGACCTTGGTTTCCAGGCTGTACTTCAGATCGCGCGGATCGAAGTAGTCGTACTCGATGGCATAACCCGGGCGCACGATATGCGCGTTTTCCATGCCGCGGATCGATTGCACGATCTGCAATTGCACGTCGAACGGCAGGCTTGTGGATATCCCGTTCGGATACAGCTCATGGGTGGTCAGACCTTCCGGTTCGATGAACACCTGATGGCTTTCCTTGTCGGCAAAGCGGTGGATCTTGTCTTCGATCGACGGGCAATAGCGCGGGCCGACGCCTTCGATTTCACCGGCAGCGGAATACATCGGCGAACGATCAAGGTTCGCCGCGATGATTTCGTGAGTGCGGGCATTGGTGTGAGTGATCCAGCAACTGACTTGCCGCGGATGCTGTTCCTTGTTGCCCATGAACGACATCACTGGAATCGGCGTATCACCTGGTTGTTCGGTCATCACCGAGAAATCCACAGACTTGCCGTCGATACGCGGTGGCGTACCGGTTTTCAGGCGACCGACACGCAGTGGCAGTTCACGCAAACGATGAGCCAGCGCGATTGACGGCGGATCACCGGCACGACCGCCGGAAAAATTCTGCAAACCAATGTGGATAAGTCCGCCGAGGAACGTACCGGTGGTCAACACCACGGAATCGGCGAAGAACCGCAGACCCATTTGCGTGACAACACCGCGGACCTGTTCCTGCTCGACGATCAGGTCGTCAGCGGCCTGTTGAAATATCCACAGGTTCGGCTGATTTTCCAGGATTTCGCGGACAGCGGCTTTGTAAAGAATCCGGTCGGCTTGCGCACGGGTGGCCCGTACCGCCGGGCCTTTACGACTGTTCAACACACGGAACTGGATGCCGCCCAAATCTGTGGCCGTAGCCATCGCGCCGCCGAGGGCATCGATTTCCTTGACCAGATGGCTTTTGCCGATGCCACCGATGGCCGGGTTGCAACTCATTGCACCGAGGGTTTCCACGTTATGCGTCAGCAACAGGGTTTTTGCCCCCATGCGTGCTGACGCCAGTGCTGCCTCGGTACCGGCATGACCGCCGCCGATGACGATCACTTCAAAACGGGAAGGGAAATCCACCACGCACCTCGTGCCTGCTTAAGTAGGTCATTCAGGAAATATTGAAATCAGGTTTATGGACCTGGTCGGCAAGTATAGGGACTTCGCCCTTTCTAAAGAACCCTCTGCACAAAATTTAACCAGCTGTGGAGAACTCGAGGTTAAAAGAATAAAAAAGAGAGAAATTTATAAAACCTTGTTTTTATGTTTATTCTTACTGAGCAACTTTTCTGTGGATAGATCTCTGCAAACCATATTTCACGCTGTGTACAGAGATTCAAAACCCTGTGTCCACGTGGCGATGAGGCCCTTGGATAACCGGTTTAAGCCTGTGGATTAATGTGCTGCTTATCCACAGGGCGGGTTATATCCAGTTTTCAGGCCCTGTTATCAACTGGCCTTAGCGCCAGTTATTCACAGGGCTTAACCCGCAAAAAACCGCTAGATGGATGTTTCCAGGCGCAAAAAAAACGTCACCGAAGGATCGGTAACGCTTGGAAAGCCTGCGGCAGGACATCAAAAGGCTATTGTGAGAGAACGTAACAGAGGCTAATAATAGCCATTATCATTAACCCACCAGTTTTCCCCATGCCCCTACTCGCCCATACCGCTGCGATCGAGCAAATCTACGAGCAACACCATTCGTGGCTGTATGGCTGGCTCAAGGGCAAACTGCACAACGCCTGCGATGCAGCCGATGTTGCGCATGACACGTTCTTGCGGATCCTCGCGGCGCGTAACGCTACGCAGATTCGTGAGCCACGGGATTATCTGGCTACCGTGGCGCGCGGCCTGGTCGTCGACCGCTATAGAAGGCGCGCCGTTGAAACTGCTTACCTGCAGACATTGGCAAGCCGGCCCGAAGCCGCGGTTATCAGCGAAGAGGACAAGGCGCTGATCATCGAAACTCTGGTCGCTGTGGACAAAGCCTTGGCGGATCTTGGAACGCGAACCCGAAAGATATTCATCCTCTCGCAGGTCGACGGACTGACTTATCAACAGATTGCTGTGCAATTGAAGGTTTCGCTGACCACGGTAAAAAAGCACATGATCCGCGCCCTGACTGAATGCGCCTTGATCATGGCGCAGCAATGATGGCCATCGCTTCAAACCGTCAGATATTCGAAACTGCCGCCAGTTGGTATGTGCAGTTTCAATCCCAGCCACCAAGCCTTGCCGAACAAAAGGCCTGGCAGCTGTGGATAGATAGCGATCCGGCGCATCTGGCGGCGTGGAACCAGATGGAACAATTGCAGCGCCAACTCGGTACGCTGCCGCAGGATCTGAAACGACGTGCGCTCAACAGTGGTCAGCACCGACGCCAGGTACTCAAGCTGTTGCTGCTTGCCGCAGGTACAGGCTTCGTTGGCTGGCATACTCAACGACACACATCCCTTGGCAACGTCTGGGCCGACTATAAAACCGGGGTGGGCCAGCGTCGCACCATCAGCCTGGCCGATGGCAGTCAGATCCAGCTCAACACCGACTCCGCGATCGATGTTTCTTACGACGCAGCGCAACGCCTGATTCGACTGCGCGGGGGGGAAATTCTTGTTCAAACCGGCAAGCTCGGTGATCAGCGGCCGTTTTATGTGCAAACCCGTGACGGGCGGATTCAAGCATTGGGCACCCGGTTCTCGGTGCATCAAATGTCGAGCTCAACACGGGTCGGGGTGCTGGAAGATCGAGTCAGCGTTCAACCTGCGCGGTCATCCACTGGCCCGCTCATCCTGAAAGCAGGCGAAGGTGGGGATTTCGATAGTCGGCATATCGGCCTCATTCATCCTTTCCAACCAGCAGAAGTGGCCTGGACCAACGGCCAGTTGATCGTTCTCGATGCACGCTTGGGCGAAGTCATCGAAGAATTGAGTCGCTATCGCAGCGGCGTATTGTACTGCGATCGCCGCGCAAGGGATCTGCGGGTCTCCGGAACCTTCCGACTCGATTCGACCGACGCAGTGCTGGCCAATCTTCAGGCTTCGTTGCCAATCAAAGTGCGCTATTTCAGCCGTTACTGGGTGTCGATCAGCCACAGCGTTTGACTGAAACAAGGCCCGGGGAAAAATAATTGCGCACAGGGTTATCTTTTTTCGTCCTGACCCGGCCCTACAAGTAATCGCGATCAACGCGGCTCTTCGCCAACTTCAGGGCTAATCCACACATGCGTCTTCCCACGTTCCGTCAGCGTTTATCTCCTCACTGCATTGCCTACAGCTTATTGCTGGCCAGCGCTGCGTCCTGTCTGGTCAGCCATAGCGCCTTCGCGGCGACGGCATCCCAGCGCTATGCCATCGCTGCCGGCCCGCTGGACAATGCGTTGAGCCAGTTCGCCTCCACCGCGAACGTGATTCTGTCGTTCTCGCCGCAACAGACCAGCCGCCTGCGCAGCGCCGGGTTGAGCGGTGACTTCAGCGTCGAACAAGGCTTCGCCCAGTTGCTGCAAGGTTCTGGTTTACAGGCGGTGCCGCAAGCACCCGGCAGCTACATCCTGCAGCCCTTGCCCGAGGGAGATACCCTGGAATTGGCACCGACCAACATCAATGCACAGTTGGCCAATCCAATGGATCTGGATTACGCCGACGTTGGCTACAAAGCGCAAAACAGCCGGATCGGTACGAAAACCAGCACACCGCTGTCGGAAACGCCGCGTTCGGTGTCAGTGGTAACCGGACAACGCATCAAGGATCAGAAATCCCAGACACTCACCGACGTCCTCGGCTACGTGCCGGGGATCTTCGCCCCGCCCTTCGCCGCCGGCGACAGTCTGGCCGGCGATCTGTTTTACATCCGCGGTTTCAACGCCACCGATTACGGTTATGGTCTGCTCCGGGATGGACTGCGCGTGCAGGGCAATCGCTATGACACCAGCACCGAGCCGTACGGACTTGAACGGGTCGAGGTGTTCCGTGGCCCTTCTTCGCTGTTGTATGGCGAAAACGCGCCGGGCGGCTTGGTCAATCTGGTCAGCAAGCGCCCGACTGCCTCGCCTCGAGGTGAAGTGCAATTGGGCTACGGCTCGAACAACCGCCGGCAGATCGGCGTCGATGTCTCCGGCCCGCTCAATGACAGCGGTAATGTCCTCGGGCGCGTGGTGATGCTGGGACGCAAATCCGATACCCAGACCGATCACGTTCCTGACGACCGCATTTATATCGCCCCTTCGCTGACCCTGAATTTCGACGATTTCAATACGCTGACGCTGCTGGCCAACTACCAGAAAGACCATACGAATATGGAGCTCGGTCTGCCGGCCGCCGGCACGTTGCTGAGCAATCCCAACGGCCAGCTATCCAAAGACACCATGCTCGGTGACCCGGACTGGAATACCTTCGAACGGGAAACCTGGAGCACCGGCTACGAGTTCAGCCACTCGTTCAACGATGACTGGCAGTTCCGCCAGAACTCGCGCTACATGCAGTCGCGCATCACTCGCCACGAAACCTGGCCGGGCAATCTGAACAACGCCGGTTTCGGCACGCGGTTGAACGTGACCGCCTACGATCGCTTCAACAAATCCATGGTGTATTCGCTGGATAACCAGCTCGAAGGCAAGTTCCAGGCGGGGGATCTGGAAAACACCGTGCTGTTTGGCGCCAGCTACGATCGCACCTCGTTCAACCAGGACTGGAATGCCGGCATTGTCGGGCCGATCGACATCTACAACCCGGTTTACCTGCGTGATCCGACCACGCCGATTGCCGTACAAAACACTTTGCTTGAGCAGCAGATGAAGGGCGTTTATGCACAGATTCAGAGCAAGTACGACAACTGGCTGTTCCTGCTCGGCGGGCGCCAGGACTGGGTCGACAGTGACTTCCGCGACAAGGTGGCCCGAGGCAGCAACATCAGCTCCGAGGACAAGAAGTTCACCTATCAGGGCGGCGTGATGTATCAGTTCGACAACGGCATGACGCCGTATGTCAGCTATTCCACGGCGTTCGTGCCGGTGCAGCAGATTTCCAATGCCGGCGCCCCACTTGATCCGATTACCAGCAGCCAGTACGAAGTGGGTCTCAAATACGAGCCGATCGGCTGGGATACTGCCTTCACCGCTTCGGTGTATGACCTGCGCAAGAAGGACGACACCTATTTCGACGCAACGACGTCGACCTATCGCCAGGTGGGCGAAAGCCGCGCAAAAGGGGTGGAACTGGAACTCAACAGTAATCTGACGCAGAACCTCAATGTCACGGCGGCTTATACCTATACCGACGCAAAAATCACCAAGGATGCGGCGACGTCGCTGGTCAAAGGTCATCAAATGACCGGCGTGCCGCGCAACCAGGCTTCGGCATGGGCAAAATATCGCTTTCTCGATGGAGATCTGAAAGGCTTGTATGTTGCCGGTGGCGTGCGTTACTTCGACAGTGCCTTTGCCTACACCTCGCCTTCACTTTACGGAAAGCTGGATGCCGGTGACGTGACATTGGTGGACGCGGCCGTCGGTTACCAGATCGATACACATTGGAGTGTCGATCTGAATGCAAAAAACCTGTTCGACAAGGAATATGTGTCGGGCTGCAACGACGCAGGCCGCTGTTCTTGGGGTGAAGACCGCACCCTGCTCGGTACGGTCTCTTATAACTGGTGAACAAAAAAAGGGGCTGTGGATGAATTATCCACAGCCCCTTTTGTTTATTTTCCGATGCAGAAGCTGGAGAAAATCCTTCCGAGCAAATCATCAGAACTGAACGCCCCGGTAATTTCACCCAAGGAATGCTGAGCCTGGCGCAAATCCTCGGCGAGCAACTCGCCAGCGCCCGCCAGGGTCAGTTGCGCGCGGCCATGTTCCAATGCCGCGCTGGCGTGGCGCAGTGCTTCCAGATGTCGGCGTCGCGCGCTGAAGCTGCTCTCCGACGTCTGCTCGTAACCCATGCACGCCTTGAGGTGATCACGCAGCAGGTCAAGGCCTTCGGCGGACTTGGCGCTGAGACTGATCGTCACGTGACCGTCGTCACTGGTTTCCAAAGCGATCGCTTCGCCAGAGAGGTCGGACTTGTTACGGATCAGCGTCACTTTTGCCGGGTCCGGTCGGGTTTCGAGGAATTCCGGCCACAGGGCAAACGGGTCGAGTGCCTCCTGTGCCGTCGCATCGACGACAAGCAGGACCCGATCCGCTTCACCAATGGCTTTCAACGCCCGTTCCACACCGATCTTTTCCACATGATCATCGGTGTCACGCAGTCCTGCGGTATCGACCACGTGCAACGGCATGCCGTCGATGTGGATATGCTCGCGCAGAATGTCCCGCGTGGTACCGGCAATCTCGGTGACGATGGCGGCTTCGCGCCCCGCCAACGCATTCAATAGGCTGGATTTGCCGGCATTCGGCCGACCGGCGATAACCACGGTCATACCATCGCGCAACAACGCACCCTGCCCGGCTTCGCGAAGCACTGTGGATAACTCGTTACGCACTTTGTCGAGCATGCTCAGCACATGGCCATCGGCGAGAAAGTCGATTTCTTCTTCCGGAAAGTCGATTGCGGCTTCGACGTAAATGCGTAGACCAATCAGTTGTTCGGTCAAGTTATGCACACGCTGGGAAAACGCTCCCTGTAATGAACGCAAGGCATTGCGCGCAGCTTGTGCAGAACTGGCTTCGATCAAATCGGCAATCGCCTCGGCCTGGGCCAGATCGAGCTTGTCATTGAGAAAAGCACGTTCGCTGAATTCACCTGGCCGAGCGAGGCGGCAACCCAGTTCCAGACAACGCTTGAGCAACATGTCCAGCACGATTGGCCCGCCGTGGCCCTGCAATTCCAGAACGTCTTCGCCGGTGAACGAGTTCGGACCCGGGAAATACAGGGCCAGACCTTCATCCAGCACCTGCTGATCGTCACTGAAAAACGGCCCGTAGTGGGCGTAACGCGGTTTCAGTTCGCGGCCGCTGATGGCTTTTGCTGCCACGCTGGCCAACGGCCCGGAAATACGGACGATGCCCACACCGCCGCGACCTTGAGCGGTGGCGACAGCGGCGATTGTTTCACGGGGTGTGCTCATAAAGCGGCATCCAGACAAAAGTGGCAGATAGCAAAACGCCCCACTAGGGGGCGTTTTGAGTGGTGTTATCCACAGTGCAAGTTACGCCTCGGCTTTTTTCGTCGCCGCTTCGATCTTACGCGTGATGTACCACTGTTGTGCAATGGACAGGCAGTTGTTCACAACCCAGTACAGCACCAGACCCGCCGGGAACCACAGGAAGAAGAAGGTGAAGATGATTGGCATCATTTTCATCACTTTCGCCTGCATCGGATCCGGAGGCGTCGGGTTCAACTGCTGCTGGATGAACATGGTCGCGCCCATGATGATCGGCAGAATGAAGAACGGATCCTTGATCGACAGGTCGGTGATCCACAGCATGAACGGCGCCTGGCGCATTTCCACGCTTTCCAGCAGAACCCAGTACAGCGACAGGAAGACCGGCATCTGCACGAGGATCGGCAAGCAGCCGCCCAGTGGATTGATCTTCTCTTTCTTGTACAGCTCCATCATGGCTTGCGACATTTTCTGCCGGTCATCGCCATGTTGCTCTTTCAGCGCGGCCAGTTTCGGGGCTACTGCACGCATGCGCGCCATCGATTTGTAGCTGGCGGCCGACAGGGGGAAGAAAATCCCTTTGATCAGCATGGTCAGGAAGATGATCGACCAGCCCCAGTTGCCAACGATGGCATGGATGTGTTGCAGCAACCAGAAGATCGGCTGGGCAATGAACCACAGGATGCCGTAGTCGACGGTCAGTTCCAGACCTGGGGACAACTCTTTCAGTACCGCCTGACTTTTCGGACCGGCATACAGCACAGCGCTGGTTTCAACCTTGGCGCCCGGAGCAGCGGTCAAGGTAGGACCGGTGTAACCGATGATGTAGTTGCCTTTGCTGTCTTTACGGGTCTGGACGATATTGTTTTCGCCCTTCGCCGGAATCCACGCAGTCACGAAGTAGTGCTGCAGCCAGGCCACCCAACCACCGGTGACGGTTTCCTTGAGCTGCGCCTTGTCCATGTCCTTCATCGACACTTTCTTGTACGGCTCGGAACTTGTCCACAGGGCGGCGCCCAGGTAAGTCGCGGTGCCGGTAGCAGTTGTCGACGATGGATCAGCGCTGGCGTCGCGCTTCAGTTGGGCAAACATTGCCCCGTTCCAGGGCTGAGCGCTCTGGTTATCCACAATGTAGGAAACGGCAACATCGTACAGGCCACGTTTCACGGTGAAACGCTTGATGTAGTTGACGTCGTCTTTGCTGAATTTCAGGTCAACGACGAGTTGATCCTGACCGTCAGCCAGTTGGTAAACCTTCTTCTCCGAGGAATAAACCGGACGACCGGCCGGGTTTGCATCCGGGCCGTTGGTACCGATCAGACCGCTTTGCGCCAGATACACACGTTCGCCGCCATTATCGAACAGCTGGAACGGCACATCAGGACGATCCTGACGACGTGGATACAGAGGCAGAGTCAGTTGCGCAACGTCGCCACCCTGTGGATCGATCGCCAGATCGAGCACATCGGTCTTGACCTGAATCAGGTCCTTGCTGGCGGCGACCGGCGTTTCGGCAGGTGCGCTGGTATCGCTGGCGGCGCGTGGAATATCGTCACTGGCGGCATTTGTGCCAGTGGCGGTGTCCGGCAAACCGGATGTAGTCGTACTGGAAGCAACATTCTGAGTCGGCAGGGCAGCCTGACCATAATCCTGGTTCCATTTAAGAACCATGACGTAGGACACGATTGCCAGGGCGACGATCAGGATCGTGCGTTTGATATCCATGATTACTCGGCCATCGAAGAAGAACGGGAGGTAGGGACAGGTGGAACCGGGTCATAACCACCGGGATTCCACGGATGACAGCGACCTAAACGACGAAAGGTCAGCCAGCCACCGCGCAGAAGGCCATGATTTTCAATGGCTTCATACGCGTAGCAGGAACAACTGGGGTAGAAGCGACAGTGGCTGGCCATTAAAGGACTAATGGCATAGCGATAAAACTGGATCGGAACGAGGGCCAGTTTACGCATCGGTACTGTCTACCCCTACAGTTTCGGGTTTGACTGCCGGAACTGGCTTGTTGCGCGCCAGACGTTTCCAGAGCTTGCCGAAATGCTGAATCAATTCGGGGTTTTCTACATCACCCAAACCTTTGCGCGCGACGATAACGATGTCCCAGCCGACCAGTGAATCCTGGTGCAGACGGAACGATTCGCGCATCAGACGTTTGAGGCGATTGCGCTCAACGGAGAGCTTTACGCTCTTTTTCCCGATAACCAACCCGAGACGGGGGTGATCAAGATCGTTGTTGCGTGCAAGGAGCAGGAGATTTTTCCCCGGAACCTTGCCGGTAGGGGAGTCAAAGACTGCCTTGAAATGCCGGGGAGTAAGCAGACGCTTTTCCCGACTGAAGTCCTGACTCACCTCCAGTACCGGATTATCAAACTGCCAGACGCGCACGACCTTTGGCGCGACGACGCGACAGGACTGCGCGGCCGTTCTTGGTAGCCATGCGAGCACGGAAACCGTGGGTACGAGCGCGTTTGATAGTGCTTGGTTGGAAAGTACGTTTCATGTCGTGTTACCTGGTTCGTCCACAACGGGCCGGAATGGCCCCCGTTTTAAGAGACCGGGGATTCTAGAGAAAGCAAGCCCTCAGGTCAATTTCCAACCAGCGTTTCCTTATAAATAGATCTGCACAGGGTCTGAGCTCGAAAGCCTGTCAGCCAGATATAAAAATAAAGAAGGGAATTATTTAAAGCTTTTCTGTAAAGCTTGTAAAAGCTAGACCCACCATCTTCTGTGGATAACTGCTACCAGGCCTTATTCTGTGTGGTGTACAGAGAATGACAACTACAGTGGAAAACCGTGTTCAGCCTGTGCTGCGCTGTCGGATAAGCTGTGTGTGGAATGGTCTGTTATCCACAGGCAGGTTATCCACCGAGTTTCGCCCCCGGTTGTCCAGTGCCCTCACAGGCGGTTATCCACAGGGCTTATTCACATGCCGTTGGTCGCCTTTAAAGGCGTTAATGCATTGATAAATGATGGTGATGGCTCTACCTGCATGTGGATAAGTGAACGGCTCGCCGCTACAATGGCCGCTTGTTTTTGCCTCACCGGCTTTCAACTTAGGGGATATCCGTGTCAGTGGAACTTTGGCAGCAGTGCGTGGAGCTTTTGCGCGAGGAGCTGCCTGCCCAACAATTCAACACCTGGATCCGTCCACTACAGGTCGAAGCCGAAGGCGACGAGTTGCGCGTCTACGCACCGAATCGTTTCGTGCTGGACTGGGTCAACGAAAAGTACCTGGGTCGCGTCCTTGAACTGCTGGATGAGCATGGCAATGGCTCGACGCCGGCGCTGTCCTTATTAATAGGCAGCAAGCGCAGCTCGGCACCCCGTGCCGCACCGAATGCGCCACTGGCGGCCGCGCAGGTCTCCCAGGCGCAGGCCAATAACGTACCGGCGAGCAACCCGGCCCCTGCGCCGGCCAAGCGCTCCACGCAGAAAACCGCTGAAGTCAGCGAAGAGCCGTCCCGCGACAGCTTCGATCCGATGGCCGGCGCCGCTTCGCAGCAGGCCCCGGTTCGCGCCGAGCAACGCACTGTGCAGGTTGAGGGTGCGCTCAAGCACACCAGTTACCTGAACCGCACGTTCACCTTCGAAAATTTCGTTGAGGGTAAATCCAACCAGCTCGCCCGTGCGGCGGCCTGGCAGGTGGCCGACAATCCCAAGCACGGCTACAACCCACTCTTCCTTTATGGTGGCGTTGGTCTGGGTAAGACCCACTTGATGCACGCGGTGGGCAACCATCTATTAAAGAAGAATCCGAATGCCAAGGTCGTGTACCTGCATTCCGAGCGTTTCGTGGCCGACATGGTCAAGGCGTTGCAACTGAACGCGATCAATGAATTCAAGCGTTTCTACCGTTCGGTGGACGCCCTGCTGATCGATGACATTCAGTTCTTCGCCCGCAAGGAGCGTTCCCAGGAAGAGTTTTTCCACACCTTCAACGCCCTGCTTGAAGGTGGCCAGCAGGTCATTCTGACTAGTGACCGCTATCCGAAAGAAATCGAAGGCCTTGAAGAGCGCCTGAAATCCCGCTTCGGCTGGGGCCTGACGGTTGCCGTCGAGCCGCCGGAGCTGGAAACCCGTGTGGCGATCCTGATGAAGAAGGCCGATCAGGCCAAAGTCGAGTTGCCCCATGACGCCGCGTTCTTCATCGCCCAGCGCATTCGCTCCAACGTTCGTGAGCTGGAAGGTGCGCTCAAACGCGTGATCGCCCACTCGCACTTCATGGGCCGCGACATCACCATCGAGCTGATTCGCGAATCCCTGAAAGACCTGTTGGCATTGCAGGACAAACTGGTCTCTGTGGATAACATTCAGCGCACCGTCGCCGAGTACTACAAGATCAAGATCTCTGACTTGCTGTCCAAGCGTCGTTCGCGCTCGGTGGCTCGTCCGCGTCAGGTGGCCATGGCGTTGTCCAAGGAACTGACCAACCATAGCCTGCCGGAAATCGGCGATGTGTTTGGCGGCCGCGACCACACCACCGTGTTGCACGCCTGCCGCAAGATCAATGAACTTAAGGAATCCGACGCGGACATCCGCGAGGACTACAAGAACCTGCTGCGTACACTGACCACTTGATGAACACCA
The DNA here is from genome assembly GCF_024169245.1 of Pseudomonas koreensis. NCBI lineage: Bacteria > Pseudomonadati > Pseudomonadota > Gammaproteobacteria > Pseudomonadales > Pseudomonadaceae > Pseudomonas > Pseudomonas koreensis. Next base: position 1,298,986 of record NZ_JALJWP010000001.1, read on the forward strand.
GCGCAGCTTATTAAGGCAAGGGACTAGACCATGCATTTCACCATTCAACGCGAAGCCCTGTTGAAACCCCTGCAACTGGTCGCAGGCGTCGTCGAGCGCCGACAGACCTTGCCGGTACTCTCCAACGTGCTGCTGGTTGTCGAAGGCCAGCAACTGTCGCTGACCGGTACCGACCTTGAAGTCGAACTGGTTGGTCGTGTGCAACTCGAAGAGCCGGCTGAAACAGGTTCCATCACCGTGCCTGCGCGCAAGCTGATGGATATCTGCAAAAGCCTGCCCAACGATGCACTGATCGACATCAAGGTCGACGAGCAGAAGCTGGTGGTGAAGGCAGGCCGTAGCCGCTTCACCCTGTCGACTCTGCCGGCCAACGATTTCCCGACTGTAGAAGAAGGTCCGGGCTCGCTGACTTGCAGCCTTGAACAAAGCAAACTGCGTCGTCTGATTGAACGCACCAGCTTCGCCATGGCCCAGCAGGACGTGCGTTATTACCTCAACGGCATGCTGCTGGAAGTGTCTGAAGGCATCATTCGCGCGGTAGCCACCGACGGTCACCGTCTGGCCATGTGCTCGATGAAAGCCGATATCGGCCAGCCTGATCGCCATCAGGTGATCGTACCGCGCAAAGGTATCCTTGAGCTGGCACGTCTGCTCACCGAGCCGGACGGCAACGTCAGCATCGTGCTGGGCCAACACCACATCCGCGCCACCACGGGCGAGTTCACTTTCACCTCGAAACTGGTCGACGGCAAATTCCCGGATTACGAGCGCGTGCTGCCGAAGGGCGGCGACAAGCTGGTATTGGGCGATCGCCAGGCCTTGCGCGAAGCGTTCAGCCGTACCGCGATTCTGTCCAACGAAAAGTACCGTGGTATCCGTCTGCAATTGGCCAGCGGTCAGTTGAAGATTCAAGCCAATAACCCGGAACAGGAAGAAGCGGAAGAAGAAGTGGGCGTTGAATACAACGGCGGCTCCCTGGAAATCGGCTTTAACGTCAGCTACCTGCTCGACGTGCTGGGCGTGATGACCACCGAGCAGGTTCGCCTGATCCTGTCCGACTCCAACAGCAGCGCGCTGGTGCAAGAGTCCGACAATGACGACTCGGCTTACGTTGTCATGCCGATGCGTCTGTAATCAGCTGATCCTGAATGTCGTTAAGTCGTGTTTCGGTCACCGCGGTGCGCAATCTGCACCCGGTGACCTTCTCCCCCTCCCCCCGCATCAACATTCTTTACGGCGCCAACGGCAGCGGCAAAACCAGTGTTCTGGAAGCCATTCATCTGCTGGGGCTCGCCCGTTCGTTTCGCAGCACGCGGCTTTTGCCGGTGATTCAGTACGAACAGCTCGCGTGTACCGTGTTTGGTCAGGTTGAACTGGCTGAAGGCGGGCACAGTGCCTTGGGTATTTCCCGCGATCGTCAGGGCGAGTTCCAGATTCGCATCGACGGCCAGAACGCCCGCAGCGCCGCGCAGCTGGCGGAGATCCTGCCACTGCAGTTGATCAACCCCGACAGCTTCCGCCTGCTGGAAGGTGCGCCGAAGATTCGCCGGCAGTTTCTCGACTGGGGTGTGTTTCACGTCGAACCGCGTTTCATGGCGACATGGCAGCGTTTGCAGAAGGCCTTGCGCCAGAGAAACTCCTGGCTGCGGCATGGTACACTTGACGCCGTTTCGCAAGCGGTTTGGGACAGGGAACTGTGCCAGGCCAGCGCTGAAATCGATGAATACCGTCGCGCTTACATCACAGCCTTGAAACCGGTCTTCGAACAGACCTTGAGCGAACTGGTTGAGCTCGAGGGTTTGACGCTCAGCTATTACCGAGGCTGGGACAAGGACCGCGATTTGAGCGCCGTACTGGCTGGATCCGTGCAACGGGACCAGCAGATGGGGCATACCCAGGCCGGCCCGCAACGCGCTGATTTGCGTCTCAGATTGGGCGCACACAATGCCGCGGACATCTTGTCTCGGGGTCAGCAGAAGCTGGTGGTCTGTGCGCTACGGATTGCCCAGGGGCACCTGGTCAGCCAGGCCCGCCGCGGTCAGTGTATTTATCTGGTGGATGACTTGCCGTCCGAGCTGGACGAGAGTCACCGTCACGCGCTGTGCCGCTTGCTGGAAGACTTACGCTGCCAGGTGTTCATCACCTGTGTAGATCACGAATTACTGAGGGAAGGCTGGCAGACTGAAACGCCAGTCGCTTTGTTCCACGTGGAACAGGGCCGTATCACCCAGACCCACGACCACCGGGAGTGAAGGCATTGAGCGAAGAAAATACGTACGACTCAACGAGCATTAAAGTGCTGAAAGGCCTGGATGCCGTACGCAAACGTCCCGGTATGTACATTGGTGACACCGACGATGGCAGCGGTCTGCACCACATGGTGTTCGAGGTGGTCGACAACTCGATCGACGAAGCCCTCGCCGGCCATTGCGACGACATCAGCATCATCATCCACCCGGACGAGTCCATCACCGTTAAAGACAACGGTCGTGGCATCCCGGTAGACGTGCATAAAGAGGAAGGCGTTTCCGCCGCCGAGGTCATCATGACCGTCCTCCATGCTGGCGGTAAGTTCGATGACAACTCCTACAAGGTCTCCGGCGGTCTGCACGGTGTAGGTGTGTCGGTAGTGAACGCATTGTCCGAAGAACTGGTGCTGACCGTTCGCCGCAGCGGCAAGATCTGGGAACAGACCTACGTCCACGGCGTGCCTCAGGCACCGATGGCCATTGTTGGCGACAGCGAAACAACCGGTACCCAGATCCACTTCAAGGCTTCCAGCGAAACCTTCAAGAACATTCACTTCAGCTGGGACATCCTCGCCAAGCGCATTCGTGAACTGTCCTTCCTCAACTCCGGTGTCGGCATCGTCCTCAAGGATGAGCGCAGCGGCAAGGAAGAACTGTTCAAGTACGAAGGCGGCCTGCGAGCATTCGTTGAATACCTGAACACCAACAAGACTGCGGTCAACCAGGTGTTCCACTTCAACATCCAGCGCGAAGACGGCATCGGCGTGGAAATCGCCCTGCAGTGGAACGACAGCTTCAACGAGAACCTGTTGTGCTTCACCAACAACATTCCGCAGCGCGACGGCGGCACCCACCTGGTGGGCTTCCGCTCGGCGCTGACGCGTAACCTGAACAACTACATCGAGCAGGAAGGTCTGGCGAAGAAGCACAAAGTCGCCACCACCGGTGACGACGCCCGTGAAGGCCTGACCGCGATCATCTCGGTGAAAGTGCCGGATCCGAAGTTCAGCTCGCAGACCAAAGACAAGCTCGTATCTTCCGAAGTGAAGACCGCGGTCGAACAGGAAATGGGCAAGTACTTCTCCGACTTCCTGCTGGAAAACCCCAACGAAGCCAAGCTGGTGGTCGGCAAGATGATTGACGCCGCCCGTGCCCGGGAAGCCGCGCGCAAGGCCCGTGAGATGACCCGCCGCAAGGGCGCGCTGGACATCGCCGGCCTGCCGGGCAAGCTTGCTGACTGCCAGGAAAAAGACCCGGCGCTGTCCGAACTCTATCTGGTGGAAGGTGACTCCGCGGGCGGCTCTGCCAAGCAGGGACGTAACCGCAAGACCCAGGCCATTTTGCCGTTGAAGGGCAAGATCCTCAACGTCGAGAAGGCCCGTTTCGACAAGATGATCTCGTCCCAGGAAGTGGGCACGCTGATCACCGCGCTGGGCTGCGGCATCGGGCGCGAAGAGTACAACATCGACAAGCTGCGCTATCACAACATCATCATCATGACCGATGCTGACGTCGACGGTTCGCACATCCGTACCCTGCTGCTGACCTTCTTCTTCCGTCAGTTGCCCGAGCTGATCGAGCGCGGCTACATCTACATTGCCCAGCCGCCGCTGTACAAGGTCAAGAAAGGCAAGCAAGAGCAATACATCAAAGACGACGACGCCATGGAAGAGTACATGACGCAGTCGGCCCTGGAAGATGCAAGCCTGCACCTGAACGAAGAAGCCCCGGGCATTTCCGGTGAAGCGCTCGAGCGTCTGGTGAATGACTTCCGCATGGTCATGAAGACCCTCAAGCGTCTGTCGCGCCTGTACCCGCAGGAGCTGACCGAGCACTTCATCTACCTGCCGGCCGTCAGCCTCGAAACCCTCGGCGACCACGCAGCGATGCAAGAGTGGCTGGCCCAGTACGAAGTTCGCCTGCGTACCAACGAGAAGTCCGGCCTGGTCTACAAGGCCAGCCTGCGTGAAGACCGTGAACGTGGCGTCTGGCTGCCAGAGGTCGAGCTGATCTCCCACGGCCTGTCGAACTACGTCACCTTCAACCGCGACTTCTTCGGCAGCAATGATTACAAAACCGTGGTCACCCTGGGCGCGCAACTGAGTACCCTGCTCGACGAAGGCGCATACATTCAGCGTGGCGAACGCAAGAAAGCCGTTACCGAGTTCAAGGAAGCCCTGGACTGGCTGATGGCCGAAAGCACCAAGCGCCACACCATCCAGCGCTACAAAGGTCTGGGCGAAATGAACCCGGATCAGCTGTGGGAAACCACCATGGACCCGAGCGTGCGGCGCATGCTGAAAGTCACCATCGAAGACGCCATCGGTGCAGACCAGATCTTCAACACCCTGATGGGTGATGCGGTCGAACCTCGCCGAGACTTCATCGAAAGCAACGCGTTGGCGGTTTCCAATCTGGATTTCTGATCCCGGTTGTTTGCTCGCTCATGAAAAACCCCGGCCAGTGCGCCGGGGTTTTTTTATGCCTGAGGCAACGAGTTCAGCGATACCACCGGCTGAATGCCCCCGGCTCACCGCGCAGCTCACTCTGCACCGTGGACAGCATGTCGCTCATGCGCTGCACGAAGGTATGGTTTTGCGCCAGTGTCGCCCTGCCCTGCTGGGCAATCGCTCTACGCTCTTCATCATGCTCAAGGTAATAGCCGCAGATTTCGATCAGATCCCGAATGTCGCGGTAGATCACCAGATCTTTGCCGTCGGTGAACAGCCTGTGCAGATCCTCCTTGTCGTTGGTGACGAGGAAACCGCCACAGCTGAGCACATCGAACACGCGCATCGGCAGGCCGGATTCGACGAACGAGCGAATGATGTTGAGGTTGATTTTCGAGCGCTGGAAGATTCTTGGCATCTCAGTGAAGTGGTCGGCATGTCCGACGTAGCTGCCTGTCTGAGCCTGCCATTCCTCGTTACCGTAGACTGCAACGCAAAAGCGTTCTTCGAGCTGTTGGATAACGTCAATGCGTTCCTGCCACGAATGCTCTCTGCCCAGCAGGTAAGCCAGTTTTTCCGCCACCGACAAATAGCGATCGCCCGCGAGCGGGTAGTTGGACTCCAGCTTGAGGGTGCTGATGAATTCATCACCCAGCTGCGTCGACAGGTTCGCGAAACCGTCGGGCCGATCCAGCGAGTCGATCAGGCGCTTGCAACCTTCGCGCGTCTGCGCCGACAGATGCGGCAATATCGAGGTTCGATACTCAGTGCGGGTCAGGTTGGCAACGAAACTGATGTCATATTCCGCCAGTGAATCCGGCGTTTCAAAATCGATCCGACCGATGCGCTCCAGGTTAGCCGCGACCGGCAAATGGTAGACCTGACGAACCCCGCTCTGCCTCAGCCGCCGGGCCACTGCCGCGTCGTAAATGAAGGTAAAGCTGTGGGAATGATTGATGGCCTTGTCGTAGATCGGGTAACACGGGGTATCGATCACCCAGGCCAGGTCAGGGATTTTCAGCAGCTCGCAGACTTCACTGATGTACTGATTGAAGTTGATCGTGAGCACATAGTCGGGTCGCGAACTCATCAGCCCCATGACGTTGTCTTCGTTCAGCGCGAGCGTTGTCACGCGCAGACCCAGAGTCTGCAATGCCTCGGCACAGTCGCCCGAAATGACGGTGGCCTCGAACACTACAATAGAGGCGGCGGTTTTTGATTGTTCGGAATACGCAGTCAATTCCCTCAGACCTTTTTCATCTTTGATAATTTTCCGGCCGTCGTGGCTCACTCATTCCCGGTCGCCACGCTCTCCAACCGATACCCATATCCATAGATCGTCAGCAGTTGCCAACCCCGATCCGCCGTCAGCCCGAGCTTGTTGCGCAGCCGGTAGATGTGCGTATCCAGCGGTCGCGAGGAAGTGGTCTCTTCGTTCGGCCAGAAGCGCTCATACAGATAATCCCGCGACAGCGGCCGACCCAGGTTGCTGAACAGACATCGCGCCAGGCGATATTCGCGCTCGGTCATGAGAATCGGTTTGCCTTCACGGGTGACGGTCAGTTCGGCGTCGTCGAAAGTCAGATCGTGGAACGTCTGCACTTCACCCGCCGCGCTGCGCGGTTGGCTGTGCCGACGCAATACCGCTGCCACCCGCGCCTTCAATTCATTGGGGCGAAACGGCTTGCTGACATAGTCATCGGCGCCGGCATTCAAGGCTTGAACGATATCGTTCTCGCCATCGCGACTGGTGAGCATGATTGCAGCGGGTGGCGCGTCCATGTGTTCGCGGGTCCAGCGCAGCAGCGCCAGGCCGGTCAGGTCCGGTAGTTGCCAGTCGAGGATCAGCAGGTCGAAAGTCTCCCGACGCAGCTGGCGCAACAAGTCTTCGCCGCGCTCGAAGCTGTGCAGTGACCATGGCTGCTCGCCGGCTTCGGCCATTTGTTCCAGGGTTTGCTCAACCCGGCGCAGTTCGGCGGGTTCGTCGTCCAGAATGGCAACGCGCATCGGCGGTGTTCCTTGTCGCTGGGGCTGGGATGTCGACAATAACCACTCTACAGCCGCGATGAAAGAAGCGGCCCGTCGGTGGTCGACGTCCGCTATGATTCTTCGGGTCTACGCCTCAGACCTGAGCCCTATGAAACCATTTCCATTGCCCTGCCCTTTGCCTCATGCGTAACCCTCAACGCCGACGTGAAAGTCGTGAGCCGAGCCAGGTCCAGCGTCTGTTCCGGCGACTGGTGCGCGAGTGGTTGTGGATAAGCCTGGTGCTATTGCCGCTGACTGCCTTGCTGTCTTACCGCGCCCAATTCACTCTGCACAATCCTTCGCTGGCGCCCGGCGCGCTGCTGTCGGTGGCGATGGTGGCATGTGTGCTGGGATTATTGCTGTGGCGGCCTCGTTGGGCGCTGTGGGTCACCTTGGTCGGCATGGCGTGCGCGCTCATCGGCAGCGCAATACTGGCCGAAGTCCGCTACTGGTGGTCGCCAACGCCAGCCGCGCTGGGCATGTTGTTCGGTTACCTGATCTGGAATTGGCGACGCCTGAGCGTAGTCCTGACTTACTTCGGCTGGGAGCTGGCGCGTCTGGACAGCGAGCCGAAAGTCTTCCCGGAACGACGCCGGAGTCGTTTCACCGGTGCCGACCAGTTGCAAGGCCAGATCATGGCGCTCGAACAAGCCATGAGCCGCACCCGCGATACCCGGCGCTTCATTGCCGATGGCCTGGAATACCTGCCGGTGGCGACGCTGATCAGTGATCCGCAGGGCAAGATTCTGCTGGGCAATCGCAAAGCACGCGAATTGTTCGAGGATCCGTTGGTGGGCGATGACGTGCTCGATCAACTGGCACGACTCGGCTATCCGGAATTATCCACAGCGCCGCGACCGCCGCTGGCCACGCTGGCGCTGCTGGAATTTCGCGATCACAAGGAACGCAGTCTGCGCCTGGAAAGAGCGGCGCTGCTGCCGGTCGACGGCGATACGCCGATCGGCTGGTTGCTCAGCCTGACTGACTTGAGTGCCGAGCGTGCGGCTGAGGAGCAGCGCGGTGTTCTGCTGCGCTTTCTCTCCCATGATCTGCGCGCGCCACATTCGGCCATCCTCGCCTTGCTCGATGTGCATCGCCATCAGGTGGGCGCTGATGCGCCATTGTTCGAGCAGATCGAGCGTCAAGTGCGCCGCGCGCTGGATCTGACCGATGGATTCGTCTTGCTGGCGCGAGCTGAGTCCGAGACCTACCAGTTCCGCCCGACGTTATTCGCGATGCTGGTATTGGACGTACTGGATCAGGCCCTGCCTATCGCTCAGCAGAAACAGATCGAACTGCTGAATCAAGTCGATGAAGAATGTCAGGAGCGCCTGCTTATGGCCGATCAGGGATTGCTGACGCGCGCCCTGTTCAACCTGCTGGAGAACGCGATCAAGTACAGCCCGGCAGACACCACTGTGCAACTGAAGGTCAGTTGTCACGGGCAGCGGTTGCGCTGCGAGTTGGCGGATCAGGGCAAGGGGATTGCGGCCGATGAATTGCCTGACCTGTTCAGCCAGTATCGGCGTTTTTCCTCGGCCCAAGGTATCGATGGTGTGGGCCTGGGTTTGTCGATGGTCAAGGCTGTGATCGACCATCATGGCGGCACCATCGAATGTCACAGCGTGGTCAATGCGGGAACCACATTCCGCATCGAGTTGCCGCTGATTGCCGAATGAACGGGCACAAAAAAACCGGCTATAACAGCCGGTTTTTTTACATCCGAATAAAACTTATGCACGGATTTCGTTCAATTCCGCTATTTATAAATATCTATAATAATCAATAAGTTAGAGACCGATTACGGTCTTTTGAAGCGAAAGCGTACACAGGTTATCCACAAAATTCAGACAGCCAGTCGATCACTTGCGGCCGGGGCCTGTGGCGCCGGTGGCAGCGAGCCCATTTCGCGCTGGATTTTCTCGTTCCACGCCTGCACACGATCATTCAGCTCAGCGATGGCGCGCGGCCCGCTGCCTTCGGCATACATCGGTTCGCCGATGACCACGCTGATCACTCCAGACTGTTTACCCCAGCCGATTTTTGGCCAGAATTTGCCGGCATTGTGTGCAATCGGCAGTACCGGAAGCGCCGCATTCACGGCCAATGCGCTGCCACTGCGGGAGAATTTTCCGACGGTGCCGTAGGGGACTCGCGTGCCTTCAGGGAAGATCAGCACCCAGACGTTGTCCTTGAGCAGCTCGTCGCCTTTGGCCGCGACTTGTTTGAGCGCGGCCTTCGGGTTGTCGCGGTCGATGGCGATCGGCCGCAGCATGGCCATGGCCCAGCCGAAGAACGGTACGTAAAGCAATTCGCGCTTGAGCACTTGGCTCAAGGGCGAGAAATAAGCGGAGAGAAAGAATGTCTCCCAAGTGCTCTGGTGGTTCGATTGAATCACGCAGGGCCGGTCCGGCACGTTTTCCGCGCCTTTGATTTCGTAGCGGATACCGAGAAACACCTTGGTCAGCCACAGGGCGCAACGGCACCAGTACACGTTGATGAAACGATAGCGCGCCTTGAAGGACAGGAACGGCGCGATGAAAAAGCTCAGGCTGCACCACAGCAACGCTGTTGTGCCCAGCAGCAGATAAAAAACAAAGATTCTGAAGGCCCGCAGTATCGACATGGCGACGGTTACCGTTACGGGGCAATGCCCGACTGTTCAAGCGCACTCCCGAGCAATCCCTGGCCAGGAAATTCAGAAGTACTCTAGTTGTGGATAAGTTCTGCGGCAATCGCCGCCAGATCGTCAAAAATCAGAGTGCCAACCGGCAGGGTCTTGCCCTGAGTCTTCCCGCCTTTTCCGGTCTTCACCAAAACTGGCTGTGAATCGACGGCTTTGGCGGCCTCCAGGTCACCAAGGCTGTCGCCGACGAACCAGACATTGGCCAGCTCGACGTTGTAATGCGCGGCGATGGTCTTCAGCATCCCCGGTTTCGGCTTGCGGCAATCGCAACCTTCATCCGGGCCATGCGGGCAATAAACGATCAAGCCGACCTCACCGCCCTGCTCCGCCACCAGTTCGCGCAGGCGCGCGTGCATGGCATCGAGGGTGGCGAGGTCGTAATAACCGCGAGCAATGCCCGACTGGTTGGTGGCCACCGCCACCGTCCAGCCGGCCTTGCTCAACTGCGCGATCGCTTCGATCGAGCCGGGCAGCGGAATCCACTCCTCCACCGACTTGATGTAGGCATCGGAGTCGTAGTTGATCACGCCGTCACGATCGAGAATCAGCAGTTTCAACAGCAGTACCTCAACCCAGCAGCGAAATGTCGGCAACACCGAGGAACAGACCACGCAGACGCGCGAGCAGCGCGTAACGGTTGGCCCGCACATTGGCGTCGTCGGCATTGACCATCACCGCATCGAAGAACGCGTCCACCGGCTCGCGCAGTGCCGCCAGGCGGGCCAGCGATTCGTTGTACTGACGCGCCGCGGCCATCGGTTGCACAGCCTGATCCGCTTGCTGGATCGCCGAGTACAGCGAGAACTCGTTGGCATTGTCGAAGTACTTGGCCTCGACCACGGTCGGTACCGAGCCTTCGACTTTGCTCAACAGGTTCGACACACGCTTGTTCACCGCCGCCAGCGCTGCCGCTTCCGGCAGTTTGCGGAAGGCCTGCACCGCTTGTACACGCTGGTCGAAGTCCAGCGCCGAACCCGGCTTGAGCGCACGTACCGACAGGTAAGTTGCGACATCGACGCCTTCGTCTTCATAGCGCGCCCGCAGACGGTCGAAGATGAACTCCAGCACCGCCTCGTTGAGGCCGGCAGCCTTGACCTTGCCGCCGAACGCAGTCACGGCGAAAGCCACGGCGTCGTTCAGGTCGAGATCGAGTTTCTTTTCAATCAGGATACGCAGCACACCCAGCGCAGCACGGCGCAGGGCATATGGGTCTTTGCTGCCGGTTGGCAGCATGCCGATACCGAAGATACCGACCAGGGTGTCGAGCTTGTCGGCGATGGCCACGGCTGCACCGGTCAGGGTCGCCGGCAACTCCGCGCCGGCACCGCGTGGCATGTACTGCTCGTTCAGCGCCAACGCGACGTCCTGCGGCTCGCCGTCATTGAGGGCGTAGTAGTAGCCGGCGACGCCTTGCATCTCCGGGAACTCGCCGACCATTTCGGTGGCCAGGTCGCACTTCGACAGCAGGCCTGCGCGGGCAGCCCACGAAGCGTTGCCGCCGATGCGTGCGGCGATGTACGCGGCCAGTTTCGATACGCGCTCGGCCTTGTCGTAGACGCTGCCGAGTTTTTCCTGGAACACCACGTTCTGCAGGCGCAGGTTGAACGCTTCGAGCTTCTGCTTCTTGTCCTGCTTGAAGAAGAATTCGGCGTCGGTCAGACGTGGGCGCACCACTTTCTCGTTACCGGCGATGATCTGCTGCGGGTCTTTGCTTTCGATGTTGGCCACAGTGATGAAACGTGGCAGCAACTTGCCGTCGGCATCCAGCAGGCAGAAGTACTTCTGGTTGTCCTGCATGGTGGTGATCAGCGCTTCCTGCGGCACGTCGAGGAAACGTTCCTCGAACGAGCACACCAGCGGCACCGGCCATTCGACCAGCGCGGTCACTTCGTCGAGCAGCGCCGGTGGCACGATTGCGGTGCCTTCCTGGCGCGTGGCCAGTTCTTCGGTGCGCTTGCTGATGATCTCGCGACGCTCGTTGGCATCGGCCAATACGTACGCGGCACGCAGGTCGGCGAGGTAGCTCGACGGCGAACCGATACGCACGGCTTCCGGATGATGGAAACGGTGACCACGGGAATCGCGGCCAGCCTTCTGCGCGAGGATCGTGCAGTCGATGACCTGATCACCGAGCAGCATCACCAGCCACTGGGTCGGACGCACGAACTCTTCCTTGCGCGCACCCCAACGCATGCGTTTCGGGATCGGCAGGTCGTTCAACGAATCTTCGACGATGGTCGGCAGCAGGCTCGCGGTCGGCTTGCCGGCGATGTTCTGGCTGTAGCGCAGTTTCGGACCGCTCTGGTCGATTTCGCTCAAGTCGACGCCGCACTTCTTGGCGAAGCCCAGTGCTGCTTGAGTTGGATTGCCGTCAGCGTCGAACGCGGCCTGACGTGGCGGGCCATCGAGGTTGATGCTGCGATCCGGCTGCTGGGTGGCCAGCGCGGTGATCAGCACAGCCAGACGACGCGGCGCGGCATACACGGTTTTGCTTTCGTAGTTCAGGCCGGCGGCTTGCAAGCCCTTGTCGATACCGGCGAGGAACGCTTCAGCCAGCGTGTTCAGGGCTTTTGGCGGCAGTTCTTCGGTGCCCAGTTCAACCAGAAAATCTTGCGCACTCATTGTGCAGCCTCCAGCTTGGCCAGTACTTCGTCACGCAGGTCCGGGGTCGCCATCGGGAAGCCCAGCTTGGCGCGTGCCAGCAGGTAGGCTTGCGCAACGGAACGCGCCAGGGTGCGCACGCGCAGAATGTATTGCTGACGCGCGGTCACCGAGATCGCCCGGCGCGCATCCAGCAGGTTGAAGGTGTGCGACGCCTTCAGCACCATTTCGTAGCTTGGCAACGGCAGCGGTTGGTCGAGTTCGATCAAGCGCTTGGCTTCGCTTTCATAGAAGTCGAACAGCTCGAACAGTTTGTCGACGTTGGCGTGTTCGAAGTTGTAGGTGGACTGCTCCACTTCGTTCTGGTGGAACACATCGCCGTAAGTGACTTTGCCGAACGGGCCGTCAGCCCAGACCAGGTCGTAGACCGAATCCACGCCTTGCAGGTACATGGCCAGGCGCTCGAGCCCGTAGGTGATCTCGCCGGTCACCGGGTAGCACTCGATGCCGCCCGCTTGCTGGAAGTAGGTGAACTGGGTGACTTCCATGCCGTTGAGCCAGACTTCCCAGCCCAGACCCCAGGCGCCGAGGGTCGGCGATTCCCAGTTGTCTTCGACGAAGCGGATGTCGTGGACCAGCGGGTCGAGGCCGACATGCTTGAGCGAGCCCAGATACAGTTCCTGGAAGTTGTCCGGGTTAGGCTTCAGGACAACCTGAAACTGGTAGTAGTGCTGCAGACGGTTCGGGTTTTCGCCGTAACGGCCGTCAGTCGGACGGCGGCTTGGCTGCACGTACGCGGCGTTCCAGGTTTCCGGGCCGATGGCGCGCAGGAAGGTCGCGGTGTGGAAAGTGCCGGCGCCTACTTCCATATCGTAGGGCTGAAGTACCACACAACCTTGCTCGGCCCAGTATTGCTGGAGCGCGAGGATCAAGTCTTGGAAGGTACGCACGGCTGGCGTAGGCTGGCTCACGAAATTCACCTGTTTCTTGGGCTGCGATTTAAAGAGCGGGAGTATACCCGATTCGTTGCTGCGCACGCCCCCTGGAGCCTTATGCCACGCTGCTTTTGGTGTACCGAAGATCCGCTGTACATGGCTTATCACGATCAGGAGTGGGGCACGCCGCTACGCGATGCGCAGGGTTTGTTCGAGTTGCTTTTGCTCGAAGGGTTCCAGGCCGGGCTGTCGTGGATCACCGTGCTGCGCAAACGCGAGCGTTATCGTCAGGTGCTGTTCGGCTTCGATGTGCAGCGCGTGGCGCAGATGAGCGACGCCGAGATCGACGAACTCATGCTCGATCCGGGCATCATTCGCAATCGCCTGAAACTCAACGCCGCGCGGCGCAACGCTCAGGCCTGGCTGGCGCTGGAGGATCCGGTGGCGTTTCTCTGGTCGTTCGTTGGCGACCAACCGATCATCAACCATTTCAAGGATCGCAGCGAGGTCCCGGCGATCACCCCCGAAGCGCTGGCAATGAGCAAGGCTTTGAAAAAAGCCGGCTTCACCTTCGTCGGCCCGACCATTTGCTACGCGCTGATGCAGGCCTCGGGCATGGTCATGGACCACACCCGCGATTGCGACCGCTACGCGCAGCTTGCCAACGGCGGTTAGAATGACCGCCTCGCGCACAGCACAAAGATCAGGAGTGACCTGTGGAAAAGTTTAAAGGCGCCTTGCTGGTAGGCGCTCTGCGGCTGTTTGCCCTGCTGCCATGGCGGGCCGTGCAGGCCGTGGGTTCGGCGATCGGCTGGATCATGTGGAAAACCCCCAACCGCTCCCGCGACGTGGTGCGGATCAACCTCGCCAAATGTTTTCCACAGATGGATGCGGCCGAGCGCGAGCGTCTGGTCGGGCAGAGCCTCAAGGACATCGGCAAGTCGCTGACCGAAAGCGCCTGCGCATGGATCTGGCCGGCGCAGCGTTCGATCGACCTGGTCCGCGAAGTCGAAGGCCTCGATGTGCTCAAGGATGCGCTGGCTTCGGGTAAAGGCGTGGTCGGTATCACCAGCCACTTGGGCAATTGGGAAGTGCTCAACCACTTCTATTGCAGCCAGTGCAAGCCGATCATTTTTTACCGTCCGCCGAAGCTCAAGGCGGTGGATGAATTGCTACGCAAGCAGCGCGTGCAATTGGGCAACAAGGTCGCTGCGTCGACCAAGGAAGGCATTCTCAGTGTGATCAAGGAAGTGCGTAAGGGAGGTGCCGTGGGCATTCCCGCTGACCCGGAACCGGCCGAATCCGCCGGAATCTTCGTGCCGTTTTTCGCCACGCAGGCGCTGACCAGCAAATTCGTGCCGAACATGCTCGCCGGCGGCAAAGCGGTCGGCGTGTTCCTGCATGCCCTGCGCCTGCCTGACGGCTCGGGCTACAAAGTGATCCTCGAAGCCGCGCCCGAAGCGATGTACAGCACCGATACCGCAGAGTCCTGCGCAGCCATGAGCAAAGTGGTCGAGCGTTATGTGGCGGCGTATCCGAGTCAGTACATGTGGAGCATGAAGCGCTTCAAGAAACGCCCGCCGGGCGAGGCTCGCTGGTACTGAGCAGCTTCGGTAGGGTGACGGTCAATGCAGACGCCTTGCGCTATCTGTAGCTCAAGGCGCCTGCCGCTCAAGCTTCTTCAGAAACACTGTCATCTCTTTCTCGGCCTGCTTGTCGCCATGAGCGCGGGCCGCTTCCAGGCCTTGCTCCCAGGCCTGACGCGCAGCGGCGTGATCGCCCAGCGCCAAGTGCGCCTTGCCCAGCAACTTCCACGCTGCCGAGTATTTCGGATCGAACGCTACACAGCGCTGAAGATGCTCGGCAGCCCTGGCGTTTTCGCTCAGGTCCAGATAACCCTTGCCCAGGCCGAAGCGCAGAAGAGCGTTATCCACACCCTTGGCGAGCATTTTTTCCAGGGATTCGAGCATTTTTTGCAACCTCGTTTGAGTGATCGTTCCCACGCTCCGCGTGGGAATGCCTCATTGGACGCTCTGCGTGCGCTTATGGGACGCAGAGCGTCCCGGGCTGCATTCCCACGCGGAGCGTGGGAACGATCAACCTCAGAAAAAGCTCAACCCCACATGAAACAGCTTCTCCACATCGCGAATATGCTTTTTATCCACAAGGAACAGAATCACATGATCACCCGCTTCGATCACCGTGTGGTCGTGGGCGATGATCACTTTCTCGTTGCGGATCACCGCGCCGATGGTGGTCCCCGGTGGCAGGCCGATCTTCTCGATCGGCTTGCCGATGACCTTGCTCGACTTGGCATCACCGTGGGCAATCGCTTCGATCGCTTCCGCCGCACCGCGTCGCAGTGAGTGCACGCTGACGATATCGCCTCGGCGCACATGCGCGAGCAAGGTGCCGATGGTCGCCAGTTGCGGGCTGATGGCGATGTCGATGTCGCCGCCCTGGATCAGGTCGACATAGGCCGGGTTGTTGATGATTGTCATGACCTTCTTCGCCCCCAGCCGTTTGGCCAGTAGCGAGGACATGATGTTGGCTTCATCGTCATTGGTCAGGGCGAGGAAGATATCGGCGTCGGCGATGTTCTCTTCCAGCAGCAGATCGCGGTCCGAGGCGCTGCCCTGCAAGACCACGGTGCTGTCGAGGGTGTCGGAGAGGTAGCGGCAGCGCGCCGGGCTCATCTCGATGATCTTCACCTGATAACGGCTTTCGATGGCCTCGGCCAGACGTTCACCGATTTGCCCGCCGCCAGCGATGACGATGCGTTTGTAGGTTTCGTCGAGGCGGCGCATTTCGCTCATCACCGCGCGGATGTCTTCGCGGGCGGCGATGAAGAACACTTCGTCATCGGCTTCGATCACCGTGTCGCCCTGCGGCAGGATCGGCCGGTCACGGCGGAAGATCGCCGCCACGCGGGTTTCGACGTTCGGCATGTGCTCGCGCAACTGGCGCAGTTGCTGACCCACCAGCGGCCCGCCGTAATAGGCGCGCACCGCCACCAGTTGCGCCGCGCCTTCGGCGAAGTCGATCACCTGCAAGGCGCCGGGATGCTGGATCAGGCGCTTGATGTAATTGGTCACCACTTGCTCGGGGCTGATCAGCACGTCAACCGGAATCGCTTCGTTCTGGAACAGCTGTTCCTCGCGGTTGAGGTACGACGCTTCGCGCACCCTGGCGATTTTGGTCGGCGTGTGGAACAGCGTGTGGGCGACCTGACAGGCGACCATGTTGGTTTCGTCGCTGTTGGTCACCGCGACCAGCATGTCGGCGTCGTCGGCACCGGCCTGACGCAGCACCGAGGGCAGCGAGCCCCGGCCCTGCACGGTGCGGATGTCGAGGCGGTCGCCGAGGTCGCGCAGGCGCTCGCCGTCGGTGTCGACCACGGTGATGTCGTTGGCCTCGCTGGCCAGATGTTCGGCCAGCGAACCGCCGACCTGTCCCGCACCGAGGATGATGATTTTCATCCAGTCACTCCATGAATCCGTTTAGCCGCGCGCGGCAGCGATCTTGATCAGCTTGGCGTAGTAGAAACCGTCATGTCCGCCCTGCTGGGCCAGCAATTGGCGACCATGGGGCTGCTTGATTCCGGCGGCCGTGGCCAGATCCAGTTCGCGGGCACCGGGGGTGCGCTCGAGGAACGCGGCAATCACTTCGGTATTCTCGGTCGGCAGTGTCGAGCAGGTGGCGTAGACCAGGATGCCGCCGACCTCGAGGGTTTTCCACATCGCATCGAGCAGCTCGCCTTGCAGTTGCGCGAGGGCGGCGATGTCGTCGGGCTGGCGGGTCAGCTTGATGTCCGGATGGCGGCGGATCACCCCGGTGGCCGAGCATGGCGCGTCGAGGAGGATGCGCTGGAACGGTTTGCCGTCCCACCACTTCGCTGTATCGCGACCGTCGGCAGCGATCAGTTCAGCGTTGAGGCCGAGGCGTTCAAGGTTTTCCTTAACGCGCACCAGCCGTTTGGCTTCCAGATCCACCGCCACCACGCCGGCCAGCGCCGGTTCGGCTTCGAGGATGTGGCAGGTCTTGCCGCCAGGGGCGCAGCAGGCGTCGAGCACCCGTTGGCCGGGCGCCAGATCGAGCAGGTCGGCGGCCAGTTGCGCGGCTTCGTCCTGCACGCTGATCCAGCCTTCGGCGAAACCCGGGAGGCTGCGCACGTCGGCGGCGGCCTCGAGGACGATGCCGTCGCGGCTGTACACGCACGGCGTTGCGGCGATTCCGGCTTCGCCCAGCAGCGCGAGATAAGCATCGCGACTGTGATGGCGGCGGTTGACCCGCAGGATCATCGGCGGATGCGCGTTGTTCGCGTCGCAGATCGCTTCCCACTGTTCCGGCCAGAACGCCTTGAGGGATTTTTGCAGCCAGCGCGGGTGAGCGGTGCGCACCACCGGGTCGCGTTCGAGTTCGGCGAAAATCGTCTCGCTTTCGCGCTGGGCATTTCGCAGCACGGCGTTGAGCAGACCTTTGGCCCAAGGCTTTTTCAGCTTGTCGGCGCAACCGACGGTTTCGCCGATGGCGGCGTGGGCCGGTACGCGGGTGTAGAGCAATTGGTAGAGGCCGACCAACAGCAGTGCTTCGACGTCGGCGTCAGCAGCCTTGAACGGTTTCTGCAGCAGCTTTTCCGCCAGTGCCGCCAGGCGTGGCTGCCAGCGCGCCGTGCCGAAGGCCAGATCCTGAGTGAAACCGCGATCGCGATCCTCGACCTTGTCCAGTTGCGTCGGCAGTGAGCTGTTCAGCGAAGCCTTGCCGCTGAGCACGGCAGCGAGGGCCTTGGCGGCGGCCAGACGCGGGTTCATTGCGCGTCCACCGCTGCGCCGAGCACGCTGCCGACGGCGAACTTCTCGCGGCGGCTGTTGAACAGGTCGCTGAAGTTCAGGGCCTTGCCGCCGGGCAGTTGCAGGCGGGTCAGGCACAGCGCTTGTTCGCCGCAGGCGACGGTCAGGCCGTCCTTGCTGGCGCTGAGGATTTCCCCCGGAGCGCCAGTGCCTTCAGCCACTGTCGCGGCCAGCACTTTCAACGCTTCGCCATTGAGCGTGCTGTGGGTGATCGGCCACGGGTTGAAGGCGCGTACCAGGCGTTCAAGCTCAAGCGCCGGACGGCTCCAGTCGATGCGCGCTTCGTCTTTGTTGAGTTTGTGCGCGTAGGTGGCGAGCTCATCGTTTTGCACCTCACCTTCCAGCGTGCCGGCAGCCAGACCGGCAATCGCCTGGACCACGGCGGGTGGACCCATCTCGGCGAGGCGATCATGCAGGGTGCCGCCGGTGTCTTCAGCACTGATCGGGGTGACCACCTTGAGCAGCATCGGCCCGGTATCGAGACCGGCTTCCATGCGCATCACGGTTACGCCGCTTTCGGCATCACCGTGTTCGACCGCGCGCTGGATCGGCGCCGCACCACGCCAGCGCGGCAGCAGCGACGCATGGCTGTTGATGCAGCCCAGGCGCGGAATATCCAGCACCGCTTGCGGCAGGATCAGACCGTAGGCGACCACCACCATCAAGTCCGGCTTCAGCGCGGCCAGTTCTGCCTGCGCGTCGGCATTGCGCAAGGTCGGCGGTTGCAACACCTGGATATTATTTTCCAACGCGAGTTGTTTGACCGGGCTCGGCATGAGTTTTTGCCCACGGCCGGCCGGGCGATCCGGCTGGGTGTAGACCGCGACGATCTCGTACGGGCTGCTCAGCAGGGCCTTGAGGTGTTCGGCGGCAAATTCCGGGGTACCGGCAAAAACAATGCGCAGTGGCTCAGTCATGAAAAGCGTCTCATAAAAAGAAAAAGGCTTGCCGCAGCAAGCCTTTGAAGAGGGGCATCAAGCGTTCTGGCGGTGCAGCTTTTCCAGCTTCTTCTTGATCCGGTCGCGTTTGAGCGTGGACAGGTAATCGACGAACAATTTGCCGTTGAGGTGGTCGCATTCGTGCTGGATGCACACCGCGAGCAGGCCTTCGGCGATCAGCTCATAGGGCTTGCCGTCGCGGTCCAGCGCCTTGATTTTGACCTTCTGCGGGCGGTCGACGTTTTCGTAGAAGCCCGGTACCGAGAGGCAGCCTTCCTGGTACTGGTCCATGTCGTCGGTCAGCGGTTCGAACTCGGGGTTGATGAATACCCTTGGCTCGGTGCGGTCTTCGGACAGGTCCATCACGACGATACGTTTGTGCACGTTGACCTGGGTCGCGGCGAGGCCGATGCCCGGCGCTTCATACATTGTTTCAAACATGTCGTCGACCAACTGACGCACTTCGTCGTCCACTACAGCCACTGGTTTGGCGATAGTGCGCAGACGCGGGTCCGGAAATTCGAGGATGTTTAAAATGGCCATAGGCTTCGATTGCTGCACACGTTGAGTAAAGTCGGGTCGATGGCCTGGCGGGTCCGAAGATGCAGGCTACCGTTGTGAAGCGTAGCTTCTGAAAAACAGAAGCGAGCCACGGGGGCTCTGACGATTCACGCGAATGCACATGATAAAGGGATTCACTGCATGAGGAAAACACTACTCGCCCTGCTGCTTCTGGCTGCGGCCGGCGGCGCTCAAGGGCAAGTGCAACTCAGGGATGGTTTTCCACAGCAATACACGGTGGTTTCCGGGGACACGCTCTGGGACATTTCCGGCAAATACCTGCGCGAGCCCTGGCAATGGCCACAACTGTGGCGGGCCAACCCGCAGATCGAAAACCCCAACCTGATCTATCCCGGCGACACGCTGACCCTCAGCTACGTCAACGGCCAGCCGCAACTGACCGTCAACCGTGGCGAGTCACGCGGCACCATCAAGCTCTCGCCACGGATTCGCACCAGTCCGGTGGCCGAGGCGATTCCGAGCATTCCGCTGAAATCGATCAACAGCTTTCTGCTGAGCAACCGCATCGTCGACAAGGCTGAAGATTTCGACAAGGCGCCGTACATCGTCGCCGGCGATGCCGAGCGGGTGCTCAGTGGCACCGGTGACCGCATCTTCGCCCGCGGCCATTTCGATCCGGAGCAACCGGTGTACGGCATCTTCCGCCAGGGCAAGGTCTACACCGACCCGCAGACCAAGGAGTTTCTCGGCATCAACGCCGATGATATCGGCGGCGGCGAGATCGTTGCCACCGAAGGCGATGTCGCTACCCTCGCCCTGCAGCGCACCACCCAGGAAGTGCGCCTCGGTGACCGCCTGTTCGGCGGTGAAGAACGTTCGATCAATTCGACCTTCATGCCCAGCGCGCCGAAGCGTTCCATCGACGGCGTGATCATCGATGTGCCGCGTGGCGTCACGCAGATCGGCGTGATGGACGTGGTCACCCTGAACAAGGGCAAGCGCGATGGTCTGGCCGAAGGCAATGTCCTGGCGGTGATGAAAACCGGTGAAACCGTGCGCGACCGGATCACCGGCCAGCCGCTGAAGATTCCCGATGAACGCGCCGGCCTGCTGATGGTGTTCCGCACCTACGACAAACTCAGTTACGGCCTGGTGCTCAACGCTTCACGTTCGCTGGCGGTGCTCGACAAGGTGCGAAATCCGTAAGCTTGCTTAACAAGTTACCAACAGAGTTATCCACAGCTTGTTCCGAATGGTTCGGAGCATAGAACGATCAAGGATGATCCATTCATGTTGTCTGTCAGTACGGCCATTTCCCCGGCGGAACTGGAGGCGCGTCTGCGCCTGCACCGCATGCCGGAGATCGGCCCCAAGCGTTTCGCCAAACTGCTCGAAGCCTTCGGCTCTGCGTCGAAAGCCATCAGTGCGCCGGCCAGTGCCTGGCGCTCGCTGGGGTTGCCGACGGCCTGTGCCGAGGCGCGGCGTTGTCCGACGGTGCGCGACGGCGCCAGCCACGCAATGCGCTGGCTAGAGCGCCCCGGTCAACATTTGCTGATGTGGGATCAAGCGGATTACCCAGCGTTGCTGGCGCAGATTCCCGATCCACCGCCGCTGTTATTCGTTGCCGGCGATCTGTCGATACTGGAAAAACCGCAATTGGCGATGGTCGGTAGCCGTCGTGCCTCACGTCCGGGCATGGACACGGCAGCGGCGTTTTCCCGCAGTCTGGCCGGAGCCGGTTTTGTCATCACCAGTGGGCTGGCGCTGGGCATCGATGCTGCTGCGCACCAGGCCGCACTCGACGTTGGCGGGCTTACCGTAGGTGTGCTCGGCACCGGGCTGGAAAATTTTTATCCACAACGCAATAAACGCCTGGCTGAAGCGATGATCGCCTCGGGCAGCGCAGTGATTTCCGAGTTTCCGCTGGACGCCGGGCCGAGCGCGAGCAACTTCCCGCGTCGTAACCGCATCATCAGCGGTTTGGCCCTCGGTGTGCTGGTGGTCGAGGCCAGCGTAGCCAGCGGTTCGTTGATCACTGCACGACTGGCGGCTGAGCAAGGGCGTGAGGTGTATGCGATTCCGGGCTCGATCCATCACCCCGGTGCGCGCGGTTGTCACCAGTTGATCCGCGACGGCGCGGTGCTCGTGGAGACCATTGAACACATCCTCGAAGCTCTGCGCGGCTGGCAGCAGCCGCTGTTATCCACAGCGCCAACCCAGCCCGACCACCCGTTGCTGGCGCTGCTTCACGCGGCGCCGCACACCAGCGAAGCCTTGGCTGCGAGCTGTGGCTGGGCGCTGCCCAAAGTGCTGGCGACGCTGACCGAGCTGGAGATCGACGGCCGGGCGGTATGCGAAAACGGTCGCTGGCTGGCACGGTCGAGCTAGGTTTTACGGGGAAGATCGGTAAACTGCGCGAAACCTGTTTGTGGAGAGTTTTTCATGGTCAACAGTTGGCGTGTGCAACAAGCCGCGCGTGAAGTTCGCGCCGGCGCGGTGATTGCCTATCCAACCGAAGCCGTCTGGGGGCTGGGTTGCGACCCGTGGAATGAAGACGCAGTGGACCGCTTGCTGGCGATCAAGAATCGCTCGGTCAGCAAAGGGCTGATCCTGGTCGCCGACAATATCCGCCAGTTCGATTTCCTGTTCGAAGACTTTCCGCAGGACTGGATCGACCGCATGGCCAGTACTTGGCCAGGGCCGAACACCTGGCTGGTACCGCATCAGAACCTGTTGCCGGAATGGGTGACAGGTGTGCATGACACCGTGGCGCTGCGGGTCAGTGATCACCCGCAAGTGCGCGACTTGTGCTCGCTGGTCGGGCCGCTGATCTCGACGTCGGCCAATCCCCAGGGGCGACCGCCAGCGCGCACGCGCTTGCGCGTCGAGCAGTATTTCCGTGGGCAGGTTGATCTGGTGCTGGGCGGCAGCCTTGGCGGACGCAAGAACCCCAGCGTGATTCGCGATCTGGCCAGCGGTAACGTCATTCGTCCTGACTGACGCCATTCTTTTTATATTTTTTGCGCACTCCTCGGCGGTATCGGCGAGGAGTTTTGCGCATGCCTGCGATTATTTCCTGCATCTGTTAAAACTTATCTGTAGCCATTGTTCTTTCATGCGTCAGACGGATCTTTGAGTCTGAAATATCAGTAAGTTTTCCCACGGGATTATCAGAACGCGTGCAGTGGCGAGATTTCCAAAAGCATCCATTCTTTCAATGTGCTTGAAACAACTTCGAAATGTTAATGGCTGCGGAGAAGTAATGGATATTACGGATTTACACCTCAAGGATTATCTGCAGGGCTTTCAGGAGACACTCAAGAATCAACAGGCCGATTATCGTGTGGCCGTTCTTGAGGCGGGGTCGGATGCCGGGGAATTTGAACGCTTCATCAATCGGCAATTTCGCCTGCGATTGCAGCATTACATGCTGACCTCCAGAGCCCGGGCACTGGAGACCCGCTTGGCGATTACCTCACGCAGCACGCACTTTTTGCTGTACCAGCGTGATCAACTCATTGCAGTGCTGCGGGCAACCCCGGCGCCGTTCGAATGGGCCTCACTGGCGCAGCATCATGTTTCTCCCACCGGGGCATTGGCGCGGCACATCGAGTTCAGTCGCCTGATTACCCATTCCCAGCAGCATCGGCCGGTGTCGATCAATGGTCTGCTCGCCACTGCTGCCGCGTGGGCAATCGATCGCGGATATCAAGGGGTGACGGCTTTGTGCAGAACGCCGCAGCGGCAACTGTTTCAGCGTTTCGGCCTGACCCCGATCGCTTCGCACGCGATGCATCTCGAACAACGCGCCCGTGGCGATTATTGGTTGTTGTCTGCCGAGTGGCGACAAATACTGATGGCCCTTGATCAGCCTGTAAACATGAACGCGCATCAGCCGGAGTATCGTGATGAATATAACCGTCAGTATTGATCCGCCAGTGATCGAAGAGTGGGCGGAGAAATGGCTTGTATATGAATCGAAGAAGTTGCGCAGGAAGTTTTCCGGTCGTAGGCCGGCGGCGAAGAAACTTCACCGGAAGATGTACTTGATATAGCTGGAAGATACCCGGCGAATTCATGGAAGAGTTCGCCGGGTATCAACTTTACGGCAACAGGATCGTGGAGCCGGTAGTGCGCCGTGCCGA
Organism: Pseudomonas koreensis; assembly: GCF_024169245.1. Classification (NCBI taxonomy): domain Bacteria; kingdom Pseudomonadati; phylum Pseudomonadota; class Gammaproteobacteria; order Pseudomonadales; family Pseudomonadaceae; genus Pseudomonas; species Pseudomonas koreensis. Next base: position 1,322,390 of record NZ_JALJWP010000001.1, read on the forward strand.
CAGTTCGGTTTGTGCTTTCGCCGCATCCGCCAATGCATGGCGCTGGCTGATATCGACCTTCAGCTTGCCACTGATGATCATCTCGAACAGTTCGTTGGCCATGCGCTGCAGGTTCTCGGCGTTGTTCGCGTAGGTCGCCAGCGTAGGCCGGGTGACGTACAGCGAGCCCTTCGCGGCAAGAATGCCCAGATTGACGCCGTCGACCGCGCCCGAAGCATTGCCAAAACTCACCAGCAGGCCGCGTGGCGACACGCTGTCCAGGGACGTGAGCCAGGTATCCTTGCCGACACCGTCATACACCACCGGGACTTTCTTCCCGTCGGTCAGCGCCAGCACGCGCTCGGCCACATTTTCATGGCTGTAGTCGATGGTAGCCCAGGCGCCGTTGGCCTTGGCCAGTTCGGCTTTTTCCTTTGAACTGACGGTGCCGATCAGTTTCACGCCGAGCGCCTTGGCCCACTGGCAGGCCAGCGAGCCGACGCCACCGGCCGCTGCGTGGAACAGAATGGTTTCACCGCCCCGCAGATCGTAGGTCTGGCGCAGCAGGTACTGCACGGTCAGGCCCTTGAGCATGACCCCGGCAGCGGTTTCGAAACTGATTTCATCGGGCAGGTGAACGAGATTGTCCTGCGGCAGAACATGCAGCTGGCTATAGGCGCCGAGCGGGCCGCTGCCGTATGCCACGCGATCGCCGACCTTGAACCGGGTGACTTCGCTGCCCACCGCTTCGACCGTGCCGGCGCCTTCCGAACCCAGGCCGGACGGCAAGGCAGGTGGTGCATAGAGGCCGCTGCGGTAATAGGTGTCGATGAAGTTCAGGCCGATCGCCTGGTTGGCCACGCGCACCTGATTCGGCCCGGGTGCAGCGGGTTCGTAGTCAACATATTCGAGCACTTCGGGACCGCCGTGGGCGCGGAACTGGATACGCTTTGCCATCTGCCTGCTCTCCTTGGGTCGTTGCTAAGCCCTCTATCCAACTCCCCTGCTTGATCTTCGTCAACTGCGGCGCGCCGGTCTGCGATGGTATGCTACGCGCCCATTTGCGCCGCCCGCCTGCCGGGGCGCCGCCCGATTCAAGGTGAAGCCATGACGACCCGCACCGACGCCGTAAAGGCCTATCTGCTCGATCTGCAAGACCGCATCTGCGCTGCACTGGAAACCGAAGACGGCGGCAAATGCTTCGTCGAAGACGCCTGGACCCGGCCGGCGGGCGGTGGCGGGCGCACCCGTGTGCTGGACAACGGCACGCTGATCGAAAAGGGCGGGGTCAACTTTTCCCACGTGTTCGGCAGCGGTCTGCCGCCGTCGGCCAGTGCCCATCGGCCGGAACTGGCCGGGCGTGGTTTCGAGGCGCTCGGCGTGTCGCTGGTGATCCACCCGCACAACCCGCATGTGCCGACCTCCCACGCCAACGTGCGTTTTTTCATTGCTGAAAAAGAAGGCGAAGAAGCGGTCTGGTGGTTCGGCGGCGGTTTCGACCTGACCCCGTATTACGGCGTTGAGGAAGATTGCATTCACTGGCACCGCGTCGCCGAGCAAGCCTGTGCACCGTTCGGTGCGGACGTCTATCCGCGTTACAAGGCCTGGTGCGACACCTACTTCCACATCAAGCACCGTCATGAGCCGCGCGGCATTGGCGGATTGTTTTTCGATGATCTGAACGAGTGGGATTTCGATACCAGTTTCGCTTTCATGCGCGCCATCGGCGACGCCTACATCGAGGCCTACCTGCCGATCGTGCAGCGGCGCAAGAATGACGCGTTCACCGCACAGCAGCGCGAATTCCAGGAATTCCGTCGTGGCCGCTACGTCGAATTCAACCTGGTTTACGACCGTGGCACGCTGTTCGGCTTGCAGTCGGGTGGCCGTACCGAATCGATTCTGATGTCGCTGCCGCCGCAAGTGCGCTGGGGTTATGACTGGAAGGCCGAGCCGGGCAGCGCCGAAGCGCGTCTGACCGAGTATTTCCTGCAGGATCGTGACTGGCTGGCCGAGGCCTGAGGACGGGTGATGGATCGTTACGTTGTTTTCGGTAATCCGATTGGCCACAGCAAGTCGCCGATGATTCACCAATTGTTCGCCGAACAGACCGGTCAGCGCCTCGATTACAGCACGCTGCTGGCGCCGCTCGACGATTTTGCTGGCTGCGCCACCGCGTTCTTTCGAGAGGGGCGCGGCGCCAACGTGACGGTGCCGTTCAAGGAAGACGCTTACCGTCTGGCCAACAGCCTGACCGCACGCGCACAGCGCGCCGGGGCTGTGAACACTTTGAGCAAACTGGACGACGGCTCACTGCTCGGCGACAACACCGACGGCGCCGGTCTGGTCCGCGATCTGACGGTGAACGCCGGATTCAGCCTGACGGGTAAACGCATCCTTTTGCTCGGTGCCGGTGGCGCGGTACGTGGTGCGCTGGAGCCGTTGCTGGCGGAGAAACCGGCCTCGGTGATCATTGCCAACCGTACGGTGGACAAGGCGGAGCAGCTCGCCGAGTTGTTCTGCGACCTGGGACCGGTGTCGGCCAGTGGTTTCGACTGGCTGCGCGAGCCGGTGGACGTGATCATCAACGCCACCTCCGCCAGCCTGACCGGCGACGTGCCGCCGATCGCGCCAAGCCTGATCGAGCCGGGCCAGACCCTGTGCTACGACATGATGTACGGCAAGGAACCTACCGCGTTCTGCCGCTGGGCCACTGAGCACGGCGCGGCGCTGGCGATGGATGGTCTGGGCATGCTCGCCGAACAGGCGGCCGAGGCGTTCTGGCTGTGGCGCGGTGTGCGCCCGGATACCGCGCCGGTACTCGCCGAGCTGCGCCGCCAGTTGGCCCTTTAAGCTTTGCTCCCACATTGAAATGCGACCAATGTGGGAGCGAGCTTGCTCGCGAATCGCATCACCACCGCGATATCAGATCAATCCTCAAACCGGATCGGACACTTCTGCGCCCCTTCCAGCTTCCTCAACTCCTCCACCACCGGCGGCCGCGCCCGGCGCAAGGTCAGGCTGCGTCCCTGACCCAGTAGGCGCCGCGCTTCCTGATGCAGCATCTCCACCCCCGAATAATCGATGAAGTTGATCTGCTGCGCCTCGATCACCACTCGCGCGCCGTGCAAGCGTTGCAGGCGCACTTGCAGGTAATGGCTGGCGCCGAAAAAGATCGAGCCGCCCACCCGCAGCACATCGTCGTCACCGTCGCGCCAATGCTGCACCCGTGGCTGCGAGGTGCGTTTGAGGTAGAAGAACAGCGACGCCAGCACCCCGGCGTAGATCGCCGTCTGCAGTTCCAGCAGCAAGGTCGCGAGGCAAGTCAACGCCATCACCACGAACTCGGCGCGGCTGACCCGCAGCAAGGCGCGGATGCCGCGATGATCGACCAGACCCCAGGCGATCAACAGGATGCTGCCCGCCATCGCCGGGATCGGAATGTGCGCGATCAGCCCCGCGCCGAACACTGCGAACAGTGCCACCCAGATCGCCGAAAATACCCCGGCCAGCGGCGAGCAGGCGCCCGCCTCGTAGCTCAGGCCCGAGCGGGTAAACGATCCGGCTGAGAGCGACCCGGAAAAGAACGCACCGACAATGTTCGACAAGCCCTGTGCGCGGACTTCCTGATTGGCGTCGAGCAGCTGCTGCGAGCGCGCCGAAATCGAACGGGCGATCGACAGACTGGTGACCAGCCCGAGCATGCCCACCGCGACAGCGCTTGGCAGCAGGCGCAGGATCACTTCAAGATCCAGCGGCAAAGGGCTGAACGGCGGCAGACGCCCGACGAAAGCGCTGACCAGATGCACATGGCCGAACATCCCTGGCCAGATCCACACCAGCAGACTGGCCAGCACCAGGGTAATCAACAGCGTCGGCCAGCGCGGCACGAGTTTTTTCAGTATTACGCCGACGATCACCGTTGCGACGCCAAGCATCAGCGACGGTTTATCCACAGCCCCCAGATGCCGCAACAGGTCCATCAGACTGGCGAGCGCCGTGGTGTTGGCCGGCAACTCCAGCCCGAGCAGATTGGGCAATTGGCCGATGGCGATCACCACGGCGGCGCCGAGGGTGAAGCCGAGCACCACCGAATGCGAAACGAAATTCACCAGTGCGCCAAAGCGCAGCAAGCCGAGCAACCATTGGAAAATCCCGGCGAGGAACGTCAGCAGCAGGATCAGAGTGATGTAGTCCTCGGAAGCCGGCACCGCGAGCGGGCTGACGCTGGCGTACAGGACAATCGAAATCGCCGCCGTCGGGCCGCAGATCAGATGCCATGACGACCCCCACAGGCAGGCGATCAACACCGGGATAATCGCCGCATACAGGCCGTATTCCGGTGGCAGCCCGGCAATCAGTGCGTAGGCGATCGACTGGGGTAAGGCGAGAATCGCACCGCTGAGGCCGACGATCAGGTCCCGCCCGACGCTGGCGCGGGTCTGTCGTGGCAGCCAGGTCAGGAACGGGAATAGTGAATGACGGCTGGGAAAGGCCATGGGTCCTCACGGTTGGAGTTTTGTTCAGGGTATCAGGGTGTCAGGCGGAAAAACCCCTCACCCTAGCCCTCTCCCGGAGGGAGAGGGAACTGACCGAGCTGTTTGTTGAAGATTCACCGACCTGCGATTTCGGCGTTGAACGCACGTTTTGATTCAACAGCGATCGGCTCCCTTTCCCCCTCGCCCCCTTGGGGGAGAGCGCTGAGGTGAGGGGGCAAAAATCTCAAGCCGAACGCTATTCCAGCCACCCTGAGATCAAAGCTTCGCCTTCACCGCCGCCAACGCATCCTTGCCATCCACGGTCTTCACGCCATCCAGCCACTTGTCCAGCACCGCCGGATTCGCCTTGATCCACGCCTTCGCCGCTTCGGCATTGCTGACTTTCTTGTTCACCACCTCGGCCATGATGCTGTTCTCCATGTCCTGAGTGAACGCCAGATTGGTCAGCAACTTGCCCACATTCGGACAGGCCTCGGCGTAGCCCTTGCGGGTCAGGGTGAACACGCTGCCGGTGTCGCCGAAGTATTTTTCGCCGCCTTTCAGATAGCGCATTTTCAGTTGTACGTTCATCGGGTGCGGGGTCCAGCCGAGGAAGGTGACGAATTTCTGTTTCTTCACCGCCCGCGAGACTTCGGCCAGCATCGCCTGCTCGCTGGATTCGATCAGCTTCCACTGACCCATGTTGAAGTCGTTCTTCTTGATGATGTCCTGCAACGAAATGTTCGCCGGCGCCCCCGAACCGATGCCGTAGATTTTCTTGTCGAACTTGTCGGCGAATTTGTTCAGGTCGGCAAAATCATGCACGCCTGCCTCCCAGACATAGTCAGGAACGGCAAGGGTGAATTCGGTGCCTTCAAGGTTTTTCGCCAGCTGCGTCACGTCGCCAGTGGCAACGAACTTGTCGTAGAAGCCCTGCTGCGCCGGCATCCAGTTGCCGAGAAACACGTCGACCTGGCCGTCCTTCAAACCGCCAAACGTGATCGGCACCGCGAGGGTGTCGACCTTGGCCTTGTAGCCCATGCCGTCCAGCAGAAATCCGGTGATGGCATTGGTCGCGGCGATGTCGCTCCAGCCCGGATCGGCCATCTTCACGGTTTCGCAGCCCTGTTCGGCGAAGGCCGAAGCGCTGCTCAACGCAATCAGGCCGACGGTGACAGCTGTGGATAACTTGCGCATGGACTTCCCCTTAACATTATTGGTTTTGGCAGGGTTGTGGATAACGGGCCTTGCGCTCCAGATCATCCAGATCGATGTGGTTGCGCATGTACTGCTGACTGGCATCGACCAGCGGCTGGTGATCCCAGCTCTTCAGCTTGCCGATGGTTAACGCGTCGGCGACGAAACGGCGTCGGCGCTGGCTGGCCAGGACATCCCGATGGATCGCCGGAATGTCCCACTTACCCCGCGCTTCAGCGAGAAAGTCTTCGAACAGCGGACGATGTTGCGGCGATTGGCTCAGTTCCTCTTCTTCGCGCGGGTCGTTATCCACATCGAAGAGTAGGCACGGGTCGCTTTCGCTGTAGATAAATTTGTAGGCGCCCCGGCGGATCATCATCAAAGGGCTGACGGTGCCTTCGGCCATGTACTCGCCGAACACCTCGTCGTGCCCGCCCTGCCCTTGCAGGTGCGGCAGCAAGGAACGGCCGTCCAGTGGCAAGCCCGGCTCAAGCGTGCCACCGGCCAGATCCACGAACGTCGGCAGCAAATCTGCGGTGGAAACGGCGGCACTGACCCGGCCCGCCTCGAACTGTCCCGGCGCGCTGATCAACAGTGGCACCCGCGCGGCCATCTCGAACCAGTGCATTTTGTACCAGAGGCCCTTCTCGCCGAGCATGTCGCCATGGTCACCGGAGAAAACGATGATGGTGTCATCGAGCAGCCCGGTTTCCTCAAGTGTTTGCAGCAATTTGCCGACATTTGCATCGATATAACTGCAAGCACCAAAGTAGGCGCGACGCGCATCGCGGATTTTATCCACAGGCATTGGCTTGTCCCACAGGTCGTAAACCTTGAGCAGCCGTTGCGAGTGCGGATCGAGTTCGTCCTGGTTCAAGGCCGTAGGCAAGGGGATATCGGCGTCGTCATACATATCCCAAAATTTCTTGGGAATTGTGTACGGGTCGTGCGGGTGGGTCATCGACACGGTCAGGCAGAACGGCTGGTCGCCGTCCTCGCGGATGTGATCGAACAGATATTGCCGGGCCTTGAACACCACCTCTTCGTCGAAATCCAGCTGATTGGTACGCACGCACGGTCCAGCCTGCAGTACCGACGACATGTTGTGATACCAACTCGGCCGTACATCCGGCTCGTCCCAGTTCACCGCCCAACCGTAATCGGCCGGATAGATATCGCTGGTCAGGCGTTCTTCATAACCGTGCAACTGATCCGGCCCACAGAAGTGCATCTTCCCCGACAACGCGGTGCGGTAGCCGAGACGGCGCAGGTAGTGCGCGTAAGTCGGGATATCGGCAGGGAAATCAGCAGCGTTGTCGTAGGCGCCGATCTTGCTCGGCAACTGACCACTGACCAGGGTGAAACGCGACGGCGCGCACAGCGGGCTGTTGCAATAAGCGGCGTCAAAGACCACGCCTTGGGCGGCGAGGCGGGACAGATTCGGCAGTTTGATCGGCGACGGGCCGTAGAACGGCAACATTGGCGCGGCCATTTGATCGGCCATGATGAAAAGAATGTTCTTGCGCTTCATGTGATCGCGGCATTCCATGTTGAATATTTATGCGAGAGTGCTGCGATCGAGCATGGATTCCATCCCTGTTCCGGTAAAGCCCGCGCCGGACAATGACTAGGATAAGCACAGCTTATGTATGACGCCCTCGGTGACCTGTCCCTCGACCTGCTGCGCGCCTTCGAAGCAGCGGCCCGCCATCGCAGTTTTACCGCTGCTGCGGTAGAGCTCGGCACCACGCAACCGGCGATCAGCCAGCAGATAAAACGTTTGGAAGAACAGCTCGGTACGCGTCTGTTCGATCGCATTTATCGGGGCATCGAATTGACAGAAGTCGGCGCCCTGCTCTTCGAGCAAGTTGCCCTCGGTTTGCAGAATATCGACGCAGGGTTAAGCGCGATTAGCACACAGCAACAACATGAAGTGCTCCAGGTAGCCACGGATTTCGCTTTCGCCGCCTATTGGTTAATGCCGCGCCTGCATCGCTTCCATGAAGCCAATCCGCACATCGATGTCAGCCTGGTCACCAGCGAGCGCAATCACAACATGCTGCGCACCGATATCGATGTGGCGATCCTGTTTGGCGACGGTCGCTTCAAGCAGGGTGAGAGCCTTTGGCTGTTCAGCGAGGAAGTGTTCCCGGTGTGCAGTCCGCTGTTGCTCAAGGATCGCTCACTGCCGCTGCCCGCGCAGGCTTTGCTGGAATTTCCACTGCTGCATTTGCGCGGCGAAAACAGCAGCAACTGGTTCGACTGGAGCGGGCTGTTCCGCCAACTGGGCCTGACCACGCCGCCGGCGCCCGGGCAGTTGCGCTTCGACAATTACACCTTGTTGATTCAAGCGGCGATCGGCGGGCAAGGCGTGGCGATCGGCTGGCGGCACCTTGTGGATAACTTGCTGGTGCAGGGGTTGCTGTGCCGGCCGCTGGCGCAAACCACGTTATCGCGGCTGGGGTATTACGTGGTGCTGCCGCAACGCAAGCGCCGGGGTGCGTTGATTCAACTGTTCGTTGACTGGTTGATGGCCGAGCAGGCTAGCAGCGCCGAATCTCTCAACGGTCTGACTCTGCCTTCAATTGCGGTGTGAAGAGCAAAAGATCGCAGCCTTCGGCAGCTCCTAGAGGCGCGGTCTTTTAAAAATCTGAAGCCGCCACAAAATTCACATGCTCACCGACATGCAGGTTCAACCGCAGCTCATCGGCAATCCCCATCGCCACACGGTTCAAGCGCTCCAGCGGTTCAGCCAGACCAGGCTCGAGATTGCCGCCAACCTGACTGAAGTGCTCGATGGTCAACCCGGCAACGCCATGCGGCGCATTGACCAGGGTCCAGCGCAGTGAGCTGCTTTGCACCGCCTCAAGGATTTCTTCGGCGGCGTGACGTTGCAGGCGATCATCACTGTCAGGCTCGTCGAGCACGCCAAAGTTGCCCACCAGGAACAAGCGCGGCACGCTGGCCAGTTGCAAACCTTCGACCAGTGCGTCGACTGCCAGCACCTGTTCGACCGGCCCCAGTGTCACCGAGCGCTCGACATGGTCGCTGCTGAACGGCAGCCCCGGCGCGTCCAGCAGACAAATCACCGCCGAACTGCCGGCGACGCTCTGATTGACCCGCTCGGCATCGAACAGATCGCCGGTCTTGGTGCGCAACCCCGGACGCGGCGCGAGTGCGGTGAGATCGTCGAGAATGGCGATGACTTCGTGTTGGCGGCGCAGCAATTCAGCCATCAACGCACCGCCCAGGCTGGCCATGGCACCATAGAGCACCACTTTCACCACTGGGGTTTCGGCATTTTTCATGGCTGTTTTCCTTATAGTTGTCCTATATGGCCTGTGACGGTGGAAACAGCCAAGGGTTCGAACCGATTGAGAGGCGACACGATGCAAGGGATCAAGGGCTACCACGCCCATGTCTATTTCGACGCGAAAACCATCGACCAGGCGCGGGCCTTGTGCGAACAGGCCGCGCAGTTGTTTGCGCTGAAAATGGGCCGCGTGCACGAACGCCCGGTGGGACCGCACCCCGACTGGAGCTGCCAACTGGCCTTCGGCCCCGAGCTGATCGGCGAGGTGCTGCCATGGCTGGCGCTCAACCGCAAAGGCCTGGTGGTGTTCCTGCATCCGGACACGGGGGATGACTTGCTTGACCACACCGACCACGCGATCTGGATGGGTGCGGTGCGGCCACTGAATCTGTCGGTGTTCTAATCGAGGGTTTCTTCGGCTTCGCCGGGCAGATGTTCATCCAGATGCAGCCAGGGTAAGCGGCTGTCGGTCCAGATATGCCGCTCGGCCGGCGCCGTTTGCGGGTGGTCCAGCGTGGCGATGGTCACGTCTATGCTCTCGGGGCTGAGCGAGGTCACCAACGCCAGTTGTGCGCCGCAGTTTGCGCAGAAGAACCGCGCGCAACTGGCCGACGAGTCATAGCGCGCCGGCGTCCCGGCCAGCCATTGAAAGTTCGCCGCCGGCACGGTAATCCAGGTGGTGACGATGCCGCCGCTGACCTTGCGGCAGATCGAACAGTGACAATGAGCGATATCGCGCAACGGACCGCTGAACTGATAGCGGATGTGTCTGCAGTGACAGCCGCCGTGATGTGCATGGTTGGTTTCCACCGCCCTTCTCCCATTTTTATTGGCGCTCGCGACATCCGACCGCCGGTTGACCGTTCATTCTTCGCGTTCATTAGCGAAAGGTAGCTGAAAGCTTCCCCGATTAGGATCGCCTCACTCCCGGCAACAGACCGGTTGGCCCAAGACCTGTGTCAGTTCCACAGGCCCGGCCCAATTAACAACAACAATGGTGATTCTGATGTCCTCTGCAACCCGCCGTCTCTCCCGCTTCCTGCTTATTACTCCGCCCGTACGCCTCGCGCCTCCCGTTCTGCGCTGATCCCGCCCGATCCGCTCATTCCATTAGCCGCGCTACGCCTGGAGTATTCCCATGCTGACTTTCCTTGGCTTCGCCATGGTCATCACGTTCATGTTCCTGATCATGACCAAGCGCCTGTCTGCGCTGATCGCCCTGATCATCATCCCGATTCTGTTCGCCCTGTTCGGTGGTTTCGCGCCGAAGATCGGTCCGATGATGCTCGAGGGCATCACCAAACTGGCGCCGACCGGCGTGATGTTGATGTTCGCCATTCTGTATTTCGCCCTGATGATCGACTCCGGTCTGTTCGACCCGGCCGTGCGCAAGATCCTCAAACTGGTCAAGGGCGACCCGCTGAAAGTTTCGGTCGGCACCGCCGTTCTGGCGCTCGTCGTTTCCCTCGATGGTGACGGCGCGACCACTTACATGATCTGTGTAGCCGCGATGCTGCCGCTGTACAGCCGCATCGGCATGAGCCCGCGGATCATGGCAGGTCTGATCATCCTCGCCGGTGGCGTGATGAACATGACCCCGTGGGGCGGCCCGACCGCCCGCGCCGCGAGTGCGCTGCATGTCGATCCGTCGGACATCTTCGTGCCGATGATCCCGGCGATGGCCGCCGGTGTCGTGGCGATCCTGCTGATTGCCTACTTCTACGGCAAGCGTGAGCGTGCCCGCCTCGGCGAGCTGCATCTGGTCGGCGACGAAATCGATCACAGCGAAATCAGCGTCTCGCAATTCCCCGATGCGCGCCGTCCGAAGCTGATCTGGTTCAACGCCGCGCTGACCTTTGGCCTGATGTGCACGCTGATCGGCGGCCTGCTGCCGTTGCCGGTGCTGTTCATGGTGGCGTTCAGTATTGCGATGATCGTCAACTACCCGTGCCTGCAAATGCAGAAGGATCGCGTCGCCGCGCATTCCGGCAGCGTGCTGGCAGTGGTCGGGCTGATCTTTGCGGCCGGTATCTTCACCGGTATCCTGTCGGGCACCGGCATGGTCGATGCGATGTCGAAAAGCCTGTTGGCGGTGATTCCGGAGTTCCTCGGCCCGTACCTGGCGGTGATCACGGCGCTGGTGAGCATGCCGTTCACCTTCTTCATGTCCAACGACGCGTTCTACTATGGCGTGTTGCCGGTGCTGGCCGAAGCGGCCAGCCACTATGGGATCACTGCGGTGGAAATGGCCCGTGCCTCGATCGTCGGCCAGCCCGTCCACTTGCTGAGCCCGTTGGTGCCATCGACCTATCTGTTGGTGGCGCTGGCCGGCATCGATTTCGGTGATCACCAGCGTTTCACCCTGAAATGGGCGATCCTGGTGTGTATCTGCATTCTGATTGCTGCACTGCTGTTGGGGACTTTCCCGGTGTTCAGCACTCTATAAGCCCAAGACTCACCGTTGCGGGTCCTGGCTTCGCGGTTTGAAGCCCGGACCTTTTGCGGTTCAACAATTGCTCAAAGGAATACACATGGATTGGCTGACCAACCCCGAAATCTGGGTTGCCTTCTTTACCCTGACCGCCCTGGAAATCGTCCTCGGTATCGATAACATCATCATGATTTCGATCCTGGTCAGCCGCATGCCCAAGCACATGCAGCAGCGCACCCGGATCTTCGGGCTTGGCCTGGCCATGGTCACGCGGATCCTGTTGCTGCTGTCGATCACCTGGGTCATGCGCCTCACCGCCGACCTCTTCGAAGTGTTCGGCCAGGGTATTTCCGGTCGTGACCTGATCCTGTTCTTCGGTGGCCTGTTCCTGCTGTGGAAAAGCTCGCAGGAGATGTACCACGCGCTGGAAGGCGAAGACGAAAGCGACGACGCGCCATCGGGCAAGGGCGGCAACTTCCTCTACACCATCATCCAGATCGCGATCATCGATATCGTCTTCTCGCTGGACTCGGTGATCACCGCCGTCGGCATGGTTTCCCACGTGCCGGTCATGGTCGCGGCGATCATCGTGGCAGTGCTGGTGATGATGCTGGCGTCGGGCAAGATCAGCGAATTCATCGACAAGCACCCGTCGCTGAAAATGCTCGCCCTGTCGTTCCTGCTGGTGGTCGGTACCGTACTGATCGCCGAATCGTTCGACGTGCACGTGCCAAAGGGCTACGTCTACTTCGCCATGGCGTTCTCCCTGGCGGTGGAAGCGATCAACATCAAACTGCGCGGTGCGATGGCCAAGAAGAAACAACAGCAGGATCCAGTGAAACTGCGCAAGGATGTGCCGGGGCAATAACCCGGTAGTCTTCAGGCAACACCCCCTTGTAGGAGTGAGCCTGCTCGCGATAGCGGTCTGTCAGTCAACAATGATGTTGAAGCTGATGGCCCTGTTGCGAGCAGGCTCACTCCTACATTTGTTTCTGTGTTCAGGCAGGCGGCACGAGGTTGTCGAGGACGCGGTTGACGGCCAGCTCACCCAACATGATGACTTGCTGGATCCCCAGCAATGAATTGCGCTGCGGCCCATCAATAAACCCGGCCAGATCACTGGCCATGATGCTCGCCCGACTCTAAAGATTCGCAGGCGTGCACCAGCAGCGTTTCGTTATCCACAGCCGGATCGACGAGGAAAATGGTGCTGGGCTTGCGCGCGGCGCCGGGGTCTTGTTTGAGACCGGGACATAGGTAGAAATCGAGGGCGCGGTCGGCGGCTTGTTTGAGTCTTTGCGCTTCGAGGTCGGGGTGAGGAAGATCGGTGACCGGTGGATCTGGCCTTATCTTTTTCATATTCAGCTGCTCCATAAAATGAAGCCACTGCCGTTCTCTACTAAAAGAAGGGAGGCGGCTGTACGCAGGTTAGTAGACCGGGGAGCTAGCTTTTCCGGCGCACCCGAAGGCGCCCTGCGCACAACCACCATCAGGATCAGGCATAACCTGACGCAACGATGCTTGCGCACAATAACTAGCAACCCGGGCTACTAATCCCGACCACTGATGAGCAGTGGCCAGCAAACGATAGAGACCAGCCCCAAAGCGCACAAGCCGGCGGATTCTGGCGTAGCCGTAGGCAACGGCGCAAGGATTTGTAGCCTGTCGCCGCGTAACACGGCGTGTGCATAAACACCCAGCGCAATCCGTGTTTATCCCCATTCAAAACATCGCCGCAAAACCTGTAGGAGTGAGCCTGCTCGCGATAGCATTTTCTCATTCAACAGTAATGGTGGCTGTCAGACCGCAATCGCGAGCAGGCTCACTCCAGGTTGACGCCCAAAGCAATGATCGTTAGCGTCCCCCGCTCGCCTCACCGACAAACAAGGAACGTTCATGTCTGGAAAACCCGCCGCGCGCGTCACGGATCCGACTACTTGCCCGATTCCCGGCCACGGCACCAACCCGATTGCCAGTGGTTCGGGCGATGTCTTCTTCAACGGCCTCGCCGCCGCTCGCCTCGGCGACACCTGCACCTGCGGCCAAGCCCTGAATGGCGCCTTCTCCGCCACGGTGTTCATCAACGGCAAAAACGCCATAACCCTCGACAGCACGGCCAGCCACGGCGGCGTCGTGATTGGCGGTTCCGGTAATGTGATTATCGGCAGCTCGCACACCCCTGCTCCGTTCGTTCCACCGTTGCCGATCATCGGCCAGCCCTTGGTCGAATTCAAAGCAGTCAGCGCCGGCAATGGCGAACCCATCGCCGAACAGGGTTATGAAATCGAAACCGCCGAAGGCCGTATCGTCACAGGCCTGACCAATGCGCAGGGCATGACCCAGAGCGTCGCCACCCTGCAGCCCGATCTCGCCATTGTTCGCTGGACCGCCTGAGCTTCAAGGAAGAAACAATGACCGGACAATGCATCGCTCCAGACGACCTGGACATGAAAAAGCTCTGGGACAGCACCTGTGAGCTGCCCACTTGCAAACGGGAAACCAGCACCGCCGGCCCCAACCCGAAAACCCGCGTCGAAGTCCCGCTGCTGACCTGCAACTGCCTGTGGCGCCGCTTCCAGAAAGAAGCCGAAGAGTGGGTCGCCCCCGGCGGCGTCCTCATCGCCGACCCCCAGGCCCGCAACCGCAAGATCAACGCCGCGTATGCGCAGTTGTGGCTGGCGGATAACCGCTTTCAGTGGGCAGGGTTGGCGGCGTTTGCTTCTAAGCAGGTGGGGTGTGGGCTGATCCACGCCACCAAACTGCAAACCGCCATCGCTGCACAGAAAGCGTCACAGGAAAAGCTCCGAACCGCTCCCTCGGAAACCCTGTTCGAAGGCTTCGGCTTCAAGTTCAGCAGGACCAATCCCGAGGCAGAGCAGGAGCTGGCCAAGGCTCGGGCAGCCAATCCGATGCCAACTGAAGACATCACCTTCGGCGACAACCCACGCTCAGTGGTTCAGCAGCAACTGGACTATGTGTATGAGATGTTGGCGCTGGGTAATACGTCGCTGTTTCTCGACGTTTATCCGTTGCACCGGTTTTTCATGGTGCGGGGGTACAAGGAAATGGAAAAGTGTTTGAGAAGCCGGCGTGGCATTGGGAAGGATGTAATGTGGCCGATTGCTGAGAAGGTAGAGTTTGGCCGTGATAATCCTGAGATTTACGCGACCTTCAAAGCCATTGATCAAGGGAACATTTCAGGTAGCGTTGAACAAATGGCGCTCCATGAACAAGTCAACATCCTTCAGCCGGCGATGTACGACGAAACCCACTTTGCCCTGTTGATGCGAGGCACACATGGCGGTGACGTGATTTCTGTTGTGACCGGATTGTTGCCAGGTGCTGCCGAGGAGATCCAGCTTACTCTCGCTAGCCAATGTAAAGCGCCCGACAGTCGAAAAGTCGCGTTTGGCAGCAATCCGCTGGCTAACCTTGCCGATAAGGATCAGCGAATGGAGTTCGTACTGCGCGCTGCCACTCAATTTAACGAACTGCTTAAACAGCCGTCCTCTCGCGCAAAACTTGAGCAATCTATCCGAGAAATTGCAGCTGGCGGGGGAGTTAAGTGATGCATAGACGCAGTTTCTACGTTGCTGCTGCCGCCGTATTGGGAGCTATCGCGCTAACCTTCTATTTCGGAAGAGGTCCGCAACAAATTTCTTTCCACATTGGAAAAACATATGACGATGTCGTGCGCGACTCATCATTTCCTGTGACGGATAAAACTGCCATCTATCCCGGTGATCCACCTCACCCAAGTTCGACTTGGATCAGTAGCCCAGTGGTCATCACATTCGATGACGAACAACACGGGTTCACGTTGCCCGTTACAAAATTCGGTGCGATTGGCTGGTCTGATTTCAAAGCGATCACCCTTTCTACCTCACCAATGCTGGAAACGTTACCTTTCGAGCAAGCAGTGAATCTGCTGGGAGTGCTGCAGCAGACGTTCAAAAAGGCAGGCTGGTCGCCAGAAGCTGTTGAAGGGAATGATTGGCTCAAGACTGAAACTCAAGAAGACAAGGTGCGCCTTCAAGCCAAGCTTTTTGACCAGTTGGACGGTGTCATTCTGTTGATTCCGCATAAGTACAGCCTGTTCCTCCACATCAAATGCTACGCACGTTGCGACGAACGAAATCCTGATACGGCCAAATATTTGATCGATGTGGGTTTTGGTGAAGATCACTTCAGTGATTGACCGTTTTCAATCGTCTCAGAGGAAGTCGACGGCTTTGGCAGGTAAGCATTGGCTGTCGATGGGCGCCGCTACGATTTTGCTGGGTGGTGTCATGGCGTGGCCATGGGGCGCCACGACCCTATGCGTTCATATCGGAAAACCTTACGAACAGGTGATCAAGGACTCAACCTTCTCGGTTGAAGACAAAACGGCAATTTATCCTGGTGATCCTAATGACCCGACGGATCCCCCTCGTCCCGGCTCTACATGGATCAGCAGTCCGACGATCATTGAGTTCGACGACCCTGTTCATGGTTTCAAGCTTCCCCTGACCGTGTTCGGTGTCGTTACTTATGCGAGTCAGAAAGTCTCGACACTGACGACGTCGCCGATGACAGAAACCTTGCCGTTTGCAGAAGCTCTGGATCGATTGATTGCTACGCAAAATATCCTCAAATCGCGCGGGTGGAAGATTGAGCCTTTGGAAGACAATGATTGGTTCAGCGTGGACTCCGCTCCCAAGCGTGAGCGGCTACAGGCCACACTCTTTGATCAGCCTGTAGGCATTGATTTGTACGTACCGGGAAAGTACAGCTTACTGCTCTTGATCAAGTGCTACGCAAGCTGTGACAGGGAAGATCCGAGGACTGCAAAATATTTGATTGATATTAGTGTGGGTCGGGATCGAAGCGGGGCATGAAAAGTCGCCACAAGCTGATCCTACAGGTATCTGTGTCGGTTTCAGCGATGTGAGTGAAGCTGTTTTCATGACACTTTTGTTTCAATCCACGCTTTAGCTGTGCAATGCTGGCGCCGAGACCGTTAGCCAACTACAGCTTAAGTATCAAAAACGTAGAAACCGCGCGGTGCCGTCCACTTGCCCCTCTGGGGCGCTGCTACTACAGGGGGTCTGCATGCTCACCCTGCTCAATCTGCTATCCGCCGTTGCTCTGTTGATCTGGGGCACGCACATCGTCCGAACCGGCATCCTGCGGGTTTATGGCACCAATCTGCGACATGTCATCGGCCAGAACATGTCGAGGAAATGGCTGGCGTTCATCGCCGGTATTCTCGTCACCGCGATGGTGCAGAGCAGCAACGCCACGGCGATGCTGGTCACCTCGTTTGTCGGCCAGGGCCTGATGGCGCTGACCCCGGCGCTGGCGACCATGCTTGGCGCCGATGTCGGTACCGCGTTGATGGCGCGGGTGCTGACGTTTGATTTGTCGTGGCTGTCGCCGCTGCTGATTTTCCTCGGGGTGATTTTCTTTCTGTCGCGCAAACAGACGCGGCTCGGGCAGATGGGGCGGGTGTCGATCGGGCTGGGGCTGATCATTCTCGCCCTGCAATTGATCGTCGAGGCTGCTGCGCCGATCACTCACGCACAGGGGGTGAAGGTGATTTTTGCCTCGCTGACCGGCGACATCCTCCTCGATGCCCTGGTCGGCGCGCTGTTTGCGATGATTTCCTACTCCAGCCTCGCCGCCGTGCTGCTCACCGCCACCTTGGCCGGCGCGGCGGTGATCAGCCTGCCGGTGGCGATCGGTCTGGTGATCGGCGCGAACATCGGCAGCGGCATCCTTGCATTCATGAGCACCAGCATGCAGAACGCCGCCGGCCGCCAGGTGGCGCTAGGCAGTCTGCTGTACAAACTGATCGGCCTGCTGCTGATCATCCCGGTGCTCGATCCGCTGGTGCACTGGATCGACAGCCTCGATTTCAGCCCGCAGGAAATGGTCATCGGCTTCCACCTGCTCTACAACACCGCGCGCTGCCTGATCCTGCTGCCGAGCGTCGGGCCGATGGCGCGGCTTTGTGCGTGGCTGCTGCCGGAGCGCCCGGAAGTCAACGGCACCGCCAAACCGCGGCATCTCGACCCGACCGCGCTGGTCACGCCGAGTCTGGCGCTGGCCAATGCCGCGCGGGAAACCCTGCGCATGGGCGATCTGCTCGACAACATGCTCGACGCTTCCCTCGATGTGCTGCGCGGCAAGCAGACCGCCGTCACTCAGGAAATGCGTCGACTGACCGACGACGTCGAGGCGCTGTACAGCGCGATAAAACTCTATCTGGCGCAAATGCCCCGCGAGGATCTCGGCGAGCACGACAGTCGGCGCTGGGCCGAAATCATCGAACTGGCGATCAACCTGAAACTCGCCGCCGACCTGATCGAGCGCATGCTGCGCAAGATCCAGCAGCAGAAGACCTCGCAACGCCGTTCGTTTTCCGAAGAGGGCCTGGAAGACCTCGCCGGGCTGCAACAGCAACTGATCGCCAACCTGCGCCTGGGCCTGTCGGTGTTCCTCAGTGGCGACCGCGAAAGCGCCCGGCAGCTGCTGCGGGAGAAACGCCGCTTTCGTGCGCAGGAACGGCGTCTGGCCCATGCGCATGTCAGCCGTTTGCAACGCAAGATCGTCCAGAGTCTGGAGACCAGTTCGCTGCATCTGGAGTTGATCGCCGACATGAAGCGGCTCAATTCCCTGTTCTGCAGCAGCGCCTATGTGGTGCTGGAAACGGCGGACACTGGCGCGCTGGCGGTCGACGACATGGCCGACATTACGCATTCGCCTTGAACGTCTGGGGCTGGGGTCAGTCAGTTACAGTGGTTCAGCCTTGAGACCGCTATCGCGAGCAGGCTCACTCCTACAGGGATTGCATTCCAAATGTAGAGTCGGGTCAGCCCGCGCTGGTGGCTGACCACGACACGGATCTCCAAATCAGCCGTATGGAAGCCTGTTATGCGTTGCCTGTTGTTCGCCTGTCTGTTGCTCGGTTCCCTGCCCTCCTTCGCCCTGGATCGGTTCCAGGTCGAAGGCTATGCGCTGCCCAACGGTTTGCAACTGATGCTCAAACCCGGCACCGAACGTGGCCATGTGGCGATCCGGCTGGTGGTCGGCGTCGGTCTCGATGACTTCGACTGCGACGAAAAAGAGCTGCCGCATTTGCTCGAACACCTGCTGTTCAGCGGCATCGACGCCACCGGTGAAGGCGGTCTGGAAGAGCGCATGCAGGCGTTGGGTGGTGACTGGAATGCGTTCACCAGCAATGCCGACACTACATTCGTCATCGAAGCCCCGGCGAAAAATCAGCGCAAGGTGCTCGACCTGCTGCTCGCGCTGCTGACCCAGACACGCATCGACGACAACGCGATCAACGCCGCCAAACGGGTGGTCGAGCGTGAGGACGGCGGGCACTACACCAAACTGCAGCGTTTCCTCGACCGTCAGGACCTCGGCCACACCGCGAGCAATCAGCTGGCTGTCGAGTTGGGTCTGAAATGCCCGCAGCGCGCCGAAGTCGGCCATCTGACCCAAGAGCAATTGGAGAAAGTGCGCAAGGCCTGGTACGCGCCGAACAACATGACCCTGATCGTCGTCGGCGAACTCGACAAACTGCTGCCGGCCTATCTGGAGCGCACCTGGGGTGAGCTGGAGCCGGTCGAGCCCACCGAACACCGGGCGCTGCCGGACATCCGCACCAGCGCCGCCCATGAACGCACCCTCACCCGGGGCTTTATCGGCGACAGCGCCAAGCTGCACTGGCTGGTGCCGGAACCGGTGCTCGACGATCAGTACGACCAGACGTTCGACATCCTCAAGGATTACCTCGACTGGGCGCTGTATCGGCAGATTCGCCTCAACCACGGTTTGTCGTACGGGCCATGGGCCGAGCGCGAAGTGTTCGGCGGTGTCGGCTTCATGAGCCTCAACGCTGACCTTGATCGCGATGACGTCGACGAAGCCATTCAAGTGCTGGAAGACCTCAAGGCTGACTTGCTGAAAAACGGCCTCGATGCAGACACCTTCGCCCGCATCAAACAAGCCGCCATCGCCCATCAGGCCTGGGCCGTGCAGGGCAACAGCGCACTGGCGGACTATTACTGGAGCGCCCTGGCCGACTATCAGGACGGCCGCTTCGCCAACCCGGCGCGGGAGCTGCAAGGGGTTACGCTGGACGCGGCGAACAAGGCCATGCGCGAGCTGCTGTTGCAGCCGGGGTATATCCGGATCGAGAAGCCGTTGATCAGTGATGATCAGGTGTTGTGGCTGGTCGCGGGTGGTGTCGGCGTATTGCTGCTGATCGTGATCGGCTGGCGCCTGCATCGCCGAAAACCCGCGCAACACCAATCCCTGTAGGAGTGAGCCTGCTCGCGATAGCGGTGTGTCAGCCAATGCACATGCCAACTGACACACCGCTATCGCGAGCAGGCTCACTCCTACAGGTCGGTTTAGCGACCATCCACCTCGCCACAACGCCCGGCGGACGCTACTCTGTCGGGGTATTTTCTTAGCCTGCAGTGAAGCGCCCACATGTCGAAACTAACCCTTCTGGTCCAGCGCATTCTTGGGCTGATCAAGCGCTACCCCGGGGTGATTGCGGCGGGTGGTTTCATTTCCGGGGTCGGCAGTTTCATCCTGGTTGATCGCCAACAGGGGCTGGCGAGCTGGATCACGGTGATCATGCTGCTCAGCTGGATCTGGCTGATGCTGGAAAATACCCTGACCGGGCTGTTCACGCGGATCTTCAAGCGCGAGATTCCCCAGCCGCTGCTGCGCTACGCGACGCAGATGATCCATCAGGAAAGCCTGTTTTTCGTTCTCCCGTTCTTCTTCATCACCACCACCTGGAACAGCGGCCAGTTGATTTTCACGGGGCTGCTCGGCATTGCTGCACTGATCTCTATCGTCGATCCGCTGTACTACAAATGGCTGGCGCCACGGCGCTGGGCGTTTCTCGCGCTGCACACCCTGACCCTGTTCGCCGCCTTGCTCACTGCGTTGCCGGTGATCATGCACCTGACCACCGCGCAGAGTTTCAAATGGGCGCTGGGGATTGCCGTGCTGCTGTCGTTCCCGAGCCTGGCGTCGATCTTCCCGATCCGCACCGTGCGCAACGCCCTGGCGATTCTGTTCATCACCTTTGGCATCGGCGGCGTCGGTTGGGCGCTGCGTTCGTGGGTGCCACCGGCGACGCTGTGGATGACCGACGTGGCGATCAGCACCCAGCTGCAGGATCGCACCCCCGGCGCCAGCCTCGATACCGTCAGCGCCGAGCAGATCCGCAGCGGCGGGCTCTACGCCTACACCGCGATTAACGCGCCGCGAGGTCTCGACGAGCGCATTTATCACGTCTGGACTTTTAACGGCAAAGAGGTCGACCGCATCGCCCTCGACATCCATGGCGGGCGCAAGGAAGGCTACCGGGCGTGGACGCACAAACAGAATTTCCCCGGCAACCCGGCGGGCAAGTGGCAAGTGCGGGTGCTGACCGAGGATGGCCAGTTGATCGGCGTGCTGCGTTTCGCAATTACCGACAGCACACCGGCCAAAGAAAAGTAATCCGGTTCGTGCTATTACGTAGGATCTCGTAACGGCCGTACAAGCACGGAGCTTATGACCAGCAGCCCAACCCCCGGCAGTGCCCACCTGGACACCGCGCTCAGCCCTGCCCGCCTGCGGGTCAGCGGTGACTGGACGCTTGCCCACTACACGGCGCTCAAGCACCTGAGCGAAAAGCTCCACGGCCAGTACGACGCCAATACCCCGATCGACCTCAACGGCCTCGGCGCTCTCGACACCGCTGGCGCCTCGTTGCTGGTCGAGCTGCTCGGTTCCGAACGCCTGGGCAAGACCGCTGAACACCCCGATTGCACCCTTTCTACGGCCGACCGCGCGTTGCTGCAAACCGTGTATTGCTCGCTGAACGATTTCTGCGTGCCGATCAAGGAGCCGGAAGTCAGCGTCAGCGTGCAATTGCTGACGCGCATTGGCCGCGCAGTAGATAAGGTCTGGAACGACACGATGCAGCTGCTCGGCTTCGTCGGATTGATTCTCGAAGTCATCGCCCGTGGGCTGTTGCGGCCCAAGCGCTGGCGCATCACGCCGATGATCGCGCACATCGAGCAGACCGGCCTCGACGCCGCGCCGATCGTGGCCTTGCTGACCTTTCTGGTCGGCGCGGTGGTGGCGTTTCTCGGTGCCACAGTGCTGGCCAGTTTCGGCGCGACGATTTTTACCGTAGACCTGGTCGGTTTCTCGTTCCTGCGCGAATTCGGCGTGCTGCTCACGGCGATCCTGATGGCCGGGCGCACCGCCAGTGCCTTCACCGCGCAGATCGGCTCGATGAAGGCCAACGAGGAGATCGACGCGATCCGCACCCTTGGCCTCGACCCGATCGAATTGCTGGTGGTGCCGCGGGTGCTGGCGCTGCTGGTGGCGCTGCCGATGCTGACGTTTCTGGCGATGCTCTCGGGGATCGTCGGCGGCGGCGTGGTCTGCGCAGTGTCGCTGGACATCTCGCCGGCGATGTTCCTTTCGTTGCTGCAATCGGACATTGGCATTCAGCATTTTCTGGTCGGGTTGGTGAAGGCGCCGATCTTCGCCTTCCTGATCGCCGCGATCGGCTGCCTGGAAGGCTTCAAGGTCAGCGGCAGCGCTGAATCGGTCGGCGCGCACACCACCTCCAGCGTGGTCCAGTCGATTTTCGTGGTGATCGTGCTCGATGCGGTGGCTGCGCTGTTTTTCATGGAGATGGGCTGGTGAGTCGTCTACCCCGCGCGCCCTCGGAGGCGGTGATCGAAGTCCGTTGCCTGTGCAATCGCTTTGGCAGCCAGAGCGTGCACGAGAACCTTGATCTGGACGTGTACAAAGGCGAAATCCTCGCCGTGGTTGGCGGCTCCGGCACCGGTAAATCGGTGCTGCTGCGCAGCATCGTCGGGCTGAATCGGCCCAGCGAAGGCATGGTCAAAGTCTTCGGCCAGAACCTGCCGAATCTGCCCGAGCATGAACGCTCGCTGATCGAACGACGCTTCGGTGTGTTGTTCCAGAAAGGCGCGCTGTTCTCGTCGCTGACCGTGACCGAGAACGTCGCCCTGCCCCTTATCGAACACGCCGGCCTCAGCCGTCACGACGCCGAGCATCTGGCGGCGGTGAAACTGGCGCTGGCCGGGCTGCCGTTGTCGGCGGCGGACAAATACCCGGCGTCGCTGTCCGGCGGCATGATCAAACGTGCGGCGCTGGCGCGGGCCCTGGCGCTGGACCCGGACATCCTGTTTCTCGACGAACCCACCGCCGGCCTTGATCCGATTGGCGCCGCGCAGTTCGATCAATTGATCCTGACCCTGCGCGATGCGCTGGGTCTGAGCGTGTTTCTGGTGACCCACGACCTCGACACGCTGTACACCATCACCGATCGGGTGGCGGTGCTGGCGCAAAGGAAAGTGCTGGTGGCCGGCCCGATCGACATCGTCTCGGAAACCGACGACGCGTGGATTCACGAATACTTCCACGGCCCGCGCGGCCGCTCGGCGCTGGACGCCGCCAAACTGCTCAACGAGGTCTGATATGGAAACCCGAGCCCATCATGTGTTGATCGGCCTGTTCACGGTGATCGTCGTGGCCGGCGCCCTGCTCTTCGGCCTGTTTCTGGCCAAATCCAGCGTCGACACCGAGTTCAAGGATTACGAAGTGGTGTTCAACGAGGCGGTCAGCGGTCTGTCCAAGGGCAGCTCGGTGCAGTACAGCGGGATCAAGGTCGGTGACGTGGTCAGCCTGCGCCTCGACCCGCAGGACCCGCGTCGGGTGCTGGCGCGGATTCGTCTGGCGGGCGACACGCCGGTCAAGGAAGACACCCAGGCCAAACTGGCACTGACCGGGATCACCGGCACCTCGATCATCCAGCTCAGCGGCGGCACCCCGGAGAGCCCGAAACTGCGCGGCCATGACGGCCAGTTGCCGACCCTGATCGCCTCGCCCTCGCCGATTTCGCGTCTGCTCAACGACAGCAGCGATTTGATGACCGGCATCAGCGCCTTGTTGCAGAACGCCAACCATATGTTCTCCGCGGAAAACGTCGAGCGCGTCAGCAAGACCCTCGCTCATCTGGAGCAGACCACCGGCACCATCAACGACCAGCGCGGCGACATCAAGCAAGCGATGCAGCAACTGGCGACGGTGGGCAAACAGGCCGGCAGCATGCTCGAGCAGACTTCGCTGCTGATGCGCAACGCCAATGGCCTGCTCAACGATCAGGGCAAACAGGCCTTGGGCAGCGCCGAACAGGCGATGAAGTCGCTGGAGCAAAGCAGCGTGACCATCAATGGCTTGCTCAGCAAAAACCAGAATTCGCTGGATAACGGCATGCAGGGTCTCAACGGCCTGGCCCCGGCGATTCGCGAACTGCGCGAGACGCTGACCTCGCTGCGTGCCATTTCCCAACGACTCGAGGCCAACCCCAGCGGCTACCTGCTGGGCAGCGACAAGAACAAGGAATTCACTCCATGAAGTTGAATCGAATCGCCCTCCTCGGCGCTGGCCTGACCCTGATCGGCGCGTGCTCGATTTTGCCCGAGTCGGAACCGTCGGATGTCTATCGCCTGCCCGCCGCGCCGGCGCCCGCCTCGGCCAGCCCGGCGACGGTTCAGCCGTGGTCGCTGCGCCTGAATAAATTGCAGGCCAGCGAAGCGCTGAACCGGCCGAGCATTGCTGTGATCCCGCAGGGCGATGTGATCAGCAGCTACAAGGGTTCGCGCTGGAGCGATCCGGCGCCGGTGCTGCTGCGCAATCGCTTGCTTGATGGTTTTGCGGGGGATGGCCGGGTGACATTGCTGAGCACCGACGACAGCAACTTCCAGGCGGACCTGGAACTTGGCGGCAGTTTGCAGGCCTTCCAGACCGAATATCAGGGCGCCCAGGCCGGCGTCGTGGTGCGGGTCGATGCGTTGCTGGTGCGTGGTTATGACCAGCGCATTCTCGCCAGCCGCCGCTTCGAAGAGCGCCAGCCGTTGAATGAGGTGCAAGTGCCAGCGGTGGTTGCCGGGTTCGGCCAGGCCAGTGATCGCCTTACGGCCAAGGTTGTGGCCTGGGCCGTCGAGCAAGGCCAGAAACTGGCCCCACAACCCCGCTGACACACCACAACCCCTGTGGGAGCGAGCCTGCTCGCGATAGCGGTGTATCAGTCACTTAAGCGTTGACTGACACTCCGTCTTCGCGAGCAGGCTCGCTCCCACATGGGAATTTTGGTCAGCCGAAGAACCAGTAGCAGACCCCGATGGCGCCAACCACTCCGGCAAACTCCGCCAGCAACGCGCAGCCCACCGCATGCCTCGCCCGCTGAATCCCCACCGCGCCGAAGTACACCGCCAGCACATAGAACGTGGTCTCGGTACTGCCCTGAATCGTTGCGGCGACCAGTGCCGGGAAGCTGTCGACGCCTGAGGTCTTCATGGTTTCAATGAGCATCGCCCGCGCGGCGCTGCCGGAGAACGGTTTGACCATCGCCGTCGGCAATGCGTCGACGAAACGCGTGTCCCAACCGGCCCACTCGACCAGATGGCGAATGCCATCCAGGCCAAAATCCAGCGCTCCAGAGGCGCGCAGTACACCAACCGCACAGAGCATCGCCACCAGATACGGCAGAAGATTCTTCGCCACATCGAAGCCTTCTTTCGCGCCTTCGACAAACGCTTCGTAAACTTTGACCTTGCGCATTGCACCGATCAGCAGAAACAGCATGATCAAGCCGAACAGCGTGAGATTGCCGAGGATCGACGACAATCCCGCCAGCGCAGTCGCGGAAAGCGTGCCGAGCAGCGCCATGAAGCCGCCGAGGATCAGCGCGCCGGGCACCAGATAGGCCAGCACCACCGGATCCCAGATGCGCAGGCGCTGCATGAAGGCTACGGAGAGGAAACCGACGATGGTCGAGCAACTGGTCGCCAGCAGAATCGGCAGGAACACCAGCGTCGGATCCGGCGCGCCTTGCTGGGCGCGGTACATGAAGATGGTCACGGGCAGCAGGGTCAGCGAGGAGGCGTTGAGCACCAGAAAGAGGATCTGCGCATTGCTGGCGATGGTGGCGCTGGGGTTGAGCTCCTGCAGCGCTTTCATGGCTTTGAGACCAATAGGCGTGGCGGCGTTGTCCAGGCCGAGGCCATTGGCAGCGAAGTTCAGCGTGATCAAGCCAAGGGCAGGGTGGCCGGCCGGGACTTCCGGCATCAGCCGCAGGAATAAAGGGCCAAGGACTTTGGCTAGCCATTCGACGATCCCGGCTTTCTCGGCAATGCGCAGAAAGCCCAGCCATAGGGTCAGGGTGCCGAACAGCAGCACCATGACTTCGACCGAGAGCTTGGCCATGGCGAAAATGCTCTCCACCATCGCCGCGAAGATTCCGGCATTGCCGCCGATCAGCCACTGCGCCAGCGCCGACACGGCTGCCACGATGAAGAAGCCAAGCCACAGGCCATTAAGCATCAGTCAAATCCCCCGAAGAATGCGGCGAATGATAGCGGGGTCGCCAGAAACGACAAACCCCGGATTGCTCCGGGGTTTGTCTGGATCTGCTGCCACCGATTCACCGGGTGACGCCAATCTACTGTAGGAGCTGCCGAAGGCTGCGATCTTTGGACTTTGTTTTCAAAGCAAGATCAAAAGATCGCAGCCTTCGGCAGCTCCTACAGGGTTTTGCATTACGGCTTGGAAATCTCGCCCGCCGGCAGTTTTTCCTTGCTGCGCCAGTGCGGCAGGGAGTTCCAGTAGCGCTCGCCCTTGGCGTCGTCGTACATGCCTTCCCAGCGCGCGATAACCAGCACCGCCAGAGCATTACCGATCACGTTCAGTGCGGTACGGGCCATGTCCATGATGCGGTCGACACCGGCGATGAACGCCAGGCCTTCCAGCGGAATGCCGACGCTGCCCAGAGTCGCCAGCAGCACCACGAAGGAAACGCCCGGTACACCGGCGATGCCTTTGGAGGTGACCATCAGGGTCAGCACCAGCAGCAGTTGCTGGCTGATCGACAGGTCGATGCCGTACAGCTGGGCAATGAAGATCGCCGCGATCGACTGGTACAGGGTCGAGCCGTCGAGGTTGAACGAGTAACCGGTCGGCACCACGAAGCTGCAGATGGCTTTCGGTGCGCCGTAGGCTTCCATCTTCTCGATCACCCGTGGCAGCACGGTTTCCGAGGAAGCGGTGGAGTAGGCCAGCACCAGCTCATCCTTGAAGATGCGCATCAGCTTGAGCACCGAGAAACCAAACAGCTTGGCAATCAGGCCCAGCACGACGAAGGCGAAGAAGGCGATGGCGACGTAAACCAGGATCACCAGTTTCGCCAGCGGCAACAGCGAGGCGAAGCCGAAGTTGGCCACGGTCACCGCGATCAGTGCGAATACGCCAATCGGAGCGTAGTTCATGATCATGTGGGTGACTTTGAACATGCTTTCCGAAACGCCCTGGAACATCTTCACCAGCGGCTCGCGCAGGTCCGACTGCAGGCTCGACAGACCGAGGCCGAACAGTACGGAGAAGAAGATGATCGGCAGCATTTCGCCGCGAGCCATGGCCGCGAAGATGTTCGACGGGATCAGGTTGAGGATGGTCTCGATGAAGGCATGTTCATGCTGCACTTCGGCGGCGGTCGCCTGGTACTTCGAGATGTCCACCGTGCCCAGAGTGCTCATGTCGATGCCGGTGCCCGGATGGAACACGTTGGCCAGCACCAGGCCGACGACGATGGCGATGGTGGTGACGATCTCGAAGTAGATGATGGTCTTCAGGCCGATTCGCCCGAGCTTCTTGGCGTCGCCGACGCCGGCAATGCCGACGATCAGCGAAGAAATGACGATCGGGATGACGATCATCTTGATCAGACGGATAAAGATATCGCCTGCTGGTTGCAGGACGTTGCTGATCCACCAGGCCTTCTCGGCGCTGAAGTGGTTGAGCAACGCACCCAGTGCAATCCCCAGAACCAGACCGATGAGGATCTGCCAGGCGAGGCTGATTTTTGCCTTCTTCATTATCTTTACCCTTACTTGCGTTTGACTCAGGCACATGCAGGAACTGGAACGCTCATCAGCGGAAAAGTCTGTGCATCTGCCTCCGTATAAGGTGCCCCGAAGCGCGTGTTTACGGCTCTTCGGCAAGCGAAAAAAGGCGCAACTATTCCGATGCAAGGTGGCGCCGTCTAATGCCGTAAACGCCTACCCTATGCCGAATCGGCATGAGCTTTTTTCAATTGAAACTGGCGTCCCAAGCGGTTCGATTGTGACATTTCAGCCGGCATAAGTGCCGTGAACCGGCCATTACAGCGTAGGCTGGCTAAATTTCGCGCAGGTGAAATCGGCGGAAATTTCCCGGAAAATTCTGAATCGCAAGACTGGAAGTCACTCCGATGGAGCGCGATCTTTGTCGATATACGGTCGCCAGGAAACACCGCGAAATGTTTTCCTCACAGTGTCGACGATTGAAAGAAGGGAATTGGCGTGCTGGATCAACGTTTTAGCTGATTCAAAGCCCAGCGCAGATTCGTCAGACCAGCGGGTCGACGAACCTGCGGCGCAGCTTTTACCCTGACCCGGCCCTTGCGCAGGTACTCCCTGTACCCGTAGGTCACTCCGACCCTGCATCAGTCAGAACGTCCCGGCCCCCTGGTCATGCACCGGCCCTCATCGGGCGGCGCAATGGAAAGCAGCGGGTGCTGCTTTCGTGTTCGAAACCTGTGCGTCCTGCGTCAGTACCACTTCGGATCTTTCTTCAGGGTTTCCATCAGCAGATCCTGCATGCCCTGATCAGGTTTGCCGAAGAAGCGATAGGTCGCATGTCGCGTCGGCGACTTGTCCTGCGGCAGACCTTCCGGCACATCGACCAGCATGGCGTAAGCGTCATCCTTGTCGAAGCTGAAGGCAACGATCAAACGGTGATTCAGGCACTTGTCCTGACTCTCGCAGAGCGGCCCGACCAGATACTTGTCGCCATCTTCCGTAACGGCATGCATCTGTTGCTCGGAAGTGCCGGACAGGTTGATTACCCATTCCGGTACGCGCTCTTCCTTTTTGAGCACACCTTCCCAGGTTTCGCGGTACTGCTCGTCGGAAGCGAGCAGTTCGTTGACCCGGGCCTGGCCGTCATTGGCCGCCATGGCCATGGCACTGCCGCCCAGAAGCAGGGCGGCGGCCAGTGTCTTGAGACCGATCATCGTTAACCTCGGCCGCGACGGCCAAAGAAGAAGGAAGCGATGAACATCACCAGGAACACGACAAAGAGAATCTTGGCGATACCCGTGGCGGTGCCCGCGATACCACCGAAGCCCAGTACGGCGGCGATGATGGCAATGATCAAGAATGTAATTGCCCAGCTCAACATGGTGATTCTCCTTACTTCTCTATTTAGGGGTGTTTCCGGTTTCCGACGCTCAGGCGTCCGAATCTGTTCAACGACTTAGAAAACCCAGCGCTCTTCCCGTGGCAGTTGGTCCAGCGGTTGCGCCTGGTCTACATCGATCATGTGCATCGAAGCGTTTTCAGCCTGGCTGCTGCTCACGGCACTGAAGTGCGTTTGAGTGCTGTGCTGCATCGAAATCAGTGGCTCGGGTTTACGGCTGTTTTCCCAGCTCATGTACTGCTGGCAGACGATCAGGGTGATCAGCAACGCCAGTACACCGAACAGACCTTGCTGGATCTGCAGTGGCGAAATACGTACTTGGGCGGCGATTGGGCGAGTCATCCTGTGTTCCTCACACTTGTTCTGTTAGGGCAGTGCTGTTCTGCCCGGGCTGAATGAGGTATTGCAGCCTGCATGCCAGTTTTTTAATGTCAGAAAATATCAATAAAAACAGTAGGTTACGTACGCTTGGGAAATTTCCTGCGACGCATCCTGCACGATGGCTCTTCTGCGGTCGTGCGCAATGCACGATTATTTCGTGGGAAATTTCGATGATATGGAATTGCTACCGGTACGCAGATGTCAGAAGAGGACGCAGGATCCGCCCTGCAAAACGCCGAATGGTTTAAAACTCAACGAAATCAATGAATTGGCCGTTATGGCAGTAGAGAGCTACCCTCCTATGGCTGGTATCGTTCAGAATCAACCATGCAACTTGCCCGATTTTTCCGGGACTAACCCAAGACTAATCACTATGGAGCGTAGGAAAAATGGAATCTGCCACTGAGCAACAAGGCCGCATTCTGCTGGTGGACGATGAATCCGCCATCCTGCGTACGTTTCGTTATTGCCTCGAAGACGAAGGCTATACGGTCGCCACGGCCAACAGCGCGGCCCAGGCCGAGGCTTTGCTGCAACGCCAGGTCTTCGACCTGTGCTTCCTCGATTTGCGCCTGGGCGAGGACAACGGCCTCGACGTCCTCGCGCAAATGCGCATTCAGGCGCCATGGATGCGCGTGGTGATCGTCACCGCGCATTCGGCGGTCGACACCGCCGTTGATGCCATCCAGGCCGGCGCCGCCGACTATCTGGTCAAACCGTGCAGCCCCGACCAATTGCGTCTGGCCACGGCCAAGCAGTTGGAAGTGCGCCAGCTATCGGCGCGTCTTGAGGCGCTCGAAGGCGAGATTCGCAAACCGAAAGACGGCCTCGATTCCCATAGTCCGGCGATGAAGGTAGTACTGGAGACAGCCCGTCAGGTGGCGAGCACCGACGCCAACATTCTTATCCTCGGCGAATCCGGCACCGGTAAAGGTGAACTGGCCCGTGCGATCCATGGCTGGAGCAAGCGCGAGAAGAAGTCCTGCGTGACCATCAACTGCCCGTCGCTGACTGCCGAGCTGATGGAAAGCGAGCTGTTCGGCCATAGCCGTGGCGCCTTCACCGGGGCCAGCGAAAGCACGCTCGGTCGGGTTAACCAGGCTGACGGCGGCACGCTGTTTCTCGACGAGATCGGCGACTTTCCGCTGACATTGCAGCCAAAGTTGCTGCGCTTCATTCAGGACAAGGAATACGAGCGGGTGGGCGATCCGGTGACTCGCCGTGCCGATGTGCGCATTCTCGCCGCCACCAATCTCAATCTCGAAGACATGGTCCGCGACGGTCGCTTCCGCGAGGATCTGCTCTATCGCCTCAATGTCATCACCCTGCATCTGCCGCCATTGCGTGAGCGCGCCGAAGACATCCTGACCCTCGCCGATCGCTTCCTCGCACGCTTCGTCAAAGAGTACGCGCGCCCGGCGCGGGGCTTCAGCGATGAGGCGCGCGAAGCGCTGCTCGGTTATCGCTGGCCGGGCAACATTCGGGAGCTGCGCAACGTGGTCGAGCGGGCGAGCATCATCTGCCCGCAGGAGCGCGTGGAAATCAGCCACCTGGGCATGGCCGAACAACCGGCCAACAATGCGCCACGGGTCGGCGCGGCGCTGAGCCTGGATGAGCTGGAGAAAGCGCACATTGGTGCGGTACTGGCCACCGCCGGCACCCTGGACCAAGCGGCGAAAACCCTCGGCATCGACGCCTCGACCCTGTATCGCAAACGCAAGCAGTACAACCTGTGAGCATTGCGCGATGAAACTGGCGATCAAGCTGCGCACGCGCCTGTTCCTGAGCATTTCCGCGTTGATCACCGTCGCCTTGCTCGGGCTTCTGCTCGGGCTGGTCAGCGTGATGCAGATGGCCGGGTCGCAGGAAGCGCTGGTGCGCAGCAACTTCGTCACCCTGGATCTGGGCCTCAAATTGCGCCAGACCCTCGGCGATCAATTGATCATCATGCTCGCGGAAAAGCCCGACCCCGTTGCCTTTGAAGCGTCCAAGCAGCATTACTTCCAGTTGCTCGACCAGGGCATCGCCCAGCAGCCGGAGGGTGAAGATCAACCTTACGGTTTCCGCCAGGCCAAGGCCGATTACCTTAACTTTCTCGACTCCTTCGATGTGAGCGCCGAAGCGGCGAAGGACGCCAGCACCAGCGCGGATTTCCGCGAGCGTTTCAATATCCTGCGCAACGGTTTGATCGCTGAGCACAAGCACGCCCTGGACAGCATCAACGAGGTACAACACGCCGCTCGTGAACGCGCCCTGCTGATCGCCGGGCTGCTTGGTCTGGTCGGGCTGGCGGTGCTGATCATCGGTTTTGTCACAGCGCAAGGCATTGCCCGCCGCTTCGGCGCGCCGATCGAAGCGCTGGCCAAGGCTGCCGATAACATAGGGCAGGGTAACTACGACGTGACCCTGCCGATTTCCACCGCCATGGAAGTCAACCTGCTGTCGCGGCGCTTCGGCCTGATGGCCGAGGCGTTGCGCGAACACCAGGCGATGAATGTCGACGAGCTGTTGGCCGGACAACAACGTTTGCAGGCGGTGCTCGACAGTATTGACGACGGTTTGTTGATGATCGATCGCCAAGGCCAGCTCGAACACCTCAACCCGGTGGCTCAGCGCCAGTTGGGCTGGGAAGATGATCGTCTCGGCCAAGGCTTGGGCACTGCACTCGGCCGCCCGGAGCTGGATGCGCAACTGCAACTGGTGCTGCGCGGCGGCACGCTGGAGCGGGCGCCGGAAGATCTGAGCATCGAAGTCGATGGCGAATCGCGCCTGCTGACCTACAGCCTGACGCCGGTCAGCCACACCCAAGGGCATATTCTCGGTGCGGTCATGGTCCTGCACGATGTCACTGAGCAGCGTGCATTCGAGCGCGTGCGCAGTGAGTTTGTCTTGCGCGCTTCCCATGAACTGCGCACGCCGGTGACGGGCATGCACATGGCTTTCGGGCTGTTTCGTGAGCGGGCCAAGTTTCCGGCGGAGTCGCGCGAGGCTGACCTGCTGGATACGGTCAACGAGGAAATGCAGCGCCTGATGCAGTTGATCAACGACTTGCTCAACTTCTCGCGCTACCAGAACGGTCTGCAGAAATTGACGCTGGCGCCATGTTCCATCGAAGACTTGCTGGAGCAGGCGCAGCTGCGCTTTGCCGAGGCGGCTGCGGCCAAGGGTGTGGCGCTGAACGTCGAGATCCAAGGCTCACTGCCGAGATTGCAGGCCGATCAGGCGCAGCTCGAACGCGTCCTCGACAACCTGATCGACAACGCGCTGCGCCACACCGCCCGCGACGGGCAGATCCGTCTGCAGGCGCGGCGCCATGGCGAGCGGGTGATCATCAGCGTTGAAGACAACGGCGAAGGCATTGCCTACGGCCAGCAGGGACGGATCTTCGAGCCGTTCGTGCAGGTCGGACGTAAAAAGGGCGGCGCCGGCCTCGGTCTGGCACTGTGCAAGGAAATCGTCCAGTTGCACGGCGGGCGCATGGGCGTCTATTCGCGGCCGGGGCAGGGCACCCAGTTCTACATGGCGCTGGCAGTCTAGGCCTCGTCGTCCATACGCCGCCCCGCCAAGCGCCTGCCGCGGGTGATCAGTTCGATGAACTGCACGGCGCTGAGCGCGTGGGCGAACAACCAGCCCTGACCGAATTTCACTCCCTCACTGCTGAGCAATGTCGCCTGGGATTCCAGCTCGATGCCTTCGGCAATCACCTTCAGATCCAGCGCCTGCGCCATGTGAATGATGTGCGGCGCGACGCCGCTGCTCGCCGCGTCATGGCCCAGCGCATCAATAAAGGCTTTGTCGATTTTCAGGCAGTCAACCGGCAGAGTCTGCAGGTAGGCGAGGCTGCAATAGCCGGTGCCGAAATCATCGATCAACACCTGATGGCCGACGTCGCGCAAGGCTTGCAGGTTCTCCCGCGCCACCACCACATCGATCAGCCCACGCTCGGTGACTTCGAAGGCGATCTGCCGCGCGGCGACACGGTGCAGCGCCAGCAGCCGCGCCATGACCTGGCCGATGCGCGGCACCATCACGTCACAGGCTGCGAGGTTCACCGAGATATACAGCTGCGGGTTGGCGCGCAGTAACTGGCCCAGTTGTTCGAGCAGACGCTGCAAGACGAAGTCGGTCATCTGCCGGATCTGCCCGGTGTTCTCGGCCATCGGAATGAACAGATCGGGACTGGTCAACGTGCCGTCCGGACGCCGCCAGCGCAGCAGGGCTTCGGCACCTACACAATTGCGGCTGTCGAGGTCGAAGATCGGCTGATACAGGACCTGCAACTCACCCCGGCGGATCGCCCCGTGCAGCTCGGCGTCCAGTGACTGGCGCTGGCGCACCAGCAGGAAGGTCAGAAAGCCGACAATGGCCCCTGCGATCAGGCACACCGGCAACAGCCACCACCACACAGCCGGGACGTGCATGCCCGTGCGCGGCGTGATCAGTACCAATTGATATTCCGGATTGTTGGTGGGCATGCGGTAGATCAGCCGCGTTTGAGTCACCTGCAGCGCATCACGACTTTTCGGTGGCCAGGGTTCGGTCGGCGGCCAGGTCTGTGCATGGCCGAGCACCGGGATCGCACGGGTGCCGTGATCGAGTACCACTAGCAGGCTGCTGCCGGGCGACAGATCGACCATGTCGGTCAAATGCCCGCGCGAGGTGGCGACGCGAAAATTGCCGCGCCCGAGCATCAGCGCCGCGCGGTTTTCATCGGGTTCGGTGGTGGTGTTCAGCCAATAGCTGTAGGTCGGGCCCTGAATGTCCGGCGCACGCACCAACGACAGTCCTTCCTGGCGCGGACGATTTGAGCAGAACCGCGAGGCGTCCATGTACGCGGCTTCATAGACGAAGCGGTAGTTGAAGGTGACTTGCTGCAGGGTCGCGATCATTTCTTCGTCGCAGCCGCGCAAGGGCTGGGCTTCCAGATCGTCGAGACTTTCGCGCAACTGGCCGAACAATTGTTCGAGGCGGGCGAGGAAACGCTCGCCCTGAGCGTTCATTTCCTGGCTCTCGCGCATTTCCATCTGGCGCATCGCCGCGAACATACCGCCGGCGATCAGCAGGCTGGCACTGAGGACAGCCGCGATCATCGCCAAAAATACAGGGCGATAAAACCAGCTACGCAGCGTCTCTCGGGTCGCAGCCATCAAGGATTTTCCGAAGAATTACCATGAGTTATAGCTGCTGATTGCGATTTCGCCCTGACCGTCGGGCGGGCGTCATTATTTTGTCTGGTTGAGCACCAGCAGAAGTGCTGCGGTTTGTGCATCCGGCGTGCCATCAAAGCGGGCAGGGCGATAGTGCATCTGGAACGCAGCGAGGACGTGGCGCGTGGCGACATCCAGCTCGCCGGTTTGCGGCGTGTCGTAACCCAGCCGCGCGAGTTGCGCCTGGAACCAGCCGATTTCCGGCAGTGGGTTGGTGTCGAATACAGCCTGCTGCCGCGCCACCGCTTGCTCGTTCGGCCACAGGCCAAGGCCTTCGGCGGCGAGGCGTTTCCACGGGAACAGTGGCCCCGGATCAAGCTTGCGCAGCGGCGCGATATCGCTGTGACCGATGATGTGCCGAGGGCTGATGCCGTTGCGTTGGCTGATGTCCTTGAGCAGGGTGATCAGTGATTGAATCTGCGCTTCGCTGTACGGGTACCACAGACGCCCGGTCGGGGTGTCCTTGTAGCCGGGATTGACGATTTCGATGCCGATGGAGCTGGAGTTCAACCAGGTGCGGCCCTGCCACTGACTCTCGCCCG
Source organism: Pseudomonas koreensis (assembly GCF_024169245.1). NCBI lineage: Bacteria > Pseudomonadati > Pseudomonadota > Gammaproteobacteria > Pseudomonadales > Pseudomonadaceae > Pseudomonas > Pseudomonas koreensis. The sequence continues at coordinate 1,357,255 of NZ_JALJWP010000001.1, forward strand.
CATGCCAGGCGCGCTGGTTCTCATCCATCAACTTATAGATCGTGGCGCCCTCGTCATCGCCGATTAGGTAATGGCTGCTGACCTCGCCGTGAGTCAGCAGTTGCAGCGAACGCTCCAGCGATGCCGAGGTGTAATGCACTACGACGAACTGGATGCGGCTGTCGTAATTGGCCGAAGGATGACTGGTGTCGTAGCGCGGGCCGCTGGCGCAACCAGCGAGGACGAGCAGCGAGGCAATCAGGGCAAAGAATTTCATGGCAGAGGACGATACGCAAAAGACAATAATGCAACAGTGTAACGTACGGATCTGGCCAGAGTCCGCCAGCGGGCGGATTTAAACAAAATGGAACAATTGCCTCAGCCCAGCTCTACTCGGTTGCGTCCGGCGTTTTTCGCCCGATACAGCGCCTGATCGGCTCTTTTGAGCACCAGATCGCTGTGTTCACCCACCCGGAATGATGTAAGGCCCATGGAAATCGTGATGGTCACTCGCTCGCCCTTGAAGTGAAACGGGCAGGCCTCGATTGCCGCACGCAGGGTTTCCAGTAGCTTTGCGCCCACCGCTGGCGGCGTTGCCGGCAGTAACAGCACGAACTCTTCACCGCCGAAACGGGCGATGAAATCCGAACCGCGCAGGCGTTTGCGCAGCACTGTGGCGATAATCTTCAGCACTTTATCGCCGGCCAGATGACCGTAGCTGTCGTTGATGCGCTTGAAGTGATCGAGGTCGAGCATGGCCAGGCTCAGGGTATTGCCGTGTTGCTGCCACTGCTGGATTTCATGCTCCAGGCGTTCACTCCACGCCGCGCGGTTGGGCAGGCCGGTCAACGGGTCGATCAGGGCTTTCTGCCGCTGTTCCTCGAGATGTTCGCGGAAACCCAAGGCCTCCTGTTCCATGTGCGCGACCCGTTCCGACAGGCTTTTCAGTCTGGCGGCGACTTCCTGTTCGCGGGCGTCGCGCTGTTTCTGGTGCTGATCCATGGTGCCGAGCAGGCCTTCGAGGTGATTCTCCAGCACGTGCTTGAGGTCATCGAGGTCGGCTGCTTGCTGGACGCTGCTCTGCAGTCCATCGACCTGTTCACGGATCTGCGTGTCCATGGCCCGCGCCGCTGAGCTGTTGTCGGCATGCCCTTCACTGGCCGCTTGGAGGTTGCTCTGAAACGCTTCGAGGCGTTGGTTGAGCTGTTGCAGATACGCTTCGAACTCATGCTGACCACTATCGTTAATCGCCAGCATCAAAGTTGCGAGATCGTCGAGGATCGGCAGCAGTTCGTACCAGTTCAAGCCATGTTTGAGCCTTTCACGCATGGCTTCGGCTTGCGGGCGGTGACGTTCGGGCAGGGTCAGGTCGTCGAGCAGGCCGATCAGCGTGTCTTCGATATGCCTGGCCACGGAGCTGTAGGATGGCTCCGGCGAGTCCGGCAGGGCGAAGAGGATGTCGTGTTCCGGCTGCTCCGGGTCTATAGCGGCCAAGGCTTGAGTGGTCGGCTCGGGGAGCGGCAGGCTATCGGGAACCAGCGGCGACGGATTGCCGGGGTGGCTGAGTTCGTCGGGGTTGAATGCCTCGGTTGCAAGCGGTGGCGCAACGGGGTCTGGCGCGGCGGGAGCGGCTGGCTCAACCGGTGTCGGCTCGGGTTCAACGACGACGGCGGGCGTAGCGAACGCAACGATTTGCGGTTCGGGCGCGGCCTGCACCGGCGCTTCGACGGCGGCGGGAGCCACCATCGCCGACTCAGCGTCCGCGACCGGTGCCATTTGCGCCGGCTCCGGTTCAGGTTGCGCGGTGGCGATCGGCTGTGGCGCTGATGCTACCGACGGGTCTGCCGTAGGAGCAGCGGCGTCCTCACTGTCACGACTACCAAACAATCGCTGCAACAACCCTGGCCGGCCTGGTTCGGCAGGCGTCTCCAATTGACTCAAGGCCTTGCCCTGCAGGCCACTGAGCTCGCTGAGCAGCAGTGGCATTTCCCGCGCCTGACCGACGCGGCTGTCCATTTGTTTGGCGAATTTCTTCAGTGGTTGCGCGACTTCGCGCGGCAAAGGGAGGGCCTGCAACTGGGTGACCAGCGCGGTCAGCGCGGTGCTGACCTGATCGATGCGGGTTTCGCGGCGCTGCTCTGAGTCGAGTACGGCTTTTTCCAGGCGCGGCAGCAGGGCGGCGAGGCCGGCGTCCATGTCATCGGTGCGCACGACTTCGCGCATTTCCTTCATGCACTGATCGACAGCCTTGTCGGTGCCTTCGGCCGCCAGCGTGCTGCGCACCAGACCGCGCCGCAGCAGGTCGAGTCGCGCGGCCCAGCGGCGTTCGAGCTTGTCCTGCTGTTCGATGCTCTTGAGGTACTTCTCTTTCCAGCGCTGGGCGTCGTCGCTCATTCACAGGTTCCGCGAGGGGCAGGGCTCAACGCGGGCAATGCGTCGGCCGTGAGCGAACCCGGCAGACGAATTTCCACCGCGACCGGCAGGTGATCGGAAATAGGCTGGGCCAGCACCTCGACCTTTTCCAGGGTCAGGGTCGGGCTGAGCAGAATATGATCAAGGCAACGCTGTGGGCGCCAGCTGGGGAAGGTCGCTTCCACCTGCGGGGCCAGCAGGCCGAGATCGCGTAACGGCGAGTGTTCGAGCAGGTCGCTGGCGTGGGTGTTCATGTCGCCCATCAGCACCTGATGCTTGTAACCGCTGATCAAATCACGAATGTAGGCCAGTTGCAGGCTGCGCGTCCGCGCGCCAAGGGCCAGGTGCATCATCACCACCACCAGTGCTTCCGGACCTTCGCCGAAACGCAGCAGGATCGCGCCGCGACCTTTCGGACCGGGCAGCGGGTGATCTTCGATCGCCCAGGGTTTGAGGCGACTGAGCACGCCATTGCTGTGCTGGGCCAGCCGGCCGAGGTTGCGATTGAGTTGTTGATACCAGTAGGGGAAGGCGCCGAGATGGGCCAGGTGTTCGACCTGATTGACGTAGCCTGAGCGCAGACTGCCGCCATCGGCTTCCTGCAGGGCGACCAGATCGAAGTCGCCAAGCAGGTCACCAATCTTCTGCAGATTGCCGGAACGCCCTGTGTGCGGCAGCAGATGCTGCCAGCTGCGGGTCAGGTAATGCCGATAACGCTCGGTGCTGATGCCGACCTGGATGTTGAAACTGAGCAAGCGCAGACGCTGGTCTGCGGGCAGGCCCGTAGACGCCAGGTGATGCTCGTTGACCTGCGGATCGTGCAGGCCAACGGTGCGGTGGGTGTTCCAGCGGCGCATGGCGAATGCCGCGCTTAGTTGGCAGCCGCCTTGGTTGCCGCTCGCTCTTTGGCGACCAGATCGTCAGCCAGTTTCAGCGCTTGCTCGGCACCACCGGCAGAGCCGATGTCGAATCGGTATTTACCGTTGACGATCATGGTTGGCACGCCAGTGATTTCGTACTTCTTGGCCAGCTCACGGGCCTTGACGATCTGGCCCTTGATGGCGAACGAGTCGAAGGTGGCGATGAACTTGTCCTTGTCCACGCCTTGAGTGGCGAGGAAGTCGGCCATGTCGTTCTTGTCGGTGAGCTTCTTGTGTTCTTTCTGAATGGCGTTGAATACCGCAGCGTGAACCTTGTGCTCGACACCCATCGCTTCGAGGGTCAGGAACATCTGACCGTGAGCGTCCCACGGTCCGCCGAACATCGCCGGAATGCGCACGAAGTTGACGTCGGACGGCAATTTTTCAACCCACGGGTTGATGACGGGTTCAAAGGCGTAGCAATGCGGGCAGCCGTACCAGAACAGCTCGACCACTTCGATCTTGCCAGGCTTTGCCACCGGCACCGGGTTGGCCAGTTCTACATAAGGCGCGGCAGGGGCTTCAGCGGCCTGGGCGGTGACGCCGAACAGGCTGGCAGCGACGAGGGCGGCGCTGATGATCAGATTACGCATGCTTTACTCCTGGACAATATGGGTCGCCTCGCTCGACCTGTTTCGACACAGATCCTGGCGGGCATGAGTGCTGTAGTGTAACGGCAGCGGCCACAAAAAAGGGCGGCCAAAGCCACCCTTTTTATACTTGCTGCGAAGGATTAATCGAGCGTTAACGTGGCAGGCGTTGCGCACCTCGCTCTACACTCGAACAAGGGCCTCAGTGCAGGCCCTGGATGTAGCTGGAAACCGCAGCGATGTCTTCATCGCTCAGCTTGCGCGCGATGGTGCGCATGGTCATGGCGTCGCCGTCATTGGCGCGACCGTCGACTTCCTTGCGGAAATCGGTCAGCTGCTTGGCGATGTATTGTGCGTGCTGGCCGCCCAGATGCGGAAAGCCTGCGGCGGCGTTGCCGGCGCCATTCGGCGAATGGCAACCGGTGCAGGCTGGCAGGCCTTTTTCCAGGTTGCCGCCACGGAACAGCGCTTCACCGCGAGCAACGATCTTCGGATCGGCGGCACCAACGCTGCCTTTCTGGCTGGCGAAGTAGGCGGAGATATCGGCCAGATCCTGATCGTTCAGGTTGGTCAGCAGCCCGGTCATTTCCAGCACCACGCGCTTGCCCGACTTGATGTCGTGCAATTGCTTGTCGAGGTAGCGTTCACCCTGACCTGCCAGTTTCGGAAAGTTTGGCGCCATGCTGTTGCCGTCCGGGCCATGGCAGGCCCCGCACACGGCGGCTTTGGCCTGGCCTGCTGCGGCATCGCCGGCAGCATGGGCGAAACCTGAAATTCCCACGGTCAACAGCAGACTCACGATCAATTTGTTCATCAGCTAATCCAACTACGGCTAAGGGTTAAGTTATGGGCCGGGCTTACTCTCGCTCATCCACAGGATGATGGCCTGGTAATCCTCGGCACTGCAGTCCATGCACAAACCACGCGGCGGCATCGCCTTGAAACCCTGGGTCACGTGTTGCACCAGCGTCCCCATACCTTTCGCCAACCTCGGCGTCCAGGCTTGCTGATCGCCTCTTTTGGGCGCCATGGGTAGTTGGCCGGAATGACAGGCACCACAAACACGGTTGTACACAGCTTCCGGATCCTGTGTAGCCTGTGCGCTGTAAAGCGGCACCAAGACTCCGGCAGCCAGCAGCCATTTCGTCATAAAACGACCTTTTCAGGGTTGAGAGCGTTCTGCGTTCTAATGCGCAATCAAAGTCTGGCGCTCTCGTGAACTTCATCCTTCGCTGGGACAAAGCACACACAAAATCTGCGGCATTATATACTGGCGTCACTGAAACGGAAGCGACACCGCGTTCCGCGCCCATTCCCGGCGCCGCCCACATCGGAAATCCCATGCAACTCAAGAATCCCATCCTCGGCCTGTGCCAACAGTCCACATTCATGCTCAGTGCCGCCAAAGTCGATCAATGCCCTGACGACGAAGGCTTCGAAGTGGCGTTTGCCGGTCGTTCCAACGCTGGCAAATCCAGCGCGCTGAACACCCTGACCCACGCCAGCCTGGCGCGCACCTCGAAAACTCCGGGTCGCACACAGCTGTTGAACTTCTTCAAGCTAGACGATGATCGCCGTCTGGTCGACCTGCCGGGCTACGGTTATGCAAAAGTACCGATCCCGCTCAAGCAACACTGGCAGCGCCACCTCGAGGCTTACCTCGGTGGTCGGGAGAGTCTGAAGGGTTTGATTCTGATGATGGACATCCGCCATCCGATGACCGACTTCGACCTGCTGATGCTCGACTGGGCCGTCGCCGCCGGCATGCCGATGCACATCCTGCTGACCAAAGCCGACAAGCTCACCTACGGCGCAGCCAAGAACACCCTGCTGAAAGTGCAGTCGGAAATCCGCAAAGGCTGGGGCGACTCGATCACCATCCAACTGTTCTCTGCACCAAAACGCATGGGCCTGGAAGAGGCCTACACCGTATTGGCCGACTGGATGGAACTCGCAGACAAAGGCGCCGAGGTGGCAGCCGAGTAAGACAATTTCAAAACTGACTGTGGTGCTGTCAGGCAAGGCGAAAGCACCGCTAAAAAGCGGAGTTTAGGGTACCTAAATGAGCATTTTTAGCGGTGCTTTTAACGCAGCATGACGGCATCACAGCCAGTTTTGGGGCAAAAAAAGCCCCGGACTTCATTGGGGAGGGAGAAGTTCCGGGGTTTAAGTTCCGAACCGCTAGGGCGGGGTTCAGATATCTGCCAACACTTAACACAACATAGGAGCATCGAAGGGCTTCACCAGCCATTCAGTACCTCTGAGTGTTTCATCGGCAGATTAGTTCAGATTTTTTTCAAAAAGCTTTGGAATAGGCTCAAGCATTTATCGGTCTAAGCCCGTTTCATCGGGCTCGCCGCGGCAGCAGGTCGCGGCGATGCCTAAAAAATGGCTCAGTGCGCCTCATCCCAGTTATTGCCCACGCCAACTTCTACCAATAGCGGCACATCCAGTTTTGCCGCTTCGCTCATGTGCGTACGAATTTCGGCACTGACCTGCTCGACCAGATCCTCGCGAACCTCCAGCACCAGTTCATCGTGCACCTGCAGGATGACCCGCGCATCCAGCCCCGACGTCGCTAGCCAGTTATCCACAGCCACCATGGCTTTCTTGATGATGTCCGCCGCCGTGCCCTGCATCGGCGCGTTGATCGCCGTGCGTTCTGCGGCGGCGCGTTCCTGCGGCTTGTTCGAGTTGATCTCCGGCAGGTACAGACGACGACCGAAGAAGGTTTCGACGTAACCCTGATCCGCCGCCTGCGCTCGGGTGCGCTCCATGTACTCACGAACGCCTGGATAACGGGCGAAGTAGGTATCGATATAAGCCTTGGCAGTCTTGGTGTCGACGCCGATGTCCTTGCCAAGCTTCTGCGCACCCATGCCGTAGATCAGACCGAAGTTGATCGCCTTGGCGCTGCGGCGCTGGTCCGAGGTCACTTGCTCAAGCTCGACCTTGAACACTTCGGCAGCGGTCGCGGTGTGCACGTCGAGGTTGTTGCGGAAGGCATTCATCAGGCCTTCGTCGCGGGACAGGTGGGCCATGATGCGCAGTTCGATCTGCGAGTAGTCCGCCGCCAGCAGCTTATAGCCCTTCGGCGCGACGAACGCCTGACGAATGCGTCGGCCTTCGGCGGTACGCACCGGAATGTTCTGCAGGTTCGGATCACTGGAGGACAAGCGCCCGGTCGAGGCCACGGCTTGATGATAGGACGTGTGGATGCGCCCGGTGCGCGGGTTGATCTGCTCCGGCAGCCGATCGGTATAGGTGCTTTTCAGTTTGCTCATCGAGCGGTGCTCCATCAGCACTTTCGGCAAGCGGTGATCGTCTTCGGCGAGCTTGGCCAGCACTTCTTCAGCCGTGGACGGCTGGCCTTTGGCGGTTTTCTTCAGCACCGGCAAACCAAGCTTTTCATAGAGAATCACGCCCAGTTGCTTCGGCGAGCCGAGGTTGAATTCCTCCCCGGCAATCTCGAAGGCTTCACGCTCGAGCGCAACCATTTTGTTGCCCAGCTCGATGCTCTGGATACCGAGCAGCTCGGCATCAACGAACGCGCCCTGACGTTCGATGCGCGCCAGTACCGGTACCAGCGGAATCTCGATGTCGGTCAGCACGCTGGCCAGGCTCGGAATCGCGCTGAGTTTTTCGAACAGAGCCTGGTGCAAGCGCAGGGTGATGTCGGCATCTTCGGCGGCGTATGGCCCGGCCTGTTCCAGAGCGATCTGGTCGAAGGTCAGTTGCTTGGCCCCTTTGCCGGCGATGTCCTGGAAGCTCACCGTGGTGTGGTCGAGGTACTTCTGCGCGAGGCTGTCCATGTCGTGACGGGTCGCGGTGGAGTTGAGTACGTAGGATTCAAGCATGGTGTCGAAGGCGATGCCGCGCACTGTGATGCCTTCACTCTGATCGCCGCCGATGGCGCAGTTGGCCAGAATGTTCATGTCGAACTTGGCGTGCTGGCCGACCTTGAGCTTGTTCGGGTCTTCCAGGATCGGCTTGAGTGCGCGCAGCACGGTGTCGCGATCCAGTTGCTCCGGTACGCCGATGTAGGAGTGGGTCAGCGGAATGTACGCGGCTTCGTTGGCCTGTACGGCGAACGACAGACCGACCAGTTGTGCCCGCTGCGCGTCGATGCCGGTGGTTTCGGTGTCGAAGGCGATCAGCTCGGCGTTGCGCAGTTTTTCCAGCCAGACATCAAAGCGTGCCTGATCGAGGATGGTTTCGTACACGGCTTCGGCAGGGGCAGCGGCCGCCTCGGCTTGTGGGGCGCTGAACAGATCATGGGCTGGCGCGGGTTCAGCCGCGGCGTTCAGTTCCAGACGCTTGGCGTCGCGATCCAGATCACTGAGCCAGCTCTTGAATTCCAGCAGTGTGTAGAGCTCGTAGAGTTTGGCCGGATCTTCCTGACCCATCTGCAGATCGTCGAGGCCGATATCCAGCGGCACATCGATCTTGATGGTTGCCAGTTGATAGGAGAGGAAAGCCATTTCCTTGTGCTCTTCGAGCTTGGCCACCAGGGTTTTCGCCCCACGAATCGGCAGGGTCGGCACGATGTCGAGGTTGGCGTACAGCTCGGTCAGACCGCCGTTGACGCCGACCAGCAGGCCGGACGCCGTCTTCGGGCCGATGCCCGGCACGCCCGGAATGTTGTCGGAGGAATCGCCCATCAGCGCCAGGTAATCGATGATCTGCTCCGGTGCGACGCCAAATTTCTCTTTAACGCCCTCCACATCCATCGAACTACCGGACATGGTGTTGACCAAGGTAATGTGGCCGTCGACCAGTTGCGCCATGTCCTTGTCGCCGGTGGAGATGATCACCGGACGGTCCGCCGCCGCGCTGCTGCGGGCGAGGGTGCCGATCACATCGTCGGCCTCGACGCCGTCCACGCACAGCAGCGGGAAGCCGAGGGCGATCACGCTCTGGTGCAGCGGCTCGATCTGCACGCGCATGTCATCGGGCATGCTCGGGCGGTTGGCCTTGTATTCGGCGTACATCTCATCGCGAAATGTCCCGCCCTTGGCGTCGAACACCACGGCGAACGGGCTGTCCGGGTACTGCTTGCGCAGACTCTTGAGCATGTTCAGCACGCCTTTGACCGCACCGGTCGGCAGGCCTTTGGACGTGGTCAGTGGTGGCAGTGCATGAAAGGCGCGGTACAGGTAAGACGAACCGTCCACCAGGACGAGGGGGGCTTGGCTCATGAGCAGGATCAACCTTTTCGGCGGGTCCGGGGCTAGAATAGCGGGACCGTTGACGACAAAGGGACAAGGTTATCATGCGTACGTTAAATCGCTTGCTGCTGGTCGGGTTGATCGCTGTCTCACCACTGGCCGCGATGGCGGCGGATGATGCGCCGGGCGGCGACCCCGATGTCACTATCCGCACGGAGGGCGACAAGACCATTCAGGAGTACCGTCAGAACGGTTTCCTGTATGCGATAAAGGTCACGCCAAAGAATGGGAAACCTTATTTTCTGGTGCGCGCCGACGGTACGGATGCCAATTTCATCCGCTCGGATCAGCCGGATATGCTGATTCCGTCATGGAAGATTTTCGAATGGAAGTAGGTTTTCAATTCACCCGCCGCCGCAGTCGCGGCGCCCGTACTGGCAGTTAAGACATGTCTGTGTTCACTCCCCTGGCTCGGCTCGAGCTGGAAACCTTTCTCGCCCCTTACGGGCTCGGCCGCCTGCTTGATTTCCAGGGGATCGCCGCCGGCAGCGAAAACACCAATTTCTTCATCAGCCTGGAGCAGGGCGAGTTTGTCCTCACCCTGGTCGAACGCGGCCCGGTGCAGGAGATGCCGTTCTTCATCGACCTGCTCGACGTGCTGCACGAAGCCGATCTGCCGGTGCCTTATGCCCTGCGCACCACTGACGGCGTGGCGCTGCGTGAACTAAAAGGCAAGCCAGCGCTGCTGCAACCGCGTCTGTCGGGCAAGCACATCAAGGTCGCCAATGCCCAGCATTGCGCCCAGGTCGGCGAATTGCAGGCACATCTGCACCTAGCGACCCAGGGCGAGCGCATGATCAAGCGCAAGACCGATCGCGGTCTGGACTGGATGCTGGAAGAGGGTTGTGAATTTCTCTCGCACCTGAGCGATGAGCCGCGCGCGCTGTTGCAAAGCGCGCTGGATGAAATCTCTGAGCGCAAAGACAAGATCCTCGCGCTGCCGAGGGCGAACATCCACGCGGATCTGTTCCGCGACAATGCGATGTTCGAAGGCACGCACCTGACCGGGCTGATCGACTTCTACAACGCCTGCTCGGGGCCGATGCTGTATGACGTGGCAATCGCGTTGAACGACTGGTGCTCGGATGAAGCGGGCGTGATCGATGGCCCGCGGGCCCGAGCGTTTCTCGGTGCCTACGCCGCGCTGCGCCCATTCACGGCGGCGGAAGCTGAACTGTGGCCGACGATGCTGCGCGTGGCTTGTGTACGGTTCTGGCTGTCACGCTTGATCGCCGCCGAGCAGTTCGCCGGGCAGGATGTGTTGATTCATGATCCGCGGGAGTTCGAGCAGCGTCTGGCACAGCGGCAGAAGGTTCACACACCGTTGCCTTTCGCCCTTTAAGATCAAAAGATCGCAGCCTTCGGCAGCTCCTACAAGGGATTGATGTACACCCTGTAGGAGCTGCCGAAGGCTGCGATCTTTTTCTATGGGGTTACAGAGACTCCAGGCATCCCGCCAAATCATTGCCCAACTTTTCCAACACCTGCTCATAGCCCTGAGCCGTCGCCGGGGTGTACCCGCCCAACGCATCCAGTTCCGCCAGCTTCACCGGCAGGCCAGCCACCAGCGTTTCCGCCAGACGCGGACGCAACGGCGGTTCGCTGAACACACAGGTCTTGCCCACTTCCTGCAAGCGCTGGCGCATCGCCGCCACATGCTGAGCGCCGGGCTGCACTTCAGCAGCGACGGCGAAGACCCCGGCGTGCTTCAGGCCATAAGCGTCTTCGAAATAATCAAAGGCCTCGTGAAAGACGAAATACGGCTTGCCTTCGACATTGGCCAGGCGCTTCTTCAAGCGCAGATCCAGCGCATCCAGACGTTCATCGAAGGCTTTGGCGTTGCTCTGATAACGCTGGGCATTGGCCGGGTCGGCGGCGCTGAGGTCGGCGGCCATTTTGTCGGCGATTACCCGCGCATTGACCGGCGAAAGCCACAAGTGCGCATCCAGCGAGCCGGGGCGATGATCGTGATCATGCTCGTCGGCTTCTTCGGCATGGGAATGGTTGTCTGCGCCGAAATGGCGCAATTTCAGCCCCGGCAGATCCTGCACCGCGACACTCGGCAGGCTGCGACCGTTGAGCACCCGCGGGAGGAAGCCTTCCATGTCCGGGCCGATCCAGTAAAGCAGATCGACCGACTGCACCTTCCGTACGTCGGAGGGGCGCAGGGCGTAATTGTGCGGCGAGGCGCCCGGTGGCAACAGCACCTCGGGAATCGCCACGCCGTCCTGCACGGCAGCGGCAATCAGCTGCAACGGTTTGATGCTGGTGAGGACTTTGACCTCGGCCTGAGCCGTACCGGTCAGCAGAAAAACGGCAACAAAGGCCACAAAAACAGAAAAAAGTCGGGACACGATGACCACTCAAGGAAGCGAGAACGGGTAACATAATAACGTCTCCAGCAAATCTCGTCGCCGCTCATGCCTATTACACCGATTGCCAGCCGTCCCCACGACCACTCCCATTGCGTGCACAGCGCTCTGTCCGAGGCCGATACCTTGTGCGCGCAAAAAGGTTTGCGTCTGACCGCCCTGCGCCGCCGCGTGCTGGAACTGGTCTGGCAGAGCCACAAGCCGCTGGGTGCCTACGACATCCTCGCTGTGCTCAGCGAGCAGGACGGCCGCCGCGCCGCGCCGCCTACGGTGTACCGCGCACTGGATTTCCTCCTGGAAAACGGCCTGGTCCATCGCATCTCGTCGCTCAACGCCTTCGTTGGCTGCGTGCATCCTGAACACGCGCATCAGGGTCAGTTCCTGATCTGCCGCGACTGCCACGCCGCTATCGAACTCGAGCAAAAAGTGATCAGTGACGCGATCATCAGCAGCGCCAAAGACGTCGGATTCATCGTCGAAGCGCAGACGGTCGAAGTGGTCGGCCTGTGCGCCGGTTGCCAGGGGGCCTGATGAGCAACGCGCTGATCCGTCTGGAGCAGGTCGCCGTCACGTTTGCCGGGCAGACTGTGCTGGACAACATCGAGCTGAGCGTCGAGCCGGGGCAGATCGTCACTCTGATCGGCCCCAACGGCGCCGGCAAGACCACGCTGGTGCGCGCCGTGCTCGGGCTGTTGAAGCCGAACAGCGGCAGCGTCTGGCGCAAGCCGAAGCTGCGCGTCGGCTACATGCCGCAGAAGCTGCACGTCGATCCGACCCTGCCGCTGTCAGTGCTGCGCTTTCTGCGCCTGGTGCCCGGCGTCGATCGTCCCCGCGCCTTGGCCGCGCTGAAGGAAGTCGGCGCCGAACACGTGATCGACAGCCCGGTGCAGAGCGTTTCCGGCGGCGAAATGCAGCGCGTGCTGCTGGCGCGGGCCCTGCTGCGTGAGCCGGAGCTGCTGGTGCTCGACGAACCGGTGCAGGGCGTCGACGTGGCTGGGCAGGCCGAGCTGTACAGCCTGATCACCCGTCTGCGCGACCGCCACGGTTGCGGCGTGCTGATGGTGTCCCACGATTTGCATCTGGTGATGAGCACCACCGATCAGGTGGTCTGCCTCAACCGTCACGTCTGCTGCTCCGGGCATCCCGAGCAGGTCAGCGGTGATCCGGCATTCGTCGAGCTGTTCGGCAAGAATGCGCCGAGCCTGGCGATCTATCACCACCATCACGACCACGCCCACGACCTGCACGGTTCGGTGGTCAAAGGCCCGCTGGGCGGGCAACCTCACGTTCATGGAGACGGCTGCAAGCATGGCTGATTTTCTCTTGTATGCCCTGCTTGCAGGTCTGGCGCTGGCGCTGGTGGCCGGACCGCTCGGCTCGTTTGTGGTGTGGCGGCGCATGGCCTATTTCGGCGACACCCTGTCCCACGCCGCGCTGCTCGGCGTGGCCTTGGGCTTTCTGCTGGATGTCAGCCCGACGGTAGCGGTGACGGTCGGTTGCCTGCTGCTGGCGGTGCTGCTGGTGACGCTGCAACAGCGCCAGCCACTGGCGTCCGACACGCTGTTGGGAATTCTTGCGCCGAGCACGCTCTCTCTCGGCCTGGTGGTACTAAGCTTCATGCATGAAGTGCGGATCGACCTGATGGCCTATCTGTTTGGCGATCTGCTGGCGATCAGTCCGAGCGACCTGGCGTGGATCCTCGGCGGCACCGCGGCGGTGCTGGTGTTGCTGGTGACGCTATGGCGGCCACTGCTGGCGGTCACCGTGCACGAAGAGCTGGCGCGGGTCGAGGGCCTGCCGGTTGCGGGTTTACGCTTGGCGCTGATGCTGTTGATCGCGGTGGTGATCGCGGTGGCGATGAAAATCGTCGGGGTATTGTTGATCACTTCGCTGCTGATCATTCCGGCCGCTGCGGCACAGCGTCACGCCCGTTCGCCGGAGCAGATGGCCCTGGGCGCGAGCCTGCTGGGCATGCTCGCGGTGTGCGGCGGGCTGGCATTGTCATGGTTCAAGGACACCCCGGCGGGGCCGTCGATCGTGGTGACGGCGGCCGCGCTGTTTCTGTTGAGTTTTGTTCTGCCCCGTCGTGGGGTGTAGACTTGGCCGCTTTTTGCGCAATTAGAGAGTCGCAGGAATGAAGCCGTTCGCCTCCCGTTATCTGCTCCTTGTCGCATTTTCAGTGCTGCTGGGCGCCTGCCAAAGTACGCCGCCGGTGGCTGAAGTCCCGGATGCGCGGGCTACGGCCATCGCACAGCTGGAGCAAAGCCTGGCCAGCAGCGAACTGGCCACCGCCGAAGACCAGTTGGCCGCGTTGCAGGCCGCAACCCCCAACGATCAATCCCTCGAGCAATACCAACGGCAATTGGCCGAGGCGTATCTGCGCCGCAGCCAGATCGTCCTGCAGAAAGGCGATGTCAACGCTGCCGCCACTGCATTGAGCCGTGCCCGCGCCCTGATGCCTAAGGCGCCCGCACTGACTGGCGGCGTCAACGGTGCGATCACCGAAGCGCGCAAGGCCGAGCTGGAAAAGGCTGAAGCGGCGCTGCTGGCTGCCGAAGCCCGGACGAAAGCCAGGGTCATCGACCCGACTGCTGAAAGCACCACGGTTGCGTTGAACATCGGCGATATTCACAAGCTGCAGCGACAGCTCGATGCGATCGCCGCCGATGTGGTGAATTATGAGTGCGCCGTCAGCATCCAGGCCCCGCGTACCGCGGATTATCCGTGGCTGGCGACCTTGCTGACCAAGCGAGTGAAGAAGCTCGATCCTGAGTTTGATTTGCAAATCGAGAAGCAGATCTTGCGCACGGTGCCGGCGCAGATGGTGTTGAGCCCGCGTAAACCGTAAAAAGATCGCAGCCTCCGGCAGCTCCTACATGGGATCGAGTACATCCTGTAGGAGCTGCCGAAGGCTGCGCTCTTTTGCTTTTACGCTGGAATCGCCTTGGCCTTAGGCTCCCGCGCCCAGACACGATGCTCGCCGATCGCGGCAAAGAACGGCTTGGTCAACGCGCCGACATCAGCGCCCTGCAACAACCCCGCATCCGCATCCAGCTTCAACAAGTCCTGCAGTTGCTTGGCCTCGCCGTGCAGTACGATCGCCTTCAGGTGCTTGTACGCCTCGAGCAGGTAATGCAGCGCCACACCGTCACCGCTCAACGCGGTAATCGACGCTGCGCCACCCGGCACGAACACGGCGTCGAACGCAATTGAAGGCATGCCTTCCATCGACGCATCCACCGGCAATGCCTTGCCATCAGCGGTTTTCACTGGTGCCGAGGTCGGGCCGAGCAGTTTCGCATGGGCGCCTTGCGCTTCCAGCGCCTGTTTCATCGCATCGATGGCTGCAGCATCAACGCCGTTGGCAGCAAGGATCGCCACTTTGCGCGTCTTGATATTGCCCGGCAGCAGGTTGGCCTGGCTCAGCGCTGGTGATTGGTCCAGCGAGGTCTTGCGTACTTCGACCGTGCCTTTGGCTGGCGCCGGCAAACCGAGGTTCTCCGCCACGCGTTTGGCCAGGGTCAGGTCGATATTGGCGAGGATCTCGTTCACCTCACGGGCACGAATGAATTCACGCTCGACCTTGCCCAGCTCGAAGCTGTAGGCGGCAATGATGTGCTCTTTCTCGTGCTCGCTCATGCTGTTGAAGAACAAACGGGCCTGGGAGAAGTGATCGCTGAACGATTCGCTGCGCTGACGGATCTTCGCCGCGTCGATGCGCTCTGGATAGCTCTCGAAACCACCGTCCTGTGCCGCCGGCGGGGTCTCTTTCGGCCAGCCACCGTCGATCGAGTTCGGCTCGTAGGAAGCGCGGCCCTTGTCGATGGTGGTGCGGTGTTGTGCATCGCGCTGGCCGTTATGGAACGGCGCCACCGGACGGTTGATCGGCAGCTCATGGAAGTTCGGCCCACCGAGTCGGCTGATCTGCGTGTCGGTGTAGGAAAACAGCCGACCTTGCAGCAGCGGATCGTTGGAGAAGTCGATACCCGGCACGATGTGGCCCGGGCAGAAGGCGACCTGCTCGGTTTCCGCGAAGAAGTTGTCCGGGTTGCGGTTCAGGGTCATTTTGCCCAGCGGCGTGATCGGCACGATTTCTTCGGGAATGATCTTGGTCGGGTCGAGGATGTCGAAGTCGAAGTCGTGTTCGTTCTCTTCTTCGACGATCTGCACGCCCAGTTCCCATTCCGGGTAATCACCCATCTCGATCGCTTCCCACAGGTCGCGACGGTGGTAGTCGGTATCTTTACCGGCGAGCTTCTGCGCCTCGTCCCACACCAGCGAGCAGGTGCCGGCAGTCGGGCGCCAATGGAATTTGACGAAGCGCGATTTGCCTTCGGCATTGATCAGGCGGAAGGTGTGCACGCCGAAACCCTGCATGCTGCGCAGGCTTTTCGGGATCGCCCGGTCGGACATCGCCCAGATGACCATGTGCGCCGATTCCGGCACCAGCGAAACGAAATCCCAGAACGTGTCGTGAGCCGAGCCGCCGGTCGGGATTTCGTTGTGCGGCTCGGGTTTCACCGCGTGTACGAAGTCAGGAAACTTGATCGCGTCCTGAATGAAGAACACCGGCATGTTGTTGCCGACCAGGTCGAAGTTGCCCTCGTCGGTAAAGAATTTCACCGCAAAGCCGCGCACGTCACGCACGGTGTCGCCGGAACCACGTGGCCCTTGCACGGTGGAAAAGCGCACGAACACCGGGGTTTTCTTGCCCGGGTCCTGTAGGAAACCAGCCTTGGTCAGCGCTGCATGGTTCTCGTAAGTCTGAAAGAAACCGTGCGCGCCGGTGCCGCGCGCATGGACGATGCGCTCTGGAATCCGCTCATGGTCAAAGTGCGTGATCTTTTCACGCATGATGAAATCTTCCAGCAGCGAAGGCCCGCGCGGCCCGGCTTTCAGAGTGTTCTGGTTGTCTGCGATCTTCACGCCCTGGTTGGTGCGCAGTGCCTGACCGGTGGCGTCGGAACGGAATTCTTCCAGGCTGTCGAGCTTGGCGTTGGTGTTGGCGCGATCCGGGGTATCGGTCCCGGCCATTTCGCTTTTATCGGGTGCAGGCTTTTTGATGCTCATCAGACGTAAACTCCTCGTTTGGCCCCGGATGCCTTCCGCAGACCCTTGAGTGATTCCCGGGCACGGCACCCAGGGTTTCAAGTCGCTTAAGTAGTGACTGATGAGCGTTTCAGCCGTTCCGTTTATCTGACCTTTGATCGCGTTATTGCCAAAACGAAGGATAATTGCGAAATAAATGCTAAGAACCTCTATACGGACAGGCTAAAATGCGCGCCCGGCTAACCGCTGATCCTTTTCCAACGCGCCCCACAAGGTTCGCTACGTGATCGAGTTTCAAAACGTCCACAAGACTTACCGCGTCGCCGGTAAGGATATTCCCGCGCTGCACCCGACCAGTCTCGCCATCGAGAACGGCCAGGTGTTCGGCCTGATTGGCCATTCCGGTGCGGGCAAAAGTACCCTGCTGCGTCTGATCAATCGCCTGGAAGACTCCAGTGGCGGCAAGATCATCGTCGACGGCGAAGAAGTCACCGCACTGGACGCCAACGGCCTGCGCCGTTTCCGCCAGCAGGTCGGGATGATCTTCCAGCACTTCAACCTGCTCGCCTCCAAGACAGTGGCCGACAACGTTGCCTTGCCGCTGACCCTGGCCGGTGAGCTGTCGAGTAGTGAAATCAACCAGCGCGTGGCCGAGTTGCTGGCGCGTGTCGGTTTGTCCGACCACGCGAAAAAGTACCCGGCGCAATTGTCCGGCGGCCAGAAACAGCGCGTCGGCATCGCCCGTGCGCTGGCGACCAAACCGAAGATTCTGCTGTGCGACGAGGCCACCAGCGCCCTCGATCCGCAGACCACCGCGTCGGTCCTGCAGCTGCTGGCGGAAATCAACCGCGAATTGAAACTGACCATCGTCCTGATCACCCACGAGATGGACGTGATCCGTCGCGTCTGCGACCAGGTCGCGGTGATGGACGCCGGCGTGATCGTCGAGCAGGGGCCAGTGGCCGATGTGTTCCTGCATCCGCAGCACCCGACCACCAAGCGTTTCGTCCAGGAAAGCGAGCAGATCGACGAAAGCGAACAGCGTGACGATTTCGCTCACGTGCCGGGTCGTATCGTGCGTCTGACCTTCCAGGGCGAAGCGACCTACGCGCCGTTGCTCGGCACCGTCGCCCGGGAGACCGGCGTCGACTACAGCATCCTCGCCGGTCGCATCGACCGCATCAAAGACATTCCGTACGGGCAACTGACCCTCGCTGTCACCGGTGGCGACATGGAGGCGGCGTTCGCCCGCTTCACCGCCGCTGACGTTCACATGGAGGTGTTGCGCTAATGGAAATGTTTGACGCTGCAATCAAGCAGTACGACGCTGCGATAGAAGCCATCAAACTGTTCTTCCAGAACATTGACTGGCTCGAAATCGGCCTGGCCACCAACGACACCATGCTGATGCTCGGTGGCTCGCTGTTGTTCACCGTTCTGCTCGGTCTGCCGCTGGGCGTGCTGCTGTTTCTCTGCAGCCCGCGTCAGTTGCTGGAGAACCGGGTCCTCTACGCGGTCCTGTCGGTGATGGTGAACATCTTGCGTTCGCTGCCGTTCATCATTCTGCTGATCGTGATGATCCCGTTCACCGTGCTGATCACCGGCACCTCGCTGGGTGTGGCCGGTGCGATCCCACCACTGGTGGTGGGTGCCACACCGTTCTTCGCACGTCTGGTGGAAACCGCGCTGCGCGAAGTCGATCGCGGCATCATCGAAGCGACCCAGTCGATGGGCGCGACCACGCGGCAGATCATCATGAACGCCTTGCTGCCGGAAGCACGTCCGGGCATCTTCGCAGCGATTACGGTGACAGCGATTACACTGGTGTCCTACACGGCGATGGCCGGTGTGGTCGGCGCCGGTGGTCTGGGCGACCTGGCGATCCGTTTCGGCTACCAGCGTTTCCAGACCGACGTGATGATCGTCACCGTGGTGCTGCTGTTGATTCTGGTGCAGGTGCTGCAAATGGTCGGCGACCGTCTGGTCGTGCATTTCTCGCGCAAATAACTGGTTTCGATCATCTAGAGAGGCGCTGGCCAAGATGGCGGGCGCCCTGAACAGGAGTTAGCTGAATGAAAAAACTGATCGCTGCTTTCGCTGCCGTTGCTGCGTTTTCGGCCCACGCCGAAACCCTGACCGTCGCCGCCACCCCGGTGCCGCACGCGGAAATCCTCGAGTTCGTCAAACCGGCCCTGGCCAAAGAAGGCGTGGATCTTAAGGTCAAGGTCTTCACCGACTACATTCAGCCAAACGTCCAAGTCGCGGAAAAGCGCCTCGACGCGAACTTCTTCCAGCACCAGCCGTACCTTGATGAGTTCAATAAGGCCAAGGGCACTGATCTGGTCGCTGTGACCGGCGTGCACCTGGAACCGCTGGGTGCATACTCAAGCAAGCTTAAAAAAATCGAAGAGCTGCCTAGCGGTGCGAACGTGGTAATCCCGAACGACGCCACCAACGGCGGCCGTGCACTGATGCTGCTGGCCAAGGCGGGCGTGATCACCCTCAAGGACCCGACCAATATCCTTTCGACCCTCAAGGACATCGCGACGAACCCGAAAGACCTGAAGTTCCGTGAGCTGGAAGCCGCGACCATCCCGCGCGTTCTGACCCAGGTCGATCTGGCGCTGATCAACACCAACTACGCGCTGGAAGCCAAGCTCGATCCGTCCAAGGACGCGCTGGTGATCGAAGGCAACGACTCGCCGTACGTGAACATCCTCGTGTCTCGCCAGGACAACAAGGACAGCGACGCGATGAAGAAACTGGCGGCTGCCCTGCACAGCCCGCAAGTGAAGCAATTCATTACCGAGAAGTACAAAGGCGCGGTGTTGCCGGCGTTCTGATTCCGGTTGCTGCAATGAAAAAGGGGACGCCATGAGCGTCCCCTTTTTTGTGTCTGGTGTTTGGCTGTGGACCTGCGGTGAAGCGGCCCCTCACCCCAGCCCTCTCCCGAGGGAGAGGGGGCCGATCGAGGTGTCTTGCGTCATGCATCGATCTGAAAGATCGAATCGATTATGGATTCGGCACAGGACTTACAGGTTGGCGTATTTCTTCACCATCCCCCAATCAGTCCCCTCTCCCTCCGGGAGAGGGCTAGGGTGAGGGGCTCTTGGCTTTTAAGCTGTCACTTGCGCTCAAGCATCCCCGGCAGTTGCGCCACCAGTTTGGCGTTGTTCAACGGCGCCCGAATAAACCCGCGCTGCGTGCCGTCCGGGCCGATCACCGCAAGGTTGCCGCTGTGATCAACGGTGTAATTCGGCTTGCTGGTATCGGCCGGAATGAACGGAATGCTCACCGCGTTCGCGACCTTCTGCAGCTCTTCGATAGATGAAGGCGTCAGGCCAATGAACTGCGGATCGAAGTAGCCCAGGTACTGCTTCAACTGTTTCGGCGTGTCGCGGTTGGGGTCAACGCTGACCAACACGATCTGCAACTTGTCCACAGCCTCTTTCGGCAATTCACTCTTGATCTGCCGCAGTTGTGCCAGCGTGGTCGGGCAGATGTCCGGGCAGAAGGTGTAGCCAAAGAACAACAGGCTCCATTTGCCTTTCAACTCATCGATCGCCACCGGTTTGCCGTCCTGATCGGTCATGGTCACGTCCGGCAGGTTACGGCTCTGCGGCAGCAGGATGATCCCGGCGTCGATCAGTGCAGTCGGGTCGCCCTGGCCTTTGCCGCTCAGCACCTTGTTGACGGTAAGCCCGAGGATCAACGCGATCACTGCGACGAGGATGAAGACGGTTTTCTGGGTTCGGGTCATAGGTTCAACAGTAAGTAGTGGTCTACGAGCAGGGCGATGAACAACAGGAACAAGTAATAAATAGAGTACTTGAAGGTGTTGATCGCCGCGTGCGGCCGAGTGCCACGGTACAGCACCACGGCCCATTGCAGAAACCTTGCGCCCAACGCCAGCGCACTGACCAGATACAGCACGCCGCTCATGTGAATCACGTAGGGCAAGAGGCTCACTGCCAGCAACGCAAAGGTGTACAGCAGAATGTGCACTTTGGTGTAGTGCTCGCCGTGAGTGACCGGCAGCATCGGAATGTCGGCCTTGGCGTATTCCTCCTTGCGATGAATCGCCAGCGCCCAGAAATGCGGCGGGGTCCAGGCGAAGATGATCAGCACCAGCAACAGCGGTTCGGCGCTGACATGGCCGGTGGCGGCGGTCCAGCCGAGCAGCGGTGGGGCTGCGCCCGCGAGGCCGCCGATGACGATGTTCTGCGGCGTCGCACGTTTGAGAAAGCCGGTGTAGACCACGGCGTAACCGAGCAGCGAGGCGAGGGTCAGCCACGCGGTCAGTTGATTGGTGAAGGTCAGCAGCAGCGCCTGGCCGAGCAATGCCAGCACCAGAGCGAAGGTCAGCGCCGCCGCCGGTGAAACCCGGCCTTCGGCCAGTGGGCGTTTGTGCGTGCGCGCCATCACTGCATCGATGCGCCGGTCGACCACATGATTGACCGCCGCCGCGCCGCCGGCGCACAGGGCGATGCCCAGATTGCCGAACACCAGCACCGTCCACGGCACGCCCGCGCGGGTGGCGAGGAACATGCCGACCAGCGAAGTGATCAGCATCAGCACCACGACTTTCGGTTTGGTCAGCTCCAGATAATCGCGCCACAGCGCTTGCGCCGCACGCTCGCCGATCAGACTCGCCATGGCGTTTCTCCTTTCAATGCGATGGGTGCGACGGCAGGTTTGTTCGCGCTGAAGCGCCAGCGCGCCAGCACCGGTTGGGACACCCGCAGCAGACTGGTGCGCGCGTGATAATTGACCAGCACCAGCGTCAGCAACAGCGCCGCCCCGCCGGCGTTGTGCGCGACGGCCACTGGCAGCGGCAGGTGAAACAGCACGTTGCTGATGCCGAGGGTGATCTGCGCGGCGAGGGCGATCAGCAGCAACCCCGCCAGCCGGGTCATGCCCACCATTTTCAACTGCCAGGCCAGACCCAGCAGCACGACCGTCACCAACATAGCGCCGATGCGGTGGGTCAGATGAATCGCCGTGCGCGCATCGCTATCCAGTTGGCCGCCGAGATAATTCGGGCCGATATGCTGAGTCAGGTGAAAACCATTGGCGAAGTCCGCTGGCGGCAGCCATTGGCCATGGCAGGTGGGAAAGTCGATGCAGGCCACCGCTGCATAGTTGGAACTGACCCAGCCGCCCAATGCGATCTGGCCGATCACCAGCAACAGCCCCGCCGTCGCCCAATATTGCAGGCGTTTCGGTACCGTCAGCGCCGGCAGCACGCCGGACAATCTCAGCGTCAGCAGGAACAGCAGGCTCAACGTGGCAAAACCGCCGAGCAAATGCCCGGTGACCACTTGCGGCCAGAGCTTGAGCGTTACCGTCCACATGCCGAACGCCGCCTGGGCGATGACCACCGCCAGCAGAAACAGCGGCAGTTTCAACGGTTGCCCCGGATGGCGACGATTGACCCACGCGCGCCCGGCCAATACTGAAATCAGCAAACCCAGCGTGCCGGCAAAGTAACGGTGGATCATCTCGTTCCAGCCCTTGTGCGCTTCCACCGGCGCATCAGGGAAATGCAGTTCGGCATGGGCCAGTTGCGCCTCGCTTTTCGGCACGCTGATAAACCCGTAGCAGCCCGGCCAGTCCGGGCAGCCTAGGCCAGCGTGGGTCAGGCGCGTATAGGCGCCGAGCAGCACGACAATCAGTGCCAGCAGGGTGGCAAACAGCGCGAGGCGAAATCCAGGTTTGGCCATGACGATGCCCTTATCCGATGTTCGACAGTTTCAGCAGATGCCGCAGGTCGTTAAGCAGATCCTTGCCCTTCACATTCGGCTCGTAACGCAGCACCAGATTGCCGTGCGGGTCGACGATCCATAGCTGCGGCACGGCTTTGTCGCCGGTGGTCCTGGCAAACACGCCAGCATCCAGTGGGTAACGCTGCAGTTGCGGGTATTCACGGTCGAGCTTGGCGGCGTAGTCGGTACTTAACGGTTGCGCGGCGGCGAGGGCGTGGCTGGCGCGTCCGGCTTCGCGGCCGAGGCTGATCTGGATCTGCCGCGCCAGGTACACCAGTTGCTGGCAATCCACGGCGCAGTCCTTCGGCGCCGTGACCAGAATCTGCCAGCGCTGCTCATCGGCCTGCACGCCAAGGTCGGCGCGGGTCTGGCCGTTGCCGATCAGTTCGCCGTGGTAGCTGCGTCCTTCCGGCACCCAGAACTGCAATTTGTACATGCCGGTGGCGAGCAGCATCGGCCCGACCACGCCAAGCACAATCAACAGCAACTGAATACGCCCGCGCCGGCGGCTGGGGGCAGGTTTGGCCTCAGACATGCTGGGTGGATTCATGGCGCTTCCCATGGCGTTTCTCCTTTGCGTGGTGCCAGCCCAAGTAGAGGTAGAGACCGAGCAACGCCGTGGCCATGGCGAACCATTGCACGGCATAGCCGAGGTGTTTTTCCGGCCCCATCGCGACTACCGGCCAATCGGTCTGGTAGCTGGCCGGGCCAGGTTCGGCGCGTAATTCGTAGGCGAAGCCGTCGCGCTCCAGGGTTTGCCACAACTTGCCCGGCTCGACGGCAGTGATGGTTTGCGGCCAGACATGGCTGACCGGGTCGGCGTGCAACTGAAACGTCGCGCCGGGGGCGACATAGACCCAGGCTTCAAATGTCAGCGTCTCGACCGGCGTGCTGAATTGCGGCGGCACACGCCGGTCGGGCCAAGGCAACCAGCCGCGATTGACCAGCAGCCACAGACCGCTGCGTTGGTCCTGAAACGGTTGCAGCAACTCGACGCCGACCTTGCCGCCCCGCTGGCGGTTGTCGAGCAACAGCGTGTGGGCAGGGTCGAACTGACCCTGCAGATGCACACGGCGATAAGCCGGGTCGGCGCTGCCGAGCAACTCGCCGCTGGCCATCGGTTCGGCCACGCGACGTTCGGCATAACTGGCCAGCAGCGCGGTTTTCTCTGCGCCCCGGCCCAGTTGCCAGAAGCCCAGCGCAACCATCAGCGGCAGCAACAACGCCACCACCACAGTGGGAATCACGCCCGGGCGAAAGCGCTTCATGGGCACGCCATAAAGTCAGTCATCGCGATCGCTATACTCAAGTGCATCGCCTGTCCCCCGGAGTCTTGCCATGTTCAAAGCAGCGATCGTCCTGATGCTGATTGCCACGGTCGTCAGCCTGTTCAGCGGCCTGTTTTTCCTGGTCAAGGACGACAGCAGCTCCAATCGGCTGGTCATCGCCCTGAGTGTCCGGGTGGCACTGGCCGTGGTCACCGTCGGCCTGATGGCCTGGGGTTTCTACAGCGGCCAGTTGGTCTCGCATGCACCCTGGTAGCGTCCGCGATCAGAGGACGTAAACGAAGAAGAACAAGCCGATCCACACGACGTCGACGAAGTGCCAATACCAGCTCGCCGCTTCGAAACCGAACTGGTGCTCGTTGTCGAAGTGGCCCTTCATGATCCGCATCAGCATCACGAACAGAATGATCGTGCCGATGGTCACGTGGGCGCCGTGGAATCCGGTGAGCATGAAGAACGTCGCGCCGTAGATGCCCGAGCCGAGGGTCAGGCCCAGCTCTTTGTAGGCATGGATGTATTCCTCGGCCTGGAAGCCTAAAAACGCGACGCCCAGCAGCACGGTGATCGCCAGCCACAGTTTCAGTGCGCCGCGATGGCCTTTCTTCAGCGCATGGTGGGCGATGGTGATGGTCACGCTGGAGCTGACCAGCAGGATCGTGTTCAGCAGCGGCAGGCCCCAGGGGCTAATGACGTCCTTGGGCGGCGGGAACAGTTTCGGGTCCGGATTGTTGAGCAGTGGCCAGACGTATTCGAAGTTGGGCCAGAGCATTTCCGACAGGCCCTTGGGACCTTCACCGGCCAGCCCGGGCGCGGAAACCACGCGGATATAGAACAGCGCGCCGAAGAAGGCCACGAAAAACATCACTTCGGAAAAGATGAACCAGCTCATGCCCCAGCGAAAGGAGCGGTCCAGTTGTGGGCTGTACAACCCCGCGCGACTTTCCTTGATCACCGCACCGAACCAGCCGAACAGCATGTACGCCAGCAGCAGGCCGCCGACGAAAAAGATCAGCGGGCCGTGGGAATCCGGGCGGGCTGCCTTCAGATCGTTGAACCAGGTGGCGAGGCCGTACACGGTGACGAACATCCCGAGCGTGGCGATGATCGGCCATTTGCTTTGGGCCGGGACGTAATAATGCTCATGAGTTGCCATTTATTGTTCTCCTTATCGGGCACGCTCAACCGCCAGTGTTTACAGCCACCGGCGGATGTCGGGCGGTGATATCGAACAGCGTGTAGGACAGCGTCAGGTGCTTCACTTCCTTGGGCATGTCGCGGTCAACGATGAAACGCACCGGCATCTCGATCTGTTCACCGGGCTGCAGCACCTGCTGGGTAAAGCAGAAGCATTCGGTCTTGTGGAAAAACGCCGCCGCATTGCTCGGCGCTATGCTGGGCACCGCTTGCGCGCTCATCGGTTTGTCGGTGGGGTTGCGCGCGATGAACACCATCTCGTTGACCGCGCCGGGGTTGGCGGTCAGCTCGTCGTGTTTCGGGTAGAAGTCCCAGGGCATGTCGGCGGTGTTGGTCGACAGGAACTGCACACGCACCTGGCGCGAGGTGTCTACGACTTGCTCGCCCTCGTACTGGCCGCCGGTCTTGCCGTTGATGCCGAAGGCTTTGCACATCACGTCGTAGATCGGCACCAGGGCGAAACCGAAGACGAACATCGCCACTACGACCAAGAGCAGGCGGGTGACCAGTTTCTTCAGCGAGATCGAGTCAGCCATGATTTTCAGCCTCTACACCCAACCCTGTAGGAGTGAGCCTGCTCGCGATAGCGGTGTATCTGACACACCGCAGCGAATCCATCGCGAGCAGGCTCACTCCTACAGAAGCCATGCGTTTCATTTCACTTCCGGTGGTGTGGTGAAGGTGTGATATGGCGCCGGCGACGGCACGCTCCACTCCAGCCCTTCGGCGCCGTCCCACGGTTTGGCCGGGGCCGGCTCGCCGCCACGGATGGTCTTGATCACGATGAACAGGAAGAAGATCTGCGTGGCGCCGAACATGAACGCGCCGATCGACGAGACCATGTTGAAGTCGGCGAACTGCAGGTTGTAATCCGGGATCCGCCGTGGCATCCCGGCCAGCCCGACGAAGTGCATCGGGAAGAAGGTCAGGTTCATGCCGACGAACGACAGCCAGAAATGCAGCTTGCCGAGGGTTTCGTCGTACATGTGCCCGGTCCACTTCGGCAGCCAGTAATAGACCGAGGCGAAGATGCCGAAGATCGCTCCGGGCACCAGCACATAGTGGAAATGCGCGACGACGAAATAGGTGTCCTGATACTGGAAGTCCGCCGGAGCGATGGCAAGCATCAGCCCGGAGAAACCACCGATCGAGAACAGGATCACGAACGCCACGGCGAACAGCATCGGCGTCTCGAAGGTCATCGAGCCTTGCCACATGGTGCTCGCCCAGTTGAAGACTTTCACCCCGGTCGGTACGGCGATCAGCATCGTCGCGTACATGAAGAACAACTCGCCCACCAGCGGAATGCCGACCACGAACATGTGGTGCGCCCAGACGATGAACGACAGGAAGGCAATGCTCGCCGTGGCGTAGACCATCGAGGTGTAGCCGAACAGTGGTTTGCGCGCGAAGGTCGGGATGATCTGGCTGACCGCGCCGAATGCCGGCAGGATCATGATGTACACCTCGGGGTGGCCGAAGAACCAGAACACATGCTGGAACAGCACCGGGTCGCCGCCGCCGGCAGCGCTGAAGAAACTGGTGCCGAAGTGAATGTCCATGAGCATCATCGTCACGCACCCGGCGAGCACTGGCATTACAGCGATCAACAGGAACGCGGTGATCAGCCAGGTCCAGACGAACAGCGGCATTTTCATCAGGGTCATGCCGGGCGCGCGCAGGTTGAGGATGGTCGCGACCACGTTGATCGCGCCCATGATCGAACTGATGCCCATCAAGTGAATGGCGAAGATGAAGAACGTCACGCTTTCCGGCGCATAGGTCGTCGACAGCGGCGCGTAAAAGGTCCAGCCGAAATTCGGCCCGCCACCCGGCGTGAACAGCGTCGACACCAGCAGCAGAAATGCCGCCGGCAACAGCCAGAAGCTGAAGTTGTTCATCCGTGGCAGCGCCATGTCCGGCGCGCCGACCATCAGCGGGATCATCCAGTTGGCGAGGCCGACGAACGCCGGCATCACCGCACCGAACACCATCACCAGACCGTGCATGGTGGTCATCTGATTGAAGAATTCCGGCTGCACGATCTGCAGGCCGGGCTGGAACAGCTCGGCACGAATAACCATGGCGAACGAGCCGCCGAGCAGGAACATGCAGAACGCGAACCACAGGTACAGCGTGCCGATGTCCTTGTGGTTGGTGGTCAGCACCCAGCGCATCAGGCCTTTGGCGGGGCCGTGGGCGTGGTCGGCGTGACCGTGGTCATCGATGACAGCGCTCATGGCCGGTCTCCTTCACAAAAGTGGGCGGGGCAGGCCGGGGCGCGTTGCCCCGACCGGTTCACTGAGTACGCAATTGACCGGCTCATTTGCTTTCCGCCTGTTTCAGCTCCAGCACTTCTTTTGGCGTGACCATGTCGCCCTTGTTGTTGCCCCAGGCGTTACGTTCGTAGGTCACCACCGCTGCGATATCGACTTCCGACAACTGCTTGCCGAACGCCGCCATGGCGGTGCCGGGTTTGCCGTGGAAGACAATGCCCAAGTGATCCTTGATCGGCCCGGTGGCGATTTTCGAGCCCTTGAGTGCCGGGAACATCGGCGGCAGGCCCTGGCCTTCAGCCTGGTGGCAGGCCACGCAAGTGGTGTGATAGACCTTGTCGCCGCGCTCCTTGAGCTCGTCGAGGGTCCATTCCTTGCTGGTCAGTTCTTTGAGTTGCGCCGCCTCGGCCTTGCGCTCGGCGAGCCATTTTTCGTAATCGGCCTGCTCCTTGACCTCAACCACGATCGGCATGAAACCGTGATCCTTGCCGCACAATTCGGCGCACTGGCCACGGTAGAGACCGGGCTTGTCGATGCGCGTCCACGCTTCGTTGACGAACCCGGGGATCGCATCGCGCTTGACCGCAAACGCCGGCACCCACCATGAGTGAATGACGTCAGCCGAGGTCACCAGAAAGCGCACCTTGGCGCCGATCGGCAGCACCAACGGCTTGTCGACTTCGAGCAGGTAATGCTCGCCCTTGGCTTCCTTGTTGTGGATCTGCTCGGCGGGGGTGGCCAGGTTGCTGAAGAACTCGACGTCCTGGCCCAGGTATTTGTAGTGCCACTTCCACTGATAACCCGTTATCTGGATATCGATGTCCGGTTCGCTGGTGTCGTACATCTTGATCAGCGTCGCGGTGGCGGGAACGGCCATGGCCACCAGAATCAGCAGCGGCACGATGGTCCACATGATCTCGACGCCGGTGCTTTCATGGAATTTCGCCGCGACCTGGCCGGTAGAGCGGCGGTGCACCATCATCGACCAGAACATGGCGCCGAAGACGATGATCCCGATCACCACACAGATCCAGAAAATGGTCATGTGCAGGTCGAATACTGCGTGACTGATTTCAGTCGCTCCAGGCGCCATATTCACAGTCCACGCCGCGTTGGCCGGGCTGAAAATCGACCACAACAGGAGGCCCATCCAGACATGTGGATGTCGCATCATTGCGGGTTCCCCTTATCGTTCTTGTTATCCCGCCGGCTTTCGCCTGCGGCAAGGGAGCGGCTGCATCAGACTACGAACTTGAATCGCCGGGCCTTGCTGCGGGTGCAGTCGGGCGTCATCAGCTAACTCCATTCATTGGCGAGTATAGACAGCGCCCGGGAAATGCAACCCGCGCACGTAAATGAGCTGAAACAACCGGCGCTTGCGTTCAAGTGCCCGATTGGAGAAGGATGCAGACGAGTGGTGGCAAATGGATATAACGCAGCTGCATCAAGGATGAAATAATTATGACAAATGCGTCTTAGCGTTTTTCGTAAGCCAGCTAAGTTATGTCTTCCCTATTTCATTGCCTTGTTTCCTGGAGTTTTCATGAACACCGCCGCATTGCGCGAGCAGATCCAAAAAGCCCAACAGCACGAAAAAGACACCGGCCTGCTGACCCGTCAGCTGGAAAGCAAGCTGCCTCACCTGCACCCGGCGATCCAGTTGCCGGAAGCCGACGCCCAAGGTGTGCTGACGCGTTTTGTCGCCGCCTACATCGATGAAGTACCCGACCTGCTGGACGCAGCCAATGAAGTCGCCAGGGAAGCGGGCATCGAATCGCAGATCAAACCGGTGCTGAAAATCGCCGAGCAGTATTTCCTCCAGCCGCCGGCGATCATGGCCGGACACGTTGGCCTGGATGGCCTGCTCGACGAGGCCTATCTGGCGCACCGTTTTGTCGAAGAGGTCAACGACCTGTACATCAAGCATTTCGGCCAGCCACTGATCCCCTTGGACATGACGGTCGCCAACCTGATTGCTCACCAGTTGATCGGTGAGGAATTTGCCAACCAACTGGACGAGGCGGTGCATCACGCGATTGACGAGATGCTCAACGAAGAGAGTTTTGCTTTGGAGTCGGTGGAAGCCTACCGCGAGAAACTCAGCAGCCCGGACACCGGCGCGGCGTGGAAACGCTGGCCGTGCATGAGCCGCCGGTTGGGTGTGGGGCTGGAGCTGGATCAGCCTGCGGCATAACCCTCAAACACCTCATTCCAATGTGGGAGCGAGCTTGCTCGCGAATGCAATGTGTCATTCAACATCATGGTTGACTGGTCCACCGCTTTCGCGAGCAAGCTCGCTCCCACAGGGTTTGTGCTCAGGCAGGAAGATCTAGCCTGCCGCACCAATCCCGGTATTGGTCCGCACCCTGCCTTCGAGTCTGCGCTTCAACCCGCGCGATTCGATCAACAGCTTCGAACCCTTCGCCGCATTCGCCCGACCCCATTCTTCCAGCAATTCCAGGCACGAATGGTCGATGTAGCTCAGGTTGTTCAGCGGCACATGCACCGTGGTGCCGTGAGGGATGCTGCCCAGCACCTGCGTCAGCGCCGGCACTTTGAGGAACGTCGCCGCACCGACCAGGCGCAACTCCATCTCACCGTCCTGCGGCAGGTCGATCAGGCTGATCTTCAGGCGCGAAGCCTTGAATGCCAGTTTCAACATGGTCAGGCCGAAACCGATCAGCACGCCAGTGAGCAGGTCGGTGAAGATAATCGCCAGCGCTGTAGCGGCGTAGGTGAACATCGGCATCCGCCCGTAACGGCCGAGACCACGGAAAGCCTTGAGGTCGACCAGTTTGAAACCGGTATACACCAGCACGCCCGCCAGGCTCGCCACTGGAATACTCTGCAGCACGCTCGACAGCAACAGCACGAACGCCAGCAGCCACAGGCCATGGAAAATCGTCGAGTAACGCGTGGTGGCACCGGCCTGAACGTTGGCAGAGCTGCGCACGATCACCCCAGTCATCGGCAACGCGCCGACCAGACCGCAGAGCATGTTGCCGACACCTTGCGCCGACAGCTCACGGTCGAAATCCGAACGCACACCGCTGTGCATGCGATCCACCGCTGCGGCGGACAATAGCGTTTCGGCACTGGCGATAAACGCCACGGCGAACGCGGCAATCAGCAGTGTCGGGTCGGCCAGACTCATCAGGTCGGCAGGTTTCAGCCAATCGATGGCTTCGGCCAGGTTCGCCGGTACTTCAACGCGTTTGACCTGCAACGCCAGCATCAGACTCGCCACGGTCGCCAGACCCACACCGAGCAATGCGCCAGGGATGAAGCGCAGCGAATGCGGGCGGAATTTTTCCCACAGCCACATCACCGCAATCGTCGACAAGCCGAGCAGACCCGCCTGCCAGCCGAACGACGGCAAGGCTTGCGCCACGGCTGCCGGGAACGCCGTGAGGTTGTCCAGACCTGACGGTTGCGGCTTGGCATCGAGCATCACGTGGATTTGCGAGAGCACAATCAACACGCCAATCCCCGCCAGCATGCCGTAGACCACCGCTGGCGCCGTCACCCGGAACCAGCAGCCAAGCTTCAGTCGCCCGGCGATCAGTTGCAGAAATCCGGCGAGCAGCAGAATCGGCCCGAGCATCTCGATGCCGTGCTGGCGTACCAGTTCGAAAACCAGCACCGCCAGCCCCGCCGCCGGACCGCTGACCTGCAATGGCGAACCTGCCAGCCAACCGACCACCAGACCGCCAATGATGCCGGTGATCAGACCCTTGGCCGGCGGCAGCCCTGACGCAATCGCGATGCCCATGCACAGCGGCAGGGCGACCAGAAACACAACCACGGAAGCGAGCAGCTCCCGTGGCAAAACAGCTTTCAATTGAGCCGCACGCATGGCGATTCTCCCGAAGTTTTCTTCAGGCGTGGCGAGGCCGGGCCGCTGAATCAGCGGCCGGCGTCATACCACACAGATTGTTGGGAAGATTTAGAAGCGCGCTTTGGGCGTCGCCACAGGAATCGGATGGCTGCCGTCGAGAGGCAGGAAACGACCCTGGTCCGCGTCGTAAGCTTTGATTTCGCTGGTTTCGATGTTGTAGACCCAGCCATGGATGAACAGATGACCGTTCGCCATGCGCGAGGCTACCGAAGGATGGGTACGCAAGTGCTGCAGTTGGGCGATGACGTTTTCCTCGGTGAGGATCGGCATGCTTTCTTTTTCGTCGGTGCAGTTGCAGTTGTCGTGCACCATGGTTTTCGCGACTTCGGCGTGGCGCAGCCAGGCTTTGACCGTCGGCATTTTTTCCAGGCTGTCGGGGTTCAGTACCGCCCGCATGGCGCCGCAATCGGAGTGGCCGCAAATGATGATGTGCTGCACGCCCAGTGCCAGTACCGCGTACTCGATAGCGGTGGAGACGCCGCCGTTCATCTGACCGTAGGGCGGAACCACGTTGCCGACGTTACGGGTGACGAACAGATCGCCCGGCGAGCTCTGGGTAATCAGCTCGGGAACGATGCGCGAGTCGGCGCAGGTGATGAACATCGCCTTCGGCGCCTGTGCGGTGGCGAGCTTCTTGAACAGTTCTTCCTGCTGCGGAAAAACGTCATGGTGAAAGCGTAAAAAGCCATCAACGATCTGTCGCAGTGCTGCATCGGCGGATTGTGCTTCAGGGCTTTGCGCCGAGGCAGCCAACGACTGTTTATCCTTGTCACTCATGATTCATCCTCTTGTGCGGATTCAGGGAGTCTTCCCCGGTATTCCGGTATGAAGCCAGTGGCTGTTTTTAAACCATCCGGGTCATCCCGACCCGGCAGTCACTCGATGAACAAGGTAGCCGCCGAAACTTAACTGAAACTGAATCAAGCGCTCTAGAACGTGTGTTCCAGGTCACAAAAAATGTGACCGGCGTGTTTCGGCGGAAGGAGTCCGACCCGTCAACCCAAACCAATTGTCGCTAAATCAACGACATCTGGCGACCCGGCGGACAGAAGGCCGTGCAGTCGAGGTTATAGCCCTCGCGTCTATTCAGCCCGACTTTTTTGATGGCCTTGGCGAAGCGCTGCGCAAGCAGGTCGGCAAACGGCCCTTCACCGCGCATCCGCGCGCCGAAACGGCTGTCATACAGCTCGCCGCCGCGACTCTGGCGAATCAGGCTCAGCACATGCGCGGCACGTTGTGGATAGTGCGCCTGCAGCCACTCCTCGAACAGCGGCGCGACTTCCAGCGGCAGGCGCAACATCATGTAGGCGGCACTTTGCGCACCGGCAGCATGAGCCTCGGTGAGCAGGCTTTCGATCTCGCTGTCATTGATCATCGGAATCATCGGCGAACACAGCACGCCGACCGGAATGCCCGCTTCGCGCATCACCCGGATCGCGCGCAGGCGTGCCTTGGGCGCCGCGGCGCGCGGTTCGAGGATGCGTTTGAGCTCGTCGTTCAGGGTGGTCAGGCTGATCATCACCGTCACCAGCCGCTGCTGTGCCAGTTCGGTGAGCAAATCGAGATCGCGCAGAATCAGCGAACCCTTGGTGACGATGGTCACCGGATGGCGATAGCGCAGCAGCACTTCCAGGGTCTGTCGGGTGATCTGGTATTCGCGCTCGATCGGCTGATACGGGTCGGTGTTGGAACCGAGATTGATCGGCGCGCATTGATAGCCGGGTTTGCTCAGCTGTTCTTCCAGGATCTGCGCGGCGTTGGTCTTGGCGATCAGCCGGGTTTCGAAGTCGAGGCCTGGCGACATGTCCCAGTAGGCGTGGCTGGGGCGTGCGTAGCAATAGATGCAGCCGTGCTCGCAGCCGCGATAGGGATTGAGCGAGCGATCAAACGGCAGGTCAGGCGAGGTGTTGCGGGTGATGATGGTTTTTGCGGTTTCGATCATCACCTCGGTGTTCTGCGTTTCGGGCACTTCCTGATACCAGCCGTCGTCCTCGGCCACCGAGCGGTTCGGTGCGAAGCGGTTGTGCGGGTTGGTCGCGGTCCCGCGACCGCGTGGGGGGAGAGGGAAAGACATTAAAGCGCCTCAATACTGTTTGCATGTACAGTATATCGAGTTGGGTTCTCATGCCAGCACCGCTCGGCACCTTACCCGTCCTCTAACGGCATCCTTGTCAGGATTGCCATCCCAGCAATCCTGTGAGGCTAATCCTGGACACCAATGAAAAATTTGAATGCACTGACCCACTACGCAAAGACACTGATACAGAGGTCCAGTTCGCTTGGTATTGATTTGCCGAGAATGTCTTCAATTCCCCGAACTTGTTTTTCTGTTAGTTCTAGAACGCCATAGTTCACGCCATCTTGAAGGGACTTCCAGCCAACTAGTTCCAGAATTTTTTGATTGAATTCTGGTGCGACGTCTAACTCAAACTGCAGAAACTGATTCTCGTGACCGTCTGGAAAAAACCTTCGATACATAAAACCATAAATACTGCTTATCTATTTAGGCAAAGTCCCGCCGCTTTGAGGGCTTGTGACGGAACTTTCAGTAGGAGTTATTTGGTTTAGTGGGACCATGACGCTATGCCACAACACCAATAAACAAATCGAGATTGTCAGGTAAGGATTCTTTAATGGCGAAAGCAATCTGTCTCGTTTGCTGGTCATTCAGCGGTAACTCACCATCGGCCTCGGATTCAAGACTCTCCCATCCCAGTATTTCCATTACCTTACTTTCAAATTCGGATTTTATGTCCAGCTCATATTTTAGCGAACTATCCTCAAAGTTATCGGGTAAAAAACCTGTGATACATAAGTACATAAATACCTCTCAGTCTACTTAGGAGTGGTTCGCCCTGGCTTTGCGGGTTTGGTCTGCTCCCCAGTTTCAGGATTATACTCACCCAGATGCTTCCCTTGTCTGTCGTACATTTCAACCGCTCCATGCTGGCTGTCCCACTCGTAAATACGACCTTTGGAATCCTTCCAGCGTGCACGTTTTTTTCCTCCCCGCTGCACACTGCTTTTTGATTTATCTTTCGTAGCATCTGGAAAAGCCGTCAAGCCTTTAGGCGCCGGATGATAGCCATGGTCTCCCGTGACACTCAGCGAAATATAGATCGGCTGAATGCCGGTGTTGGGGAACGTAATGATCGCGTCTTGGTAATCGGGCGGATGCTGTGGATTGGCCAGCATCTTGTCAGTCTGCTCCGTCGGCGGATACACCCACGCAGGGGATAGCGGCGGGGCGCCTTCCAATGCAGGAATACCCAACACATCGTCAGGGTTTGCCGCTGGCGTCCAAGTCAGGCCAATGCCGTTGCCGATGTCAGCGACGTATGTCTCGCCTTCTTTTCTGGCCCTTATGACGGGGACATTTTCCCAGTCCGATTTACCACCCGTGTAGAACCCGTAGATAGTTACTGAGCCATCCGGCAAGGTCTTCGTGTTGACGCGTACACGCGTGCGACCAGCATCCAGCATTGCGTACTGATCGTTCGTGTAGAAAGCACTGTCCGGAGAAATGCTGGTGTTCGGAATCAGTAACGCAACAGTGCCTAATGCCGCGCCGGTGGCAACGACGCTTGAACTTTCGAGCAAAGTGAGCGCGAGTGAACCGCCAAGGCGTTCGGCAATTGCACGGCCAGTTGCGGATCCGCCCACCCGTTGCAGCAGTGTGCCTTGGGGGGTGATTGCCGAACCGGTTCCGAGCACAGCCCAGAGGCCGT
Source organism: Pseudomonas koreensis (assembly GCF_024169245.1). Taxonomy (NCBI): domain Bacteria; kingdom Pseudomonadati; phylum Pseudomonadota; class Gammaproteobacteria; order Pseudomonadales; family Pseudomonadaceae; genus Pseudomonas; species Pseudomonas koreensis. Next base: position 1,391,952 of record NZ_JALJWP010000001.1, read on the forward strand.
AGTCGGTCAGTTTTTCAACCGGCACAAACCCCGCTGGGTTGATGTGATTGATTACACCGTCGGGGAGGTTGCAGCTCTTGGCGAATACACAGCCGTACATTGGTGCATTTGCTGCGGGTTTTTTTAGTACTTCGTTTCTTCTTGCTTCATCGCGAGCCAACCCTTGTTCATACCGAAGGATTTCTGCTTGTTGGCGACGAATGTCGTCCGCTGTGAGTTTGCGAGGTCTGCAAATTGGACAGCTACACATAACTAAACGTCCGTACTTCGATAATTAGCGGTCAGCCTAATGCACGGTTCAAAACTCGGGTTGTAGGAAGGATCCTAAAAGCAATGCTGAATATTCCTTATATTCCATGCCATTTGCTGGAGATGAAGGAGAGACGGTTGGTGTGCGCTGAACAATGATGCACTGTTTTCGCGTTTTCATATTAGTTGCTCAATACAGTCAACCAAGTTCGCAGTGGTCCGGATTGTTGCGTGGTTGGTCGCTGGGGCAAGGTACAATCGGAGAAACATATGTGCCGTTGTGAATGAAAGTTATCAAATATAGTCTTCGCAACTTCCAGGCATCGACGCCTGTTTATTAATTTAAAAGGATTTAACTTGTGTCGTTTCTCAATCAACGCGGTGTTTTTCTGCAAATGATGCTGCCGGGGCCATCGGAACCCAATACCATTGTTTCGATGCAACTTGCTCGTAAGGAACTGGGCTGGGACGCTGAAGAACAACTGTCGACCGAGTCCTTGGTCGATTCGATTTATGTCCTCGCAGTGTCCAGCGATCGTGGCGAGTCCTTCACCATCCGCACTGACAAGAAGGATGTGGACGGCGATGGTGATATTGATAGTGATGACAAAGCCAAGTTGGCGGCATTGGCCAAGGCTTATGTGAATATCGTCAACCCTTGAATGGGTGCGTGAAACAGCTGTCATCACGACGCTTTGCAACAAAAACCCTGCATGACTGATTCATGCAGGGTTTTATGCTTTTAGTTGTGGCCAGTTACTTGGCCAAGATCATCACCCGATGTTGTTTTCATATCGTCGGTGCGCAGTCCAGCAACGTCTTTGGCCGAGACCGGTGCGCCCTTGTTGCCCCAACTGCCACGAATGAAGCTCACCACGTCCGCGACTTCCTGATCCGACAGGCGCCAGGCGAAGCCGGGCATGGTGAACGTCGATGGCGCCGTGTGCGTAGCTGGCAAGGTTCCGCCCTTGAGCACGATGTGGATCAGCGAAGTCGGATCGTCCGTCTGCAGCACCGGGTTGCCCGCCAGCGCCGGAAACACCCGGGTATAGCCGTGGCCATCGGTGCGATGGCACGCCGCGCAGTTGTCGATGTACACCGACGCGCCACGTTGACTGTCATCGCCGTTCCACAAGGCTTTCGCCGCTTTCTCGTCGTACTGATGCGGCTGGTCCGCTGGATCATTCGCCGGCAGTGATTTGAGATAGCGGGCAATCGCGGTGAGGTCGGCGTCGCTCATGTATTGCATGCTGTGCGTAACCACATCGCTCATGCCACCGAACACCGCACTGCGATCACTGCGTCCGGTCTTGAGAAATTGCACCAGTTGCTCTTCACTCCAACTGCCCAGACCATCCTTGTGATCGCCGCGCAGGCTCTTGGCGATCCAGCCTTCCAGCGGTGCACTGCCGGCAAGAAAATGTTCACCGTCCGCCGCGCTCAGGGCTTTTTCCTGCATGGTCAGCGCGCGCGGGGTGTGGCAGGCGCCGCAGTGGCCGAGGCCTTCGACCAGATAAGCGCCGCGATTGATCACCGCATCGTCGCCCGTGGCCTGGTAGTCCTCGACCTTCGGTGCAAACAGCCAGCGCCAGCCCATCAGCGGCCAGCGCATGCTCAACGGCCATGGAATGTCGCTGGCCTTGTTCTCCTGCGCCACCGGTTCGACGCCGTGCATGAAGTACGCATACAGCGCTTGCATGTCGCTTTGGCTGACACGGGCGTAGGACGGATATGGCATCGCCGGGTACAACGTGCTGCCGTTTTTGGCCACGCCGTGGCGTACGGCCTGATCGAAATCTTCGAAGCTGTAATCGCCGAGGCCGGTTTTGTCCGGGGTGATGTTGGTCGAGTAGATCGTACCGATCGGCGTTTCCATCGGCAGCCCGCCGGCGAACGGCTTGCCGCCCTTGGCCGTGTGGCAGGCCACGCAGTCACCCGCGCGGGCGAGGTATTGGCCTTGTTTGATCAGATTCTGATCAACTTCAGCCGCATGAACTGAAGCGCTGCCAAGCACGGCGAGAGTGGCGATAACGAGAGTCTTCATGGTCATCGCTCCTTAAGCCTGCACCAGCGGGCCGGGGTTTTTCAGGTATTGCTCGCGGATCGCTTTCGCCGACCAGTAGGTCAACGCCGCGACCAGACCGGTCGGGTTGTAACCCAGTCCTTGCGGGAAGGCCGAAGCGCCCGGAACGAACACGTTGTGCACGTCCCAGCTCTGCAGGTAACGGTTCAGCGCGCTGGTCTTCGAATCGGTGCCCATGATCGCGCCACCATTGAGGTGGGTGGTCTGGTACGAGGCGGTGTTGAAGTGGTCGCCCACTTGCTTGCCGATAACCGCGATGGCTTTCGGGCCCATGGCTTCGGCGATCTTGCCCATTTTCTCGACCATGAAACGGTTCATCTTGATGTCGTTTTCCTGCCAGTCGAAGGTCATGCGCAGCAGCGGCAAACCGTAGGCGTCGCGGTACACCGGATCGAGATCGAGATAGTTGCCACGGTAGGACTGATGCGCGCCGTGGGCATCCATCGACACCTGATGGGTGTAGTAATCGGCAGTGGCGCGTTTCCACGCACTGCCCCAGGCCGGGGTGCCCGGCGGGTTAGAGGTGCCGGCAATCGGTCGACTGCCGGCCTGGTTGACCCACATCGGCGAGCCGCCGACGAAACCGTGCGGGCCGTGATCGAAGTTGTCGGCGTTGAAATCGTCCACCGCCACGCCGTTGCCGCCGGCGCCGATGAAGTTGTTGGTGTGGGTGTCCTTGTCGAAGAAGGCCTTGATGGTCGCCATGTTCTGGTAGGCGAAGTTACGCCCGACCACGCCTTCGTCGCTGATCGGATCGTAAGGTTTGCCGATCCCGGAAAGCAGCATCAGACGTACGTTGTGCAACTGGAACGCGCCGAGGATCACCAGATCCGCTGGCTGCTCGATCTCCCGGCCCTGGCCGTCGATGTAGGTGACCCCGGTGGCTTTGGATTTGCTGCTGTCGAGATTGACCCGCAGCACATGTGAGTTGGGTCGCAGCTCGAAATTCGCCAGCGGCTTGAGCGCCGGCAGAATGTTCACGTTCGGCGAGGCCTTGGAATACATGTAGCAGACGTAGCCGCTGCAGAAGCCGCAGAAGTTGCACGGGCCCATCTGCGCGCCGTAGGGATTGGTGTATGGCCCGGAAGTATTTGCCGAAGGCAGGTTGTAGGGTTTGTAACCGACTTCTGTAGCCGCTTTGCCGAACAGCTGGGCGGACACGGTGTTTTTCTGCGCTTCAAGCGGGAATGGATTGGAGCGATCCGCCGCATACGGATTGCCGCCCTTGCCCTGACCGACCAATTGGCCCTTCACGGTCCAGGCCTGGCCAGAGGTGCCGAAGACTTTTTCCGCGAAGTCGAAAAACGGCTCCAGCTCTTCATAGCTGACGCCGAAGTCCTGGATGGTCATGTCCTTGGGGATGAAACTTTTACCGTAGCGCTCTTCGTAATGGCTGCGCATGCGCAACTCGATCGGATCGACCCGAAAGTGCACGCCCGACCAGTGCAGACCGGCGCCGCCGACGCCATTGCCCGGCAGGAACGCGCCCAACTGGCGGTTGGGCAGGGCGATATCGTTGACGCTGTGGCGAATGGTCACCGTCTCTTTGGAGATGTCCTGAAAGAGTTTTTTGCGCACGCTGTAGGTGAGTTCGTCGATCACCTGCGGATAGTTGCCGTCGGGATAAGTGTCTTGCATCGGCCCGCGCTCCAGCGCCAGCACGTTGAGACCCGCTTCGGTGAGTTCCTTGGCCATGATCGCGCCGGTCCAGCCGAAACCGACGATGACCGCATCAACCTTCTTCATTACCGTTGCCATGCTTACGCCCTCTCGCCGCGAATCGACACTGCCGGGAAGGGGTATTGCTCGTTGCGTTCCACCCAATCCATGAAATCGGCGCGCGCGCCGGGGAAACCGATCATGGTCCAGCCGACCATGCCTTTATTGCCACCGTGGATCGGGTCGCAGAAGAAACCTTCCTTGGTGTTTTGCAGCAGCAGATTGAAGAAAATCTTCGCCGGGACGGCGTCGAATTGCGGCTTGCCGGCTTCAAGTTGCTTGAGCAAGTCGTCTCGGGTAGCGCTGTCTTGCTCGGCAAATGTTTTTCCGCTGAGACCTTTTACCCACTGATCCGTGGCGGCGATGCCGAGGCGGTAGATGTCTTTGGGCACCAGTTTGCTCTGCCAGCCCATTTCCGGCGCAGCGTCGGCATTGAACGGGCCTTGCATGTACCACAGCGCGCCAGCGGCGTACGGGGTGTTCATCTGCCGGTCGATGTATTCCGGCACGCCGGCCTCGAGGGCGCCGGGGCCTTGCGCATCGCTGGGGATCAACTGCGCGACGGCGGCATTGACGAACGCCCATTCTTCGGCGGTGAAAAAGCTCGGCTGATAATCACCAGCACCGGCAGGGGCCGGTTTTGCCGCCGCAGGCGCCGGTGCGCTTGCTGGTGCAGCTTGCAGTACGCTGCTGCCCAGGCCGGTACCGGCGAGGGTAACCACCGGAATCAGGGTCAGGGATTTGCGCAGGAACTCACGCCGCGGATTGTCTCGATCTTGATCAGACATGGGGCACCTCATCAGGCATTAAGGTCAGCCGCTTCTGCGAGCAGCTCGAGGAATTTTGCGTCGCGATCACGGAGGTCAGGCCCGGTAAAAGGCGCCACGTCTGCAACATCATGTGACAAATGGTAGCAGGCTAAGCATCAAGAAAAACCGCTTAAGCGGAAAAAAGCACCGGGAGACGACGATTCACGATTCTTTGACGGCCGGCTCACGGGGCCTTGACCGCTGAGCGGCGAAGCTGCAACTCCTTCAACAAAGACTCCCGAAACGGTCAGCCCAGCATGTCTCGAGTGCGATTTTTCTCCGCTTTGTGTTTTTCGCTTGTCGCGCTGTTGCATGGCATTGCCGCCCGGGCGGCCGACGCAACACCACTTCGCCCGGCCGAGTGGGCGCAGCCGGTCGAAGCGCGATTCAACTTGTTCCGCATGTCGCCGACCCTGTATCGCAGCGCCTTGCCCAGCCGTGGCGCGGTGCCGCTGCTGAATCATCTGCACGTCGTCACCGTGATCAATTTCCTCCCGGAAGCCGACAGCGACTGGCTGTCTGACCCCGCGATCAAGCAGGTGCAGTTGCCGTATCGCACCAATCACGTCGATGACAGCGATGTGCTCAAGGCCCTGCGCTCGATTCAGTCCGCCGAGGCTGACGGCCCGGTGCTGATGCACTGCAAGCACGGCTCCGACCGCACCGGATTGATGGCGGCGATGTACCGGGTGGTGGTGCAAGGCTGGAGCAAAGAGCAGGCCCTGAAGGAAATGACCGAGGGCGGTTTTGGCGACAGCCAGCACTTTCACGACAGCGTGCGCTACGTGATGCAGGCCGACGTCGACCGGTTGCATGAAGCCTTGATCAATGGCGAATGCAGCACCAGTGCATTCGCCATGTGTTCCATGAAGAACTGGTTCGACTCGGCGCATGTCCAGCGCTGATCGGCTCAACCCGGCGGCGCGGCAAAAAGCTGAGGGTCGATCGGCTGACCGAGGAAGGCTTGCAGCGCCGCGGGCAGTGACTGCATGTCACCCGAAAACAGTATCTCGCGCAGATCCCGGCCCGTTTGCGCATTGAACACACCCTCGCGCTCGAAGCGTTTGAACGCCTCGCTGGCCATCACGCCGGACCATTTATAGGCATACACCGAAGCCTCATACCCGGTCGCCAGAAAATCGAAACTGTTGGCGAACCGGCAGTAGTCGGGTATCGGCAGGTGGGCAAACTCGCGCTGCACATCATTGAACACCTGCTGAATGCTGCGACCGTCACCGTGACAGCGATGTAGCTCTAAATCGAATAGCGCGCTCATCAACAAGATGGCCGTTTCCCGGCTTCGTTGTGCATCAAGGGCGGACAACGCTGCGTTTATCCGGTTTTCGGACAGCCGCTCGGCGGTTTTGTGATGGATGGCCATCCAGCGTAGAAACTCGGCTGAGTGCGCCCATTGTTCAAACAACTGCCCGATAAATTCGGCAGCGTCGCGGCTCAACTGCGAGATGCCGGACAGGTTGTAATGCGGCGAACGGCTCAGGACGTGATGCAGGCAGTGTCCGAACTCATGCAGCAGTACGCGCAGATCCTGGTGTGAAAGCAGGTTTTCCTGGCCGGCGACTGCGGCGGTAAAGTTGCTGTGAAGCGAGGCAATCGGCAATGTTCGCCGGCCTTCGGCATTGACCCGACGGTTGCGCAACACACCCGACCACGCAAAGTCATTGCCAGCTTCGCGGTGGAACAGGTCGATATACACGTAGCCGATCGGTTGACCATGCTCGCTGACTTCGAACAGTCGGACCTGGTCGTCGAAGGGGTCGCGCTGCGCTTGTTCGCTGATTCTGATCCCGAGCAGATGCTCGCTGAAGCGCAAGAGGCTGCGCAACGCAGTGTTCAACGGGAAATACTGGCGCAGGTCATCCAGCGCGCCGTCCGCGTGTTGTCGACGAAGTTGTTCCGCCAGAAAATCCTGATCCCATGGCTCGAGCTGCTCGATACCCTGCGTGCGGGCAAAAGTCCGCAGTTCCTCGGTTTCCTCGGCCAGCGCCGCTGCGTTGAGGGCTATTTGCCGACGCAGGAATGCACTGACCTGCGAGGTGTCTGTAGCCATACGATCGTGCAAGCGCAATTGGGCGAAATTGTCGAAGCCCAGCGTCCGGGCTTTTTCGTGACGCAAGAACAGCAACACCATCAGTACCGGCTCATTGTCGAACTGTCCGGCATCAGCCCCCTGATCCGAGGCACGTGTGCAATACGCTCGGTAACATTCCTCGCGCAGCGCGCGATTCTGCGCATGGGTCATGATCTGCTGGTAGGTGTTTTGTTCCAGTGTCAGTCGCCAGCCAGGGAGTCCCGCCTGTCTTGCATTGGCAGCCAGATGCTCCTGCACGTCGGGCCTCAGCCCCGCCAGCAACGTAACGTCGACAATGTGCTTGCTCCAGGCGGCGCTGGCAGTTTTGAGATTGCTCATGAACAGTTTCTCCATGAGGTCGATCTCTGTGTTCAATTGCGCCAGCTTTTCGCTTTGAGCGTTGGGCAACCCGGCTCCCGCCATGTGGAATCCGCGCAGGGTTTTCGCCAATGAGGCTTTGCGTGCATCACTGAAACTGCCCGCTATCGAACTGCTTGCCAGGCGCTGATAGGTCTGTAGCAACGCCGGATTTCTGCGCTTTGCGGCCAAAAATTGCTCTGCGACTACGCTGCTCAAGGCGCTCTGCTGTATCCAGTCGGGATCCTCGGAATGAATTACTGTCAGGAACTCGATGACCGCGATGGTTTCATCCAGGCGCGCGCCCGCCTCATCGATGGCGATGACCAGATCGTCCCAGTTGGGATGATCGACCTGAGTGGCGATGACGTTTTCGATAATCTGTTGGTTGTCAGCAACAATCTGGTCGATCGCCGGCATCAGATGCCGGGCGCGCACCGCTGACCAGGGCGGCAATTGCCAGTGTTGTAAAAGCGGATTGGTGTCAGGCATGGCGTCTTCCGTGAGAGAGGGCTGAATGGGTCAGCCTAATCACGAAGCGCGGGGGCGAGGTGGTAGATAGTTACCGCCACCTGCCGACGATCATCGGCAGATGGCAGTAGCAGTCACTGTTGTTCGTCAGGCTTTTTCTTCAGCTTCGGGTTCGGGAAGAACTGCACGGCCTGGACCTTTTTATCGGCGGCAGGCTTCAGCGCGCTGGTATTGACCCGTGTGCCCAGCTCCTTGGGCACCGACAGGCCCTGCTCGTTGAGGGTGTCGGAATAACCGCAGGCCACGCATTCGCGGTGCGGCACGCCGTCCTCGTTCCACATCATCAACTTGTCCGGCTCGCTGCACGCCGGGCAGACCGCCCCGGCGATAAAGCGTTTCTTGGTGATCACAGGGCCGTCGCTCATGCTGCCGCGTCCTCACTCAGACCGCTGTGGCGCAACAGCGCGTCGATCGACGGTTCACGGCCACGGAAGTCGACGAACAGCACCATCGGTGCCTGCGAGCCGCCGCGCGCCAGAATCGCTTCGCGGAACGCCCGACCGGTGTCAGCGTTGAGCACGCCGTCCTCTTCAAACTTGGAGAAAGCATCGGCGGACAACACTTCGGCCCACTTGTAGCTGTAGTAACCGGCCGCGTAACCACCGGCGAAGATGTGCGCGAAGCTGTTGGGGAAGCGGTTGTAAGCCGGTGGACGCATCACCGACACTTCGTCACGCACGCCCTCCAGCACTTGCGCCACGCTGCGGCCATCGCCGTGGGTGGCGTGCAGTTCGAAGTCGAACAGCGAGAACTCCAGCTGCCGCACCATCATCAGACCGGACTGGAAGTTCTTCGCCGCGAGCATTTTTTCCAGCAGATCCTGCGGCAGTGGCTCGCCAGTCTCGTAGTGGCCGGAGATCAGCGCCAGGCCTTCCGGCTCCCAGCACCAGTTTTCCATGAACTGGCTTGGCAACTCGACTGCATCCCATGCCACGCCGTTGATACCGGACACGCCAGCGTGCTCGACGCGGGTCAGCAAGTGATGCAGGCCATGGCCGAATTCGTGGAACAGGGTGGTGACTTCATCGTGGGTCAGCAGCGCCGGTTTGCCGCTGTCGGCCGGGGTGAAGTTGCACACCAGATTGGCCACCGGGCTTTGCAGCACACCGTCGACGGTGCGGCGACGGTCGCGGGCGCCATCCATCCACGCGCCGCCACGCTTGTTGGCGCGGGCATACAGGTCGAAGAAGAAGCGGCCGACGTGCTGGCCGTTTTCCTTGATTTCGAACAGCCGCACGTCGGGGTGCCAAGTGTCGAAGCCTTTCTGCTCGGCGATCTCGATACCGTACAAACGCTGGACGATAGCGAACAGGCCGCTCAGGACTTTATCGATCGGGAAGTAGGCACGCAGGGTTTCCTGAGCGACGCTGTAACGTTGCTCGCGGAGTTTTTCGCCGTAGAAGCCACTGTCCCAGCTTTGCAGATCGGCGCAGCCCTGTTCGGCGGCGTATGCACGCAACTGTTGCAGATCCTGGGCGGCGAACGGCTTGCTGCGCTGGGCCAGATCACGCAGGAAGCTCAGCACCTGATCGCTGGATTCGGCCATTTTTGTCGCCAGGCTCAGCTCGGCGAAACTGCCGAAGCCCAGTAGTCGGGCCAATTCCTGGCGCAGGTCGAGGATCTCTTCCATCACCGGGCCGTTGTCGTTCTGCCCTGCATTCGGGCCCTGGTCCGAGGCGCGGGTGCAGTAGGCGGCGTAGACTTCTTCGCGCAGTGCGCGGTCCTGCGCATAGGTCATCACGGCGTAGTAGCTGGGGAATTCCAGAGTGATCAGCCAGCCATCGAGGCCTTTGGCTTGGGCGGCAGCAGCCATTTGCGCCTTGGCCGAATCGGTCAGGCCGGCGAGGGCGGCTTCATCGGTAATGTGTTTGGTCCACGCCTGAGTGGCGTCGAGCAATTGGTTGGAGAAGCGGCTGCCGAGCTCGGACAGCTTGCTCTGCACTTCGGCGTAACGTTTCTGCTCGGCTTCCGGCAGGTCGATACCCGACAGGCGGAAATCGCGCAGGGCGTGTTCCAGAATGGTTTTTTGCGCGACGTCGAAACTGGCAGCTTCTTGACTGTTGGCCAACGCTTCATAGGCCTGGAACAGTTCGCGGTTCTGGCCCATTTCGGTGGAGTAGGCGCTCAGGGCCGGCAGGCACGACTCGTAGGCTTCACGCAGTTCGGCGCTGTTGCACACGGCGTTCAGATGGCTGACCGGGCTCCACGCCGCACCGAGGCGATCGTTGAGTTCGTCCATCGCCAGCACCAGACCGGCCCAGGTCGGGTTCTTGCCCTGGGTCTTGAGGATCTCGGCGATGGCGGCGCGGTTGTCCGCGAGGATGGTTTCGATGGCGGGCAGGACGTGTTCGGCACGGATCGTGGAGAACGGTGGCAGGTCATAGGACTGCAAAAGAGGGTTGTTCACGCTCACGGTTGGCACCTTGGCTGGAAGAAACATGCGCCCATCTTAATTACAATCGACACTCACCGCAGCTATCGGCGACAGAGAGAGAACTAATCGTGTCCCTTCGCAACTATCAGAATCACACCCCCCGTTTGAGCAAAGGCGCATTCGTCGATGGTTCGGCGGTGGTGATCGGCGACGTTGAAATCGGCGAAGACAGCTCGGTCTGGCCGCTGACGGTGATCCGTGGCGACATGCACCGCATCCGCATCGGTACACGCACCAGCGTGCAGGACGGCTGCGTGTTGCACATCACCCACGCCGGCCCGTTCAACCCGGACGGTTTTCCCTTGCTGATCGGCGATGACGTGACCATCGCCCACAAGGTCATGCTGCATGGCTGCACCGTCGGCAGCCGCGTGTTGATCGGCATGGGCAGTATCGTCATGGACGGCGCCGTGATCGAAGACGATGTGATTATCGGCGCCGGCAGCCTGGTGCCACCAGGCAAGCGCCTGCAAAGCGGCTTCCTCTATGTCGGTAGTCCGGTGAAACAGGTGCGAGCGTTGACCGACAAGGAAAATGCCTTCTTCACTTACAGCGCGGCGAACTACGTCAAGCTCAAGGACCTGCATCTGGCCGAAGGCTACGACCAGCTCTGAATTGCCCTACACCTGCTCAGGAATTCTCATGCATTACCAGACTGTACTGTTCGACCTCGATGGCACCCTGACCGACCCGCGTGAGGGCATCACTCGCTCAATTCAATTTGCGTTGGCCAAGCTTGGCATCGACGAACCGGACCTGAGCAAACTGGAACACTTCATCGGCCCTCCGCTGTTGCAAGCGTTCATGCAGTTCTACGATTTCGAGGAGGCCAAGGCCTGGGAAGCGGTGAATTTCTACCGCGAGCGCTTCAAGGTCACCGGACTTTACGAAAATCGAGTGTTCGACGGGGTGACGCCGCTACTGGAAACCTTGAGCGGGCAGGGACGGCAGTTGTACATCGCGACGTCCAAGCCGTGGGTGTTCGCCCGCGAAATCGCCCGGCATTTTGATTTTGCCCGGCATTTCAAAGTGATCTACGGCAGCGAGCTGGACGGCACGCGGACCGACAAGGTTGAGCTGATTGCGCATCTGCTCGAGGAAGAACGCCTGGATCCGGCGCAGACCCTGATGATCGGTGATCGCAAGCATGACCTGATCGGTGCGCGCAGCAATGGCATCGATGCGGCGGCGGTGGGCTATGGGTTTGGCAGTTTCGAGGAGTTGAATGCCGAGGCGCCGGCTTATCACTTTGAAACTCTGGATGCGTTGCATCAGGCGTTTTTGCAGCGCTGATGAAATAGCCTTCGCGAGCAGGCTCGCTCCCACAGGGGCATCGCTATCCAATGTGGGAGCGAGCCTGCTCGCGAAAGGGCCGTTATGCCCCCGCATTCCTTAGAACCTGGCCAACGTTTTCAGCGCCGCCTTGCGCTCATCAACCGGCAACTTCCCCAACCGCTCAACCTCGGCATAAAACCTCAACCAATCCCCACCCACCTGCCTGAACAGCGCAGCAAACGCCGGCACCCACTGGTCATACAGCCCGAACGGTAACAATCGCGCATTGTTCAGCGGCGCATTGACCCAGGCGTCATAGCGTTTGTCCCCGGCCCACTGGCTGTCGCGCATTACCCGATAGTCCCGGCGCAAGCGCTCGAACTCGGCCGCTTTGCGCGCGCGCATCTGCTCGGCGGACAGCGGTTGCGCATAGAGCTTCTCCAACCGTGAGCGGGTGTCGAGCACCAGGCCGATGAACTGGTCACGCTGCTTGAGCCTGGCATCGGATTCCGCCGGCAAGCCGCGAAAGGCGCGCCATTGCCGCGTGCCTTCCTGCTCGACAAACGTGGCGAATGACTCGTTGAACTCGGTGTCGTCCTTCACATAGAAGCGCTGGTGCGCCAGTTCATGAAAAATCAGTGTGGCCAGACGCTCATCGCCCCAGCCCATCATCGAGTTGAGGATCGGGTCATTGAACCAGCCAAGCGTCGAGTACGCCTCGACCCCGCCGATCGACACGTCCATGCCCTGCAGGCGCTGAATCGCCGCTTCGCCACGGGCGGCGCTCTGGCTGTAGTAGCCGCGATAGGCCACGCAGCCGGCAATCGGGAAACAGTGATTTTGCGGCGTGAGAGAAAACTCTGCGGTGGCGAAGACGTTCCACACCACGAACGGGCGGCCGATGTCGGCGTACAGGCGATAGCTTCGGTTGTCCGGCAGGTGCAGATGCTCACTGGCGAACGTGCGGGCCTGTTGTGATTGGGCCAGGTGCGCGCGCAATCTGGCGTCGCGGCTCGGGTCGGCAATGACTTTCTCCACCGGCTCCCGCGCGCGCAGCAATTGCAATTGTCCGCTGGCGAGCTGGCTGTAGTAGCTGACGCTGGCGCAACCGTTGAGCAACAAAAACAACACACCCGGAAACAAAATCGGAAAAACGCGATCAAGTAACCCAAGGCTGGAAAACGGCCTGATCAAAATAAGAAATTCCCCGGAAAGTCTGCCCCAAGACTATCCCGCCTCAAGGAGCACCGCTATGCGCATGTTGATGCTGACAGGAGGCCTGCTGACGCTGGCCGGTTGTGCCGGATTCGGAATGCCCGATCCCGACCCTTCGCAAGCCTGGATCGATCTCGACGCCCGCCAACACGACACGGCGCTGCAAGCCGTGCAAGTCGATGCCACCCATGCCATCGATAAACGCTATTTCGAAGTGCAGCCCGGCAGCCACGAACTGAAGGTGCGCTATCAATTTCCGGTCGAGGCCACCAATATCGGCCCGAATGCCGAACCGCTGTGGCGCGATTGCCAGATGAGCGTGAAATTCAAGGATTTCAACGCCGGCCAGCGCTATCAGTTGCAGGCGGGCAGCATCGGCTTCCGGCCTTGGGCCAAGCTCTATGATGAACAGCGCAAGGTAGTCGGTCAGGGCACACCGGCGGGCTGTCAGAGCAGTTGATCGGCGCTATGCTGGCTGTTCAGATCTGTGGATATCCATCATGCGTACGTTGCTGCTGTTGCTCGTTGTCGGCCTTGTCGCCGGTTGCCAGACGCCGTTGCCCCCGGTTGACCCGCAAATGGCCTGGGTCGACTTCTCCACGCCAAGCCCTGGCGGCAAACTGCTGATGGCCGAACGTCTCGACAACCAGCGGTTGAACGACGGCCGATTTTTCCAGGTGACCCCCGGCAGCCATGAGCTGCGGGTGCGTTTCGACTTCGAAGTGTTTGGCGGCGGTGGCAGTCTGCTGACGGGACCAGTGGAGCGTCTGTGTTATCTGACGATCCGCTATGACCACTTCGAGGCCGGCCAGCGTTATCTGCTGGAAGGGCGTTCGTTGGCGTTCACGCCGAGCGCGCGTTTGTACAATGCCAAGCGCGAAATCGTTGCTGAAGACCGCGAGTTCCACTGCATCATCTAGCGGTTCAGCTGTCGTTTCTCTGGTAGATGATTCGCTTGGTGCCGTACTCGCAAGAACCGACGATCATGGCTGAGTCGTGCTGCTTCGCCTCTTCCGCCGTAATGATTTCCAGGGTGTAGGAAGGAATTGCTTTCGCCTGAATCTTGATCTCGATTTCCTTTCTGAGCTCTTCACAGTCCTTGGGGGCTGCGAAAGCGGACGTGGCCAGTGCACTGCAAAGGATCGCCAAGCCAATACGTTTCATCGATGAAGCTCCTTGAGGCAGCGCGCACGGGCGTGCGCTGAGGCTGCTGTCGATTATTCGACCACATTTCTGCGGAGCGGGTTCTGACTTTGCTCACATGTTCGGATTTGTGTGATGTCGAGATTGCCATCGCGAGCAGGCTCACTCCTATAGTTGATCGCATCCATCTGAATAAATGCAATTCCCTGTGGGAGCGAGCCTGCTCGCGAAAGCGTCAGCCCAGCAAACGCCGAATCAGCTGACCAGCGAAGCCTCGAGGGTGATCTTCGCATTCAGGACCTTGGAAACCGGGCAACCTTCCTTGGCCTTGTTGCTCAGCTCTTCAAACTGCTGCTGAGTCGCGCCCGGGATTTTCGCCTTGAGAATCAGCTTCACTGCGGTGATCGCGAAGCCGCCCTCAACCTGATCGAGGGTGACTTCGGCGTTGGTGTCGATGCTGTCTGCCTTCAGGCCGGCATCGCCGAGAATCATCGAAAACGCCATGGAGAAGCAGCCGGCGTGGGCCGCGCCGATCAGTTCTTCCGGGTTGGTGCCCTTGCCGCCTTCAAAGCGTGCCTTGAAGCCGTACGGCGCTTCCCGGAGTACGCCGGTTTCGGTGGAGATCGAGCCGAGACCGGTTTTCAGGTCGCCTTCCCAATGCGCCGATGCCTTTTTCACGATAGCCATGTCTGCCTCCTCAAATGTGGCGCGGAACGCCGCGCCTTCGCGGTTTTTACTAGCAAGGCTTCTGAGGATAGACGGCGGAACAAAGTTCAGCCTGGCTGAATCGTTGACTTTTTTAGTAGGAAATTTCGTCGCTACTATTGAATCTCGGGTATATGCCCTCATTCCATAAAACACGCTTATGGATTTGGCAGGTTTTCGTTCGCAAGAAAAACCTGCCTCCCCACCCGGAGATGCAGGCTCATGAAAAAACTGTCCGACGTTAAATTTTCCACCCTCGACCTGGTGCCGGTGCGCGAAAACGGCAGCGCGGCGCAATCGCTGCGCAACTCGCTGGACCTGGCGCAACATGCCGAGAAATTCGGCTACACACGCTTTTGGGTTGCCGAACACCACAACATGGACGGCATCGCCAGTTCCGCCACCTCGGTCTTGCTCGGCTATCTGGCCGGTGGCACTTCGACGATCCGTGTGGGTTCCGGCGGGGTGATGCTGCCTAACCATGCGCCGCTGGTGATTGCCGAGCAGTTCGGCACCCTTGAGAGCCTGTACCCGGGACGGATCGACCTGGGACTGGGCCGTGCGCCGGGCTCCGACCAGATGACCGCCCGCGCCTTGCGCCGCGAACGCTCCGGCAGCGCTGATGACTTCCCTGAAGATGTCGCCGAACTGATGCGCTATCTCGGCCCGCGCACCCCGGAACAACGGGTGATCGCCATGCCCGGCACCGGCACCAATGTGCCTGTCTGGCTGCTCGGTTCGAGTCTGTTCAGTGCACAGCTGGCAGGTGAGCGGGGCTTGCCTTATGCCTTCGCCTCGCACTTCGCGCCGCGCTTCATGCACGAGGCGATTCGCATCTACCGCAATCACTTCAAGCCGTCGGCGGTGCTCGACAAGCCCTACGTGATGCTCGGCGTGCCGCTGGTGGCCGCTGATACCGATGAGCAAGCCGATTATCTGGCCACGTCGGTGTACCAGCGCATTCTTGCCCTGATGCGTGGGCAGAGTCTGGTGCAGCGTCCGCCGGTGAAAACCATGGACGGCCTGTGGCTGCCCCATGAGCGTGAAGCGGTGGGCGATTTCCTTGGTCTTGCCATGGTCGGCGGCCCACAGAAGATCCGCGCCAAGCTTGAAGTGCTGATCGAGCAAACCCAGGCGGACGAGCTGATTTTCACCAGTGATTTGTATGAGCACGCCGATCGCATCCATTCCTACGAACTGCTTGCGCAAGTCATGAAGGGATAACGCGCACCCTTGTAGGAGCTGTCGAGTGAAACGAGGCTGCGATCTCTTGATCGTGATTTGAAATCAAGATCAAAAGATCGCAGCGTGCCGCAGCTCCTACAGGGAAAATCATCGCCCAAAAAAAAGCCGACGCATCCACGTCGGCTTTTGTATTTCAGGCGCGATCAACCGCGCTTGTAGACGATTTCCTTGCTGCCACCTTCGCAGGTGCCTACTACTTCGCCATCAGCCGCCGCACCCTTGTCGACAACTTCCAGCGAATAACCGGAAACGCCTTTGGCGTCGAGCTTCGCTGCGATTTCACTTTTCAGCTCTTCACAGGGCTTGCCGGCTGCAAACGCACCACCCGCAAGGCTCAACAAACCTACTGCCAACATGAACTTCTTCATCGGTCGCACTCCCTGGTCGGATTGAAAGAGGCGGGCATCGGGTCATCCACCCGATGCGCTCACCTTGTAGCGCTTTGCCATTCCCTATGGCACTCGGCCAGCGCGCAAGTTCAGAAGACTGGATCAAACTCAACTGGCGACAATCTTGAAGCCCACCTTCAGCGTTACCTGAAAATGCGCCACCTGGCCGTTTTCGATGTGGCCACGGGTTTCGGTCACTTCGAACCATTCCAGATTGCGCAGGGTTTTGTTGGCTTCGGCCAGCGCATTGTTGATTGCGTCTTCAATGCTGGTGGTGGACGAACCGACCAGCTCGACTTTCTTGTACGTGTGATGGTCACTCATGGCGATCTCCTTGGGTTGGAATGGCGTGTGAAATTGAACCTGGCAGGCAATTGCACTGTTGATTTCGGCGCCGCTGCGCTGCCGAAGTTCAGAATTTCTGCACTTTCTCGAAGTGCTGAAGTCCCAACCAACACACGCCACTCATCACCAATGCAGGAGAGCCACCATGGCCAACACCTCTTTACGTAAAGCCTCGTTGCAAAGCATGGAAGCCGAGATCGAGAGTCTGCTCAAATCGTTGGAAAGCTTGAAAGACGATGCTTCGGACGAGTCGCGCAAGACCCTCAAGGCGCTGAAAAGCAATGCCGAAAGTGCACTGAAACATTCCCGTCATCTGCTCAGCGACGCGTACGAAGAAGTCAAAGTGAAAACCCGCGAGACCGGCATTGCCACTCGTGACTACGCGCAGGAACACCCATGGACCACAGCCGGCGTGGCTGTTGGTGCAATTGGTCTGCTCGCTGCCTACTTTTTGTTCAAACGCGGCGAGTGATCAGGCTGGCGCAGCTCGTTTTTGAGCCACTGCGCCAGTTGCCGGGCGCGCCCGTCTGCGGCGCGCTTGGGTAGCCACAACGCCAGTTGCGCCGGGGTTTCGCAGAAGCCCCACGGCGCAACCAGGCGACCCGCCTTCAGATCTTCGATTACCAACGGCTCCGGCGCGATCGCTACGCCGAGACCTGCAACAGCTGCTTCCAGCAAATAATACAAATGCTCGAATCCTTGCCCGAGCTTCAACGCCTTGGCGTCGAGGCCGTACTGCTGCGCCCAACTGGGCCAGGCCTGCGGGCGAGAAGTGGTGTGCAGCAACGGTTCGTCGAGCAGTTTTGCGGCCGGAGCGGTTTGCAGCTTTCGATAACCGCTGAACAACGGGCTCATGACCGGGCCGATGCGCTCCGCTGCGAGTTCATAGACTTGCATGTCGGCCGGCCACGGCGGCTCGGCGAACAGTAACAAGGCATCCAGTCCCGGGCGTCGAGGATCGAGATCGCCTTCACCGGCAGACAGGTGCAAACGCAAATCCGGCAGATCGGCATTCAGCCGACCCAAGCGCGGAATAAACCAGCGCGCCAACAGGCTCCCCGAACACCCGAGCACGAACGGCGCATCGGCAGTGTTTTGGGTCAATTCCGCACAAACACTGCGCAACCGATCGAACGCCTCACCGCTGGCATCACGCAGGCGCACGCCGGCATCTGTGAGTTTCAAGCCACGTCCGTCCTTGACGAACAGGCTCACGCCGAGATGCTCTTCGAGCACCTTGAGCTGGCGGCTGACTGCGCCGTGGGTGACATGCAACTGCTCGGCAGCCTGACTGACGCTACTCAGGCGGGCGGTGGCCTCGAACGCGCGCAAGGCGTTAAGCGGGGGAAGGTCGTGGCTCATGGTATCTGTGAGTTTTCCTGACAGGTTGTGGCGATCTTATCGGTTTTCAGTCCAGAACGTCAGGGGTAGAGTGGACGTCATTGTCTTCTCACCGAATTCACCTGGAGCGACCCATGACCCAGACTTCGAACACCTCTGATCTGCGTAACGGCCCTGACGCCAACGGCCTGTTCGGTGCGTTCGGTGGCCGTTATGTCGCGGAAACCCTGATGCCGTTGATCCTCGACCTGGCCCGCGAGTACGAAGCGGCCAAGGAAGATCCGGCCTTCACAGAAGAATTGGCCTACTTCCAGCGCGACTACGTCGGACGTCCGAGCCCGCTGTATTTCGCCGAACGCCTGACCGAGTTCTGCGGTGGCGCGAAGATCTATCTCAAGCGTGAAGAGCTGAACCACACCGGCGCGCACAAGATCAACAACTGCATCGGCCAGATCCTGCTGGCGCGGCGCATGGGCAAGAAGCGCATCATCGCCGAGACCGGTGCCGGCATGCACGGCGTGGCCACGGCCACTGTCGCTGCGCGTTTCGGTCTGGACTGCGTGATCTACATGGGCACCACCGACATCGAACGTCAGCAGGCCAACGTCTTCCGCATGAAGCTGTTGGGCGCTGAAGTGATCCCGGTAGTGGCCGGCACCGGCACCCTGAAAGACGCGATGAACGAAGCCCTGCGGGACTGGGTGACCAACGTCGACAACACCTTCTACCTGATCGGCACCGTGGCCGGCCCACACCCTTATCCAGCAATGGTCCGCGACTTCCAGGCCGTCATCGGCAAGGAAACCCGCGATCAGTTGCAGGCTCAGGAAGGTCGTCTGCCGGACAGTCTGGTGGCGTGCATCGGTGGTGGCTCCAACGCCATGGGCCTGTTCCACCCGTTCCTCGACGACCAGAGCGTGGAAATCATCGGCGTCGAAGCGGCCGGTTACGGCATCGAAACCGGCAAGCATGCGGCCAGCCTCAACGGCGGCGTGCCGGGTGTGCTGCACGGTAACCGCACCTTCCTGCTGCAGGACGACGATGGTCAGATCATCGACGCCCACTCGATCTCCGCCGGCCTCGACTATCCGGGTATCGGCCCTGAACACGCGTGGTTGCACGACATCGGCCGCGTCCAGTACACCTCGGTGACTGACGACGAAGCCCTTGAGGCGTTCCACAAATGCTGCCGTCTGGAAGGGATCATCCCTGCGCTGGAAAGCGCCCACGCCCTGGCCGAAGTGTTCAAACGCGCACCGCAGCTGCCGAAGGATCACCTGATGGTGGTCAACCTCTCGGGTCGTGGCGACAAGGATATGCAAACCGTGATGCACCATATGCAACAGTCGCAGCAGGAGAAACACTGATGAGCCGCCTGCAAACCCGCTTTGCCGACCTCAAGCAACAGAACCGCGCCGCGCTGGTGACCTTTGTCACCGCCGGTGATCCTGACTACGACACTTCGCTGGCAATTCTCAAAGGCTTGCCGGCGGCGGGTGCCGACGTGATCGAACTGGGCATGCCGTTCACCGATCCGATGGCCGATGGCCCGGCGATTCAGTTGGCCAACATTCGCGCCCTGGGCGCCAAACAGAATCTGGCGAAAACCCTGCAAATGGTTCGCGAGTTCCGTGAAGGGAACAGCGACACGCCGTTGGTATTGATGGGCTATTTCAACCCGATTCACATGTACGGCGTGCCGCGCTTTATTGCCGACGCCAAAGAGGCTGGCGTCGATGGCTTGATCGTGGTCGACATGCCGCCAGAGCACAACGAAGAACTGTGCGACCCGGCGCAGGCTGCCGGTCTGGACTTCATCCGCCTGACCACGCCGACCACCGATGACGCGCGTTTGCCGCGCGTGCTGAACGGCAGCTCCGGTTTTGTCTATTACGTGTCGGTGGCCGGTGTCACTGGCGCCGGTGCGGCGACCCTGGAACATGTGGAAGAAGCAGTTGCGCGTCTGCGTCGGCATACCGATCTGCCGATCAGTATCGGTTTTGGTATCCGTACGCCGGAGCAGGCTGCTGCCATCGCGCGTCTTGCCGACGGTGTGGTGGTGGGGTCAGCATTGATCGATCACATCGCCAGCGCCGATACGCCTGAGCAGGCGATCGATGGCGTGTTGAGTCTGTGTTCAGCGCTGTCGCAAGGCGTGCGCAACGCTCGCGGTTAAAGCCGAAGGGAATAAAAAAAGGCTCCAGAACAGACGTTCTGAAGCCTTTTTTTGTGCTCAGGGCAATTGCAGTCCGCCCGAAGCCTTGTGCAGTTTGCGCAAATGCTCGCCAATCTGCTTGACGTTGGCCTCGCTGGCGGCAATCTCGGCCGCCCGCTTGGGTTCAAGCAGCTTGCGCACCTCGGTATCGAGATCGCCGGACAGGGCCAGCAGCTTCTTCTGCCGCTGGCTGCTTTCCGCTTCCAGTCGGCCAAACTCGCTCGGCTGGGGCAGTCCGTAACCCTTGGAGTCGAGCAGTTCCGCCGGGCGGCTGAGGAAACCACTGTTGGCGAGGATCTCCTGCAAGGTCGCGTTGGCCTTGTCCATGCCGCCGTTTTCCAGCTCGCGGGCGCCGAGGTAGCGTTGTTTGACCTCGTCCTGGGCCAGCAGCAACTGCCGGCGGAAACTGGCTTGCTCGAGCAGCAACAGCGCCGCACTGGTGCGCAGGTCGGCGCGATCGAACCATTCGCGGCGTTGTTCAGCGCTGAGTGACAGCCATTCTTCGACAGTGGTCTGCTTGATTGGCAGCTGCTTCTTCAGCACATCGAACATCGCCTGATAGCGATCGCGGAACGAGTCGAAGCGATAACCCAGACGCAAGGCTTCTTTCGGATCGTCGAGCACGCTGGTATCGGCCAGGCCCCGGCCCTTGAGCACTTCCAGCAAACCGTTGGGCATGATGCTGTCGAGGCCGACGAGCTGGTTGTTATTGCTGCCGCTGCGCAACAGTTTCAAGCCTTCGACCGCGCAGTTGTTGGAGAGGAAGAAGTAGTTGCCGTCGTAGCTCCAGTGCATCTCGGCGGCATGTTCGACGACGCCTTCGATTTCCTCGCGAGACAGGTTCAGCGGCACCGAAGCGAGGCTGCGAAGCTCGGTCTTGGTGTATTCGTCGATCACTTGCGCCAGCGGCAGCACGAACAGCCGCGACGGGTATTTGCCGACCAGTCCGTCCCAGCTCGACAGCTGCACGTCGCCAACGAAGGCGCGATAGGACAGGACCAGGTGCTGATCGAGGTCGAGACGGCAATCAGGGCCGCGCGGACGACCGGGGGCGCAGATCACCAAACGCAACATGCTGTGGCCCCAGCGGCTCACCCAGTTCTGGTTGGCCTCGGCCAGCAGGTAATCGACAGCGTAGACCCGTTCCGGATCGACTTGCCCCAGAGGCTGCTTGGCGAAGTCATTGCCCGCATTGAGAAAGGCGAAACTCTTGCTGCAGGTGTCCTGCGCGGGGGGCGCCCAACCGAAATGTTCCTTGTAGTAGCGATACAGCGCCGGGCGGCGGCAGGCGTAGCTCGGGTCGAGGAGGAAGTACTCCATGTTGACCGCTACGAATTCCTTGGGGCTGGAAATTTCGTAAAGGTCCGGGCTGCGGGCGATCTGGCGGTTTTGTTGTTCACGCTCGCCACGGCGGCCGACGTATTGCTGCCACCCGGCCAGATCGAGCAGGCGCGGGTCGTCGCTGAGGGTGAAGCGCCGACCATTCTGCCCGCGACACTCGTCGGGTATGCCAATCAGCCCGGCACTGTTGAAGCGTCGGGTGCAGCGTTGGATCAACGTGCGTTCGGCAGTAGGCCATAAACGCGCGCGGTCGTAGATATGAGTGATTTCGTGCAGCACCGTGGCCAGCAGTTCCTGGCGCACAGTGCCGTGGGGGCGATTGGTTTTTTCTTTGGCCGCGCTGCCGTCGGTGAGACCGGCGAGCAGCTTGCGATTCAGATCGAGCTCGGCAACCAGCGTCGCCTGCCCGTACGCGTTGGCAGGCATGTCGTCGGTCCAGCCGACATTAATGCGCCGATCCAGCCGCTCGATGAAACTCGGCGGCAGCTTCTGCATGGCCTCATCGATCAGCGCCTGACTGGCCTGTTGTTGAGCCGGGCTCAGACCGTCGGTCTTGAGCCGCAATTGCAGGCTGGCGTGGGCGCTGTTGCCAAGCAGCAACAACGCCCCGGCCAGCAGCCAGGCGCCAACGGACCTCACAGTGCGAGGATGGCTTCGGCGAGTACCTGATCGCTGGCGTCGCGGGCTTCCGGCACGCGAGTACGCAAGGTGTTAAGGGCAGCTTCGAGGTGCGCGCCACGGATGTCGCCGTTGCTGGCGACGAAACTGGCGGCGTCGTCGTGGGCCTCGCGGATGATTTTCGAATCGCGAATCGACGTGGTGGTATCGGAGGTGAAATCGATGGTGCGCTGGGAGGCACGAACGATGATGTTACTGGTGGCTACCAGGGTGTGCGCCTGGGCCATGTCGGCCAACACAAACAGGCCAAGGGCGGCAGCAATCAGCGGGCTACGCATGGAACGACTCCGGAAGGAAAAGGATAACTATTGGACGAGAATTGCCTCTGCCAGTTCAAGGTCGCTGGCATGAAGTTTCGGCCGGGTTTTGCGCAGGTAATGCAGCGCCGATTCCAGCCGTGCCCCTCGCCATTCACCGTCACTGGCGACGAAGGCGGCCGCGTCGTCATGGGCGGCGAGCAGCAGTTTACGGTCGAACGGCGCAGAAGACACCATGCTGGTGGCGTAACCACTGACGACCGTGCCTTGGGTCGAAGCATTGAAAGCATCGAAGGCGTTGGCAGACATCGCCCAGCAGGCAGTGAATAAAGCAGAACAGATGAGCAGATTTGGAAGAAAGCGCATGGGACTCGACAACTGTTAACGAGCCTGAAGGCTAGCGCAAATGCCCGGACCAGAGCCAGCGTTGAAACATCGGGACACGGCTGCCGTGTCCCGCAATGCAGCCGGCGATCAGAGGGTCAGAATCGCTTGAGCCAATTGAGCGTCGGTGGCATTGAGTTGTGGCACCTGATGGCGGATGTGATCCAGCGCGCTTTCCAGTTTCACACCACGGATATCACCTTCGCTGGCCACGAAGCTGGCGGCGTCGTCACGGGCGGCAAGTACGATCTTGTCGTCACGGAACGAGGAGGTCACATCGGAAGTGGCGTCGGATGAAGCTTTCAGCGCGCCGACAATCGAGTCGGTGGTGACGATGAAGCTGGTAGCGCTGGCGTTGGCAGCCACGGCCAGCAGGGCGGCGGCACTGAGCAGACGAAGACGGATCATGATGTAACTCCTTTGGATAAACCGTAGTGAGAGGTGGCTCGGTATCTGAGGAGTCAGACGCCTGTTGCGCAACGTTCGCCACGTTCTCCATGGATATTAGGCTGCCAAATGCGGTTCGCCCAGTGGTGGCCACTGAGCTCGAACGGTTCTGGATAGCTGTACTGGTTGTTTTTGATGATTTTGTAAATTGTACCGGTCATCGTAGAGTTATGCGGTTTAGGGCGTTTGTGGCCCCTTAAACGACAAAACCCGTCGAGGTTTCCCACGACGGGTTCTGTTTGTGCAATTCGGGTTGCTGGCGGTGGGTCTGACGACCAGAGCCAGCGACGCTGCTTAGCGCCAGAACGGCTTGCTCAGCTCTTCGTAGCGTTGTGCTTCGCTGATACCGGCGTCAGCCAGTAGACGCGAATCCAGACGGGCCAGTTGATGGCGGCTGGAGATGCGGCGCTGCCACAGCATCAGGTTGGCGATAACGCGCAGAGGCAGGGAAGCCTGGGTGTTTACAGCTTTGTCTTCGAAGAACAGTTCGGAACTGAGTGTACGTTCCATGGTTGACATCCTTCCGCTTGTGGCGGGATCAGGTAGTGGTTTGACTGGTGCCCATGATCCTCTCGTTTGCCTAGCCTCTGTAGATACAGTTCACCTGTATTGTGAGTGACCAGTTAACTGTTTATGAATGGTGTACGGGTCGAAATCGGGCAAACTGTACCTGTCTGCACTTGATTGGTGCATTTCGCCTCGTAAATCGGTTGTAAGTAAGGATTTCCTGTAGGAAATGACCGGTACAGCAGTACAGTTTTTGTCGATCCGGCGCCTTGCAGATACCCGCCGATGCAAACTGTGTTTACATCGGTGATTATCTGTATGAGTTACACCGCAAGCATGCGCCCGGTTTCTTCCAGCTTCATATGCCAGCTCAGTGCTTCGCGCAGAATATGCGGGGTATGACCGCCAATTGCGCAAGCCGCGCTGAAGTAATCATTCAGTGCCTGGCGAAAGTCCGGATGCACGCAGTTGTCGATGATCACCCGCGCACGCTCCCGTGGCGCCAGGCCGCGTAAATCGGCGAGCCCGACCTCGGTCACCAGAATGTCGACGTCATGCTCGGTATGGTCGACGTGGCTGACCATCGGAACCACACTGGAAATAGCGCCACCCTTGGCGATCGACTTGGTCACGAATACCGCCAAGTGCGCATTGCGCGCAAAATCGCCGGAGCCGCCGATGCCGTTCATCATCCGCGTACCGCAGACATGGGTAGAGTTGACGTTGCCGTAGATGTCGAACTCCAGCGCAGTGTTGATGCCGATAATACCCAGGCGTCGCACCACTTCCGGGTGATTGGAAATCTCCTGCGGGCGCAGGATCAGTTTGTCCTTGTATTTCTCCAGGTTGCCGAACACATCACTGTTGCGCCGCTCGGACAGGGTGATCGAGCTGCCCGAGGCGAAGCTCAGCTTGCCGGCATCGATCAGGTCGAAGGTCGAGTCCTGCAGCACCTCGGAGTACATGGTCAGGTCTTCGAACGGCGAGTCGATCAAGCCACACATCACCGCGTTGGCGATATTGCCGATCCCGGCCTGCAGCGGGCCGAGCTTGTTGGTCATGCGCCCGGCCGCGACCTCCTGCTTGAAGAAGGTAATCAAGTGCTCAGCGATCGCATTAGTGTCGACATCCGGTACTGACACCGTGGACGGCGAGTCCGACTGCTGAGTGATGACAATCGCAACGATCTTCTCCGGCGGAATCGGAATTGCCGTGCTGCCGATGCGATCATCGACTTTTACCAGCGGAATTGGCGTCCGCGTCGGGCGATACGTCGGGATATAGATGTCATGCAGGCCCTCGAGGTTGGCGTTGTGCGCCAGGTTGATCTCGACGATCACTTGTTTGGCGAAGATCGCGAAGCTGGCCGAGTTGCCTACCGACGTGGTCGGCACGATATGGCCTTGCTCGGTGATGGCGACTGCCTCGATGACGGCGATGTCCGGCAGCTTCAATTGCTGGTTGCGCAACTGCTCGACCGTTTCCGAGAGATGCTGGTCGATGAACATCACTTCGCCGGCGTTGATTGCCTTGCGCAACGTGCTGTCGACCTGAAACGGCATGCGCCGCGACAGCACGCCGGCCTCGGTGAGTTGCTTGTCGAGGTCGTTGCCCAGGCTGGCGCCGGTCATCAGGCTGATCTTCAGCGGCGTGACCTTGGCCCGCTCGGCCAGTGCGTGGGGAACGGCCTTGGCTTCGCCGGCGCGGGTGAAACCGCTCATGCCGACGGTCATGCCGTCCTCAATCAGAGCAGCGGCGTCGGCAGCGCTCATCACTTTATCCAACAACGAAGGCAGGCGAATACGGTCACGGTACATGGATGATTATCTCGGGCAACGAGTAGCAGGATGCGCAGTCTAGTGAATTTGGCCGGCGCCTGTCCCGCTACCAAGGTCGCAAACGAGGCCTCTATTTCGCGGGTTTGAAGTAAAACACCGTTACCGGATCTGCAACAACGCGGCAAATTGTCCGCCATCCGGTGCAAACAAAAACGCCCCGACAAGTCGGGGCGTTCGTTATTGCAGCGACGAATTACTCGACCGCTTTGACCATGTCTTCGATGACCTTCTTCGCATCGCCGAAGACCATCATGGTCTTGTCCAGATAGAACAGCTCATTGTCCAGGCCCGCATAACCGCTGGCCATCGAGCGCTTGTTGACGATGATGGTCTTGGCCTTGAACGCTTCGAGAATCGGCATGCCGGCAATCGGCGACTTCGGATCGTTCTTCGCCGCCGGGTTGACCACGTCGTTCGCACCGAGCACCAGCACCACGTCGGCCTGGCCGAACTCGGAGTTGATGTCTTCCATCTCGAACACCTGATCGTAAGGCACTTCGGCCTCGGCGAGCAGGACGTTCATATGCCCCGGCATCCGACCCGCTACCGGGTGGATTGCGTACTTCACGGTCACGCCACGGTGGGTCAGCTTCTCGGTCAGCTCCTTCAGCGCATGTTGAGCACGCGCTACCGCCAGACCGTAACCCGGCACGATGATCACAGTGTCGGCGTTGGTCAGCAGGAAGGTTGCGTCATCAGCCGAACCGGATTTGACCGGACGGGCTTCCTTCGCACCAGCAGGGCCTGCATCTGCCGTATTGCCGAAACCGCCGAGCAGTACATTGAAGAAGGAACGGTTCATCGCCTTGCACATGATGTACGAGAGGATCGCACCGCTCGAACCCACCAGCGAGCCGGCAATGATCAGCATCGAGTTGTTCAGCGAGAAACCGATCCCCGCCGCCGCCCAGCCGGAATAGCTGTTGAGCATCGACACCACCACTGGCATGTCGGCGCCACCGATCGGGATGATGATCAGCACGCCCATCACGAAGGCCAGCGCCAGCATCAGCGCGAATGCAGTGAGGTTGCCGGTGAACATGAAGGTCAGGCCAAGAACCAGCGTAGCCAGACCCAGCACCGCATTGAGCTTGTGCTGACCGGCGAACTGTACCGGTGCGCCCTGGAACAGGCGGAACTTGTACTTGCCCGAGAGTTTGCCGAACGCAATCACTGAACCGGAGAAGGTGATTGCACCGATGGCGGCACCGAGGAACAGCTCCAGACGGTTGCCCGCCGGGATCGCATCGCCCAGCTGTTTAACGATACCCAACGACTGCGGCTCAACCACCGCCGCGATGGCGATGAACACCGCCGCGAGGCCGATCATGCTGTGCATGAACGCTACCAGTTCCGGCATCTTGGTCATCTCGACGCGCTTGGCCATGATCGAGCCGGCGGTGCCGCCGACCAGCAAACCAACGATGACGTAACCGATACCGGCCGTGGCCAGCTCAGCCCCGAGCTTATAGATGAGGCCGACGGTGGTCAGGATGGCCAACGCCATGCCGAGCATGCCGAACAGGTTGCCGCGCCGCGAAGTGGTCGGGTGCGACAGGCCTTTGAGGGCCTGGATAAAGCAGATCGACGCGATCAGATAGAGCGTCGTGACGAGATTCATGCTCATTACTTCAGCGCCTCTTCTTTTGCTTTCGGGGCTTTCTTCTTGAACATCTCAAGCATGCGGCGGGTGACCAGAAAACCACCGAAGACATTGACCGCAGCCAGTGCCACGGCGAGGGTGCCCATGGTTTTGCCCAGCGGCGTGACGGTCAGTGCGGCGGCGAGCATGGCGCCGACGATCACGATCGCCGAAATCGCGTTGGTCACCGCCATCAACGGTGTGTGCAGCGCAGGCGTCACGTTCCAGACCACGTGGTAACCGACATAAATCGCCAGCACGAAGATGATCAGGTTGTAGATACCGGGGGAGATAAGCTCTTCCATCGTCTGAATCCCTGCTTAGGCGTTTTTGCGGATGACTTGGCCGTCGCGGCACATCAGGCACGCGGCGACGATATCGTCTTCGAGGTTGACGTCGAACTGGCCTTCCTTGGTGAATACCAGCTTGAGGAAGTCCAGCAGGTTGCGCGCATACAGCGCCGAAGCATCGGCAGCGACTTCACCGGCGAGGTTGGTCGGGCCAACGATGGTTACGCCGTTTTCCACAACGACCTGATCGGCAACGGTCAGCGGGCAGTTGCCACCCTGAGCGGCGGCGAGATCGATGACCACCGAACCCGGTTTCATCTGCGCCACGGTATCTGCACTCAACAGCGTCGGCGCCTTGCGGCCCGGAATCAGCGCAGTGGTGATGACGATATCAGCCTGCTTGGCGCGCTCGTGCACGGCCTGGGCCTGACGCTGCATCCAGCTCGCCGGCATCGGCCGCGCGTAACCGCCGACACCGACTGCGCATTCGCGCTCTTCATCGGTCTCGTACGGCACGTCGACGAACTTGGCACCGAGGGACTCGATCTGTTCCTTCACCGCAGGGCGCACGTCGGAGGCTTCGATCACCGCGCCCAGACGTTTCGCCGTGGCAATCGCCTGCAGACCGGCCACGCCCGCGCCGAGAATCAGCACGCGCGCCGCTTTCACGGTGCCCGCAGCGGTCATCAGCATCGGCATGAAACGTGGGTAATAGTGAGCGGCGAGTAACACCGCTTTATAACCGGCGATGTTCGCTTGCGACGACAACACATCAAGACTCTGCGCCCGCGAGGTGCGCGGCGCCGCTTCGAGGGCGAACGCGGTAATGCCGCACTCGGCCATCTTCGCGATGGTCTCGTTGTTGAACGGATTGAGCATGCCCACCAGCACCGTACCGCGCTTGATCAGCGTCAGTTCGGCATCGCTTGGCGCGACCACTTTGAGAATCAGCTCGGCGCCAAACGCGTCATTGGCGCCGCCAATGCTCGCGCCGGCCGCTTCATAGGCACTGTCGACGACACTGGCTTTGATGCCGGCGCCGCTTTGCACAGTGACCTTATGGCCTTGGCCGATCAGCTTCTTGATGGTTTCCGGGGTTGCAGCAACCCGTGTTTCACCGGTCTGGGTTTCGAGAGGAACACCAATGTGCACGTCAAATCTCCTGCGTGATCTTATTGAGTAAACCCATGCACTACGGATGGTGCGACTGGGGCGGCCGATCAGCACGATCCCGCCGAATCAGGGCGGGGCGCGGCATTTTGCAGGCGAACTTTATGCCCTTCAAGGGATTATGACGGGTGACGGAAAATTAACTACAAGTCATGCCGTGACCGAATGTCGCAGATGGCCAGTTGAACCCCTTGCAGGCCGTGCCCTGCAAGGATTCTGGCTGAATTTGAAAAAAATTCGCATCGGTGGCGTGAATAGGCAGCAATGAGTCGCCATTAGAGGCTGAAAGCCACGTGTTTGGCAGCTTGTGGGACGTCTGTACGACTTTCGGATACAGTCTGCGGAAAAGCGACAAATAGTTATATCTGTAGGGTTTTCAATTTTCTGACTACGGGGTTAAGTATTGCCGAGAGCCTTTATTCTTCTGGGCTGTAGCTTCGTGCCTGATTTACCAGCCAGTCACGAAATGCCTTTAGCGATGCTGATTCGACCTTTCGCTCCGGAATCATCAGGTAATAGGCCTTGATGCTGGAAAGCGCTTGAGGGTTGGCAGCCACCAAGCGTTTCTCGGCCAGCTCGCGCTGAATCAGAAACGGCGGAATCAGCGCGACGCCCATGTCGTGCATGGCTGCCTGGGCAAGCATGGAGAATAGCTCGTAGCGTGGACCTGTCATGTCGCGAGGGATATTCAACTGCTGCGAGTTGAACCATTGGCGCCAGGCGTAAGGTCGGGTGGTTTGCTGCAGCAGCGGTAGTTCGGCGATGGCAGCGGCTGTCAGCTGTCTGCAATTGCCGAGTAGGGCGGGGCTGCACACCGGCATCGGATTCTCACCCATCAATCTGTGGGATTCGGTGCCCGACCAATCGGCATCGCCGAAGTAAATCGCGGCATCGAATTCGGTGTCGGCAAACAGGAATGGCCGGGTGCGGTTGGTCAGGTTGACGGTCACTTCCGGGTGCTTGAGCTGGAAATCCTTGAGCCGTGGCAGTAGCCATTGCGTGCCGAAAGTCGGGACGACCGCGAGTTCGATCACATTGGTGCCTTGCTGGCCCATTACCGAAAGGGTGTCGCGTTCCACTGCATCGAGTTGAGTCGCCACTCGACGGCTGTAGGAAAGTCCCGCCTCGGTCAGTTTCACTCCCCGTCGCGAACGTCGGAACAGTTCCACGCTGAGGAAGTCTTCAAGGCTGGCGATCTGTCGGCAAATGGCGCCTTGGGTGAGCGACAGCTCTTCAGCTGCACGGGTAAAGCTCTCGTGGCGGGCGGCAGCTTCGAAACTGATCAGGGCGGTGGTGCTGGGTATCTTCCTGCGCATGTACGACAACCTCACTAATGCGCCGCATAAAAGGCTATTCGCGACGATACGGAGTGAGAAATTAGCACAACAGAATGCGAAATCCTCGTTTGCCCCGACCGCGAACCGCGCCTAGGATCAATGCCACGTTTAATTCACCCGATTGCGAGGGCACACTCATGGGCGGTAAAGCTAGCTTCAACTGGATCGATCCCCTGCTGCTGGATCAACAGCTCACCGAAGAGGAGCGGATGATCCGCGACACCGCCGCGCAGTTCGCTCAACAGAGCCTGGCGCCGCGTGTACTGGAAGCTTTCCGTCATGAGAAGACCGACCCGGCAATCTTCCGCGAGATGGGTGAAGTCGGCCTGCTCGGCGCGACCATCCCCGAGCAGTACGGTGGCAGCGGTTTGAACTATGTCAGCTACGGCCTGATTGCCCGTGAGGTCGAGCGCGTCGACTCTGGGTATCGCTCGATGATGAGTGTGCAGTCCTCGCTGGTGATGGTGCCGATTAACGAATTTGGCACCGAAGCACAGAAACAGAAGTATCTGCCGAAACTGGCCTCGGGCGAATGGATCGGTTGCTTTGGTTTGACCGAGCCGAACCATGGTTCCGACCCGGGCGCGATGATTAGCCGGGCGCGCAAAGTCGATGGCGGCTACAGCCTGACCGGCGCGAAGATGTGGATCACCAACAGCCCGATCGCTGACGTATTTGTGGTCTGGGCCAAGGACGATGCTGGCGATATCCGTGGCTTCGTCTTGGAAAAAGGCTGGAAAGGTCTGAGCGCTCCGGCGATCCACGGCAAGGTCGGCCTGCGTGCTTCTATCACTGGCGAGATCGTCATGGACAACGTGTTCGTGCCTGAAGAAAACATCTTCCCGGATGTCCGTGGCCTGAAAGGTCCGTTCACCTGTCTCAACTCCGCACGCTACGGCATTTCCTGGGGCGCGCTGGGCGCGGCCGAGTTCTGCTGGCACACCGCGCGCCAATACACTCTGGACCGTCAGCAATTCGGCCGCCCATTGGCCGCGACGCAACTGGTGCAGAAGAAACTCGCCGACATGCAGACCGAGATCACTCTGGCGCTGCAGGGCTGCCTGCGTCTTGGGCGGATGAAGGACGAAGGCACAGCTGCCGTTGAAATCACTTCGATCATGAAGCGCAACTCCTGCGGCAAGTCGCTGGATATTGCGCGGATGGCGCGCGACATGCTTGGTGGCAATGGTATCTCCGATGAGTTCGGCGTGGCCCGTCACCTGGTCAACCTGGAAGTGGTGAATACCTATGAAGGTACCCACGACGTTCACGCGCTGATCCTCGGGCGTGCGCAAACCGGTCTGCAGGCGTTCTATTAACAGGAGGGCGGACCATGGGCGCGCTGTCGCATCTACGGGTACTGGATTTATCGCGCGTGTTGGCCGGGCCGTGGTCCGGGCAGATACTCGCCGACCTTGGCGCCGAGGTGATCAAGGTCGAACGCCCGGGCAATGGTGACGACACTCGCGCCTGGGGGCCGCCCTTCCTCAAGGACGCTTACGGCGAGAACACGTCGGAAGCGGCTTATTACCTCTCGGCCAACCGCAACAAGCAATCGGTGACCATCGACTTCACGCGTCCTGAAGGGCAGAAGCTGGTGCGCGACTTGGCGGCGAAGTCGGACATCCTGATCGAGAACTTCAAGGTTGGCGGTCTGGCGGCGTATGGTCTGGACTATGAGTCGCTGAAGGCACTCAACCCGAGTCTGATCTATTGCTCCATCACCGGCTTCGGCCAGACCGGCCCCTACGCCAAGCGCGCAGGGTATGACTTCATGATCCAGGGGCTTGGCGGCTTGATGAGCCTGACTGGCCGTCCCGAAGGAGATGAAGGCGCCGGGCCGGTGAAGGTGGGCGTGGCGCTGACGGATATCCTCACCGGCTTGTACTCGACAGTGGCGATTCTCGCGGCATTGGCTCATCGCGATCACGAGGGTGGTGGCCAACACATCGATATGGCGTTGCTGGACGTGCAAGTTGCGTGTCTGGCCAACCAGGCGATGAACTACCTGACCACGGGCAATGCCCCAAAGCGGCTGGGCAATGCGCATCCCAACATCGTGCCTTATCAGGACTTTCCTACAGCGGATGGCGACTTCATCCTCACCGTGGGTAATGACGGACAGTTCCGCAAGTTCGCCGAAGTCGCTGGGCAGCCGCAGTGGGCGGACGATCCTCGCTTCGCGACCAACAAGCTGCGGGTGGCGAATCGCGCAACGTTGATCCCTTTGATTCGTCAGGCGACGGTCTTCAAGACCACGGCCGAGTGGGTTGCTCAACTGGAACAGGCGGGCGTGCCTTGTGGGCCGATCAATGATTTGTCGCAAGTGTTTGAGGATCCCCAGGTGAAGGCGCGCGGCCTGGCTATCGAGCTGCCCCATGCTTTGGCGGGGAGGGTGCCTCAGGTAGCCAGTCCGATTCGGTTGTCGGAGACGCCTGTCGAGTATCGTCATGCGCCTCCTTTATTGGGGGAGCACACGCTGGAAGTTCTGCAGCGAGTCTTGGGTCTGGGAGCGGGCGCAGTCGCCGCGCTTAAGGACGAAGGGGTCCTTTGAGTCTTTCTTCTATATAGAAGACTTGGATCTAACCGTCGATTGACTGTTTTTTAGCCAATTCGCAAGTTATTGAAAGAAAAGCGAAATTAACGGTTGACGGCAGATTCCAGAGGTCTATAATTCGCCCCACTTCCGGCGCAGTCGAAACGGAAAACTCCTTGAGATTCAAAGAGTTACGCAGTTTTCGACAGCGGCCTGCTTCAGACTATCGAGGCCTGGAAGGAGTTGAAGGAGCACTGATGTGTGGCTCTTTTGACGGTTCGATCTTCTCGGTCGAAAGCGGAGAAGAAGAGGTGTTGACAGCAGCGATTAACGCTGTAGAATTCGCCTCCCGCTAACGAGAGATCGGAAGCGCAAGTGGTTGAAGTTGTTGAAGAATTCTTCGAAAACTTCTGAAAATAATCACTTGACAGCAAATGAGGCTGCTGTAGAATGCGCGCCTCGGTTGAGACGAAAGATC